>NZ_CP074572.1:1375802-2751604 GCF_018394335.1 Shewanella dokdonensis | reverse complement strand
TGGACGAATTTGCCCATGCGGTTGAAGCGGTTGAGCAATACGTTCGCAGTCATCCTGACACGCTGATGGTTGTCACCGCAGATCACAATACCGGTGGCATGTCGATTGGGCGTGATGGCAAATACGCTTGGTATCCAGAAGTCATTAGAGCGGTGAAGGCCAGTCCCGAGACGCTGGCAGCCAAAGCCTTGGCTGATGACAACTGGCCACAACTGCTGGCCGATGGCTTAGGATTTACCCTGGATGATGATCTCAAAACGCGTTTTGAGCATGCCAGGATGCAAGGGAAAGAAGTGCTGGCACACGCCATAAAACATGAGATAGACCTGCGCTCGAACACCGGCTGGACCACTGGCGGTCATACCGGCGTTGACGTACAGGTATTTGCCACTGGCCCCGGTGCCGAGCTATTCATTGGAAATCAGGATAATACTGACATCGCCAATAAGCTGATTAGCTTACTGCCGAAACCCAAAAAGGCTACGGCGACCACTGTTCCGGTGCCGCAAGCCGCCCCAGCACCTACCACCGTTCCCGCGCAAGCCGCCCCAGCGCCTACCATTCCCGCGCAAGCCGACACGGCCATCAACGGCCATTAGTCATCAAGTGTTGTTAACAGAGCTGCCATTGGCGGCTCTGTTGCTATCACATTCCCATCGAGATAGCGCTTTGGCATAATAGCCGCCTTGCAATCAAAACAGGACTCTGTCAGTGCTGACCGCCCCATCGCAACTACTATTACGTAACAGTGAATATATCCACGGTAAGCTACTCTTGCTCAACCATGAAAATGACCTGGGCGCTGTCGAGTTGCAAGCACATGGCGATTCAGTGACCACACTGGCGCTGGATTTTAATCATTACCTAGCACTCAAGGCAGCCAGCCACCCCAAAGTGACTAGCTATTTTGGTCATCAACTGCCACAGCCAGACCTCTTTGATACTGTGGTGATCTACTATCCCAAAGCTAAAGCATTGATGGGATATTTGCTGCAACTGGCCGCGGTTTATCTCAGAGAAGGTGGGCAGGTATTAGTCATCGGCGAAAACAAGGGCGGGATCCGTTCTTTCGATAAGCAACATAGTGCTTGGTTTGAGCTTGCGCGCAAACGTGATAACGCACGCCATTGCTTACTATATACTGCCGAACGTAACGCCATCCCCGCACAAATAGACCTTGAACCTTTCTTCAGCCACTATCAACTCACTACCGCCAACGGCAATTTGACCATCTGTAATATGGTCGGCGTGTTCAGTGAAAAACAACTGGATCAAGGCACTGAATTGCTATTACAACATCTGCCGCCGCTCAATGGCCGCGTGTTGGATTTTGGCTGTGGTGCCGGGGTGATCAGCGCGGCATTATTGCAGCAAAACCCACAATTGCAGCTGGAATGTGTCGATATCAATGCCCTAGCATTGCTGGCTTGTGAACGCACCCTTGCCGCCAATGGCCTCACCGCCCGCGTATATCCATCTGATGGATTAGCCCAGGTTGAGGAGAGTTTACTGCAATTATCTCCAATCCACCGTTCCATGACGGACTCAACAGCACCACGGATATTGCCACCCGCTTTGTGGCAGACAGCCAGCAGCGACTCAAATCCGGTGGGCTATGGCAAATAGTCGCAAACCGTCATTTGCCTTATGCTGACGCCATCGCCCGCTATTTTGGGGAGGTCAATATCATTGCCGAGACCAATAAATACAAGGTGTACAGCAACCACAACTGAGCAAAAATACCGCAGTTTGCGACATTGACAGCAGAATTAATAGAGGGTTAGCTGTTTGTAAGTAAAAGGGTTCGTCGTCCAGTAAAGTGTTGATATACTCGGTCAGGATCACGTAAAACTATAATGAATTTACCCTGGATAACATCATGCTGACGCCAGAACTGCTCCACTTAAGCAGCGACAGTCAGTTCGCTGAGTTAAGGATTGTCCCCCAAAGTCACGGACCTATCACCGAGGAAGCCGTGCGGCAACTACTGAAGTTGCCGGAATTTGCTGCATTATTGCCGCTTGAACAAGCACTCAAAACGGCAGTTAAAGATGTCAATAACCTCTCGGGCAAGGACGAAGGGAGTCATGAACTTTTCTTTCGCATTGCCGAACGCCGCGATGGTCAAGTCACCCTAGAAACCACCAAAGATAAAATGCACGCCAGCATGACGCTCGTGGCACCTTGGGGTGGCAAGGCCGTTACCTTGCCAGAGGTTTTGCAGCAACTGAAGCAGCAGAACATCTGTATGGGGCTGTCGAAACAGAAAATTGAAGCGCT
Organism: Shewanella dokdonensis; assembly: GCF_018394335.1. Taxonomy (NCBI): domain Bacteria; kingdom Pseudomonadati; phylum Pseudomonadota; class Gammaproteobacteria; order Alteromonadales; family Shewanellaceae; genus Shewanella; species Shewanella dokdonensis. The sequence continues at coordinate 2,749,324 of NZ_CP074572.1, read as the reverse complement.
GTTACATGCTGCTGACAAGTTGCAACCGGGCGAGAGAGTCGAGGGCATCATCGCCGTTGGCAAATCGGCCATGAATGGCACCCACGCCAAACTTGAACGCAAAGTTCCCCTTGCGAGGGAACGCCTACTACAGCCGCAAGAGCGGGAAGATGGCACCGTAGACATGCGCAATCTAGGGTCTGTCGTCATGGTTCGTCCCAAAGATCTGTTGATGGTGAAAACACCGGCCACCGATGGCACTAACGGTTATAACGTCAACGGTGAAGTCATTCCGGCCAAAGCCGGTAAAGATATTGAACTCAAAGCCGGTGCCGGCACCGAAATCTCGCCCACCAACCCCAATATGCTACTGGCAGCAACAGCCGGGCAACCGGTGGAATTCCGTGGCGGTATGCAAGTTGATGATGTTCTACAAATCAAAGATGTCGATGTTGGCTATGGCAACGTGGATTTCAAAGGCAGCGTACTGATCAGTGGCGATGTTTGTGAAGGCATGCGAGTACGCAGTTCTGGTGACATCACCGTCATGGGCTTTGTGGAATCAGCTTATCTTGAAGCGGATGGTGATATCACTGTCAGTAAAGGGGTGCTAGGGCGTCAGTTGGGTGGCAATGACGTTTCAACCCATCTGCATGCTAAAGGGCAGATCTCTGCGCAATTCGTCCAATATTCACATCTAGAATGTACCGGCGATGTGTTGATAACCAAACAGCTATTGCACAGTCATACCATGACCGATACCAAACTTATGGTCAGCGACAGCAGTGGCCGCCGAGGCGATCTGGTCGGTGGTTGGGTTAAGGCCGAACAGGGTATTCAGGCGGTGACTATTGGCGCAACCGCCGATACCAAGACTGAGCTCTACTGTGCCATGCGATTGGACGAGCTGAAACTGAAACTCAAGGAACTGGATGAAAGTATCCGCCAACTGGTAGTTGCCAAGCTGGACATGGAATCACGTCTCAGAAAACTGCCCCCGAAAGCGGAATGGCAACAAGACGCCGTGATGGTCGAACAGGTCAAAATGATGTTGGAGCAGAAACACACCATTGAGACGGAATTGAAACGGGAAGAAACTGAAGCCGAACTCATGCGCGCCGACAGTGACAGTTATTATCATCGCAATCACATCGAAGTGAAACGCCACATGTACGCCAACGTGGAGATCCACATTGGTGGCACACAACACAAAACCCAGCGGGAACATGGGCCCTGTATTGTGGAAAATCAAGGGGCTGAAATTACCTTTGACTACAGTAACCGCAATTGAAGCAACTGAAGTAACATCAGCGCCCCACTGGCCGGCACTATTGCAGCAGCAAGGCGTTGATGAGTTGCTTTATCTGGAGAATAAACAAGCCTGGGCGCAGCAACTGACCGCGGCTTATTTGCTTAACCCCGGGGACAGATTACTCGATAGTACGGGAACAATCTGGGTGCTGACATTCCACCATAAACAACCGCAATGGCACATGTCCGGCACTATCCAATTGCATGAATTACAGCAACTAATACAAGCGCATGCAGTGGTTGACGGCAACTGCTGCATCAGCAAACTACAGCTCAGTTCTATTGCCGAAGCGCTGCAATTCGTCAAATCGCTACGGTAAACACTTCTGTTCTGGCGCATCAATGTGCATAATCGCCCTCAAGTTATCGGATGACGGAATGTCATGGAATTATTAAATATTGAATGCCTCGGGAAACCACTACGCTTGGAAGGTTCTCTGGCGGGTTGGCAGCAACTTTTTTGGGATGACCAACTGGTTTCACAAAAGGCAGCGAGCAGCGACAGTGAAGGGTTAAAAGTCCATGTATTTCAACTGCATCAGCAAGGTAAACCCCAGCCTTTAGAAGTGCGTCTTGAAACAGATGTACGCTGGCAACCCTTTGTGCTGGATTACCGATTGCAAGTTGACGATAACATCTGTGCCGAAGGCCGTCGTACAGAAAAAGATATGGAGCGCCAAACGCCACCGCCACAGGCTAAAGCCACCAAACCCGGCACCTTGGGTCTGCTGTCATTGTTATTTAAGCTGTTCAAAAGTGCCAAGGTGATTAAAGTGGTGCTGGCAGGCGCCAGCATTGCGGCATATTCCTGGTTATTCTCGTTCCAATTTGCCCTGGCGCTGCTGGCATGCCTGATGTTTCACGAGTATGGCCATATCCGGGCAATGAAATACTTTGGGATGAAAACCAAGGGCATCTACCTTATCCCCTTCATGGGGGCTGGCATTATCAGATGATAAGATCAACACCCGCTGGCAAGATGTGGTCATTTCGCTGATGGGGCCATTTTTCGGCTTGTTACTGTCACTGGCAGCGCTGGTGGTCTATCACCTGACCGCCAATCCATTTTTTGCAGCGTTGGCAGGTTTCAACGCATTGCTAAACCTGTTCAACCTGTTACCCGTGCTGCCGCTTGATGGGGGTCATGCCATCAAGAGCATCAGTTTTTCCCAAAATCGCATCATTGGTTTACTGATCTGTTGTGCGGGCCTAGTGCTAGGCGTTTACCTCAGTTACCGTTTGGGGCTGACGCTACTGGGATTCCTGCTAGCCATTGGTGGATTGGAGATCATTGCTGAGTGGAAACAACGGCTCAACAGCCATTTGATCCCGCTGGATCGCTATGGCCAGATTGTCTCGGCCACTTGGTATCTAGTTACCGTGATTGCGCTGGTTGGCGTTATTTGGCATTTAGCAGGCAGCGGTGATGACATGCTAGGATTGCCACTGCAAATTCTGCAAAGCTAGCCGTAACCGGAGTAACAAGACCAGAAATTCCGGTCTTGTTACTTTAGTCATCACACGATTTCACCAAACTGACCACTCTGATAATCGTTGATGGCCTGCATGATTTCTGCTTGGGTATTCATCACAAACGGCCCCATCTGTACCACTTTTTCACCAATGGCATTGCCCGCTAACAACAGCATGCCAGCGCTGGTATCAGCCGCACGCAACTGCAACGGCTCCTGAGGGTCTAGCAGTAACATATTACCGGCATTCACCGTGCCACCATTAGGGAGCTGCAACTGCCCTTGGTACAGATACAATGCCACAGTGCTGAATTGTGACAAATCGAGTTGAGACGATGCTCCTGCCGGTAATGTCAGATCGGCAATCGCAGCACCAGCAGCCAGCCCCATTAACGGCGCATCGGCTTGCTCGTTGCCATATTGCCAATGTCCCGCCAGCAAATACAGCTGCCCCTGACCATCAGAGAGCCTTGAGTGCTCACTAGTGCCTGAGTCTTGATACTGCGGATGACGCATCTTGTCCTTGGCTGGCATGTTGAGCCATATCTGGAAACCATGCAGCCCGCTATTAGCGTCAGCCAACGGCATTTCAGAATGGATCACACCACGCCCAGTGCTCATCCATTGCACTTTCCCGGCACGGATAGCCCGCACATTGCCCAGTTGATCCCGGTGTTCAAAACCCCTTTACGGATATAGGTAAAGGTTTCCATGCCACGGTGGGGATGCGGCGGAAAGCCACCGATATAATCTTTCGCATCGTCCGAGCGGATCTCATCCAACATCAAATAAGGATCCAGCGCTAACCGCTGGAAATCAGCAACCCGCATGATATTAACACCATCGCCATCGCGACTGGGCTGTGCCCGTAGCTGTTGTATGACTTTCATGAATGTCTCCTGATAGTGGTAACTGGCTACCAGCTTAGTCGTATGCAGATAGAACGAAAAGCGACATTTCCGACTAGAAACCTTCTATTTTATTGAATCATCAGCATATAGTACTGTAAATATAATCTTTTGAAGATCTATTTTAAATTAACGTGTTAATTCGACTTAATAATTGCTTACGAACCTAAGCTTATTTCTGTTGAGGATCCGACATTTTTAGAAATATTTACAATCTATTTCACCATTCTAACTGAGTCCACAAAAGGAACTTTCCTAGAAACGGTATTCACGTATACCATTTATCTCTTTTTTATTTGCAGATTACAAACGGATACCTCTAGCGTTAGCATTCTTTGGTATAGCTCTTCTCAAACGCGCTCCTTATCCGATGGATAATTTATAAGATGAGAAAAAACTCCCGTGTTATTACACAGGAGTTTTATTCAACAACGCGAGCCTAACTCAGCGCTCTCGTACGCTCTTCTTAACGGAAGGTATAGTTAATACCAGCAAAGAATGAGCGACCATTAGTATCATAATAACCATCGCTATTATCATAGGTGTATGGATTACGAGGTGGCTCTTGATCAAATACGTTCAACACCCCGAACCTAACCTGCAGATCATCATTTATCTGATACTTCGCTGACATATCCCATAATGTCTGAGACGGGATATTATTGTAACTAACGTCCTTAGCTGTATAGTCGTTATCTAAAACACCACTACCACGATAGCTAGCAATTGCGCTAACAGACCAATCGGCATAGTGCCAACCCGCTGTAAAACGTCCTTTCCAGCGAGGATCTGTATATTCACCGACGTAGACATCTAAATCGGAGGCGAATCCAGTTGGGTTATAACGCCAGTCATCCAAATAAGTGGCAATTAAGTTAAAGCTGAACAGACCCATAGATTCAGTATCATATGAGTAGTTAGCTTCAATATCTAGACCTTTAGTCTTATAGGTAGCTACGTTAATAGGACTCTGAACAAAGCTGACAATATCACCGCTCGCATCACGAGTGAACAACGAACAATATGGATTATCCAAACTTTCTGAGTCATAACAATACTTCACCGCTGTTCCCACACCAATAGATGTAATGGCATTAGCAATATCGAAACTCCACCAGTCAGCAGTCAAACTAAAGTTTTCAAGGAAGGATGGTGTATATACAAATCCCATCGTCCAAGCATCAGAGGTTTCTTCCTTCAGATCTGCATTACCAGCATTGTAACCAGGGTGGTTAGAATGGTACCAATCGTCGGAAGCACTCCAACCTTCTGGTAGCCCTACAGCCTGACAGTTCTGTTTGCGATATGGGGAATCACCAGCATCGATATTATTTGCGTCACACACATCGGTGAAACTTTCGTATGTCTGACCAGCAGCCTGATATAGTTCTTCCACTGACGGTGCACGAACAGATTTAGATTTGGTTGCACGCAACTTCAGATCATCTGTAACAGCCCAGTTCAAGCCCAGTTTCCACGCATCATTATTGCCAACGGAGGTGTAATCCATGTAACGATAGGCCATTTCAACACCAACCTGCTTCATCAGGAAAACATCTTCAACCAATGGTACAGAAACCTCAGCGGCCCATTCATTAACTTCATAGGCACCAGAGTATCCAAGTGACTGGTTACCGAAAATTCGTCCTTCTTGCATATTTGCATCTGGTTCTGTACTAGCTTCTTCACGACGCCACTCACCAGAAAGCGCAACATTCACGGGACCAGCTGGTAATTCATACACTGGACCAGTAAACGTAAAACCAGCATTTTTCTGCTTAGCATCAGCTTTACGGTATGCTGAAGCAGAAACCCAATCAATGGCAGCCTGACTTGCCTGACCTTCACCAAAGATATTTAGTGGTTGACAACCATTAGATTGATCTCGGCAGACAATGTTACCACTACCATCACTCACCGCATCAATTGCCAGGAGGTAGTTATCATCATACACCTGACCATACCAATGAGTATCCTGATCTAAGCGACCTTCTTGATAGAACACGCTGTAGTTCCAGTCACCGATATAACCATCAGCACCAATCAATGCGCGTTTAGTTTCACGTTTCTGATTGTAGGTACGATCACCAAACTCTGTATCCATACGGTATATGTAAGCACTTCCACCATCAGCATCAATGATGGCACGAGCTTCATCTGACAAGAATGGGTTTTCTGATGAAACTTCTACTCCCTGATGGAATACCGGACTAGAGATACCATCGGCAGTATAATGAGAATAGGTCAGTTCTGTGAATAATCTTAAATGATCATTGACTTGATAGTCTGCGTTAAGGTTATAAACCTGACGTTCCAATGGAATACGTAGCTGAGTGTAATTGACTGGATCATAGCCTTCACAGTCACCTGTACAATAGTTACCATTGGTTCCTGGGCCTTCTAATACCCCATCTCCCATATCAAACGGGTGGAAAGTCCCATTTTTATCCCATGAGTAAGTATCACCAGCATCATTCCAGAATACCCCCTTCACTAATCCAGTTCAGCTTACGGCGGCCAGTATACGTGATTCTGCGAGGTTCATCGTTATCTGCGGTGTACGCCGGGTTATACATGGTATAAACAGGATTTTTCGTGTAGTCACGATCAGTAGCCATAACACCTTTTTCTTTGGCAAATACTGCACTGAACATCACATGACCGCGCTCTTGCGCAAAATTGGTACCATAAGCAAATGAATATTGGGACTTCTCCCCACCACTTTGCTCAGGTTGAGTGTAGGATGCATCTAACTCAAGACCATCGGTCTCTTTTCGGGTAATTATGTTAACGACCCCAGCAATCGCATCAGAACCATACACAGCTGATGCACCACCAGTAACAATCTCAACTCGGTCAATCATGGTTGATGGAATGTTGTTAAGATCAACAGCTGTGTCCCCAGCACTCCCGCCAACAAATCTACGACCATTTAACAATACCAGAGTTCTTGATGAACCAAGCCCACGCAAATCTGTCTGGTTAAGACCACTTGCAAAGATAGTGCCGGTTGAACTTTCTGGTGATAAACCCACTGTTGATTGAGGCATCTTGTTTAACAAGTCTCCGACGTTAACAATCCCCATTGCAACAATTTGATCTTTGCCGATAACAGTAAGCGGTGTAGCAGAAATAGTCCCCATCGGGGGTAATTTAGAACCTGTTACTTCAATTTTTTCAATTTTATCAGATTCTTTCTGTGATTGATCATTTTGAGCAGCTTCATCAGCCGCAAATGACAGTGAGGTGAATGCTACACTCGATACAGCAGCAGCAAACAGACCTCGGCGTACAGCCTTGGCTGTTAAACTAACGGAAATCATACTTAGTCTCCCTTGACAATGTTATCTAAAAAATGCCTCTGTCGTTCCATTATTTTGTTCTATGGATTCACAATAATCGCATTTTCACAACGATAATCCAAAATGAGGTTAACATTGTCAACAATATAAATACTCAACAGGTAATAAGATAGTTGTCGACAAGCAAGATCAAAACTTAATGTATTGTTTTAATTGATTTTCAATTATTACATTTTGAAACAATTACATATACAAAACAGCGTTGTTGATCAAATAATTGCACGAGTTGCAACAGTCCCAAGCCATTGCACGGTTTAACGACTTACTCCCCGAGAAGGCATACCCAGGCTCAGCATTTTGTTCATTGCCTTTACGCCAGCCAAGGCTTCGCCAACCTGGGCATTGTAATCTTGCAGACTCAGTTTCGGGCTTATCAGTTGCTTGTAACGGTACATCGCGGTTTCTGCCAGTGACCTTTTCCCGTACTCATGTTGCTGCTTCCACTCCGATAGACAACCTGCTTTCAGTGCATCAACAGCTTCATTGCGGATATGCCCCTTCGGACCAGTACCTTGTATTCGACCTCGGGGGTATTACTGCCTTTATGCATCTATTTTTGAGTAGCTTATGGCAAGCTTTGGTGTCATACACGCCATCGGCAGACACTTGTTCGATGTGACGGCGAAGTGGCTTGAGTAAGGTGCCCAGCACTTCATTGTCGGCCACGCTTTCGAGGCTAACTTCTGCCGCAATAATGGCATGAGTCTTTGCATCGATGGCCCGGCGCTTTTCTTTGCCATGCTTACGGGGTTCCCACTCGCCTTCGCCAAAGACCTTAAGGGCTGTGGCATCGATAACAACATGGGCAACAGTGCCACAGCTTGGCAAGCGATAAGCCATGTTGACGGTTTTAGTTTAGCTCGCTTGCTGATGCAGCTATAGTCCGGTGAAGCCAAGGGAACATCCATTAATTGAAACAAGGAATTAATAAACCCTTCAGTGGCTCGCAGCGACAAGCTAAAAACGCTTTTCAGCATCAGAGCGGCTCAATCGCTTGGTCAGTAAACTGAAAGCCGCGTCCCTGACCACCATGATGCTGATGGCATAGCCAGCCTTTGATGGCTGCTTCATATCAATCCCAAAGGTTAATGAGCCGCGATTGTGCAAACTCTGGTTGTACTCAGGTTAGTGAGTGATGCGGTGCTTAGCTTTACCCATGATGCCTCTCTGTCAGTCTGTACTGAAAGATCTGATCACTGTTGGCTGAAATGGTTCAAAAGGATTTAGTCAACAACGCCATATAATTATCAAAAATGAGCATTCGATAGGATGTCCGTCAAATATTAGCTGCCATAAATACCCATATTAATATAAGTAATATATAATTTTAAAAAAATGTAATTACTAACCAATAGATACTTCACCAAAAAATAACCGCACAATTTAAATTATATATTTATCATATAATTACAATTTAAAAATAATATCTTACATAAGCTTTTATAAGTTACAAAACGAGTTAAAAGGCAAAAAACAAACAAAGTTACATATGAATTCCCCTCGCCAATTTTAATTTGGTTTTCAGTTAATGTTATTCCCGTAACTCAGGTAATAACCCACGACAAAAGTAATTTTTACCAAGTTAAACGCAATAATCCTATTAATTAAAATTGGTGCTTACCATGAATAAAAAAATCATCTCATGGCTAATAATCCTGGTTGTAGCCGTTGGTATCTGGCTGACGCCTGCGCCTGCCAGTGTTGATCCTAAGGCCTGGCATCTGTTGGCGATCTTCATTGCCACTGTGCTGGGACTGATCCTAGAACCTATTCCCATGGGGGCCGTGGCTATCTGCGGTATCACAGCTACCGCCGTCACTGGAACCTTATCCATTAAAGAAGCGATGACAGGCTTCTCTAATACCACTATTTGGCTGATTGTAATGGCGTTCTTTATTTCCAGAGCGTTCATTAAGAGCGGACTTGGGGCCCGCATCGGTTACATCTTTATGCGCCTGATGGGGAAACGTACCTTGACCCTGTCCTATGGCTTATTGATGACAGATTTTATTCTGGCACCAGCTATTCCATCCAATACCGCCCGTACCGGCGGCATTGTCTTCCCACTGGCAAATTCAGTGGCTGATGCTTACGGTTCCCGCGCCGAAGATGGTACTTCTGGCAAGCTTGGCAGCTTCCTGATGACGACTGTATTCCATGGCACCACCATTACTGGCGCTATGTTCCTGACCGGGATGGCAGCTAACCCGCTGGCAGCAAAACTCGCGGCCGATATGGGTATCGACATCAGTTGGGGTCAATGGGCCTTAGCCGCCATTGTTCCCGGTCTTGTTGGTCTGCTGCTAATGCCACTGTTCGCCTATATGCTGAACAAACCTTCGATCACCGCCACACCACAAGCGCCACAGATTGCCGCAAAAGCGCTGGCCGAGATGGGCAAGATGAAGATGTCTGAGTGGGTAACACTCGGTACTTTCATCGCCTTGATAGCACTGTGGATCGCCGGCCCCTCTTTTGGCCTGCATGGCACCACTGCCGCTATGATCGGTTTAGTACTGCTGGTGAATGCCAACGTGTTGACCTGGGATGACGTATTGAAAGAGAAAGGTGCCTGGAACACATTAACTTGGTTCTCAGCGCTGGTAATGATGGCCACCTTCCTCAATAAACTGGGGCTCATCAAGTGGTTCGGCAGCAGTATCGCCGCTAACCTCACCGGGCTCGACTGGCCGGTAGCGCTGCTGGCATTGGCACTGCTTTACTACTACATCCACTACGCTTTCGCCTCTTCCACTGCGCATGTTGCCGCCCTGTACTCAGTATTTCTGGCAGTTGCCGTGCAGATGGGCGCACCTGGCGTGATGGCAGCCATTATCTTCGGGGTAATTTCTAACCTGATGGGCGGCGTCACTCACTACGGTACTGGCCCCGCACCAATTCTGTTCGGTGCAGGCCACGTATCACTGCCTAAATGGTGGGGCTTGGGCTTCATCATGGGACTGCTGCAACTGGTCATCTGGGCCGTTGTCGGCGGGATCTGGTGGAAAGTAATCGGTCTTTATTAATCACCAACGGGCGTTACTGAAGAGCTAACGCCCGTATTTCATTGATAACAGCAAAGGGAACGCCATGACTATTATCAAAAAAGCGGACTTCATCGATAGTATCGAAGACGCACTGCAATATATCTCTTACTACCATCCGCTGGATTTCGTCAAAGCTATGGAGAAAGCCTACTACGCGGAAAAAACCAGGCGGCTAAAGATGCCATTGCGCAGATCCTGATCAACTCGCGTATGGCGGCCGAAGGTCATCGTCCAATCTGTCAGGATACCGGTATTGTGACCTGTTTCGTGAAGATCGGTATGAATGTCCAATGGGACAGCGATATGACCGTTCAACAGATGGTCGATGAGGGCACCAAACGTGCCTATAACAGCACCATTAACCCACTGCGTCAGTCTGTTGTTGCTGATCCAGCGGGCGCCCGTAAAAACACCAAAACTAACGCGCCAGCGGTAGTGCATGTGGAAATGGTTGCGGGTGATAAAGTTGACATCATGATCGCCGCCAAAGGCGGTGGTTCTGAAAACAAAACTAAAATGGCGATGCTGAATCCCTCTGATGATATCGCCGCTTGGGTAGAAAAACCGTACCGCTGATGGGTGCCGGCTGGTGTCCTCCAGGTATGCTGGGGATTGGTATCGGTGGTACTGCCGAAAAAGCCGCGCTGATGGCCAAAGAAGCGCTGATGGAACCGGTTGATATTCAGGAATTGCAGGAGAAAGGTGCCGAAACTGCTGAAGAAAAACTGCGTCTGGACATCTTTGACCGCGTCAACAAACTCGGTATTGGTGCTCAGGGTCTGGGTGGTGTGACTACCGTCGTCGACGTGAAAATCAAGACCGCGCCAACTCACGCGGCGTCCAAGCCAGTGTGCATCATTCCTAACTGCGCCGCCACCCGCCATGTGCATTTCACCCTGGACGGCAACGGCCCTGCCACACTGACACCGCCAAAACTGGCAGACTGGCCAGAAGTGACCTGGGAAGTGGGTAACAACGTACGCCGAGTTAACGTTAACGAACTGAAAAAGAAGATGTTGCTGCATGGAAAGCCGGTGAAACCGTGCTGCTGTCAGGCAAGATTCTTACTGGTCGTGACGCTGCCCATAAACGTATTCAGGACATGCTGGCAAAAGGCGAATCTTTCCCAGTAGATTTCCAAAATCGCTTTATTTACTACGTTGGCCCTGTTGATGCCGTTGGTGATGAAGTGGTTGGCCCTGCGGGCCCAACAACCTCTACCCGCATGGACAAGTTCTCTGACATGATGCTGGAACAGGCTGGCCTGATGGGCATGATCGGTAAAGCTGAACGTGGCCCGGCGACAGTAGCATCTATCAAGAAGAATAAGGCGGTATATCTGATGGCCGTCGGTGGTGCTGCGTATCTGGTCGCCAAAGCTATTAAAGCCGCGCGTACCGTTGCGTTTGCTGACTTAGGGATGGAAGCTATCTACGAATTTGATGTCGAAGATATGCCAGTCACCGTAGCCGTGGACAGTGAAGGTAACAACGTCCATCAAACTGGTCCAGAAATCTGGAAAATTAAAATTGCTGAAATGAATGCCTAATAAGGTCTTCATCCGCCGTCACTTTTATGTGTTCCTGAACTGCGGCGACTAGCAAAAAAGGACGGCCTGTAATGGAATACAGGCCGTCTTTTTATATGGCGGATGCGATACGCACCACAGCAACCCGACTTAAACCATCAATCCAGCAGATTGATATCTGTCAGCTGATATAACCGCCGCGGCCGACCACCGGTCTTATAATTGAGCACCATTTTCACCACGCCTTCCGACTCCAGATATTCCAGATAACGGCGCACCGTGATACGGCTGACATTCATGCGCTCGCTCATGTCATCCACGGAGAAATCCGTGAGTTTTTCCTCTTTGAGGATTTTCTTCAGACTATCGAGGGTGGTGACATCAATGCCCTTGGGCGTACGTCGAACCGGCGTAGAACTGCGTTTTCCTAGGATCTGATCGATGGCGCCTTGATCCACAGTTTCATGAGTGGCGAGTTTCTGCCGATACAACTTGTAATCATCCAGCGCTTGCCGCACCCGCGACATCCGCAGCGGTTTTACCAGATAATCGCTGATCCCCAGTTGTACTGCCTGCTCCACGGTTGACGCATCGCGTTCCGCTGTGGTCATGATGAAATAACAGTTAGCACCATCACGGCGCAGTTGTTGGATCACATCAATACCGTTGCCATCGGGCAAGGTAATATCCACAAATACCAGTTGTGGCTTATAAAGTTCATAGTGCATCAGTGCATCGGCGCAGGTTTCGCTGACGGCTACCACCTCAAAATCCGAGTGCTGGTTAATAGTCGATTCTAGAGCATAACTGGCCCGGGAATCGTCCTCAATAATCATGGTAGTGACTTTCTGCTTCATAGCGCTTGATTTCACTCTTATCTAGGTAGATGGAGAACAAGGTGGCATTATCCTCAGTGCGTTCCCAGTCAATACTGCCACGAAACTGTTTTACCAGTTCGTTAACTAAGTATAAACCCACGCCTGTCTGCTCCTGTTCCGCTTTACTGGTAACACCAAAATCGAGAATATTATCAGCGAGTTCCGATGCAACACCAGCGCCGGTATCCTGTACTTCAAGAATAACATGTTGACTGCGATCGCTAACATAGACATGTACCGCTGGCGGCACATTCTGCCGATTATTCCAAGCAGCGAGGATCGCGTTATCGATGAGATTACCCAGTATGGTCGCCAGTTTTTCTGACACCAGCTTACTGTAATCTTGCAGGATATTGTCATCGTCTAGTTCATACTTGATGCCTATCTCTGCCGCTTTGTTGTATTTAGCAAGCAACAGCGACGCCACTAGACTGTTCTGAATCGAACGCACCAAGTTGCCAATAATGTGCTGATGACCTTTGCTTTCACGATCGATGAACTCTATCGCGTCATCATAGTGTTTGAGCTGCAACATTCCGGATAACACATTGAGTTTATTAGAATATTCATGAGTTTTACTGCGCAGTAATTCGGCGTAGTTTTTATAATAAATCAGCTCTTTCCTGAGATCGTTGAGTTCCATATCCGCGAGGAAAAAATCACATAACCATGCTGTTCCTGCGCGGCCTGCAACGGATAGATACACACTCGGTAATCCAGTTTTCCCAGACGTAAATTGCCGGAATACGCCTGTCCATGCCCAGCTTTGGCAATCTTGTCCAAGGCGGACGAAAAACGAGACAAGGGCTGACCAAGGTAATCCTGCTTGCCCATACTGCCCATTGCCAGAATTTTGGTGGCGATATCGTTGATGGCGGTTATCAAAAAATGATTATCGATGGAGATAATGGGATCGCGGATGGCGTTAAAGATGCGGTCATGCTCCATCAGGCGATTAACCACCAGTTCGGGTTCCAGATCCTGCATGGTGCGTTTCAATTTGGACAGTACCACCACAATCAGCACCACGGTAATAATCAATACCAGCAGCACCAGCAATAACAGATGGGCATGCCGCTCGATAAACAGGTGGCTGACTTCCCCTTTCAGAATACCGACACAAACCGCCCCGACTACTTGACCGTTAACCATCACTGGCGCAAAACTGCGGATGGCTAATCCTAACGATCCCACAGCATAAGTGCTTTGTTTAATTCCTTGTTTCAGTACGGGTTTAATATCATCGCCAACGAATTTCTTACCCACTTTGGGGGCTGCCGGATGGCTTAAGCGGATAGCATCCTTGTTAACTACCACAATAAAAGATACTTCGGTTTCGGCCCGTAAATTTTCAATGTAAGAACGGATAGAAACCCCGGGCTCCCGGTTCGCACGCTCCACCGCTTCTATGACTACTGGATCTCGCGCCAAGATACTGGCCATTTCCAGCCCGCGCTGTTTCAGGCTTTCATCATGGGTGGATTTCAACAACTGGAACACCATTATCGCCATAATGGTGATGATCCATGCCATTGCCAGCAAGATACTAGTGATGAAATGCTTCTTGAAATTCATCGGCTTACGGAAGTGAAAACGCGGGAATACAGCCATAAATCATCCTGTAACGTCTGGAATAAGCCGTAACACATCTGTTGCTGTAAGCATAATGTAAGCCCCGGATTTTATAAACAAACAAGGGTGCCGCAGTGACGAAATGGATGATCCCGCCGCTTTGGCACCCTGAACTGGTAACGGTAATTAAGCCAGCATAGCCACCCAAATTACAGCTAACAGAGTTACCACGGCGGCAACCACATAACAGGCATATTTGCCAACAGCTCCCACATGAACTTGCAAGTCATGTAGTCCGTGATGCACCCGGTGCATGGCATGCCACATGGGCAGCGCTAGTGTCAGTACCGTGAAAATGGCTCCAACAGGCGAACTGACCAAATTGACCAGTTTGTCGTAGCTCAGATCGATAAGCCCCAAACCATGCAGCGGCAGCAAAATGCCCATCAACAACACAGTGACTGGCGTCAGGATAGCAAACCAGGTGCCACCAGCACCGAACAAGCCCCACCAAATCGGTTCATCAGAACGTTTAGGCGCATAATTCATCATAATCTTGTTCCTCTTACACCAATGCCAGGATGGCAACAGAGAGCACCAGCACCAATAACCATTGAACGGCCACAACAGTATGGTCCGAGACCTTTTTATCACCCACTTTGATGGGCAGCACTTTCGGCATCATGCTGAAGAAAGTCTTGGCATGATATAACGCACCCAACAGTGCTAAGACGTTGATAATCAGCATCAGCGGATGCGATGAGAATGCCACCCAGGTATTGAACGCACTCTGACCTGATACCAACGCAAACAACCCGGCGGTCAAATTCAGGGTGAAAATGATCAACGGCACAATGGTTAATTCACGTACCATGTACCAGCTGAAAAAGTTGTTTTCGGCAAACCAGGTACGCGGAATAGGCCGGACATAAGGTTTACGGTTTTGCATGTTAAGCCTCCTGTGGTCTCAGCATGGCGATCAGGAAGTCCTTAGAGGACTCTACCTTGCTCTGGTTTACGGCAGAGGCCGGGTCAACGTGTTTGGGACAAACTTCAGAGCAATAACCCACGAAAGTACAACCCCAGGCACCGTCTTTGCCGTTAATGAGCTTCATCCGTTCGGCTTTGCCGTGATCACGGCTATCCAAGTTATAACGGCGCGCTAACGTCAAGGCGGCTGGGCCGATAAACTCAGGGTTCAGACCAAATTGCGGACAAGCGGCATAACACAAACCGCAGTTGATACAACCAGCGAACTGTTTGTATTTCGCCATCTGTGCTGGTGTTTGCAGGTTAGGGCCATCTTCTGGCTTACGATCGTTACCGATAATGTATGGCTTGATCGCTTCCAGACGTTCGAGGAACGGGGTTTTATCCACCACCAAATCTTTCTCAATGGCAAAGTTTGCCAGTGGTTCCAACGTCAGACCTTCTGGATAATCACGCAGGAAAGTCTTGCAAGCCAGCTTGGGAACATTATTGACCATCACCCCGCAAGAACCACAGATCGCCATACGGCAAGACCAGCGGTAAGACAAGGATTTATCCAGATTGTCCTTAATGTAGGCCAGCGCATCCTGTACTGAGGTGGTGTCGTTGGCCGGTACCTTAAAGGTCTCCAGATAGGGTTGTTCATCTTTCGCGGGATCGTAGCGAAGGACGTTAACTGTTTGCAGCTTATCCATTACGCTTTCTCCTGTTGTTTAGCGGCATCACCATACAGGCGAGCTTTAGGTTGAGACTTGGTGATTTTCACGTCGCCATATTTGATGGCGGGCACTTTGCTGTCTTGATAGAACGCCAGTGAATGTTTCAGGAAATCCTGGTCATTACGTTCAGTGCAGCCGGCGTCGAGACGCTGATGCGCACCACGAGATTCACGACGTTGAATCGCGGAATGGGCCATCGCCGTTGCCACATCCAGACCAAAGCCCACTTCAATGGCGTACAGCAGATCGGTGTTGAACACCTTGCTCTTATCGGTTACCTGAATGCACTTATAGCGTTCATGCAGCTCGGCCAACTTGTCGACGGTGGCTTGCATACCTGCTTCATCGCGGTAGATACCACAGCCGGCTTCCATGCTCTTACACATGTCAGTGCGGATATCTGACCAGTTTTCAGTACCTTTCTGCTCCAGCAAGGCATTAACGCGGGCTTCGGCCGCTTCAGCCTGTTGTTCAATGGCTTGGAAATCCCAGCCCTGGAACTCGGCGGCACGCTGTGCGGCGGTTTCACCGGCAAGCCGACCAAAGACCACCAGCTCAGCTAGCGAGTTAGAACCCAACCGGTTAGCACCGTGTAGCCCCACAGAGGAACATTCACCAACCGCGAACAAACCTTTGATACTGGTTTCCGTGTTGCGGTCTGTTTCTAAGCCACCCATGGTGTAATGTGCAGTTGGGCGAATAGGGATAGGTTCTTTAACCGGGTCAACGTTCACATAGGCTTTGGCCAGTTCACAGATGAAGGGCAGACGTTCTTTGAGGTAATCCGCCCCCAGATGGCGCAGATCCAGATGCACGACATCACCCAGCGGATGCTTGATGGTGTTGCCTTTTTGCTGTTCATGCCAGAACGCCTGAGAAACCTTGTCACGAGGACCCAGTTCCATGTATTTGTTTTTCGGATGACCGACTGGCGTTTCCGGGCCGAGGCCGTAATCCTGCAAGTAACGGTAGCCATTCTTGTTGACCATGATACCGCCTTCACCACGGCAACCTTCGGTCATCAGAATGCCGGTGCCTGGCAGACCGGTTGGGTGGTATTGCACAAACTCCATATCCCGCAGTGCTACGCCGTGACGATAGGCAATGGCCATGCCGTCACCCGTCACGATGCCACCGTTGGTATTGAAGTGATAAACCCGCCCCGCACCACCGGTGGCCAAGATCACCGATTTTGCTTTGAAGCACACCAGTTCGCCTTCGGCAATAGACAGGGCGATGACCCCTTGAACTTCATTGTTAATCACTACCAGATCCAGCACGAAGTATTCGTCATAACGGACGATACTCTGGTACTTCATAGAGGTCTGAAACAACGTGTGTAACATATGAAAACCGGTTTTATCGGCCGCAAACCAGGTACGCTCGATTTTCATCCCACCGAAACGGCGCACGTTTACTTCACCGTTAGGTTTGCGGCTCCAAGGGCAGCCCCACAGCTCTAATTGGGTCATTTCGCGAGTCGCATTTTCGACGAAATATTCCACCACGTCCTGTTCGCACAACCAATCGCCACCAGACACAGTGTCATTGAAGTGGTTATCGAGACTGTCTTCTTCTTTGATAACGGCGGCAGAGCCACCTTCGGCTGCGACAGTGTGAGAACGCATTGGGTAAACTTTAGATATCAGAGCGATATTCAGTTCAGGGTTGGCTTCTGCCGCGGCGATTGCTGCACGAAGACCGGCACCACCCGCTCCGACAACCGCCACATCAGTGGTTATAGTTTTCAAAATCACCCCTCCAGCAGGAATTAAAAATCTGTGCGTCAAAGCGGCTGCTGATTTAGCCGAATTGCCGAAACTTATTCAGGTAGTTTCCCAGTAACATTGCTGTTCTGATTAAATTCGAGGCGAGTATAACAACGGCGAAAAATAGGAAAGCGGGGGTAGATTCAATCGAAACTAAGAAGCACTTTTGTAACTTATAGATCCTTTAACAACATATTTAATAACCATATATAACAATGAGTTATTAATTTACTATTCAATTTTCAGGGTATTAGCAGAAGTATAAACGCCATATCAAGTGGGGCCGACTTCACTATATGGCACACAACATCACAATATTTAATCTCGTCACCCATAGGCTAAAAACCAACAAAACAATAATGCATCACTCGACAGCAAGGTGAAGTTGCTCACCGAATCTGATTGCAACCCGTTAACTGATGGATTCGTACGCATGACAACCACCTGAGTGCCATATCCCAGCGCCAGCAAGGTTAATACTCAGTTTTCCAGCAGCAAGCATGGTATTAATCTCTAGATAACCTCATGAATTTAAATTGTAAGAATCCTAAAATCCAGCCGTTATCTCATGCAAATGACAGCGGTGCCTGTGATATGCTCGCACCCTATGAGTGTTTCTACATTTTTCAAAGAGTGGTCGAATGCAAGATCCAGAAAACGAACACGTATTTTTAGAAAGGGTTTTTGATGATCTTTTTCCCATTTGTCGTTCTATCACCGGGCCGGGACTGGAGAAGTCACTCGCGTATCTTGGCCAGTTCATGCCTTTATCTGTAACGAAAATTCCCTCTGGTACACCGGTTTTCGACTGGGTCACGCCACCTGAATGGCACTTTACTAGCGCTAAGTTATGGGGCCCTGATGGTCAATTGATATGTGACGCCGGTAAAAACAATCTGCACGTGGTTAACTACTCAGAACCCGTAGATACCGAAATCGCTTTAGAGGAACTTCAGCCATTTTTACATTCGTTGCCCGCATTACCTGATGCCATTCCCTATGTCACCAGCTATTACAATCGGACATGGGGATTTTGCTTGTCACATAAACAACGGCAAGCGCTCATGCCGGGTCACTATCGAGTAAAAATAGAGAGTTGTTTTAAAGAAGATGGTGGGGTTCCGTTCGCCCAGACGCTCTTACAAGGCGACAGTGAACGGGAAATTCTATTAAGCAGCTACTTATGTCATCCGTCTTTAGCGAACAATGAACTCAGCGGGCCGCTTGTATTACTTGGCCTGTACCGAAGATTGCTGAAGTGGCCCAAACGGAGATTTAGTTACCGTTTTGTATTAAACCCAGAAACGATTGGCTCACTATGTTTCCTGTCGGAGCATTACCAACATCTCAAACAACATTTGGAAGCCGGATTAATCCTAACCTGTTTAGGTGGGCCAGCCACCAAGCTTAGGTATAAAGCCAGTAAAAGAGCTGATTCACTGTTTGATCAATACATCAAAAGACTCGCCGAGCGGGACGCATGGGAGATGATCCCCTTCACGCCGTTAGGGGGTCTGACGAACGCCAATACTGTGCTCCAGGTTTTAACCTGCCGATGGGCCAAGTTGCCAGAACCGCATATGGAAGTTATCAGGGCTACCATACATCGCTGGACGATAAACAGTTTATGACGATAGAGGCAGTTGTGGATTCCATCGATCAACTGGAAAAGCTGTTGTTAGATATCGAAATTGCCGGGAAAGCACTTAACCTAAGGCCATTTGGTGAACCGCAGTTGGGGAAGAGAGGTCTGTATCCCAATATGAACTCGCCACTTAACCGTAAAACCTCGAGTGACAGTCTGTTAGATGGGCGCCAAGAACTCAACGCCATCCTTACGATTCTGAGCGATTCAGATGGCAAGACCACTATGATAGAGATAGCCGACAAACTCAATTTACCATTAAGTGCGCTACAAGAAGTAATTGAGAAATTAGAGGTTCATCAATTGGTTAGTTTTAATTCAGGAAGAACGTTATGAGCATAGTGTTTATCTGCGGCAACCATCCCCGTCACGCTTTCATTGCACGTTGTCTGGCTAAAACCGGCAAGCTGTCTTTTTTGATAATCGAAGAGCGCGAACAGTTTACCCCGCAACCACCGGCGAATCTGGACGAGCATTTAGCCGCTTTATTCACGTTCCATTTTAGTGAGCGAGAACGGATTGAATCACAGTTTTTTGGTACGGCAGAATGGCCCGAAGTGGCAACACTCAAGATCCAGGCTAGCGAACTCAACAGCCAAGCAGTGATTGATATCGTTAGCAAACATGCCACAGCTTTACTGATATCTTACGGTTGTCATAAGCTCAGTTCCCAATTACTGAATGCAGCGCCCAAACATAAATGGAACTGTCATGGAGGTTTGTCTCCGTGGTACAAAGGCGCAATCACACATTTTTGGCCGAGTTATCTGTTAGAACCGCAAATGACAGGCATGACAGTACACCAATTGTCGGAGCAACTTGATGCCGGAAACATTATCCATCAATGTTTAGCGCCGCTCGTCAGAGGTGACACGCTGCACATGTTGGCGGCAAGAGCGGTGATGGCATTAGGGGATGATTTACCGCGTTTGGCTGAACTGGCTATCGCACAAGAAAGCATTGCTTTCGCACCGCAGTCTAGTTCTGGCATGCTTTGGCGCTCCAGCCAATGGCAACCACATCATCTGCCAATGATTTATGACGTTTACCAAGATCGCATTGTAGATGCCTATCTGGATGGGAAACTACTCCACAAAGAACCGAACGTATTCAGGCAGTTCTGAGTTAGTACAATTCAGTCGTTGGTAAGTGATTGTCATAGGCTCGGTGATATTGCATAGCGTTGCTCCCTAAATCACATTAGTGAACAACGCCCTTACATAATGGCTTAAATATTAAACTATTTTATGGATTACCAGCGTACCGAACCCCATCAGCTTGCTAACACCTTGAGTACGGTGTATGTCGCCCATCTGGACGTTTATAACGTTTCGTACTCAAGGTCCTTGTAGCTGCTTTAGCTGGTATATCACCCGCTGAATCTCGGGTATGCCGATGATAGTTGTATATCTTCTCCACTTTATTTGAGCCATAAAGCTACTGCCCACTCACAGCTAAATTGATTCGCTCACCTTTCCCCCAATAACGCAGATCCCGCTTTGGACAGAGTCAGCATTGAGACGTGTTTTCATCTAATAGACAGACGTGTATCACGCTTTTGAATTGTAGGCAGCATTCCATATATGTTAATAATTTCCTAAAGATTTCGAAGCACATTAGATATCACTTTCCGGTATGTAGCAGCTATCGAGCAGTGGCATTAAAACAGCCTATCAATATCATGAATGTGACCACGACGGCTGCCAGTTATTAAAATCCAGATAAAGTTACGCTAAAGGAGTAAAGCCAAGAACAGATCGCGAGTTGTAGAGCCCCATACTCCTTAAGTTTGCGATACAAGGTTGCCAAACTCATCCCTAATTTTTCTGCGGTCTGAGTCTTGTTGTTATCCAGTTTTTCCAACACCGCTAAGATGTAGTCTTTCTCCACTTCATGTAACGCTCGAATATCACCTGCTGCTGACGGCAAGCACAAAGTATCTCGAATTTCGTGGGGTAGATCTTCCGGCATAATCTGCGGCCCAGCACTGAGAACTACGGCATGTTCGATAGCATTCACCAGTTCCCGAACATTTCCCGGCCAATTATGGCTCAGCAATAAGTCAGCGGTCTTATAATGAAATCCTGTATGAGACTTATCTAGCTCCTGATTGAATTTCATCAGGAAGTAACGGCTTAGAGGTAAAATATCTTCCGTTCGCTCACGTAACGGGGGAATATTAAGTTCAATCACCTTAAGACGATAGTACAGATCCTGTCGAAACTCGCCAGCGTCTACTGCCGCTTCCAAGCTTTTATTGGTAGCAGAGATGATCCGTACATCAACATTGATAGTCTCGGTATCACCGAGCCTGCGTACCTCTTTTTCTTGCAGTACCCGCAGTAATTTCACTTGAGTGGCAGGAGACAGTTCAGCCACTTCATCCAAAAATAAGGTACCACCATCAGCGGCCTCAATCAGACCGCTCTTACTGCAATCAGCCCCAGTAAATGCTCCGCGCACATGACCAAACAGCTCATTTTCAAGCAGCGTTTCATTGAGAGCTCCGCAGTTTATCGCCACGAGTGGCTTATTACTTCGTGGTGAATTTGTATGAATATATTGCACTAGCTTCTCTTTACCCACACCACTCTCACCAGTGATAAGCACCGAGGTGGGCACTTTGGCAACGTTCATCGCCATCTCCAGTAAGCTGCGCATTGCGTAGCTGTTGGAAACAGGATAACCGTCCTCAATAGCGGTCAGCTTTAATGACAAGTTAATCTTGTCCTGCATGTTGCGCGGCAACGCCTCATCCGAGCGCAGTACATCGGCTAATTGAGATGCCACGGTTTCGTTACAAATGCCATTGTAAACTGACAGATAAGGGGTAATTTCGTCACTCCACTGTTCCAGAAAATTTCCGCGCAAATGACAATAACTGTCGCCTTTGGCCTGACACTCATCCTCAATAAAGTACACAGTCCGACCTTCAAGATTAGAAACATAACCGCTGGCAAAACCTATCTGCTCCCAACATACGGGAACCTTGCTCAAACCATGCATCCGTAAATGCTGTTCCGCTTCGTACAGGCTAATAAAATAGGTTTCCACCAAGGGGGTAGTTTGAATACCATCCTGGCGCTGGCTGCTCAACACTTCACCGAAGCCATACATAGAGCAGAGCAATGGTCCGAGTTTACCTTTACGGGCTTCCGCCCATGCGTCGGGCATCTGCCGTTTTATGCGTTCGGCTACCAACCATCCTTTAGAAAAACCAGCACGAACGATGATTGATTGGGTGATTTCCGGCCCCAGCGTGCGACATAGCTCCATCTGCTGCAAACCATGCGAAAACAGATCGGTCAGATACATGCGCTGGCCAAGGAAACTAATGGCACCACCCCGGGGCTTAAAAGACAACAATTCCCTTAAATCAAGTTCTGAGGTATTCATGCTTATTTCCACGTCCGGATGGTGTATTGACAATATATGTCAGCCACAAAAAAAACGCCGTGACTGTCTTCAATTAATAATGTGTTAAAAATATCCCCGCCTGGGAGCAACCGGCGGGGATATTGACGACACCCTGTTCAGGGGTTAAGGCACTTTAAAATCAAACTCATGACAGTTGTTGCAATAATTTTCTGACACCTCGTGTTCGTGGTGGCAGTTATCACAATCCAACGTTGGTCCATAGTGTGGCGAATCATGTTTATCAGGAGCCCCACGATAATCGGTCTTCTTCTGGGGTAGCTGATGGCATTTCACACACTGCTCCGTCGATACCGCTTGAAATGGCGTTGTCACATGGCAACTATTGCATTTTAACCCGGCGGTTTGATGATGCGGTTTCATGGTATTACCTGCAAATGCCGGAGTTCCCAGAACTGCAGTCATGACCAATGCCGCTTTCAAGATCAATTTAAACATGGTTACTTACCCGTCTAAAGCAGCGATGATACTAAAATGAATACTTAATATAGGTCTGAAAGCGTGTCATATCGCCCTCATCTCCCGCCATATTTTCAACTTTGCCGGACATCACCCCAACGGCATATTGCAGCTGTTTGGTAATATCCCAGTAAAGATTGCTGTGCCAGGAAAAAGCTGTTTTATTGGCAATAGCGGTCAACGCGCCGATGTCATATCCCTCTTCATCCTGTTTTGAATAACCGGCGCCTACGGTCCAACTGACATCATCACTCAACGCCAGAATCACCCCGCCCATGATGCTTTTGAATTTCAAGGTTTCAATCTCATTCGCTGTTGTTAACCCAACCCCGGCATTAAAACCCAGTCCGGCATAACGACCGATACCATCACCATACATCATGCCGAGCACCGCTTTATGACCAGCACCGAATTTCACACTGGTGTTCAGAGCCAGACCATAGCCAAATGCAGATTGACCATCTATCTCAAACCGTCTTAACACTGCCCGAGGAGACACGGTAAAGGTCTTATTACCGTAAAAGTACTTAACAACCATGTCTGGCAGTTTATCTTCAGACGAACCACTATTAACAAACACTGCGGGTCCAGCGTTACAGAAACCTAATGATGGGTTTTCCAAACTGACGGACGCGTAGTTTCCTGGCGCAAAATCGTATTGGTAACGCACTTGAGACTGGCGAACAAAGGGATTACCTGCATCTGATGAAAAGTCCATCGATGGCATAATGCCGGCAAAATCCATAAAGTTGGACCAAGTCTGGCCAGCTAAAATGGACTGTTTGCCGTTTTGTAGTTTCATATAGGCGTGACGAATACGGAAACCGTTGCTGTTAGACCAGGTAGGACCATCGGCATCAATATCTGCAAAGAAGTCGCCCTCGATGTGAGAAGTCAGAGTACCATATTCAGTTTCTGTCGCCGTTTTCACAAACAGTCGGCTTTCTCTAGCAGTCATGTCCAGATCGGTTTTATCCGCATTAGCGGAGCCATCAATTGGCGTTGAGTAAACGCTGTAAAGGTCACCGTTATAAGGTGCAGTTACCGTACCGTCGGTATCATAAATCACCATCATTTTGGCATAACCACCAAAGGTGAGCTTAGTGCCATTGACATCAAAATCCAAAGCACTGGCACCGCTGCTGGCAAGTAACATAGTGGCACTAATGGCGAAGGCAACAGTCTTCATACGTAAATTACAGATAGTTGTTTTCATTTGTAAATTCCCCAAATCCAGAAGAATGCCCGGAGTTAATCCCGGGCAAAATGCCTTACGCCTTGACAACTTGCTGCCCGGCGATACGACCAAAAACAATGCAATCAGGTATCGCAACCGTACCTAAACGACAGGCACCATGAGTGCCACCGGTGATCTCACCTGCGGCGTAAAGGCCAGGAATAGGTTTGCGGGTTTCGATATTGACCACACGAGCCAGGGTATCGATTTCAATACCGCCCATGGTGTGGTGAGCTTTAGGCCAGAAACGCACACCGTAGAAAGGTGCTTGTCCCAGCAATTTCTGTCCCATATCGAATGGTTTGGAGAATTCACCGTCTTTGCCCTGTGCTACAAAACTGTTGTAGCGCTCAGCCTGAGCTAACAGTTCTGCTTCGGGGATCTTGTAGAATGCGGCCAGTTCCTGAAGAGTATTAAATTTATGTACTACCTCTCGTTCCAGCAATTTGCCCATCACATGCTTGGCTGGTTGCATCCCTACTTCATCGCAAATACCGACTGCTGGATGCCCCGTTTTGATGATGGCATCAGCACGAATTTTACGATCTGCAAGTTCGTTCACAAAGCGCTTACCTGTTGTCGGATCCACCATGATGCCGTTAGGGTAGGCTGCGTAGCCGGCAAAAATAGGTGCTAAGCCAAAACCCTTTTCATCTGGAGATGCCCATGGGCCTAATTGGATCCAAGAAAGCTGAACAGGATTACCACCTACACGGATCAACTCCTTGAGGCATTCGGCGGTAGCCCCTTTATGGTTGGTTGTATCTAGTTCAGCACTCAAACGTGGATCCTGAGTGGTACGATAGAGCACATCCGCAGCAAAGCCACCGGCGGCCATCACCACCCCTTTGTTAGCTTTGATGAACTTAACATTGCTAGCGTCTTCTTTCCCCTGACGATAGTTAGGGATCACTTCCAGTCCTACAACCCGTTCACCATCGACAATCAACCGTTTTACATAGACTTTTTCTGCAACTGCACGCCCAGTTGATCGCATTTTTGTAGCATTGGTTGCACGATGCCAGAACCGGATTGGATCGTGGTGGTATGTGTACGAGGAACCGCATGGCCACCAAAATGTGCCAGCGTATCTTTGAATTTCACGCCCAAATAGTCACGACACCACTCAAATGCTTCATTACTTCTCTCAGCCACCATCCGTGCCTGTTGTGGGTAATTAAGTCCCAGACCAGCTTTGTACATATCGGCCAGCATCAGATCTACGGAATCTTTAACACCATGAGCCTTTTGCACATCACTGCCAACGACTGCCATGCCACCACCATTGATGGTGGAGTTACCACCTGGCACGGGCATTTTCTCCAGCACGATAACGCTAACGCCAGCCTTTCTGGCCTCAATGGCTGCTGATAGGCCAGCAAAACCACTGCCAATAACCACCACATCACAGGTTTCATCCCAGTGTTTTGGTACACCGACATTCTGTGCAACAGTTTCAGTACTCAGTCCAGCTAAGAGTAAACCGGACGTCGCAGTAGCCGCGCCAGAAAACTTAAGAAATTTACGTCTGGATAAATCTGTTGTGTTTTTAATAATTTTCATACTCGCCTCATTATTTCATCTTTTATTAATTAATTAGTTATTCAATTTAATTTGTTTTTGAACAACCAAGTCTGGAGACAATTATGTAAAGGCAACAAACATGCCATATTTAAAAAACACAACTAATTGATAATTAATATTTAATTTTCAATTAATCAGAATAAAATTTTAATATTGAGAAAAGTTTTATTAAAATAAAAATGATTATAAGACATAAAAAAGTGAGTTAGATCTAGATATAATCCTGCTAATTTAAAATAAATAGCTGAATGACAAATATCACATAAAAAGTCATTTTATGAGCCACTTTTAATTTTGTTATATATTATCTAGCAAGAAATACTATTATATGAAATGATTAATTAATTACGTTAAATAAAGCTAATAAATTATCAGTATTGATAATGGTATCAATACAAAAAAATAAAGGGTGAAATCTCACCCTTTATTTTTGATAATCACGTTTGGCGTTTACCACACAGTGGCTACCAGCCCTTTCAGATAAAAGCCTTCTGGGAAAGCCGCGGCTATAGGATGATCGGACGCTTGACTCAAACGCTCGGTAAACTGCGCTTCGCGTTTGGCATCCAAAGCAGCATCTGCCACGATTTTCTGGAATAGATCGGCAGGCATCAAACCAGAGCAGGAAAATGTCAGCAAAGTGCCACCAGGCACCAGCAATTGCATCGCTAACATATTGATATCCTTATAGCCACGGCAAGCGCCCGGTAATTGCGCTTTGTTGTCGGCAAATTTGGGCGGGTCCAGTACCACAACATCAAATGTTCGCCCTTCGTCGCGGTACTGCCGCAATAGTTTGAAGACATCGGCTTCCGTATATTGCACCTGGCTATCATCGATGCCATTAAGCGTCATATTGGCTTTAGCCATTGTCAGCGCCAATGAAGAAACATCGACGTTTTCAATACTGGCGGCACCACCTTTGGCCGCATAAACGCCAAAGGTGCCGGTATAACAGAAGCAGTTAAGCACAGATTTGCCAGCGACGGAGCGCGCCGCAACCGCTCGGTTGTCACGTTGATCCAGATAAAATCCGGTCTTGTGCCCGGTGGTCACATCCACCGCAATCTTGACGCCATTTTCTTCAATCACCACCGGCATCGGCGGCAACTCGCCATGCAACAAACCAGTCGTCAGTGCTAGCCCTTCTTTTTCCGGGAGTCCACGTCCGAGCGTTCATAAATGGCACAGTCTGGATAAAGCTCCGCTAACACTGACACTAAGGTTTCTCGCCAATAATCGGCGCCAGCAGATAACAACTGACAGACAAGCACGTTAGCATAGCGATCTATGGTGATCCCCGGCAGTCCATCGGACTCGGCAGCAATCAAGCGATACCCGGTCAGACCTTGGCGGGCAATCAATGCCTCCCGTCCCAACTGCGCGCGTTGGATGCGTTGCAGAAAAAACGTCCGGTCTATCTCTTGTTCACGATCAAAAGTCCAGATACGCACCTGGATCTGCGATTCTGGCGACCAGGCACCACGGCCCAGCCAACGCCCATCATGCGCCACCACGTCGACAGTGGCTCCCGCAACTGGTTGCCCCTTAATGTTGTGAATACCGCTGGAGAATATCCAAGGATGATGGCGATCGAGCGATTTTTCGCGCCCTGGTTTAAGTTTGATCCTGTCCACTATGCGATGCCCTTTGGCTATGAAAATGAGCTGATACAGCGAGTAATAATGCGTTATCACCACAGCTGTTCAATGGCGCGCATCATACCTTAATTCTGTCTTGTCCGGCAGCGCTTCTTAAGGGTGTCGCAAACTGATGGTGGCGGTCACAGGTGTATGATCGCTGGCCATGACATCCAATTGATAATTTGGCCGCAGCAGATGATCGTCATAAACCCGGTACGCCTGCACCTGTCCCAAACTGTGCTGACTGGCGCCGTTGAATTCCTGACTCAGCAGAATATGATCAACGGCGCTGCCACTGGCACCATGAAAATGGCTCACCGGCCGTGTATCGGTAAGTTGCTGCTGCTGTTGCCATAATGCCCAGGCATCGTACAGCCGATAGCGGCCAATACGCTGTTGCAGTTGTAGCTCGTCTAATGCAGCCAAGCCTGCGGCCCGTAAGTCTGCCGCAAACAGGCGACTACTATCGGTCATTAACGCCCGCATCTCACTGCTGTCGATGGTGGCATTAAAGTCGCCCATCAGCACCATGGCGTGGCCGCTACGGCTGCGGCGTTGCAGCATGGCCTGATATAACAGTGCCGCTTCAGTCCCGCGTTTTACAATGGAAGCCCAGCGACCAAGGGCGCTACCCGCCAGCAATGCTGGCACTCCTTCGAGATGACTATCTTCAGCCGTTAACAGCGAACGTGGCGATTTAAAATGCACCACGTAAATATCGGTACTACCAATTCCGGGGAGCACGGCTGTTGCCCGCAGGAAACTGCGACTGGGCGCAAAATCGTCGGTCAACCCCATAGCTGCAATCAGTTGCCGGTCAATTTCAACTTCGCTGACGTCGGTTAACGGATAACTGCTGGCAAGTGCCACCACACTCTGATGCGCCACAAATCCTTCGATTTGCGGCTGGGCTATCGTAACAAAATAAGGTAACCCACATTGGTCACATAGGGTTTGCAACGCCTCTGGGCTAAACACTTCCTGCATTGCGAGTAGTTGCGGTTTCGCCGCGCGTACCCAACGGCTGATCCAATCACATTTTTGCCGCCATTGCTGCTGACTATAGATGTTATCAAACTGGTGGTAGGCCAATGGTGGCGCGGCAAAATTATAGAGATTGAGGGTCGCAAGCGTAAAATCGTCAAACATAATGCGGCTGTCAGCAAAAAAGGCTTTATTGGCATCTTATGCTGTCAGCCACATTTGTCCAGTTATGCGGATGACTAACGGTTAACTCTGAGCTGCCATCACCACTGTTGGTGTGCCGGCGAGCACATAACCCTGGCGTTGTCTGGCTGACACTTCGGTAAAGTTACTCGACAGGATAGTATCCACAAAGTACCAAGTTGCGGCTGCACGTTCAGCACTGAGATCCAATAGCAAGTAACCGCGTTGCAGCAAATTGGTGTATTGCAAATCAGCCACCATGCCAACCACCGCTTGTTCATAACTGTCGATTTGGCTGGGATCCAATGCCAAATAATCTTCCATCCCCGGCGATGTCACCGAACTGGTGGCAAATTCTACCGCTACCGCATTACCATCCTGATCCCGCAGATTGTTGGCCCATGCATTATGGGTGTCGCCTGCTAGCACCACAGTATTCTTACCCAGCGCCCGTATTGTCTGAAGTAATACTTCACGCTCATAACCGTAACCGTCCCAAGCATCCAGGTTGTAAGGAATATTGGGCAATTGCAGTAACGCTAACACCTCAGGGGTGAGTTTGGCCTGATTCGCCAGCAGATAATCCAATTCAGCCTGCGTCAGTGTTGGATCTCCGGCCTGGGCTCTTGCCGCCAATTGTGCCAGTTGCCCCAACTCAGCATAATCGCTGATGGACATCTGTTGGGTGGCCACGGCGGCAGGTAACAGCATCCGCCCCATCAGTACCTGTTGTCCGATAACTTGCCAAGTGGCGGTAGAGGTTTGCAACTGTTGCTGTAACCATGCCAGTTGCGTTTGCCCCAGCATGGTACGGCTGCTGTCCGTGAGTGCCGCCATCAACCCGGTTTGATCAAAGTTACCATTTGCATCCAGATAATCGGCGTAGTCCAACTGTTTGTCGCGAGCCAGTAAACGAGTATCCAGCATGTGCAGATCTAATAAATCACCGAAACTGAAACTGCGGTAGATATCCTGGTTATCGCCTGCCTGCCACGGCCGAATTGGCAACCATTCAAAATATGCCTGCATTGCTGCTTCTTTTCGCAGTTCAAAGTCACCTTCACCATCGTTATGGTTTTCGGCGCCCTCTTTCCAGGCATCATTGGCCACTTCATGATCGTCCCAGATGGTGATAAAGGGCACCTTGGCATGTATTTTCTGTAGGCTGGCATCACTGCGGTATTGCGCGTAGCGAGTACGATAGTCGCTGAGCGTCAGCAGTTCATTAGCTGGTAACACCTCGCGCCCCAGTTCTGCCGCATGTTCACTGGCGTACTGACCTCGGCCATATTCATAGATGTAATCCCCAAGATGCAGTAAAGCGTCCAGATCATCTCGCTGCGCCGCCAGCTCATACACATTGAAGTATCCGGCCGGATAATTGGAGCAAGACATCACCGCCAACTTCACTGACGCGACACTCCCTTCTGGCAGGGTTTTAGTGATACCGGTTGGCGACTGTTGCTCACCTACGGCAAAACGATAGTAGTAACGAGTGCCAGGCTTAAGCCCTACCGCATCGATTTTCACCGTGTAATCCCGTGCGCTATCGGTCAGCGTTTCACCATTGGTCACCAGTTGTGAGAAGGCGGCATCTGTCGCCACCTGCCAAGAAACTTTCACCTTAGCGTCAGCCACCGGAGTGACTCGAGTCCACAGGATCACGGCATCGCTCAGCGGATCGCCGCTGGCAACACCATGTTTGAAAGTGGCTGCTACGGTATCAGAGTCATCATCATTGCTGTTACAGCCCATCAGCCCATAAGAGACAACGGCAGCACCTATGCCTTTAGCTGAAAGTGCCAGAAAACGGCGGCGGGAAAACGAACGGGTCATGAATCATTCCTTATTTAGCTATCCTTGAATGACCCGAATTGTCAGCAGCGGCGGTTACTGATGTGTGAATTTATCATTAAGTTTATAAGAAACCGCTGATTATTCATTTATCTCCAGTGCTAGCGTATGATAGGACAACGGCCAACCAAGACCCAGGCCGACACTGAGACAAGGGAAACACCATGAAAGTACAGGACATAATGACAGCTAATGTGGTGTGTATCAGCGACGGCGCCACTATCAAGGATGCGCACCTGTTGATGCAAAGCCGCGGGGTACGCCACCTGCCAGTGATTTCAGAAGCCAATGGCACTTTAGTCGGCTTGTTGACTCACAAAAAAATGGTCACAACCGTCATAGGATTACTCAATCGTTACGGCACGGGAGCGCTGGATCGACACGAGCGCTATACCCCGCTGGCAGAACTGATGGAAACCGATTTCACGCCGTTGACCACCGACACCGCGCTGACCGATGTAGTGGACTACTTTATCAGCAATAAACATGGCTGCTTGCCGGTCGTCGATAGTGAACGCAAGGTGCTGGGAATTGTGACCTCGTCTGACTTTGTTAAATTGTGCAGTAAGTTGCTTAAAGGCTAGTAGCAACGATTCCTCGACCAGAAACAAAAAAGCGATGCCGAAACAGCATCGCTTTTTTGAATTCGTCTTGTTATGACGCTTTTTCGGGCTGATGGATCACGCCCGTATAGCCAGTCTTCGCAATCGCCTGTAGCAATTTATCGGTATCGAAGCCCGCTGGCACTATCACTACTGCCTGACGGGTTTTCAGTGACGACTTGGCTTTGATCACCCCATCGGTTTGCCGCAACACTTTATTGACCACAGTAACACACAACGGACAAGTCATGGCTTCCACGTCAATAATCACTGTTTCGTTGGCGGCCCAAACCGCCGGGCTGCATAGCAACAGTAACATCAGCATTAAACGTTTCATTCAAACTGCTCCAGAATCCAAGGCAATACATAAGGATAAAGCTGAAAAGCCAGCACCAATGGTACCGCCAGCCAGTACAGAATTAACATCTTGGTGCGACTAAAAGTGCCGCTGCACAAGGGCCGACGTGAAAAATACAGGCGCCAGAATCCCAGTGCAATTAACCCCACCGATAACAGCAGCATCGGGTAATGCAGCCAAGTCAGTTGTTCCACGCCAGACAGGCTGGCCGCCGAGATCCCAAATACCAGATATAACAAGGGCCCAATACAACACAGGCTAGAAGCAACGGCGGCAATGACCGCAGTTGCCACAGTAGCCACAAAGCCGCGCGTGCTTGGCTGGACGTTAGCGCTGCTCGGTTGACTGGTAGTCATAAGCAAACACTTTTGGATCGTAGAAATTCACCGGATCGCCATCAACTTCGGCATACGGATAGGCAAAATCATTGATTGGCGTCTGTTCCGCACTCGGATACAAGTCGAAATCACGGCCATAGTTAAAGGCTATCCAGTTCATTTCCCAGTTACCAAACAGATAGTCGTTGACGGCCTGAGAGGCGGGATCCTGTTTATCCTTTTTCTCAACCAGGCGCATTTTCGTCACATCCCCGGATCAGCTGGCAACCAACCGTAACCCGCCAGATAGAACATCGCCCGGCAATGCTGCCCACCACTGATTTTGGCAACGCCGTTATCATCGGCACTACCAAACGCTTTATGGGAATATTTCCCCATCTTAATGGCTTGTCCAACGCGGATACCGAACACTTCTTTCGCCGGGATCCCTGCCGCCCGTGCCAACGCCACAAAGACGGAGCTGATATCGGTACACTTGCCGCCCATGTTGCCGGTTTTCAGAATGGTTGCCACATCGCCAGTACCACAGCCGATAACATCGTTGTCGCGGAACATGTTATCCGTCACCCACAGGTAGAGTTTATGGGCTTTTTTCAGCGGGTTAGTTTCAGCGCCGACGATTTTATCAGCGGTCTGTTTTACTAAACCATCGACCGGAATATGGGATGTTGGCAGCAGATAAGGTTTAACTTCGGCTGGATACTGAATCACCTCAGGCACTTTATAGTTATCCAGCTCACCGTTTTTACGCGGTTCCCAATCCTGGGTTTCAATCACAAATTCCAAGGTTAGGGCCAGTTTATTTTTAGCATCTGGCCAGGTGGCAAACAGCGTTTTGGCACCATAAGCATTACCAGTTGTGATATAAGCATCTTGATAGTTGCCTTGGTATTGCAAACTGTCTACATGTTGAAACGTCATATCAACAGGCAATGGGATCCACAGTTTCACTACACCAGCGGAACCTTCCGGCGCTTTTACATCATAGTGTTGAGTGACAGTAAAACGACGGCGGCCTTCTGTTGCGGTGGCAGCCGGTTTAGCCTGTACCGAGGTTGCCAGCAAGGGGCTGATCACCCCCGCGGTAGATAACAGCGCAGCATTCTTTAAAAAATCACGTCTTTGCATCGTTGAATTCCTTTATGGTTCCTACGTCAAGAAGCAACCTAAGCCGTGCGCCGGCTACAGAGCCTTTCATCATGGCGCAACCAAGCAAACAAGTGCTTTCCGACATTAAATGGATTAGTTGAGACAACTCTCAGTGGCTGAGCATTACAATACACAGCCCACTGAAAATGAAAACAGTCATTATGTCCCGAGGAGAAAAGAATATTAGCGTTCGCTCACAAAACCTCAACGCAAGTGCAATACCCGCCGTCATCATGATGACAACAGGCATTTTATCCGCAGTAAATGTTTGCCGCTATCAGCGCAGCCCCACTTCGACGTCACGGATAATAAAATTACCGGAGTAAATGGGGTGAGCTTCGCCCAAAGGTTCTAGGTCAAAAAATTGTTTGTGTTCGTCGCTAAGCCCCTCAAAACCACCGATGACCTGGAACAACCAGCTTTCGGCATCCCATGGCAACTGTTGCGACTCAAGATACTGCAATGCCGACTGGTTACGACCGGAATCGATAACCGCACAGAAATACTCTTCTACCGCCTGTTTCAACGGATTATCTGGAATATCAAAGGCTTCAGCGGCAACTACAGCCACAGGTTGCGCCTGTTGTAGCGTATGCGTTGACGAGCTTTCACGGCTGATAGCTTTCACACTGGCAACCAGTTCCAGCAGTTGGGGTTCATGCTGCGGGTTATGCACATCCACCGCTGCCGGTGCCAGTAAGGATTGCGCTTGATTAAACAACTGTGGGATCTGCTTATGAGCCACATGGTCGGCCACTTCGTAATCCGGGTGCAGATCGGTATATAGCAACCAGCCCTTGAGCAAACGGGTGCGCCCCTGAATTTTACGAAAACGTCCCAACAGTTCCAGCAATCGCCCCTGTACCACGCTGAGTTCCTGGGCGCAGGAGCTAAGGGTTTCTTGCAAACTGGTGACCAGCAAACGCCGCAGTTCTCGGATATCCCCCGCCAATTCGCCCAGTTCGCTGAACTCAAACATTTCCAACCCGTTCAACAGCTCGGTGACTTGGCTCTGTGCCAGCTCGTTCTCACGGATTTTGGCACTGATCGAACCGACATAGCCAAACTCGTTATTGATACGGCCCCACAAGACACGGATGGAGTAACGCAGACTTTCGGTAAAGCTGTACACCTGCTCAGACAAATCCCCCAGATAAGCTTCAGCAGCGCTGTAATCGACACTGGCGCGCGCTTCGCGATAATGACTCGCCAGCGTTTTAATCGTTGCCAGCGCCGAACCAACGTTAGCGTTGATCTGGCGATTACGTTCATCTTTCAGGCCGTCTTCCAACAGTGCCCGCACATTGCGCGACAAACGCAGCTGTTCGCCGGGTTCTGGACGCCACAAGATGCCGCTTTCGGTGAGTTTTTTAACAGCTGCCGGTTCCAGCTTCTCTTCGTCGATGCTGCCACCCAGATAGGTGTCCATCACCAGTTCGGCATGGCGGCCAAGCAAGCGCAGTAACTTGACGCCAGCCTGATGCAGATTGCTGCTCATAGCAGTTCCCTCTGGCTGGCGGTTTCTGCCTGCGCCTCCAGGCTCAGGCTCTCGGTTTCGTCAATAAAACGGATCACTTCATACAAATAATCCAACTTGCCAGTGGCGAGATAAATCTGCTTTTCCGGGTTTGGTCGTAATAGATAACCCAGTTCCACCAGCCGTTTGAACACCAGTTTTATCTGTCCGTCAACGCTGCTAGAGCTGGAACCAAACAAGCGATATTGGCTCAGTTTAGCCAGTTGTTCCCGAAACGCCGGCGTATCTTCAATGCGGGTCTGCAACTCGGTTAAACGCACCGGTGCACCTTCTGTCAGTGGCGCGTCCTGACCGCTGGCTTCCTGCACCAGCACCAGCCATTCCACTAGCGGGATCAACGACTGGCAGATCTCACGGAACTGTGCCGAAATGATTTTGCGTTCATTGTCGCCAAGATTAACGTAGCCACAAAAGAACACCTCGCCTTCAGCAGCCTGGGCCACCGTGCGGTTAATCTGGTTTAGATAGGCTTCGACTCGGTCGCGGGTGGCCGGATTTTTTAAGGCACGCCAGCCGTCTTCAAAGCTGGTACGGCAGATAAATTCGCCCCGCAACAGGCGCTCAATCAGTTCACCGTTGGCTATGATTTCGCTCATTTACACCGCCTCCTTCGCCAGACGTTCACTGAGTTTTTTGGCAATCGGGTCCAGTTTCGGTTTCACCAGCTGTAAGCGCTTAGTCTGTTTATTGATGATGTAACGGTTAACGAACAGGTTGAGCACTTCCGATTCCGGATTCGGGAACGCCCCGAGCACGCAGATATTGTTGTTTTCACAGGCATCAAAAATCTTCTTCACGTTGCTGTGATGCAAGGTGCCCAGTTCATCAATCGGCCAGTGAATGGTTACATCAGCCTTGCCACGCAGCAGCCGGGTAAAGGCCAGCAGGAATTTACACAGAATTAGATAAGCCATGCCGTGACTGGAAGATTCATTGAGTTGACGATCGGTACGGATAATCAGGTCAGAGTTACCTTCTTTCAGGCGCAGTTCAATCTCCAGCAACTTGGCAATGCCACCGGTCAGTGCAGAGCGACCGATAATATCCAGCGCCCGGCGCATACTGTCGGTGTAGTGTTCATCCGGTAACTTGCTGAAACCATCGGCTTTCCAGGCGCGGAACGCTTTGACGAAGGTTTCCAGTTCCGGCCAGAATTCCAGTTCGCTGATACGGGAGCGGATCTTCACCGCCGAATCGGAAACCCCTTCGAGGAACAGCTCTTCGCCCACTTCACGGGTAATGCGCGCACTTTGCGAGGCAATGCGGCGGTCGATATCCGCCAGCACATCGTAAAACGCGGTGAGATCCACACCGAAAATACGCCCCTGTTCCCGTAAGGCGGTGACCGACTGCGGCACCATCACGTTTAACAGTTGCTCCAGTGCCGGCACCAGCTTGCGATAATCCAATAAGCGAATGCCCTTATCGGTAACATAGCTGGAATCTTCACGGGCCCGTTCCCAAGTTTCGGCCAGGCTGGAACCCGATTTGGCAGCAATGACTTGATCGAAATGATCCACATACTGTTTGACTGAGCCCAACAGGTAATCGCGTTTCAGTAATAACTCTTCGCCCTGTCGCAGTCGTTCGCTGATGCTGCCCGGGGTTTCTTCGTTATTTTTTGGCAGTTTCAATTCGCTCAGTTTACGCAACAAGCCGCGCAATTTACTGAGGTTTTCGGAGGCTTCCACCTGCGCTGCATGGGACTGACGCAAGCTTGTTTCCAACTGCTGCCGTTGCTGTTTTACTTCACTGGCACGGTTTTTTAGCTGTTGCTCCAACGCAGATAGCGCTTGTTTGACCTTCGCCAGTTCACTCACCAGCTTAGGTTTGCGCTGTAGCCAGGTGTGCTGATACCAGTCTTCGTAACGCAGCACTTCACTGCGACGTTGTTCGGCGCTGGCAATCTGGCTGTCCAGTTCGCGCATCTGCCGTTTCAGCGCCACGATTTCATCTTCGTTGATACCGCGAGACTTAAGTTCATTGCGATACCAGCTATCGCAAGCTTTTTGTTCCTCTTTGGCGCGCTCGCGGCGCTGTAAAATACTGTCGCGAATCGTCTGTAACTGCTGCTCGATAGCACCAATGACATCCTGCCAGTACACCTGATTTTCCATGCGCGCTTCTAGCGCCAGCGATTTTTGTTCCTCAACCCATTCGAGATGCTGGTTGTGCAGCTGTTTCATCTCATAGTCGAGCTGTGTTAACCGTTTGCCAGCTTCGGCTTTACGCGCTGCCAGCGCCTGATTGATGGCGGTTTGGGCATTACGCCGCTCTTCCATCAAACGCCGCAAATCTTCGCGCAGATTCTTGTAGCTGGTGCGCGCCATGGTCAGCTCACGCCCGAGACTATCCAGCGCGCTATTGGCGTCGACCAGTTGCTCTTCGGCGGCTTGTTTCAGTGCCTCGGCATGTTGCAGTGCATCTTCGGCCTGCGCCAAGCGCGCCCGCAGTTCCGGCTCACTGGCGGCGTAAGCCGGAATATCCAGTGCTGGCAAATCCAGCGTTAACCCATAAAAGTTGTCGCTTTCGCCCAGATAGCCGGGGTGCAGATCGCTGCGATGCAGCAGTTCCGGATTCACCACCTTGCCCAGATGTTGTTCCCAGCCCGGCAGTTCACGCCGCAAAAATTCCAGCAAGGTATGTGACTGCGGAAACAGCATTTGCCGGATATCATCCAGTTCACCTTGGCGCTCATTGACCCTCAGTGAGGCCAGTCGCAACGCTTCGGTCACCTGCTCGCGCTGCGCTTTGAGTTTGCGCTCTTCACTACCGAGGCGTTCCACCTTAACGTTAGCCGCTTCCTGTTCGGTATCGGCGCGTTCAATACGTTCATCAAACACCGCCAGCGCCAGCTTTTCCTCTTCGGTATAGCTGACGTTGTTCACCAACAGTTGCTGCTCAGCTGCCGCTAACTTCAGTTGGTATTGTTGTTCCTGAAACTTGGCTTTGCCCGCATCAATGCGCTCACGCCATTCATTATCAAGCTTGGCGGTGTCTTCACTGGCAAGTTGTTTTTGCTTATCTAGCTGTTCCCGCTGTTCATCCTGTTGTTGATGCAGTTTTTCCAGTTCGCGGTTGAGCTGCTCACCGATTTTGCTGCGCCGGGCGTTATAAGCGGCTTCAACGTCCTGATGTTTTTCGGTCAGCAGTTTATGACGCTCACTCAGGCTTTCCAGATCGGCGCGCCACAGTGGCAGTTGTTCCAGATGCGCTTTTGCCTGCTCGATATCGGCATCCAGATAGGCATTCTGCTGGTTTTCAATTGTGTCGAGTTCATCTTCCAGTTTGTTGGCATCGCCTTTAGCGGCCGACAGTTCCTGGTTGATCTCATCGCGCTGTTCTTTCCACTGTTCGTCCAGGGTTTTCAGGCGGAAATTACACTCTTGCGACAAGGTTTGTTGTTGCTCTTGCCGCTGACTTTCCAGCACTTCGTCATGCCGATAGCCCTGTGACAGGCTGGCTAAACGCAGCTCGGCGGCTTGCAGTTCATTGAATTCCTGATCCAGTTTGTCGAATTCTGGGCGAATTTTTTCAAAACCGGCAATCAACTGACTTTCGCGGATCCAGGATTCGACCCGTTGCGGATTGATGCTGGAGGTTGGCGGATTGACCCCGTCTTCTTCCAGAATGGCGGCAATCATCGACTTGACGGTTTCCATCTTGCCCTCTTTCGAGTGCACCGCCTTGGCCAGTTTTTCTATGTGCCGTAATGAATGGTCGGTCTCGCACAGCGAAAACTGCCGCGCGTAATTGCGCAGTTCACTGCGGTTGCTGCCGGTATTCAGCAAACTGCGATCATTCTGTATAATGGCGCGATATTCGCGGGTGTTGAGCAGATTGGTGTACGGTACGTTCAGCTTACTAAAAACATCCCTCAATTTGCCCATGGTGTGGCAGATAATAGTGTCACCATTCTGTGACTTGATGTAGTCAGCTAATTCAAAACCTTTGCCAATAAAGCGGTAGTTAACCCCTTTGCCATCCCCCGCCGAAGCCAGCACCGCCTGATACAGCAAGCCATCGGCTTTCTGGTATTCGTAAATGATGTAGCTGGACTCGCGTGGCAGATACCAGCGCTCGAAGCTGTCACGGGTCGATGGCACCACCCGGCTGGGGTATTCGCCGTAAAATACTGGCACCAAGCGCTGCAAGGTGGTTTTACCGGAGGCGTTAGTCCCACAAATATTGGTATGGCCGTCGAGGCGCAGTTCCACTACGCCCGGCAAGTGGGTGTCGATCAACAGAATTCGGATCAAGCTTGGCATATTTGTCCTTGTTATACAGAGAGAACGGCGGCTCACGGCAATACCGTTCACGCAGGCGGCTTCTGGCCGCTTTATCTTAGCTGGTTAAAGTAAAGGAAAGCCCTGATGTTGGCAATGTCAGGGCGGTAGCGGCGTGACCGAGATTATTCTGGCTTAAACAGGCCGATCACTTGCCCCTGTGCCTTATCGGCGACTTTGGCTTCCGTCTGTTGTTCATGGTAACCACATTCAGTACATTCGACCGTTTCTACGCCATTATCCTTATATAGGACGATGCTATCGAGCGCCTGACATTGGGGACAACGGGCTCCGGCAACAAAACGCTTTCTGGATTTGCTCATTTTTTACTCAACCACAGATAACATAACGGCTATTTTGCCACATTCTGCGGCGTTAACGTAAGTTTGCCGCATCTGCACTATAGCGGAAGCCGCAGCTTGTGGGCTATGATCGGCGTTTTCATTTGTATCACTATTGCGTTAGCCCATGATCACCATATCCCACGCGCAACTCATCCGCGGCAGTAAAGTACTGTTGGATGATGCTTCCGTCACCCTTTACCCCGGTCACAAAGTGGGGCTGGTCGGCGCCAACGGCACTGGCAAATCGTCACTGCTGGCACTGATCATGGGCAAACTGCACCTGGATAAAGGCGATATCAGCGTACCCGCGCAGTGGCGTATTGCCACTGTAGCCCAAGAGACTCCGGCGCTAGACATGGCGGCACTGGAATATGTGCTGGATGGCGACCGCGAATTTCGTGATTTAGAGAGCCAGTTAAAACTGGCAGAACAGCGCAACAACGGAAATAGCATTGCAGAACTGCACGGTAAGCTTGATGCCATTGGTGCTTATAGCATCCGCGCCAGAGCTGGCAGTCTGCTGGCAGGTCTGGGATTTAGCGAGCCCCAGCAAAGCCAGCCGGTAAAGAGTTTTTCCGGTGGTTGGCGTATGCGCCTCAACCTCGCCCAAGCATTGTTGTGCCGCTCAGAACTGTTGCTGCTGGATGAACCCACCAACCACTTAGATCTGGATACCATGTTCTGGTTGGAAGGTTGGCTCAAGAGCTATCAGGGCACGCTGGTGCTGATCAGCCACGACCGTGATTTCGTCGATGCCATCGTGGAAGAGATCATCCATGTCGAAAACCAGAAGCTGAATTTCTATCGCGGCAATTACACCGCCTTTGAAGCCATCCGTGCCGAACGCATGGCGCAGCAGCAAGTCGCTTATGAAAAACAGCAGCGCGAACGCTCACATATGCAGTCTTACGTCGACCGTTTCCGTTACAAGGCCAGTAAGGCCCGACAAGCGCAAAGCCGCCTTAAAGCACTGGAAAAAATGACGGAGTTGTTGCCAGCCGCAGTGGATAATCCGTTCCAGATGGAGTTTCGTCCACCTTCGGCACTGCCCAATCCGTTAGTGATGATGGAAAACGTGGCCGTTGGTTATGGCGATACCACTATCCTCAACTCGGTACATCTCAATCTGGTTCCGGGAGCCCGTATCGGTTTATTGGGGCGTAACGGTGCCGGTAAATCAACCTTCATTAAACTGCTTGCCGGACAACTTGAACCGCAACGCGGTAAATATCAGCCTAATCCCGGCCTCAATATCGGTTACTTTGCGCAGCATCAGGTGGAATATCTGCGCCTGGACGATACCCCATTACAACACCTACAACGGCTGGCACCAGAGCAACGGGAACAGGAGCTGCGAGACTTTCTCGGCGGTTTCGGTTTTCAGGGCGATATGGCACTGTCACCGGTGCGGCCATTCTCTGGTGGCGAAAAAGCCCGGTTGGTATTGGCGTTACTGGTGTGGCAGCGCCCAAATCTGTTGCTGTTGGACGAACCCACCAACCACTTGGATCTGGAGATGCGTCACGCGCTGACCGTGGCCTTACAGGATTTTGAAGGCGCAATGGTAATTGTGTCTCACGACCGCCATCTGTTACGCCTGACTTGCGATGATTATTATCTGGTCGATAGTGGCAAAGTCGAGCACTTTGCTGGCGATCTGGAGGATTACCATCAGTGGTTACTGGACGCGGCCAAAGCCGCCAAGCCACAATCGTCAACAGACAACAAACCCCAGCAAGACAAAAAGTTACAGAAACGTCAGGCCGCGGAACTGCGGCAAAAACTGTCGCCACTGAAAAAACAACAGAGTAAGCTGGAAGATGAACAACAACAGGTGACCGAACGCCTGGCCGAGCTAGAAAACCTGCTAGCCGATACCGAACTGTATGAAGAGCAACATAAGGCCAAACTGACCGACGTCTTAGCCGAACGCGCCAAACTCAACCAACAACTGGAACAGAGTGAATTGGGTTGGCTCGAATTACAGGAACAGATTGATGGTATAGAACAAGCCGCCTCAGCCTAACCCTGATGGATGAGCATAGTCAAAGCAAGGAGCACAACGTGTCATCACAAAGTATTTTTACGCCGTCATTGTGGCAGACATGTGAACAGTATTATCCCGCGATAGAAGTCACCGCACAGCAGTTACAAGATCAGCATGGTGTTATCATCAATCTGCTGTTACTGGCACTGGAGCTGGATCATCAACAATTGCACTTACCCAGCCAGCGCTGGCAGCAATTACACGAATTTATCGACCAATGGCAGCAACGTATCCTGGTGCCCTATCGGCAACTCAGGCGACTGGCCAAAACCCATATTGATAACGATGACTACCAGCAGATGTTGCAGTTAGAGTTGCAGTTGGAGCGTAAAAGCCAACTGGTTATTTTACAGCAGTTGAGACATGTAACGCCGGAGCCACAAATGGCGGATCAATCTAACTTGCAAGATTATCTGACGTTATTACAACTGGATCTGCGGGATTTTCCGGAACTCATACAGCAAGATAATTGCTGTGATAAACTCGCGATGAGTTTGTAATTCAAGAGTCGTTATGCAGCCGTTATTTGCACCGCCCTGGTGGGGCAGCAACCCACATCTCCAGACCATTCTGCCAGTACTGACAAAAGTCGCCAAAGTGGCCTTACAGCGCGAGCGGCTGGAACTGGCTGATGGCGATTTTATCGATCTCGACTGGTTATCACCGCCCCATGATGGTCAACCCTTGCTGGTACTGCTGCACGGTTTGGAAGGCAGTGCCAATTCGCATTATGCCAGGCGAATGCTAACAGCCTGTGCTCAGCAACAACTGGCCGCAGTGGTGCACCACCATCGCGGTTGTTCTGGGGAACCCAATCGGCTAGCACGCAGTTACCACAGTGGTGATACTGCGGATATCAGCCACACATTACAGTTGCTGCGGCAACGTTACCCACAATCACCATTACTGGCGGTAGGCTACAGCCTTGGGGGTAATGTTCTGGCAAAATATCAAGGGGAACAAGGAGATGCCAGCTTGCTCAGCCGTGCAGCAGTCGTTTCTGCGCCACTTGAGCTGGCCGGCTGTTCCCGCAAACTGGAACAGGGATTTTCCCGGTTATACCAGCGCTATTTGTTACGACAGTTACAACAAAAGATGCAGCATAAGAGAACTCAGACACCCACAACGCTGCCAGATAACAACGCGATTCGGCAACTGAACACTTTTTATAAATTTGATGACCAGCTTACCGGCCCGATGCACGGTTTCTCAGGCGCCGACGATTATTATCAGCAGGCTAGCGCGCTACCATTGCTTGGTAATATCCAACGGCCAACCTTGTTTATTCATGCCGCAGACGATCCGTTTATGAGCCGCTCAGTGATCCCGGATATCGACAGCTTGCCTAGCTGTGTACAATATGAGTTATATCACCACGGTGGTCATGTAGGTTTTATCAATGGTGGCACGCCATGGCAGCCCAAATATTTTCTAGAGCAACGTCTGTTGCAATACCTGCTGGAGGATGAGCATGCTGGTTCCCTATGAGGCGCTCTTGCAACTGTCCGCCGCTACTTTAGACAATTTAATCCGTGAATATTTGCTATCACAGATAGAAGATGGCAGTTTCAGTGACTTGGATGAAACCGCGGTTCAGCGGGCAAGCGAGCGATGCCGCCACGCGTTGCAAACCGGCGAATTGGTGGTGGAATATAGCGAAGAAGATGAATCTGTAGCTATCCGCTCCCGGGAACAGATTATTCAGCGAACCAGTACCAGCGAAGATTGACCGGACCGGCTCAGTGCCGTATAAGTAACTGCCTGCCGTTACAGTATCATAACATTTGGCCACCCAGTTCCGGCAAGTGACCGCTTCAGACACAGGTAGCAATCATGTCAGCAAAACATCCCATTATCGCCGTTACCGGCTCGTCCGGCGCCGGCACAACCACCACCACCACCGCCTTTAGTCATATCTTCCGGCAGTTAGGGATTAATGCGGCTATGGTAGAGGGCGATAGTTTTCATCACTATACCCGTGCCGAGATGGAAGTGATGATCCGCAAGGCCAAAGCGGAAAACCGTAACATCAGTTATTTCGGGCCAGAAGCTAACGACTTTGACCGTCTGGAAAAATGTTTTGCCGATTACTCAGCTAGCGGTCAAGGCGAAACCCGCTCCTACCTGCATACCTTTGACGAAGCGGTGCCTTACAATCAGATGCCGGGGACGTTTACCCAATGGCAACCGTTACCCGATAACACCGACATGCTTTATTACGAAGGCCTGCATGGCGCGGTGGTGACCCCGAAAACAACGTGGCACAACACGTAGATTTGCTGATTGGCATGGTGCCTATCGTCAACCTGGAGTGGATCCAGAAAATTATCCGAGACACCAGCGAACGCGGTCATACCAAAGAGAAAGTGATGGGTTCTATCGTGCGTTCGATGGAAGATTACATCAACCATATGACGCCCCAGTTTTCGCGCACCCATATCAACTTTCAGCGCGTTCCCACGGTAGACACATCGAACCCTTTCAGCGCCAAAGACATTCCCAGTCTGGATGAAAGCTTTGTGGTAATCCGTTTTCGCGGCGTAGATAACGTCGACTTTCCCTTCTATCTGCAGATGATCCAAGGTGCATTCATGTCTCGGGTAAACACGCTAGTGGTGCCTGGCGGCAAGATGTCATTGGCGATGGAATTGATCCTCACCCCATTGATTAAAGCCTTGATGGATAGGCGAATTGGCACCTTAGAACAGGAACTGGAATAATCGCTTTGCCAGTTAAATAGATTAAGTTTGCTTTAAGCCCTTACCGCTATATTGTCAGCTATCGGGCTTTCAGAGCAAATCTGAGTGCTGACCGCCAGGTGGGAGTGATTCCCCCTCAAGATCTGTTTGTTTCTACCCGGCTAAGTCGGTAGCCCGATTCATATGTGTGGATGACTTTTTCTCTCATATTTTTGCCCATTTTGGGCATTTTTTTTAGGTTTAATCCAAGGGTAATATTTCACGGTAGGGTTTGTGTTGCAGGTAATCCTGCAAACGCAATTGGAACTCGCTTTCCTTACCCTGGATTTTCCCTTTATCGGCCTGCAACGCAGCAATCGCCTGCCGCTGGGTTTTAACTGCGGCCGAGAAATTTCCTATCTCAGCATAAGCCGCGGCCAGATTATCCAGGTTGGTTGGATCCTGTTGGTCAGTTTTCAACAGATCCGTTGCCAGTTGTAGCGCTTTTTCGCCATTGCGATACTGTTTTTCTGGGCAAGTTGCGAGGATCCACGCGGCATTGCCCATAGATACCTTATCGCCGGCAGCCGTGAAATATTTCACCGCCTTACCACAATGGCGGTTGACGCCATCCCCGCCCGCCGCATAAATAAAACCGAGACGGAAACGCGCCCAGCGGTCATCATTGTCAGCCAGTCGCAGATACCAATGTTCTGCCAGCGACAGATCGCGTTTGATCAGTTTGCCCTCAAAAGCGAGATCCGCCAGCGTTTTCTGTGCATTAAGCTCGCCACCATCGGCGGCTTTCTTGAGCCAGGAGATCCCCAGAGTCTTGTCAGTCTTCACAAACCGCCCAGAGACATACATCAATCCCAGCAAATATTGTGCATTTACCTCACCGTCTTCGGCATTGAGCTGCACATAAGCCACTTTGCTGTCGATCAGCTCTTGCTGTGGCTGCGGAATAGAAAATGCCTCGGCGTCTGTCGCTAATGTCA
This sequence comes from Shewanella dokdonensis, assembly GCF_018394335.1. NCBI lineage: Bacteria > Pseudomonadati > Pseudomonadota > Gammaproteobacteria > Alteromonadales > Shewanellaceae > Shewanella > Shewanella dokdonensis. The sequence goes on along the minus strand of NZ_CP074572.1, from coordinate 2,704,428 downwards.
GCGTCAGCCCCGAAACAAGCCCAAGTAATAAATGCGGATATCTCACAACAGTATCCCTGCGTATATCAAACCGACTTCAAAGTTAGCCAGAATTAACTAGCAAAGTCGAGCATTAAGCTACGGTAGCTGTATAAAAGATAAACGGTACAGCATACAGAGATTCGTCCCCATGCAAATCCAAGCTGCAAGTTGTGATTTGCCCTGCAAGACTGGCATCTGGTGCGCTGCTAAGCAGAGGTAATTATTGACTTATGTCACTAAAGTATCAGAATGTTGTAATTATTAAGCAGTTATTAATTTTTAAGGTGCGCAAGGATTGCAGCACGAAGTTGGTCACAGGATAGATTTGGGCCGATTGACTCAAGATCATTATTTAGCATACTCTAACTTTACACTAAACAATTGAGGAACAAAGGCATGGCTCTGATTGGTAAGCCAAAACCGGATCCGACTTTGGAATGGTTTTTATCTCACTGTCACATTCATAAATATCCAGCCAAGAGCACATTGATCCACGCCGGTGAAGGTTCTGATACCCTCTATTATATTGTGAAGGGTTCCGTCGCAGTTCTGATTAAAGACGACGAAGGCAAGGAGATGATCCTGTCTTATCTGAACCAAGGTGACTTTATTGGTGAATTAGGCTTGTTCGAGGAACAAGCGGAGCGTACTGCCTGGGTTCGAGCGAAACAAGCGTGTGAGATTGCCGAAATTTCCTATAAGAAATTCAAGCAATTGATCCAGGTAAACCCAGAAATTCTGATGAAGCTGGCAGCGCAGATGGCGCATCGTCTGCAAAACACCAGTCAGAAAGTCGGTAATCTGGCGTTTCTGGATGTGGCAGGCCGTATCGCCCAAACATTGCTGCATTTGGCTAAACAGCCCGATGCGATGACTCATCCAGACGGCATGCAGATCAAGATCACCCGTCAGGAAATTGGGCAGATTGTGGGCTGTTCCCGCGAAACCGTTGGCCGTATTCTCAAGATGCTGGAAGAGCAAAATCTTATTCAAGCACACGGTAAGACCATAGTGGTATACGGAACCCGTTAATCGCTGATTCAGATTGATTTAATCCTGATTTATTAAAGTGGCCGAGATGTAAATCTTGGTCACTTTTTCGTTTTTCAGGAGTGTTGATGAACCGGCTAAATCAACTGTGCTGGGCAGGTCTGTTACCTGTTATCGCCCACGCCAATGTAGCCAGTTTACACTTACAAGCGGATCACAATATTGCCAAGGAACTCGTGCGCAACGGCGAAATTCTCTCCCTCGATACCACCTTATCTAAGCTACAACATTTCTGTTACGGCCAATTGGTTGACGCGCATCTCTACCAGCAAGACAACAAATGGCGTTATGATTTACTGATTAGAATTGACCAAGACACCCTAGTGCGACTGGATCTGAATGCCAGCACTGGTGAACATGATGGTCAACCGTTACCTGAAGAGTGCCATCCTTATGAAACTGCTCCTCGTTGAAGACAATGATCTGCTGGTGACTGAATTGGTTAAGCAGTTGAAAGTTGCTGGCTATGTGACTGATGTTGCGGCCAAAGCAGTCGATGCTGACTATCTGATCAAAGAAACCCAGTATGATTGTGTGATCCTGGATATCGGTCTGCCTGATGGCAATGGTTTGGAACTTTTGCAGAGCTGGCGTCAGCGCGATATTAACACCCCCGTGATTATGCTAACGGCTCGCAGCCAATGGCACGAAAAGGTGGAAGGCTTTAATGCGGGTGCCGACGATTATCTCGGTAAACCATTCCATACCCAGGAACTGCTGGCGCGTTTACAGGCCGTAATCCACCGCACCCACGGTCGGGCAACCACCCCCAGCAAACAGTTGAGCTTTGGCGGCGTGGTTTTGGATGAAACCGAACAGACAGTGACGGTGAATGAGCAGTGTTTTGAACTGACCGCCATGGAATTTCGGCTGCTGCGGATATTTCTGATGTCGCCTAAGAAACTGTTATCCAAGGCACAACTGAGTGACAAGCTGTATCAGTTTGACGATGAAAAAGAGAGTAACGTCGTTGAAGTCTATGTAACGCACCTGCGTAAAAAATTGGGCAAAAGCGCCATAGAAACTCGCCGCGGCCAGGGCTATATCTTCCACGGTACGCAATTGTCATGATGTCGATAAAAACCAAGCTGACCTTGTGGCTAACAGCCTTAGTGCTGCTCAGTTCACTTATTGGGCTTGGTTTTATTGAATCAATGCTACGCCAGGCATTCCACGACTCCATCATTGACCGTCTGCACGAAGATTTAGAGCAGGTAATTCTCGCCAGCAATATCAGTAATGACGATGTCTTGGTCGACAAGAGCCAACTCTCCGGCTTCTATAATCCCGCCTACTCCGGCCGTTATTACCAGATCAACATAGGGGATATTGAAGTTCGCTCCCGCTCCCTATGGGATAAACATCTGAATATCACGCCACTGGCACCGGGAGAAAGCCGAGTATGGCAGACCAAAGGGCCACAACATCACGACATTCAGCTGTTATCTAAAGGATTAACGCCCATCGCGGGTCATGGCAATCCGACGATAACCGTAGCGCAGGATCTCAGTATTGGTCGCAAGGTCTTCACCGAAGTCTATGGAGCCAAGCTGACCGTTAATATGACAACGCTGCTGGTGATGATCCTCGGCATCTTTTTGATCCTGCGCCAGTCCTTTAAGCCGGTGACCAAAATGAAACACGCCTTAGCAAAACTACGGGAAGGCCAGAGTTCATCGTTATCGCTGGAAAGTGTTCCTGCCGAGATCAAGCCCTTAGCTGAGACTTACAACGAACTGCTGGAATATACCAGCAATCAAATTCAGCGTAGCCGTAATAACCTTGGCAATCTGAGTCATGGATTAAAAACACCGTTAGCTGTGATGCGCCAACAGGTAGAAGTCCTCGGGCTGAAAGACCCGGAAACGGCGGCGGCATTGGAGCAGCAACTGGATCAAATCCATAAAATGATCGAGCGTAAACTGGCTGCCGCTCGCATTACTGGAGATATGCTGCCCGCGGCACAGATGGTGATCCCGCGCGATTTAGACAGTTTATGTGTCACCATGGGCAAGGTGCACCACCATAAACAGGTCAAATATAAATTTGATATCAGTGAACAAGTCTCTCGGCTGCCAATCCACCGTGAAGATGGTATGGAACTCTTTGGCAACCTTTTAGATAACGCCTCCAAATGGGCCAACGAAACAGTGCTAATCCGCATCTGGCTACAACAGGGCGAGATTCAGATAACCATTGAAGATGATGGCCCAGGGGTACCGCAAGTAGAACTGCATAAACTCATGCGGCGCGGTAAACGCCTAGATGAAGAAGTTGCCGGGCATGGTCTGGGACTCTCTATCGTTAAAGATATTTGCGACCAGTACCAGCTGCAAATCAGCTTTGAAGCTAGCCCATCATTGGGCGGATTAAAGGTTTTATTACAGGTGCCCAAGCACTAAAAATCGTGGTTTCCACAGTTATTGACCCGCCAGCACTACCACCATTTTTTGATTAACACGGCCAAGCGTGATTAACAGAGCAAGGAGCGCCCCAAACAAGGCTCAGGCGCTAGCGAGTCAAAAAGCTCTCACCGGTCAGCCCCAAAGCCTTCTCAATAGAAAGCTCTCGCCTATACGCTGCTTAGCTTTTCGCATTGGTGCTTTCAAAAATCTTATCTGCTGACGCCGCCACAAACCCGGTATACAACTTGCCATCGGCTTTCGGATAACGCAGCGCAAATTCATAAAAGCAGCTGGGGATTTCCATCGTACGATCACCAAAGGACACCGGAATACGGTCAGCCATGGTAGACGATTGCTCCAGTAGTACCGCTGCCGAGCCTTTAATCTCGCCGCCAGCGCTATTCAACACAAAACCGGCGGTCTTTAGCGCCTCATTCACCGCTTGCAGCGTTGAGAAGCCAGCCAAATGATTCACCGACACCGTAAAATGGTTGGCGCGATAGCCAAAAGCGGCCACCCAAGCGGCATATTCGCTCTCTTCCAGCAACCGTGAATAGGTAGCGTAATCCATCGCCCAATGGCGACCAGAATAGAGAAAATCATCGGCAGTCGTGACATCCTCGGGGATCTGCGCCACCAGCTGCGCCACTGTCTGCTGCAACCAGGGTGAAAACTCGTCCACCAGCAGTTCGGAGATAAACACTTTGGGTTGAGTATCATCGGGATGTTCGAAGTGTTTAGCCCGCAGCTTTTTCTGTTCAAACACATAGTCGCCACAGGCCTGATATCCCAACGCTTCAAAATGCGCCGCCAGTACCTGCAACGCCACTTTGGGCAAATTGAACGTGCGTAGCGCAATATGATCGTTGATGATCGCCTTGCCATGGCCTAGCAACTGATGCACCTTGGCTGCCGAGGGTGTCATGGAGATGTAATCCTGCCACATGGCGGCAAATAGATTGTCGATGTCCTGATGCATATATCCTCCTGATGTTGACCAATTGCCGCTACATCGCGCCCCCGCAACGGCTATAAAAAGGGAAGCAGCAAATGGCTTCCCTGGCAAATTTACAGCGTTAAGCCTGGGCTCAGCGTTGCTGGCAGGCTCAAAGTATCAGATTCCATAGAAGCGACCGGATAAGCACAATAGTCCGCAGCATAGAAGGCGCTGGGGCGATGATTGCCGGAATCCCCGATACCGCCAAAGGTGCTGAACCGGCAGCACCGGTGATCTGTTTATTCCAGTTAACAATTCCCGCGCGGCTACGTGCAAAGAAATAGTCAAAATCGGCGCGGCTATCGGCCAGCAAGCCGGCAGACAACCCGTAACGAGTGTTATTGGCCATCGCTATCGCATCATCAAACTGTTGATAACGGATCAATTGCAATAACGGGCCGAAGTATTCTTCATCTGGCAATTCAGTTACTGCACTGACATCAATAAGCCCAGGTGACACCAGCCCGGTACCCGCTTGCAACTGCTGCATCACCACTAATGACTGACCGCCCAGTTGCTGTAACCGTTGCTGCGCCGCCAACATGCACAGTGCGGCCTTTTCTGACACCATAGCGCCCATAAAGGGCTGCGGTTCAGCATTCCACGGCCCAACTTTTATCGCGTTAACCGCTTTAACCAACGTAGCGATTAGCGCATCGCCCTGAGCGCCTTGCTGAACATACAGGCGGCGGGCACAGGTGCAACGTTGCCCCGATGAGATATAGGCTGACTGGATAATCTCGTGCACCGCCGCATTAATGTCGCTAACGTCTTTGACAATCAACGGATTATTGCCGCCCATCTCCAATGCCAAAATCTTACCTGGGCGTCCGCCAAACTGCTGATGCAACAATTGTCCTGTGCGGCTACTGCCGGTAAAGAACAAGCCATCAATATCATGGTGCCCAGCCAGCGCTTTGCCGGTTGCCACTTCCCCTTGCACCAGATTGATAACACCTGCTGGCAAACCGGATTGCTGCCACAACTGCAACATCAACTCCGCCACTTTTGGGGTCAGTTCTGAGGGCTTGAACACGACTGTGTTACCGGCCAGCAAGGCCGGCACGATATGGCCGTTGGGCAGATGTCCCGGGAAATTATACGGGCCAAACACCGCCACAACACCATGGGGCTTATGACGTAACACCGCCCGAGCCGCGGGTAACTCACTCTCGGTCATCCCGGTACGCTGTTGATAAGCCTTGGCTGATAGTGCGATTTTACCAATCATTGCCGCCGCTTCGGTGGCGGTTTCCCACAACGGTTTACCGGTTTCTTCGGCAATGGTATTGGCTAACCGTTCACGATTGGCTTCCAGCTGTGCACGGTAGGCTTCAATTTGTTGCAAACGCCCGTCGAACCCCAGCATGAACCAGTCAAACTGCGCGGCTCTGGCCGCAGCCACTGCCGCATCAACCTGTGTTGCTGAGGCCGCGTTGCCTTGCCAGAGTATCTCGCCGTTAGCTGGATTGTATGAAGTCATCTTATGACCATCACCTTCAATCCAGTGACCATTGATAAACTGCGTCATGGGTTTCCTCCTAAATAGGTAAGATCCGCACCTGCTGTCCAGACTGGACTCGTAATGCCTGAGCATATTGAGGCGACAAAGAAATTTGATTGCTTTCAGCCGTTAGCGTCAGCGGTAGTGCTGCCGCACGGAAATCAGCCACTTGAGTATTGGCAACTATGTATTTGTCGCCGCTTGCGGCCATCGGGCCAATGGTGACGGTCAGCAAACGGCTATCGCGTACAGCGCGGATCTCCTGCAGATTACATTCAACCGTTGGGCCACCATCAAAAATATCGACATAGCCACGGCAGCGAAAGCCTTCGGCTTGCAGTAGGCTCAACGCTGGCCGGGTATTGGTATGCACTTCACCAATCACTCGTTGTGCTGCCTCTGGCAACAGACAAACATACACTGGGCTGCGGGGCATCATCTCCGCCATAAAGGCTTTCTGTCCCAGCCCGGAAAGATAGTCCGCTTCAATAAAATCGATACCAAGAAAATGTTGCTGCAACCAGCCATAGAAAGGTGAGTGACCAGCGCTATCACTAACCCCCGCATCTCGGCAATCACAGTGTCACCAAAACGTGATGGATGCTGCGCCAAAAACAGAAAACGGCAACGTGAAAGCAGACGGCCATTCGAGCTCTTACGGTAATCCTTACGCAAAAATAGGGTGCACAATTCAGCCGCGCCGGTATAGTCGTGGCACAGGGTGAGTGTTTCCACTTCATTGCGCACACCAATCTGCGCCGAATGATACACTTCAGTGCCAATACGGTAGTGATAGAAGGCATCTTCCATCCCTACGGCGCCTTCAATACCACAAGTTCCCACCACTTCGCCGCTGTCAGTATCTTCCATGACAAACAGGTAACTTTCATCAAAAGGCTTGCTGACGGGCTTGCCGAATGATGCTTCAGCGCGACGGATTTTCGCCGCCAGCACCTCATCATTGACGGGCAAAGAGGTAAAGCCGTGGCCTGAAGCTTCGGCAATGTAACGCAGGGCAGTAAAATCAGCCTGGCAAATAGGCCGGATTATCAACATGGTTAACTCTCCTGTGTCCCCACTGAGTATCCGACGCCGTAGCGCCGGATACGGGGAAAAGCGTAAAGGTCAGGTACCACAGCTTCCTGAACGCTTTAAGCTGCAACTATCTGGGCGACAGCTTTTTCCAAGCGAGCCATGCCTTCAGCAATGTCTTCCTCGGGAATGATAAGTGAGGGGGCAAAACGCAGTACATTAGCACCAGCAACCAGTATCATCAGACCATTGTCGATTGCCGCCAACAGGAAATCGCGACTGCGTCCCTGATATTTTTCGTTCAGTACCCCGCCAATCAACAGCCCTTTACCACGCACCTGAGAAAACACATGGTATTTGTCGTTGATGCTATTAAGACCATCGCGGAACAACTGTTCACGGCGTTTAACCCCATCCAGCACTTCTGGGGTATTAACAATATCCATCACCGCGTTACCAATGGCGCAGGCCAATGGATTACCACCGTAGGTAGATCCGTGAGTGCCCACCTTAAAGTGTGCAGCAATTTCAGTGGTTGTTAACATGGCGGCAATCGGGAAACCGCCCCCAAGTGCTTTAGCGGTGGTGAGAATATCGGGCACTATGTCGGTGCCCATATAGGCATACAAATCACCAGTACGCCCCATGCCACTTTGCACTTCATCAAACACCACCAGGGCGTTGTATTTATCGGCTAATTCACGCACCTTGCGCAAAAATGCGGGGTCGCCGTTAATAATGCCACCTTCACCCTGCAATGGCTCCAGCATGATAGCGCAGGTCTTTTCTGACACTGTCGCTTCCAACGCGGCGATATCATTGTACGGAATGTGAGTAATCGCCTGAGGTTTAGGACCAAAACCATCAGAATAGGCCGCCTGACCGCCCACACTGACAGTGAAAAATGTGCGGCCGTGGAAAGCTTTATCAAAGGCAATGATCTCGTCTTTCTCTGGGCCATAGTTGTCTACTGCGTAACGACGAGCCAGTTTCAGTGCCGCTTCGTTGGCTTCTGCACCAGAGTTGGCAAAATAAACTTTTTCAGCAAATGTCGCATTAACCAACTTAGTTGCCAGCGCCAGTGCCGGTTCGTTGGTCATCACATTAGACAAGTGCCACAGCTTTTCGCCCTGTGCTTTCAGTGCCCCAACCAGCGCCGGATGACAATGTCCCAAACAAGTCACCGCAATACCACCGGCAAAGTCGACATACTCTTTATCTTGCTGATCCCACACCCGGCTGCCCTGACCACGCACAGGGATTACCGGAGATGGTGCATAATTAGGCACCATCACTTCATCAAACTGAGCACGGGTCAGATTCATTTTCACACTCATTCCTGAATATCCTTTATGATTTCAGACAGCGTTGTAACCGCTGTCCCTTCGCAGTTAATCTCTCTTTATCGTCTAGTATTACTGCGGTTCGGTGTTTTAGATATGTGACATTAATAGCGAAATTGTGATCAAAATACCAGATTGATCAGGGTCGGCGCTTAACTCTTCGAAGGGTAAGTGCATAAAGATCTGATTTTAGGAAGTAAAAAGGCAATTAGCCGATATTTCCAGGCATAATTAGTCACAAAAAAACCAGCCGAACCACAAACGGTTAACTATTCGTTTAAAGTGAATAGTTAACCAGAATAATAGCAGTAGTTGCGATTGGGTAGAAGCCGAGATTAGCTGAAAAAATAAAGAAATTTTGCTGACTTGTAACCCAGAGCGTCAACCCAGCTTGCCAGTCATTAGGACTATCAAAACAGCGTTAGTTTCCGGTAGTTCAGCCCTTGCAGCCGGATAAGCTCCTGTTCGCTCATTGCATAATAACTATACAGTAGTTGTTTATCGCGAAAACTTAATTGGTTTGCCTCTTCAAGCAGCAGGCTCTGTGCATAACAACTGGCTTTAGCGGCTAGTTGTGCCGTTAGTGGCATCTGTGCAAAGCCGTCACGATCCTGTAACACCTGTAACTGTGAGACCAGTTCACTGTCAGCAAAACCTAACCACTGTGGCAATTGCCAATTCAGTTGCATACAGTGCTCTGACACCAGTTGACAGATCTCAGCGGCCGGGAAGTCGCTAACCGCCACCGCATCATACAGCTCTTTATCCCGCGCTTTACTGGCTTCTCTCAACCAGTTACCACGCAGCTGTTCAAAAATAGTCGCGCCAATCCCCAAGATCACCGAGGTTCCCATTTGCCGCATCAGTGCCAAGCTATACAGCAAGGCGCCATCCTGTTCATGCAGCACAGCGAGAGCCCTGGCCGCTACGCCTTGGATCTGTGCATAACGCCACAACTTGCGGTTAATCCATAACAGGCTAGCATGTCCGAGCGGTAACCAGTGACGGCAAATATAAAACGGGATCAGCAACCGCAGATTATCCAAGCCGATATAACCGAGCACCAGTTTTAAGTCAGTCACCTGTAAGTCACTGTTTTGTGGCCTTCTGGCACCAAATACCGGACTATTGACCATATTGGTTAAATCCTGAACTAACCAAGTTTGGCTCGCGACAGCTAGCCGTAAACTACCGAGATCGAGTTTTGGGGAATTAAGTAACTCCAACAGTAATAGGTGTTTATCTGACACTGGACTTTGGCGTTGGATGACTGCGGCAGAGGCCAACTGGTTTGCCAGCTCGGTTTTCAGGCTCATATGCAGTTGGCTGTTAATCTGCTGTGCTAACTGCTTGTTCTGCTGCTTTTTAGCAATCCGCAGCAGTGCGGCTTCCCGTTCAACCTCTAATTTGAAGGCAACGGCTTCCAGCTCCGGTTCCGGGTCGTCCCACACCGGGGTATTAGTTGGCGTTCCCATAATCAACTGTTGCAGGAACTGCTGTTCCAGTGCTGCCACTGGTGCGGGTTTAAGCCCGCCGGAAACCGACGCTACCACCTGTGTAATTGCCCTCTTGGCTTGCAGCCAATGAAAATCTGCATCATTAATATATTTTATATGTACTCCTGCCAAGAAACGCCAGTGATATTGCGCTAACACCTGACATTAACTAAAAAACAGGCTCCATAAGGAGCCTGTTATCACGAGTACACGTTTATTTTATTGGTGCTTAAGATCCGTTTCGAACAACCGCAGGATACGGCGGTATTCATCCAGCCAACTGGATGGCTGACGGAAACCATGATGCTCGACCGGATAGTAAGCCATATCGAAGTGCGGGTTCTCTAACTCAATCAGATGCTGCACCATGCGCACGCTGTCCTGGAAGAACACATTATCGTCTTCAATCCCGCCCAATATGAGCAGATGATTTTTCAGCCCTTGCGCGTGTTCAATCGGCGAACTGCGGCTATAAGCTAGCGGATCATCATCGGGAGTGTTGAGGATATTGGAGGTGTAAGGCGCGTTGTAATGTGCCCAGTCGGCCACGGGTCTTAATGCCGCACCACATTGAAATAGATCCGGTGTAGTAAACAGCGACATAAAGGTCAGGAAGCCGCCGTAGGAACCACCGTAAGTGCCGACCCGTTTGGTATCAATATTGGCATGTTGTGCCATCCAGGCGACACCATCTTTAAGATCGTCAACTTCTGGGTGCCCCATATTGCGATAAATGGCAGTACGCCAGTCACGCCCATAGCCTTTAGAGCCTCGGTAGTCCATGTCCAGCACCACATAACCGCGCTGCGCCAACAAATTGTTGAACATGAACTCACGGAAGTAGTCGGAGAAACCATAATGCACTTCTTGCAGATAACCGGCGCCGTGGTTGAAAATCACCGCCGGGTATTTATCTGCCCGTTTAGCATCAAAGCCTTGTGGCAGATACAATCTTGCATAGACTTTACCAGCGCCATGACTGGAAGGAACTTCAATAATCTGTGGCGCTTGCCACGGATAGTCGGTAAACGCTTTACTGGTGTAATGTGTCAGCTGTTTTAGCTCACCGCCTATGGGTTGCAGATACAACTCTTCTGGGTGTGTCAGCGCTGAGGCCGTCAGCAGTAAGGCATCGCCCTTGGGACTCAATTGGTAATCCAACGTGCCCGTCCAGTGTGTCAGCTGCTCATCTTTACCGCTGTGCAGATTTACCCGGTAAATATTGTACTTGCCGGGATGTGCCTTATTGGCTTTGTAATATATGTACTGGCTGTCAGGGCTCAAGGTGATGTCGCTCACCACAAATTTACCTTGGGTAAGTGCCTGTTCCTTGCCGCCTAGAGGTTTCAGGTAAAGCTGAGAATACCCTGATTTTTCAGATAAATAATACAAGGTATCGGTGCCTGGCAACCAGCCATATTGATTGTGGTCATAGTTGATCCAGGCATCATCGTGCAGACGATCTTGGGTGTGAAACTGCCCTTTATTGAGATCGACGGTAGCCAGCCAGCGATCCTTGTTGTCGGTGGCTTCCAGCATCACCGCCAGGGTATTTTTATCGGTATGCCATTGAATGGCGCTTTGGTTCCAGCCCCAATCTTCCAGCACGCGGATATCACGTACTTTTTCTCGCTCTTATAATCCTTACCCTGGGCTTTGGCATTTTCTGCCTTCACCGCTGCCAACACATCCTCGTTATAGCCGTTTAGGCCTTCAAGCGTCACATCTTTCTGGCTGTGTGACTTAAGATCCAGCACGACAAATCGCTGTCCCGGCAGTTTATCTTCTGCCACCCGCGCGCGCACCGGCACCATACCGATATGGCCTTGAGGATCAAGATAATTAGGCATTACATCAGCATCAGTACGCCCTTGATAACTTTTATCCTGCAGCACTAAAAACAGATAGCGGCCATCGGGTGACACACTCAACTCTGCCAAGGTATCTTTTTCGCCCAGATAAAACGGCTTGGTCACCAATGTAGGATCTTGCTGTTGCAGTTGCTCTTGGTATTGTTCCAGCGCCTTAGCATTATCATGCTGTTTGGCGACGAATTTGATCAAACGCTGATTCTGTTTTGCCAAGAAAGTATCTGGGTCTTTCACGCCTTCGGGAGCCTTAGCAAACTGGATATTTGCCAGTTGTTCCACCATCCCGGAATCTTGGTGAATACGAAATACTTGGGCGCCCTGCCAGTACACTAAGTCACCGTTAGTGAGAAAACGTACGCCGTCTATGCTATTGCTTTGGCGAGTCAACTGCGTAATCTTGCCGCTATCAAGCTGCTTCACAAACAGGTTGTGCTGGTAAATATAGGCCTTACGGCTTTTATCCTCACTGAGTACGCCATCGCGCTGCGATGCCAGATGCAATTCACTGAGTTTCAGCTCTTTTGTCACCCCATCCGCAATTCCAAGACGATAATAGTTACGTAGAGGTGAGGCACTTGGCTGCCGATAAAACAGCGCCGATTTACCATCATCGCTCCAGTAAGCACCGGCAGCACTGACCCCCATCCAATCTGGATCAGCCATGATCTGTTCCAGTGTCAGCGCGCTATCGGCGCTAGGAGGCGCCAACAGCGGTTGGCTGACAACCGTATTAACCACCGGCACTGGCGCAGCCGTCTGAGTGGCCGCGCAGCCACTGAGTACTGCCAAGGTCAAGGCACTGAGCCCTAAATGACGCACGAGGGTTTTCATTCGCATTCCTTTTATTGTGAGATTTTCCGGCATAGGCAACCGGAGCAGGACTTGTTAACCAGGCCTGTTATACCATATCGAAGACGGTGAGTGAGCGCCGTGCGCGGGGAAACTTGTAAAGGCTTGTTAGCGAGCCGCATCATCCCGAGCCGCCACGGCTAAAAAATTTGCCAGCAACTCGTGCCCCTGCTGGGTCATAATCGATTCTGGATGAAATTGCACACCAAACAGCGCCTGCTGTGGATGACTGATCGCCATGATTTCCTGCCCCCACTGCGGGTCATCACACCAAGCATCCAGGGCAAAACCTGCAGGCAATGACTCCACCAGCAACGAGTGATAACGGGTTACCGTGAGCGGTTGCGCTAGCCCCTGAAACAAGCGTTGCCCATTGTGCTGAATAGTGGATGTTTTACCATGCATCACCCGTTTGGCTCGCACAACCTTTGCGCCAAACACCTGCGCAATGGCTTGATGACCAAGACAAACCCCCAGCAACGGAATTTTCCCCGCCAGTTGTTCAATTAATGCCAGAGAAATGCCCGCATCGTCAGGCGTGCAAGGGCCAGGAGAGATCACCAGCCGCGTTGGTTGCAATGCTAATGCCTCAGCCACAGTGAGTGCATCATTGCGATACACCACGGGGCGGCCCCTAACTGCTGAAAATACTGCACCAAGTTGTACGTGAATGAATCGTAATTATCGATAACCAGTAACATTTTAAATATAACAAATTGATTTTAAATGGATTAAATGTTTGAACAGCCATCATGTCTGTGACTGATAACAAACGGAGAGCAGTCGGCTTATTTATGCGGCGGTAATATTGTGCCAAGCCGGCCCGACTTGCGACTCAGGTGCAGCGAGTTGGAGGGCCGATCATAGCCAACAACCGGCGGTAAGTCAGCCACCAATGGTACTTGTCTTTACTACCGCAACGTCCATCCGCACCTTGGTAACGGCGGCAGGGTTGGCCGCACCACATGCCAGCAGAATTGACCGCTATCGACAGCCAGCAACATTAAGCCGCTTAACCTGCGCGAATACACCAGCGATAACCACAGCAGTTGGCTCAATGGCACAATTTTTCACCGAACATCACATAATTTTCACAGTTTGTTTGTAATTGATAATCAATATCATTTATATTTGCGCAAAATTCATGTTTAACTACGCCATGAGGCATTAAGGCTTATGTTCAAACTCAATACCATTACCGCAACCCTTCTGCTTTCAACCGCCATAGTGAGTACCTTTGCTAACGCCGATAGTGCAGATACAGACATTGAACGCATCAGTATTACGGGCACCCGTGACAATCGCGTTAGCGCCGGAGCCACAGGTCTGATGTTGGGGATACAAGATACACCTCAGTCCATCAGCTTGATTGATAACGATACTATGTCACTGTTTGGTGCCGATAATATCAATGATGCCTTGGATTTAGTTACCGGGGTGAGTGTTGAGCGTTGGGAAACCAACCGTACCAATTACCTGTCACGTGGATTTGAAATTAAAAGCACCCAGATTGATGGCGTAGGACTGCCCAATAGCTGGGGCATAGTGCAAGGTCAGGTCGACACCTATGGCTATGAACAAATTGAAGTGATCCGTGGCGCTAATGGCCTGTTAACCGGCGTAGGTAACAGTTCCGGCACTATCAACTATATTCGGAAACGTCCCACCAACGAACGCCAGGGGCAGATTGGCGTCAGTATAGGTTCTTATGCAAATTATCGCATCCAGGCAGACTACTCCACACCACTCACAGAAGACAAATCCTGGGCTGGCCGTGCGGTAGTTGCCGCAGAAAGCGCAAACTCTTATCTACGCGGCTATTCGTCTGATCGCCGCTACGCATACGGCACTGTAGATGGTCAATTAACGGAAAACAGCGATATTGCTTTCGGGTTCTCTTACCAGCGTGATAATACCGACGGCGCCATGTGGGGCGGCCTGACATTAGTCAACGCTGACGGCACTATGGCAGAGTTTGATGTCAGCGCCTCAACCGCCCAGGACTGGACGTACTGGGACACTGAAAATCTCAATGGATTCATTGAGTATAACTATCAACTATCCGCCGATTGGCAGCTGCAATTAAGCTACAACTATCGTGAAGCTAACACCGATAGCAAACTGCTGTTTGCCTATAGCTACACCGGACTAGATACAGAAACGGGGGAAGGTTTAGTGGGCTGGCCGGGGCGTTATCCAAGTAAAGGCAATGCCAATATCTTTGAAGCCAAAGTCACCGGATATTTTGATCTGTTTGGTTTTGAACACCAACTGCTGGCGGGTGCCTCCCGCGCCAAAAATACCAATGATGAGTATTACTACGAGGTAGATGCCGCCGAACCCGCCTTTGGCACATTACCCGCATTTCCTTACGACTTTGATTCAATCCCCGAACCTCAGTGGGGCGCCAAGGCGCTTGATACAACCACCGAAGACACACTTACCCGTTATTTTGTGGCAACACAGCTGAACTTCGGTGACTGGGGCTTTACCTTGGGGGCAAACGCCATTGAATATGAGCGCCATTCAACCTCGTTGGCAACCGCGTTGGATGAATCAGAGCTCAGTCCTTACGCCGGTATCGCCTACCATGTGACCCCCGACATTATGCTGTATACCAGCTATTCCGATATCTACGAACCACAAGATTACTACGATGAGCATGGTGATTTTCTAGCACCAACGAAAGGCGAGAACTACGAAGCTGGGATTAAAACCAGTTGGTTAGACAAACGCTTAGCGGCCAATTTTGCGGTGTTTAAAGCCAAACAGATAGGCTTAGGGATTTACGCGGGTCTGAATATGGAAACTGGCCAGTACTACTATGTGGGAGCCGATACTTACTCCGAAGGTGCCGAGCTGGAAATCACAGGCAAGCTTGATGAGCAAACCGTTGTCAATCTTGGTCTGACTTACACCGATATTGAAGATGAAGCGGGTGCCAGAAGCCACGCTTGGGTACCGCATACCGTGGTGAATTTTTCACTGCGTCACACCTTAGACGCACTACCACAATTGACATTTGGCCTGGCAGGTAAGTGGCAGAGTAAAACCTCCAAAGTAGAAAGCTACACCGGTTACACTGTGACCCAAGACAGCTATGCCAAACTCAACCTATTTGCCGCCTGGGAAGTGTCTGATAACGCTACGCTGCGTTTCAACGTTGATAACCTGACGGACAAGAAATACATCAGCAGCTTATGGGAAATCGGTTACTACGGTGCGCCACGCGAATATAAACTGAGCTTTGATTACCGTTTCTAAAATGAACAGTTATCACCCGGCAAGTATTTTGGCTACCGGGTGATAACCATCAAGTATGATCAAAATCAACTCAGGTAATAACATGTAAATTATATCTATGTATATTCAATATGATAACGATACATATAGATTTAAAATTAAAACAAATAATACTTTCATAATAATAATGTGATCCATCCGCTAGCAGCGGTATGACTTTTTAGAGAAAAATAACACCCAAGATTTTAAGCCATTTAACCAGAGACCATGGCTAAATTAATAACGTACATTTTTCTCTCATACTGCTTTTGGTTACTTATGGTTGTACCCAACCACCCGCCGCCGATCGCCTAACGATTAGCGGGCCATTTGAACCCATCAGTCTCGATCTCGCCAAAGCTGGCTACATCTTCAGTCGCTTACAGATTGTTGAAACGCTGGTAGATATCGATAACCAAGGTCAGTTACAAGCAGGGTTGGCAACTGCCTGGGACAGTAATCCGGATGCCAGCGTCTGGCGTTTTCACTTGAGAACCGATGTCAGCTTCCACAATGGTTCACCGCTGGACGCCAACGCCGTGGTAACAAGCTTGCGGATTGCCCTCAACAAACCCGCACCTTTTGATCAGCAAATCATCGCCAATGTTAAGGCTGTTGACGCCCATACGGTCGAGTTCCAGCTACACAGCAGTTATCGCCCATTTGCTGCGATCCTGACCAACTACACCACGGCCATTCTGGCTCCAGCATCATTTGGCAGCAACGACAGGATTGTCAGTTTAATTGGCACTGGGCCTTACCAACTGACAGAGTTTGACCCGCCCCACATGGTCAGCGTCAGCCGCTTTGATGGCTATTATGGTGCTAAAGCCTATATTCCTTACGTTGACTACATTACTGGACATCGTTCTGAAAGCCGGGCGCTGATGGTACAAGGTGGCAGTGCTGATATTGTTTACAATCTCGATCCCGCCAGCGTGCAGCTGTTACAACAGACAGCCAACGTCAAGGTCAACACCACGCCCATTCCCCGCACTATTCTTATCAAACTCAACTTGGCCGATCCGCTATTAGACTCGGTCAAAGTACGCCAGGCATTGAGTCTGGCGCTTGATCGCCAAGGCATTGCCGAAGGCATCATGCATCAACCGGGAGTAGAAGCTAACCAACTATTCGGGCCAGCGATGGGCATTTGGCACGTCAATTCCCTGCCGCCACCAAGGCTCAATCTCGACCGTGCACGCGCCCTGATGGCTGAAGCTGGTTGGCAGCCCGATAGCACCGGCATACTGCAAAAACAGGGCAAGCGCTTTACCCTGAGTATGGTGACATATGCCAATCGGCCAGAACTGATTGTGATTGCCACCGCTATCCAAGCCCAGTGGGCTCGGCTTGGGGTCGCCTTGGATGTGCAGATGGAAAATGCCAGTGCCATCCCGTTAGGCCACGTTGAAGGTTCACTACAAACTGCGCTGATGGCGCGTAATTTTGCCAATATTCCCGATCCGCTAACGGTACTGCTGGCTGATTTCAGCTCTCCGGCTGGAGGGGATTGGGGGCCAATGCACTGGCAAGACCCAGCATTTTTCGCCCAGCTTAAGCAAACCACACAAGCCACTGGTGCTGCCTATCAGCAAGATGTACAGCAACTCAGTCGCCATCTGGCCCAAAGCTTACCCATGATCCCGGTGCTGTATTACGTACAACAGTCAGCGGTGGCTGATCGAGTGCACGGTTTCAGTTTCGATCCCTACGAACGCTCGTTCCGCATCACGGATATGGTGTTGCAGCCATGAAAAACATCCTGATAAAACGCCTGCTGCAACTGTTGATGATGGTGTGGAGTGTCGGCAGTATCACCTTTGTACTGAGCCGCATGTTGCCAGGCGATATGGCATACCGCATCGCCGCCGGGCGCTATGGCGATGATGCAGTAAGCGCGGCGGCGGCCAATGCCGTGCGGCAAGAGTTAGGGCTGAATGATCCCGTGTGGCTGCAATATCTGCATTGGCTCGGTGAATTACTGCAATGCAATCTAGGCACCAGTCTGGTGAGTGGCAATCCAATCACGGCCGAGTTACAGCATCAGTTGGGTTACACCTTGCTGCTGGCCGCTGCCGCCATGTTTTTGTCGGCCGTCATTGCCATACCGTTAGGGTTGATTTGTGGTTTTCGGGCCAACAGCTGGCTCGATCGCGGCGGTTTACTGCTATCAACCTTGCTGCGCTCGCAGCCGGTATTCTGCTTGGGACTACTACTGATCTTGCTGTTTGCATTAAAACTTTCCTGGTTTCCAGTAGCAGGTTTTAACGCCTTAGCGCACCTATTCTTACCGGCATTAACGCTGGGGCTCAGTTTGGCGGCGCTCTCCAATCGCGTCATTCGCAACAGCACGTTGCGGGTGAGCCGTAGCGATTACTACCTGTTTGCCAAAATCAAAGGCTTAAGTGACTGGCAGACCTTTAAACGTCATGGCATCCGCAATATTGCCCTGCCTGTGGTTGCCTTCATGGGGATCCAACTCGTTGGACTCATTGAAGGGGTGATCATGGTCGAAAGCCTGTTTGCCTGGCCGGGGATCGGCCACGCCTTGTCACACGCCGTATTCTCCCGCGATATCCCGATGTTGCAGGGAACAGCACTCACCTGTGGGGTGCTGTTCGTGAGCATCAATACGCTAGTAGACGGCTGCTGTTATCTGTTGGATCCCAGGAGCAACCGCACATGCTAACACCTTTACCTAAGCTCAGTTATGGCCAATGGCTGGGGGCGGCAATTCTATCACTGCTACTGCTGTCGGCCTGGCTAGTGCCATTGTTAGGCCACCATCAACCGAACGTGCAGCATTTACAACACAGTTTTGCCCCTATCAGCACCGCACTGCCGCTGGGTTCCGATCAGTTTGGTCGCGATATGCTGGCGCGGTTGGCGGCTGCCGTCAGGTTGTCATTTGGACTGAGCCTGTTGTGTGTCACCTCTTCGGCGCTGATTGGCGTAGCCGCTGGCGTTATCGCCGCTTGGGGCGGTCGACGACTCGATGCTTTGATCAATTTTATTGCCAATACCGTAATGGCGTTGCCCGGACTAGTGCTGGTGTTGCTGATCGCCGGGATTGCGCCAGGCTCCTTTGCCATGCTGTATCTAGGCATTTCACTGACACTGTGGGTGGAATACTTCCGCGTGGTCAGAGCCAGTGTGCAACCGCTGCTCCAGGGGCCTGAGTTGCAGTCCTCTTTGATGCTGGGGTTTAGTCGCTGGTATCTGTTTCGGCGCCATATCTGGCCGGCCATTGCCAGCAATGTGCTAACACTGGCGGCATTTGGTGCCGCCACATCGGTACTGATGATGGCTTCCACCGGCTTTGTTTATGCCGGGCTTAAGCCACCTACAGCGGAACTTGGGCTGATGATCGTCGAACTATTCCCCTATTTTTCTGAAGCAAGTTGGGTGTTATTGCAGCCGCTATGTGTACTGCTGTTGATGGTACTGGGGTTTAATCTGCTGGCAGGACAAAAAGCATGAAGCCACTCATTACCATTAACGAATTAACGATTTGTGCCAGCACCACGACCTTGCTACATCCATTGTCGCTGAGCCTCCATCAAGGCGAACCACTGACGATTCTGGGGAAACCGGTTCCGGTAAAAGTCTGCTCGCACAGGCCATTATGGGCACCCTCCCCCCGAGCTGACGAGTCATGGCAGCATTGCCATCAATGGCCAGCCGCTTACGGCAACGCAACGGCGCAGCTTCTGGGGGCGTCAGCTAACCATGTTGCCACAGGAACCCTGGCAGTCACTGGATCCGGTCATGCCGAGTCTGCAACAGGTGGCCGAGGTCTATCATGAAGTATTAGCGCTCCCGGCAGCTCAGGCGCTGAAAACCGCCAAAGCCCAACTGACAGCACTGGGACTGAGCAACTGCCAGCAGCAGTTACCGTCACAGTTATCCGGCGGCATGGCACAACGCCTCGCCTTTGCTGCGGCAACCGCCGCCGGAGCCAGTATCGTCATCGCCGATGAGCCCACAAAAGGCTTAGATACCCGGCAGCGGGACAGCATAGTGCAGTTGTTGCAAACACAAACCCGCACAGGCGGACTACTGACCATTACCCACGATGTGGCGGTGGCGCAACAACTGGGTGGCCGCATTATGGTGATGCGTCAAGGTCAGGTGTTGGAGCAAGGTGCCGCAGCAGCGGTGCTGACACAGCCGACGCATCCTTATACCAAAGCGCTAATTGCCGCCGAGCCAAGTCACTGGCCGCCACTGACATCCAACAACCGCGGCGAACCCCTGCTAACCGTTCAGCAGTTGGCGCAGCAACGTCAAGGGAAAACGCTGTTTCGTGAGCTGTCATTTTCACTGCATCGCGGCGAAATCGTCGGGCTATTTGGTGACAGTGGCTGTGGTAAAAGCACCCTTGGCGATACGCTGCTGGGGTTGCTGCCCCCAGTGCTGGCAGCATTATCTGGCACACGCAAGTGCCAAGGCATCAGAAACTGAAACTCTATCAGGATCCGCCCAGCAGTTTTAGTGCCTCGGTATCGCTGCAAACCCTGCTCGATGACGTGCGGCAGCGGCACCATCTGACCTCGGCACCAATACCGCAATTACTATCACAGCTAGCGCTTGATCCTTCGCTGCTAAGGCGTAGCAGCCACAATGTCAGTGGCGGAGAACTACAACGGATTGCGTTACTGCGGGCGCTGTTACTGGCACCCAAATTGTTAGTTGCCGATGAACCAACATCAAGACTCGATCCCATCACCGCCAAACAGATCATTCAGCTGTTAGTGCACACTGCCCGCCAGCAGCAGTGTGCACTGCTGCTGATAAGTCACGATGAAATGCAACTTAGCAAAGTCTGCGACCACATTATCTACCTTCAGGATTATGCCCGTGAAAACGTTAATCGCCAGTTGGCGTGACCACACTTTATATGGCCAATTTACCGCACTCAGTAGCGCTTTATTGCTATGTTGCTGGCCCGGATGCAGCGCAGCAAATACTACCGAAGACAAGAATGCCGCAACTGCGGACACTAGCCAAAGCCGCGAGATTGAAAGGATTAGCGTGGTGTCACAACGCATGCCTTTTCGCGGTGATGTGCCGCTCAGCGCGCTGCCACAAGCCATTAATGTCATTACTAGCGACACGCTCAATGACCAAGGGCTCAGCGATTTTCAGAACACCATTGATTTAGCCAGTGGTATCTCCAGACAAAATACCTTAGGCGGATTATGGGACAGTTTTGCCATCCGTGGTTTTGCCGGGGATGAAAACCTTCCTGGCGGCTATCTCATCAACGGCTATAGCGCCGGGCGTGGCTACAGTGGCAAACGAGATACTGTGAATATCCAGAGCATCGAGGTGCTAAAAGGCCCAGGTTCAGCCTTATATGGTCGCAGTGAACCGGGTGGCACTATCAACATCATCACCAAAAAACCGCAGTTTTCACCCGCAGGTTATGTGCAGCTCTCGGCGGCGAGTTATGACCACTATCGAGCCGAAGCCGACTATACCAATGCTATAAATGAGCAACTGGCATTCCGGGTGAATGGCGCCTATGAAGATAACGGTAGTTTTCGCGACACGATTCATTCCAAGAAATGGTTTTTCTCGCCGTCAGTGGATTACCTTATCAACGACCGCAGTAAACTCAGTTATGAGTTGGAACTGCTGGATCAAAAGATCCCCTTCGACCGTGGCGTTGTGATCCAAGACAACCACTTCAAGCGGGCCAATATCCAGCGTTTCTATGGTGAACCTGCGGATGGGCCGATGCACGTGCAGGCTTCGGGGCACCAACTCACCTTGACCCATGAGCTAGGCTATAGCTGGCAACTGCTTGCAGGCCTAGGGTTTCGAGATTCGTCACTGGAAGGCTATTCTTCAGAAGCTGAACTTTCCAGCGCCAGACAACTGCTGTATCTGGATGGCACCACGCTGTCCAGACAACGGCGTTGGCGCGATTACGATGCCCAGGATCTGTCCGCCAAACTGGAAGTCAGCGGTGCCTTGCAGGCGCTGGTAACCCACCACATCTTATTGGGCGTTGACGGCTATCACTACCAATTGGACTCGCTGTTAAAACGCTGGCGAGTGACACCTGGAGACAATCGCTATAGCATAAACATCGAGCATCCCCGCTACGGCCAAACGGCCCCCGCACTGTCAATCACCAATGATGATCATGAAAAACAGCGGGCAACAGGTATTTATCTACAAGATCAACTTGACCTGTCCGCACGCTGGAAAGCGCTATTAGGTATGCGCTTTGATCACTTTGAGCAGCGGATTAACAGTAGCCTCACAGACCTCAGTACCCATCAGACGCAAAATACCCTTAATCCGCGCGCGGGGCTGGTATTCAAGCCGATGCTAACGTGAGCTTATATGTCAGTTATGCCGAAGGTTTCCGTCCTAATACAGGAACGGATGTGAACGGCATTGCGTTCGATCCAGAAAACAGTAAGTCTTGGGAAATCGGTACTAAATTTGCGCTATTTGACAACAACGTCAGCGGCACACTGGCGCTGTTTCGTGCCGAAAAATCTAATATTCTGGCAGCAGATCCCGTCAATACCGGTTACACCGCCGCCTTAGGCAAAGCCACCAGCAAGGGCATAGAGCTGGATCTTAATGCCTGGCTCACCGACAACACACAACTAGCGATTGCCTACGCCTACACCGATGCGGTCACCGCCAATGCCATTATCAATGCCGATTGGGGAGTGAATATCCCCAAAGGCAGCCCGCTCGTGAATATTCCCAAACATAAACTGAATCTGACCCTGACGCAGGACTTTGCATTATTTGGCCACAGTGCCAGAGCTGGCATTAACACCACCTATGTGGACCAACGCCTAGGCGACTCAGTGTCACCCGCTTACGAACTGCCGCAATACACCTTAGTGCGTATTTTTGCCACTCAGCACCTCGGGCAAAACTGGCAAGTGAATGCGTCAATCAACAACTTATTGGATAAGCGCTACTTTGTCAGTTCGTATGCCGCGCTATGGACACAACCTGGCGAGCCAAGAACGGCCACCATTAGCATCAAATATAACTTTTAAAACCCCCGTTCACAGACAATAGCAAAGCCGCCGCATCATCAGTCGGCGGCGGTTATTGACGCCGCGGCCAACATGACAGCGCTCATTGTTGTTTCACCATCGGGCAAAACCGCCATCCCTTGATTCGTAACTCAGCGCCAAACGGCAAGAGCCACGGCGGATCTTTATAGCGTATTGATGCGCCCATCCTTGCCAGACTGTTTTGCTCGTCCGCCAGTCATGAATCACTACCGCCATAAGACCTAACCAACACACTTTTGATACCTCAGATGCGATAACCCGGACAATGATCACAAATGATAATAATTATCATTAATATTTATTTAATATTGTGTATGATTTGCTCCTTGATAATTCAAGTGAATGAGCTGAATGCACATTTTGCTCTTTGATTGATTTGGATATGACCCCAGACGAAACAGGTAATGAAAGGAAAGTTCCGATGGATAAAACTTGTACTAAAACACCAGATGCTATGAGTCATCATTCTATTACATGCAAATGCCCCCATAAGCTTTCTCTTGTTTCGTTTGCCATTTCGCTATTGCTCAGCAGTAATCTGGCGGTTGGACAAGAGCCAGATAAGGAGCAACGGGAGGACAAAAAGAAAGATATTGAAGTGGTTCTGGTGGAAGGGAAATACATTGTTAATGATAAACTGGATACCGCTACCGGGTTAGGACTGACGCTACAGGAAACCCCACAGTCCGTCAGTATTATCACAGATCAACAGATTATTGATTTAGGACTGGGTTCACTCACCGATGTTATTAATAGTGCTGCCGGTGTTTCATCGCGAGCCTTTGACAGTTCCCGCAACTCCTTTTCCTCACGCGGTTTTGACATTGATAACTATCAAATTGATGGTATTCCGGTGAACTGGTCAGGAGGTTCAAGTGCAGGTGAAACCCAAACCGATACCGCACTTTATGAGCGAGTAGAAATTGTGCGTGGCGCCACCGGCTTGTTAACCGGTGCTGGGCAGCCGTCGGCATCAATCAACCTTGTCCGCAAACATGCCGATAGCGCAGTGTTTGATGGTTACGCCTCGGTCAGTGCCAGCCGTTGGAATACCTATCACGCGGAAGTAGATTTAAGTAATGCACTGAATGAATCCGGCTCCATTCGCGGCCGTACCGTTATGGTCTATGAAGACGGCGATTCTTACGTGGATTACGCCGGAAATAAAAAATCGGTGCTTTATGGGGTGGTGGATGCGGATATAACCGAGCAAACGCTGCTGAGCATCGGGGCCAGTTATCAAGATAACGATCCGACTGCATCACAATGGGGCGGCCTGCCGATTTTCTTTAGTGATGGCAGTCGTACCGATTGGGATCGCTCTAAAACCGTGGGGGCCAACTGGACCTCATGGGCAACCAAGCATAAAACCTACTTTGTAAATCTTAAACATCAATTCAATGACCATTGGGCCGCCCGCTTCAATTACAATCGCACGCAAAGTAGCTCAGATATGAAGCTGCTGTACCTGTATGGCTTACCAGACCGTGAAACCGGCATGGGGATGGGCGCAATGCCTGCCCGCTATGATAATAAACGCGTACAGGATGACTTTGGTGTCCGTTTAACCGGGCAATATGCACTCTTGGGGCGCGAGCACGAGCTGGTGTTGGGGAGCACCCACAGTAAGCAGGATTTTGATTACTACAATTACACTTACAGCAACGCGGCCGATGTGGGCAACTTTTTTGAATGGGATGGTAATTACGCGGAACCGAGTTGGGATAATCGTGCGCCTTATCAAGCGGAATCGACCAAGCAAACCGGATATTATTTAGCAACCAGGCTGTGGCTCACAGATGATTTCAAGGTCATTGCGGGAAGTCGTATCGCCGACTGGGAACGCGTTGATCATCTGGCAGATGACAGTTACGGCAACAATGGGGTGGTGGTGCCTTATTTTGGCGCGCTCTACGATTTGACGGAAAACTATACGCTGTACGCCAGTTACACCGAGATATTTCAACCGCAAAATGCCAAGGATGCCCAAGGCCGTTATCTTGATCCACTCACGGGCATTAACTACGAGGCCGGCGTTAAAAGTCAGTTTTTTGATGATGCCTTACATTTTACTGTCACGCTGTTTCGCACCGAGCAGGAAAATTACGCTGTCGAAGACACTGACTTTACCCCCACAAACGAACAACTCATTGCCTACCGAGCCGCCAAAGGTGTTACCAGTAAAGGCTTCGAGCTGGAGATGGTGGGCGATATCACCGACAACTGGAAAATCAGTGCTAACTATACCCAGTTTGACGCATCTGCAGAAAATGGCGATGGTGAATCCAATGCGGTAAACACGCGCTTTCCTAACAAACTATTCCGTTTATTTACGACCTACCACTGGCAAGGCTTAACTGTCGGCGGCGGTGTTAACTGGGAAGGTAAAAGCTATACCGATGTCACGAATGAAGGAAACGGAATGAACGAGCGCGTGACGCAAGGTGCTTATGCACTGGTAAATCTGATGGCGCGCTATGACATCAATTCGAATCTATCTGCACAGTTAAATATCGACAACCTGTTCGATAAAACCTATTACAGTCAGATAGGCTTCTATACCCAACTTGCCTACGCCGAGCCAAGGAATGTGACCTTGTCGCTCAAGTACAAGTTTTAACGGTTGATAATGCGCAGCTCGCTTTCTGACTGTGGGTAACCCATCCAGTGCGTCCAAGCATCAGATAGCGAACCGCAATGTGATGATAGTGATGGTGATTAAGTTAGGTTAATCACCATTCACGTCGAGATATTGGTGTTACTGCGGTAGCAGATTTGACAGGTTGCTCTTGTTTATCAGAGCCACCATAAATACCTCAAAGCGTATGTAAAAAGCGCTCTGGTCGTGGCAGATAGTAGTTATCGTAGTTCAGTGACATCACCACACTGCGGCTACGTCCAACAATCTCCTGTCGCGGCACAAAACCGATGACCCGAGAATCAGCACTGTTATCGCGGTTATCACCGAGTGCCAGATAATAGCCAGCTGGCACAGTCACCGCCGGAAAGCTAGAAAGTGTCGAGCCATTATTGTGAATGCGAATAAGATGTTTGATGCCCGCCAAGTCTTCTTGCACATCAGTGGTGTGGTTATCACCATTGAGCGCCTGATAACTGAGCGCCTTACCGTTAAGGTACACGCGGTTATGATCCATCGCGACTACATCCCCGGAATGGCAACCACGCGCTTAACCAGCTTTTTACCCGCGGCCGCCGAGTCAAACACAATAATGTCGCCACGCTGCGGGTCGGCCAGTTTTACCAGCGAGATATGGGTAAAGGGTAAACGGATATCATAAGCCGCTTTGTCCACCAGAATCCTATCACCCTCAACAATGGTGGGTTTCATTGAACCAGTAGGCACGGTATTCCAGTCAGCCACCGCGCTACGGAACACCGACATCAGCAAAATAAACAGCAGTAACGAGCGATTCTCGCGTAGCAATTTACCGACAAAATTGCGCATAGTGTAGTTCCTTCTGTCAATTGGCAGGCAGTACCATTAACGGTTGTTGAAGTGTCTGACCATTGGCTCGTGGCTGGGTTCAATCTGGCCTAGGATAAACTGTCTAGTGGCTGCCCCAAGCGGCAAGACAACTCGTGACACAACTGCTGGCGTTGGCGTTTAGACAAGCACAAGTAACCAAATTCCACCACACTGCCATCACCGAGTTTAAGTTGAAACTTTCGCGGCCAGAACAACCCCTGCTCGATGCGGTACGCTCGCAGTTCCGACCAGGCAATAAACTGCGACTCACCATAGTGGATAATACAGATACCGGCATTATCCAGACGCACGCCAAACTCTATCAGCTTGCCATCACCGCGGTTAAACAGCATCAGCCAGAGCGTGATGACGCCAAACAACACCAGCATGCTGGCTGCTGGAAGCACCCATGCTAGCAACAAAGACAGCGGATAATGCCAACACACGACAGTCACTGCCCCGAATAACATTAGCCAGAACTTTTCCAGCAGCCATGCACCGCGATAACAGATATTTTGCCAACGCGACTGCACCAGTAAGATTTCAGCTCCTAGCGTCTTTGACGGCACAGTAGTTAACATGGTATCGACTCCCTGATATTTTGTGCTGTAACAGCTTCTCTTGCTTAAACTATCGCTTCAATAGAAGAGATTCAATATGTTAGTTAATACCGATTCAATAATTGACGTGCAATCTGCTACAGTAGGCAGCAGTTACGACATCCACATTTTTAAGGAAAGAAAATGAGTTCTCTGCTCGTGTTAGTCATTTTGCTTGCAGCAGCAGTGCTGGCAGTTATCGTGATCCACAATAGTATTATTGGCCGTTATAACGCCACGCAGCGCGCCTGGAGCGATGTCATTGCGCAAGAGCGGCAAAAGAACAAGATCCTGCCATCGCTGGAGCAAGTGGCGGCGCAGTACAGTGAATATGAAAAAGGCTTGCTAGAAAAAGTCACCGCACTGCGCAGTGCCTTGGCAGCGCTTTCCAGCGACACCATCGACACTAAAAGCTTGGCTAAGGCTGAAGGCCATATGAGCGAGGTAGTTAAGGGCTTGAATATTGCTGTTGAGGCCTACCCGGAGTTAAAAGCCAATGAACTGTTCAGCAAACTGATGCATGAAATCACCGAGCAGCAAGAAAACATCGGCGCGGCAGTACGCATCTTCAACCGTAATGTTGAACTATTCAACACCGGTATTGAGGTGTTTCCCAACAGCATGATAAACAACATGTTTACGCACAAGCATCGGCTGGACACATTCGATGACAGCGAAGCATCAGCCGGATTCGAATATAAGCCCAACTTCTAATGGCATAACCGTGAACCACTGTCTTATGGCCAGCACCGTGCTGGCCAGTGTTTATCTCATCAGCAGGATAGGGCCACATGCCTGACAGATAGCCGTAATGACCACATCCAATAACCAAAAAATCGATCAGTTGCTGCGGCACATGAAGCAATCTCTCGCTGGCGTTCATGATGAAACCGGCCTGTATGCCTTGCTGCAACCCGCGTTGAATTTTCACGGGCCAATCCGTTACAACAATCGCTGGCCCTGGAGCATGACGCTTGGCGGACTGCTGCTCATTCTGCTGCTATGGCTGCTGGACAGTGGTCAGCTCAATGCCTTGCCGCCTGAAATGTTGAATAGCCTGTGGTGGCTCATTCGTCCACTATATCAGCTCCCCTTTGGCCCTTGGTCGCCATTTGTACTGCTAACGGTTATTGGCACCTGGTTGTTGCTCTCCCGCTATCAACGGCTCAAGGGACTGGTCGATGCCATCTGGCATAAAAATCTATTGTTGGATAATCAGTTACAAGAATTATCCTGTCAGCCAGAAACCAAAGCCCGTGAATTTGAGCGGCGTTTTTGTGAGTTCAATCGCGGCAACCATAAGCGCAGCATTGACTGGTTATGCCAAGGGCATTACCAGGGCGAACAGCATCAGTTTGACTATCAGCTGTTCGATTTTCATTACGTGGATAAACACACCACTACCACAACGGATAGCAAAGGCCGCAGCCACACCCGTACCACCTACACGCATTACCACCGATATGGCGTCATAATGTCCTTTGGTTTTACCCGCGATCTCAACATCCTCGGTTACAGCAATAGTGGCCAACGCGGCATAAAATGGGAACCAGCATCACTGGACTTTCGCAAACAATTCAAAGTGTTGGCCGGATCAGAAATGACAGCTGCCAAATTTTTCAAACCCGCCGTGGTCGAACAACTTCAGCAGTTGGGGCAAAAACTGCGCAAGCTCAATCTGGAGTTCAACTCACAAGCCGAGTTATGTCTAACAGTGGCCGACAGCGATTTTGCCAATGTCCCCTGCCCGCTGGGGCTTGAAGACGCGCAGGCATTTCTCAGCTTACTGCAACAGCAGACCCGTCTGGTAAAACTGGATGCGGCACTGCACACAATCCATCAATTACTGGTGTATAACGACAATAACTTCTGACGGTACATCGCACAAAAAAGCACAGCTAAAGCTGTGCTTTCATCGTTACCGCTATGGTTATCCGCCGTGATGCCCGCCATTCCCCATACCGCAACGATGGACGGTTTCGGTGCCGCCAGTTGTTCCGGCGTCTATGGTGACACTACCAGCATCGGCATACATGCTAAAGGAGCCGTTCGTCGTATCATCCACTTGTGGATCATCCAGATGGCCTAAACAGCTATAACCGACTCGGTAGGTTCCAGCGGGTAAAAAGCCCATGCCAAAGTACCAGTTGCCCTGGTCATCCTGCCGTAGCGGTGCCACCGCTATCGGCGCAGTACTGCCAGCCGCCGGGGTTGCAGACACATCAGCCATCTGACTCATGCTAGTTACAGTGGCCGGGTAAAGATATGCCAGATGGGTAAATACACTGCCCACTGGCGCCAATGCCGCATTGTCAGCCTCACATTGCGCCACCCATTGCGGATCCATCTCGCCTAACAGGTGCCCCATGGACATATTGTTTACCGCCCACATACCATCGTGGTTCAGGTTGTAGTCGTACTGGTTGTCATGTTGCAGCCCCAGATACAGATCCACTTCCATGGTGTAACCGTAGTGCTGACCGGCAGCCACACTAAAATCCATCAGTGGTAATTGGCCGTCTTGTACCTGTAAGGCATGACGGCCCTGTCCATCTTCCACATAACAGCCGTTATTGCCATCGCCCTGAACCACGGTCATGTAAACGTTATGGTAGCTGCCGACAGGCACATCCATATTATCAACGACTGTGTGACTGAGTTTGCCTGGATAATCCAGCAAATTCATGGTCATATCACCCAATGAATAACGGTGTTCCACGCCATTGCCGTCAGTCATCACCAATTCGTGCAGATGTAACCCAACGGCGGTTACGCCGCTCATTGGCGCATCAGAGACCGCTAATGATAACGTACCGGTTTCCGTGGGTTGTGGCGCTGGAGCAGGCTCATTGCTGCTACCGCCGCCACAAGCTGTCAGCAATGCACATGCTGACATGGTTAGCCAATGCCTATAACTCATGTTGTGTCCTCCACAGGCAGTTTCGCGTAACACAGATGTGAAGCTAGAGTCTTGCACGATAAATATGTCGCTTACCTGATTTGTATCAAGTTTGTTACATATTTAATTAGAAAAATACGATTGACTGAGTCGCCACTAACCGCCGCAATTTAGATAACAGTTAATCACGTGGTCGGTGCCACAAAGGTGATAGCACTTCATGCTGCTGAAACCAAGGCTGCTGTTTGAGTGCCTGTAAACGTAAGATCCGTTCGCGAGTCTGCGGATGGGTGCGCAATGCAGCTGGCAGTGATGTCACCTGCCCAGGCACAAGTAAGCGCCGCAGCCAGCTCTGCTGTTGCCGCTCAATTTTTGCAAGCGCGTTGGCAAGGCCATCGGCATCGCCGGTCAACTGCACCGCATTCAAATCCGCATCGTACTCACGGGTTCGGGACAAGGCCAGTTGCGCCAGCACACTGAGTGCCGGAGCCAACAACAGTAACAAGATTGCCCACCAGTTAATGCTGGCAAAACCCAGCATAATCAGGGGCAAGTTGAGCAGCAGTAATAGCTGTCCCATGGTTGACAGTAATGAAGTCCCACGGCTAAACATATCCGCCAGCGCCATCACTTGCAGATCATTGCTGCGAATATGGCTGATCTCATGCGCCAAAACTCCGGCTAATTCATGCCACTCAAGCTGCTGCAATGCGCCTTCCGTTATGGCAATTAATGGCCGTTGCTGGCTACCGATGCTAAACGCATTCAGTAGCGGCCCGGGGAGCAGAAACAGTTGCGGCAACTGCGTTAATCCGGCACGTTGAGACAACTGCTGCAACAACTGCCACAATGCCGGAAACTGGGCGGGCATTAACGGGCTCGCCCGGTACAGCCGCATTACGGTCAAAGGTGAGATCGAACGGCGAAGCCCCCACAGCAACAGGCCGCCAAGCAGTAATAGCAACAAGCCACCACTGCCCGCAAATAGCCAGCCCAGCAACGCCATAAACACTGCCATTCCCAACAACAAGAGTGCCGAATGCCAGCGATTGCGCCACGAATGTTGCTGCCAGCGCACTTGGTCAATCATCTTGGCCCTCCAGCCGCCGGATCCGCGCTCGCAGCTGTTGTAACTCATCTAGCAGATCCAGCGCCAACGCCGCCCCAGCAGTATTTAAGCCTAAATCCTGTTCAAGACGGCGTGCCCGATGGATGCGGGTCAATGCTACGCCACTGAAACGCCAGTGCGTTGGTCGCTTGCCACGAGGTTCAACAACGCCGTATTCCACCAGCTCGAAAATCTGTTCTGGGGCCAGATGGCTGGCGCGGCAAAGTTGCGCCAAGGTTAATTTACAATGCTCATCTAGCACTTCTGCCGCATATAGTGTCAGTAATTCCTTACTCATGCTCTGCCTCCCCAATTGGCCCGAGGATCAAAGTCCAGTGTTTCCTGGAAAGTGTGATAAGCCTGTTTAGCAGCAGCGCTGTTGGCTGCTGGCAATACCACACTCAGTTCCACATAAAAGTCACCGGAATCTTTGCCCGGGATCCCTTTGCCTTTTAAGCGCAAGCGCCGACCATTGGCCGAATTAGCCGGGATTTTTAGGTCGATACTGCCTTCCGGTAATGGCACAGTAACCGTTGCCCCCAACGCAGCTTCCCAAGGTGCTACCGGCAAGGTCAGGTACACATCGCGACCTTCGACTCGATACAAGGGATGGGGTCGGAAAGAGACTTCCAGCAACAGGTCACCGTTGGCACCGCTCCCCATGCCAGGATTGCCCTGGCCTGCCAGACGGATATGTTGCCCCGGCAGCACACCGCGAGGAATACGCACGTTCAAGGTGCGGGCCTGCCCACCGCTGTCACTGCCGAGAGTGATGCTACGGGTTGTGCCACGATAACTGTCTTCCAGATCGATCTGGATCCGCGCCCGCAGATCCTCGCCAGGAAAATCAAAATGAGCCCGAGAACGCTGACGGCCACCTTGAGTGTGTGCACGGCCACCAAACATTGATTGGAAAACATCATCAAAGTCGAACGGCTGCTCACCGGCGCTATTGCCCTGATATTGGTAGTGATGAAAGCCTTGCGATTCCGCCTGCTGCGCGTTCTGCCAATCGGCACCATATTGATCATAGGCCGCACGTTTCTGGACATCGTGCAACACATCGTAAGCTTCTTTTACCTCTTTGAAGCGCGACTCTGCATCGGTTTCCTTGCTGACATCTGGGTGAAATTTACGGGCAAGACGATGGTACGCCCGCTTGATGTCTTTATCTGTGGCGTCACGGGCGACGCCCAGGATCTGATAATAATCTTTGAACGCCATAATGCTCCAAGCCTGTTTTAAGTGAATAAACACAGTCAACTTCAATGATTGCGAAGACTGGCTGTCACTCTATAAATCTGGGCATTATTTGAGCGTTTTCAAGGACTGTAATGAAAATATTCGCGGGATTTGGCTCAACCTAGCGACTTAACGCGCGCCTGTTGCAAACGCTGCACCGTAATACGGCTCACTTCCCTATGACCATCTTCAATATGTTCACTGATATAGGCTTTTGCTGCCACCGTACGTCCTGCGGCGATGAGATCGAGCAAGGCCACATGTTCGTCATAGGTCTGGTAGATACGACGATCAAACTCAAAGTCTAACCGCCGCATAATACGGATGCGTGCGGTAATATTGCTTAAAATCGCCACTAACTCATCGTTACCAGCAGCGCGCACTAACTCCAGATGAAAATCTTCATCTAACGCAGCAGCTTGGCTAATATCCGTCACTTGCTCCGCTTTAGGTAAGCGCCATAACAACCCCAGTCGATCGATGACACCACGATCAACCCGGGCATCCGCCCCCAAACATAGCTGTTCTACGGCATGTACTTCTATCAAGGAACGGGTTTCGTACAGATTGGTGAACACGGTAAAGTCAATGGGGACAACTTCCCAGCCACTGCGAAAATAGCATTTCACCAGGTTCTCATTTTGTAACCGAGTTAGCGCTTCCCGCACCGGTGTGCGGGAACAACCGAGCTGTCTGGCAACATCGCTTTCAGTAAAACGATCGCCAGGCAGTAAGCGAAAAGCAAATACGGCTTCACGTAATTCACGGTACGCCCGCTCAGCCTGAGATAAGCTGCGCGGAGCGCTATCGGTCAAAGTGATCATAGAGTCGATCTTCCCTTATCTCACCATCTTAATGCTGATTAGCTTCTATAAAACGTTTGCGCCAGGGTTTCAGTACCCACAGCGCCAGCGCCGCGGTCAGGAAATCTGCGCCAATCGCCATGGAGAACACCAAGTTCCATCCGCCAGTGTGCTGATATACCATGGCGGCTAACGGCCCGCCCAAGAAAGAACCCACACCCTGCGCGGTATATAACCAGCCGTAATTGGCGGTGGCATAACGGGTACCAAAGGTATCGGTCAAGGTTGACGGGAACAGTGAAAAGATTTCGCCCCAGCCGAAAAATACCACGCCAGACAGTAACACGAACAGTAATGCATTGTCTTTACATACCAACCATAAGGTCATGGCACAACCTTCGAGGGCAAACGCAATAAACATGGTGTTTTCACGGCCAAATCTATCAGAGACAAAACCAAACAGTGGCCGAGTCAAGCCATTGGTAAACCGGTCAATTGTCATTGCTAATGGCAATGCCGCCATGCCCAATACAGTCACTTGAGTGATACCAAAATCAGCCGCGAAAGTCGCCATCTGCGATACCACCATAAGCCCTGAAGTCGACATCACCGCCATCATCAGAAACATCAGCCAGAATAACGGATGTTTCAGCATTTCTGTCGGCCGATAATGCCGTTTCCCCTGTAAGATGCGGGAGCTGTTATCGGCAGCAACATCATTGCTGTTTTCACTGGGCATCTTCAAGCCCTGGCTGGCAATGAACCCCACCACAGCAAACAAAATACCAAACATCCACAAGGTTTGTTCCAAGCCATTTTCTTTAAGACTGATAGAGATAGGAAAAGTCGTAACAATGGCACCCATACCGTAACCCGCCGCCACCATACCTGCGGCAAATCCCCGGCTATGAGGGAACCAGCGTACCATCAGCCCGACAACCCCCACGTAAACAATCCCGGTACCGAGCCCACCTACACAGCCGTAGACCAGATACAACATGCTGAGAGAATCCACCTGAGAGGTGAGGATCCAGCTCATACCGGACAATAGTGTGCCGATGGAGATCAGTAATCTTGGGCCAAAGTAATCAATTAATCGTCCCTGAAAGGGTGAAAAAATGTTTGTAAAATAATCAGCAGAGAAAACGTCACCTGCAATTCGGGCAAGGCGACACCTAACTTGGCCGCCATGGGTTTGGTCAGCAGGGTCCAGACATATTGTGGGCTGGAGATAGCTGCCATACAGACCAAGCCCAGAAACAGCTGGATCCACTTGGTACGCACTGAAGTGCTTACCGACAGATTCATTGTTGTCATGCTTAACTCCTCTTCAATCGCAGTTCCAATTGCCGTGTTACGCACGGGGAAGGAATCTGGTTAGTTGTTGCGGCTAACTCGCAGCCGCATTAATGGCCAACAAGGCCGGGTTCACATCATGCGAGTGCCACACCACCGTCACTGCGTGGGTCATAACCCGCCTCGACGGCTCCCGATGAGAAACGTCTGATCGCACCGGCGTGGCCCATCATGTCGTCATAGGGAGGGTAAATTTCGAGGTCGTGCCCCAGAGCACGAAGATGTTCTAGCGTGGAGGCTGCAACGCGGTTTTCCAGCTTCAGGGTGTCGCTGGTTTGTCCCCAAGTCCGTCCCAATAACCATCTTGGGGCTGCAATAGCGTCTTGAGGAGACATGCCGCGATTAATAATGCGTTCAAAAACAATAGCCTGAGTTTGTGGCTGACCATCGCCGCCCATACTGCCGTAAGGCATCACGCTACCATCGTTGAGTCGTGCCAGTGCGGGGTTAAGCGTATGGAAGGGTCTACGCCCCGGCATGAGCGGATTTAATGCCGCAGGATCTAACGAGAAACTGCTGCCACGGTTTTGCCAGGTAATACCGCTTTGCGGCAGTATCAAACCACTGCCAAATTCATGATAAATACTTTGAATGAAGCTGACGGCAACCCCATGGCGGTCAACCACGCCCATCCAGATAGTATCTGCCGGGCCTTTACCTTTATTCCACGGTCTGGCAGATGTCATTGAAATACGAGAGGCTAACTCGGCTAATGCGCTATGACTCAACAAGGATTGCGGCGCTACCGACATATAATCGGGATCAGTAATACAACGATCACGCACGTCAAATGCTTGTTTGGTTGCCTCAACCACTTGATGAATAAAAGCAGTTTCATCATCGCGACAACCACTCAGATGCGGTTGCGACAACAGCCCTAGGATCAACAGCGATACCAACCCCTGAGATGGCGGCGGTAGGTTGTAAACTGTGCCACTCGGCAGTTCAAGAGCTAACGGCACCACCTGGCGGGCATGAAACTGCTGCAAGTCGGCCAATCTTAACGGACTGCCGGCCTGTGCTAATTCAGTAGCAATTAACGCCGCCAGCTCGCCTCGATAAAAATCATCCAGACCATTTTGTGCCAATAAAGTGAGAGAGCGCGCTAACGCAGGCTGCTGGAACAGCGCCCCCGATGGCAACGGTTGTTGTTGCGGCATATATAGCTGAGAAAATGCCGAGAACTGACCAAGTTCCTGTTGTTTGGCCAGCAAGCAACGGGCTAACCCTGTTGTCACTGTGGAGCCCTGCTGGGCAAAACGAATGGCATCGTCCAGTAACCGCGCGAGCGATAAATTGCCATGCCCAGATAGCGACTGCTGAGAGTAATCCAGTGCTAATTGCCATCCAGAAACCGTGCCTGCCACGGTATTAGCGGCCAAAGGGCCACGCACTGGCACCTGTTTCAAACCCTGTTGCTGATAGAATTGAATGTCAGCTAATGCCGCCGCAACACCACAAGCTTCTATCGCAACAGGTGCTTGTCCGGGGGCGGCAATCAACCAAAAACCATCGCCGCCAATACTGTTCATATGCGGGTAGACCACCGCGATGGTCGCGGCGGCGGCCACCATAGCTTCGACCGCATTACCGCCATCTTGTAATACGCGCAGAGCACTGGCAGCGGCATCTTGGTGTGGTGCGACTGCGGCACCGTAATTCGGAATGGTTAAAACCTTTGATTGCACAGAAACCTCAACAGTCATCATCTTGTATACATGTTTGTAGACAAAACATATGCCACATATAAAAAACTAGAATATGACTTTGTATTTACAATATTTTTTGTAAGAAACCGGCATCTGACTCCAATACGTTTTAATCAATTGCTGTCTATTTTTGGTGCAAAAATGGGCTATTGTGGTGCAGAGTAAAGCCGGTGGTGGTGGTGTCGTATTGCAGGCAAACAACACGCTTGAGAGATAAGGTGTCTAACCTGATTAACAGGTTTTTTCGCTACCATGAATTGCCTGTAGTAACCTCTTACTACCACGGAAGCCAAAGAACTTGGTAAGTTGATGCAACTGCAACCGCAAGGAGAAAACAACATGGCTAAGGTATTGATTATTGCCGGTGACTTTGTAGAAGACTATGAACTTATGGTGCCATTTCAGGCGCTTAGCATGGTGGGACACCAGGTGAGTGTGGTGTGCCCCGACAAATCAGCCGGAGACAAAATAAAAACGGCCATCCACGATTTCGAAGGCGACCAGACCTACACCGAAAAACCGGGGCATCTGTTTACCCTGAATGCTGATTTTGCTGGCAGCAACGCCGATGATTTTGATGCACTATTACTACCCGGTGGCCGGGCCCCAGAATATCTGCGGCTCAATGCCCAAGTCATCGCGCTGGTACAGGCATTTGCTCAGCAGCAGAAACCGATTGCCGCCATCTGCCACGGGGCACAGTTACTGGCTGCGGCCAAGGTGATAAAAGACAAGAAAATCTCCGCCTATCCCGCTTGCGCACCAGAAGTAGCATTGGCTGGCGCCGAATATGCCGATATCGAAGTCGACCAGGCCGTTACTGACGGTTTATTTGTAACCGCGCCAGCTTGGCCCGCACATCCCGCCTGGCTAGCGCAGTTCAACAAACTGCTGGCTTAGACTAAAGAGGTAATGACATTTGCCGCCCCCGGATTAGGCTGGGACTACCAACCAGCGTGGGGGCGCAATATGTGTGAAATCTATTCCGGCACAGAAGCCGAACTGTTTGAACTGCAATCCCGCTCGGTGCGGATTGATGGCGTGGTCACCAGCATTCGCCTCGAAGCGGTCTTTTGGAAAGTGATTGAAGATATTGCCAAAGATGCCAGCATTTCGGTGGCGGAATTTCTCACCCGCATCCACCGTGAAGTGCTGCTAAAACGCGGCGACATAGGGAATTTCACCTCACTGTTGCGTGTTGCTTGCACCACTTATCTCAATGGTGGCAAACGGTTAACGCTATGATCAGGCTTTACGCTGCGTCACCCGAAACAAACGCCGCGGCAAACGTCCTTCGGTAAACTCCTCTACTGCCGCAGCCTGGTATCCCTGCGCCAGCAGCGCGACTTTATCGCGGCTGAAAAAGTGCACAATAAAACCATTGTTTTCATACATATCATCACCGCGATGGATGCCTTTTCCATAATCCGCATCGCCGGTGTGGCGCACGGTATAAATGTGCAAACCGCCAGGACGCAGCACCCGCAGTACTTCGCGGGATAACTGTTGCAGCTCCGCCGTCGTCAGCGCCATACAAAACAACATATGCGAAAAACATGCATCGACACTATTATCGGCTAACGGCAATGGCTGGCGCACATCATGACATGTCAGGTTAATCCGCGATGCCAACCCACTGTGCTCCGCTTTGGCTTGGATAGCCGCTAACCCACTCGAAGAGTAATCCAACACATTGACAACGAAGCCATTAGCCGCAAAAAATAAGGTGTCGCGCCCTTGACCTGCGCCCAGTTCCAATAACTGCGATTTGCCTTCTTGTTGCAAGCGTACCGCCGCCCATTGTGCAGGCGCGCTGGCAGCAGCACCGAACATATCGCCGTTATTACAAAAGCTGTTGTCCCAATGCTGTCGCTGCGCATTTAGAATAGTGTCCAACTGCCACCTCAGATATTTGTGCACCTTTCTGCTGTTAATCATCGGAAAAAAACAGCCGTTATACGTTGAGTTATCACAAATTTTGCAAAGACAACACGATAGACAACCGACTTTGACATGACTTTTCTCTGTACTGTTACATGTGGCTTGATGTTACCTGCTATTGGCAATTAACAACTTACAACAATTGAAAAGAAAAAACTGGCTACGTGAGACATGCTCACAACGGGTAAATTCACATAACTTATTCTTGATAAGCACTTTTTCGTTGCGTAAGCTAGCGCCGCGAAAAATTGTGACAATCACGCAAGTATTGTAATAAATGGATACCAGACTATTGTTTGGCAAAGGGAAAACAACAGAAGGTCAACATTCGCACAGTTTGTTGCTGAGGATAGCTTGCACCAGTACTTTCTGGCTAGAATATTAGCTTGTAGGTCAGTACAATATTTCAGATATATAGATGGAATAGGCCTTAAATAGTTGGTATTTTCTTGAAATAAATGATTAGCAATGACACATGATTGCTATTTTATATGGAGATAATTGTGAATAGTAAAGTTATTATTTGCTATGTTGCATATGGTAGAAAGCTTGAAATATGTCAGCAATTATATTTTTCAATATTATCTTTGCTAAAATATGATACAAATAAATTTGATATTCATATTTTGACAGACAGCCCAGAACATTTCTCCAGGCTTTCAAAATATTGTATTATTCATATGATAACTGCACAAAATATATCTGACTGGAAAGGGCAATATGATTATCACTTTCGTATCAAACTAAAAGCGTTAACGCTGTTAACTGAGAGATATCCTGAAAATGATATTCTTTTTGTTGATACAGATACCTTTCATTACGCCGCACCTGATCCTTTGATTACACTGCTTCAGCAAGGGGTAGCCGTTTTTCACTGCAATGAGGGGAAACTGGTAAAGAACCGTGACAATTCCCTTTGGGCCCCTCTTAAATATAAGGAATTTTCGGGTATTGAAATTAATCATAATACTTATATGTTCAATTCAGGAGTGATAGGATTACCTGCATCAAAAGCTAAAGAGATACTACAACATGCTATCAATGTATGTGATCAGATGTGCCCTGAATTGAAAATAAAGGGTGTAGTAGAACAGTTAGCCATTTCTGTTGTTGCCCAGGGAAAATTAGATTATCAATTTGCAGATAAGTCTATTTTACATTACTGGGGGAATAAATCGCAGTGGAATGAGTTGATCCGTGCGCATA
Organism: Shewanella dokdonensis; assembly: GCF_018394335.1. Classification (NCBI taxonomy): domain Bacteria; kingdom Pseudomonadati; phylum Pseudomonadota; class Gammaproteobacteria; order Alteromonadales; family Shewanellaceae; genus Shewanella; species Shewanella dokdonensis. Next base: position 2,665,167 of record NZ_CP074572.1, on the reverse strand, counting down.
TGGCTGAGGTATTTTTAAAAGATTATGATATCACTAATGAATTATCTTTATTAGATAATTTCGATCCAATTAAGATTCCCATCTATAAAAGAACACAGATTAATAATCAGCGCTTAAAGTTCCTCGCCGATGTAATGTTTCCCAAAATACGAGCCAAGTATTTCTCACCTTTAAAGTAAACGAACTTAGCAAGCGGCCATTGCCAGCCCAAACCAGTGAAGAGGCGATACATAAACCGTCATCGGCATCGATGATAGGTACCGCCCCGAGCCACTGTCGGTTACTGCGGTGCTTTGGCAAACGACCAGTGTGTCTGAATGATCTGCCAGCCACTGGCTGTTTGTTGATAAACCTCAGTACAGTTCCAATAATGGCTACCTTTGGCATTGGTTGAGATGAAGTTAAACGTCAGCACGGCGGCAGTGCCAAGCAACTGCACTTTGGGATTGAGCATCTGATAATGATCTGCATGAATTTTGCCGCGTAGCGTTTCATAGTAAGCGGTCAGCGCCGCTTTACCATCCAGCCGCTGCGACAAGAAGGGGTCGAAGTACACCACATCGTCAGCCGCTAGTTGCAGGAATCCAGATGGATCGCCACTTTCCCATAAAGCCAGCGCCGCTTGTTCATGGGCGATAATGGTCGCTTCCGGTGTAACTGTCGCCGCCATTGCTGGACTTACCGTTGCCCAAAAAGCAGGCAGCCTGTTAACCAAGATTTCATATCGACGCCTTGTCATCATCAACCAATGTGCTAGCTAATCTAACGGTTTTTGCCTGATGATTTATTTAAAGAAGTCACGTTCTGCGGCTTAAGTGAGCACAGCTTCTGGCATAAGTAAACGAGACAGCCACTGTTTTTGCAGATACTTCTTGGCACGTTCATTATGGCGTTGCACCAATAGTGGCCATGCTTCATGAAAGGAGGCGATTTTAGCGGGTTTCATCTCGTTATACTGTACCAGATGAAAGCCCAGTTCCGTTTCGATGGGAGCACTCACTTCTCCTATCTGCAATAAAGGCAATACCGCTGCAATTTGTGGAAACAACTTGTCCTCTTCACACCAGCCCAGCAATCCCTGCTCCATGGCGCTGGGACATTCAGAATACCGCAGCGCCAGCTCGGCAAAATCCTGACTATCCGTCAGTTCGCGCACCTGGCAGATACGGCGATAAGCAACCTCTTGGCTATTTTCGGCGTAGTCGTTATTTACCGTGATCAAAATCTGCTTTAGATACCACAAGCGGCTGCGGCTAAACTGTTGCGGGTGCGTCAGGTAATATTCATAAGCTTGTTGGCGCGGCAACGGCGGCAAATCGGCAGTAACTTTATCCAAGATCGCCTCGCACAATAATTCATCATATAACGCACTGCGCAGCCCCGGTTCCGAGAGCCCCTGCTTTGCCAATGAAGCAGTAAATGCCGCAACGGATTCAAAACGCGCAGCACACTCAGCCACGGCAGTCTCCAGTTGTTGTGGCGCTAACACCACCTCGGCCGCTTCTGGCGCACCGATGATCGCCTGTTGTAAGCGCCCAAGTTGCTTTACCTGCAACTGCACCTCGGCCTGGCTGAGCGGCTGACAGAAATTCTGGATTCAGGTTGAAGCGCTCGGTGGCGACTTTGGCGGTCAGATAGCGTTGCTTTTGCGTCTCCATCGTAAATCCTCTGCGGTTGAATCCGGTTGTAACAGCGCCCGATCCGGCACAGTCACTTGCATGTTGTTATCCAGCAAAATGTCATAGCTGATGCTGCCGCTGTCGAGATCCCGCTGCGGCCACTGCACTTGAACCCTCGCCCCTTTTTGTGCCACCAGGTCACCATCAATACTCAACGATAACGCCAGTTGCGCCATATCCAGTGAGCGGAAACGGCACGGTTGCCATGGCAATGCCGCATCGATCACTTCCACATCACGCAAGCCAATCTGCCGACCATTATGAGGAAAGAACACCTCGTAGATGATCTGCTCCTGCAAAAACCAGCCAAAGCTGCGCACCATGCCTACGGCGCCTTCTTCCACCAGCAGTTCACCTTTTTCTAGGCCGTAGAAGCTGCCATCGTTACGCACATCGCGCACCACGCGTACTTCGCTACCCGCCGCAAAACGGTGCACTTCGCTGTCGATAATGGTGTCAAACATTGCCGGAGTTGCCATACGCGAGTTCCCGTCAGACGTTACAGCCGCTGCAATCGCCGCAGCCCATGTCAGCAAACGCTAACTCCTGCCCCATTGCTAATGAACCGTAAGCGATACGTACCGCTTTGCGATGATGCTCCTTGGTCAAGGGTGGATCGTAGCGTTCAAGAATGGCGTGATACAGCCGCAAAATCTGCACCCGTTTGATGCTGACTAATTCCGGGTCGTACTTGACGTTAAAGTAGTCCAGAAAATCCTCTGCCGTCAGTAAGGATTCCGGCAACACTGTTGCTGCTGGGCCGCGACGGTCATGCCAAGAGGCTGCCGGTTCTACCGTGATAGTTTCTGCCTGAATGGTTTCCATGAAGATCTCCTGAGTTAAGCATCGGCATAAAGAGCCTGCATCAATGGCTGCGCCAGCGCCCGCAAATCGGCTTCGCAAGGTGAGCATTTACGGCTTTCTGACCATTGCCGTAACTGACTGCGCAGCAACTCGCACTGCTGGTCATTAAGTTCAATTCCTAAGCGGTGATACACTTCCAGAATGGCACTGACGCCAGAATGTTTGCCAAGTACCAAGGTATGCTGGCGCCCCACTAATGCCGGCGCAAAGCCCTGATAGTTATTAACATCTTTCAGCAAGCCATCGATATGAATGCCAGATTCGTGGGTAAATACCGCCTCGCCGACAATGGCTTTCTGGGGTGACAACAGACGCCCAGAAGCTGCCAAGGCAAACTGGCAAATGGCGGGGAGTTGTTGGAGCGTAATTCCGCTATTGCCCTTGTTAAGCACTTGAAGTGCCACGACCACCTCCTCCAACGGTGCATTACCGGCCCGCTCCCCGAGACCGTTAACCGTGGTATTGACGGAGGTGGCCCCAGCATCAATAGCGGCCAGTGTGTTAGCGGTCGCTAACCCCAAGTCGTTGTGAGCATGCATTTCAATCTGTAAATCTGTGTGTTGTCTCAGACCGGTGATCATCTCGCGGGTGCGAAATGGTTCGAGGATCCCCAGCGTATCAGCAAAGCGTAAACGGCTAGCCCCAGCAGCTTGCGCAACGGCCGCCACCGAATGCAGCATATCGGCATCGGCGCGGGAAGCGTCTTCCATCCCGACACACACCTGAAACCCCAAATCCAGCGCCTGTTTAATGTAGCGATCACAACGGGCCAGTACCTGCTCTGGGCTGATGTTCAGTTTGTGGCTGAGCTGTTGCCGCGATACCGGGATCGACAAATCGACCCAGTCCAGCCCCAGATTCAGCGCCTGACTGATATCCAGTTCGCACATCCGGCACCAGGCCATGGTGCGGGTTTGTGTCAGCGACGAGGTGATAGCCGCAATTGCTTCCTGCTCCTGCGCCCCCATTGCCGGAATTCCCACTTCCAGCTCTGGCACGCCAGCCGCTTCCAGCAACTGCGCTAAGCGCACCTTTTCATCCGTGGTAAACGCCACCCCGGGTGACTGCTCGCCATCACGCAGCGTAGTATCGTTGATAATCACAGTTAGCGGCTTGATATCACCCATAGACACCTCAAGCATACGCCGGGGTAAACATTTCGGCAGAGCCGCAGTTATTGGCGTTATCCCAATAGGGGGACAACATCCGCAGCCGTTCGACAATCGGCGGCAACTGCGCCAGCACATAATCCACATCATCGTCGCTGGAGAAGCGCGACAACGAGAAGCGCAAGGTGCCGTGGGCGGCGGTGAACGGGATCTGCATCGCTTTCATCACATGCGAAGGTTCCAGCGAACCAGAGGTACAGGCCGAGCCGGATGAAGCGGCAATCCCCACTTGATTGAGCATCAGTAGCAATGCCTCGCCTTCAATATATTCGATGGCAATATTGCTGGTATTGGGCACCCGCTGCTGCGGATTGCCAGTCACAAAAGTGCTGGGGATCCGGGCGAGGATCCCCTGCTCTAATCGGTCACGCAGCATCGCCAAGCGGGTCATCTGTTGTGGCAAGGCTTGATACGCCAGTTCTGCCGCAACGCCCATGCCGATAATCGATGCGACATTTTCTGTGCCAGCACGACGGCCGCGTTCCTGATGCCCACCACGCAGCAATGGCCGGAAACGGGTGCCGCGGCGCAGATACAAAGCGCCAACACCTTTAGGCCCATGGAATTTATGACCAGAGATCGACAGCATGTCGATATCGCTATTCTGTACGTTGATCGGATACTTCCCGGCCACCTGCACCGCGTCGACATGAAACTGCGCGCCAACTTCTTTCGCCAGCTTTGCCAGCATTTCTATCGGAAACAAGGTGCCAGTTTCGTTATTGGCCCACATGATAGATACCAGCGCCACTTGCTCACTCAGCGCCCGGCGATAAGCCTCCACATCGAGCCGACCTTTACGGTCAACCCCAATCCAGTGCACCTTGTAACCTTTACGCTCCAGATGCTGGCACAACTGTAAGGTGGCCGGATGTTCCACAACTGAGGTGATGATTTCCCGCCGCTCCGGCATGGCCTCAACGGCCGACAAAATCGCGGTACTGGTGGCTTCGGTGGCGCAGGAAGTAAACACGATTTCGGTGCTGTATTCGGCACCTAGCAGCGTCTGGACTTTTTCGCGGGCATCTTCCAGTGCGTGACCGACCTTAGCCCCCAACTGGTGGATCGATGACGGGTTACCATAGTATTCCGCCAGAAACGGCCACATAGCTTCCAGCACTTGCGGATCTAGTTTGGTGGTGGCGTTATTGTCCAGATACACCATCTCAATAGCGCTTTCCGGTTTGCGGATGAATGCTTCAACAGTCATAAGTGGCCTCCTTTTTGGCAACGGGTGCAGTCTCCTGTACCGGGAAAACGGTGTAAGGCTCGCCTAAGGCTTTGGAGATTTTCACTTCCACATTGGCCAATGTCAGCCCAGACAAACCGCAACCGGTGCAAGCGCCCGACATGCTGACAAACACCAGATTATCTTCCACATCCACCAAGCGAATATCGCCGCCATCGGCCTGCACCGCCGGACGTACTTCGGCAATCACCTGTTCAATCACCGTGATTTTTTCGGCCAGCGCGGCATCAAATTCCATAGGAATGTCTTCTACTGGAATGTCTTGCACTACCGCAGATGCCTGCGCCGCGACTTGCAACGGTTTGGCCGATGCTTCACCCGCCATTTCCGCCAGACAGGCATCCAGTACCCATTCAATTTTTTCATGACAAGCGGTGCAGGCGCCGCCAGCCTTGGTGTAATTGATCACCTCAGCCACGGTGGAAAGGCCATTGGCTTTCACCACCCGTTTGATCATCAAATCATCGACTGCAAAGCATTTGCAGATTAGCTCACCCTCTTCATGGTCATCTTCTAGGCTTTCCCCGCGATAATTCGCCGCGGCGGCATGTAAGGCTTCCATGCCCATCACCGAGCAGTGCATCTTTTCCGGTGGCAAGCCATCAAGATAATCGGCGATATCCTGATTGGTGACTTGCAGCGCTTCATTGAGGGTTTTGCCGATAATGATTTCAGTCAGTGCCGAAGAGGAGGCGATGGCGCTGCCACAGCCAAAGGTCTGAAAACCGGCATCTTCAATCACTTCGCTGTCGGGATTGATCTTCAAACTCAGACTCAGTGCATCACCGCAACTGATGGAGCCCACATCGCCTCTGGCATTGGCATCACTGAGCAGTTTGGCATTTTTCGGATTGAAAAATGCTGCTTCACTTTTTCGGAATAATCCCACATATACACTCCTCGCGTTCTCCATCAGCAAGTGCTTGGCACTTGCCTTAGCAGAAGCCCTCAAATCCAGCTTGTGTATTAGGGATTGCAAATGTCACACCAGCAGTGTGTGATTTTTAAGCTATTGAAAAAGTGCGAGATTAGTCAAAATTTATGGTGATAATACAGAGGAGTTGTCGGTTGTGGCTGACATTTGTCGGAGGTTTGTATCAAAGATGACAATTTTGTCAGCCAGCGTTTTGTCGCACTCATAACAAAGCGACACCGCCATGACGCATGAGTGCTCGTCACAAGTAAAAGCCTGCCCGTTATTGGCGCAGGCTTGGGTTATCTGGCAACAACCTTGCGCTGTCTCGACGTCAGCCGCTTATTTTGAGAGCCATTGTCGCAGATCTGTCGAGAATTGCTGCAAATTGGCCGCCACTGTGTATGCCATGTGTCCGCCGGCGTAATAATGCAAATGCACCCGAGATGCAGGCCAGTCGTTCTGCTGTAACAGGTATTCGGTGGCGCCGGTGGTGGTCAGCGTGTCGTAATACCCCACGCCCAACACTAGTTGCATTGCTGGAAAACGCGTGAGTGCCGCGCTAATCCCTTCGGCATAAGGCCAATTACCAAAAGGCCCCGCTTTAGAGCCCCAGTCCCATTGCGCCAAACTCGATACCGGGGACGACACGACATAAGGCGCATCACTGTTAATTCCCAGCATGGTCTGTTTATAACTCGCAAAGGCGTTAAATATGGCGGGATAGATGGTCGCCGAGCCATCCGGCACATCGCCAGCACGCTCTGGCTTAGCGGTATAGCGGCCATCTGACGCGCCCAAGATCAAATTATCCGCTTTCAGCAATTCAACCCTGAACTGGTTTTTACTCATGCGCAGATGGTATTGCTGCTGCACCTTAGCAGGAACCCCGGTCAACGCGGCTAAACGGTCAGCAACGGCCTGGTTTTCAGCGGCAGATGCCCGATTTCCCGCGAGCAACACCTTGAGATAATCCCCTTCGGCGAACTGGCCGACTTCATCCATAAACGCCTTAAAACTGCGGCCGTTATGGGCAACTTTTCCGTGATACCAAGCTAAGGCTGCCAAGGTTTTTAGTGATACAACGTAAGTCATGATGTTGGCGGGGCGTTGCGCTGTTTCTACAATATTCAGAGCCTGACCAAACAGATAAATGCCTTTCAGATCCACCGGCTGCGCTTCGGCACTCAGTTGTTGCGCCACCGCAGCGGCGCGCATGGTGCCGTAGCTTTCTCCCAAAATATAGACGGGCGATGAGCTGCGCTGATGACGTTGTAGCCACGCATGCATAAAGGCAACAAACGCTTTGGCATCATTGGTGTTACCGAAATATTCGGCAGACTTTGCCGGAGCATCAAAGTGGCTGTAACCGGTGCCCGCTGGGTCGTAAAACACCAAATCTGCTTTATCCAAAGGGCTGTCTGGATTATCGGTCAGTTGAAAGCTGGCAGGATCGGCATGCAGATCATCGGGTATTGCCAGCCGTTTAGGGCCCAATGCCAGCATATGCAGATATACCGAGGGTGAAATCGGGCCACCGTTAAAAGCAAATAAGACAGGCCGCTGCGGGTTATTGCCGACCAGATAACTGCTACTGATAAGTGTCAGCGGGTTGCCTGGCAACGGTGTCAGCGTAAAGGCTTCCACGACTGAACGGTAAGACAGCGATTTGCCATTAAAGGTGCCGTGATGGTCTTTTACCAAGGGGGCTGGCAGCGTTAGCACTTCAGGCGACTGTGTTTGTGCCGCCAGTGTCAGCGGCAACGTCAGTGCCAGCAACATGACCCATTTTATGGAAAACGTCATAAGTACCTCAGCTCAGATATGACATGCCGCTGGGCCTTGTGGACTGAACTGCCATTGCCAGCCAGCCACCAATGGGCCACGGGGAAGATAGTGAAAAGACAAGGTCTTACCATGCCGACTGACACTGATAACCATCAGTTTACTGGCGTCACGTCTGAGTTCATCAAGAGCCGTCAGCTTGAGAATGGTGTCACCATTTTGCAGGCCAACTTTGGCGGCTTCGCTGTCTGGGCGCAGTTTCGTCACTTCCCCCAAACGCATCTCATCAAACCCTAAGTCAAATGGTCGATAACTGACTGGCTGAGCCTGTAAACAGTGAAAGGCCGTAGCGGGTGGCACCTGTACCTCGCCTTGAGTCATGGCATTAAAGTCGCTGACAGCGGCGTCACCCAGTTCACGCTTGAGTATCTCGCGCCATTGCGCCAGACCTATGATTTCGCCTTGTTGCTGTCGCCGATAAACCTCCAGCACCAGATCGTCCACGCTGCGCCGCCCTTGCGAGTATTGTAACAACTGTTGATTCAGCTTGAAGAAATACATAAAGCCACGGCCATAAGGCACTTTCTGCGCTCTGGCATCTTTCCAGAACAACCCACCCGCAGCGTGATTATTCAGATGCAAATAAGGGTTGGCATAGTAGGCAGTCGTCCGCAGATTAATCTGCCGCAACAGCTCTTCAGCGCTAGATATCCCCGCACGCTGTGACATCACAATGGCATAGTATTCAGCCGTACCTTCGGTGTACCAGGCAGTTTCTGCATGCGGTTCATCACCATTAAGAGTCGGCCAAGTATGGGACATTTCATGGGCTAGCAGAATTTGCACACCTTCGGCGATGGTCTGCCCTTCACTGCCGTAGCCAAACATAAACGAATGCGCCAACCCAGTACCACCGCCCGCTGGATAAGGATTCGAACGGGCAAAGACCCGGTAATCGTTTTGATCGCCAAAAAACTGTGCCATATAGCGATAGAATTTTGCGGTCTGCATTGGCAACTGCTGCATGTCAAACGGTGGTTTATCCAGCCAGTACATGCTGAAATGCGCCGCGTTATCCGACCATCGATGCAGTAAACCAGCAGCGTAGTAGGAAAAACGCAGTAACTCGGCCGGGGCTATCTGCTGCTGAGTATGTTCACCACCACTCCAAACGCCCAAACTGCCCTTGGGCATGGCACTCAGATCCCAACCAAGCTCAATCGAATAGGGTTGAGTCCCTGCGGGTAACGCCAAGAAATACACGCCAGCGCCCATCATCCCCTGTTGCTGACGTCGCAGGTCAAATAACGGGCCGTTGCGGGTAGTGGCATCCACCACTCTAGGGGCCGTGTGATAGTGATACTTGATAACGCCTTGAGTGGCCCGCGCCGCATAATAACGGCGATATTGCCCAGAAGGTGTTGCCGGGAGATCTTCACTTTGCAGTGGCAAACTCCCGCTGGCATCCGATGCGCTGATCTGCTCGGCGCTATAGGCAGCTGTCGGGGTAGACACCAGCGTGATAGGCATAGTTAACAGCGTTTCCCCAGCCGCCACTCTGGGACTTTCTACATTGAGGCTAACCGCCACATCTTCGATAGTACCGGCCACCATAGTTGGCGCTAGCTGTAGCCATAAATGCGGCGGCTGTCCGCTGGCAAATACCGGTTGGCACAAGCACCACAGCAAACACCCGGTGATACGCAACGCTCTCATTTGGCCTCCGCGGGGACATAAGCAATACATTCCATTTCAGCGGCGGCGCCAAGTGCTAAGCCACTAACCGCAAAAGCACTGCGGGCGGGAAGATGATCCGGTTTGAAATACGTCATGTAGATTTTATTGAATTGTGACCAGTTACCCATGTCATCCAGCATGACGGTACACTTCACCAAGTCATCCATTGAGAGACCCAAGGCGGCTGTACGAGCCTTGATATTTTCCAGCAACTGCTGGATTTGGCTGGCAAAATCACTGGGCAGCTTGCCATCGGCAGTAGCGCCAATCATTCCCGACAAATATAGAGTATCGCCCGCCCGCACCGCTTTCGAAAATGGGGCGCCAGGCGCGGGATAAAACACTGGCGAAGCAGCACTGGCACTGCAACTGCCAAGCAGTGCTAACATGGCGATGAGCGCCTTCATGACAATGCCTCAATCAGTTGTTCCACGTCATCTAGCGTGTTGTAAAAGGATGGCGAAATTCGGAAATAGTGGCGGTAGACAGTAACCTCAACTCCGGCAGCTTGCAGTTTCGGATAAATTTTGTCAGCCGCATGTTCATATTGAAACGAGATGATCGCGGACTTGGAATCAACTGGCGTCATGCTGGCAAACCCCAGCGGGGGCAAGGCTTCATGTAATCGTTTGAGTAATGGCTGGCGCCAGGCTTGGATATTGTCAATGCCGAGCTTTTTGAGATAGCCCAAGGAATAGGCTAAGGCCGATACCGCACCGTTCCCCAGCGTACCAACGCCGATAATTCCCGCCAGGCCTGAAGTTGCCTGCGTTTCAATTAACGGAGTGCCCGGCTTATCAAATGGCAAATAATGGGTCACCACTTGGCCTTCTTGGCGGAAACCTATCTGGCTGCGTTGTAACAAATGCTGGCGGTCTCGGCGTACATAAACCAGTCCAATACCAAAGTCACCCATCAGCCATTTGTAGGTGGAACAAGCCGCAAAATCGACGCCACTGCCATGCAGATCAATCGGGGTGTTACCCGCCGCTTGAATGATGTCCGCAAATACCAGCACGCCCTTGCTGTGGGCCATATCGCATACGGCTTTAAGATCGTGTTGAAAACCGCCCACGTTTGACACCAGCGTCAAGGCGATCAGCTTGGTTGCCGGGGTGATGGCGCGCTCCAGATCTTCGATATGAATACGGTTATCTCTGGCAGCTACCAGTGAGTATTGCAGCCCTTGTTTGGCAAACTCGTTGTACATGAACAGCGAACCGCTGAAATGGTAAACATCGGTCACCACATGGCCTTGCTGGTGCAGCCCCAAGCCTGAAACCACCAGATTTTCAGCCACTGTAGTACTGGGCACCCAGGTCAGCTCATCTGCATCGGCATGGAATAATTCACCAAACAGCGTTATCGCTTTATGACGATCACCGCCCATATCAACCTCGGCGGCGGCACTATTCATCAACCGTGCATTGAGATAATGCTTGATAGCATCTGCCGCACCAATAGTGACCGGATGCATATAGGCACCATTAAGGTAAGTCGATGCCAAGGCAAAATCATCACGCGACCCCATCAAGCCTTTACCTGTCAATGGCTTAACTGGATTACTGGCGAGCACATTACCAGCCATCATGGCTACTGGCATCGCCGCGATGCCGGTTAATAACTGGCGCCGGGAACAATCAAGTTGCCGTAAGTTATTGGGATTCTCTTTGCTCATCAGTAATTCCCCATCTCATCGGCGGGATAAAGTTCCACTTCCCCTTCGATTTCCACCGGGATCCCAAAGGGTAAGGAGGTCATGCCCACCGCTGTGCGACTGTGTTGTCCACGCTCTTGACCATATAACTCAATGATCAGATCAGAAAAACCATTAATCACGTTTGGCTGCCTGGCAAAATCACTGCTGGCGGCCACCATGCCAAAGATGCGCCCCCAGCGACTGACCCGATCCAAGCTGCCAAGTGTCCGTTTGAGGCTGCCTAAAATTGACAAAGCGGTCAAGCGCGCCGCCTGATACCCTTCAGCTTCCGTCAACTCGACACCAATTTTTCCAACATAGGCGGTCATCGTGCCATCAGCCGCCTGTGGCCCATGACCAGAAATCAATGCCCGGTTTCCCAGAACCCGCACCATAACAAACGGCAACACAATACCTGCCGGGGCTTGAATAGCAGGCGGCAAGCACAATCCGAGTTCCTTTAACCGCTGTTCAATTGAATCCATGTTTTTCCTCACATCAGAGTCAACAATTGCTGCCGGCAAAAGAACAAAGCAACCTGACTCTGAAAATGCTACAACGGCAGCAGGCCGGCCCCCTGCTACCAACATATTGTTTGTTATAATTTATTTGGTGGCAGGGCGAACGGGCTCACTCCCAATGCCTGATAGATCTCTGCCGGAAAGTAGTAACTGTCATCCTTGATCACCATCTGTGCGCTACGAATGTTGCTGATATTGTCTAGCGGGTTATCCCGCAGCAGTACCATATCCGCCCGTTTGCCGACCTCCAGACTACCCAATTGCTGCTCGCGGCCCAAATAGCGTTCGCAGTCGAGGGTTCCGGCACGCACAGCTTCGGCGGGTGTCATCCCAGCTTGCACATAGAGTTCTAACTCCCGCAATACCGTAAACCCAGTGGTGTCATCCGTTCCCGGCAACAGCTGGAGCTGCTTGTCATGCATCATGCCTAACAGCGCGATCATTTTGTTGAAGGCTGCGTGATACTGTTTATCCAATGCTGGAGTTAATCCCGGAACAAAGGTGCGCTGACGGTAACGTTGATAACCTATGGGCATGTGCGACAGGTACGGTTTATCCCCCGCCGTAACCGCGCCTGCACGGCTCAACATCAGCCGCTCCAAAATCACCGCAGTGGGGTCCAGCGGAATATGATGCTGCTGCATCAATGACAACGTGCGTTGCACTTGCTCGCTGTTAAGATCGAGATCAGCTGCGCGCACCATCGCGGTCAAACGTAAAGGTGTACGGGTGTCTTCATCGGCGTGCAACAACCAACCCAGCATCAATTGGTTAGCGTGAGTAATTTCATCATAACCCGCCGCAATCATCTGATCCGGCGAAGTAAACGCGGGGATATGGCCGGTAACTGTCATTCCCAAGCGGTGGGCTTCACGAGTAATGGCGGGCACCCATGCCGGATTCATGGAGTTGTAGATTTTGATCTGCCAGTAACCGTGTTTCTTGTACCAGCGCACCTTTGCCACGGCGTCTTGTTCACTGTCGACCACAAAGCCATCACGGGCAGAATAGGGACTACGCCCTTCCAGGAAGCCATTGCGCACAATGCGAGGGCCCGCAATTTCACCGCTATCAATTCTGGGGATCAAATCCAACAGAAACTGATTATCGTTGCCCATATCTCGGGTACTGGTAATCCCCGCTGCCAGATACCAAAGGCCGGAGTCCAGCGTAGAATGGGAGTGCATATCATGCAGGCCAGGGATCAGCGTGCCACCGTTAGCGTCGTATACCGTTTCACCGGGATAATGCTGACCGGCGTGCCAAGGTTCTATTGCACTGATCAAACCATTTTTGATTTGTAGCGACATCAAACCAGTGCGCTGCCCCTGTTGTACCTGTAACACATGTACATTGACCAATCGCAAGGGTTGCGCTGACGGCTGATGCGCCAGTTGCTGTTGCAGTTCTCGCATCCGCGATGTTTCTAAGTCTCCGGCCAGAGACTGCAACCATCCGGCTTGCGCTTCATAGCCCTGGCGCAGCGTCACACCAGTTGCTGAAAACACCGCAAACAACTGCTGTTGCTGATCTAACATCAAATACGATGGCTGCAACGACAATCCGGTTAAACGGTAAACCTGTAAGGTGAGTTGCTGCGCCCCCGTGCCCAACACCTGCTGCGGCAAAGACTGCAACGACAACTCACCGCTAGGGAGTACCTTGAGCCGATGCTGAGGCTGCGCCAATAAGGCTCTGGCGTAAACGCCCAACAACCAAGGATTACTGTCATTGACAATATATAGCCGAGGTGCCGTCAATGACTGCTTGCCACTATCCGCTTGGCTTTGCCATTCGGCCACGCCTTGATGATAACGGTAATGTTCTGCCACCTGACCGCCCATCAAAGAGGTGCCCGTTACCGACAGCGACAGCGGAATACCCGCGTCCCCGAGTTGCAGTTCAGTGGTCAGTTTAGGGCCGCGACCATTGTCATCGACGCGATAGACTATCTGGGTTTTGCCCTGCTGTTCGCTCACAACCACACTGCCTACCACTTCGCCATTGGCCACCACAGATAACGGCTCGGCGGCACGCAGGGCAGGGATCACCAACATGGTGGCGGTAATAAGTGGCAACAGATAACGCCAACTTTTCATTTCAAAAACTCCGTCAGTTGTGGCTGCAGTTGTTTCCGCACCGAGGGATCGGCAAAGATCGAATGCCCCGCAGGCAATATTTCATACTGCATCTGGGCGGGCGATACACCGGCATGAACCAAGGCATACCAAGCGGCTAATGCGGGCACGGCTAAGTCGTAATAACCACTGAGCACCATAATTTTCATCGTCGGCTGTTGCTGCTGCAATGCGGCGATATTGGGGTGGGATTGAAGTAGAAAATCGGCGTATTGAAACCCGGCGGACGTTTGTCCACATACTGCCAGTGAAAATTGACATTGAGGTTTAGCGCCAGATAATCGCGCGACATCTTAATCCCGGTCAGTTGCTGTAACTCATGAGCAATAGCTGGCGACTTGATCACTAAGCCACCTTTAAGCCCCAGCGCGGGATCATCAAGGGCGGAAGGACGATCTTTTTAGGCGTTGGCTTGGCGGCTAACACCCGACTGTCGAGCCGACCAAACACCTGGTTATCCTCCGCCAGCAGCATATTGCGAAAGTCTTCAGCGCTGATCCTCAAGTTATGTTGCAACCAAGTGCTCGCCGCTAACCCGGTATAACGGGCAAGCGCTTGTGCCAGTTGGGTTGCTTGCTCCGCGGGTATCGCATTGCCTAGCATCAACGCTGGCGCATACTGCGTTATGGCAAACTGCTTCGCCTGTTGAAATAGCTCGGCCACTGGCATCTTGGAGTATGCACCTTTGCCTTGGGTCGCGGCAGCAACCGCCAAAGACGGCAACGCCATCACAAAAGGCAAGTCATTACCTTTGGCGTCTTCCGCAGCGCTGCCATCCAGCAGCGGGGAAACCAGCAGTAGTCCCCCCATATTCAAGTCATCAAGCTGCCCAGCCAGCGTAGCCAAGCGATAACCACCATAACTTTCCCCGGCAATAAATACCTTGGCGTCTTGGCGCTGGTGTTGCGCTAACCATTGATGCATAAACTGATTAACGGCTTTGGCATCTCCGGCAGTCGACCAGTAAGCGGCTTGCGCCTGTTCATCTTGCGGGCTCTCGCTGAAACCCGTTCCCGGCGGATCGATAAACACCAAATCGGCAACCGCTAACAAGGTCTCTGGATTATCTTGCAGATGTTCCTCGCCCTGGGCATCGCGTGCTTTGAGTTTGGGCCCCACCCCGCAAAATGCAGTGACGATGAGGAAGCACCTGGCCCGCCGTTGAATAAAAACAGCACCGGACGCGGTTTTGCCTGTTGTGCCACATAAGCGGTGGCACTGATACTCGCGCCTTCCAGTGCTAACGCCTCAAAGCAGGGATGGTAACTGAGCTGGCCATCGGGCAGTTGCAACTCACGGCCACAGTGACTCGACCATGGGTTAGCCGTGGCGGCAACGGCAGAAGGCACCACGGCAACGGCCAATGCCAAGCTCAGCAGCGCACGCAAATGACAGGTTATTCGCGGCATTGTGCTTCCTTACCACTGACATCGGTTTTCAAGCGCCACTGATAGCCCTTGGTCAGCTTGCCGGTGGGCACAAACGCAATCGAGGTTGGTACGCCATTACGTTCCACTAGCAGAGTCAGTGGTGACGAGGGTTTTGACTGCTGTTCATCCAGTCCAACGGACTTCAACACCTTGTCACCTTCTCTAATGCCCGCTTTGGCGGCGGGTGAGTTAGGGTCAAGCCCATGAATAACTCGCGGAGTCTGCATCAGGCTGCTGATATCAAAACCGAGTTCAAACAGTGGCATAGTTACCTGCTCACGGGTAAAACAACGCCCGAAGGCTTCTGGTTCTGGCACTAAAAAACCACCGTTTTGCATCGCGGCATAATCGCTATCGGCAGCATCGCCAATGTAACGGCGCACCAGTGCTACCCAATCTGCCGCCGTAACGGCTTTACCCGCGCGTTCCTGTGCCAGAAAATCCACCAGCAGTTGGTCGAGATTATGTTTACCGGCAGACGCTTGGCGAATGCGCGAATCGGTCACTATGAAGTACAGCGCCCCGCGAAAATAAGGCTGCAAACGTGCCCGCGCATCGGTCCAGAATGCGGCGGTTGCGGCCTGCATATCCATGTCTTTACGCACATTACTGTAGTAAGTCAGCAGCGTGTTGTTGACCGCTTGCAGATAGGTGGCACTGTCGGTTAGCCCCAACGCATAAGGCGCCCGATTCTCATACATCACCGCTAAGCCTTCTTGAAACCAACTCGCGCCCTCCAAACCGTGCAGGTACACATGCACCATCTCGTGAGAGAGGATCTGCGTCATCTCTTTCAGCGAAATATCGTTATTGGCAGCGACCATCAAGGCATCCGGCAATTCGGTTCCACTTTTGGAGATCATTGGATTGCTACGGAAGGTCACAGTAAAAGGCGGCAATTCAGGAAGCCAAAGAAATCGCTGTATTTCACATAGGCATCATGTGCCCAGGTCAGCAGCGTTTCTTGGGTAAATTGATTGCTATCGGCAGTAGATGCGGCACGAAATGGCCCTTTGGTATCGCCATTGGCCGGATAACGGTGCAACTGCCCCGCCATATAATAAGTGGCGGCAATTCGTTGTGGTAACGCCACACCATCAAAGGGCAAACTGTCAATGGCGCTGGCACCTTGACCTAAGGCGGTCAGATCCCAGCTCAGTTGCACCTGATAAGGCTGAGTTACCTGCGGTAATAACAGGAAGGTGTTACCGGCGGCACTGATCCCGCGGGGTTCACTGCGCAGTTCCCAAGTCGGGCCAGGGGTAGTTTCTCGCGAAATATCCGCGCGATAACTTACGGTCACCGCCCCTTGGTCGCACGGTTGGTCTTCCAAGCGCGAGGGAGTTTACCCAGCGTATCAGGAATATCTGTGGTGGTCGGTTGGAGCATGACGGCTCCGGCCGCATCGCTAACCTTAATGCTATGAATACGCTGATCAATATGTTGCAGCGGCCCCAGTGTTTGCGCAATCGTCAATGGCGGTAACGTGCCGTCCAATTGATAGACTTCAGTGACATCCAGCGCAACGGCCTGACCATGTTCAACAACTGGGGTGAGTTTAATAAAAAGCTGCGGTTCCGCCGCCTGTGCTGCCATCGAACTTGCAAGTATCGCTGGGGCACACAGGGAAAGTACCGCGAAGGGAGAATATAACTTCATCATCACCTCTTGGGTAAACAGCCGCCCGCCATAACACCGGGCGGCTTAAAGGATTACATCTGCCAGGACAATGTCAGACCTACGGTCTGTGGTTGAATAACCACTGCGCCATAGTTAACGTCATCGGTGGCAGTAGCGGTACCACGGCGGTTAGCACTGATATAGCCTTCCTTATCAAACAGGTTGTTGGCGTACAGTGTCAGCGCCCAGTTGTCATAACTCAGTGTAGAACTGAGCCCAACAGTGGTATAGCTGGGTAGATGAATACGAGAGATAGCGGATGACTGGGTAAACTGCATGTAACGGTCGCCCATATAGGTTACGTTGCCACTGAAGGACAACAACATGCCATTACCTAGGTCGAAGTTGTGGCTCAGCGATGCTGTACCTGAATTTTTCGCTGAGAATGGCATGCGATCACCGTCTTTACCGTAAGCGGTAGAGCCGTCAACATACCCTGGGATATCCTCAGCCAATGAAGCATCGGTATAAGCGTAGCTGGCATTGAATTGCCAATCTTCCAGGAAGTTATAACCCAAGCTGAGCTCTAAGCCCTGACTGGCGGCTTTACCGGCATTGGTGGTGTAGTTGGAACCATAAGTCAAATCAACCTGGCTGATCTGCAAGTCTGACCAATCGATATAATAAGCGGTTGCATTCAATGTCAACGCACTGTCAAAGAACCCGCCCTTAAAGCCCAGCTCATAGCTGACCAGTTTGTCGGAATCATAACCCGCGGGAATACCTGGCACCAAGTTGCCGTTACTGCCACCAGCACGATAACCTGAGGCAATGCGAGCGTACATCATCATCTCTTCATCGAAGTGATAACGGCTGGATAACAGATAGGTAAATATGTTGTCATCGTAGCTTTCATAAGTTTCATCGGCATCGACCAACATGCCACCTGTGGTGCTATCACCGTCCATCTTGTATTTACTGAAACGACCACCGATAGTGACATCCAACTTATCGGTAATCTTGTAGGTGGTATTGCCAAATACCGCCGTTTCACGATAACGATCATCGCCCATAGAGATCAGCAATGGTGACGCCGCGAAGTAGTTGCCCGTCACATTGTCGCCCAGATAGAAGTTCTGGGTGCTGTTCACATCCTCACGGGTATAGAACAACCCCACCTGCCATTGCAGCCGCACATCATCTTTTGAAGACAGACGGAATTCCTGACTCAGCTTATCCTCGTCATAGCGGTTATCAATAAAAGCCCCGGCTTCTTCATAATCCAGGCCCATCATACCGGCAAACATTGGCGCCAAAATGCCAATAGAGGTATAGCCTACATCCTGCTTGGCCGCCGCCCGGTGCTCGGTATAGCCGGTAATGGAGTCCAGTGTTCCCCAGCCCAGATCGCCCGTGATCTTAGTGGTATAAAAACGCGTCTGACCTTCGTAACTATCAGTGCCCACCATCCGATTATGTTGATAATCGTCGTACACGGGTTGCAGTTCAGGGGTTACATCAACAGTGGCGGTATTATCCTGAGTGGTATTCTGGAACATCGCCGATGAGCGGATAGTGACTGTTTCTGACGGATACCAAATCATCGCCACCCGGCCACCTTTACTTTTAACACTGTTATCGGAACCATCACGGGTGTTGGTAACAAATGAAGGGTCTTCACGTTTGAAGGCGCTGGCACGCAGTGCAAAATCCTCCGAAACAGGCACATTGCCAGAGGCCCGGACACTGTAACCATTGCCACCATGAGCCACAGAAGAACCGCCGACTTCTAGCCGACCTGTGGCATAACTGGCGTTGGGATCAACAGAAACATACTTCACCAACCCGCCCATGCTGCTGGCACCATACAGCGTCCCTTGCGGGCCTCGTAGCACTTCAATCTGTTGGATATCAGACGGGTCTAAATCAGGAATTACCCCGGTATTGGTCGCTGAACCATAGGGCACGTCATCAATGGTCACACCTGAGGTGGGGCGAGTACCAATACCAGCATCGGTGCCAACACCACGCATTACAATCGTGCTGCTCATGGCACTGGACACATAACTCAGGCCAGGGATTTCAGCAAAATAGTCCGCAAGTTTATTCTTACCGTTTTCAGCCAGTTGCTTGGCATCCAACACTTCCATCGACAGCGGTACATCCTGCAAACGTTCATTACGTTTGGTTGCCGTCACAACAATCTTTTCAATACTTTTGTTATCGCTAGCGCTTGGGTCTTGGTCAGGCACGGCTTCATCGGCCAGCGCCTGAGTGGATAATGACAACGCCACTAGGCCAAGCGACAGACCGATTGCTTTGGCCAGAGGGCTTTTCTTTTCCAGAGATGAGGGTAAAGGCAGCATACACATTCTTCCAATTAACAATTTGTTGAATTTATTTAGAAAGATGTTAATTACATCTGTCCGCTTTGCATTTTTCTGGTCGCTTGAGTCTCAGCAATCCATGCAACAAACATCCACAAAGCTAGCAACCATTTATTTTTAATAGTTTTATAAAAAAAATTGCCACTATTATTGTTATATGACAGTTTTCATGTGACGCGCCCCCAGGCGAAACCAGCAGCTTTATCGCTCAACAATTTCTTAACGTCCGTTTATAAATTACACATTTTGTGTATGCGATCAACACTTTTATGTTGATTGGATAAACAATTTGTTTAAATTTGTAAAATAGGCCAATATAACAGGCATGATTTTTGGGGGTTTAAATCGGCCTAAAAAATACAAACAGCCTTGTTTTTAAACATTCACCTTAAGTGCTGTTTTATGGAAAAACTCAATGAATACAAAAACAAAAACTGAGCCACTGAACTTTCGAACGCAGTTTTGCCTTACCGAAAGACAGTTAGTGATCAATGTGTTGATGACAGTGGTTGATTTGTTGAATGAAGTGCTGAGCGATAATGTTGAGGTTGTGCTGCACGACATGACCCGTCCAGAAAATTCCGTGATCGCCATTACTCATGGACATGTGACCGGTCGCGGTGTTGGTGATTCAATCCTCGCCGGCCCCAAAGGTGATGCGGGGTTTGCGGCGGCTCGCGATGTTGCCGATGCCATTGGTGAACAAAACAGCATTATTGCTAGCTACAATACGGTGACTAAAAACGGGGTAACGCTGCACTCCTCTACCGCCATTTTCCGCGATAGCGATGGGATGCCATTTGCCGCCTTATGTTTTAACTCCGATATGACTATTCCCCATATGGCCCATGCCTGGTTAAGCCGCATGTTGGGCAAAGATATCAAGCAGCCAGCCCCGAGTGATCATCAGCCCGCCAAAGTCGGCAACCTGATGGATGACATAGTGGCAGGTTCCTTAACTACGCTGGGGAAACCAATCAATCTGTTGACCCGTGAAGAGAAAATTGCCGCAGTTGAACACATGCAAAGCAATGGGATGTTTGTGGTTCGTGGCGGCGTTAACCGGGCAGCCAAAGCGCTTGGGGTCACGCGCTATACCATTTACAACTACCTTGATGAGCTAAAAAAGCGCAACTTGACCGAATAACCGCTTACACACCTCACCCATGGATTGGGTGATAAAAATAGTAAAGTGATGGACTTAACGACCGTAGATTATAGGGTTATGAGCCAGTAAAAATGGCCGCGCCCCGGATAATGGCCCCAGGAATAATCGAGGTCGTTAACGCAACAACTGATAGCTTTTACATGGCAGCAATTGCACCAATAGTAGTGCAAACGGCTGCCTGCATGATGAGCTAGCCTTTCAGCCCAGGTTTGCTGGGCACATCAACTTTCAACTGCTCAAGCTTGTAATGCTTGTTGATCTGCTGGCCATCAGCCGACGTATCCACAATGGTCAACTTATCCTCATTGGCCGCAAAGGTAAGTTGCGCATCTTTACTGCTGGTTTTCCAGTGGCCTTTTTCAGTTGCCCAAATGGCTTTAGTGCCTTCAATTTTGCAACGGTAGATATCGTGCTTCCAGTTATCCTGTTCATGATAAGAGACATAAACAAGCTTACCGTTAACATCATCCACATTAAAAATTGACGGGTCTTTATGTAGCGCCGTAGCCACAGAAGCGCGGCAGATTTCGGCATCACTGAATTGGCCTTTGTTGTTACCACAACCGGCTAGAGAACCCGCCAGTAACAGCGATGGCAACACAACCAAAGTTGCACGGGTGAACATAACTCCTCCATAAAATACCACAATGAAGTGCGTCATTTCAGAGATGGCAGGCAGCAACCACATTGCAGCAAGAACATTGATTTTTTAGTCTCTACCTATCCGCCGTCAAAATAAATCAGAGAAACATGTCTTTTTGTTCATGTTTATGCCAGCTAAAGAATGCTCACCTGTATCGCCACACTCGTACTCACCCGCACCGGTTCTACTATCTAATAGAAGTGCTCACTCACTGCTTTATCACTCGATAGCTCGAAATGGGCACAGATGACAAGCATAAGAAGGTTGTCATAGCCGTTACTCACACAAAAAAGGCGCAAATGCTGCCACTTGCGCCCAGTAAACCACGGCCATTTAGCTTAGGAGCTTTTTAACTCTGACAACTTATATTGGTTGGTATGCTGCTGACCATTACCGCTGGTCTCAGTGATAGTGAGCTGATTGTAATTGGCTATAAAGGAGATTTGCCCTTCTGTTTGGTTTTGCCACTGCCCTTTGTTTGGCGCCCATAACACATGGTCACCATCGAGCCGACAACGATAAATATTTTGTGATGAATCAGTGGGATCAGTGTAAGACACGTAAACCAGCTTGCCGTTTTTATCCACCAGGCTAATGGTGGAAACATCATGCTGTAACGCCGTTGCCATAGTGGCTTTGCAGATCTCGGTGGCAGAAAACTTGTTTTGAGTCTGCACATTATCATCGCATCCGACCATCACCAGTGCGACCGTTAATGATGAAAGTGCAACCCAAATTTTACTTAGCGCCATATATCCTCCAGGAATCAGCAGCTGAACTCGCTAATAACATGAGAAATTGTCGTCAAATTAAGTACATTTGTGCCCACAGGCATAAACGACGGCGGCAACAAGCATTTCAGCAACACTCAGGCTTGTGCTAAATCACGCCATTAAGACGTCAACGCTATACAGCCGATACCAATGCCCACAACACAGCAATACTCCGAATACACACCACAACTTCCACATTTTGTGCATGCGTAGTGAACTAAGTTATAGACGCTCAAACCGCGAGGTTCATTACCTATAGACTAAGGGCTAATAGCCATTTTTTAAGAATTTGTGAACGAGGCGGTAAGAGATCTTGGATAAAATCAAGACTGAATTTTGTTACATTTGGATTGGTGAACAATGTGAAACTACCCAAACAAGAGTGATGTTCAACCTACTGCATCACAGGAGGAATTAGAATTATCTGTAATTCCATACCAACACTTTTCAGCGGATTAGAAGTTAACATCAAAATATGCAGCTAACTGCCACCCCACAAAACTTGACTAATCTTTTACAAAACTACATAGTGGAACACACAACTACTGCAATTTAAGGGAATGAATTAATGGGTGGTATCAGCATCTATAGCGTAATGCTTGTCACTGTTTTGGCTCCACTTCTGCTCACAGTATTTTCAAAACGAACCAAAGGCGCTGCAAAGCTTGGTTGGGCCATTTTAGTGATTGTTTTTTCGTGGGTAGGATATGCAATATTTCTAATCGCCACGACATACCTAAACAAAAATAGTAATCAACAAGCCTAATATCTATATACAGGGCATCTATTTAAAGCTTACTAGTGTTCCAATGGAGTAACAAACTTTAAAAAGATGCCCACTAATTATCATTCATTACATTTTCAATAATATAATCAAAAATAACTAATCATCAATCCAATAGATAAGTAACTCTTAGATTGTCAAAACTTAATTATGTAGACTCCAGTTATTTATGTTGTAATATTTCTTGTATTATTAACAGTAAAATACTGTCCAAATGTGCAGTTACCAGTATTCCCGTTCATTCAACTCAGAGAAAACAAAGACCCTTAACTCTTGACTTATAATGACAAAAACATTAAAAATTTAAGATTAAATAACATTAATAGGAAATAAGCATGACACTCAAACCATGGTGGATATTATGTATATTTTTTATCTTAACCAGCATAAAAACTCAAGCTTCAGAATTAACTGAAAGTTATATAGTCAATACATTTCATTTGCAAGGTTATGATGTAAAATACCAAAACATGAAAGGGGAGTATATCTCTGGGCAAGACTTTATTACGCATTTAAAACAAGACTATCTCGAAGCAGAAAAACAAGAAAAAACAATAAGTTTAAAAACCATCAAGGATGATAATAAGCATATTGCAGTAGTTAAGGTTGTTTTTGAAGAGAAACAGAAAGTAACCAATTTAAATCCTGGTGATTTAATTCCTTCAGTTAGTGGAGCTAATTTATTAGGGAATAGCATAGTTAATGATTTTTCGAAAAATAATTTTACGCTTATTACAACATTCTTTGCAGAATGCGTCGCCTGTATTCAAGAAATTCCTGCTATTAAAGATTTTATTAACCATCATCCAGATGTGAGCGTGTATTATATTACATTCGAAGGTCCTGCACAGACTCGAGATTTTGTTAAAAAATACCATATAAAAGCTAATTTCATTAGCAAGGCAAAACCTTGGTTAGATGATATTGGAGTAAAGACCTACCCGACAATTATGTTGGCGGATAATGCCGGAAAGCTACTAGTCGCCCGAACAGGTTATAACATGGATGAAGGTCTTAAATTTATCGACAAGTTCTTATCAGAGAAATAATTTTTATAATTTAGTCCCACTTCAAGTCTCCTGGCGAATATTGTGCTTAAGGACATCTCTGACACGTGCCAAACGATATACTTACGATTAGGGGCTGACCAATTACATGGATGTAATTAGCTGACGTCGAGTTTACCAAAATGTATTGCCCGGCAAGCCATAAAAACGTCGATGTATAAACATGCTGTAGGCAATTCATAGGTACAGAAATATCATAGCCGTCCACACGCCGTAAAATTGCTTAAGCGGCAACCGCGGCGAAGCTCTGGCAGCCTTTGGGACACACTTTGGCGCAGGATTGGCAGCCGATGCAATCACCACCATCGGCGATGTCCATCACCATCATCACCTCTTCGCCGTAGTCATCATCTTCTGGTTCGCGTTCCACCAGATCGAACACATTACGGGAACAGACTTTGAAGCAGCGGCCACAGCCGATGCAGTTCGCTTGATCCACAGCCTGAATAAATTGCGGCTCCCAGTTTTTACCGCCTCGGGTTGTGCCCACGATATTGCTCATCACGCCATCCTCTTATTATCATTAGTAAAAATGCTTACCACTCTTCATCCATTAATGCCTGCAACCGCTCACGGCCATCTTGTTGCGGCGGAGCCTCCAACTGTTTCAGTGAACGGGCCAGCCAGCCCATCGGGGTGCCGTTGAGTTCCTGACGGATATCTTCCAGCAGTTGATGAATGTCGCAGCCTTCTGCCACCTTGACCGGGTGAATGCCTTGATCCAGCAACTGCCGAATGGCCGAGGCGCCACAAGCGTTGCAGAAGATAGCTGCGCAGTGGCTCAGATCGCGGATACGCGCGGGCAGTCGGTCGTGGGTACGGCTGTCATCCTGTGGATATTCAATGGCTTCCAAAATGCTCCATTGCTCATGCCCGACACCGTATACCAGTACGCTACGAGCGCTGCCAAAGTGCTGATCCACATGGCGACGATCTAAGGTGGCAAAGGCAACTTTTATCTGAAATTTGGCATCGGGCAGCGGCTCCACATGCAGTTTGCGTTCACTGTTAGATTTGGGGAAAGTCGCACTCATGACGCACGCTCCTTAGGCTGCACTGCATCGGCGCCAAAGCGATAGGCGCTGATATGCGGTGCCACTTCATCGTGATGCTGCCGCAATTGCAGATTAGCAAGGGCAAACAGCCGCTCACGGCAGCCTTCGTAACCAAACTGGCGGATATCCATGTTGCCGAACTGGTCGTGACACGGATACCCCGCCCGCAGCACTGGCACTTGCGGTTCAAACATGGCGGCGGCGTGGCTGTTGCTGATAATGGTAGAAACCTGCCCGGCCACGGCATTCAAAGAGGCTAAATCACCAATCACCACTTCGGCGGCGCTGAGTTCGGCTAACCCCGGCGCATCGGCCGTGGTAACAATCCGCGGCAACCGAATGCCCATGCTGGCTAACAGCTTGCCATATCCGATGGCGAGATCAGGTTCTAGCGCGATGGCAATCTGTTCATTACTCAACACAAAATGGCAATCAAGCATGGCATCTTGCAAACGGCGGCGAGCGCGGTCAATCCAGTCTGGCACGGGCTTGCCGCTTAACTGTGACAAAGCCAGCACCAAGGCATCCATTTGCGCCATGTCCATGCCCATATCCAAACTGATCAGCGGAATGTCGAAGCGTTGCTGTAGCCAAGTTGCGGTGGGCAGTAATGAGCGCCCAAGCACCAGCGTGGCACAACTGTCGGCCATCAGTTCAATTTCTAAAATGGAGGTGCCGCCAGTGGAACAAGCCGCGTAATCACTGTCATCCAGATGCCCGTCGAGCGACAGCGATAAATCCGGCACCATAATGGCGTCCAGCTCAAAAGCTTCCAGATAACGTTTAAGGGTTTCAATATCTGCGGCGGTCATACCGATAGAGCACAACACATTGAGCTGTTGCCGTTTTTTCTGGCGGCCACTGGGGGCGAGTACCGTTTGCCGCACCACCGCATCGACACAACTGGCATAGCCAGTTTGCATCGAGCCGCTGAAATCCGGCGTACTCATATTGATGATGCGCGTTGCGGCATATTGTGGATATTGACTGCGAAAATCGTGAATTACCCGATAAGTATCGGTGCCCTGCATTTCGGTAAGGCCGGTGGTCATCACAGTGATTAACTGCGGCGCTTCTTTGTCGCAGAGAGTTTTCAGCGCGGCAAACAGGTTGTCGTCACCACCCATCACTGCCGCGACCTGATCGATAGCGGTGTTCTGCAATGGAATGGGTTCACGCAGGTGCTGAATAAGGTAAACCTTGGCAAAAGCGCCACAGCCTTGCGAGCCGTGCAGCAGCGGAATAGTTTTCTTCAGTCCCATGCTGGCAAGGGTCGCGCCGGTGGCCGGGCTGGTTTTCAGCGGCTGAGTCACCAGCGGCGTGTTCTGTTTAATGATGGTCGCCATAACCGCCTCCGCTTATTGACCGTAAAGTGCTGCGACTGGCTCAGCACCAGAATTTTGTTGCCAAGGCGCCTGACTGCGTACCGCGCCCCAAATCGGGCTATTGAGAGTACGCACCAATTCGGCTGCCAGAGTGATCATGCCTTCGTAGCCAGCATAGGCGTGGTGCCGTTCTTGGTTGATGTCGAGAAACGGCAAGCGGCCTTTCAGCGCGGTGTACATGTTGCGGCCACCAGCAATCATCAAGTCAGCGTTGTGCTGCCGACAGGTATTGAGCAGTAAGCGGGCACCACCTTCGTCCAGCATCAGCGCGTTTTCGCCCATGATCTCGGTGATACGTTGTTTATCGGCCTGGGTGGATTTTTTAGTGCCAGTAGCCACCACTTCAATGCCAAGTTCATTGAGCGCGGAAATCACTGACCAAGACTTAACGCCGCCGGTGTAGAGCAGCGCTTTTTTGCCTTCGAGTTGCTCGCGATATGGCCGTAACGCGGCGCGCACCCGGTCTTCTTCACGGGCGATCACTTGTTCAACATGAGCACTGAGTTGGTCGTCATGCAGTAACGCGGCAAAGTGACGCAGCGCAGCCGAGGTGTCGGATATACCGTAGAAGCTGCCCTCAAACCAAGGTACGCCCCACTGTTCTTGCAGCAGTCGTGCGACATTGATTTGCGCTCTGGAACACACCACCATCGCCGCATCGGCGCGGTGCATGGTCTGAATTTGGTGAAATTGAGTATCGCCCGCCATACAGCACAACACCCGCAACCCCAGTTCTTCCAACAGCGGCGACACATGCCAAAACTCGCCGGCGATGTTGTACTCACCAATCAACACTATGTCGTGCACATGGCGGCTGGGGTCATGTTTCATTAAGGGTTTGGCCGGAGGCTCGGCGGTGCCGATGACATATTTCATCATCACACTGCCAGCAATGCGGTTACCAAAATTTTTGTTGCCATAGAATCCGGCGGCATCGACCGGCACCACCGGAATGCCCCAACGTTCCTGCGCCAGTTTGCAGATAGCGGCAATATCGTTGCCCTCCATTGCGGGCACGCAGGTCATATACACAAATACTGCTGGCGGATTATGTTGTTCAATCAACTGCTTGATAGCGTGTAACAGGCGTTTTCGGCGCGGCCCATAATCACGTCTTGCTCATTGAGGTCAGTGGTAAAGCCTAAACGAAACAGGTTAGCACCGATGGCGCGAGTACCGCGGTTGTTCCAACTGTTACCGGCACAGGCGATAGGGCCGTGCACTATGTGGCCCACATCGGCAATCGGCAACAGGCTGATCTGCGCGCCATCAAAACAGCAACCACCGGATGTGGCACCGGGCTTGGGACGGGAACAACCACTCTTTTTACCACTGTTGTGTTCGCAGGCTGGCTCGTCCTGTAGCAGCCGGATCTCAGATAGTTTCATGCTCCCTCCCTACTCGGTTACCGTATCATCCGCACAGATTGTTAGTCGGATACGGGGTTACAGGTAACAGTGCAAATCCGAAGCCAATAACTAAGCCATTGTTTTATTTATGTTGTTAGTTTGTCAGCTAACCAACAAAAAACGCCTTTGTCGTATATGCGACAAAGGCGAACACTTACAGCCCAAAGCGACAATATGTCAGGCGCTATGTAGCGCAATCAAAATGCCAGAACACTGTTCCGGCCAGGGAGTGAGGCTGGCACAGCCGGTTGTTGACAGGCGTACCAGATGTAGATCGAAGCCATTGAAGCTGAGATAGGGCTCACGTTCGCCGGTGTCATCTTCACTGCATAAGGTGAAGCGCCACTGCGGGTAAGCGGCCCGCATCCGGCTCAGCAGTGCTTCATCAATGGCTGATTCTTGCGCAATACGTGAGCCAATGGTTTCTATTTCATGCTCAAGCGTCATCCCATTGCTCCTCGAATTGCAGTTCATTCTGGCTGGAGGTGATCCCCAACAGCTTGCAGATCCAAGGTGGCGGATTGTGGCTGAGCACCAGGCTCAGTTCCGTTAATGCTTCAGCGGCGGCGACTGGCATCATTTTTTTCACCGGGTGGATATTGGCACGGGTCACTTTGGCTGCGGCTGGGCCACCGATGGATAGGGTAAACAGCATCTGACACCCCTTGAGCTGGTTCAGCATATATTCGGCGCGGGCTTCGCCCTGCAAACCGCCATCAATATTGCGCACATCCACCAACTGATGAGCATAGGCATTCACTTCGTACACCAGCACCCGCATACAGGAGCCGTAATGACCGTTGATCATTTCCCCTGATTGGAGGTAATCGCCACCGTGAGCTTGGGGCCGACTAACGGCGGTAACAGCCGCAGTTGTGGCGCATCCAGTTCCTCCACCTCACTATTGGTAAGGATTGCCAACGCCGATGACACATCGCGGCGAGTGGGCGCTTCGCTAAGTGAAGACACCATCACCCGAAACGATTTAGGTGAAATAGCCGCCAGTTTTTCTGCCGATAAAGGTTCGCCCAGATGCTGCAACAGCAGATCCAACAGCGCGCCTAATCCCACATCCGGCAAGTTCCGTACTGCCAGGGCAATGCGCAGCGCGGCTTCATCGGAAATCAAAGGTTGTTGCATCATCGCCCATTCCTCCTTTACGCGGCTTGGAGCCGTTTGGCACGCACGGTAATCGGCAACCTTTCCGGTGCCGGGATGGGATCGATATAGTAAATAGCGCCGCCCGCCAGATGGACTTCTCCGCCCCATTGCTCGGCAGTGTCGAATTCAAAGTGGGTGATCGCTTCTTCCAAATCCTTTTTCGGCAGGTACAGACACAGCGCGCCCTGCTCGTTGTACTGGATCATCACATTTGCCATGGTGTTTTCCTCAAGCCGTTACCAGAAATATTGCCGGTGGCATCGCTGTCACCGGCGTTTTGCTTAACGCACCAGGTCAAAGGCAAAATCTGTTTTGCCCAGTTCCATCGTGTCGCGATCCAGCTTGGCCAGCACTTCGTTCACCAAGGTAGTGAGGATGTACATGGCTCCTTCGTAGCCCAGAGTCGATTGACGATGCAGGTGGTGACGGTCAAAGATCGGGAAGCCGATACGGACCAAGGGTACTTCAAACTCGGCCCCCTTGGCTTTGGTATCACGCTCGATGAATTTACCGTAGGAGTTGCCGATCATCAGATCCGGTTTTTCAGTAAACATCAGCGAACGGAAGTGCCACAAATCTTTGCCAGTAAACACCTGCGCATCTTGGCCGTAAGGGGTTTCCGCCAGCAGGGCTTCCATCTGCTTACGCCAGCGCTTGCTGCCGTTATGACACAGTACGTGTTTCACTTCGCAGCCCAACTCGGTGAGGAACTTGCACATCCCGGTGAGATAGTCTGGGTCACCAAACAGCGAGATAGTCACGCCGTGCAGCCAGGTGTGAGAATCGGTCATCATGTCCACCAGCCGGCCACGTTCCTTGGTGATGGACGCCGGAATGGGCTTGCCGGTCAACTCCGCCACTTTCATCACGAAGTTGTCCGTCCATTCCAGCCCCATTGGGATTTGCAGGTCTGGGACTTCCTGCTTCCAGGTGTCAGTGACAAACTTTTTGGTTTTTGACAACTGATCGGGTTGCAGCAACAACGTGGTAATGGCATTGGGTGCATCTTTCAGCTCAGCCAGCGGCGTGCCACCGGCATACATGCGATATTCGCCATCGGCAGGCGTATCTAGCACTTCTGAGGGGTCGCACAGGAAGGAGTAGTCCACATCCATCTCTTTCAGCATGCGATGGATGACGCGATAGTTGCCAAGATAGGTTTCAAAGCCCGGCACAATGTTGATTTTGCCGTTGCTACCGACCGTCTTGTCAGCCATCTCGTTGAGCGTGAAATAGCGTAGAAAACCTTCAAACATTCCATCCCAACCGGTGACATGGCTGCCCACAAAGCTTGGCGTATGGGCAAACGGGGTTGGCACGCTTTCCGGCAGATGACCTTCTTTCTTGGCGTTACCAATGAACGCATTAAGGTCATCACCAATCACTTCGGCCATGCAGGTGGTGGATACCGCGATCACTTCCGGCTTATAGAGCGCATAAGCGTTTTCGAGACCAGCAAACATGTTTTTCTGGCCGCCGAATACCGCAGCGTCTTCAGTCATGGAGTCGGAAACACAGGCGACCGGCTCTTTGAAGTGACGGTTGAAATAGGTTCTGAAGTAAGCCACACAACCCTGGGACCCATGCACATAGGGCAGAGTATTTTCAAATCCCAGGGCACAGAGTACCGCCCCCAATGGCTGACACGCCTTGGCGGGGTCGATGGTGATGTGCTTACGGTTAAAGTTAAGCTCTTGGTATTCCTTGGTTGTCGTCCAGTCAAACACCTCTTTGACTTTGTCGGCATCTACGCTTTCTTCAAAAGCATCCCGCTTACCCGCGAGTAGCTCCTGATATTCCGGTTGCCGGAACAGGGCATAACCGGTTTTGATATCTTCAACTTTTTGCGTCATGACTCTTCTCCTGCCGTGCCACTAATCCGTGAACCCCGGCTCGGTTATCCGGGCTGAACATAACTCAGCCTGTCTTATGCTGACTGTTGCAAACTGTCAGCTTCCGCCTTAACCCAAGGGGCCTGCATCTTGCTCCAGCATGGATTGTTGATGGTCAGATCCATATCGCGGGCGAAAATGGCAAAACCATCCACACCGTGGTAAGGGCCGGAATAATCCCAGCTGTGCATCTGGCGGAACGGAAAGCCCATTTTCTGGAACACATACTTTTCTTTAACGCCGGAACCCACTAAATCGGGTTTCAGCTTTTTGACGAAGGTTTCCAGTTCGTAAGCACTGGCATCGTCAAACAGTAAGGTAGCTTCCTTCAATTCAGGCGCGGTTTTGACATAGTCATCGTTGTGGGCAAATTCATAACCCGCACCGACGATTTCCATGCCCAGATCTTCATAGGCACCGATGATGTGACGTGGCCGTAAACCACCGACGTACAACATGACGGTTTTGCCTTCTAGACGTGGACGGTATTTGGCAATCACCTGATCCCACTGTGCCTGATAGCGCTTAATGACGGCCTCCGTTTGCGCCTTGATCTTGTCGTCAAAGAAGGTGGCAATCTTGCGCATCGATTCGGCAATTTTGGTGGGGCCAAACAGGTTGTATTCAATCCACGGAATACCGTTTTTCTCTTCCATGTAGCGCACGATATAGTTCATAGAACGATAGCAATGCACCAGGTTGAGTTTGACATGCGGGGTGTTTTCCATCTCGGCTAACGTACCGTCACCAGACCACTGCGCCACCACGCGTAACCCCATATCTTCCAGAATGATGCGGGAAGACCAAGCGTCACCGCCGATGTTGTAATCACCAATAATGGCAACGTCATAAGGCGTGGATTCAAACGCTTTGTCAGCGGATTTTTCCAACACGTGATCGCGGATGGTATCGTTGGCGATATGGTGCCCTAACGACTGCGATACTCCGCGGAAACCTTCGCAACGCACCGGCACAATGGTTTTGCCGATTTCAGCGCTTTTGGTTTTGGCCACCGCTTCGATATCGTCACCGATAAGCCCAACCGGACATTCAGATTGAACCGAAATGCCTTTAGACAGCGGGAACAGTTGTTCCAACTCATCAATGGCAGCGGCGAGTTTCTTGTCGCCACCGAACACGATGTCGCGTTCCTGAAAATCGGTAGTGAAGTTAAGGGTGCCGAAACTGTCTACCCCAGTAGTGCCAGAATAGTAGTTACGACGACCGGCGCGGGAATACTGACCGCAACCGATAGGCCCGTGAGAGATATGGATCATATCTTTTACTGGCCCCCAAACTACCCCTTTAGAACCGGCGTAAGAACAACCACGAATGGTCATCACCCCGGGCAGGGATTTACGGTTAGAGGTGACACATTTACTACCGGCTTGCTCTGGGTCGTTTACCGCCAAATGCTTAGCGCGATCCTTTTTCGCCGCCGCCGGATAAACTTCCAGTACCTCGTCAATCAAGGCCTGGGTTTCTGCTTTGCTCATCGACATCGCTGATTCCTCATTAACTGATGCAGGAGAGGCTGAAAACCACTGACCTTAGGCCGCGTTTTCTTCCGCCGCAGTTTTACCGATGATGGTTTCATCTTCCTCTTCGAGGATACCGAACTCCATCAGCAGATCTTCCAGTTCATCCATGGTGACCGGATTAGGTACCACGAACATTTTGTTATCGATGATCTTGCGCGCCAGCGTGCGATACTCATCCGCCTGCTTGCAGTTAGGATCGTATTCAATAACCGTCATACGGCGGATTTCAGCGCGCTGTACTATGTTGTCGCGCGGCACAAAATGGATCATCTGAGTGCCAATCTTGGCCGCCAGCGCCATGATCAGTTCATCTTCACGGTCAGTGTTACGAGAGTTACAGATAAGCCCTGCCAAGCGCACACCACCCGTGGCTGCGTACTTGCAGATACCTTTAGAGATGTTGTTAGCGGCATACATCGCCATCATCTCACCAGAGCAGACGATGTAGATTTCCTGCGCTTTGTTTTCACGGATGGGCATAGCGAAACCACCGCACACCACGTCACCCAACACGTCATAGAAAACAAAGTCCAAGTCGTCTTCATAAGCGCCCTCTTCTTCGAGGAAGTTAATCGCGGTGATTACCCCACGACCCGCACAACCAACACCTGGCTCTGGGCCACCTGATTCCACACAACGCACATCGCCGTAACCGATTTTCAGTACATCTTCCAATTCGATATCTTCTACCGAACCGGCTTCTGCTGCGGTTTCCATGATGGTGTTCTGCGCTTTGGAGTGCAGGATCAGACGAGTCGAGTCGGCTTTAGGGTCACAACCGATGATCATGACTTTCTTACCCAGTTCGGCCAGTGCCGCTACCAGGTTCTGGGTGGTGGTGGATTTGCCAATCCCCCTTTCCCGTAAATCGCACATTGACGAATTGCCATCTTGGTTCCTCCCATGTTGGATAAAAACAATTCGGCAACGGTTGTGCGAAAATTAAGCCAATTAACAAAATTTAAACATACTATTGAATTTAAAAGGTTTTATTTTTGTTAGTTAACGAACAATGGGAGTGGCAGACAACAAAACCCAAGGGAATTGTCGTGTTTGAAACAAGTTTGTTGGGTCTGCTGGGTCAGTTGAGTTTGCTTGTGCGGCGGACTTGTCACATTGGTGGGTGGATGACTCAGGTCATCCTGCGCGGAGTTTATCACTGCGTGATTGGATTGATGGCAAACTGCGTTTGCGAAAGTCGTGGAACTGCTCGTTCCACACCAGAGCCAAAGGGCGATGCTCGTCCCGCAACAACATCCATGTTTAACGGCCAGCTCGCCATCCATGGCTCGCGCTCATAAGCGCACTCATCGTAGATGAGTATTCGCCCTTATAACCCCGACGACGCCCCACGCCGCGAAACGCTACGGGCTTATGGTTTGCCATTTTCGCAAATCGCACCGATTCGCCCTCCATGGCTCAACGTTGCTTCTCGATATCTGCCGGGCAGGAAGCCCAAATGTCGCGAAGGACATGGATGTCCAAGAGCGGCCATATCTCGATTGCTCAATGGCTGCCCAACGCTCCTTCGCCGCGCCGAAGGGGGAATTGGCGTTGTCTGAAAATTCAGTATGTTAGCCGAGGTTAAATTGGTGGCTGTCCCCATTTTTCGCCAGTCCCATTTTTCGCCAGTTCCGTAAGCTGACCAAAACCAAGGGTGGATTTGCAAATGAAAACAGTTTGCTTAAGCTGCTTTATGCCGGTATCTTGCGGGCATCAGAGCATTGGCGCACCCAGTACAAAATCGGAATCTGTCACTGTTGTCGATACACTTCGGGGGCGCTTAGATCCTCATATCGATCTGTGACCAAGCTGACTCAGAATATTGAACACCCTCGGAATGGCTACTGGACTCGCAACTATTGGCACAACTTCTATGGCTGTAGCTCTCGGTGGTGCCGCCGCATTTACTGGTGGAGTGTTTGTAATAGCAGCTGTTGGTCTTTATTATCTGACACAAAAATAATTGGAGTAAACCATGGAATTGTTAACTTCTGAAGATTTGAACTGTGTATCTGGTGGTGAGATTAATGCCGAGAATACCATTAGTTTTATGGGGGCTGTTAGTGCATTAGGTGGTGCTTTTGCTAAATCAGCAGCGGCTCCGGCGTTAGCAGTTGCTGCTGCATTTACCTCGGGCTATTGGCTTGGTTCAGCAATGAATCAAATGGCAACTAAGTAATTGATATAATGTCCCCCCTCCTTGTGACGGAGTTTATGGTGAAATTTAGTGCTAGCATGTTGGATTTTATTTATATATTAGTTGTTTTCTTATGCTACATGATTTCTAGCAACATCATTTTTTCTTCGGCCTTTTTATTGGTGTATATGGCAATTGTTTTGGCTGGATTTAGAAAATCTTGGAAAATTGCTATGAATCTAATAGCTTTAGCTTTCTTATTTAAACTGATGTTTTTATGAGTTAGATAGTTTTTGCTAGATAAAACGCGGTAAAAATGAGGACAGCTAAAAATGAGGACAGCCACCAATTTAATCCAACTAACACACCGAATTTACAGGCAACACCAATTTCCCTTGGCGCGGCACAGGTGCGTTGGGCAAACATCGAGCAGTCGAGCCATTCGCCGTGTAATAACTAAGAACAACACAGACTTGGCAGGAGTACGCCGAGAATTCTAAACACGGAAACTTCAAGCAGCATTCGCAAACAGCGTTTGCGATAAAAGCTCGAAACCGTTTCGCGCCCCCAAACGGCCTTAGATGTGCTACACATCAATTTGCTCTGTGCTAACTATCTGCATACGATTGGAGCGTTGTCTAAAGCAATTGCTGACAACAGCTTTCATCTCTTCTGGCATATGCGAGTCATTGATAACTGACAGCACCTTGTCAGCCTCTTTAGGAAAATCTCGCTGAATAATGGCCAAAGCGAATTTCTCGCTTAAGCCGATGCCTTTGGCAAACTGCAAAAAGTCGATCCCGAGGTATTCGCCATAGGCAGTTTCAAACCCTGGCGCCAGTTGCTGCTCACCTTCTTCGATGGTTAAAAGTGGCAAAGCAAGGTAACCAGAAGCGAAGTAAGTGGGATATGGCGCAACACTGACAAAATCATAAACAGGAGCGAGTCTATTGAGCGCCACAATGCCGAAATTACGCAGGTGTAAGTCGTTATTACCCAGTAAATATGCGTAGGCCACCCGACGAAAGAAATCGCGCACATCGACCAAGGTTTTTATTACGTTGTGGTCTTTTAAAAATCGGCCAATGGTCTCATAGCTAACCATCTGCTTGCCCGCATCAATTCGGCCATATTTTTCCGCTATATTCATGGCCCCATCTAACTGCTCTTGATGAATTTTGCTGCCATCTGCGGCACGATCAAATCGCTTGATGACAAACGCATACTCAACTGCTTTGCCCGCCTCAGGCGCAAATTGCAACATACCAAACGGCGGCACAACAAACTTAAGTTGTTTCATCACCGACATAATGCAGTGCTCGTTCTCTGCCAAATAAGGAAATTCGGGTGGTGAGGGCTTAAGTATGAAGTCGCCTTGGCTGTCGATAATATCAAAGTGTCGCTTGGCGACATCGAGTGTTAACTGTAATTTGGGTTGCGCGCCAGAAATGCTCATGCCTTTCTGCTTCGCTGGTTTTTGTTGTACAAATTCGGCAGCGGTGAACGGCAGTTCAAAGCTAATACGGGATGCCCCCGCTAACGCCTTCATCCCCGCTTTGGAGAAGCCGGTTTTCTGCTCGGCGGGGGTCAACAACGTTTGCAGCGTAATGCGACAGTTAGACATGTCAGTACCCTTTTATCTGGATTGCACCCAAAAGGTTGTCACCGTTTTCCATCAATATGCCCAGCAAATCGTTTTCATCAATTTTTTGTTGGTTGCTATACACCCGGCGCAGCCATCCCTCAGGTGCTAAAGATGAAAAATAGGGATGCAGTGCCCCCTGTGAAACATAGGGTTCAGTTCTTACGGGCAGGCTGAGGGAAATGCGGGGGCCGGCGTAGTCGGCAAGATACTGAAATGAATACTGATCGTCCTGCTGGGTAAGATCTCCCGCATGAACGCCATGCAGCAACACCATCACTTTGCGATACATAATTTGCCTCCAAGCGCCTCGACAACCGTTAGCACCGTGGCGATGGATGTGCCTTTGGGATCATCAAGGATACGGGTAATCGTGCCTCTTGAAGCGTCTGACTGTAGCGCAAGATCTGACACTTCTATCCGCTCCTTGATGCGGAATTCTGCCAACAGTTTGCCAAGCTCCGATGTATTGGAAATCTCATAGAGCGATTGATACTTATGTTGATCAATGGAGCGGGTTAACTCTCGCTTCATTTCGTCCAACTGCTTCACAGACTCAAGCAACTGCCGCTGTAGCCTTTCAATATTCTCTAATGCGTCGTTATTCATGCTGTCCCCAACGTGCTGATTGAATGCCGCCGTCTGATGAATTGCTTGAACGCCTGTTTGTGACTAAAGCAGTAACAAGCAAGGTAGCTGCTCGTTCATATTAAGGCGCTTTCGTGCACAAAAAATGAACATATAACCAATATTTATCTTAAAATATATAAAATTATATACACAGATAGTCAAATGATAAATATTTTATACAAAAACATATAAATTTATTAATTTGTTCAAAATTATAAATTTTCAATATAAAAACATCAAAATTATATACATATATGATAATTATTAGTTTTTAAGCTCAAAATTATGAACGTAAAAGGGTAATAGAGAGCAATCCCTGGCTCTAAGAAGAATGGATATCCAAAGGCAAATCTGAGCGATTTATGGCGTTACTTATGACAAGAGAAAAGCGCGAAACCCTTTCGCGTACTCAAATGCCACCGTCTTTGATTGTCTCCAGCCGCAAAAACAAATTTCTCGCTCCATAAATCAATAAACCTACATTTTATGTCGCTAATATTAGTGTGAGCACTGCTGTATGCTGCTAAGCAGAGATTGCGACGAAATGAGGAGTACGGTGAGCGTCATCGCCAATTGCAGTCACTCACCACCTGATGAAGTAAGCCTATATACACCCGCTGATTTTACTGGGAAGGAACAATAACAATGGAACTGCATTTGCTGACCGAAAACCAAGTTTACCTTCGCTCGAAAATACGTTGGGCAATCATGTTGCCCTTACTCAGCAGCCTACTTACGGGTTGTGGTGGCGGTGATGATAACGCCGAGGTTGCACCGCAGCCCGCACCACCGGTGACAACACCGGAACCTGAACCGGGTGAGACGCCAGATCCTGAACCGGGTGATACACCGGTGACGCCAGTCCCCGAAGATGAAAATCTGCCGCCATTGGAGGCTCCAGCACTGACCAGCGCCGTACCCTTGCCTCGCGCAGATGCGCCCTCATTACCACCACCGCCCGCGAGCTTACGCTTGCCCGCCGACTTCCAAGTGGGTCAGCAGCGCCAAGCAGCTAAATCGACCCGCAGTGCGGTGATTGCCGCGACCGAGGCAGCGTTGATCACGCCAGTGGCAGCGACCTCTTCGGGCGATGAAAATGACACCAATACCGCCGCCAAAGCCATTGATGGCGACCTGCAAAGCCGATGGGAGAGTGCGTGGAATAACACCGCCATTGACCCTGACGCGGCGTGGTTACAGTTTGATTTTGGCAGTAAAACCGCGATTGGCTATATGAAGCTGCTGTGGGAACGCGCCCATGCAACGGAGTATGCCATCTACATCTCTGATGATGCCGAGACTTGGTATCAACTGCGTTATGTGGTCGATGCTCAAGGCGACACTGAGCAGTTCTACAATTTGGGCATTTATGCCCGTTATCTCCGTTTGCAGGGAATAAGCCGCGCCACGCAATATGGCTATTCGCTATTTGAGGCGGAGTTCCGCGCGCCTGCGGCCGATAATTCGCTGCTGCCGCTGGCAACCTCTGCGATAGCGTTTCCGATGTCTGGCGCGGGGCTAACGCCACTGCCGCAATTTGCTGAACCAATCGAATCAACACAGTTTTCGCTGCCTGATGGCCGTTTAGTGACGCGTTTTGGCATGGTGGGCCGCTCTCGTCATGCGCGGGAACGTGGTGAAGACTGGAACGAAATGGGCTATGGCGTGAATGATACCGTCGATGCAGCAGGTAATCCGCGCGATAAAGGGCCCGGGGCACATCTCAATTTTGTAGCTAACTATTTTCAGTTGCGCACTTGGGGCGTAGAGATCATCGACGACAGCAATGTCGCAGGTGTGCTCCATCCTAAGTTAGTGGTTAACCAATACTTTCAGCAACCGCAAAAGGTGGCGGACACGTGTTTGTCCGCGGTTTTGATAATCCCTATGTGACCGGATATGGCTGGATGAGCCCCGGTGATTTATTGGATGATTCCACCTATCTCACCGATGGCGCGCCCTGTCCGGTCGTTGCTAAGCCCGCCAATGGCGCACTGCTACGCCCTGACAGCGGCTACAACGATGTTATTGGCGCTAACGACGGTTGTAGCGTGTTGTTCGATACCTTTCCCGGCCACCGCGACAATTCGCCCGATGCCAACGGTGTCATGGCACCAAATGGCAACACCATTGACTCTCGCCCATTGGTCAAAGGCGATGTGTTGGAGTTCTCCAGTTCGTTTTTTACCACCCGTGAGATTATGGATGCGGCGGGTGACCGTCACGGCTATCGCTATTACACCAACGAAATGACCTACGTGATGGGCCAAGGATTGCGTCCTTGGTATGGCGTGCAGCCACGCCTGAAAAACCAACCATTACCAGTGGAAACCCTGCAAGGTGGCACGGGCTCCATCTCCTATGATTACGCCGATAACGCCGCATTTATGTTCCAACAACCGCACACCACCATTGCGATGGAAAACATGCAGCGCTTTGTTGAGGGGCGCCGCTGGATCCACACCAATTTATGGACTGGCGAACATAATGAGGCGGATAACGATCGCAATGATGCCGGCATGCAGCTGCAA
Source organism: Shewanella dokdonensis (assembly GCF_018394335.1). Classification (NCBI taxonomy): domain Bacteria; kingdom Pseudomonadati; phylum Pseudomonadota; class Gammaproteobacteria; order Alteromonadales; family Shewanellaceae; genus Shewanella; species Shewanella dokdonensis. The sequence goes on along the minus strand of NZ_CP074572.1, from coordinate 2,626,155 downwards.
GGACCACGCTTTAACCAATCGTCCTGTTTTGGCTGCCACATCAATAACGGCCGCAGTGCCGCGCCAACCGTAATCAATCAACGGCTCGATACCATGGCAGTGCGCACGGCTGAGTCAACCGCCGCTGGCACCTACTGGCCAGATAGCCATTATGGTGTTGCGGTGCAGATGAACGCCCGTTCGACCACTTCTGGCGCAGTCGAAAACTGGGGTAATGCGGTGTGGCTAGCGGGATTTGAGTATTCCTCCGCCGTACTGGGCGACGGTACTGTGGTAGAACTGCGTAAACCCAAAGTGGCGTTTGAAGGCCCCACCCCGGCGGTGTATTCGGTGCGTTCGGCGCAGCCGATGATCGGCATGGGGCTGTTGGAAGCTATCCCCGATGCGGAGATTTTATCCCGCGTGCGCAGCACGCCTGATGAAGATGGCGTGCAAGGTGTCGCCAACTATGGCTATGACCCAGAAACTGGCGCGGTACATCTTGGCCGTTATGGTTGGAAAGCCAGTAAAGTGAGCTTGCGCCATCAGGTCACCAATGCTGCACTACTGGATATGTCAGTCACCTCAGCGGCTTATCCTAATCGGCAATGTCTGGCAGGCTCGGCACATTGCAACGCCGCAGCCGGTACTGAAGTGGGTCTTTCTGCGGAAGCCGTAGAGCGTATGACGCAGTATTTGCAGCTGTTGGGGGTTCCAGCACAACGTAGCCTTGTTAGTGGTTTCCCCAAAGGCGTGGCGCCGCTGGCCTATCTGGATGTCAATCCAGAGTCGATTACCAAAGGGCAGCAACTGTTTAGTGATATCCGTTGTAACAGCTGCCACGTGGTGGAGCTACAAACCGGTGCCACGTCCGAGTTCGCCGAGGTGCGTAATCAAACCATCAAACCCTATACCGATCTGCTACTGCACGATATGGGTGACGAGCTAGCTGATGACTTTGAAGAAGGTTTGGCACGCGGCAACATGTGGCGTACCTCACCGTTGTGGGGGATCGGCTACACTGAATATGTCGCCGCGGGTACACCTGTGGGCTACTTGCACGACAGCCGCGCACGCAATCTCACCGAAGCGATCCTATGGCATGGCGGCGAGGGAGAAGCCAGTAAACAACGGTTCGCCGCGCTCACCGCACAGGAGCGACAAGACTTGCTGGCTTTCCTTAAATCTTTGTAATGGCTTCTTACGCTGGTCAGCCTTGCGTTGACCAGCGTTTTTGTAATCGCTGTGACTCAGAAGAAAAATGAGGACATCCACCAATTTAATCCCAAGTGGTTGAAGCATCTTTTATATCTAGGATTAGTGAGGTTAGTCAAAACCTCGTTTTGATCTTTTTGTTTATGGCTTGCAGCCATAAAGGTGTTGCCTTGACGATATGGCTATTACCAATATGCTCTGTCGTACTAAATCGCCTGCAGCGGGCGCATGCACAGATGATCCAGTGACACGCTGTGAACCCATCCATGGGCGCTCGATCCTCGGCGTCCTGCCTCGGACGGTCACTGGTTCATCTGTGCTGGGAATTACGCTATTTCCCTGAAAAATCTGATCAATGAAATGAGAATGAGCACAATTTCCCAGTTGAAGACTGAATTTGAAAGTACCACGAAAAAAGTTTTTATGCCCATTTGTTAAATTAAAACATACAGTAAGATTTAATATCAGCTGTTAGATATTCCAGTTCTGGAAATATTGTTGAATGATGAATGCCACACATCCTTAATTCATAAAGAATGTTTTCTTTAGATGTGGCTGGAATGGTATATGATTTTATCATTTCTGGACATGCTTCTTGAGCATCTACAGTGGGTATTAGATCGCGATTATAAATGTATTTTCCTGTATGTATAGTAAAGCATCCAGCCTGACTAATAAGTCTCTTATTAATCATTGGCGGTTGATATAAAAAGATAGAGTCATTTAATCTACTAATTGAATCGCCCACTTCAAAAGTTAGATTTACGGGATCGTCATTTGTACAATAATGATTCTCAAGACTGCCTTTAATTTTAACTATTTCGTCAAATTTTAAATCATTAAAGTATGTATGTATCTTACTATTTACCTTGTCTTCCTTGATTTGCAACTCAATTATCTTGTTAATTAGCATCTCTTTAGCACTAAGAAACGAAAATACAATTTCATTTCCATCTAATATTACTAAGGTTTCCCAGAAATCAATATTTGAAATTAAATATTCAAAGTTTTCAAATTTTCTTTTTTTAGAATCTAAAATAAATAGGTTGCCATCTTTGTGATTTTTAGATGAACATGCAAAATATAATGCAACTAAAAGGTTTTCTGTCCAGTCTAATAATCTTGTAGGTAGCCCATAATGCTGAGCATAAGTGAGAAGTTCTAGTATGTTATTATGCTTATCTTTAGCTTCTGGATTTCTTCTAATAAACTCCTTAATTAGCCTTGATTCATCATAGAGCTTTCCATCCATATTTCTTAACACACTTGGTATTAGCTTATAACTGATGTCTGAGTGTCCTCTAAACCATAAGTTACCACCTATGTTTTTCGTTACATCTATAGCATCTGAAAGACTATTAATTTCTACCATAAAAATCCATTTAAATTTCTATAGATATTAGAATTAATAACTATAGCATGGATAAATCACTTATTAATAACATAAAAAAATGGAGGCTAAAAAATGGGTGCGGCCACCAATTTAATTCCAGCTAACACACTGAATATTCAGGCAACACAAAATTCCCCTTGGCGCTGCCGCAAGCGTTGCAGAAAATGGCGTAGCCGAGACATGGATGTCGAGGCGCGAAGGTCGAACAAGGATGTGAGTCCTGAGCATAGCCAGATTTTCTGGCATAAGCTGGCGGAGTTTTCAGCGACGTGGGGCGTCGTCGGGTTTCCAAAGGGCGAGGGACGAGCATCGCCCTTTGGCTCAGGTGTGGAACGAGTAGTTCCACGACTTTCCGCAAACGCAGTTTGCACGTAGGCGCAGCCTATTTAGCCGTAGTGTGAGCACGCAAGCTCACGACTTTCACAAGCGCCAGCTTAGTGAGCAAAAGTGGGGACAGCCACTAATTTAATTCCAGCTAACACACTGAATATTCGGGCAACACAAAATTCCCCTTCGGCGCTGCCGCAAGCGTTGCTGAAAATGGCGTAGCCGAGACATGGATGTCGAGGCGCGAAGGTCGAACAAGGATGTGAGTCCTGAGCATAGCCAGATTTTCAGCATAAGCTGGCGGAGTTTTCAGCGACGTGGGGCGGCATGGGGTTTGACAAGGGGATGAGGCCGTCCAGTCCCCTTGTCCTCAGGTGTGGAACGAGTAGTTCCACGACTTTCCGCAAACGCAGTTTGCACGTAGGCGCAGCCTATTTAGCCGTAGTGTGAGCACGAAAGCTCACAACTTTCACAAACGCCAGCTTGGTATGGCGCAAGCCATCACGACTTTCCGCAAACGCAGTTTGCATAGGTGCAGCCTATTTAGTCGTTGCGTGAGCACACAAGCTCACAACACACACTCACTTTTGTGCTAACAGCTGCAACACTGCACCAGTGCCTGTGTGTTTAACACCTTCAATCACCTGCCGATCTAACGCTTGCAGATGCAAGATATTCAGCGCCGCTAATTCGCTAGCGACTTCATCTTTATCCAACAGCATTTCTACGGCCTTGGGGCCGCCAGTACCGAATTGTAATTGTCTGGCTGTATAGCCTTCCAACAGGAATACGCCGCCCGGTTTTAAGCTATCAATCACCTGCTGATGCACACGTTTACGTAGCGCAGCTGGCAGATGACAAAAAATAGAGACGATGCCATCCCACTGCTTGTTGCCAAAGCTAAAATCCGCCAGATCGGCCTGAATATAGTCAACATTGACCTCATATTGCGCCGCGAGTTTCTTCGCTTTAGCAATACCAACAGCGGACAGATCGACGGCGGTGACTTGGTAGCCTTGTCGTGCCAGATACACAGAGTTACGGCCTTCGCCATCACCAATACACAACACCCGCCCTTGGGGCAGATCGGCACTGTGCGCCCGCAAAAATTCGTTGGGTTCACTGCCATACACATAGTGTTCGGCATTGTAGACATCATCCCACATACTACTTCCTTGGTTTTTGTAACACTCATAACAAGGGTTACGACAACAACAGCGGCGGCCACCGCCGCCTTCTATAAATTTTTTCTAATGTATCATAAACCACGAACAAGCGCACAGGCTTAACGGTTAACGTCCACCAGCACCCGTCCCTGAACTTTACCGGCTAACAAATCACTGGCGGTGGCAATGGCTTCGCTCAGGCCAATTTCACGGGTGTTGTGATCGAGCATGGCTTTATTAGGCAACCACTGGGCTAACTGCTGCCAAGCGGCAATGCGCTCAGCCTTGGGACGGGTGACGCTGTTAATGCCCAGCAGGCTAACACCACGCAAAATAAACGGCGCGACCGTTGCCGGGAAATCCATGCCCTGCGCCAGACCACAGGCAGCCACGGCACCATCGGCTTTGGTAGCAGCACAGGCATTAGCCAGCGTGTGACTGCCGACCGAATCCACCGCCGCCGCCCAGCGTTCTTTGGCTAAAGGTTTCCCCGGTTGGCTCAGTTCACTGCGGTCTATGATGGCACTGGCACCTAAGGCTTGCAGAGAATCTGCCAGTTCAGGGCGCCCGGTGGCCGCCACCACCTGATAACCTTTGGCAGCCAGCAAGGCGATGGCAAAAGTACCGACACCGCCGTTGGCACCGGTCACCAGCACCTCACCTTTTTCGGGGTTAGCCCGTGTTTTTCTAGCGCCATGATACATAGCATGGCGGTGTAACCGGCGGTGCCAATCGCCATAGCATCGCGCGCCGAGAAAGCCTCTGGCAATGGGATCAGCCAATCGCCGTTAAGACGGGCAAACTGTGCTAAGCCGCCCCAGTAATTTTCACCAACGCCCCAGCCATTTAGCAGCACTTTGTCACCCGCCTGATAATCTGGGTGGGCACTTTCGATAACAGTCCCTGCGAGATCGATCCCCGGCACTAACGGGAATTTACGCACCACCGGCCCTTGGCCGGTAATCGCCAAGCCATCCTTGTAATTGAGTGTGCTGTAAGCCACTTGTACCAACACGTTTTCGGGGGCAATTGCGCGTCTGCAAGCTGTTGTAATTCACAGCGGTAACCTTGTTCATCTTTATTGATTATCAATGCGTTGAACATCTAGAACTCCCTGAACCAGGCGGTAAATGTGCCCAGCAGTGTAACCAGTTTTTTATGCAGAAATGAAGTTAGCGATTAGTCCCATCAAATCCGCCCCTCGCGCGTATGTGTTATAGACGACCACCGCGAGCCTTGTGCCTAAGACCGCCATTGATAAGGAATAAGGAGTGATTATTCAAGGTCGGCACGGGGTAAAACATGTTGGCATGTATTCCGTAATAGCGAACACAAAAATAATCCGGTGACTGCACCGGATTATCTAAGTTGTCGTTAACTGATAGAGACAGACGATAAACGCTTAACGGAACCAGTTAGTCTTGCTTAATTCGACAATTTCATCACCACGGCCATTGATAATGGCTTTCATCATATACAGGCTAAAACCTTTGGCATGTTCAAACTTGATCTGTGGCGGCATGGCCAGTTCCTGCTTGGCAGTATCCACTTCCACCACGACCGGCCCTTCATCATCGAAGGCATCCTGCAACGCTTGCGGCAAGGCTTTAGGATCGTCCACGTGAATACCGCGAACCCCGCAAGCTTCTGCAATCGCGGCAAAGCTGGGGTTTTGCAAGTCAGTGTCGTTGGAGAGGTAACCACCCGCCTTCATTTCCATCGCCACAAATCCTAGCGAACGGTTATTGAATACCACGATTTTCACTGGCAATTTCAACTGCCGCAGCGACAGTAAATCCCCCATCAGCATGGAGAAACCACCGTCACCACACATGGCAACCACTTGCCGTTGACGGTTTTCGGCCTGAGCGCCCATCGCTTGTGACAAGGCATTGGCCATTGAGCCGTGGTTAAAGGAACCTATCAGCCGCCGTTTGCCATTCATCTGTAGATAACGCGCAGCCCAAACCGTCGGCGTGCCCACATCGGCAGTGAACACCGCATCTTCGGCGGCAGTTTCACTGATCAGCCGTGCCAGATATTGTGGATGTATGAGGTTGTGGGAGGTTTTGCCACTGGCTAGGTCGTCCAGATCTTTTCTGGCTTCATGGTAGTTTTTCAAACACTGATCCAGATGGCTACGGGAGCGACCCTCATCGATCAGCGGCAACAATTCATCAATGGTGTGTTTGATATCGCCCAACACGCCGAAATCAATCTGGCAATGACGACCAAGCGATGCCGGGTTGTTATCCACCTGCAATATGCTGGCTTTTTCTGGATAAAATGCCCGATAAGGGAAGCTGGTGCCAAGCAACAGCACGGTCTCGGCCTGGCGCATCGCATGGTAACCGGAAGCGAAACCGATAAGCCCAGTCATGCCCACATCGTAGGGATTATCGTATTCCAGATATTCCTTACCGCGCAGCGCATGGACAATAGGCGCTTGCAGTTTGGCGGCCAGCGCCACTACTTCATCATGGGCATCAGCACAACCAGCACCACAAAGCAGCGTAATCTTGCTGCTGCCATTCAACCGCTGCGCCAGTGTTTCAATATCGGGCATAGCAGGAAGATAGGTGGCGGGCTTTGGCAAACTCCACTTGGGGTCAACCCCTTCCGGCATCGGTTTTAACGCTACATCGCCGGGCAGCACAATCACAGCTACGTCACGATGCAGTATCGCTTGTCGCATGGCGGTTTCCAGCAAGTAAGGCATCTGTTCTGGATTAGACACCAGTTCACAGAACACGCTGCATTCTTTAAATAATTCTTGCGGGTGGGTTTCTTGGAAATAGTTGGTGCCGATTTCAGCGGAAGGGATATGGGCGGCAATCGCTAGTACGGGAACGCGGTTGCGGTGACAGTCAAACAAGCCATTGATCAGATGTAAGTTACCCGGGCCGCAGGAACCGGCACAGACAGACAATTCACCGGAGATACTGGCTTCCGCCCCCGCAGCAAAGGCCGCTGTTTCTTCATGACGAGTACCAAGCCATTCGATGGTGCCGATTTTTCGCAAGCTATCGCTGATACCATTCAGCGAGTCGCCAGTAACACCCCACATGCGCTTGACACCCGCTTTACTCAGGGTGTCAGCGATGAAATACGCAATACTTTGCCCCATAACAATACACTCCACTGTTTTTAATCACTGATAGCAGTTTATTAATTCAGTGACTCGCTAATTTATAGCTGAATAAATTGAAATTTTCTTACAAAACATATCATCCCTCGCTTCAAAAATGTGCGCAAGATCAAATTTATGCACTATTAGGGCAAGTTTTTATATGGATATAGCTATGGATTCTATTAAGGCATAAAAAAGCCCTTCAAATGAAGGGCCGGAATGAACTTCTCAGAGATTGAGAAACTCAGGGTTCAGGACACGCAGTAACGACCAGGTTTGTGGTTAACTGCGAGTACAAAATTGGTGACCACGGCGCCAAACACTGACAGCGCTAGCAACCATGGACTGATAATAAAGAACGAGGCAATGACGATGGCACAATCCAGAACCATCTGTAACTTGCCAGCACGGATATTAAACTTGTCCTGCATATACAGGGCAAAAATGTTAAATCCGCCGAGACTGGATTTATGCCTGAACATAATCAGCAGTCCCATTCCCAACAGCAAGCCACCCACTAATGAAGCGTACAAGGTGTTGAGTTGAGTGAATCCCAGCACAGCCTCTAGGTGATCACTCATGACCGATACCACCACTATCGAGATAAAGGTCTTTAACGTAAAACTCCGCCCCATCTTGCGCCATGCCAGCCAGAAAAACGGCAAGTTCAGTAACACAAATAATTGCCCGAAAGACAAAGGGGTCAGATAAGTCAGCAGCAACGATAGACCCGCGGTTCCACCGGTGAGCAAACCTGCCTGACGTAAAAAACACGCCAAGCGACACAAAACAACTGCCGATAAACAGGGCAGTAATATCCTCGAGCAAGGAATGACCTTGCTTGGGAGCCGTAACAGATTCCATGAAAACACCGTTTATTATAATGATTAATTTTTCACTTTAAGTGCTATTTTAGTCACCACTTTGCATAAAAAGATAGCAACAGAATAAATCTGCGATCCGCGGTAGTGGCAAATTAACTGAACACTTTTGTAACATTATGGTGCGTTCAAGGAAAGTCCATATTTGAGAACAATGAGTTCAACAAGTCAAGATTTTTTCGCTATAAACCGCATCATTACGAAAAACAGTACATAAACAATACATTCCACATACGACTTTTCCAAAGATAGCACTGCGCTAAGCAAACTAATCAACCACAGTTGAATAGTTTTCATTGGGATATCACTGAGGGCAGATTTTGTTATCAGCACAGTTGCATAACCTGGGTAAAGATAAACACAAAAATGTTTAACTTTGCAGCAACATTAGTGTCATCTGAATCGCCCAGAATCGGCGCTGACCGACATGATTGTCGGCACAAAATCACAACAGGAATAACGCGAGGATAGCAATGAAAACCCTACCCCAGGTTCTGGCCGTGTTGACCACGGCTGTCGCAACCGCGTTGGTGAGCAGTGTGGCCAATGCCGCCGTTTTGCCCGCTTCACAAACGCAAAGCAGCTGGTTCACCGCCGGTGCGGAAGCTGTCGCGGCCAAAGTCGCCGAAGCACGTAATACTGGTACCGCTAAAAATATTATTTTCTTTGTTGGCGATGGTATGGGGGTATCAACCCTCACCGCAGCCCGTATCTATCAGGGACAGGTTGCCGGTAACAGCGGCGAAGAAAACCGTTTGAGTTTTGAGACCTTCCCCTACAGTGCATTGTCAAAAACTTACTCAGTGAATCAGCAGACTCCAGATTCTGCGCCAACCATGACCGCCATGATCACTGGCGTCAAAACGGAAGATGGCATGCTGTCGGTATCCTCCGAATCCATTCGCGGTAACTGCCTGTCCAGCAAAGGCAATGAGCTGAAAACCGCCTTGGAACTGGCAGAAGACTTGGGCAAATCCACTGGGATTATCTCTACCGCCCGGATCACCCACGCCACTCCCGCGGCAACCTATGCCCACACGCCAGAACGTGACTGGGAAGCCGACAGCAATCTCACCGCTGAAGCCGTTGCCAATGGTTGTCACGACATCGCCTACCAGTTGGTGATGGACGCGCCAGGTGATGGTCTGGAAGTCGCCTTGGGCGGTGGTCGCAGTTACTTCCTGCCCAATACCGTAATCGACGGTGAAGGTGCAAAAGGGCGCCGTGCCGATGGTAATGATCTAACAGCAGCCTGGGGTGAGAAATTCACCAATGCAGCATATGTCTGGAACAAAGAAGCCTTTGATGCGGTAGATGCCAGCACCACTGACCACTTGCTGGGGCTGTTTGAAGCGTCACATATGCAATATGAAGCCGATCGTGCTGACGATACCGCTGGCGAGCCATCACTGGCTGAAATGACCAGTAAGGCGATTGATATTCTTAAGAAAAATGACAAAGGTTATTTCCTAATGGTAGAAGGTGGCCGCATCGACCATGCGCACCATGCGGGTAATGCGGCGCGCGCACTGGCAGATACCGTTGCCTTGTCTGACGCCGTACAGGCCGCCATGGATAAAGTGGATTTGCAGGACACCTTGATCATTGTTTCTGCTGACCACAGCCATACCTTCACCATTGCCGGTTACCCAGCTCGCGGTAACCCAATCCTCGGGTTGGTGCATGAGCCTAATGACGAAACCATCAGCACCACACCTGCGATGGCTGCTGACAACCTGCCATACACCACGCTCGGTTACACCAATGGTCCTGGCGCCAAAACCGGAGCCAGAGACGACTTGACCGCAATAGATACCACCGAGGTGGATTTCCTGCAACAAGCACAAGTGCCTCTGAGCAGTGAAACCCATGCGGCCGAAGATGTCGCGATTTATGCCGCAGGTCCTGGGGCCTGGCTGTTCCAGGGTAGCGTTGAACAGAACGTCATTTTCCATGTCATGAACCAGGCAGGCGCTCTGGGTGGCAGCAAGTACTGATTTGAGGGATGCAAAGATGAAATTGAAAGCAATTGTACTAGCCATGATGACCTTGTCAGCGCTGACGTTAGTCGGCTGTGGCAGTGATGGCGATAAAGGTGATACGGGAGCCACCGGCCCTGCGGGAAGCGATGGCAGCAATGGCCAGAATGGCACTGATGGCCGTGATTACACGGCTGCTAACGAGTGGTTTATGGCCGGCCAAGCCGCCGTTGCCAACGCCAGCAAAAACAGTGTCAGTGACCCGGCAGGTAAAGCCAAAAACGTCATTTTGTTCGTAGGTGACGGCATGGGCATTTCTACCTTGACCGCCGCCCGCATCTATCAGGGGCAACAACAAGGCAACAGCGGTGAAGAAAACCGCCTGAGCTTTGAAACCTTCCCCTATTCTGGGCTGGTGAAGACGTATTCTGCCAACCAGCAGACACCTGACTCGGCACCAACCATGACCGCAATCGTCACGGGCGTGAAGACCAAAGATGGCATTATTTCGGTATCTGATGCCGCAGTCCGTGATGAGTGCAGTACCAGTTCTGGTCATGAAGTGATGACCGCGCTGGAACTGGCCGAAATCGCAGGGATGAGTACCGGGATTATTTCTACCGCCCGCCTGACGCATGCGACACCAGCGGCAACCTATTCCCATTCGGTTGAACGTAACTGGGAATCTGACAAGGAGATGTCACCAGCCGCCTTGAATGCCGGTTGTAAAGATATCGCCTCACAGCTTATCGACTTTCCTTACGGAGATGGGCCGGAAGTGGCCATGGGCGGCGGCCGGACTTACTTTATGCCAAATACTGCAACGGATCCTGAGTATGGTAGCGCCGGTCGCCGTAACGATGGCCGCGATCTCACCGCCGAATGGACCAGCAAATACAGCGATGGTGCTTACGTTTGGAACCGCGACCAGTTTATGAGCGTGGATACCAGCAGTGTCAAACATCTGTTAGGACTGTTCGAAAACAGCCATATGCAGTATGAAGCTGACCGCGTTGATGGCGATGGTGCTGGTGAACCTTCACTGGCAGAGATGACCAGCCGCGCCCTGGAAATGCTGAAGCAAAACGATAAAGGCTATTTCCTGATGGTGGAAGGTGGCCGTATCGACCACGCCCATCATGCCGGTAATGCCGCTCGGGCACTGGAAGATACAGTGGCATTGTCAGACGCTGTACGCGTTGCCATGGAAAAAGCCGATAAAGATACGCTGATCCTCGTGACCGCTGACCATAGCCATGTGTTCACCATTGCCGGTTATCCAGTACGCGGAAACCCGATTCTGGGGTTGGTACGTGGGGTTAATGAAAGTGGGGAACCCGCAACCACTTACAGCACCGACAGCAACGGTATGCCATACACCACTTTGGGCTATGCCAACGGCCCTGGTTTTGGATTTGATAGCGATCCAATTAACCAGGATAACCACCGCCCAGACCTGAACCTGTATAACGTCACCGATGTGGACTACCGTCAGGAAGCCACCGTGCCGTTAGGCAGTGAAACCCATGCTGGGGAAGACGTTGCTGTTTATGCGATGGGCCCTGGCGCGCAATTGGTTACGGGTTCAGTGGAACAGAACATGCTGTTCCATGTGATGAACTACGCAGCCAATCTGGTAGGTCGTGCAGAAGCGGCACAGACACAAAACTGATGCATCGGTAACGGAACAGCGGCGGTCAGCTGCTGTTCCTTTTATTCTTTGGAGTCTTATATGAAATTGCTTCCAATGCTGTTATTACTGCTGCCAACCATCGCCAGTGCCGCAGAATTTTGCCCCAGTAGTGCGCCATCCAACACTTGGGGCATACAGTACCAGCTCAGCGGCGAAAAACAGGGCACCTTGCTGTTACTGCGCCAGCGGTACAAACAGTCTTCTACAACCCGCAAAACCAAGTGGCCGAATGGTGGAACTTTGATAATCCGCAACATCCACAATTCAGCCGGGTATTTGGCGAGGCCAAGCGCCGCATCGATTACTACATGGGCGATCTGAGAACCCTAGGAGTGCAGGTATCGCAGACAGAGATTGAAAGCTTCGCCGCAGCGCATTTGCGTCAAGTATTAACCAAAGAGCCACAGTCAGCGTGCGCAGAGGCCGAAGCCTATGAAGGCGATTATCATCAAGTGCATTACCGCATGTTATGGAGCACCGCGCTGCAATTACCGCTGTCGTTAGAAACAACAGTACAGGGCAAAGTTAGCCGTTGGCAGGCACAACAATTTGTTGCTACTGACGATGTGACTCAGCATTTTCAGCAGTGGCAAACTTATAAAAGCACCGACTTTGCCGACGTTGGTGACAATGAACAGGATCCGTTCCTGGCGAAGATGATCAATCAGGGCTTTGTCGAGCATAGCGAGCACGCCGCCTATGATAGTCACGGTAATCCGCTGGGTAGCCATCACCATTGATAAATAAGGTTAAAAGGCCAATGCCCTGACATCGACCTTTTAACCTTTATAAACTAGAAATGATAAGTGACCGACGCGTAAAGCCGCCGATGTTCACCGGGGAATTGTCCAGTGCGATTGATCAGACCACTGACGGCATATTCCTTGTTAAACAAATTCTTGATGTTGAGCTGGAACTGCCAGTTTTGCCAGTGGCTCTGCCATGAGGCATCAAATACTGTGTAAGGTTTGATGCGGCCACCTTCTTGATCAAACTGCTCGCTGACATAGTCAGCACCAAAGGCAATGGCGGAATTGAGCGCGGTAATATCGTAACGACTCCACAAGCCTAACTGATGGCGCGGCGCGTTGGAAAAGCGATCGCTATACGCCCGGCTGATACCATTGGTGGCATCTTTTACCACGGTATCATTGTAGGCATAGCTTAGATTCAGTACCCAGTGCTCGGTCAGATCCCCCAGCACATCGAGTTCCAGTCCACGACTGCGCACCTTCCCCAAAGCCTCCAGTTTGTCGGTATCCGATGGATTGGTTTGCAGAATGTTTTCACGCACTATGTGATAGGCCGCAACATTGATATTTATCGCATTATCAAACCAGAAGCTACGAACCCCCGCTTCCGCCAACTTGCTTTCCTCTGGATCAAACGGCCCGCCCTTGCTGCTGAGCTGGCTGGCAGCATCCTGCGGCACAAAGCCCGTGGCCCAAGTCACGTACGGATGCAGATGTTCATTGATCTTGTAGGTGCTGCCAATGCGGTAACTGATACCGCTGTCATCATAGTCATCCCGGCTGACCTGGAGATTGTCGACCACTTTGTCATCAAAACCATCCAGACGCACCCCGGTCAGCACATCCCAAGCCTCGGTAATGCGCCATTGATCCTGGAAGTACACCCCATAACGTAACGCGGTGGTATCAGAGTCTGTATTCAGCTTTTGCTGATAACTGGCCACATCCGTTACACCATACTGCGGATCAGTGTAACTCAGCCCCAGCACCCCGCCGGATGCGGTGGCGCGCAGATAATAAAACCCTTCCTTCTGCCGGAACAGATCACCGCCGAGCAGTAAAGTATGTTGTCCTAATTCCGCCACCAAATTACCCGTCACCGATCCGGCCTTGGTGTCACGCGTCTGGTTGCGATACTGGCGAGCTGCCCAGTCTGCGACACCGTCAGCATCGGTATCTTCCATGCTCGTTGGCTCATGATATTTCTGCTCTTCGGTGTTTTCGAAATAACGCAGCGTCACATTACCACTGAGCCAACTGTTGATATCCTGCTCCAACCGTGCCTGATAAACAGTGGCATCCAGCCGCTGATAGTCGGATTTTTCATTGCTGTTCCAACGCATACTGGCGAGGAAATTCCCGGCGCGATCTGCTGGGATACCTCGTAACCGCGCACCACCATAATTCTGTTTTACATCCGTCAGTTGTAATGTCAGCGTAGTGCTATCACCTAAGTCAAACGCGTAGCCAGCATCGATAATACGGTTGCGCACATCGGTGTTGTAGCGATACGGATTTTCATGATCCTGATAAACGCCTAATCGATAACGTTGATCACCCTTCTCAGTCACCGGGCCAGTCAGCTCGACACTGCCATTGGTAAAATCATCATTGCCTAAGCCCAGCTTGATGCTGTTATTGTGCTGATATGCTGGTTTCTTGGTGACATAGTTGATCAAGCCACCAGGAGAACCCGCGCCATAAATAGCGCCACTAGGCCCTTTAAGCACCTGTACTTGTTGAATATTGAATAGTTGCGGGATGGCAAAACCATTAAACGGATCGCCACGCACACCATCGTAGAGGATCTCATCTTGACGAAATCCGCGAAACGTCACCGCCGAATAAGCATACTGGCTAACACCGCTAATAGAGCGGTATAAATCGGTGACTTCAAGTGCGGCCTGATCTTCAATCAGGCTTTCCGGCAAAATCTGGATTGATTGTGGGGTGCGTTCGATCGGCGTGTTGGTGCGGGTAGCCAACGAACCATCATTGCTACGATACAAAGACTGCGCCCGACCAACCACAGTAACACGTTCAATATTGTTATCAGACGCTTTGGCCATCTCATCAGCCAAACTAGGGGTAGCGTATAACGCACTGAGTACAGCAACAGAAATCAGTGAAGGAAACTGCATTTGACACCTTAAAAACAGCGGGGAAATGAAATTTTGCAAAATCGTAAATGATAGTAGTTATCATTTCAATTAATATCTTTGTTTTTGCTGTTTTATGCGATGCAAGCTAAACGGGCGTTAGATGTCACGTAAAACCTAAGGTTTTGCAACAAGATACTGTAAGCAAAAGGTTTCAGCAGTCACAGGTCGGGAAAACAAGTAGCCCTGATAACAATCGCAATGAAGATTGCGCAAGTAGACTTTTTCATCAATGGTTTCTATCCCCTCAGCCACTGTCTTTAAGCCCATGGTGATACTGAGTGAAATAATGGCGCTAACAATCCCCTGCTTCTTACGATTGTGGGTAATGTCACTGACAAACGCTTTGTCAATTTTAAGCGTATCGATAGGAAAATCATAAAGATATGCCAGACTTGAATAGCCAGTTCCAAAGTCATCAATAGAGATGCTGACGCCCACTTGTTTCAATGCCCGCAAGGTGCTGACGGTATAATCTAAATCGCCCATCGCCACTCGCTCGGTCACCTCTAATTCCAGTAATTCAGCCGGAACCTGATAACGCTCGAGCAAGTAGATCACCTCATCGACAAACTGAGGCCGCTGAAACATAGGCAGTGACAGGTTGAGTGCTATCGGCAACGGCTCAAACCCCGCCTGCATCCAGTCACTGAGTTGTCGAATAACCGCTTCCAGAACCCAGCGGTCGATCATCACGATCTGGCCGGATTCTTCAGCCAGCGGAATAAAGCTCCCAGGCGCCAACTCTCCCCGCTGCGGATGATGCCAGCGCACTAAGGCTTCGGCACCAATCAACACATCATCCTTGATATTGACCTTGGGTTGAAAATGCAGACACAGTTCATTGTTGTCTATCGCCAGCGCCAGATCATGTTTGAGGTTGAGTTTTTCCAGGGCATCGGTCTGCATGTCTGCCGAGAAAAAGCATAAGTGCCGCGGCCGGCACCTTTGGCGCGATACATGGCAGCATCAGCACTGCCCACCAGTTGATCTATGGTCAGGCCATCAGAGGGCGAAATGGCAATGCCAATACTACAACCGATATTGATCACCTTACCGCCAATGGTGAAAGTCTTGCTGACAGAAGCAATCAACGACTGTGCTAGCTCTATGGTGCCAACACTGTCATACGGCGATAACAGCAAAAACTCATCGCCGCTGAAACGGAACAAGGTGTCATCCAGATCTATCTGCTGTTGCAAACGGTCAGCAACCGCTTTTAACACTTCATCGCCAAACTGATGCCCCATGGCGTCGTTAACATGTTTAAAATCATCCAGATCGATGAACATTACCGCTAGCGAACGCCGTTGTTTCTCGGCCTGATTACTGCTTTTGAAAAACACATCATTGAGTTTATTGCGATTGGGCAACCCTGTAAGCGTGTCAAAATTTGCCAAGCGCCTGGCGTATTCTTCCGCCTGCTGCTGCCGGGTCACATCTTCCATCACCGCAATCAGATGTTTTACCTCGCCGCGCTGATCGGTCACGGTCGAGATAGTCCCGCGCTGCACGTATAGCTCGCCATTTTTGCGCTTGTTACAAAATTCACCTGACCAGCTGCCCTTTTCTAGCAAGGTCTGCCACATCTCGCGGTAAAACTCATCAGACTGCTTGTTAGATTTCAAGAGCCGCGGATTATGCCCCAGCGCTTCTTCTGCGCTGTAACCAGTAATGCGGCTGAAAGAGGGATTGACGTTGATAATATTACCTTGAGGGTCGGTGATGATAATGGCTTCCTGGCTGTATTCAAACGCTTCATACCCCAATTTCAACTGGATGTGATCATCCAAAGAGGTCAGCGCAAAGCTGATATCTTTCACCAAATCCTCAAACAAGCGGTGCATATCAGCATCAAAAATAAAACCGTTGCCATCGAATACCGTAAGCACGCCATGTATATGACCGGAACGATAGATAGGGAAGGATTTCATCGTTTCATATTGACGATACCAACCGCAGCCAGAGCAACAACCGCTGTGCTGTAACGCCTTGAAGCCATTGGCTTCGGAAATACGACTTAACTCTATCGGAAACACGCCGCTACCGTGAGAACAGTCATGTTCCGGGAACACATAGCGCCAGGCCACCTTGTAGGTATGGGGCGCATCCACACGCCCAGTATATGGCTGGAAAACCATCACGCAGGTCTGCTCCAACCCGATATCTTCGGTAATGATACGGCAGACTTTACTGAAGATTTCCTGTTCACTGCTGTCAAAGCCAATCAGGTTTTGATTCACACTGCTGAGCACTTCAAACATCTGACGACTACGGCGACTCTTATTAAACACCATCACTTTTTCGTTGATCAACACACAGACCGCCAATTTGACACTGAAGATGACAAAGATAAAAAACGCGAGCAATACAAAATCGTTGAGGCGCTGGTGTATATCATACTCGGCCGCCCGTAACTGCAACGACCAAAGCGCCACCAGACCGACGCTACAAAGTACCAAGCTATTAAATTTGATAGAAAAACTCACAGCGTACAAGGCAAGCATGAACACCAGTAACAAGCATTGCAGGGGATTTGATGTTCGCTGAAAGGAAACTGGCTGAAAGTCCAAGCGGTAACGGTCAACGCCAAAGCCCAATATAACAAGGACGGTAACGGTGCATCCTGTTTGGCAAAACGGTTACGCGGTAATACCACGCCATAAACAAACAGGGGAGTGAATAATAATGTCGACAGCCCGAGGTTACTGAGCCACCGCGACCAGCGCAGTACATATTCCTCGACACCGTTATAAGGCAGTAATGCGGGGATATGACTACAGATAAAGCAGGCAGAATGGCACCGATAAACAGCAACTTTATCATGCCTTCAAAACTGTTCAGTTCCTGTTGCTGGTGACCAAACCATGACAGTAACCAAGCACCAAGTAATCCTTGCATCACGACCGTTGCCGAAATCAGTGCCGCCTGCGGCAAAGGCTCACGATAGAATATAATATTTGCGATGATGCTTAACAGCAGTATGCCGATGATAAGCCAGAAATCAGCACCAACAGGCTTGGGTTTTACACATTTTAATGCCAAAACCAAGGCACCGGCCGCATCTAAATGCACCAGAAACAATGACTGTTGAAACAATATCCCCAAAGCTGCGGCCAGCATTCCATAGGCGAGCAGCCAAAGAATGCCTGGCAATTGCGCAGAGCTATCACTGAATTCCTTCAGTTGTTCCACCCAATGGCGAATCATGATTCATCCTTAATTTTGCCGTGGATTATGCGGTCAAAACTCCTTACTACGACTGCGGCTTGGTTGTCCATCGACACAGATAGCAAACGCTATTCAATTGAAAAACCATAACTTATTCATAGGTTTTAAACAGCAGCCTAACATGCCCGTTGAATATTCGCTATGGGGAATATTCAGGGTACGACCAGTGTCATAAATTTGTGGTTTTTCGGAGCAAGATAGCGCTTTCGTCAGTCGTTAGTCGCAGATCCAGTGGCGCAGATGTGGAACTAAACACGCATATTTTAGCAAGATGGCCTCGAATATCAGCATTATCGCAACTTTAAATATGCAACTAAGCTCACATTCAGTTACCTTGACATAAACCGTTATTTTAATAGCATACCGCTATATATAGAAGTATATAACGAAATGACTTCGGGACTGATAGGTTTTATGGATGTTCAGCGCCGTTTATTAATACAGGGACTGGCAGGATGTGGCGTTCTGGCAGCGTTTCCACAACTGGCAACTGCCGACCCGCAGTTGTTATTACCCTTTGGCAACATGCCTGCCCCTGGCAGCATACGCCAAGTGCTAAGCGCCGGGGCGCCAGCGGATATGTTGTTACTGGCGTTAGCGCCACAACTGCTTACCGGTTTTTCCAGCTTTGATCTGCGCCAAGGTGCACCATGGTTAGCACCATCGATAAGAAACCTGCCCAAACTAGGGCGACTTGCCGGACGGGCGAGTACCTTGTCGCTGGAGCAGTTACTGGCACTCAAACCCGACCTGATTATTGATTGTGGCAATATCAGCGATACCTTCCGTTCTGTCGCGCAACGGACAGTCGCGCAAACGGGCATCCCCTATCTGCTGGTCAGTGGCAAGCTGGCTGATTCGCCGGCACAACTGAAGCAAACGGGAGCCGTACTTGGCGTCGATTCCCAGGCAGCACAATTAGCAGCTACCGCAGAACAGATCCTCAGTGATGCCAGAACCTTCGCAGCCAGTACCGGAAAAAATCTGAGTTTCTATGCTGCGCGAGGCGCCAGAGGGCTGGAAACGGGCTTGACGGGCTCGCTGCACACGGAAGCGATTGAACTGCTGGGATTGCGAAATGTGGCCGGAGACAGTGATCGTAAAGGACTGGCACAAGTGTCATTGGAGCAATTGCTGCTGTGGCAACCGGATCTGATCATTACGCAAGACGAAGCTACTTGGCAGTATATCCGCCAATCACCACAATGGCAGGGAATTCAAGCAGTAAAACAACAACAGGTACTGTTATATCGACGCTTTCCGTTTGGTTGGCTCGATGCGCCACCGGGAGTGAATCGTCTGTTGGGGCTGAGAAGACTACAAGCCCATCTGGATAGTGGTTTGCGTCCGGCCTTTAAAGCAGAAATGCAGCAGTTTTTCCGGCAATTTTTCCATAGTACGCTCAGTGATGAGGATTATCAGACACTGGTAACCGCGATATGAAGTATTTTCCCATCGCCGCCGTTGTGGGGTTATTACTGCTGGCAGGCATGATATTAGCGCTGACAGCCGGTAAATATCCGCTGAGTCTAAGCGATATCAGCCAACTGCTATTGGGTAATCAGCCGCAAGATCCCCGCCTGTCGATTGTCTTTTGGCAAATCCGCATGCCACGCATGTTGGCCGCATTAGTCATTGGTGCAGGGTTAGCGGCAGCAGGTACCGCGTATCAAGGGATGTTCCGCAACCCCTTGGTATCACCGGATATTCTAGGGGTTGCCGCTGGCGCAGGTATGGGCGCAAGTATTGCGATACTGCTGGGATTATCCATGCTGTTTATTCAGGGATTAGCATTTGCCGGGGGCTTATTGGTGGTGACACTCGTTTGTGTTATCGCCCGTTTCACGCGGCGCCAAGATCCTGTGCTGTCGCTAGTGCTTATCGGTATCGCCATCGGTACTCTTTGCGGCGCCATGATCTCATTGATCAAAGTGCTGGCCGACCCTTATACCGAGCTACCGTCCATTACCTTTTGGCTGCTTGGTGGGCTCAATACCATTACCGCCAGTGACTTACAGATTGCCGCACCGCTGACACTATTAGGCATATTGCCGCTGTGGTTGCTGCGCTGGCGTATGAATCTGCTGAGTTTGCCAGATGAAGAAGCCAGTGCTATGGGGGTCAATGTCACTCGCTTGCGAGTCATTTTTATTGTCAGTGCCACCTTGGTCACCGCCAGTGCCGTCGCCATTGCGGGCATCATCGGCTGGGTGGGGCTGGTAGTGCCGCATATCTGTCGCATCATTACTGGTGCCAATAACCAACGGCTCTTACCTATGTCAATGGCAGTAGGTGCCATTCTGTTACT
Organism: Shewanella dokdonensis; assembly: GCF_018394335.1. Taxonomy (NCBI): domain Bacteria; kingdom Pseudomonadati; phylum Pseudomonadota; class Gammaproteobacteria; order Alteromonadales; family Shewanellaceae; genus Shewanella; species Shewanella dokdonensis. The sequence goes on along the minus strand of NZ_CP074572.1, from coordinate 2,605,942 downwards.
GGTGACCGATACCTTGGCGCGGACGGTAAGCACGGTAGAACTGCCACTGGGGATTATTACCGCCATGATCGGCGCCCCATTTTTCCTACTGCTATTGATGCGGAGGGAACGACTGTGACGCTAGTGCAGTTTGCCAATACGGCCATCGGTTACCCACAGCACCCGGTGCTACAGCAAATCTCGTTTAACATCGAAGCGGGTGAGGTCTGTTGTCTGCTGGGGGCTAACGGTTGCGGTAAAACCACCTTAATCCGCAGTTTGCTGGGACGGTTAGCACTGCAAGGCGGCAATATTCTGTTGCAGCGACGTCAGATAAGTGACTGGCGAGCACCTGAATTAGCGAAATGGATGGCTTATGTCCCGCAAGCACACGATGGGCCGTTTGCGTTCAGCGTATTGGATATGGTGCTAATGGGACGTAGCCCCCACCTGAACCTATTTGCCTCCCCGGCAGCAAAGGATCGGCGATTGGCACTGGAACTGCTGGAAAATCTAGGCATAGTGCATCTGGCGGCGAGGCAATATCCGTCACTCAGTGGCGGTGAACGACAATTGGTATTAATTGCCAGAGCACTGATCCAACAACCCAAGTTGCTAGTAATGGATGAACCCGCAGCGAGTCTCGATTTTGGTCACCAGATCACCCTGCTTGAGAAGGTGCGCCAGTTAAAAAGCGAAGGGATGACCTTGCTGATGTCCACGCATCACCCGCTACACGCCCGAGCAATCGCGGATCGGGTGGTGCTATTGTCGGCACAAGAGGGAGCACAACAAGGCAGCGCTGCGGCCATGCTCACAGGACAAAAACTGGCAGCGCTCTATGATGTACAGGAAGCCGATATCAGACACCATCTGGGAATCGAAATTTAAGATTATGAGGAATCACTAAATGGTACTGGACGAGTTAGACTTTGCCGAACTATATCGGCAACAGATGCAACAGGCCGGTCGCAGCACTAAAGCACCGGAACACTGGGATGCGCGCGCAGAAAAAATGGCAGAAGTATGTGCTAACCCGCAAGATCCCTACCTGCTGCAACTACAACAGAAAATGTCACTGCAAGGTGCTAGCACGCTGCTGGATATTGGCTGTGGTCCGGGTTCTGTATGTCTTAATCTGGCATCATCACTCACCCATGTGTATGGGGTGGACTATAGCCGCGGCATGCTAGAAGTAGCGGGCAAACGTGCCCATGGCATGGGGCTGAACAACGTCACGCTGATCAACAAATCTTGGGAAGATGACTGGTCAGAAATTCCAGAATGTGACATTGCTATCGCATCGCGTTCTACGCTGGTGGCAGATCTGCGTCAGGCGCTGGTCAAACTAAATAACCACACCCGGCTGCGCATTTATACCACCCATACGGTGGCAACATCTTTTGTGGATGTCGCCGTACAGCGCGCTATTGGCCGCCAGGTAGTAGAACTTCCCAATTACATTTTTGCTGTGAATATTCTGTATCAGCTGGGCATCAACCCTAAAGTTGACTATATCCGCGGCCCCAACTGCCAGAACAAGACAGATACGTTTGAACAGTTCGCCGATTCTGTCAGTTGGTCACTGGGAACATTGGATGAAGTAGAACAGCAACGTCTGTTTGATTTCTATCAGCACAAACGCCGCTTGGGAGAAACTATCGTGCCGCCGTCCAGAGACTGGGCGCTGGTTTATTGGGATAAAACCCAAACCCTGTAAAGCAATCCAGATCAGGCTTGCCGCAGGTTAGATAGCGGGCAAGCCACTATAAAAAGGCAATTTTCTAATTGCCACTGTGATAATCACCGCCTTTCAGCTCTCTGATAGGCAGCTTTTACTGCCATTCTTTGGCATAATCATCGTTATATAGTAAAGTATATAACGATATTGAGGTTCATTATGAAATTTAACAAACTATCGTTGATTATATTTATTGCTATCTGTGGTCAACAATATGCCATGGCGGATGACGACAGCAACACCGAACGCCTGACCATATGGGGCAGCCAGATTGCCGATACCAGCGCCAGAATTGATCAGCAAACCCTTGAACAACTAGGTAAAACCAATGTTGCCCAAGCATTAAGCGTGATCCCTGGGGTATCGCTGCAAAAGTCTGGCAGCCGTAATGAGTTACAAGTTAAGGTTCGTGGTTTTGATAGTCGGCAGGTGCCAGTGTTTTACGATGGTATCCCAATTTATGTCCCCTATGACGGCAACCTAGATCTTGGACGTTTCCTCACGTCCAATCTGGATTCTGTTGAGGTTTCCAAGGGGTATACCTCGCTGTTGCAGGGGCCCAACCAGATGGGGGTGCCATCAACCTCAACACCCATAAACCACAAGAGCCCTTTGAAGCTAGCGCCGCTTACCGGGGGTTCACCCGCAATAAGAGCAATGCCTACGACGCGAACCTGTCACTGGGAATGCGCAGTGACCTTGGTTATCTCCAGTTTACAGGCAGCCGCCTGAAACAAGATTATCTGGGATTACCTTATGGTACCGATAACGAAGTTGCAGGCAGCGATGGCAAGATGATCAACTCCGCCGCCGATGACAAACGCGGCATTATCAAGTTAGGGATCACACCTAATAGCACCGATGAATACACCTTCACCTACATCAAACAGGATGGAGAAAAACAAAATCCACCTTATGCGGGTAACAGTGGGCAGAGAGCACGTTACTGGCAATGGCCAGACTACAACAAAGAAAGTTACTACTATCAGGGATTTACTCGGTTAAATGACATTTTCACGTTAAAAAGTCGTGTTTATCATGATGTCTTTACCAACACCCTGATGATGTACAACTCGCTATCTGCGCTGCAACAGAAAAACGGTTTTTACAGCCGTTATGATGACTTCAGCAACGGTGCAGGTTTGCAACTCAGCGCCGATTTGCGACAGCGGGATCAACTGTCCTTTGCCGCACATTGGAAAGAAGATGTACACCGTGAAAAAGATGCGCCAGATGGCCTCTATGATCGCTATAAAGATCGCACAATCTCTCTGGCATCCGAATATCAATGGGCAATTTCTGAACAATTTGATGCAGTTGCCGGTATCAGCTACGACAAACGGAAAAGTCTGGAAGGGATGCAGCATGAGGATGATGGCAGTATCACCCAATATGACGATAACGATCAACACGCCTTCAACTGGCAGGCGCTGCTGAAATACCATGTCAACGACACGGATTCACTGGCATTTTCCGTCTCTGATCGCAGTCGATTCCCGACCTTAAAAGAACGCTATACCACCTCTAAACCGGCAACCGGCCAAGTGGCACTGGTAAACCCACAGCTGAAACCGGAACGGGCACGAACCTTCGATATCACTTATAGCGGTCTCATCAATGCGCAATGGAGCTATGAAGCCAGTGCCTATTACAACCGTGTGGATGACGCCATTCTTGCGATTAATATCGATGCTAACACCCTGCAAAACCGCAACAGTGGACAGGTTGATTACAGCGGGGTCGATCTCGGATTAAAAGGCAAGATCCTGGATATCGCCGAATTGGGTCTGAGCTATAGCTACACACACGCCGATGTGAAGCGTAAAGAGATTGGCGAGATCACCGGCTTACCGAAACAGATGGCGAATGCCTGGATCAAAGTTACCCCTTGGGAACCACTGAGCCTGACCTTGTCTGAAGAAATCCGTGACTCTAGTTACGGCAATAACGATGGTTCACAGATTGCTGCCGGATTCGCCCTCACTAATCTACGTGCCGACTACCAGCTACTTGAAGGACTCAGCCTGAACGCCTCGGTTAACAACCTGTTTGATCGCAGTTATGAATATTCTGAAGGCTTTATTGAACAAGGCCGAAACTTCTGGCTGGGGATTGAATATCGCCTGTAGTAAATACCGGTTGTAGCACAGCAACCTGTTACCTCGTCTGTTCATCTGTGCAAGCAAAAGCCGGTGATTACTGGTCATAATCACCGGCTTTTTTATGTCGATTATTAACGGTTATTTTTCAATGAAATAGCGGAAGACATAACACACCCATTATCCCTTCACTATCGTTATCGTGGCATGTTGAATATTTCAAACCAACATGAGCCCGCCCAAAACACCAATGCTTAATGTTATGACTACCAATGAGTCAAATCGCTTAAGGATATCTCGCAGGATGTGTTAATAATTTATTAATATTCACCCGTCACCATAGCGGCACAATACACGATAACAGTAGTCGGAATTCTCCAACGGATGAGTAACCGCCTAATCAATCAAGCAAAAAATACCTTAAGCCTGACCCCGCTGACATTCCTCGGTTTGACGTGTTTAGTGGCACTCATGCTAATAGCGGCACATTTGTGGCTACGGCCATTAATGCCAGTCGATGAAACCCGATACGTTTCGGTTGCTTGGGAAATGTGGCGCGATCATAACTGGCTAGTACCCCATCAGAATGGCGAGACTTATGCCCATAAACCACCACTACTGTTTTGGTTAATCAATCTGTTCTGGCTCATTTTTGGTGTTAACGAGTGGCCTGCGCGTCTATCGATTCCTTTGTTTTCCTGCCTTAATTTTGCTTTGCTCTATGTATTAGCCAGAAAATACTTTCCACAATCCGAAAATGCCGCCAGCTACGCGCCGGTACTGTTATTGGCATTGGCAGGTTGGAATTTTTATCTGCCGACTGTCATGTTTGATTTGGTACTGAGTGTCTTTGTGTTGCTATGGCTGCTCAGCACCTTAGGTTTTAGTTACACGGGTGCCAAGCGCTTTATGCTGCTTGGGGGCTGGCTATTGGGCTGGGGTTACTGACCAAAGGGCCCGTCATGCTGCTGTATGCAGTGCCATTTATGTTGCTGCGCCCTTGGTGGCAACCACATAACAGCATGACTAACGGCCAGTTTTTTCGGGGCAGTCTTATCGCGATATTATTGGGACTAGTGCTTTTGAGTTGCTGGGTTATACCAGCCGTAATCGCCGGTGGCGGAGCGTATGAGAACGAACTTATTTGGAAACAAACCGCTGGCCGAGTAGTAACTGCATTTGCTCACGCCCGGCCTTTTTACTGGTATCTCTATCTGCTGCCGGTGTTATTGCTGCCCATACCATTACTGGGTGGTATCTGGCGTAGCCGGATATTCCACTTACGCGATAACCGTGAGCAAGCACTGCTGTGCTACATCCTCATCATAGTGCTGTGTTTTAGCCTGATCAGTGGCAAACAGTTACATTATCTATGTCCGCTAATGCCGCTAATTGCGTTATTTTTTGCGGCCAAGCTCCAGCCAGAAAAATTTGCACCTAGCTATCTGCTGGCAGCACTCTGCGTAATGGTGATATTGCTGCTGGGGTCGTTGCCGCTATGGGCTGACAAAGTGTTCAAAAACCTAGATGATCCCAAGATTGCACTCTGGGTAATAGTGATCCCACTGTTACTGCTGTGGCTGTCACTATGGCGTTGCAAACAGCAAAGATTAGTGCCGTTTGTGCACTTGCTGGTGTTTCCGCTGTTAATAACCAGTATGCTCTTGGCGGTGAGACAACCGTTACATGAAGCCTATGATATAACCGCAGCGGCACAGCAAGTGCGACAGCTACAGGAGCAGGGAAACAAGTTGGCATTTTGGGATAAATACGACAACCAGTTTCAATTTGCCGGTCGATTACAGCAACCGATTGTGGAATTACAGGACGCAGACATCAGTAAGCGTCTGCATTGGTTGAAAGAACATCCACAGGCGATAGTGATCTACCCGGTCAAACAGCCTGCGGATGTTATGTTGAAACAAGCGCTCTATAGTCAGCCATACCGCGGTCGCGTCTTGTTACTGCTCAGAGCCGCTGATTTTGTACCGTTAATGTCTGTTGCACATTAATACGGTATTAAAAAGCGGCGTGGGTGAATGCCGCTTACTGCCATCAAAATTTAGCCATTGTCATCTGAAAAGTCTTAAAACCCCCAGTAAGGTTGCGCACCTTAAAGCCATGCTGGCGTAACATGCGGTAGGCGACATGTCCACGCAAACCCACCTGACAGGCGACCAGAATTTCCTTATCCTTTGGCAACTCACTTAAGCGTTGACGCAGTTGATCAACAGGAATGTTCAGCGCCTGAGGAAACGCCCCAACGTTAGTCAGTTCTGGTGGATTACGAACATCCAACACCAATTGCTCAGCAGAAGGATTAGCAACCTCATCAGCATGGCATACCTGCTCATCACCATCTAGCACGTTAGTCGCCACCATTCCCGCTTGATTTACCACATCGCGGGCCGAGCCAAACGGTGGCGCATAAGTCAGTTCCAGATCCTGCAGATCTCTGACGGTCATACCGGCACGCTGTGCTACCGCCAGCACATCAATACGCTTATCAATGCCATCCATGCCAACCGCTTGAGCGCCCAAAATTTTGCCATTGTTGGGATCAAATAACAGTTTTAGCGTGACCGGATGCGCCCCAGGGTAATAGCCTGCGTGACTGGCGGTATGCACATAGACCTTTTCATATGGTAATTGCAACCGCAGCAGGGTTTTCTCATTGAGGCCAGTGCTGGCAATCGCCAAATCAAACAGCTTGCAAATAGCCGTGCCTTGAGTACGCCGATATTGTTTATCCAACCCCAGCATATTATCGGCAGCAATGCGTCCCTGCCGATTTGCTGGCCCAGCTAATGGCACCAAAGCCGCATTGCCGGTGACAAAATCTGGCGTTTCGACAGCATCGCCAACGGCATAAATATCAGGATCTGAGGTGCGCATAGCCGCATCAACTTTAATGCCACCACGTTCCCCCAAAACTAAACCCGCGCTATTTGCCAATGACACTTCGGGTTTGACGCCAACCGCCATAATGACCATGTCAGTTATCAGGGTCTGCCCCGAAGACAGGGTTAATGCCAATGCAGAGTGATGGCTGGAAGGTTTATCGTAAACATCGGTAGCTTCTGGTTCTGATGGCAAACTGCTGTGGCTGTTGACCTCACTAAGCCCGGTACTTAACCGCAGCTCAATCCCTTTATTGAGTAATTCACGGTGTAGCACATTGGCCATTTCTGCATCTACCGGCGCCATAACCTGAGAGGCCAACTCCAGTAATGAAATACGAATACCGCGCTGATGCAAAGCTTCTACCATTTCCAAACCGATGAAGCCGCCACCGACCACGGTGGCATGTTGCGGTTTATGTGCCGCCAGCGCGGCAATAATGGTATCCATGTCGGCGATGTTGCGCAAGGTAAATACGTGGGGGTTATTGATGCCGGGAATAGGTGGTTTGACAGGCGCGGCTCCTGGACTCAATAACAGCTTGTCATAACTTTCTTCGTAGCTATCCCCCGTCAGCAGATTTTTTACCTGCAATTTTTTATGAGCAGAATCCACTGACAGCACTTCGTTGAATACCCGTACATCAACATCAAAACGTTTTTTAAAGCTTTCGGGCGTCTGCAGTAACAGCGCATCGCGGGCGGTAATGTCGCCACCGATATGGTACGGTAAGCCACAATTAGCAAACGACACAAATTCCCCGCGTTCCAGCATGATGATCTGTGCCGTTTCCGACATTCTCCTTGCTCGTGCGGCAGCCGATGCCCCACCGGCTACACCACCGACAATTACTATTTTAGTCATACCCACTCCTGTTCTTGCGCGACTAAGATTTCTGCAAAACGCATAAAAATTGTTAAATCAAATAGATAAATTATTTGCATCGTCAACAGTTAAGCATTGCTGTCATCTATAGCCACCTTCTACTCGCCAACACCTGACGATGTTGATTGGCTCAAAGCTGCCATCCATAAGAATAAACTTATGGACTAAATGCAACCCTTTTGCACAAAAAACGCGATCAAATGCGGTTATAAAAAGTAGAGGGCCATCGATAAGCGCTCGCCCCTTGGGAGATGTTTACAATTGGCAAAAAAAGCCACTCAATCTTTGAGTGGCCTTTAACAACAAACCGCAGTGCCAGATAGCCAGCCTATCGGCAGCGGCGCCTTTGTTACCTGGCCGCTTGATACTGACTTAAGTGCCGGTAATAAAAGTGCTGAGTCTCAACGACCAACCTTTCTCCTGTACGGCATAAAGAGGTTACACCACCGTTTGCATGGCCTATTTAGACCAGAGCAGTCACTCTGTAAGTAACTTAGGCATGCGCAACAGCCTCCACATGAGTGTGAGCTTGTTGATGGTTTGCCGCCAGCAGGGTGTAGATAGTGGGCAGCACAAACAGGGTAAACAAAGTACCAATCAGCATCCCCATCACCACTACAATGCCGATGGCAAAACGGCTGGCGGCACCAGCGCCAGCAGCAAACAGTAATGGCACGAGTCCTGCGACCATCGCCGCAGTGGTCATGAGCACTGGTCGCATCCGCACCGCGGCCGCATGTCGAATCGCCTCTAATTTGCTCATCTGTTCACGTAGCTGCATCTCATTGGCAAATGACACCATCAAGATCCCATGTTTGGATATCAACCCAATCAGCGTGACCAAGCCTATCTGGGTATAAATATTTAAAGTGGTAAACCCCAAATATAAAGGGACTAAGGCACCACACACCGCAAGCGGCACGGTTACGAGGATCACTAATGGATCGCGGAAACTTTCAAACTGTGCAGCTAAGACGAGGAAAATCACAATCAAGGCAAAGACGAATGATAGCGTCAGTCGGTTACCTTCATGCACAAACTGGCGACTGTTTGACAACCAGTCTACAGTAGCGCCATCAGGTAACGCTTGCTGTTCCAAGAAAGCCACCGCTTGCCCCATAGTTACCCCTGGCATCAATACCGCTGATAAAGTTACAGCATTCATCTGATTGAATTGCGGCAATTTATTGGGCTGAGGTTTAACATCAACTTTCACGACTGTTGCCAGTGGCACCAATTTCCCCGCCCCGGTGCGCACATAATAGTTACCGAGATTATTCGGGGTAAGACGATCATGTTGAGGTACCTGTGTTATCACATCATAGGAACGATCGAACCAGTTAAAGCGATTGATATAGTTTTCGCCCACCAAAATTGCCAGAGTGTCGGCAATCTCGGTCATGCTGATCCCCAGTTCGCCTGCTTTATTACGATCAATACTGAGATGCGCTTCTGCGCTGTCAAACGCCAAATCACTATCAACAAACGCAAACAACCCACTGCCCCAGGCTGCACCTTTTAACCCCATCAGTGTTTGGTAAAGTTCACTGAAATCCGCAGACGAGCGTATCACCATTTGTACTGGTAGACCGCCAGTAGATGCTGGTAAAGGGCTGGCCTGAAACAATGAGGTGTAAACCCCGGTGACCCCGGCGGTATAACCCGCCAGTTCCGCTTGTATTTGATCTGCATTACGGTGGCGTTCCGACCAATCTTTGAGGATCACGCCACCAAAACCTATGTTGGCATCATCGGCAGCAATGGAGAAAAAGCTGCGGTCAAATTCAGGCAATTTCTGAAAGATTTTATCGACTTGTCTACTGTAGTTCGCGGTGTAGTCAACATTGGCATATTGTGGCGCCTTGGTTTGTGCGAAGATATATCCCATGTCTTCGGCTGGCGCGAGTTCACGTTTAGCGCCACTGAACAGCACAGCAATTGCCACCAAAATAATCACGCCAGCTAACAGCACTGCGGGCCGCGACCTTAAAGTAATGTCGAGCAGACGAACATAGGTGCGGGTGAGTGCCTCCATGTCGTGTTCAATCCGTTGCGCTAACCGGGATTCAGACTGCCGCGAGTTAAGCAATTTACTGCTCATCATGGGGGATAGCGTCAAGGCGATGATGCCCGACACAATTACCGACCCGGCAAGAGTAAAGGCAAATTCTCGAAATAGTGCGCCAGTCAGCCCGCCCATCATGCCGATAGGCGCATAAACCGCCGCCAAGGTGATAGTCATGGCAACCACAGGCCCAACAATCTCACGAGCACCTTTCAGTGCGGCATTAAAAGGCGTAAGTCCTTCTTCTATGTGGCGATGAATGTTTTCCACAACCACAATCGCATCATCCACAACCAAACCAATTGCTAACACCATTGCCAGCAAGGTCAGCAAATTCAGTGAGAAACCAAATAATAGCATCAGCACGGCGGTTCCCAGCAGTGACAGTGGAATGGTCACAATTGGGATGATTACTGCGCGAAATGTACCAAGAAACAAAAAGATAACTATAACCACTATGATAATCGCCTCAACGAGAGTGTGTTTTACCTCGGCAATAGAGGCTTCCACAAAATGTGCGACGTCAAATTGGTTGAGCACTTCCAGCCCCGGCGGCGCAACCCGCTGCATCTCGCTCACCAACCCAGCGATCTGGCTGACAATATCCAGCGGATTACCGTCAGGTGTTGGTGAAATAGCGACAGACACCGCCTTACGGTTGGATGCCAGCATTCCCGAATCATAGTTCTCTCCACCCAGCTCTATGGTGGCGATATCCTGCAACCGCACTACCCCGTGCTGACCTTGCTTCACAATCATTTGCCGAAATGCGTCTATATCGCGCAAGTCGGTGGCGGCGGTTATATTCAGTGCAGTTTCACTGCCCTTTAACTGTCCAGGGAGGCTTGGATATTATTGCTGCGTAATGCACTAGCAATATCACTGGCAGTCAGCCCCCGTGCCGCAAGTTTTACAGGATCGACCCACACCCGCATCGCAAATGAGGAACCCCCGACAACCGTTGCCGAAGCAACCCCAGGAACCGAGGTGATCAATGGCTGGGCCACTCTGGAAATAAAATCGACAATCTGCGGAGGGCTAAGCGTATCGCTGATAAATGCCAAGTATTGAATTGCGGATGCACCATCGGTAATTTTCGCGATGACCGGATCCGTAACTCCCGCAGGTAACCGATATTTAACGGTTTGTACTTTTGCTAGGATTTCTGTCATGGCGCGATCAGCATCGGCATTTAACACCAGTTTGGCCGAAATATGACTTTTGCCTTGCTTCGAGGTCGAGGTGATATATTCGATACCGTTTGCCGTGGAGATTGCCTGCGCAATCGGCGTGGTAACAAACCCTTGCATCATATCCTGAGTAGCACCCGGCAACGATGTATCGATAGTGATCGTCGCACTTTCCATCTTAGGATATTGGCGAATGGGCAAGTTATAGGTGGCACTGAGACCGACGAGCAATATCATCAGGCTCACCACGGCTGACAATATGGGACGTCTAATAAACAGGTCAGTAAAAAGCATGCTAGTTACCCTCCGCTGGGACAAGCGACTGCACAATCACGTCAGCCCCTGGCTGTAAACGGTTTTGACCAACCGTGACCACCACGTCACCACTTTTCAAGCCATGCACAATCTGGATCTGGTTATTGCTCCGTTTGCCAATCTCTACACTGACAATCTCGGCGTTACCATGCTGCTCGGCATTTTTACCTTTAACCACCACCACGCTATAACCTTGTGCTGAAGTTTCCACCGCAGTGGCCGGCACTAAAATTGCGTCAGCTTGTGGCGGCAGAACCAGGGCAGCATTGACATACATGCCCGGTCGCAATTGATTGTTGGGATTGTCCAAGATCCCCTGGATCCGAATATTACGGGTTTCCGCATCAATCTGAGGTTCTATTGCCTGAACGGTTGCAGTAAAGCGGCTATCGGGATAAACATCTGAGCTGAATTCAACTTCGCTACCGATCTTAATCGCCGAGAATTGCTGCTGAGGTAGGGTAAATTCAACATAGAGCTTATTGAGCGCCGTAAGTGTTACCACTTCCTCCCCAGGATTCAGATATTGCCCAAGGTTAACCTGGCGGATACCAAGCTCACCCTCAAACGGGGCAATGAGCTGTTTTTGGCGGATCAGTGCTTGAACCTGTTTTACTTCCCCTTGCGCTTGCGCCAGTGCCGACTGGCGCGCTTGTAACACATCCAGCGATTCCGCGCCGGAAGGCGTTAATTGCCGAGAACGTGCTAACTGCTGTTCCGCGTAGTGAGCTTTGGCTTGAGCCGTTAACAATTGTGCTTGTTCCGGGCCGTCATTGAGTTGCAGCAAAAGCTGCGAGGCACTGACCTTCTGCCCCGAATGAAAGCTGAGCCCGGCCACCCGCCCCGCCACTTCAGCAGACAGAGTTACTTGCTGCACAGCCTTCAACACAGCAACGGCATTGAGATATTGTGGCAGTGTTTGAGGGACAACTGTCATTGCAGTGACAGGCACCGCCTGCGGTTGCCACGTGGCGGCATGGCTTTGAAGATATTGTTTCCATTGAAATAATCCGCCAAAAACTAGCAACAAGAAGATAACAGTCGCTAGCATTGTCAGTTTTAAGTGTCGATTGTCACGGGTTGGAGTTTCTGGTAACTGTACGCCTTTACTCATCGCGCCCTCCACGTATAACAAGCATGGATTGCGCTGGTAACTCGATAATCATATTGATGCTAGGGGGATAGAAACTATTGCGGATAACGCTATTCATGTCGGCTCCTGAGTGCGCTTGTCATAGGTTATCTATGACTTGAAAGTGACTGCCGACGCGAATAATATGACCTCAAGCTTACTTGAGGTCAATAAGATTTTTAACATATGAACAACTCAGCTTCTCTGTCAGTTGGCGAGGTAGCCAAACGCAGTGGTGTCGCGGTTTCCACCCTACATTTTTATGAAACTAAAGGCTTAATCAGCAGTTGGAGAAATGCGGGTAACCAGCGCCGTTATGAGCGTAATGTGTTGCGTCGAATCGCCATTATCAGAATCGCTCAGTCGGCAGGTTTACCTCTCATTGAAATCAAGCAGCATCTGGATAAGTTTCCCAATACCACCATTTCTACCAAAGAATGGCGCCAGTTAAGCAGTGAATGGCATACTATGCTGACCGAGAGGATCGCAACGCTGGTCACCTTACGCGATCATATGGAAGGTTGTATTGGCTGTGGCTGCTTATCGTTGCAGGACTGTCCGTTACGCAATCCTGATGATGTCCTCGCAGAAAAAGGCGCTGGCGCCCAATTACTATTTTCATCAACACAAGCTACTGATGAATAATAAAAACTGTTTATATATTCTTGAATTTATGCGCCGTTGATTAGATTTAGCCTGTATAAGCCATGCGCAGCATTGCCCAGCACCAAGCAAACAATACCGCGGCTTGCACCAATGAAAAAGGCTACCCATACGAACATCTTGAAGATACATCAACGCAATTCACATCGTTGATACAACTGCGGATTGTCGTATGGCGACGGATGGCGCATTTCACCTAACAGATAACGGAGTATCACCATGTCATGTGGGGTTAACATGTTAAAAACACTCGGCATTACGCTGAGTCTGCTGGCGCTCACAGCATGCAACACAGTTTCCATCAGCGCTTTGAATTTACAGCAAGCGCGCATTGCTCCCGCAACTGCGGTAGTGGACGAGCAGCTATATGTTATTGGCGGTCAGAACCTGCAAGGGCCCCAAGGCACCATCGAAAAAATTGATCTGCAAAAACAAACGGTCACGCCACTTGCCACGCAGTTGCTACCCCGAACTTATGCGGCGGCGGTCAACGACGGTAATGGTCTGATTTATGTGCTAGGGGGCATAACCCGTTATCGTTTACAAGGATATGAGACCAATCCCACTGTAGAAGTGTTCAATCCTCAAACCAATGAAATACTCTACAGTCGGCCGTTGCCCCATCCCAGACGCGCCGCCAGCGTAGTCCGGGTGGATGACAAGATATATGTAATTGGTGGCTCAACCATGGTTTCAAGGCCGCTATTCCGTATAGCTCCCAGTGCTAAAGTTGATATTCTCGATCTCAAGACACAAACCTGGTCAACCGGTGCTGATATGCCCCAAGCCGCAGAGACAAAAGCCGTTGTTTATAAAGGCCAAATCTATATTGTTGGCGGTTATAACTTTGTCCATACCTTACCGCTATTTGCGCGCTTTGATCCCCAGCGCAATACATGGCAGAAGCTGGAAAGTTTACCCTTTGGCATAAGTGCCGAGTCAGCCGTAGTTGTACAAGATAAGCTGTTAACTTTTGGCGATTATCGGAAGCTGGAACTGGTCATGGAGTATGACTTTAACAAGCAGCAATGGCAGCGGCTGGAAAATATTCCATTTCGCCCGTCACGCCACCAAGGAGTTGCAAGGGTCGATGACAATGTCGTGATAGTCGGTGGGACGATTTCTGGCAAAGATTACATGGATGATATTCAAATACTGCCGGAAGCGATTTTTAGTATTCACTAAAACTGTCGACACATCGTAAGCAAGGGCGAGCACTTACGCCCTGCCTTACCAAACACTACTCTAGTGGCTTTTCCTGACTCTCAGGCGTCATCATCAGCGCTTTACCGTGCATCAGACAATCGGTCATTTTGTAACGCGCAGATTTAACCAGATTAGCCAACGTCTGACGGGAAACCCCCATCTCTTGAGCCATGCTGCTGCTGCATTCCCTGAAAATCCACCAATCGCAATGCTTCAAATTCGTCAGAGGCCAAATAGACCCGAGGTAATTCCGTCATCGGGATACCATTGGGTTTAAAACATGAGTCTGCCGGTCTACCACAGATCCTGCGGGGAATTTTCGGACGCCCCATAGCTGCTCCTAAAAATTAAGGTTATTTTAATAGAGTAAGCATTCAGCCACATGAGTAAAGCGTTATCTTTCGGTACTATGACCTGTATCGACAGCCGCGGTCATCCAACAACATGGCATCCAATAAAAAACCAGTCATCACGACTGGTCTTTTAGAATAGGAAGCGTTTATTTGACGAGGGTAAGATGGGCACGACGCTTAGTCTTATCTGCCGCTGGAGTCTCCGGCGCATCGGCCTTGTCATCCACATCCGGCGCATCGGCCTTGTCATCCACATCCGGCGCAGAGTCCTCAACCACATTGAGAAACGACTCTTCACCCTCTTCCAGCAGATAGGCATCTTCCATGTCAAACACAGTGCCAGCACCATTTTCCCGGGCATATATCGCGACGATAGACGCCATCGGTAATATCACCTGTTGCGGAACTCCACCAAATCTCGCATGAAATTCCACAAAATCATTACTCATCTGCAAGTCGCCAACCGCAGAGGCCGCAATATTCAGCACTATCTGCCCATCTTTAACATACTGCAGCGGCACTTGTGTGCCTTGTACATTGGCATCGACCACCACATGTGGCGTCAGATGATTATCCATCAACCATTCATAATACGCCCGTAACAGATACGGGCGACTAGGGTTAAGCCTTTCATTACAAGCCCATGCGCATTTCGCGCTCTGCTTCAGTCAAGGATGCTTTGAACGAATCCCGTTCAAATACGCGAGTCATATACGCTTTAATATCCTTGGACGATTTACCGTCTAGCTCAATACCTAACGCAGGCAAACGCCATAATAATGGGCCAAGATAGCAGTCTGCCAGACCAAATTCTTCGCTCATAAAGAAAGGCATTTCAGCAAATACAGGGGCAATAGAAAGGATGCTTTCCAGCAACTCTTTACGTGCTTCATCAGCACGATCGCCCTTACGGATGCGGTTAACCAAACTGTACCAATCCCGATCGATACGGTGCATCATCAAACGTGTCTGTCCACGGGATACTGGATATACCGGCATTAAAGGTGGATGTGGGAAACGTTCATCCAGATATTCCATGATGATACGGCTTTCATACAACACCAGTTCCCGGTCAACCAAAGTCGGCACTGAGTTGTAAGGATTGAGTTCCAGCAGATCTTCCGGCAGATCATTTGGGTCAACCTGCAATACATCCACTGTCACCCCTTTTTCAGCCAACACAATACGTACTTGATGGCTATAGAGATCGTCAGCCCCAGAGAACAGGGTCATGATAGAGCGTTTATTGGCAGCGACAGCCATTGATACCCTCCAGAATCGAAAAAAACAAATGTAAACGAGGGGCTAAGCCCCCGTTTACATTATGCGGATGATATATTCTACCTTGTAACCGCAGTTAGTGTACATCTTTCCAATACTCTTTCTTGAGCATCCACGCCAGAAACAGGAATAACAGCAGGAAAGCCATCACCCATAGGCCAATATGTTGCCGTTGCTGTTTCATAGGTTCGGCGGTGTAAGCAAGGTAAGCCACAAGATCCCGAACCAAACGGTCATATTCTGCACTGGAAAGCTGACCACCTTGGGCAGCCGTCACGCCGACAACTTTTTGTTTACTGCGGCCATCAACCGTCTCGGTTTGATAGACAGGCTCTGCCAATCCCTGCAAATCCTGCAACACATGCGGCATAGCCACATAGGGGTACTGCACATTATTCACGCCAAATGGCCGTTTAGGATCATGGTAAAAACCGTGCAAAAAACGGTATAACCACGCGTCACCGCGCACTCGAGCGACTAAGGTAAGATCCGGCGGAGCCATACCAAACCAACGGGCAGCATCTTTCTTAGACATGGCATTTTCCATTAACTCAAATGGTTTAGCGTCTGTCATTGTAGATGACTGCAACTGAGCTTCTGACAGCTGTAAATCGGTAGCGACTTGGTTATAACGTTGATAGTGCATGCTATGGCAACCAGCGCAATAACGCTGAAAGGCGTAAAAACCACGTTGCAGCGCCGGGAGTTCGGCGCGTCCGAGATCCGTTGGTAATGGCGGCATAGCATCTGCTGCCTGTGCCCACATAGGCAACAACAATAACAAAGTCAGTAATGGCCTCATTTGAACGTCACCCTCTCTGGCACAGCTTTGGTCGGTTCTCGTTTGCTGTAAAACCACAGCGCCACAAAAAAGCCAAAATAACCAACGGTCAAAATACGGGCGAGCACTTTAAGTAACAAGGTCTCCGGCATCAAACCTATTACCCCTAATGCGATGAAACAACTCGCAAACTGGATGAGGTTAAGCTTGTGCCACCAACTACGGTAACGCACAGATTTCACCTTACAGCGATCCAGCCAGGGGATCACAAACAACATGCCGACAGCCATTGCCATTACCACCATGCCGCCTAATTTATCGGGTATGGCTCGCAACATGGCATAGAACGGGGTGAAGTACCATACAGGCGTGATATGTTCTGGTGTTTTCAGTGGATCAGCGGCTTCAAAATTGGCGCCCTCCAGCAACAGACCGCCACCTTGGGGCATGAAAAAATCAGGTAGCAGAACACCAACAAAAATCCGGCAATCCCCACTAGGTCCTTAACGGTATAGTAAGGATGGAACGGAATACCGTCCACCGGCCAGCCATCTTCATCTTTATACTTTTTAATCTCAATCCCATCGGGATTATTCGAACCGACTTCATGGAGCGCAATCAGGTGCAGAAAAACCAGTACTACCAGAATTAATGGCAGCGCAATCGCGTGTAATGCGAAAAAACGATTTAAGGTAGCGCCGGATACCACATAATCTCCACGCACCCACAACGCCAGATCATCACCAATAATCGGTATTGCCCCAAACAGTGAAATGATAACCTGCGCCCCCAATATGACATCTGCCCCCACGGCAACAGATAGCCCATAAAGGCTTCCATCATCAGCACTAGGAAAATCACCATGCCAAAGACCCACAGTAATTCTCGTGGTTTTTGGTAAGAACCATAAAGCAGGCTGCGGAACATATGCAGATAAACCACGAAAAAAACGCCGAGGCACCGGTAGAGTGCATATAACGCAACAACCAACCATACTGCACATCTCGCATAATGTATTCGATAGAAGCAAAAGCACCTTCTACGGTGGGGACATAACTCATGGTCAACCAGATCCCGGTAAGTAACTGATTCACCAAGACCAATAGTGACAAGGCGCCAAAAAGATACCAGAAATTGAAATTTTTAGGGGCGGGATACTGACCAATATGCCTTTTGTAGGTTGCACTCACCGGCAGGCGTTCATCGAGCCATTGTAGCAATCTATTCATCAGCCAACGTCCTCATCTACCCCGATGAGTACCCGCGCATCGTCCAGATAACGATGCGGCGGTATCACCAAATTCAGCGGCGCGGGCTGTCCTTGAAACACCCGCCCTGCCATGTCAAATCCAGAGCCATGACAAGGGCAAAGGAATCCTGCGGCAATACCGTCCATTTGCCCTGAAAAGCCGTCTCTTAGATAAGTAGGTGAGCATCCAAGATGAGTACAGATACCGACAGCAATAAAAATCTCCGGTTTAATCGAACGGGTGGCATTAGTGGCATAACGAGGCTGTTGCGGTTCTTGTGATAACGGATCGCGCAATCTGTCATTGTGGCGCGCTAAATCTTGCAGCATTTCCTGAGTACGGCGCACCACCCAAATAGGTTTTCCCCGCCACTCGACACGGATCATCTGCCCCGGTTCCAGCTTACTGATATTGACCTCAATTGGTAATCCCGATGCCTTTACCCGTAATGAGGGATTCCATGATTTGATAAATGGAATAGCGGCGGCCGCTACACCTGCACCACCAACGGCCGTAGTCGCTATAGCCAGAAAGCGGCGCCGACCGTTATCAGTTGCTGCATCACTCATCCATTATCTCCACAACGTCTTGGTATTCAGTTATTTTTCTTGGATTGTTAACGCCCGATTACCATGTAGGCAGATATGCGGCGCATTATAAAAAAATCTGATATAAATCATGAGAAATACACTAAAGGTCTGCGCTGCTTACTCTCGATTCAATGAGCAAACATGCGTTAGGCGCGCTTACGGATTGATTTATTTGATGTTGCCATAAAGAAGTCCTCGTTATGGCAACCTATTTCGGATCGGGCAATTGACATAAAAACGCCCAGTGTAGTCACCGGGCGTTTTCAAATAACAGCCTTTAAATAACAGCTTAGTTATCTTCTTTCTTCATATACTTGAAGAAATCGCTATCGGGCGCTAACACCATCACGTCAGATTTGCCGTTGAAGCTAGCACGGTAGGCATCCAAGCTCCGTAGGAATCGATAGAATTCCGGATCTTTTTTGTAAGCATCGGCATAGATCTTAGCAGCAACGGCATCGCCCTCACCGCGCACGACCTGCCCTTGGCGCCGAGCATTTGACAGTGTAACCACAACGTTAGCATCGGTACGAGCGCGGATTTTCTCCGCTTCTTCCTTACCTCGGGCACGATGTTCTTTTGCTACCGCCTGCCGTTCAGCGCGCATACGCTGATAAATACTGTTGCTCACATTCGCTGGCAGATTGATTTGCTTCACTCGCACATCAACCACTTCAATACCTAAATCTGACGCACTCTTGGCGGCATTTTCCAACGCCTGACGCTGCAGTTCGTCACGAGTACTACCTTCGCCCTGACGGCTGGCATCTTCACTGACCCCGGAAACAATTTCCTTGATGGTGCGTTTACCAAATTCCGTACGCAGATCGCTATTGATCTTGCGCTGTAATAGCGCTTCAGCGTTTGATTTAACACCACCATTGGTGGCGAGATAGTACATTTCAAAATCCTTGATACGCCACTTCACGTAAGAATCAACCATCAGGTCTTTCTTCTCTGAAGTCACGAAACGATCCGCCGCGCCATCCAATGTCTGGATACGGGCATCCAAATAACGGATCTTATCGATCATCGGGATCTTGATATGCAACCCTGGGGTGTATACCCGGGTCACCATTTTGCCATCAATATTGTCTTTGAGGACTTCACCGAAACGCGCCACAATGGCCCGTTCACCTTCATTCACCACCATCAGTGAAGACAGCACAATCCCGATACAGAAAACAGCAACTACCAATAAAATTCTGTTCATGGATTATTCCCTCCCCTGGCGAGTACGATCTTCACGGGGAAGCCGTCCAGAAATACTGGTATCGCTGTCACCAGCATTACGAGACTTCATACCGAAACTAGTGACTGGATCACCACCATGATTGTCGGTTGCGGCCGATGTTGGCGATGAAGTTGCAGCATGTTGTCCTGATAACAATTTATCCAGCGGTAGATACAACAAATTGCCATTGTTTTTAGTATCGACCAAAACTTTGCTGGTATGGCTGTAAACATCTTGCATCGCATCCAGATACATACGGTTACGAGTGACTTCTGGTGCCAGTTTATATTCAGGCAACAACTTCTCATACCGAGCCACAGCACCTTCGGCATCCTGCACTACCTGCTCTTTATAAGCACGCGCATCTTCACTGATACGCTGCACTTGACCACGCGCTTTAGGTTCGATTTCCCGTTCGTAGGCTTCAGCCTGACGAATGTAAGTCTGCTCATCTTCCTGTGCAGCGATGGCATCATCAAACGCTTCTTTTACTTCTTCCGGCGGTCTTGCCGGCAAAAAGTTTACGTCAACAATGGTCAACCCCAGATTGTAAGATTTAACAATCCGATCGATTTCCGCCCAGGTATCGTCACGGATCTGTGCCCGGCCAGTGGTCAGGATATCATCCATATTTGAGTGTCCCACAACGTAACGTAGGGCACTATCAGTCGCTTCGCTGAGACTGGAACGTGGATCTACCGCACTGAACAAGAACTGATAAGCATTAGTCACTTTGTACTGTACATCCAGCTCCACCTGCACCACGTTTTCATCGCCTGTCAGCATACTGCCAGATGCTGGCAGTGAACGAACAGTGGCAATATCCACTGGCATGACGCTATCGATGAATGTCGCTTTCCAGTGCAAGCCTGGACCAACATCGCCAATGTGCTGTCCAAAACGCAGTACTACACCGCGTTCAGCTTCCTTGATGGTGTAAAAACCAGAGAAGGCCCACACCGCGACGGCAATTGCCAACACAATCACGATGGCACCGAGGCTGAAACCAGAACCGCCACCTTTCCCGCCAAACCGTTTGGACAGATTACGGAACACTTCGTCCATATCTGGCGGCCCCTTATCATTGCCGCCCTTATTTCCCCAAGGATCATTACCCTTGTTACCGGGCTCATTCCAAGCCATTTAATACTCCGTTAAAGGATGAATTAAAGAGAATATTAACAGACAACATTATCTTCTTCAGGAATGTAGACCAAACGCATGATCTCGCCTTCACTCTGTTTGATAAGCCGCTGCCAATCCGCTTCAGGCAAACGCACGGACAAAATACAGTTCCCCAAGTCGTCATACGATTTCTGCTGTATCGCGTCCAGGTTATAAAATTGGCCAAGATAATGGCCTTTCGCGGCGGGGATTTTCAGCGTTGCACTGATAATAGCGTTACCAGTGATCTGCTCAATTGCCTGCTTCAACAGATCCAGTCCCACGCCTTTTTGTGCCGAAATCCAGACCCGATAGGGGCGGCCTTCAGCATCAGTATCTATTTTGGGTTCTACCTCTTCCAGCAAATCAATCTTATTACAAACAACCAGTTGTGGAATTTTATCGGCATCAATTTCATGCAAGACGTCCTGTACCTGGGCAAAATTGTCATCCATGTTGGCATCGGCACAGTCCACAACGTGCAACAATAAATCTGCTTGCCGCGTTTCCTGCAATGTTGCTTTAAATGCGGCCACCAGCTCATGAGGCAGATGGCGGATAAACCCCACGGTATCCGCTAAAAATACTGCGCCATGTTGCAGTTCCAGTTTACGTAATGTTGGATCTAACGTTGCAAATAACTGGTCTGCTGCATACACAGTAGACTCAGTCAACATATTGAAAAGTGTAGATTTACCCGCGTTGGTATAGCCCACCAACGAAACCGTGGCAAGATCGCTTCGCTGTCGGGAACGACGGCTTTGCTCACGTTGCTTATCCACTTTTTCCAGGCGGCGATTGATATACTTGATACGACCACGCAGCAAACGACGGTCGGTTTCCAACTGGGTTTCGCCGGGACCACGCAGACCGATCCCCCTTTTTGCCGTTCAAGGTGGGTCCAGCCACGTACCAAGCGCGTTGACATGTGGCGCAATTGCGCTAGCTCCACTTGCAACTTACCTTCGTGGGTACGGGCACGTTGGGCAAAAATGTCCAAGATTAGTGTGGTGCGATCCAACACACGGCACTGGCACAACATTTCCAGATTGCGCTCTTGAGCCGGGCTAAGTGCATGGTTAAAAATCACCACATTCGCACCAGTCGCCGCCACCATCGCGGCGAGTTCCTCGGCTTTGCCGGTCCCTACAAAATATTTGCGATCGGGTGCTTTCCTGCTCCCAGTGATCACCCCAACCGACCGAGCGCCGGCGGACTCCACCAGTAACTGCAGTTCCAGCAAATCTTCCCGACTATCTTCATCGGTAAACTCGATATGCACCAGAACGGCAGTTTCCCCGCTTCATAGCGTTCAAACAAGAAGCAACCCCTCGCTATTACTGCTCGCTACTGCTGTCATCAGTGCCGCTGGCGCTATAACCAGCTTGCCCGCCTTGATGACCACTCCCCATATTAAAAGGACGGGAAGGCACCACTGTTGAAATAGCGTGCTTGTACACCATCTGACTTACAGTGTTTTTCAGCAGAATGACAAATTGATCGAAAGACTCTACCTGCCCCTGCAACTTAATGCCGTTAACCAGATAGATTGAAACCGGAACACGCTCACGGCGTAACGCGTTCAAAAATGGGTCTTGTAAAGATTGCCCCTTAGCCATTTTTTATTTCCTTTTTGCTTTATATATATTAATCCAACAATGACACTTTCTTATTTAGTTTTAGTATTATACAGCAAGGGCCATTAAGCTAGCGGCATTGACGTATAAGTGTAACTAAATTTCCCGCTGCACCGCTTTCCAGCCAATTCAGCCCGGGCCACCCCGCAACCATGTTAATTGACGCTTAGCCAATTGCCTAGTGGCGGCAATGGCTTTTTCTACCATAGCGGTGTAATCATAATCACCGTCAAGATATTGCCAGCATTGGCGATATCCGACACATCGCATCGATGGCAAATCCAGATGCAGATCGCCCCGAGCTTTTAACTTAATCACTTCATCGATAAATCCAGCGGCTAACATCTGTTCAAAGCGCCAGACGATGTTTTGATGTAGCTGCGCCCGCTGGGCAGGCGCCACCGCAAATTGCACGATGTCATAAGGCAACGCATCGCCTTTTATCTGTGTCAGTTCAGTCAAGGTCTTACCACTAATACGGTAAACCTCTAATGCGCGTGACAAGCGCTGCGGATCGTTCGGATGGATCCGCGCAGCGGCCACTGGATCTATTTTGGTCAGCTCTTGGTGCAATGCCAACCAGCCTTTGCTGGCAACGTCTGCGGCAATCTCAGCCCGCACTTGGTCGTCAGCCCCAGGTAACGGCGATAATCCTTCCAAAAGAGATTTGAAATACATCATAGTGCCGCCCACAAGCAGTGGCGTTTTCCTTTTGCCAGAATCGCTTCAATCTCACGCAGACAATCTGCGCGAAAATCCGCCGCGGAATAGCTTTGCAACGGATCTAAAATATCAATCAAACGGTGCGGTGCCCGCTGTAGTTCTGCTGCTGAGGGTTTCGCCGTACCTATGTCCATCTGCCGATAAATCAGGGCAGAATCGACAGAAATGATTTCACAGTTATGCTGCTCTGCCAGCGCTAGCGCCAACGCCGTTTTTCCGGACGCTGTCGGCCCCATTAAGGTAATTACTCTGGGTAATGCCGTCTCACTCACGCTACTGTTCCAACCATTTACGCCAAGGCAATACCTTAGCTAACTTATAAATCTGTGCCTTAGAGGCTTCGTCTAACATCTCCAGCACTTGCCAGATAGCCGGTGCGGAAACAAAACCTTGCGTACTCTTTGTGGCCAACCATTGCGCTAATTCGCTATCTTCTGGAACGCCTTGCTGTAACCACTGCAACAATTCCGGCAGCAACTTCGCCAGTTGGGTGTCTCTGAGATATGGGGGTACTTTTTTGATTATCAACTGTTGATAGCGAATATTGAGCTCTAACCCCAAGCGTCTCAGTAACGCCTCCTGTTCCTGTAATAATGCTTTCCATTCATTGACGGCATCGATTGCAACAGGCATCAATAATGGTTGTGAAGGTAATCCTTGCGGCAACTTATCCGCTATTTGCTGAAATTTAAGCTGCTGAGCCACTGGCTTTACCGGCAACAACAACAGATTACCTGCATCAGTCAATACCCAGAATTCACCATCCAACAGCGGCGGCATTGCCGCAGCGACTTCTGAGACGTCATTGACCTGCCCAGGAGTGCTTAACAAGGCACCATAACTGTGTAACGCCGCTTTAGACGGTGTGGCTGACGTAGCCGCAACTTTCCCAGCCCCGGCATATGTCGCACTTGCTGTTGAAACCGCCGGTTGAGAAGGCGCGTAACCCTTGTGATTACTGCGTTGCGCCGCCAATTCCTGGGGCGGTTCACTATACGGATTCTCGCTTAATTGCGGCTTAATGGGAAATGGATCTGCTGGCAACAATGCCGCTGATTGTTCCAGTGCAGACGTGAGTGCCTGCAAAATAAAATCGTGTACATAACGTGCCTGATGGAAACGGACTTCGTGCTTGGCTGGATGTACATTCACATCGACCTGATGGGGATCTAGCTGCAACATCAGCACATAACCGGGTTGCTCTATCTCATCGAGATCAGCAAACGCCTGCCGCACGGCGTGGTTGACCAGCCGATCACGAACCAAACGCCCATTCACATAAAAATAATGGGTATCTTGGGGTTCTCGCTGCTGGGGGATTGCAGATAACCACTCAGGTACAGATCGTCATGATGGCATTCAACCTTGACGGCTTGCTCAGCAAAACTGCGGCCAGTGACCTGGGTTAAACGTTGCAGAAACTGGTTATCAGTATTGGCTGGACGATAATGCCGTACCTGCTTGCCATTATGTTTAAGGGTCAACTGAATATCTGGACGCACTAACGCCATGCGTTTCAGCCATTCATCAATATGGGTAAATTCGGTTTTATCACTCTTTAAAAAACGTCGACGAGCAGGCGTATTGAAAAATAGATCGGCCACTTCCATCGTGGTGCCCACTGGATGCGCAGCAGGTTGCAGTTTCACCGCCATTTCAGAACCTTCAGCGTAGGCCATCCAGGCTTCAGACTGTTCTTCAGTACGGGATGTCAGCGTCAAGCGCGAAACAGAACTGATGCTGGCCAGCGCCTCGCCGCGAAAACCAAAGCTGAGAATGGCTTCCAGATCATCCAGTGTATGTAGCTTTGAGGTGGCATGCCGCGACAGCGCCAAAGGTAAATCACTTTGTGCAATGCCACAGCCGTTATCTTGGATACGGATCAGCTTGGCACCGCCTTTCTCAATCTCAATATCGATGCGGGTAGCGCCAGCATCAAGACAGTTTTCCACTAACTCTTTAACCACCGAAGCCGGACGCTCCACCACTTCACCGGCCGCAATCTGGTTAGCCAATTGTGGCGGTAATATCTGAATAGCCATGTCAACCTCAGGCTCTGGGAATGATCAACTGCTGACCGATACGCACAACGTCAGATTTAAGATTATTGGCTTTCTTAATCGCCGCCACTGACACCTGATAGCGCTGCGCAATAATGGATAAAGACTCGCCACTGGCCACCTTATGTTTGATATTGCCGCGTTTTGCCAGCAAAGTACCTTCCGGTGGGTAACTCTCAAAATACTGGCGGATACCCTGCGCCACGGCATCAGCCAGTTGTTCCTGATGTTTCGGACTTTTTAGCAGTTTTTCTTCGGTCGGATTAGAGATAAATCCGGTCTCCACCAGCAGTGATGGAATATCTGGCGCCTTCAGTACCGCCAGACTGGCATATTCTGGACTCCGTTTATGTAAGCGGGTGACTTTTCCCAAATCATTCAGAATATTACTGGCGACTCGATAGCCGGTAGAGCGGGAATTATCCATTGACATATCGATCAATGTCCGCATCAAATACTGTTCGTTATCGGTATTTTGGACGATTTCACCAACGCCACCGAGCAGATCGGACACCTTCTCGCTTTGCTCCAGCAAACGTCCCATCTCACTGTTAGCCCGGCGGTTGGATAACACCCACACCGATGAGCCCCGAGGCTGCGGTGAGGTAAAAGCATCGGCGTGAATCGACACCAGCAGATCGGCTTTAGCTTCACGAGCCAGTTCTGAACGCCGATTGAGTTCCACAAAGTAATCGCCCGCGCGAATACGCACGGCCTTGATCCCTGCAACCGTATTCAATTTGGCAGCAACGCGATTCGCAATCTGTAGCGCCACTATTTTTTCATAGGTACCAGATGGGCCGATCGAACCGGGATCATCGCCGCCATGTCCCGCGTCTACGGCGATGATAACATCCCGATCGCCTTCGGCCCGATTATCCACTTCACGGGCGATGCTACTGGAACCGCCTTGTTCAAAGTCCACCACCAGCCGATCGCCATAGGGGCCAGTGGGGGCAAGGAAAACATGTTTGCTTTCGCCGGTTGGTTCAGATCGACCACCAAGCGTAATGTGCCTTTTGCCGGCGGCGAACTGAAACGAACACGTTTCACCAGTTTGCTGTTATTGCTGAGCTTTTCGAGGATTGACTTGGCGCCACGGGTATCGCTGAGATCAATCACCAGACGTTCAGGACTTTTCAGGGTAAAAGAGTCGTATCGAGGTTTCGCCGCAAGATCAAATACCACTCGCGTAGAATCTGGTGCCGCCCAGATCCGCACACTATTGAGGGTATTGGCCGCCGCGGCAGGAAAAACCACCGTAAAAAATAGGAAAAAAACTATGTATTTTAATAAGATGTTATTAGTTCTAGGCATCATTCTGTAATTTTTCTAATAGCATCCTTCCGGAATCCGAGCAGGCGCTGATGACAACTTCACGCTCAGTATTAACATACTTAATATGCAGCTGTATATCTGCTGGCGGCAAACAACCAATACCCCGTTCTGGCCACTCAACAATGCACACACTGCGGTCGTTGAAATAATCGCGGATCCCCATGTACTCCAATTCTTCAGCCGAACTCAGCCGATACAGATCGAAGTGATAGACATCCACATGTGCTAGCTCATAAGGCTCAACTAATGTGTAGGTCGGGCTTTTTACATTGCCTTTATGGCCGAGCCCCTGGATCAACCCACGACTGAATGTTGTTTTACCAGCCCCCAGCTCACCAGTGAGATAAATGACGAGAGGCGGTACCAATAATCCCGCCAGATGCTGCCCTAAAGCCACGGTTTGTTGTTCATCATTAAGGTGCAAAATCAATGATTGCTGGGTTGTCATTCTCTCAGGGATCCAAGCTAAGGGCCAATAGGCCCATGTTATTCAGTATTCACCAGACGGCGGATCCAAGGCATCAAATCACTTGCGAGCATCCCACGTTCACCATCGCGGGCGGCGAGATCTGCTGCCTCACCATGCACCACGACACCGGCAACCGTTGCCCGGCAGTTATCCAATCCTTGCGCCATCAGCGCGCCGATTATACCAGATAACACATCGCCACACCCACCACTGGCAAGGCCAGGATTGCCCACTGGCGCCACGTACAACATTTCGCCATCACAGATCAGTGTGCCGGCACCTTTCAGCAGTACGGTACCACCATATTTTTGCTGCAATTCACGTACAGCGGCAAATCTATCGGCCTCAACGGTTTGACCATCACAGCCGAGTAACCGAGCTGCTTCCCCGGGGTGAGGTGTCAACACCCACTTAGGTTGCTGTTCCGGTTCACTGCTAAGCAAGTTGAGTGCATCCGCATCCACAACCGCGCGTTTATCTGTCAAACCCACCGCTTTGAAAAGGTTATAACCCCAGTCCTGACGCCCAAGACCTGGCCCCAACACTAACACATCAGCCCAACCAAGACGCTGATAGACTTCCATATCAACCAGTTCACAGCCACGGAACATCAGTTCTGGGCGGCCATCGTTGATCGTCAACTGATGCTCAGGACGGCTAATCACAGTCACCAGACCGGCACCCGCTCGCAAACAGGCTTCACCAGCCAAACGAATAGCGCCCGCCATGCCGTGATCGCCGCCGATAACGGTCACCTTACCTGACTGTCCTTTATGACTGTCGCGTGGCCGCGCTTTAAAGCAGGCTGAGAGAAAATGACGATCCACCCGCAACACCTTAGATTCGGGCAAGTAGGGTGTCAGACCGATATCGGCAAACGACAACTCACCGCAACAATGACGGGCGCGCCCGGTAAGCAAACCTTGTTTGAGCGCGCCCATAATAAGGGTGATATCCGCCATGACCGCGGTACTGGTGGCAGCGCCGGTATCGGCCACAATGCCAGAAGGTAAGTCCAGACTAAGTACCCAAGCTTGACTACGATTGATGTGCTCGATCAGCGCGGCGACCTGTGGTCGCAGTTCGCCACGCACACCGGTTCCCAGCAAACCATCGACTATGATATCGGCTTGCGGCCAGTTGTCTGCACTAACCTGGGCGAACTCAAATGCCTGTAATTGCTGCCAAGCTAGCTGCCATTCTGCGGTAGGCTTGCTGGCAGGATGTAGCAGTAGCGCAGTATCAACGCCAGCTTGCAGCAGATGCCGCATACACACCAGCGCATCAGCGCCATTGTTACCTTGTCCAGCAACGACCAGCACTTTCTGAGTTAATTTAAGATGTTGCTTGAGCAGTTCAAAAGCCGCTTTACCGGCACGCTCAACCAGTTGATAAAGCTGCCCTTCACCCGCAGCAACCCAGGCAAATTCCGCCTGTCTGACCGCCGCGGCGCTATACAAATGGGAAGGTAATTGCGACAAGTCCTGTGCCATTGCTATTCTCCGAAACGCCCTGCATTGCCGAGATTATACGCTCTCTCAGCTTATTGCTGTTGCTATCTTAACCAGACTAGCAACCCTGTCATCAGCGGTTTATGACCTATATCAGAAGATCGTGCTATTACCATAAAAAAGCCCGGCAATATAACCGGGCGTGACAAAATGCTATTTACCAGCGGTAAGCATTTAAACTTAAATGTCTTCCATTCTGATAGTGCTGTGAACCAAACGGTGTTGATGAATTTTCTCCACCCGCACTAGGTCTTCCAGCGCACTTTTTACTTCCGTTGAAGTAGAAGAAGCAGCGGTTTTCTCAAGCAAGGCAATCAAAGCATTGTCGAGTTCCAGATGTAGCTCAAGCACATCATCTTCACTCATGTTGGCGGGCAACATCACATCCTGACAACGCTTTTTAAAATCTTCAAACACGAAATCTTTATACCAGGCATCCAAAATCTTTGACGGTGCCGCGTCGATATAGTCTTCCAGATGCTGGGCCACATCTTTCTGGTGTTTTTCAAAATATTCCAGCACCAGTTTCGCCCGGGAAGAATCAGCCTGATTGTGTAATCTGTGATACATCTTGGCCATGTCAAGACGGCATTCAGCGACATAATCCAGAAGTTCACGCAGTTGTTGGATACGCATCCGGCACCCTCCATTTTGGTAGCGATTTGCTGAGGTTGATTCGAATTGTGTTCATTATGAAAGCAAACGCCCACTGAATACATGACTGGTGTCATAATTTACAAGTAACGGTCAGCCGTATATTAGTAATTATGCAATAAACCTGCGGTGGATCACGAAATCCGTGCCATCATTCCAGAACACAGGCGTGGCAGTTCTGCACCAGTATCATCTGCTAAAAAAGAAAAGCCAATATATACAGCGAATAAGCAATTGCTATTGCCGCTGCCATGGCTAGCTAAATCGGGCTAGAAAGGGAAGATTGGAGCGACATACCGGGTTCGAACCGGTGACCTATACCTTGGCAAGGTATCGCTCTACCAACTGAGCTAATGTCGCAAAGAGAAAAGCACCCGAACTTGGAGCGACATACCGGGTTCGAACCGGTGACCTATACCTTGGCAAGGTATCGCTCTACCAACTGAGCTAATGTCGCATCTACTGTCAAAACAGTAACACTATTCGGGAGTTGGAGCGACATACCGGGTTCGAACCGGTGACCTATACCTTGGCAAGGTATCGCTCTACCAACTGAGCTAATGTCGCACCGCATTCCTACAGGTTTGTGAACCAGCAGGAAGGTGAGGCCGCATTATAGGCAAATTTCTACCCCTGCAACCCCCTGACCATAATTATCTGTCAAACGCTCAAATTTTAAATACCCGTTGCCGATAAAACTTTAACTCGGCGATAGACTCCTGAATATCCTGTAGTGCCTGATGGGTATTTTGCTTTTTGAAATCTTTCATAATTTCCGGCTGCCAGCGCCGTACCAGCTCTTTGATGGTACTGACGTCAATATTGCGGTAGTGGAAATAGTTTTCCAGCTCTGGCATGTATTTGTTCAGGAAGCGCCGATCCTGACCTATGCTGTTGCCACACATGGGAGACACACCTTGCGGCACATACTGCTGCAAAAATGCAATCGTTTCACGAATGGCATCCTGTTCACTGTAGTGGCTGGCCTGCACCCTGGCGATCAAGCCAGATTCGCCATGATGTTGCTGATTCCAGTCATCCATAGCAGCGAGCACTTCATCACGCTGATGAATGGCTATCACCGGGCCTTCCCCCACAATATTTAACTCTTTATCCGTCACCAAGGTGGCAATTTCAATCACTCGGTCGGTTTCCGGTTCCAATCCGGTCATTTCCAAGTCTACCCAGATGAGGTTTTCTGCATTGGCTGCCATAGTGCACCCTTCTCCCAGCTGCCATATTCAGGCTTTTTTATTCAAGACCGTGTATCATACTGCTTTTTTAAGCCAGTCAACAAACCAAGGTATCCGTGAGCAAAAAGAAGCTGACCCATGGCCAGTTGCGCCGTATGAAAGCAAATCATGAAAAACGTTTGCAACGCGGCAATAGCACTGAGACTACAGCCACTGAATTACAGGATAATCTGCTGGGGCCAGAACAGGAAGGCACGGTAATATCGCGCTTTGGCCAACATGCTGATGTGGAAACAGACAGCGGTGAGCTCGTACGCTGTAACCTGCGCCGTACTATTGGCAGTTTGGTGTGTGGTGACAAGGTGGTTTTTCGCCAAGCGATTGATGCTAATCACACAATTCCAGGGATCGTGGAAGCCGTGCATGAGCGCCACTCTAGCCTTACCCGCCCCGATCTTTATGACGGTGTGAAAGTGGTGGCGGCTAATATTGATCAGATCCTGATTGTCTCTTCCGTCGTCCCAGCATTTTCCAGCCAGATCATTGACCGTTACCTAGTTGCCGCTGAAGATTGTGGTATTCCGCCGGTGATAGTGCTCAACAAGATTGACTTGCTGACGGAAGAACAGGCTCCCGCAATTGATAAAGCGTTAGAGCAGTATCGCGCTATTGGTTACCATGTGTATGAAGCCAGTGGCCGCACTGGCGCTGGCATTGAAGAGTTAAAAGCTTTGCTGGATGACAAGGTCAGCATCTTTACCGGCCAGTCAGGCGTGGGGAAATCGTCACTGATCAATGCGGTGTTACCCAATGCTCAGCTGCTGATTGGCGATGTGTCAGACAACTCTGGGCTGGGTCAACATACCACGACAACATCAAAACTATTGCACCTGCCATCAGGTGGCGATCTGATTGATTCTCCCGGTGTCCGGGAATTTGCCCTGTGGCATCTTAATGCCGAGCGCGTTAGCTGGTGCTTTGTGGAATTTCGTGATTATCTCGGCGGCTGTAAATTCCGCGATTGTAAACATCTGGACGACCCCGGCTGCCGATTGCGAGAAGCCGTCGAGCAGGGCAAAATCGCCCGGGAGCGTTTTAACAACTACCACCGGATTATTGCCAGTCTTGATGAACAGCGTCATGCACGCCAGTTCCGCGCTGGTGTCGATGATTTTTAAACCTCGTAAAGAAGGAACTATACCTTGGACAAACTGAAGATTGCACTGCAATACCTGTTGCCCAAACATCTACTTTCAAGAGTGGTTGGCAAATTGGCGGCTGCGGAAGCAGGTGCGTTGACAACTAGCGCCATTCGCTGGTTTATCAAACATTACGGCATCAATATGGCCGAAGCGCAGATTACTGATGCCGAAGATTACCGCAGTTTCAATGCATTCTTTACCCGAGCGTTAACAGCGGGAGTCCGGCCACTGTGTGATGACCCACAGTATCTGGCCCATCCGGTAGACGGCACCGTTAGCCAATGTGGCGCCATTGTCGATGGCAGGATCATTCAGGCTAAGGGACACGACTACAGCGCGCTAGCCTTGCTGGGGGAAAGATGCAGTTGCCGCCCGTTTTGACGGCGGAGACTTCGCGACCATTTATCTTGCCCCCAAGGATTATCATCGCATTCACATGCCGATTGATGGCGTGCTGTCAAAGATGATCTATGTTCCCGGTGAACTGTTTTCCGTCAATCCACTGACCGCCCGCCATGTGCCAGGGCTGTTTGCCCGCAATGAACGGGTGGTCGCAATTTTTGAAACTCGCATTGGCCCGATGGCGATGGTGCTGGTAGGTGCTACCATAGTCGCTAGTATTGAGACCATCTGGGCTGGCACGGTTACACCACCGGCCGGTGATAAGGTGTTCGTCTGGGATTATGACACTCAGGGCGACGAAGCCATCACCCTGCGTAAGGGCGAAGAGATGGGGCGTTTTAAACTCGGTAGCACAGTGGTGTTGCTGTTTGCCAAAGATGCACTAGCAGAATTTGCCGAAGGTGTTGAAGCAGAAGCAGTTACCCGTATGGGAGCAGCATTTGCCAAGATTGCTGACAGCACTGAAATCTGAGCGGAAGTACTGTGATGTTGGGGCTATCGACATCACTATAAAAGGCTGATGTGGTTGTGAGAGGCTAATATGTTGGTTTTTGCACATCGTGGTGCCAGTGGCTATGCGCCAGAAAACACCCTCAAGGCGATGATGTTAGCAGCAGAGCTAGGTGCCGATGCGGTAGAGCTGGATGTACATAATGTGGAAGGTGAGCTGCTGGTGTTTCATGACCGGCAGTTGGCTCACAAAAGTAGTGGCAGTGGCCTCATCCACCGTAAAACACTGCAAGAGATTGCCGAGTTACGCGTAGGCGGTGAACCGATCCCGACACTCAAACAAGTGCTACAAGCGCTGAATCGCCGTTTGTTGGTCAATATTGAATTGAAAGGGATTGGTTGTGTGGCACCATTTCTGGCGCAATATCCTCAGTATCTTAACGAGCTCGGATATCGTCCTGAACAATTATTGGTTTCCTCCTTCAACCACCCTTACCTACGCCAGGTAAAGTTACAGTATCCAGAGGCCCATGTTGCACCATTGCTGGCCAGTATTCCTGAAGATCTGGCGGCCTGCGCCAGTGCCTTAGACGCTGTGGCACTGCATGTGGATATCAACTTTATCAGTCATCAACTGGTCACCGACACTCATAGGCGCGGTCTAAAGATACATGTTTATACCGTTGATGATGTAGAGGATATTCGCGCACTTAGACAGCTTGGTGTGGATGGCATTTTCAGTAATTTTCCGGATAAGGCCAAGCAAGTCCTTGCGGAGACTGGCGCAGAGAATTACAGCGATTGGTTTGAGTAAACTCAGCTTTGGTTATTACGCTGCGCCCAACTCCCCACCACAATGAAGGTGGCAACCACCAGTAAAAACATCCACATCGCTGGCATGTGGGCCAATTGTCTGGCAAGCCAAGGACTAGCAACAACAATTAACATGCCGTAGCCAAACGCGTTAAGCACAATGAAAATCAGCGTGCGCACAACAAAGTTGCGGGCACCTAGCTGACGCCGCAACCAACGGTTTACATCGGCACCAAACACCAGCACGATACATGCAACCATAGCGGTGGCAATTTCGCTCAGCCAAGGATGCAGCATAGCGCCAAGTTTGGTTAAATATTCAACAAGATAATGCATCTTATAACAAGCTCTGGTCGTAGATGGTTGCCAGCATATAGGTATCAGAAATGGTTCACAAGTTACTGTTGCTTACCCGTGAAAATTGCCACTAT
Source organism: Shewanella dokdonensis (assembly GCF_018394335.1). Lineage (NCBI taxonomy): Bacteria > Pseudomonadati > Pseudomonadota > Gammaproteobacteria > Alteromonadales > Shewanellaceae > Shewanella > Shewanella dokdonensis. The sequence goes on along the minus strand of NZ_CP074572.1, from coordinate 2,572,230 downwards.
CAGACATTACTGCAACAACTGGCATTACCGGAGCTGATGTTACTGGATGACGCGCCTACCGCAATTTGCGAAGCTGATATCTGGTTAGCCGAACCTGCGCTAGCAGCGCCGTTATTACCTCTCGCCCACAAACTGCAGTGGCTGCAATCGACTTTTGCCGGGGTGGATAAATTGCTTACGTCCAAGAGTCGTCAAGATTATCAACTGAGCAATATCAAAGGGATTTTTGGCCCATTGATGAGTGAATACGTTTTTGGTTATCTGTTAGCACACTGTCGGCAACAGCAGTTGTACCGAGAGCAACAGCAGCAAGGGTTATGGGCACCGGCGGCATATCGGAGTTTGCAGAACCAAACCATGTTGCTGTTAGGCACCGGGTCTATCGGCAGTCACATTGCCACCACCGCGCAACATTTCGGTATGAAAACCATCGGCATGAATCGCAGTGGTCGCCCAACAGCATCGTTCCATCAAATCATTAGTGAAATTGAGCTAGCACAAGCGTTGGCAGACGCCGATGTGGTCGTCAATACCTTGCCAGCATCGGCTGCCACCACGGAAATACTCAGTGCAGAACGCCTTAATTGCCTGAAACAAGGCGCATTACTGTTTAATATCGGCAGAGGCAGTGCTATCAACTTACTTGCATTGCATGAATTGCTACTCAGCCGTCCTGATGTCACCGCTATCCTGGATGTATTTCCACAAGAGCCGCTGCCAGCCAATCACGACTTATGGCGGCAGAACAACGCAATCATTACACCGCATATTTCGGCACCGAGCTTTCCAAAACAAGTGGTGCAAATTTTTGCCGATAACTACCAGCGTTGGCGGTGCCAGCAACCACTGCAATACCTAGTTGATTTCAATCGCGGCTACTAATATTGCTGGCGGTAATGCGATTCCTGATAACAACAGCAACTGTAACATAATGAATTTTATGTAAATTTGATAACCTGACGTGATCTAGTTTGAAATTTAAACAAACAGTATTGTTATTGATAACTATTTTTATTTATAATAAAAGCAATTCCACTCTTCAGTGCTTCCGGAGTTCAGCAGTTATGTACGTTTGTCTGTGCCACGCCATTACGGATACTCAGATCAGACAGGCCGTCAGCCAAGGAGATACCAGCCTTAAAGAAGTTCGCCAGCGTTTAGGTGTTGGTGATCAGTGCGGTAAGTGTAGCCGTATGGCAATGCAGATCATCCAACAGCAACTAGATCTAGAACCTAACTACTACGAAGTCGCTTGACGTCAATTCTTAGTAATGAAAAAGCCGCAGAGAATGCGGCTTTTCGTTATGTTTCAGTCATTCTCTAGCGGAACATCGCTACTGGGATCTTCCACTGGTGCATCCTGATTGATATCAACACTGTCTACCCGCTGTAATCCTCTTGGCAATTTGGCACCACGGCGCCCACGTTCACCACGATAATATTCCAAATCGCTGCTCTTCAATGTCAACTTACGTTTGCCAGCCCACAAGGTCACGCTAGCGCCCTGTGGCACCAGAGACAGATGCGTCAACAGTTCTTCCCGCAGTTTTGCTCGCTCTGAGGGAATACCGATAATCTTGTTTCCCTTCCCTTTAGCCAGTTGTGGCAGCGCATCTACCGAGAACAACAACATTCGTCCTTCGTTGGTAATGGCCAGGATAGAATAATCCACACCGCTTTCCAGACGTTGCGGAGTTAATACCTTGGCATTAGCAGGCAAACTCAATAACGCTTTACCCGCTTTATTACGTGAAACCATCTCCTTGAATTCACAAATAAATCCATAGCCAGCATCACTGGCAAGGAGGAACTTGTTGTCATCATCACCGAGCAGTACATGTTCCATGGTTTCACCCGGCACTAAATTAAAGCGGGTGGTGATAGGCTCACCTTGGCTGCGGGCAGAGGGCAAGGTATGGGTCTCGGTAGAAAACGCTCGGCCAGCACTGTCAATAAACACTGACTGCTGATTGCTACGCCCCATAGCTGCACACAGGAAATTATCGCCAGCTTTATAGGAGAGCCCGGCGGCATCGATGTCGTGGCCTTTGGCGCAACGCACCCAGCCCTTTTCCGAAAGAATGACGGTAACAGACTCGGTAGGAACCAACTCCTGTTCAGACAAGGCTTTGGATTCTGCACGCACCACCAGCGGTGAACGTCGGTCATCACCGTAAGTATCAGCATCGGCTTGCAACTCTTTCTTGATCAAAGTCTTGAGACGACGTTCTGAACTCAGCAACAGTTGCAGATGTTCGCGCTCTTTTTCCAATTCGTCCTGTTCGGCACGAATTTTCATCTCTTCGAGTTTGGCCAAATGCCGCAGTTTCAATTCCAGAATGGCTTCTGCCTGTTTATCACTGAGGCTGAAACGGCGCATCAATTCTGCTTTGGGTTCCTCGTGAAAGCGAATGATCTCAATGACTTCATCAATATTGAGGAAGGCGATCATCAAGGCTTCGAGAATATGCAGTCTGGACAAAACTTTATCTAAACGAAATTCCAGACGTCGACGAACAGTGGCGGTACGGAAAGTCAACCATTCCGTCAGCAGTTGCTTCAGGCCCTTCACCTGTGGCCGGCCATCCAATCCTAAGACGTTAAGATTGATACGGTAGCTTTTTTCCAGATCGGTAGTGGCAAACAGATGTGCCATCAGTTGTGCACAGTCCACCCGGTTTGAACGTGGCACAATGACCAGTCGTACCGGATTTTCATGATCCGATTCATCACGCAGATCGGTCACCATCGGCAGTTTCTTGGCTTGCATCTGCGCCGCTATCTGTTCCAGCACTTTGCTGGAACTGGACTGATGCGGCAATGCGGTCACCACGATTTCACCATCTTCCACAACGTATACGGCGCGGGCTTTGATACTGCCACGACCAGATTCGTAGATTTTACTAATCTCATCCGGCGGAGTGATAATTTCAGCGGCGGTCGGGTAGTCGGGGCCGGGAACAAACTCCATCAACCGCGGCAGATCGGCGGCGGGATTGTCCAGTAGTTCAATACAAGCCAAGGCCAATTCGCGAGCATTATGGGGCGGAATATCGGTGGCCATGCCCACCGCAATACCGGTAATGCCATTTAGCAGAATATGTGGCAGACGCGCGGGTAACACCAAGGGTTCTTTCAGTGTTCCGTCAAAATTGCTGCCCCAATCCACAGTGCCTTGACCCAATTCACTGAGCAGCACTTCTGAAAAGCGCGACAAGCGCGCCTCGGTGTAACGCATCGCGGCGAAGGATTTAGGATCATCCGGCGCGCCCCAGTTCCCCTGCCCGTCCACCAGCGGATAACGATAAGTAAACGGCTGCGCCATCAGCACCATGGCTTCATAGCAGGCACCATCACCGTGAGGATGATATTTACCCAGAACATCACCCACAGTACGAGCAGACTTCTTATATTTAGCAGTGGCAGACAGCCCCAGTTCGCTCATCGCGTAGATAATGCGCCGCTGCACTGGTTTAAGGCCATCACCTATATGAGGCAGGGCGCGGTCCATAATGACGTACATGGAGTAATTGAGATAGGCATCTTCTGTGAAACGCCGCATTGGGATCTGTTCCACGCCATCCATACTCAGGGCCAACGGATCGCTCATGATAGTTTTCCTGTACCGTAGTTATGATTGTTATTCATCAGCTTCATCTGCACTATTGCCTTTATAAAACAGTCGATAGATGTTGCCTTTTAGATCGTCAGAAATATACACCGAGCCATCGGGAGCTAATGCCAAACCGTAAGGGCGTGCCACCGGGAACTCTCCATCAAGAAAACTCACCAGGGTAGAACGGCTGACCACCTTATCGCCGTCCATTTTTAACAGCACAATCTGGTAACCCACTTTACTGGAACGGTTCCAAGAACCATTTTCTGCGACCAGCATCTGCTGCTGGTATTCTTTGGGGAATTGCGTGCCGTTATAAAACAGTAATCCCATGGGGGCGACATGTGCCGGCAGCTCAAACACAGGCAGCTCAATCTTGAGGTTTTTCGGCTGGTTATAAGCGGGTTCTTTGATCGATTTACCGTGTATATATGGAAAGCCGAAATGCTCACCTGAGGCATCAATGCGATTAATCTCATCGGGCGGAATATTATCGCCCATCCATTCTCGGCTACTGTCAGCAAACCACAGTTTGTTATCGAGCGGATTCCAGTCGAAACCCACTACCTGACGAATACCAGTCGCAATCTGCTGCGATTCACCGGTATTTACATTCAGCGCAATGATGCTGCCAAAAGGCACGACAGGTTCGCATACATTGCAGGGCGCACTGATTGAAATATACAGCCGCCCATCAGGGCCAAATTTAATGCCACGAGTACTCTTACTGCCTTTACCAGGCAGGCGATCATAAATTTCCTTGGGTCGGCTTGGCCGCTTCAGTCGTTGTTCAATATTGTTAAACACGACGATACGATCATCCAGCGCGGCATATAGATCGCCATTATGAAATGCCAAGGCTTCTGGATATTCCATATTTTTTGCGATCAGATAGCGACGATCCACGCGGCCATCGTTATTACTGTCAACCAACGCGGTGATAGTGCCACTCTTGCGCGAGCCAACAAATAGCGTGCCTTGATCACCGACCGCAATCTGTTTGGCATCACCTAATTCGGTGGCATACAGGGAAACGCCAAAGCCCTTGGTAACGGTGATCATAACTGACTGAGCGGCATTAGCCGTCCCGTAGCCGAAAGTAGTTCCCAGCAGTAACAAACCTGCACCGGCCTTCCTGCCGATTCTGTTACAGAAATTCATCATAACCTTGCCTTTGCTCTTGGTTTCAGGCATTCGTGCACTCAAAACTCGGCCAGATCTCCCTTAGTCTCCAGCCAGGACTTGCGATCGCCAGCCCGCTTTTTGGATAACAACATGTCCATCATTGCCACAGTTTCCTCGACATCATCAATCGTCAGTTGTACCAATCTACGGGTATTGGGATCCATCGTGGTTTCCCGAAGCTGCAGTGGATTCATCTCACCCAGCCCTTTGAATCGAGTCACCTGCACTTTACCTTTTTTGTTATCTGCCGCAATACGGCTGAGGATGCTTTGTTTTTCTTCTTCATCCAGTGCGTAATGCACCTCTTTACCTATGTCGATACGGAAAAGTGGTGGCATCGCGATGTGAATATGTCCTTGTTCAACCAGGATTTTAAAATGTTTTAAGAATAATGCGCACAATAAGGTCGCAATGTGCAAACCATCAGAGTCGGCATCTGCCAACACGCAAATCTTGTCGTAGCGTAACTCAGAAATATCATCACTGTCTGGATCGCAACCTATAGCCACGGAAATGTCGTGCACTTCTTGCGAGCCCAATACCTGCGAACCGTCAACTTCCCAGGTATTAAGGATCTTACCGCGTAACGGCATGATGGCTTGAAACTCTTTATCCCGCGCTTGCTTAGCACTACCACCGGCCGAGTCACCTTCCACTAAAAACAGTTCTGTACGATGATTGTCCTGGCTGGTGCAGTCCGTCAGTTTTCCTGGTAATGCGGGCCCGGCGGTGACCTTCTTACGGGCAATTTTCTTAGCGGATTTCAAGCGTTTCTGTGCATTGCTGATACACATTTCAGCTAACAGTTCGGCTTGGTCAGTGTGGCTGTTAAGCCATAGACTAAAAGCATCACGCACAATGCCAGACACAAAAGCAGCACATTGACGGCTCGACAGCTTCTCTTTGGTTTGCCCAGCAAACTGCGGGTCTTGCATCTTGACCGACAGCACAAATGAGGCTTTATCCCAAATATCCTCTGGGCTCAGTTTCACGCCACGGGGGATCAGGTTCCGAAACTCGCAAAACTCACGCATGGATTCCAGCAACCCTTGCCGAAAGCCGTTCACGTGCGTACCGCCCAGCGGAGTGGGGATCAAATTGACATAACTTTCATTGAGACATTCGCCACCTTCAGGCAACCAGGTAATGGCCCAATCGGCAGCTTCAATCTTAGTGCTGATGCTGCCCACAAACGGCTCTTCCGGTAATGTAAGCGCATCTTTAATTGAATCTTTTAGGTAATCGGTAAGACCGGCTTCATAGAACCATTCTTGTTCTTCACCCGACTGTTTATTGACAAAACGAATGCGCAAACCGGGACACAACACCGCTTTAGCACGCAGCAAATGAGTCAGTTTGCTAATGGAATAATTAATAGAATCAAAATATTGCGCTTCTGGCCAGAACTGTACACGGGTGCCGGTATTACGGCGCCCACAGCTACCAGTGACATGCAAAGCTTCAACACGATCGCCATGCTCAAAGGCAATATCATAGACTTGACCATCGCGGCGAACGGTGACTTCAACCCGCTTTGACAGCGCATTGACCACTGAGATACCTACACCGTGTAACCCACCGGAAAATTGATAGTTTTTGTTGGAAAATTTACCACCGGCATGCAGTTTGGTGAGGATCAACTCAACCCCTGGGATGCCTTCTTCTGGGTGAATATCCACCGGCATCCCACGGCCATCATCGATGACTTCCAGGGAGTTGTCTGGATGCAAAATCACATCAATTTTACTGGCAAATCCCGCCAACGCTTCATCGACACTATTGTCGATCACTTCCTGTCCCAAATGGTTGGGCCGCGTGGTGTCCGTATACATGCCAGGACGACGTTTGACCGGATCTAGTCCGTTCAGCACTTCAATGGCATCGGAGGTGTATTGATTTGTCATAGCGTATACTTTTTTATTTTTCCGGCCATCGTGGGCCGCACAGATCTGATTGTCAAGGCAAGCACAAAAAGCGACTCACCACATCCAGCTTATCGCCATAGCCCATAAAGCTGTGATTGCCGCCAGCTTCCAGCAGCATCTCACAACAATGGTATTTCGCCAATGCCTGACGATAATCCAACACTTCATCGGCGGTTTGTAACAGTACCAAAAATCGCTCAGGATTGAGAATGACCTGTGTATCATATTGCCGCAACTGTTGCTGATGTTCCGGCAACAGTTGATAGTGTTCGCCGGTATAAGGGTTAAATTGAGGCCCGAGATAATCTTCAAATAATTCGTAGGGCTTTACTGCCGGATTAACCAGCACGGCTCGTCCACCATACTGCTGAACTAGCCAACTGGCAAAATAGCCGCCGAGTGATGAACCGATAACACACAGTTTTTCGCCAGCGGCCAGCGCTTGTTCCGTAATATTTTGCAGTAAGGCCATAGCAGGCTGTGGTGCACTGGGCAACTGTGGCGCCTCAATACGCAGTTCAGGAAACCGTTGCTGCATATACGCTTTGGTCACTCTCGCTTTATCGGAATCGGGAGAACTGTTAAAACCGTGAATGTAGAGCAGCATAGTTCCTCACACTGGCAGCCACGCTGAGGAACAGATCAGTAGCCACTCGCCTGAATATCTGGGGCAAAACGCTCGCCGGGGATTCGGTGCACATTGGTCAGCATGCTACCATCTGCTCGCAACTCCAGCAATCGGTAGCCAGGTTGCAGCACGTCCAGTGCAAAATAGGGCGATTGCGGTTTGAATTGGATGCAAGTGGACGGCGTTGCCATCAACGCAATTGGCTGATGCTCGCCTTGATAATGACTATCAAGCTGCTGATGCACATGCCCCCACAGCATGCCTTTCACCTGAGGTAATGTTGCCATCTGCTGCAAAAATTCATCACCGTTATCCATCCAGTGTTGATCGAGCCAGGCACAGTTCACTTTTATCGGATTGTGGTGCATCACCAGTAAGACGTGCAATTCAGGTGCAGTCTCAATAGCACTACGAATGATGGCAAACTCTTCTTCGGCCAAATGGCCGCCCGGCTTTCCCCGCACGGTCGAGTCCAGCAAAATAATCTGCCAATTACCCGCCAATATCCGTCGTTGGCCAAAAATCTGCTTTCCCTGCATATGCAGGTGCATTATGCGCGGGTCGTCATGGTTACCCGGCAGGTAATGACAGGGGAGATTGAGCGGCGAGATAGCTTTAACAAAATTGTGATAGGACTCGCCCGAAAAGTCCTGGCTGAGATCGCCCGTTGCCAGCAACAGATCTGCCGGATAACTGAGCGCCTTGATGGTATTGATAACCGCTTCAAAACTACTGGCAGTGTTGACACCCAACAAATGCCCTTCCGCATCGGCAAACAGGTGAGGATCGGTAATCTGCACTATGCGTACGCTATGATCCTTTGGAATACGATAAGTGATAGCCTCTTTCAGCACATTGATTACCCAATACTATGACTGACAAACAAGGCGCGCACGACAGTCGATTTTCAACAACTCCTCCAGAAAGGCGTTAACCTGATACTTTTCATTCCGATGATGCATATGCAGATTTGGATAATCGTACACTGGCTGCAGTCGGGAAATCTGTTGACTGCTTAACACTTCTGCTAATTTAGCATCATGATAAACTCTTACAGTAACTTGTGGCACTGGCACTATAGTGGCGCCAGCCATTGGCCGCGAAATACTCACCACCTGCGTATAGGGCGTGCTTTCCAATAAGCTGACATCCAAACAACCAAAATTCCCTTCCACTTGCCACTTTGCACCTGTGTGACAATCTTCGGGTAGCCAACGGGCGATATGGGCGTAATTACGCCCACACAACGCCAGAAAGCGGCTGACATCCGGTTGATACTTATCTTTTATTTTTTGCATCCGAATCCATCAGTTGTTGGTAATTAAGCTGCAACCATTGTAACCCTAAAACCGTCGACGCATTGTCAATACGCCCATCGGTGGTCATGGCATAAGCTTGCTGCCTGGGTAACACCATCACCCGAATATCTTCATGCTCGGAGGCTAAGCCATGTACCCCATTGGCCTGGCTGGCATCAACTGCCGCCCAATAAAAATAAAAACGTTCGGTACAGCCCCCGGACTGGAAAGAATACTGTTAACCAGTTGCATACTACTTGCCCGCAGGCCGCTTTCTTCCAGCAGTTCTCGATGGGCTACCTGCTCCGGGGTTTCACCGTGCTCAATCATACCGGCGACCAATTCTAGCAACCAAGGTGAATCAGTAGTCATTAGCGCGGGGAAGCGCAACTGTTCGATCAGCACGACCAGATCTGTCAGCGGATCGTAGGGTAATACCACTACCGCATGCCCACGTTCAAATACTTCGCGGCGCACCTCACCACTCCAACCACCAGCAAACAAGCGATGACGGAAGCGGTATTCTTCCATAGAAAAGAAGCCGGAATAAAGTGTTCTTTTGCCTAAAACCTCAATATCATTTTTGGAGAATTTTTCAGATTTCATTATTGCTCCGTTTCTGCCATAACTTATCTCCACTGCCACAGATCTTTCGTCACAATTGAGCTGCATCATTAATTCATAAAATCTGTTACACTTCGGAGTTGACTGGAAATCAGATGGTTTTTAGTATTTCTGCCAACAAGTTTTGCTGTATCGGGAAGCGTCGGGAAGCGCAAACCGCCTTTTTAAGGCATTAACAGTCTAACGAAGTTAAACCACCTGTACAGGGTGTTTGTCTATAAGGACAGCTAATGAAATTCAAGATCCGCACTTTATGCGCGGCGTTAACGCTCGCTGCTTCTGCACATTCAGCGCACGCCGACGATTTGCTTCAGATTTACCAGCAGGCACTCACTAATGATCCGGTGGTTTTGCAGGCTAAAGCGCAACGCGACCAGCTTTATGAAGCCATTGAAGAAAACCGTGCACCATTGCTGCCAAGTATCAGTGCTTCCGTCGGTTATGATAAAGCATGGCTAGATCCAGGTAATGATACTCGGGGTTTGACCGGTAGCGTCTCTCTGAGTCAAGTGATCTATAATCACTCCGCTTGGGTCGGTTTGAGTCTGGCTGAAAAAGCCGCCTCTCAGGCTGATGCCATTTATGCAACATCACTGCAAAGCCTTATCACTCGGGTGACCACGGCTTATTTCAACGTGTTGTTGGCTAACGATACCTACGCTTATCAGATTGCTGAACAGCGTGCGATTGAGCGGCAGTTGGAACAAACCAAACAGCGTTTTGCCGTTGGTTTGACCGCGATTACCGATGTCCATGAAGCACAAGCCCAGTATGACTTAGCAACAGCGTCTGTGATTTCAGCTAAGAACGAACTGACCAACAGTTACGAAGCATTGCGTGAAATCACCGGGCTAGATCACTCAGATCTGAAAGTACTGGATACCCAACGTTTTTCAGCTTCTATGCCAACGCCAAGTAAAACTGACGAATGGCAAAAAATTGCTGAAGATAGTTCACTGTCATTGCTGACAGACAGAATTGCCAAGGATATTGCCCAAGAAACAATTACACTGCGCAAAGCTGGTCATCTGCCATCTGTGAGTTTGAGTGCCGGTTACACTAAAGGGCTGGATCAAAACACCAATGGTGCTAGCCAACCTGACTACGATCAGAGCAGTGTGGGGTTGAATCTGAGCATCCCTATCTTTGAAGGTTTCAAAGTAACGTCTCAGGTCAAACAGGCACAGTTCGCTTATGTCGAAGCCAGCCAAGCACTGGAACAGACACACCGTCAGGTGATCAAGAGCGTGCGTAGCGACTTCAACGATGTTGCCGCTGCCATCAGTTCTATCAAGGCTTATGAACAGTCAGTGATCTCTTCTGAAAGTGCACTCAAGGCTACCCAAGCAGGGTTTGAAGTGGGTACACGTACGATTGTAGACGTACTGAACAGCACCAGAACGCTGTATAACGCCAAGCGTCAGCTTGCCAGCGCTCGTTACAGCTACATCAACTCAGTGATGGCGCTGAAACAAGCCGCAGGTACATTGAATGAAAACGATGTCGTTGGCATTAACAATGGCCTGACCGCTGAAGCACAGCCGCAGCAGTAAGCTCGCCGAATATAAAAAAACCGCCATTTGGCGGTTTTTTTATAACTTTAGTAGTGTTAAAAAACCACTTCAACACCGGCAAAAACACCATCAAACTTCATGTCAGCACTGGCGCCATCAAAATCATTAACATCAAAGTTGAAAGTACGATAGCCCGCATGAATTCGGGTATCCAACGCTATCCCATCAAACTGCCAACCAAGCCCTAGCTGATAGTCATAAACACTGGATTCATCAATGCCGGTCAGAATGTCTGCATAGGCAAACAGCCCGGAGCCCGGTAGTCCAAGTTCAGCATTGGCGTACCCCATAAACACCCCTTTACTCAACTCTAAAGTCGCCGATTTACTGCCCTGATAGACACGAATTGAGCCATCAAACTTCTTATATGCGGCGCCCACATCCAATGACAGAATGTCGTTATCCAGCAGCTCGTAATAGCCAATAAAATCGGTATTTCCCAAATCAACATTAGTGTAGGTTTCGCCGGTATAGTGAATACCACTAAATGACATATCGGCATCAGCTAACGTGCCATCTTCTTCCAGATGATTTTCGCGGATCTTCAGGTTTGGCAAAAATGGAATTGGATGTTCTATCGCCAGCCATAAACTGTAACGCGCTGAAGAATCATAGCCAAATTCCTGTTGTGGCTGACCTTTTTCTGCAAATGTACCACTGGCATCCGCATTCCAATAATCGCCACCGACCTTAAATCCCAGCACTGTGGCGGCCGGTACAGAGGTAGCCGTTAGAGATCCCAACACCGCCATTGCCATCAACGTTTTTTTCATCACTTAACCCTGTGAAAGTAAATTGGTTAAATCTATCACCGCCGCATTAGCGCGAGAGACATAGTTAGCCATCACTAACGAGTGATTAGCCACAAATCCAAAACCTGAGCCATTGAGGATAATGGGACTCCACACGGTTTGTTGGGTGGACTCCAACTCACGAATAATCTGCCGCAGGCTCACTTCGGCATTTTTCTTTTTCAATACATCGGCAAAATCGACTTCGATGGCCTTCATAAAATTCAGTAGCGCCCAAGTGGAGCCACGCGCCTCGTAAAACACATCGTCAATCTGCCACCAACTGGTTTTTACCTGCATTTGGGATTGCGCTGGTGTTGACTGCCGCGCCGCACTATCGCCCGCAAGATCGGTATTTAACCGCTCCTGACCGACACTGGCAGACAATTGTTGTGACAGGCTGCCTAGGCGTTTTTGTACCTCTTTCAACCACTCATTTAGATTGTCAGCACGCGCGTAGAACTGAGCATCTTTATTTTGCGAGTCAGCCATGCGGGCACGATACAGTTTCAGCAGTTTAACAGCATCGCGATATTCACTTTCAGCACTGGGAACTAACCAGCTAGTGTGATCGATATTGAGTTTAGAATGGGCTTCAAGCAGATCTTTATCGGCCGTTGACTGGGACTGAGAGCGGCTAAACTCTTTACGCATCACCAATGCTAAATCGCGGATTTGCTCCAGCGCACCAAACTCGAATGCTGGCATATTGTCCATCATCACCGAAGGCGGCATCACGTCATTGGACAACCAGCCACCCGGCTTATCTAGCAAAGTGTCGATGGTGTCGATCAGTGCTGTTGTCGTAGCGTAACCAATCACTGGCTGACCACTGCTATCGTTAAGCACCTGCGGTTCCAGCACGTCCGGCTCCACACTCCACCAGACACTCACTATATACAATACGGCTGCCAATAAAACGGCAGTTCCGGCAGCATATTTCCACTTTGCTTGCATCCTGTGCATTCTCCTTTATGTGACATGCGGCGATTGCTAGCGCTGATCGACACACGAAAGTACATCACTCGTTGATACCGCAAGAGAAAATCAAACAAGTGTTTGAATATCTAACGCCATGCCTTACACTGCGGATCAGGCAACCTAACTATCAGGGCAGATATTATGACCACTATCCAGGTTCACGACACTCAAGGAGTACGGGTTCTCAAGTTCAACCGCCCGGACAAACGTAATGCAATCGACCTCGGTATGTACCAGCAACTGACAGAATACCTGATCCAGGGGGACAGCGACAACGGCATCCATGCTTTCCTGCTATGTGGCAACAGCGATTGCTTCACTTCTGGCAACGATGTTGCTGAATTTCTGCAACATCCCGATCTAGGACCAGAACATCCCGCCGTCCGCTTCTTATATTGCCTTACCGAGCTAAAAAAACCGTTGTTGGCGGCAGTCAGTGGTGCAGCGATTGGCATAGGCACCACCTTGCTATTACATTGCGATCTGGTTTATGCCGATGAAACCGCCCGTTTTAAAATGCCATTTGTTGACTTAGCACTAGTGCCTGAAGCCGGAGCCAGTCTATTGTTACCACAGCTGGTGGGCTATCAGAAAGCGGCGGAGCTGCTGCTACTCAGTACCAGTTTTGACGCTGTCCAGGCACATCAGTTGGGACTCGTCAACCAGGTTGTCAACGCAAGCCAGCTATATGACTTTGCGTTAAGCCAAGCGGTAACAATTGCGGCGAAATCACCCAATGCCGTACAGCAAACTAAGGCGTTAATGCGCATTGGCAAGCAAGCCCTGCAACAGCAGATGCAACAAGAACTGGCATGTTTTGGCGAACGACTGCAAAGCCCGCAGGCTAGAGCAACATTCCTAAAATTTCTGCAGCGTTAGTCTTTAATTACCCATACGAACCAGGCTTGAGGTGGCTACTCTCGAAAAAGCGGCCAACTCAAGCTTGGTTGTCTGTCTGCAATGTTTTACCTACGCCCCAAGCGGCCAGCACCAATAACAACAGTGGCCATAACAGTGAAAAACCACTCAGCAACATCACGATTGCCACACCACTACAAATAACAACCACTAACGCCATCAAACTGAATGCAGCAAAGATCCACAACAATAACAACAGCGCGGTTAGCCCCACTAATAATAAGGTCCAGATACCATCATCCAACCATAATAGACCAGAGGGGTCGAATAACATGGTTGCGCCACTATGACCAAAGACCATTGCTAGCAAGATAAGCACACCGACAAAACCCCACACCAGAAATTGCGGGCGCCGCCGGTAACGCCGATAACGCTTCATCAGCTAACTCCTTATTTTGGGATAAACAATCCCACCTGCGATGTACAACACTACACCCCACAGCGGTGACAACAGTGTCATAACCACCCAAGCAAGTCGCAGCCAGAAAACAGACCATCCAAGGTCACTGGCTAATTGACCACACAAGCCACAGATCCACTTACTCGGATCACGCAAACGTTGTTCTAATCTCATTGGTTACTCCGAAATCCGTTGTAGCACAGCAAGTCCAACAGCGTTATTTCTTGGCAGTTAAATCGGCTACCGCAACGTTATTTGCGGGAGTTTCTGCAATGGTATCCAGTGTTTCTTGTACCAATTCATCAGTGACTGCCGCGATACTGTTACCTAATTCCCGCTGCAGCGAAGCCATGATTTCAGCTTTAGCGCTGTGCAATATTTCTTGGGCTTGTACGGTTAAAGTAGTGCTTACCGCTGATAATACGGCGTCTTGGCTAGGCAAATTGTCATCTGCCATGGCAGTGCTACACATCAGGCTCCCAGCCAGGACAGCAGTTACAGCAAATGTAGAAGTTAAGCGTTTCATGATTGTCATCCTTTTCCAGTTAAGCTGAATTGTTTCAGCGTTCGCAGGAGATAATTCAAGCTATGTGCCAACTTGAAAAATATTAAATAACATCATGTTTAATAACAGGTTTATTTTATTTTTTAGACTTAAAAATAAAACCCAAAGAGAAAGATAAGGATGGAATGGCGAGAATCACCAGATCTGTAGCAATTTTCGCCAAATTTTGTCGTTAGCGTTGATAAACACTATTCCTGGCCGCTAACAGCACCTCAATACCAGCATCAGCTTTATGAGCGTTTTCACTGAGATAACGGCGCCAACTGCGCCCCCAGCAACACCTTGATAAAGTCCGGTGAGATGCCGAGTAATATGGTTCAGACGACCACCGGACTGCAAATGTTGCTCAACATAGGGCAAAATCGCCTCCACCACCTCATCACGGTTCAGTGGCGCTTTATCACTGCCAAACAGCCGTTGATCAACTTCGGCTAACAAATAAGGGTTCTGGTAGGCTTCACGGCCGACCATTACACCATCGAGTTGTGACAGATGTTCGGCAATATCTTCCCAACGCTTAACTCCACCATTGATGCTGATATTCAGCGCCGGAAAATCTCGCTTCAGTTGATATACACGCGGGTAATCCAGCGGCGGAATTTCCCGATTTTCTTTCGGACTCAATCCCTGAAGCCAAGCTTTGCGGGCATGAATGATAAAAGTATCACAGCCAGCCTCACTTACTCGGCCGACAAAGTCGGTAAGAAACGAATAAGAATCTTGCTCATCAATACCAATACGGGTTTTCACCGTCACTGGAATGCTGACCTGTTGCCGCATCGCATTGACACAATCCGCCACCAACTGTGGCTCGGCCATCAAGCAAGCCCCGAAACGACCATTCTGCACTCGGTCTGAAGGACAACCCACATTCAGGTTGACCTCATCATAACCTCGTCCCTCGGCAAGTCGCGCGCATTGCGCCAGCGCTTGTGGATCACTGCCGCCCAACTGCAACGCCAACGGATGTTCCGCATCGTTATATGCCAGATAATCCCCTTTACCAAATAAAATGGCACCCGTTGTCACCATTTCGGTATACAGCAAGGCTTGCGATGACATCAATCGAGCAAAGTATCGATAGTGTCTATCAGTCCAATCCAGCATCGGTGCAATGCTGAACCGTCTATTCCGTGAAATATCAGTAATAATGCGGCTTTCAGCCTTATTTTCAGTGGTTTTCTGCAATGGTCAATTACTCACTTTTTGCGCTATTTTGCCATATTTTGCTACGTTTTCCGATGTAGTATGATCCACATATGATCCATAAAAAGTAGGACGATATGGCTAACTACACTATTCAACCCCGCAAAACCGCAAAGGGTGATACTCGTTATCGGTGCTTAGTTAGAGCTTCTGATGGTCGCAGCGAGTCCAAGACTTTTGGCAAGCATCAGATTGCTAAAGAGTGGGGCATTTTACGCTGTACAGCAATTGAAAACGAGGCCATTACAGAACAGCACAAAACTAGCACCATTTTTGAACTGCTGAATTTATTCTATGAGGATCATGATCTATGGAGTAATACCGGCAGAACAAAGCGTTACGTGATCCAGATGTTAATGGACTGCGATATTGCTCAAGTGCGCACTGATCAGCTCAAAGCGTCTGACATTATCCAGCACTGTAAAAATCGCCGAGAAGCTGGCGCGGGGCCTGCAACTATTTACCATGATGTGGCATATCTTCGCAGCGTGATGAAAAAAGCAAAAGCGGTTTGGGATATAGAGGCTAACTGGCAAGTTTTTGAAGAAGCAGTTCCCGTTCTAATAGACATGAAGCTCGTCGGCAAAAGCCAAAAACGTACCAGACGCCCGACCACTGATGAACTGAATAAATTACGAAAAGGCCTACGTCAACGTATGGGCAATGCTCACGGTGGCGCTATCCCTTTTGTCGATATTCTTGATTTCAGTATCTTAACCTGTATGCGCATTGGCGAAGTCTGCCGGATCACCTGGCGCGATTTAGATGAAAAGAATAAGACCGTGATCGTTCGTGATAGGAAAGACCCGCGCAAAAAAGATGGGAACCACATGGTAGTGCCATTGCTTGGTGACTCCTTCAAAATTATTAAACGGCAGCCTAAATCCGACGACCGGATATTCCCCTACAACGAAAAATCTGTCACTGCTGGATTTCAACGTGTCCGCAATGCCCTTGGCATCACTGATCTGCATTACCATGATCTACGGCGTGAAGGAGCCAGCCGATTGTTTGAAGCAGGTTATTCCATTGAGGAAGTCGCCCAGGTAACAGGGCATAGAAATTTAAATATTCTTTGGCAAGTCTACACCCAGCTCTACCCTCATAAGCTGCATGACAAGTTTAAGGCTGTCTGATCCTTTTCAGATCGTTTTTGCGTAGTTTTGCGTAGTTTTCCGCTTAGCGATCTTTCCGCTTGCCCCTGCTGCAGGCCTGAGTTTATCAAACTGAGTAACTGCGTTCTTTTCATTCGATAAAGCGCGCAGGCGCGGCGTGGGGTCGAGCGCGCGCGCTGGGGGTTGTCTGGGGTAAAATTGAGGCAAAAATAAAGCAGCCCAAGCTGCTTTATGTGAATATCTTTTGATAGAGAGAAGTATGGACAAAAACACAACCCGATATACTAAGGCCAAGCAAGGATCGCTGGAAGCCTAGGAGATGATACCTAACGATAAGCAGAAACAGCGCATATTGATTAGGATGTCAGCATCATAATGGGATGTTATGTCACGCTATCAAATAGCCGTACTCTGATGGGACATACCTACCTGTTAGTGTTTAGGGATAAACGCTGTCGTTTAAAAGAGATGCCATCCTTGGTGACTATCTTTTTCGAGAGACTGATCCACCATAATGTGCCGTTTTCGATAAAAACTTACACTGATATTTATCCAAGGGAAACGATTGATAAGTACATACAACTCATTTCTGAGTACCGCATCATCTACGCAAAATTTTACTTGTTGCTTCTGGCAATCACACTCATAGTCATACCAGTTATCGAGGTATTTAAACAGTACATCCTTGCACACTGAGGAGTCCTTTGGGTAACTTAAGGTCAATATCGCCATACTCAACTCCATCGTACCAGTGATACTTTGAGTATATGCAGATTTTTTACATCCTACATAATCGACAACTATCGAAAGATTTGAAACGCCCTATCATGTTCAAGTTGCTACACGCTGGCACCGCCCTGCACCAGCGTTTGCCAAGTGTTTAATCACTGACTGATGCCACCAGACTAAACGCCTTAAACCGGATAATCTCTTCCCCTGCCCAGTCATTGATACTGAGCAGGTTCTGGCGGATGCACTCGAGTTCGTTGGCATCGAACACCTTGGCGGCTTTTTCCACATCCCCAAAGCCGCCGGTGTTGTTGGGCATGATGCCCATCAGTTGTGGGGGTACCCGGTGGGCGCCCAACTGGTCATCGCGTGATACGTTCTTGATGGATAGAAACTCATCCTTGGCGGCCACTTCGGCTACGGGGATCAACTTCATGCCATCCTTATTACCCCCAGGCGAGTGCAAAAACAGGTTACGGAAGTTGCCGGGGCCTTTGCTTTCTTTCAGGCTCTTGCGCAGGGCGTCCACGTCCTGGTTGTTCACATTGGCGTCAGTCAGATACAGGATAAAGCCGGCGTGACTGCCGTTCTCATAGTAGCGGCGGCGAAACAGCGTGGCCGATTCATTCAGCAGGCTGGAATTCATACTGGCAACATAATCCGGCACGCCATAAATCTCCTGATTGATATCCGCTTCCATCAGGTGAAACAGCTCATGGGGCTGAAATGCCAGTTCATCGGCCAGGTTTGGTACCCACCAGTATTGGTTCGGCTTGACGCCCACGCGGGTGTATTTGGCGGGGCTCACCTGATAGCTGGCCGTGCCGCCGGTGCGGTTAGGGATGCGCTGCAGGTAGGCATTGGCAAAAATCAACAAATCCATCACCAGTTTGGTGAACTCATGCAGCGACAGTTTGGGATGCGGGATAAAACACGCCTTGAGAATGTTGCGCTTCACCTGAATGGCGGAGGCGTGATGCACCGCGGCGCGGTAGATGCGCGCCAGACCATTCATCGACAGCGGCGGTTCGTACCATTTGCCGTTGCTCATGGCTTCCAGGTAATCAAAAATCTCCCGTTGCGATAACACCGGCATCGGTTCCCCAAAGGTAAATACCTCAATGCGGTGATTGGGTTCGGTTGTTTCAAGTGTGTCGTTTGACATCAGTCGTAAATCTCCATCATTGAGGTGGCGTTGTCGCTTATATCGAGCGGTTCGTTATACAGCGCGTGAATGGTGGCCCAGGCAATATCGGCATGGCTGGTTTCTTCACTGCGCGAGGATTCATAGGTCACTTGCCGCTGTGAGGCGGTGAGGGTTTTGCGGATGGACATAAAGGCTTGTGCTAAATCCGTCCAACCGGCATCAAACTCCAGTCGGCCCTTGCTGATGACGTCATAGGCTTTGATGACCATCTGCGCTTTCAGTGACGGGGTATACAGGAACGGCGTGGCCGGGAAGAACTTCTTCACCAGTTGGTACACCGACTCGCCAAGGCCGGTGGTATCAATCCCGATAAAGGTAACGTTATAGCGCCGGGTCAGCTCACGGATTTGGTTGGCCTGCGCCTCAAAGTCCATCCCAGCCCAGCGGTGTTTTTCAATAATGCGGTGTTTGCCGCCCTTCACGGCCGGCGGGCAAATCACCGAGCAGCCAGCACTATCACCCTGCCCGCCTTTGGCCGGGTCATAGCCAATCCACACTTCACGCATGCCCATCGGCCTTGGCGCAAACGGTTTGTAATCGGTCCACACTTCCCAGGCATCTACCATGCAGCGCTGCATCATCTGCATCGGGAATACCGACTGCGAATCATCAATGAACTCGCACATCAACAGGTTCTGGTACTCTTCTGGGCTATATTCCAGGTGCAGGGTGTCCGGGTCAAACAGGTTACAGCCCTGGCGGATGGCATCATCCACGGTGACCACCTGGCGCCATTGGCTGTCCTCGCAGGCTCGGCCATTGGCTAACGCCGGGTGACTCACATCCAGGGTGATACGTTCGGCCTTGGGTCGGCCGCGGTTAAACAGCGCCCCGGACCAGAACGGGTACGCATCATGGTTCAGCGATGACGGGGTGGAGAAATAGGTCTGACGCCACTTCTTGTGCATCGCCATGCCGGAGGCCACTTTGCGAAACTCCTGGAACTTGTGGATCCAAAAGTATTCATCCAGGTACAGATTGCCGTGGTAGGACTGGGCGGTGCGGGCGTTGGTGCCGAGAAAATACAAAATGGCGCCGTTGGCGAGCACAATCGGGTCACCGCTCAGCTCCACTTCGGCCACATCCCGCGCAAACGCCAGAATGTACTGCTTGAACACATGCGCCTGCGCCTTACTGGCGGAGAGGAATATCTGGTTGCGCCCGGTATCAAGCGCATCCAGCAGCGCTTCATGGGCGAAATAATACGTCGCACCGATTTGCCGCGATTTGAGGATGTTGCGGATACGGTGACTTAAACCCGCCTGATACCAGGTGCGCTGATAATCAAACATCTGCGTATTGAAGGCGGACCACAACTTGTCGCGCTGTTCATCGGTGATAAGGTTTTTCACCGGCTTGCGCTTATCGCCGGCATTGCGGTGATGCACCTTGGGGTTCAAATCTGCTTCATTGCCGCCATTCTGGTAGCGGGTGATACGGGCAATGCGCTCGAGCTGCCGCCCAAGCAAATCCATCTCTTTAAAATCGCGCCCGTCTTTATCGGCTTTGGCAATAAGCTGCACCATGCGCATTTCCAGCGCCGCATCCACCCGGTCAATGGGCTTGGCGTCATCCCAGCCATCGCGTTTTTCCAGGAAGACACGGTGGTTTCTGGTACAGCTAAATGCTGGCTGATATCCCGCACATACCAGCCCTGCCAGTACAGGTGTTTGCTGCTGGCGCGGGCTGGTTTGCAGGAGCGACTCGGCGATATCGGGCATAACAACTCTGGGCAATCACACAATAGCGCCAGTGTAAAAGCGTGGCGGCCAGAGTTTGGCTCATGGGGGCGGTAGCTGCTGTGTGTCACCCTCCGGCTACGTTGACCCCTTTAGCCCCCTTCTGACCATAGCAACAGTCACGTCCGAGCCACTTATGCCAAAGGGTTATCATGAAAAAGTCCAAATTCTTCCGGGTGTTTACCGAAGGCGACACCACTGACGGTCGCGAAATCCAGCGCAACTGGATTGAAGAAATCGCCGAAAGCTACAACACCGCCAAATATGGCGCGCGTATCTGGCTGGAGCATATTCGCGGCATCCTGCCGGATTCACCGTTCAAGGCCTATGGCGATGTCACCGCCGTCAAGGCTGAAAAGGTCGAAGACGGCAAGCTGGCGCTGTTTGCGCAAATCTCCCCGACAGAAGACCTGCTGGCGATGAACAAGGCGCGCCAGAAAATCTATACCTCGGTGGAGATTGACCCCAACTTTGCCAAAACTGGCAAGTGCTACCTCACCGGGCTGGCGGTCACCGATTCGCCGGCTTCCTCGGTACCGAAATGCTGGCGTTCTCGGCCAAGAGTGAACACAACCCGCTGGCCTCGCGTAAGCAGAAACCTGACAACCTGTTTACGGCGGCGGTAGAAACCACGTTGGAGTTTGAAGACGACGAGCCGCAAACCTCGGGGCTGTTCAACCGCGTCAAGGCCCTGCTGGGAAAGCCAGCAAGGTGACCAGTGACGAATTTAGCGATGTGCATCAGGCGGTCGAAGCCATTGCCCAGACCACAGCCGATGTTGAAACCCGTTATGCCCAGCTGCAGCAGCAGTTTACCCGCCAGCAAACCACGCTCAGCCAAGTGACCACCGAGCTAGAGCAACTCACGGCCAACTTCAACACCCTGAAACAGCAGCTGGATAACGAACCCGGTCACCACAGCCAGCGCCAGCCTGCAAGCGGTGGCGATAACACAGTAAAAACCGATTGCTAGGAGTCTTCTACATGCGCAACGAAACCCGTCAACTGTTCAACGCCTATACCCACCAGTTGTGTGCCCTCAATGGCGTGGACAGCACTAACACCAAATTCACCGTCACCCCCAGCGTGCAGCAGACGCTGGAAACCCGGATGCAGGAAAGCTCCGAGTTCCTGACCCGCATCAACATTGTGCCGGTGAATGAAAAGAGCGGTGAAAAGCTGGGGCTAGGCATTAACAGCACCATTGCCAGCACCACCGACACCACCAAGCAGGACCGTCAGGCCATCGACCCGACCGATTTGGATGCGGCGGGTTATGACTGCACCCAGACCAACTTTGATACGGTGCTGCGTTACGCCAAAATCGATATGTGGGCCAAGTTTCCCGACTTTCAGGCGCGTATCCGTGACACCATTTTGAAACGCCAGGCACTAGACCGCATCATGATTGGCTTTAACGGCACCAGCCGCGCCGCCACCTCTGACCGTGGCACCAATCCCCTACTGCAGGATGTGAACAAGGGCTGGCTGCAGAAAATCCGTGAGTACGCACCGCAGCGCCACATGAAAGAAGTGGTCGCCGATTCCGGTAAAATCATCATCGGCACCGACTACGCCAACCTGGATGCGCTGGTGTTCGACATGGTCAACAACCTGATTGAACCCTGGTACCAGGACGACACCGAGTTAGTGGCTATCTGTGGCCGCAAGCTGCTGGCTGACAAGTATTTCCCTATCGTCAACAAGAACCACGAACCCACTGAAACCCTGGCGGCCGATTTGATTATCAGCCAGAAACGCCTCGGCGGCTTACCGGCCGTGCGCGTACCGAGTTTCCCGGCCAACGGCATTCTGGTGACCCGCATGGATAACCTCAGCCTGTACTGGCAGGAAGGCGCGCGCCGCCGGCACATCGTGGACAACCCGAAACGTGATCAGATTGAAAACTACGAATCCTCTAACGATGCCTACGTGGTGGAAGACTATGGCTGTGCTGCCTTTGCTGAAAACATCACCTTTACCCAGGGAGCCTAATCATGATGTCACCTGCCCAAGCGCATCGCGACCGGGTACTGGCGGCCAAGCGTGGCGGGGATAACCCCGCCCTCGACCAAAAGGCCCTCAACCAGTACGAACTGATGTTGATGCAGCTCACCGAGCACCGCCGCGCGCTGAAAACCTTGCAGTCCATCGACCGCAAAATTCAGGCGAAGCGCCAGTTTCTGCCGCAGTACACCCCGTATCTGGACGGGGTACTCAGCGCCAACCGCGGCCAGCAGGATGAAGTGCTGACTACAGTCATGCTGTGGCATATCGATGTGGGCGACATTGCCGCCGCCATCAGGCTTGGCCGTTATGCCATCCAGCATGACTTGACCATGCCGGACCGCTTCGAGCGCGGTCTGCCCTGCACCTTTGCCGAAGAGGTCGCCGATGTGGCAACGCGGCTGCTGGGCAGCGAGAACGCGGTCAGTAGCGCCCTCATTGCCGAGGTGATTGCAATGACCACCGACAGCGACATGTACGACGAAGTGCGCGCCAAACTCTATCGCGCCTATGGCGAAGCGCTGGAAGCGGAAGAACAACTGCAACCGGCTTTCGATGCGTACCAGACCGCACTCAAATACAACGACAAGGTAGGCGTGAAAAAGCTGATGGAAAAGCTTGGCCGCACCTTGGGCACCTCACAGCCAGACAGCGGTAGTCATACCGCCAGCTAACCGAGCGACCACGCGCACCGGACGGCGCCCGCCTGATGAATAGATAACGATTTCATGATGGCGGGCCCACCGTCCTCCCCTGACACGATAGCGGAGGCCACATGAGTTTTATTGCCACAGCACCGGCCAGTGAAGGCACTGTCACCAATGATGGCTTTTGGCCGGAGATTGATTTAGCCGCCCTGCAGCTCACCATGCGCCTGGATGGCACCGTCACCGCCGAGCGGCTGCAGCATGCCGCCATTAACGCGATGATTTTGGTCAACCGCGATTTGGCTCAATGGCAGCAGCGTCAGCAGGATAACGGCTATGCCTCAATGGACGCGGTACCGGCGCGCACTATCAACGGCAGCTCAGAGCGGCAATACCTCTACCTACGGGCGGTGTACTGCCTCACCAAAGCCAATCTGAGTGAGCGCTATAGCGATTACGACAGCACCGCTGCCAAGCAGGATGACGGCGACAACCTGCAGAGCACCATTGACGACCTTAGGCGCGATGCGGCCTATGCCATCCGCGATTTGATGGATATCCCCCATGTGACGGTGGAGCTGATTTGATGGGCATGACCGTCTACAGCCAGCAGGGCGATACCCTCGACTTATTGTGTCAGCGCCATCTGGGCACGACCCGCCGCGTCACCGAAAAGGCGCTGCAGCTCAACCCGCACCTGGCAGACAAAGGGCCGGTGTTGCCGCTGGGCACGGCGGTTCTGCTGCCAGCGCTCAGCGAAGCGCCCGCCATTACTTCACACATTCAGCTATGGGACTGAACATGAGCGAACCCGTTACCACCTCAACCGCCACTGCCTACGTTTTTACCGCCGGCCTGTTAACCCTGCTGCCCGGGGTGGACCCCGGCGTGGTCATTGGTGCCTTCACTGGCTCACTGCTGTTCATCATCAGTGATGACAGCTCCGGCCATTGGCGTAAGGCCAGCCTGTTTATCATCTCGTTTCTGGGTGGTTTGCTGTGTGCCCAGTGGGCCGCCAATCTGCTCAGCCTGGCACTGCCCAGCACCATTGCGGTCAATCCGGCCATGGCGTCCATTATTGCCGCCGCCAGTGTCGTCAGACTGCTGCAGAAGCTCACCAGCGAACCTGACACCTTGCTTGATTTCATTCGTTCATTCAGGGGGAAGAAATGACCACACTCAACGCCCTCATCTGTCTCGCCATTGCGCTGCGCCTGGCGCTCTTTGTCAAACGCCGTTATCGGCCGTGGATTTCGGTACTGGCCTATCTGTTGACGGTCGCCTGTGGCAGTCAGACCCTGCTGGCACTGCTGCATGTGGGCAACGCCACCCACTGGAGCGTATTACTGGCAAACGCGGTGTTAGCCGTGCTGGTGTTTAGCGCCAACGGCAATCTGGCGGAGCTGTTCAAGAGCAGCGCTGCCCACTCACGGTTGTCGAGCTGGTTACTGCATCAAAAACCCGTTAAGGAGAAAGCATGATGTTGCAATTGGGGGCCAAGGGGCACCAGGTCAAATGGCTGCAACAGCAGTTGCTGCAGCAAGGCACCGTGATTGCGGTGGACGGCGATTATGGCGAGGCCACCCGTCAGGCGGTCCTGCGTTATCAGTTGGACAACGACTTGCCACCCACTGGCAGTGTCGGCCCGCGCATGCTGGCACGGCTTGCGGGCAAGGCCAGACCGGAGTTGCTGACCCTGCGGGATTTGCAGCAGGCGGCAAACACGCTGGAGATTGCGCTGGCGACCATGGTGGCCCTCGCCAATGTGGAATCCCAAGGCAACGGCTTCTTTGATAACGGCAAGGCGGTGATTTTGTATGAGCGGCATATCTTCTATCGCCAGATTGCCGTTACCGACCAGGCCCAAGCAAATGTGCTGGCCGAGCGTTACCCGAATCTGTGTAACCCCAAGCCCGGTGGATACATCGGCGGCGCCAATGAATACAGCCGCCTGCGCGCAGCCTGCTCTCTCGATATGGACGCGGCCATTGAGGCGTGCAGCTGGGGCATGTTCCAGATAATGGGCATGCACTGGCAATCTCTGGGCTATGACTCAGCCATTGCCATGAGTCGCGCCATGGCCGCCAGTGAAGCCGAACAACTCAATGCCCTGGTCAAGTTCATCATGGCCGACAGCAAACTGCACCAGGCATTGCAGCAACGCAAATGGGGCGAGTTTGCCAAGCGCTACAACGGCCCCAACTATCAGGCCAACAATTATGACATCAAGCTGGCGCGCAGTTATCAGCAGCTCGATGTGCTGCTGAAGGAACAAGGTTATGAGTAAGGCGCTACTGGCAGGCATCGTCTATGCACTGCTGAGCCTGGGGGCCATGTACTGGCTCTATACCGATTTGCTGGATACCCGCGAGCGCGCCGGCAAGTTAGCGCTTGCGGTTGCACAGTCGCAGCGCAGTATCGATGCCATCCAGAAAACCGCCCAGCAGAACCAGGCAGCGCAGGCCGAACTGCGCCGCCGCCTCAATACTGCCAACAACCTTGCGGCCACCCAGTCGCAGCAACTGGAGCAACTGAAACATGAATACGCCGATGTTAAAGCCTGGGCTGATACTGCTCTGCCCGCTGCTATTATCCGCCTGCGCCAGCGACCAGCCCTTAGTGGCAGCGCCGCCTATCGACAATGGCTGTCCGCGCGTAGTGCCCTGCTCGCTCCCACCGGCGAACCCGAGAAGCAACGAGGGGCTCAGTCAGGAGATTGACCAGCTAGAGCCAGGCCTGGCACGCCTGCGCCGCCCAGGTCGACATGATAGTGGAATGCCAGCAACAGCAGGAGCAAAAGGCGCATGAATAAACCGCAGCAACTGCGCGAACTGCTGAGCCAAGCGGTACCGCATCTGCGCCATCATCCCGAGGCGCTGCATATCTTTGTCGAGAACGGCAATATCATCGCCACCGCCGCCAAGGGCAATCTCAGCTATGAGTACCAGTTCAACTGCATCATAGTGGTGACCGATTACCGTGCCCATGCCGATACCTTGATTGTGCCCATCTTGGGCTGGCTGGCGACCGAGCAGCCAGAACTTTTAAGCAATCCCGATAAACGCGCCAATGGTTTTAAGTTTCGGGCGGAGCTGATTAACCACACCACCTGCGACATTGAAATCACGCTGGCACTCACTGAACGGGTGAAAGTGAGCACGCAAGACGGCCAGCTCACCGCCGAACATCTGCCGGAGCCTCAGTTTGATGAAGCCGGCGATTACACCCTGTATGTCAATCAGGAACTGACCCCATGGCCGCCGATAGCTTAAGCCACCTTAACGACCAGTTTGACGGACTGATTGAGGCGCTATCACCACAAGCGCGTAAGCAACTTGCCAAACAGATCGCCGCCACCCTGCGCAAGTCTCAGGCGCAGCGTATCAAGGCCAACAAAAACCCGGATGGCAGCGCCTACATCCCACGCAAACCGCAACCGGGGCACATCAAACGCAAACTGATGTTCCAGAAACTCATCCGCAGCAAGTGGCTCAAGCAGCAAGCCACACCCAACGCCGCCACGGTCAGCTTTACACCGACCATTAGTCATATTGTGCGAGCGCACCAATACGGCCTTAGGGGAAGATTAAAAGGCTATATCGAGGTGCAGTACCCGCAGCGTGAGCTGCTGGGGTTCACGAAAGAAGAACTAGCAGCAGTGGAAGAACTGCTGCTGGATTGGCTGAATTCTTCAATACGGTAGTTTACTGCACCTACTTATCAACAATCTTTGGAATGTCCGGTCTACAATGATGAAGTCGACCAAATCTTCGTAATGGCATAAAGTGACTATTTAAGTGCTTAGATTTGCAGCAAGCGCATCTTAATGTGTTATTAGACGGTCAAGGGAGAAGATATGCCAGAATGGGTATCCATGGTTTTTGGTCAAGTGATCTTAGCAATCCTAACGGGCCTAGTATCCAGCGCGATGTTTTTCTTCTTTCTGTCCAGATTTAGGCCTCAGATTGAAATTTCCCCTGAAATTGCACGCGGCATCAGCACCAAAAATGGTGAAACAACCTATGTAATAAAAGTCATCAATAGAACAAGAGATGATATAACGGATATTAATGCTCAAATGCACCTGTTTAAGTGTCATCAAACAGCAACAGGGAAAATTTGGAAATCTGATGAAGTTGTATTGAAAAGATCTACGCCTATATGTATCGACAAATTTGACAAAAAAGATAAGAACGCAAATTACGCTTATCGATTCTTAACCTATGAAAATCTGGACGCAAGGTGGAGTGATGAAAACACCCAGTTTATTCGTTTTCGTATAATCGCTAGACATGCGACCTCTGGGTTTGGAGGGGCGTTCAAAAGAGATTACCGTATAAAACAGAAAACTATCGTAGATGGCACATTTTCAAAAGGAAACACATTTAAGATCGTATTGAAACAAACGCAAACTGATGAGCAGTAAAGGCCCCTACGCTGCTACAGATAGCTATACGCCGACCATCAGCCGCATGGCACGCGAACACCAATACGCGCTAAGAGGAAGATTGAAAGGTTATATCGAAGTGCAATATCTACGACGCGAACTGCTGGGGTTTACGAAAGAAGATCTAGCAACAGTGAAAGAACTGCTGTTGGAATGGGTAGGAGACTAATTTCGTCATTTATAAAGATGTACGAAACTATATTTAATCAATTATTTGCTTAATCTCACAGATTTCATTTTTTTGGTTCAACGATGCTTGAATGGTGAGTAATTAACTCCATAGAACATATGAGACGTTTCACTAAAGGTCTCATAACCATTGAAATGTAAAGAGGACAAAAATGTCGAATGAAGAAAAGGTCACTAAGTGGCTAAAAGAGAACACCGATCTGTCTTGGACTCGAACAGGCGGAGATTCGCCAGCAGTTAAAGAAGATCGTGAATACATAAACCGTAGCGAAGGCTATGAAATTCGGGACTTTATTCTTAAATATTACAAAGAGTGCGGCCTAGAACACAGTGATAGCAACTACGAAATAACTTTTAACAAAATCAATAATTTCAATCCCGGTAAAAAAGTGAAAACAGAAGATTTACTTGCTCACCTTTCTGCGAAACATAAATAGTTCAAAACAATACGAACAGATGCCATACCTCCGATAGAGAAATCGTGATGGTATGGCCCCTTCTAAATTAGAACACGATAAGAAAACAATTAACTAACGCTTATAAACCACTAAGTTTATCGAGTCCTAATCTAATAGCTGAATAAAACAACATTAAGTAAATCAGCCAAAAACACAGTGTCAACCCAAACTTATTAATTGTCGATATAGTTAATTCATTGATTGCTTTCCCTGCCTCAAAAGCAGAGCACAACCCATACCCCACAGCAAAAAAGGTTAACAACAACATAAAAAAATAAATTAATAGATGATTTGAATCCGGTGCTTTCAACCCAAAGCTGACAACAGCCGCAGCAACAAGCATAGTTACAGGCACAACAAGCCTTTTGATTGCAAGGTCAAAAATATCTAAGCCAGCTTTTAAATTATTATCCATACCCATACCCATAACGAAAAATTAACAAATTTACTTTTATATAGCGACATTACTGACCAAGAACATTAAAAGTCTAACCAATATCTAGCTGAATCCAGTCACCTCCTCAACCACTTGCCTCACTGATTTACTCCCTCGACCATGATGGCTATGAATGCCATCACCCTGTTGGCCGATCTTCGTCGGCGTATTGATAACCTGCTGCGCCTGGGCACTGTTGAAGCCGTCCGGGCCGGTGAGTGCCGGGTAAAATCCGGTGAACTGCTGACTGATTGGCGCCCGTATCTCACCCAACGTGCAGGCTCGGCCCGCAGCAGTTGGCGCCCCACCAAAGGTGAGCAGGTGTTGCTGCTGTCGCTTTCGGGCGATGTTACCAACGCCTATGTGTTGCCAGCACTGTATTGCGATGCGCTGCCCGAACCTGATGACCACCCGACCCGCAACCGCACTATCTATCCCGATGGTGCGGTGATTGAGTATGACCCCGAAGTTGGTGCCCTCACCGCCAAGGGTATCAAAACCGCACGGGTGCAGGCGTCCGAAAGGGTCACCATCGATACCCCCAACGCCGACTTTACGGGCAATGTCTCTATTGCCCAAAAGCTCACCGTTAACCAAGGCGTATCGGTTAAAGGCGCGATTGACCATCAGGGCCAGATGACCAACCAGGGCGGCGTCAGTATTGATGGCATTGCCTTCGGGACGCATAAACATGGCGGTGTAGATACCGGCAACGGCACCTCGGGAGGCCCACAGTGAATGTGACCACCGGCCAGCGCCTCAGTACCCGCGACCATATTGCCCAGAGCATCCGCGACATTTTGTGTACACCCATTGGTAGCCGGGTGATGCGCCGCGACTACGGCTCAGCGCTGTTTGAGTTAATCGACCAGCCACAGCATGGTGCCACCCGCTTGCGCTTGATGGCGGCGATTGTCGATGCCCTCACCCAATGGGAACCCCGGGTGCGCATTACCGCCGTTACTCTGGGCAACAGCGCCTTGGACGGCAAGCTCATTATCACGCTGGAAGTGCAACGCAGCGACACCCAGAGCAATGAGCAGTATCAAGTGAATTACGGGTAAGTGCGGCCACCGCACTGCCAAGCACCAATAGGGCTACATCATGAGTGTCATCAATTTAAACCAGCTGCCATCTCCCAACATTATTGAAGCCATTGATTATGAGACCATCCTCAGCGAGATGACATCATCCTTAATCGGCCTCGACCCGAGCCTGAGTGAGGTGCTGGCGCTTGACTCCGAGCCGCTCAACAAGCTGCTGCAGATTGTCAGCTACCGGGAAATGCTGCTGCGCCAGCGCGTCAACGAAGCGGCCAAGGCGGTCATGCTGGCCTATGCGCTCGATGCCGATCTGGATAACCTCGCCGCCCTGCTTGGGGTCAAACGCCTGGTGATTGATGCAGGTGACCCCACCGCCGCCACGCCCATTCCGCCGACCTATGAAGAAGATGAACCCTTCCGCCAGCGTATCCTGCTGTCACTGGATGGCTTATCGGTGGCCGGCCCCGCCCGCGCCTATATCTATCACGCGCTCAGTGCCGATGGCCGGGTGCTGGATGCCAGCGTGGAAAGTCCACAGTTCACCACCTACACCCTGCCGGAGGCATTGGCGGCACAGTTGCCCAGTAACGTCATGGTGCTGCAGTGTACCTATGATGCCGGGCTGCCCCATCCTCGGCCGGGCGATGTGGCAGTGACCGTGTTATCGCGTGAAGGTAACGGGGAACCCAGCAGCGAGCTGGTTGATACGGTCAACACCCGCCTGTCAGGCGAAGACTTGCGACCATTGACGGACAACGTCTATACCCGCAGTGCCACGATTGTGAATTACCGGGTGGATGCGCAGCTCTATACCTTCGCAGGTCCCGACCCTACGGTGGTGGTATCGTCCGCCATTACCGCAGTAAAAGCCTACATCAACGATAACCGCCGCCTCGGACGCAGTGTCACCCTGTCCGGGTTATATGCAGCGCTGCATGTGGGCGGTGTGCAGCGGGTTGAGCTGCGCTCACCCACCGCGGATGTGCATTGCAGTATCAACCAGGCGGCCTTCTGTGACGACATTCAGGTGGTCTATGGAGGTATCGCGCAATGAGTCATTCACTATTACCGCCCAATGCCACCGCGCTTGAGCGTCATCTGGAAACCGTGTTGCTGCGCGCCACCGAACTGCCGACCCCGCTGCGGGAGATATGGAACCCCGACACCTGCCCGGTGGCCTTGCTGCCCTGGCTGGCCTGGTCTCTTGGGGTGACCACCTGGAAGTCCTACTGGCCGGAGTCCGTGCGCCGCAGCATCCTGCGTAGCGCTATTGAAACCAAACGCCGACAGGGTACCGCCCAATCGGTGCGTACCGTGGTGGAGTCCTTTGGTGCGGCACTGGCACTGCGGGAAAGCCGTGAAGGCGCGCCCCATCACTTTGATATCACCATTAACGCCCCGGAAATGGACGGCGCCAGTATTACCGCCCAGTTTCAGCAGGACATCATTGATGAAGTGACGCGGGTGAAACCGGCGCGCTCATACATGACCGTCCAGGCTTCATTGACTGCCGACACCCGTTTATTGCTGGCCGGCGCGGTGCGCGCCGCCAATTACACCCGCTTGGAGTTAGCTGTATGAACCTCACCATCACCGCGGCGGGCCGCGCCGCCCTTATCAACGCCCAGAATACCGGCACCAACGCCATCACCATTACCGCGATTGGCCTGAGTGAAACCGCCTTTGACGCCACCCCCGACGTCACAACGCTGCCAAAGGAAATCAAACGCCTGGACACCTTTGCCGGCGAACTGGTCGATGATGACACGCTGCATGTGACCATCCGCGATGAATCTAATGATGCTTACCAGTTAATCGCCTTTGGCCTCTATAGCGATGATGACACCCTGTTCGCGGTGTATTCACAGCCGGAAGTCATTCTGGAGAAAACTCCGAGTGCCGTGGCCTTGCTGGCGGTGGATATCAAGCTGTCCGCTGCCGATGCCGCGCTTATCAATATCACCGGCGATACCAGCTTCATGCTACCGCCGGGCACTGAATCCGTACCGGGGCTGCTGCAGTTGACACAGGACAGCTCACCTCTGGATGACCGCCACCTGGCCGTCCACAGTGCGCGCGTAACCCAGATGATTAACCTGCGGTTTGCTGACAGCGGTCTGGACGATGTGGCCCACTGGAATGCCGCCTGGCACTGGGGCAATCATGCAGTGGCCGGCTATCGCTATGCTGGCACCGGTAACGAGCAGGTGCGCAATAACAGCCAGCTCGATGCCCGCTATGTGCAGCAGGCCAGCCGCGGGGTCGCTGGCGGCGTGGCAACCCTGGATGCCAACGCCAAAATCCCGCTCAATCAGATCAACGATTCAGTGTTAGGTCAGGTCGAATACAAGGGCGTGTGGGATGCGGCCAATAACGTGCCGGCGCTGCCCAGCGTGCCCGCCAAGAAAGGCGATTATTACATTGTCAAAGTGGCCGGCAGTCAGTTTGGCCTTACCTTCGAGCTAGGCGACTGGCTCATCTCCAATGGCAGCCAATGGGACAAGGTGGATAACACCGATGCGGTCTCTTCGGTGAATGGCCGTACCGGCCATGTGTCACTGAATGCCGCCGATGTGGGTGCTGCGCCCACCACACACAGCCACAGCTGGAGTCAGGTGTCCGGTATCCCTGCCACTGCCAGTCGCTGGCCGTCCTGGAGTGAAGTGAGCAGCAAACCTGCCAGCTTTCCCCATCCGGGCACAGCCACACGGAATTGGGTGGTAACAACTATATATCCGGGCTTGGCGGCGCCGTCCTTCTTTGGCTCGGGCAAACTGCGCTACCAGATGCTGGGCAATGGCAGTAATGGTCTGGGGGCGTTCCAGGTATAAGCTGGAGTGATTGCCTGTGGATCTCAGCTTACAGCGGCACCGATGTAAAGGTGTCCAACCTGCTGTGCATGGACAAATCGGGCGCGGGTCGCATCGGCTTCAGACAGCAGGCGTATGACGCCAGCACCTGGGGGCCGTTTAATGAGCTCTACCACACCGGGCACAAGCCCAGCTACGCAGAAGTCGGTGCCGCCCCCGCCACACACAGCCACAGTTGGAGTCAGGTAGCCAATATCCCGGTGACCGCCAGCCGCTGGCCCGCCTGGAGTGAAGTGAGCAGCAAGCCCGCCACTTTCCCCCCGGCGGCCCACACGCACGACTATGTCCCGACCGCCCGCAAGGTGAACGGCAAGCCCTTGACTGCCGATATCTCACTGTCTGCTGCCGATGTGGGTGCCGCGCCATCCTCGCACAGCCACAGCTGGAGTCAGGTGTCCGGTATTCCCGCCACCGCCAGCCGCTGGCCGTCCTGGAATGAAGTCAGCAGCAAACCGTCAAGTTTCACACCCTCGGCCCATAGCCACACCGGCAAGATGACCTTTACCCTGCTGTTAGGTTCTGCCGTTGCACAGGGAAACTTCACCCTGTCCGCGCCGTACTCCAGTTTTGATGGATTGGTGGTGATTGCCGGCGGTGATGACAGCTCCTATGCAGCCATGAGCTTTCTGCCCACCGACATGCTCAATGCGGTGAGGTCGCTGGGACTGGATGTGTGCCTGCTACAGTCTGATGGCATTCGTTTCCGGGGCTATTTCAGCAGTAACAACCAGACCTTTGTCACCACCTCGGAAAACGCCAAGGTACACCGCATTTATGGCTACAAATACACAGTGAGTTAACGCCGTCCATTACCCCGCGTGAGTCACCCCTCAAGCCTTTGCCTGGCTCCTGATGGGTTTGCAAGCTAACGCTGCTAATGCTGAGTTTGCAAACCTCATGGAGCCCACTTTATGTCTGATTACCACCATGGTGTGCGTGTCGTTGAAATCAACGAAGGCACCCGCACCATCCGAACTGTTGCCACATCGGTGATTGGGATTGTCGCCACTGGCGATGACGCCGATGTTGACCAATTTCCGCTGAACCAACCGGTGCTGCTGACCACCCCGAAAAATGCCATTGGCAAGGCCGGTAAAACGGGCACCTTGAAACAAACCCTGACGGCCATCACCAATGTGGTCAATACCATGGTGGTCGTAGTGCGGGTTGCCAGTGGTGCCGATGACGCAGAAACCTCTGCCAACGTGATTGGTACCGTCACCGAAGACGGCCAATACACCGGCATACAGGCGCTACTGGCAGCGCAGTCACAGCTTGGCGTGAAACCCCGTATTCTGGGGGTGCCGGGACTCGATACCCTGCCAGTGACCACCGCCTTGTGTACCGTTGCCAAGAAACTGCGCGCCTTTGTGTATGCCTATGCCCATGACTGCGCCACCAAAGAAGCGGTGGCCGCCTACCGTGAGAACTTTGGCGACCGCGAACTGATGCTCATTTGGCCGGAGTTTATCGAATTCAACACCGATACCGCACAAAGCAGCGCCGTGCCGGCGACCGCCTATGCTCTGGGCTTACGTGCTTACATTGACAAGACCGTGGGCTGGCACAAGACGCTGTCCAACGTCACCGTGCCGAACGTCACCGGTATTTCCAAGCAGGTATTCTGGGACTTGCAGGACCCCGATACCGATGCGGGTACCTCAACAGTCACGATATCACCACCCTCATCCGGCAGGACGGCTTTCGCTTCTGGGGCTCACGCACCTGCACCGATGACCCACTGTTTGCCTTTGAAAACTACACCCGCACCGCGCAGGTACTGGCCGACACCGTGGCCGATGCGCATCTGTGGGCCATCGATAAACCGCTGACACCCACACTGGTGAAAGACATTATCGAAGGCATCAATGCCAAGTTCCGCGAACTCAAGGGCCAGGGCTATATCGTTGATGGCAGCGCCTGGTACAACGAAGACCTCAACGAAGCCGCCACCCTCAAGGCGGGCAAGCTGTACATCGATTATGACTATACGCCGGTACCGCCGCTGGAAGATTTGACCTTCCAGCAGCGCATTACTGACACCTATCTGGCCGATTTTGCTGCCGCCGTGGCAGCGGCATAAGGAATTCCCATGGCATTACCCCGTAAGTTAAAACACCTCAACGTGTTCATTGATGGCGAAAGCTGGGTTGGTGAAGCAGAAGAATTCACCCCGGCCAAGCTGACCCGCAAGTTTGACCCCTATCGCGGTGGCGGTATGCCCGGTGCCGCCAATATCGATATGGGGCTGGATGATGCAGCCCTGGATATCGAGTTTGTGTTCGCTGGTTACAGTGAAGCCATCACCAAACGCCAGGGCGCCAGCAAGATTGATGGCGTACCGCTGCGCTTTGCCGGGTCATTCCAGCGCGATGACACGGGCGAGGTATCCACCGTCGAAATCGTCTGTCGCGGCCGCTTCAAGGAGATTGACCGCGGCACCTTCAAGAATGGTGAAAACAGCACCTCCAAAGCCAGCATGAGCTGCACCTATTACAAAGAGGTGCTGGATGGTCAGGTGCTGCATGAAATCGATGTCATCAACATGATTGAAATCGGCCCGGATGGTGTTGACCGCATGGCCGAGCACCGCAAAGCCATTGGCCTCTGATTGTTCCCGCCCCGTGCCCGCCTTGGGCATGGGGATTTTTAGCGTTTACCTTTGAGGAAATCCCATGAGCACTGAAACCGTCACGCTCGATAACCCTATTTCGCGCGGTGATACACAAATTACCGATATTACCCTACGCAAACCCAAAGCCGGCGAACTGCGCGGCCTGAACCTCAATGACATTCTCAACATGGATGTCAATTCCCTCACGATACTACTGCCACGTATCTCCAGTCCGATGCTCACCAAAGACGAAGCGCGCCAGTTGGAGCCGGAAGACCTGCTGCTGTTAGGGGTGCCGTTGCCAATTTTTTGTTGCCGAAGCAGCTGCGGGAACCCAGCTCCCCGGATGCGTAGATGAGCTGATGGCGGATATCGCCATCATCTTTCACTGGCCGCCCAGCGAAATGGCGGCCTTTACCCTGGATGAACTGCAGCACTGGCACACCCTGGCGGTGAGCCGCTGGAACCGAATGAATAGCGCCGAGAATGCCGATGAATAGATTACAGCTCCAGGTGATTTTAGCCGCCGTTGACAAGGTCACCGCCCCACTGAAAAAGATGCGCGGCGCCGGTTTAAAAACCCAAGAAGCTTTCAAAGAGACTCGCGCCAAGGTGAAGCAGCTGGAGCAGCAGACCCGGCAGGTACAAGGCTATCGCAACACCGCCAAGCAGCTAGGCATGACCTCGGTACAGCTTAAAGAAGCGCGGGACCAGATGGCCCGGCTGGCGCAGGAGATGAAGGCCAGCACCGCACCTAGTAAATCCCTGACCCGCAGTTATGCGGCCGCGCAGCACGAAGCGGTACGGCTCAAGACCCAGCAGCAACAGCTGGCAATTTCACAGCAGCGGCAGCGCACTGCCCTGCGTGAAGCGGGCATTGATACCCGTCACTTAAGCCGCTATCAGCGGGAACTTTCCGCGTCACTGGCACGTGCCAATGACCAGCTCCAGCAACAAAAAGACCGCTTAGAACAACTCTCTGCAAGGCAGAAAAAGCTCAATGCTGCGCGCCAGCAACTGACCAACAGCCGAGCCGTTGCCTCAACCCTCGCTGGCAAAGGCGCTACCGCCATGGCAACCGGTGGCGCCGGGCTTTATGCCGGGGCGCGCTTGCTGGCACCCGGGGTGGAATACCAGACCGCCCAGTCCAAGGTACAGGCGCTCACCCGCCTGGATGCCAACAGCCCACAGCTTAAAGCGCTACGCCAGCAGGCCCGGCAACTGGGGGCCGATACCAGTTTTACTGCCACTGATGTGTCCCGCGGTCAGGCGTTTCTCGCCATGGCCGGCTTTACCCCTGAGAGCATTCGGGCGGCCATGCCGTCCATGCTCGATTTGTCCAAAGCGGGCGATATTGACCTGGCCCGCACCGCCGATATCAGCTCTAACATCCTGTCCGCATTCAAGCTGCCAGCCAGTGAGATGACCCAGGTGGCCGATGTGCTGGCACTGACCATGACCACCTCTAACGTGGACTTGGAGATGCTGGCCGAAACCATGAAGTACATGGGGCCGATTGCACAAACGGCGGGCATGAAGCTTTCCGAAGCGGCCGCCGCGGCGGGCCTGCTCGGTAACATCGGCATCCAGGCATCCAACTCCGGTACCGCACTGCGCGCCATGCTCAACCGTCTGGCCGGTCCTACCAAACAGGCCAAGGCACTGTTTGAGGAACTAGGCGTCAACACCAAAGACGCCAAGGGCAATATGCGCAACATCATCACGGTGATGACCGATGTTGCCAAGGCCACTGAAAAGATGGGCTCCGCTGACCGCCTGAGCATCTACAAGACCCTGTTTGGTGAAGAAGCCGCCAGCGGCATGAATGAACTGATAGGCCAGGCCGGCAGCCAGGGCTTTGCCAAGTATGCCAGGCAGCTTGCCACCGAAAGCCGCGGCGTAGCCAAACAGATGTCGCAGGTGATGACCGATAACATCAAAGGCGATTTAGATACGCTTTATTCCGCCGTGGATGATGTGCGTATCCAGCTGTTTGAAGGCGATAGCGATAACCTCCGAGGCCTTGTCCGGGACATTACCGACGTGGTGCGTGCCATCGGCGGCTGGGTAAAAGCCAACCCGGCACTGGCGAGCGGCCTGCTCAAAGGGGCACTGGCTATCTCCACCCTGGCCGCGGCCGGCGGCGGGCTGGCGGTGATGATAGCCGGCTTGATCGGTCCCTTTGCCATGCTGCGCTACAGCACCAGTGTGCTCGGCATCAAGTCACTGCCCGCCCTTGGCCGTGGGCTGGGACTGGTCACCGGACTGTTCAAGGGCTTGCTGCTGGGGATACGGAGCCTGTCGCTGGCGCTGCTCACCACGCCGTTTGGCTGGATAGTGCTGGGGATTGCGGGGCTGGTGACCGCCGGCTACCTGCTAGTCACCCACTGGGACAGTGTTAAACAATACCTGCTGCAGTTCTGGGACGCCATCAAGCCCGGATTCGTGGCTGGCTGGAATGTTATCAAGCAGGTGTTTAGCTGGTCACCCATGGGATTTATTGCCAGTCACTTTGCCGACATCAAAGCCTTTCTGGGCAGCTTGCCGCAGCAGTTCAGCACCTTGGGCGGCCTTATCATGGATGGGCTGATCGCCGGCATCCAGGGCAAGTTTACCGGTCTCAAGGATTCACTGGGCAACATCATCAACGGCTCGGTGGCTTGGGTGAAAAACCTGCTGGGCATTCACTCGCCGAGCCGGGTATTTGCCGCCATTGGTGACTACACCATGCAGGGCTTATCGCTGGGGCTTGAGCGCTCGAGCGACACCCCGCTGCAATCGGTGGCAAGTCTCAGTAAAACCCTCAAGGCCACCACGCTATCGCTCGGTCTTGCCAGCACCCCGATGCTGGCAACCGCCAACGAGACGGACCAACCCACGC
This sequence comes from Shewanella dokdonensis, assembly GCF_018394335.1. NCBI lineage: Bacteria > Pseudomonadati > Pseudomonadota > Gammaproteobacteria > Alteromonadales > Shewanellaceae > Shewanella > Shewanella dokdonensis. The sequence continues at coordinate 2,534,138 of NZ_CP074572.1, read as the reverse complement.
CCGGCGCGCAAGAAACATCACCACTGACCCTGACCCACGCGCGGGGTGCCAACCCTCGGCCGAGCCAACCCGCAGCGGTTTACATCGATGCTGGTATCAATGCGCCTATCACCATTCAGACGCAACCCGGCATGGATAACCAGGCCATCCTGACGCTATTGCATCAAGAGCTGGACCGCCGTGAACAACAGCAGCAGGCACGCCTTCGCAGTTGCCTGCAGGATTTGGAGTAACCACCATGATGATGACCCTGGGGTATTTTGTGTTTAGCCGTAAAACCGTGCCGTTTCAGAGCACCGAGCAGACCATGCTGTGGCGCCACCCCAGCAATGCCCGAGTCAATGCGAGACCAGTCAGCCAGTTCCTGGGACCCGGCGATGAAACCCTGACCCTCAGCGGGGTACTGGTACCGGAAATTACCGGCAATGACCTCACGCTGGGACTACTGGTGAAGATGGCCGACAAAGGCGCGCCCTACCCGCTGATTGATGGCACCGGCAAGGTCTATGGTCATTACGTCATTGAGAAAATCAGTCGCAGCCGTAGCGCCTTTTTTGATGATGGCGCACCGCGCAAGATTGAGTTTTCCATTGAGTTAAAACGGGTGGACGAGCAGGACCTGCCCGGTCTGCTACAACTGACCAGCAGCATTAACCTGCTGCGCGATTTGAGGAACCTGTAATGCAGCCGGATTACCGTATTGTGGTGGACGGCAAGGACATCAGCAGCAAACTCCGGCCACGGCTTATCAGCCTGACTCTGGAAGACAAACGGGGCTTTGAGGCAGATACCCTGGAGCTGCAACTGGATGACAGTGACGGCCAACTGCAGTTACCCCGAAAAGGGGCCAGCATGCAGGTACTGTTAGGCTGGCAGGGGAAGGACTGGTGGATAAAGGCCGCTACACCATTGATGAAATCAGCCACAGCGGTCCCCCGGATGTGCTTACCCTACGCGGCAATGCCGCCAATCTGCGTGGCAGTCTACAAAAATTGCAGGAGCAAAGCTGGCATGGTGTCACCGTGCAAACCCTGGTGGATACCATCGCCAACCGTCATACGCTCAAAGCGGTGGTGACCCAGGCTCTTGCCAGCGAACTGATCGACCACATTGACCAGGCCAGCGAATCCGATGCCGGCTTTCTCACCCGGCTGGCGCAGCAGTTTGATGCCATAGCTACTGTCAAAGCTGACAACCTGCTGTTTATCAAAGCCGGCCAGGCCCAAAGCGGCAGCGGGCAAGCGCTTCCGGTCAGCACCATTACCCGCAGCAGCGGCGACCGTCACAGCTTTAACGTGGCCGACCGCGAAAGCTATTCTGGGGTGATTGCCTACTGGCAGGACACCAGGGGCGCAAAACGCCAGAGCCTCACCGCAAAGCGACAATCAGCCAAGAATGACAAACAGGTACTGATTGGTGATGACGACAACGTAAAAATCCTGCGCCACATCTATGCCAGCAAAGAGAACGCCAAACGTGCCGCCCGGGCAGAATGGGACAAATTGCAGCGCGGTGTGGCGCGTCTGCAGTTAACGCTGGCAAAAGGGGATCCGGCGCTGTTTCCCGAATGTCCAGTGACGGTATCAGGCTTCAAGCAGGAGATTGACCAGCTCGGCTGGCTACTGGTCAATGTGCGGCATGAGGTCAGAGACTCAGGTTATACGAGTCAGTTGGAGTTTGAGGTAAGAAACAACTTATCAAATGACAGTAAAAACAATTCAAATTGATTTTTAAGACTTATTCACATGGTTGTTTTTTGATACAATATATAAATAAATTAACCAATTATCATGCGTTACAGATGTGCGCAGTAACAATGAGGACTTAGTAACATGAGCAAAGGTAACGGAAATGGTATGTACTGTCCTAACTGTGGGGGCCGGGCTCACTTGCGCCGAACTAAACAAATGAGTGACTGTACTCGTGAACGTTTGTACGTGTGCAGCAATATCGAAGGTGAAAAACCTTGTGGTATGTCGTTTGTTGCAATTGAAGAAGTGCAACGAATGGTAGTGCCACCGGCCATAAAAACCCCTGGCAAAGTAACACTACCTATGAGCCACTGCGCACAGCGGCTATATGGGAACAAAGACGCTTCCGCCTCAATTTAAGCTGCACTCTCACTATGCTCTTTACTACGTGCTAACTCGCGCATTGCTGCTATCTGCAAAAAGTTGCTGCGGCTTTTATATTCGGGCATCTGCTTAACGATATCATCAATGCGTTTTGTCACTAAAGTTGGTAACGTGACATTGATTTTCGCAGCCTTACCCATGTATGGCTCAATGTCTACGTCCACAACTGCCCACGCCCAGCCCTGATATTCAGGATCTTTCTGCCATGTTGCCAAATCACCTGCTTGAGGCGGTAATTTTCCACGTTCAGCCAAGTCTTCTAAATACATCTCCGCGGCTTCTTTAGCATTGGATAACGCCTCCTCTAAAGTGTCACCCGCAGAGAAGCAGCCAGCCAAATCAGGAAATGCCACACCATATGCCACGTCGGTATCGCCAATTTCAATTGCAATGGGATATAACATAACTTTGCTCCATTACTTACTTCTATCAGTTCAGTGAGGGATAAGGAGGGGCTTATAGCCCCGCCTGCCGTTTTAGCTTTTGAACCAATCCCTTACCTAAATCTTTCTTTGGGTGAGGAACTACCACAGGATCTTCGTAATCTGGATGTCTAAATTTATGGTGACTTCCTCTTACGCTGACAAGCTGCCATCCATTGGATTCCAAAAGCTTAATCAGGTCTGCACTCTTCACTAAACCTCCCACCTGTTTAATGTGGAGTTATAATAACCCCAATTGACCATATCGTCAAATCAGAATAACCCCAATAACTCTACTTCAATAACTATTTGATGATCATGGTTGACGAATAGCCGTTTTATAATGTTCCACAATCAACACAAAAAGGCTGATGGCTATATCTTTCTCTCTCTCAGTGGTAGCACTTTCCATGGCGCCAATTACGATATCCAATTGATCTATCAGCATGTGCATATTCACAACTCCGTCTGATTACTACGATCCGTTACATTTTGATATTAATACTTTTTCTCAGACACAAACCGCAAAAAGCTGCTGGCACTCCTTTTAATTTCGGTAAAATTCTACGGCTCAAAGTCATCCTTCACAGGAATGTGCGTAATATGGCAATCAGATTTGCTCTGATCGGGAAACGGATTAGCCATCATAGAAAGCGGCTTAAAATGACTCAGTTAGAGCTTGCAACAGAAATCGGAATTGGGGAACGAACAATGGGGAAAATCGAAGGCGGTTATGACATGCGTTTATCTGTTTTGCTGGCAATTGCTGATGTGCTCAACGTGCCGTTGGCTGAATTATTGGATTATGAGCAGACAGCTCCACTATCGCTGTCTGCTCAAGAACGACAAAAAATTATGTATCACCTAAAGGCCATTACTGACCTGTTGCCGTGACACTGCTTGGGCTCGTCGGTGTTTTCAATGAAAACTCCTTGCAAGGCGTAACTGATATTTCTGCAATTAATGCATTAGCAGCATTTTTATCACTCTCAGAAACGGCCGTATTCGCCATTAGTTCAGCCAGCAAACCGATCTGCTGTAGCTTCAAGCATATACACATAAGTACAACTCCTTACTTGTTCATTCGCCAAATGGCATAACCTATTATCCACAGATTTTTAATCGCGCAACTATGTGCATTTCAATCGCAAAAGAAGCTGCGTGTGGATATCTAAACATGTAAAAACAAGTTAATGATCGTTCGGCTGAAACGAGCTAATAAATACCGTTTTCATTGAAAACGATGTTCGTTTCAGTCGAAGGGTTGCACGGTCTAAAAAGTGTGGTATGGGGCGTTTAGTGCTTTCATTACGGTGAATATTGCGCTGTCCAGCTCGGTAGCTTTGCGCAATACTTCGCTAATCTCATGCCCGCCAGCTACGGTGTAATCTACAACTAGGTTACCGTTTTCTATACGCAAACTATCTGCAGTGACATTCATCCGCAGCCAAAACTGATTAAGCCTAGCGGTGGTAATGCGGTCTATCTCTTGCTGACTAATATTCACTTGAGTGGTAGCGGTGATGATCACTGGTTTACCTCCATTTGCAAATTGTTCTGAGTGAACCCATAACCTTTTCGTGCATTTTCTCGTTCGTTGATGCGGTACACGATCATTGCTTTGGCTTCTAATGTAGCTTTTGCGGTACCTAAGTTGCCTTTAGTTTGGCCGTTCAAGGCGGCAGCTGTGGTCAAGTTATGGCCGCGCACGTAGTAATCTACTAGGCCGCCTATAATGCCTTCGCTGGTAATATCAGTGAGGCTGATTAAATCCATGATCGTCGCTTCCTGTTCGATACCTCTGAGCAATGTTTGCATCATGTATTCATCTCCGCTTTTGCTCTGCGGCCATTTTTAATGTCGTTAAGTACCTGTCGGCAGCGTTCCCGTTCTGCTGGCTGCAGGCAGTCTAACCAGGCGATGATTTGCTGGCGTGATCTGCTGCTGTCGAGCATATTTCTACAGCGCTGGAAGCGCTCAAAGCACTGGCGGCTTTTAAGCTGCTCTGCGGCGTATCGGTCTCTGTCTTCTTGTTTGTTCATGTCATAAATGCAGCTAGAAGTCGGCATAGTCTTCAACGTCCTCCCAATATTGTTGCTGTGTTTGCTGGCGCTGGCGTTTGTTGTGCATTGCGGTTTCGATGCGCTCCAGTTCCAGCACGTCGGTAAGTTGTTCGATGGCGAGCTGCGATAGCTCAATGCTGCTCTGGTTGTTGATCCAGTCCTCTATGTCGCCGTCTTGGTGTTCTTCCATCAGCTTCCACGCTTCGCGGCGTAGGCGCTGGCGTTCTGTGGCGATGTATTGGCGCTGCTCGGCCTCGGTGATGGCGTCTAGATCATGAAAATCGGCGTTATTTTCTTCGGCGGCATCGGTTGCGCGGCTGACGATGAGCATTTCAGCCCCGGTTTGACCTGAGCGGCGCAGGCGAATTAAGGATCCCTCGGAATTGATAACGGCCCCCTGTCGCAGTAGCGCAAGATCACACGCTTCAACCCCCAGTTTTTTAAGTTCAGCGATCAATCGTTGATCCTTTTCTGGTGTTTTTGATCCTCGCGTACAGTTATTGTCAGAACTCCAAGCTGCGCGGCTGTCGCCGCTTTCAAAAGCAACAGCGGAGCCGTCTGTCTGCCCGAGTCCCTGCCGTGAAATCTCCCAGCCTTCAATTCTGGTGATCGCCCCTAACGTGGCGGACATGACACCGCGCAGGCGGGTGATATCTTCCCCGTACTGGTTTGCGGCTTCATCTATCGCTTTCATTAGCTTTACTGGGCGCAGGGCACGTGGCAGGCAAGCGCCGCCCATGGTTTCAATGAAGCGCTGCCAGTCGGCGTTATCGGCAGTTCGACGAATAGTTTCGAGAATGTCTTCACTGTTCAGGGGTTCGCGGATTCGGCGTAATTCACGCCATGCTGTGACAGATGGACCGCCAATTTGTTGAAACTGACGCAGCCCCCAAAGACTCGCCCAGGCGGCTACACCTTCGGCACCATGAATACCTGAGCTTTCAGCCTCAAAATCATCTGCAACATATGCACCGTCGATATTCTTGGCGATATATTTGGCAATGTAGCCCGTGGCGCTGCCACGCTCGGGGTCAATGGTTTTAAAGTCGAAGCGTGGGCGGTATCCCTGAAAGTTACGACCACGATGGCCCTTCGGTGGTGCTAGCTCAGCTTTGTCATGCTGTAGGGCATAGCGGCGCATAATGGAACGCAGCAAACGCAACTGCTCTGGTTTCACAAATAGAAGCAAGTGCCAATGTGGAGTGCCATCATGATGCGGCTCTACTACACGGAAACCGAAAAATTTAACCTCATTACGTGCCAGCGCAGCGCGACATTTAGCCCACTGGTGGCATAGGTAACGCTGGGTAACTCTTGGGCTGGCGCCCTGATAACGCTTGTTGGCGTGACTCGTTCCCTTTTACTTTTGACATAACTGTGGAATCGGCTCGGTGCCGTCCAGGTGTAGAACTCGCCAACGTAGTCATTATCCTTAGCGTATTCTTCAAAACCACGCATCCGCACCATGAGTTCATTACGGCGATTCTGAGGATTGGCAACACTGGTAGCCACAGCATCAGCTAACAACATCTCCAAGTCATGATCACGGTTGATCACAAAGTTGCCGTTCAACCATGCCTGCGCTATCTGTTTTCGCGCTTTGTAGTCGCGCAGTGACTTGTTAGAAACATAAGGCGAGACTCCTGAACGGACTTTACCAACGACAATGGCGGCATGTTCCTGATATCGGCGAAACATACGCTCAAGCTGACGAGTCCACCATTTATCGTCTGTCAGACGGCAAACAGCCCCTAGCACGGCATTATAGAAACTTGGATCGCGTTCAAACTCACCCGCTGCTTTACGCGCTTCATAGTCTTCAAATGATGGCAATGCCGGGCAGATACCCCACTGGTCAGCCGGTTGACGCACGGCAGAGATCAGCGCTTTTGCATCTACCTGCTTGTGTCCGTAGTCGGTCATTTGGTGCAGCAGCAACTGGCAGCGGTCGGCCCATTCCCGCGCCAATGCCGCTCGGCGAGTTTCGGTACTCATATGAAACAGTGGTACAGGAAACCGCTTGAGGATTTTGTGCATGGTTTCGCATCGAGTACGCAACCATATATTGGCGCTGCGCTCGTTGCGTTTATAACGGCTCAGGTAATCAACAAATAACGTGGTGGCAATGTCTTCCGGTAGCCATTCCAATTGCTGCAAGCACCAGCGCAGATCATCGCGCTGTTTGTAGTTAATAAAAATGGCCGAGGTAGCTAACCCGGCCTGGCGCTCAAATTTAGCGAGGTCCATCAATCTTCCTCGCCTGTGTCAGCAATGATACATGTGCCAGCGACAGGGGTAGCTGTTCTACTGCGCCAGTCTTGCCCGATATTGGCATCCAGATAGGCTTCCGCCTGCGCAGTTCGCTCTGCCAGATTGCGGCTTTCTATGTTTAGATGACAAATGACATAGTGCAGTAGCTCTGCTGCGTAGGTGGTCATAGGCCACCTACCTCGTCAATCATATCGTCAAAATAATGGCCTTTTGCTGGGCCGTTGGTAATACGTAGGGAAAATTCTTCATTGGTTTTCATACCATCCTCCGCACTTTTCAATCAGCTGCGCAAAGAACTGCTCCAGGCGGTTTACTTCATCGATAGAACGCTGCCAGTTATCAACGACAGTCTTATGCTCCCCATTTAAAGCTGCTCTATCGCGTATCTCTGAATAACGATTACTTTGTGTGACACACTGTATGCGTAAAAACTCGTATTCGATTGGTTTAACCTTTGGAATCAAAACACTTTCCAACACTGATGTGTCTTGGGTGGTTACAATCTCAGATAGCGGATTTTCTTCTGCCGGTTTTGCTACAGCTTTAATAGATTCCAAGTCGCCTGCATTGGCTAGCTTTGCGATGATGTCTATTATGTTATTGGCATCGATCAGGGAGTCGCAAAGTTCAATAACTAGAGGGTGTTTAGAAATATCTACCCGCAGGCGTTGTGCTGTTGTTGCTAGCTCATGGCGCTGTTTTGGTGTCAGCGCAATATTGATAATTGTACTCATAGTGCTATTTCCCCTAGTTCCCGAGGGCTGCAACCAAGTGATTGCGCGATAGCAATGCGCTCCTGATGGGCTTCAATGCGGCGACGAGCAGCAGCCTTACGGCGCTGCGCTTGGCTAACTTTGCGCGCGGGTTGTTTCTCACTGAAACAGGCCGCAAGGCTGATGGCAGAGTTGAATGACGGCCGCAAATGCAGCCGTTCTAATATTTCATAATGCTGGCTCATGCACTGGCCCTCATGTCACTAGCCCGCGCCTCACCTGCCCAGTGTTGTGTGTTCGACCGCTTACTGGCAATAAAGGCACGGTCATGCTGGTACATGTGTTCATGTACTTCGAGGCAGGCGTCAGCAGCCGCGTAATCCACTAATACCGCAGCACAAACGCGGCTTATACCTACGGCCATGCTCTGGTAAATCTGCGCTGACTCAACGCCCTGAGTGTGCAAACAGTTGGCATGTAACCCAACCAGCTCAGCCAGCAGTTTGCGCAGGCGGCGGTGTTGAATGTTGTTCATATCCAATTGCATAGTTACGCCCCCTGCTGGATCAACGGAACATGAATACGGTTGCGCAAGGCTATCAGCCTGACATTGATGTGCTTGGCTACCGTTGGCGCAATGCTGCTGGCAACGGCGAGCAGTGAATCCAGTGCGGCTTCAACGCTGTCGCGTGAGGCCGGTGTAGTGAAATACAGTGACCGGATCACGTCATTGGCTTCTCTTGCAATTGCCTGTTCCGGTGTTATGCTCTGCAGTGACATATGGTTACCTCCCATTTGTTGGCCGACTGTTGGCGCAGTCGGCACCTTTCTTACTAATTCGCGATAATTTCCCATACCTGACTTCATGCCCGTTTCCTCTGTGCTACATCTGCGGCTAACTCGGCAGCTAACTCACTGATATCGATTGTGTGATTGGTATTGGCCGGAGTGCTTGGCTTGATCTGCTTTGGCTTACGCTGAGGGTGTTCGGTAATAATCTGCTCACGCCCATTCGGGACACCTGCCATGGCATTGCCCAAACTGGCGATACTGATGATTGCCATACGTACCGCCTCACGCTGGGCCATAGGCAACTGCAACAGCGGTGTGTCTATGGCTGTTGACGGTTTGATGCGGGCAGCAAACAGCACGATGGCGCGCTGCTGACCCGTTAGCTTGTCGTAGGCGGCCGCCAAACTGGATTTGCCCAGTTGTTTGCGCATAGCGGCAATTGCCTGCTCTCCTGTCATTTTGAAACTGGATAGCGGCACCATGCCGTCGCGCGTCTTTACCGTTTGGCAACTGTTCATCTGATGTTCCCCTTAGCGTGCTGTATGGCGTCCCAGTCACGTTTCGCGGCGGCGTGACGGGCATCGATAAAAGCGGCCAGGTCTTCGATTTTGACCATGGTGGGTGCCTTACCCGAATCGCGCAGTTTGAATGTAGGTACTGGCAACTTTTGCGCGGCAGCGTGTTGCTCTGCGGTTTTGGCATTGATGCCAAAAAACTCCAGGCAGATTTTGCGCAGCTCCACGGCTGGCGTTTCAAAACGGGCGGCAAGTAAAAATGCGGTATTCATCTGGAGCCTCTTACGACAGGCCAGGCATTGGCATGCCTGCTTGAAATACATCGCTGGCAACTGACAGCACAGGTATGGACTGACAGCGGGATTCAATTTCGGACATAAAAACGGCTAAGGAACTCATGACCAGCGCAACCCTGCGCGCAGCCTCGTGCCTCATGCGGTTAGTAACACCGCGCTTTGTTTTGGCATCCAGTGCGATACTGCCCAGTTGTCCGGCATTAGCTGTTATCTCTAGAGCCCGGTCTGTCAGTGACATGTTCGCTGTGTCTTGCAGCTGCTTAATGCCCACTGACGGCGCACATTGCAGCTCCAGCAGAATGCCATCCACCAGACAGCGGTTGCCGCTTGCCAGCGTCACCTTTACCAGCTCGTGAATCGTCAACTGGTGAGGTTGTTCTGCTAACAGCTTGTTACGCAGAACCTGCGCTGACCGCAGCCCTGCCCGGTCTGCTATTTCATTAAGGTTTTCGGCATCAGCGAACTGGCGCATAGCACCCAGCACATGCGGCTGTCCTGCGCCTTTTTGTATATTCATCTGAGTTGCATACATGGCGGCTTTCTCCCTATTGCGCGATGCTGTAACTGTGTTATGCGGTGTGTTGATGTGCTGAAAGTGGATCAGCGACTGGCTTGGAACCCGCTTCCTTGTGCAGCGCAACAAGGTTGATCATGGGTTTTTCTTTGGGATTGTTTTTCTCCCGAACGGGCAAACGGCCGTCATAAACCATGCGTTTGACGGTGTTGTAAGGTAGCCCTGTGATCCGTGCAAATTCTTCATATGTCACATATGGAGTAGGCACTTGCAGCTGAATATCAGGGATTGTTTCTGACATTGTGATATCCTCGATTGTTAGCGCTCTGCATCTTGGCGGATTGTGGCGCTCGTTTATCAAACAAATGGATTGTTGATCATATGAATTTTAATTGCAATGATAAAACAAAAAATAATTCAATAGAATTAAAGTCGCCAGTTAGATGTGATGGTGGGAAGACGCTTATATCTCGACTTGTTCACTTGTTTAACTTGAGGGGTAGAGGCGATCTTAGTGAGTTAATCGGGGTAACACCCGGCACAATCTCAACATGGATGACAAGAGACAGCACTCCTTTCGAATTATTAATACGCATTCATTTGATTACAAATGTTCCAATGCAATACCTTTGTTTTGGAATCCAGTTAGATGGGATGCCAGATAAATATTCATTTGATGAAAAAGAGCGAAATCGACAGACACTTTCTCAGCCGATAAATGCGGATGGAGGTCGTACATTAATCAAGCGATTAATCCACTTGTTTAAAGTCAGAACACGAATTGAACTTGGCGAGTTGTTGGGGATAACGGCTGGTACATTTTCAACTTGGACGACAAGAAATACAGTGCCACATGAACTGCTAGTAAGAATTCATCTTATCACTGGCGTTAGTCTTAAATACTTGTGTTTTGGTCAAGGAAACGAGTTCCCTAGTGTATCCCCATCCACACCATCCGTAGTTGCGCCAGTGAGTTCAGAGGAACACCAACCGCAGACAAGCCTAAGCGTTTTCCATATTGAAAACGGTCAGTTGGTTCCCAGCCAGGACTATCACTTCAACCTAGAAGCAGTACAAGCTTTTGGCTTAAACCCCAAACACAAGGCGTTAGTGCTGCAATCAGCAAACAAGTTACTTTTCGTATCTTGCGCTGAAAAGACAGTCACAGAAGGCACATACCTGTACCGGATTAATGATGTTTACAAAATCGGCGAGATGCAGTTACTTCCAGATGGTAAAGTGTATCTACTCGACAACGGGGAACGTTACGCAGTTAACAGCGAAACCACCCACATTCACGGTAAGGTAGTGAGCGTTTTAGAACGCTGTTAACCACAAATGTTTCAGTTTAAGAGTTAGTCACTCTTTTTGGCACTGTTCGACTAACCTGGTATAAACAGGCTTTTCAGAAGGGGTAAGGTTTAATTGGTAGAGTTTCAGCACCCTAACGAATCTAGCTATGTACTGGCACTTATTCGCAGGAGGAACCCACTCATCAAGTCCTTTATCGCCTTTCTGACGATTAAGAGACGCTTCTACTGCCAGCAGATTTCTCTCATCATTGGCAAAACTTTCTCTTCGTGTATTACTCCACTCGCTGGCACCATGTTTCCAAGCCCATGAAAGTGGCACTACATGGTCAATATCAATTTCTGAGGCAGACATTATCACTTGCCCAGAGTACATCGATATCCACCGACCTTGTTTTACTTTTCCTGAAGGGCTCAGCAAAATCTGTCCTGTATTTTGCGAGATCAAGACTTCTTGACGTGTGTCTTGTCCATCGTGATCGGTATCACTCCAACCACTGCCAAACTTATCCCGCGAATATTCCTGATCCGAACTAACGCTGGTAGTAACAGCGATTCCTTTATAATTCTTCGGTAGCCGCCCACCGTCAGCCAGACAACTATCCAAATCCTTATATGATGTGTAATTCTTAACCCGAGAATAATACTGACTCCCAGAATTATGGCATATTCCACTATTAGACATCTTCACAACCTCGGCGTTAACGGCAAAGGTCATGAACATAAGTAGAATAACAAGTATCTTCTTCACACTATTTATCCTTCCATGAAATATCCATATGCTAACATATTAGAATATTTACAAAATCGGCGAAATACAGCAGCTTCCAGATGGTAAAGTGTATCTACTCGACAACGGGGGACATTAAGAATGTTAACGGGTATTACACTTCACTATCCTAAATAAAACGCCCTATGTGGAGCCGCATGCAGGAGTTGTGGGGGCTTGGGGCTAGATACCTCCGGCTACCATGTTATTAATCATTGCTGAAGTATTTGTTGTTAAGCAAAACAAAAGACCAAGCCAAAATTGCTACGCCGGTTACTCTACTAAATGGTACTTGGAAATCTACAAACTGTTCAGGAAATAGCCCGGCAAAACCCAATGGCATTATAAATACAGCGATAATTGGAGCAGCATCATCTCCGCTGAAAAGATAAATGCTTATATATGTCATGGTAAAAAATATGACGCCAGCGAGTAGAAAACCACCAAAAGCAACAGCTAGATAGGTCTCAACTAACCCTGCATTTCGCCAACTTTGATATGCAGGACCAAATTCAACTAATAACGAAGCAATCAGCGCAGGAATGAAAATTTTACCAGCAAGATCATCTATTGCTTTTGCGTAGGTAGTAGCGAACGATTCAGTCATCAATAAATCCTTTTAGATGGATAACGCCACATTCAGCGGCTTATCCGCTGCAATGCTTTGTTATGCCAAATAGCTAAGCAAAAAACTCTCTACGTCACGGATCATATTTTCTACATCTAGATCGATAAACTCTTCTGGCCTACCGTGCGCAGCGCTGTTCCGTATATCGGCGATTGCCGTTATGCGTTTTTGTTGAAGCCTGTTATAGACACCGGCTTTTGCTAGTTGCGCATTCATTGTGTCTAGCTTGCCGTGTGGAATTGCATTGCTGTCACATAGATCTCGTAAAGCAGTTTCTAGAACAACGCCACAAATAACAGCAGAAGCCAATTTATAACCACTAGAAAGCAGCTCTTTTGCTTGCTCTAATTCACTATCGAAAACCTCCGCTTGAACTAAATATTTGAGAGAAGCTAAATACCCACCATCAAAATCTTCTTTGGCAGCCAAGAATATAGCGCCAAGTCGTTTCTTAATGGAGTAATTTGACTCCATAGTGCCACGTTTCTCGCCTCTCTCGAAAGCAACAAAATGCTGTGAATTCTCGCCACAGGCGGTGGCCAATAAGTTCTTGACCTTTACTTTCCATCCGGTAAAAAGATCATAATCAATAGTTTCAGTGTCCCCGTATACTCCATTAACAGATTTCTTGGTTTTTTCAATTTCATCTAACTGAGCTTCTAGCTCAGAGAATCTTTGCTGTAGTTTTTTATTCACAAAGCACCTCTTAATGTAATTGGTCTTACACAGGCATAACGTCCCAGTGACTGGCCTTGTTAAGCAATTTTATCTCCAATGCGCCGCCACTCTTTATTATCAATTAGTGAGGACTTTCCGACTTTAACCTTCTCACAACCACTAATATTTTTGATGGTATCCTTTATGACTTTGAAGAAAGCATCTGGTGCCCATGGATTAACCGACACCTTTCTAATGATATCCATCGGTATTTGTATATGTTTGCAACCGATATCCCTACACGATGGATGAATAATCCTGTACTCAGACTCATCACTAAATGCGAATCTTTTCATAAATGGCAAATCTTCTATCCCTACGCCATATTTTCGCACTGTAGATAGCATCATATACTTAACGGGACCATGCATGATATTTTTTTGCGTGTCCAAATGAGCTTCTAATTTCTTTCTGTCAAAGACAATGCAGACACCATTTTCCCTAGATGTAAAGACACTCCAATGGTGATAAGTTTCATTTTTCTCAGTTAGACACAATGCTAACGTGCATTCCAGGGATTTCCTTTTTGTATAGAGCTTAAGATAATAGGAATCATTTCTATCATCCCAAGTCGCTGGATCTAGTAATGTAAGTTGCTTGTTTGTTAACATGCATAGTAACGAAGGTAGATTCGTGTACCTACGTAGCATTCCATTGTTCAATGACACCTCCATATTATATATGTGCCTCAATAATCGGTTGACTCGCCAAAACTTCAATAGATGACTTTTTGCTTCATTAAAATACTTAAGTTCAGACTCTAAAAAATATTATTAAGACATTTCTTTTTTTAAAATATATTCACCATCATTAAAAATTCTAATATTAGCGTTATCCAGATCATAATCTTCCAACTCTTTAGAACTTATACTAGTAGCGACAATTACTTGTCCTCCAATATCTATTAACGAACTGGATTTATTCAATAATGAAGCAAAGCTTGCTTTGTCAGTTTCATGTTGCCGAGGCTCGTCAAAGACAACAAAACCTCCATGTTTAACAGACTCGTGAACAATGCCTAACTCCAAAAGAGCTAGAGTATATGACCATATGATTCTGATATAATCACTTGCTGAAGAATCCGCAACAATATCAAACCCATCTAACTCCGGACGCAGTGTCTGCTCAGAAATTTGAATATATGTTTTATTAGCCGAATTATAGCCAAATTCGGATAAATTAGTAATCATCTTATTTTTTAGCTCATTACGAATTCTGAATGAAACATCCTCATTTTTCTTCTTAGTAATTTCAGTATATTCAGATGAGATATTAATCCAATCTTCATAATAGCCTTTCGCTCTATTATTTAATTCATTTTGTTTCAGCAGTAACTTTTTTAACTCTCTTATTTCATTTTCTAATTCTACTTTTCTCTTTAAATCTTGACCATATAGCTCAATAAATTGCGATTCATCAGACTTCAAATTAATAATTCTTGATTGAACATTATCCATGTAATTCTGATTTTCAATTAACTTTACTTCAATATCTTTGATATCATTTAATTGTTTATTATTAATGCCATTATAGAATTCAATTTGATTCTTTAAAAAATCTATGTTTTGCTCGACAGAAAGTGGTTTGGCTCGGACAGGAACTTTAGATAAGCTATCATAAAGATCAGATTCACAGATAGGGCATGAAGTAATTTCTGTTTGAAAATTTATTTCACTACCAACATCATGCAAACGTTTCAGTTGCTTATACTTATCCAACTCCTCTCTTAAATTCTCTATTTTTGCAGATGATCTATTTATAGAAATTAAAATCCCTTCTTGCTTTTGTTTTAATTCATCAAAAACTCTCAGCAAAGACCGTTTCTTTGCTGCCAATTCAGAGACTTCATTATATAAAGGCCAAGTCTTAATATTGCTTAAAATATCTGATAACCGCGATTCTAATCCATTTACGTATGATTCTAAATCCGTATATGAATCCTGATGAGGTACTTGAAATGAAACTAAAGGAAAGAAGCTCTCTTTTTCAAGGGTACAACCAAGTTGTAATTTCAGGCCACTAAACTCAGCTAATGAGGCTGCGCTCCCTATAATCTGATCCCAAGATTGCTTGATATCATTCTTTATCGCCATTAACTCAGCAAGTCTATTTTTCTGCTTATATGATTCTACTCCTAAACAAAATTCTAGCGCTGCTTTTTTTACGCCTTTTATTCCATAGTAAGTTGGGGTATTGGCCTGTATTTCTGACCATCCTCTCTTTTGCTCAATAAAAAAAGTGGGAAAATACATTCTAAATAGAGTCTAGTAGGTTTACCATCGTGAGTAACTAAGGTAGGCATCGTCCAACCGATAAATCTCTCTAGCCAATAGTGGAATCCTTTCTCGCTCTTTGCAGAACCAACAGAGCCCGCACTTCCCAAGAAAAAATCACTGACGTTATTACTATTATCATAGACAGTAACCTTCTCTGCATTACCCTCTACATCTCTTTTAAACTTAGCCCATCTGCCATTTTTATTTTCAACCTCTAGTTCGACAAAGGATCGTTTAACAATATGAGGAGTTGGATCTTCTTTAGATGCTTCCAAAAATTGGTGCATCGATCTAGGAAAAGGCTTTCTTCTACCGGGTCCTAAAACAGCATCTAAGCCCATTGCATAGGCTATTGAGTTAATACATGTGGACTTACCTGACGAGTTTTCTGCCCGTAAAATATTTAAACCTTTACTAAAATTTAATACTACAGAATATGTACCATCATTTGTTACAGAGGTTACCTTCAAACATTTTAATGTAAGTCCAAGCATTTTATTTCCCCCAAAGACTCTTAATATATTTATCGGTAACCTTATTTTTTATTGATTCAACAAATTCAACTTCATTTTTGAAGATATCAATCTCAGATATTAAATCTATTAGTCGATATCCTTCTGAATCTAGAACCAAAGAATCTGATTCCAACTTCACAAATCCTTTTGCAATTGCAATCTCAATAGCCACATCTGTGGATTTATCGGAAGACATTGAAAAAACAGATGAATTATATGCATGTAATGATTCATAGTAACCGTCCCACTTTTTTGGTCTAATCAACATCCATAGAAACACTCGTACTTTATTTAATTTTAAAGAGTTATCCGATCCAACTATGCTAATAGCTAAACACATCAAAGCTATGCGCCATATCGGCCTTAATTCTATCGGTAGAGGATACCCTGCATCACTAATAACAGGTTTAGCCTTTTTCTTACTGTCTATGTTACTGATATCAGTCATCTAAAATAAAATCCATCTTACATTGAGCTAACCATTGAGCTATAAATCCACTAGAAAAAAGCTCTATATTAGCACCAGATATAGTTTTCTCAATTTCTTTAAAAGTTTTTCGATTTTTTCTAACAAAGAAATCATTATTTTTCTGGGTTCTTCCTTGATAAAAAGATTTTGATTCCTAAGTTCATCCAAATTGACTAAGGCTATATTTGTAATTTCTGTATATAAATCTGGGAATTGATCTCGATAAGCATCCATCAAATCCTCTATTTGTATATACTTTTTAATAAGTTCTGTTCGGACACTGTCCAAGTTAGCATCGGTTATTTTAGCTGTTTTTCGACATAAGTTATCGAAAAAATAATTATTATTTTCTTTCCAGACATCTGTACTTTCAGCTTGAATTTCCTGAATCGGAATATTTATCTCTTCACCAATATAAGTTCTAGAGAACAACGACCCCTTTGGGAATGTATCATCTGTCTCAATTTTGACAGTTATTCCTGTTGGCGATGAAAATGAAAGAGTTGGAATCTGTTTTTCTTTAATTTTACAAAATTTTAGTAAGTCTCTTGATTTGATAAATGGAATTAATAAAATCCATGTGGATATTTTTACTTCGCCAAGCATATCTTGTATATCAAGTTCATATTTTTTAACTTACCAAGATCAGTGGTAATCTTTTTTCACATGATTTTTATAATCCGCCATAGAATAATTCGGATCAGGGTAATAACATTGAAAAATAACACCACAATTTGTAAAAAACTCAATGCCATGATCCCCCTATCGTAATGAGGGACACTAGTAAAGTTCTTCCATCCGAACTCATACCGAAGCATTCTTTCACAGAAACCTTCCCAAAGGTCTCCATCCATATTCAATTTGAAGCTCAATCTCGATCCTTGTGATTAATTCTGACTATATATCAACACCTTATTAAACATCAGATTGCTGAATATATCAATATATGATGGTTCACAGATGTGAGTCTGCACTATCTGCACTATCTGCACTATCTGCACTATCTGCACTATCTGCACTAGTGCTACTTTGAGATATTAGTAATACGTTGGTCAATATTACTTCGTTGAAGTGGGTCTCAGGTCACGCCAATACAACAGAATAGCCAAAAGTACTACTGAGCACAGTAGTTCGGCAAAATGTATAAAACATGATCCACAGTTATGCTAATGAACCATATATGATCCACAAATCCGGCTAATCTCCACTAAATCATTAAATCCGTCCAATCCAGCATCGGTGCAATGCTGAACTGTCGGTTTTTTGCCAAATCTATGATTTTTTCATAGGGTTATCTTTCATCTACTGGCCAAATACCTGGCATCATGAATACTTTCATTGTAAGGTGCCGTACAGCACGCAGTAAAAGCGTTACACTGCAGTATGCAGCTATAAAGCGTAAATTTTGCAGGGGCGCGATTATACACAAGAAGCGCAGAATAATCAGCCGTTGCAAATAGGTAATGGCGACATAAATAGCCGACACGGGAGTAAAAATGCAGGATAAACGGGCAGTACAGGTTGCTGTTATCATTGTGGTTACCTTGGTGATAGTGCTGGTGCTGTACTTTACCTCGACACCGAGTAAAGATAATTTCCGTCCTGCACCACCCAAAACGAGTGTTACTGCTGAAGTTCCCGCGATTGAATCCCGCCCTCCTGCGGTTGACATCAACCGCAGTTGGCCAACCCCGATTGCAGCGCTAGCTCGGCGGGCAATGTCTTATGAAGTATTGAGTTCAAAGATTGATACTGAGGCTGGTCGGCCACAACTGCGGGTAGTAATTACCTCGACTTACGCTAACAGCTATGAACAATACCTAGGTACGGCGATTAAGGTGGCGCGCACTATGGCCATCAACCGTGACGCAACTGTGGTGCATGTGATACTAGAACCCAACAAAGATTTGACGGGCAAAGGTTACCAATTGGCCGATGTGGTGTTATATACCGATGGCAAAGGCGATGATGGTAAAAGTTTTAATGGTGTGTATTGGCAAGCCTCGGCAGTGCAGGTGCCTTACTCACCACAACAGCTACAAGTGGCCAGTTTGTGGTTTCAACATCTGCATGAATACCAGACTGCAAACGGTAAAGTCGATGAAGCCGCACTCACCCGCTATATAGCCGCACAGCTGCATATTCCCGAGTTAGCAGTACAATTACCACAGCCTAAGCGGATACCACTGAAAGCCGATAATCAACTGGCTGATTGAGCCAACACATCGGCAATGGCGGCATATGTGAGCATCAGCTCTGCCAGCGAATCGACCTGCATCCCCCGCATTAAATTCGCTCGATGAATTTCCACCGTCCGTACAGCGATGAATAATTCATCGGCAATCTGCTGATTTTTATAACCTTTGGCGATCAGTTTCAGGATTTCTCGTTCTCGCGGCGTCAGCTTTTGATACGTCTGTAGTTGCTGCTGTCTTAGGGCGTTAGCCTGTGAGCTTTGCATCGCCTTGGTAACCGCTTGTGCCAGCATGGCGCCATCTGCCGGTTTCTGGAAAAATCCACGGCCCCCTGTTTTAACGCATCCACCGCCAGAGGCACATCGCCATGCCCGGTCAGATAGATCACTGCCAGTGGACTCTGATGTTGCCTCAGCAATTGATGCAGCTGTTGGCCACTCAGTCCAGGCATCCGCATATCGAGGATCACACAGCCAGTCTGTTGCCAAACCTCTGCGGCAATGAAAGCTTCTGCACTGACAAACTCATGCACCTGGAAATCGTAGCTTTCCAGCATGAAACTCAGTGAACGCAACACGGACGCATCGTCATCCACCAAATACACCGAGAGTTTATCTTCAACCATCCGCTTGTTCCTTTAAAGACAGAGTCAGCTGTACCAGGCAACCACCTGAATCGGCATTATTCATCGACAGCTTACCGCCGTGGCTTTCCACAATTTCGCGGCAAATCACCAATCCTAACCCCAACCCTTGGCGTTTGGTGCTGGTAAATGCCTGCATCAGTTCACTGGCATCACGGCTTAGCCCAGGGCCATTATCCTGGATCTGCACCATGACCTGCTGCGGCTGGCAGTAATCCAGCAACACCTCAATACGTTTATCTGTCTGTGGACATTCTGCCAGCGCATCAATGGCATTTTTCAGCAGATTAACTAGCAGTTGTTGGATGGCGACAGGTTCCAGCCATTGCCGCTGTTCTCGACCCAGCAACTGCCACTGCAACTGGATCTGCTGTTTATCCAGTTCGAATTGCAACAGTTCGACCGTATCCAGCACCAACGGTCGCAATAACTGCTGCTGTTTCGCGGCGGGCTGTTTTTTCAATAGACCGCGCAATCGTTGAATAATCGCCCGAGCGCGCCCAACTTCAGCATCTATCTGCTGTAATGCTTGCGGCAACTTTTCCAGTTGTCCTTGTTGCAAACGCACACTGGCACCGTGGCAATAATTACCAATGGCCGCCAGCGGTTGATTCAGTTCATGGGCCAGACTGGCGCCTAATTCACCGGCAACCGCTGCGCGCTGAGCGTGTTCCAGCAGTACCAGATTTTCACTGAGTTTACGTTGTGCCCGCGCCAATTGATGACCGCGGCGGTTGAAGCGATATTCCAGCCAGAAATGGTAAGCATTAAGCGAAATTAGCAGTAGCAGAATACTCCAACCCCACTGGCTGTGTTCTTTAAGCCACACCATCGCCCGTTGCCACCAAGGAGCCTGCAATGGATGCATGTCGAGATCTTTATACAATCGATCTATGGTCAGTTGGCTCACGGCGGTGGTCCAGCCGAGTGAATCCGCCGCAGTAGCCGCCGCACTCTGTTCCGGCAAAGCTAGCAATGCTTGCGTTACCTGTTTTGCCAGCTTCTGCCCGGCACGACTGGTCTTGGCCAATGACCAGTTAGGATACAGTGCAGTGGAAACCTTGCAGCCAAAACCCGCGGGAGTGTGGTCTTCCACTATTCGGTAATTATCGGCATTAAGTAAATGCTCAGCAGCCATCTGTTCTAGCTGACACACAGGCACCACAGCGGCATCGGCTTTACCATCGCGCAAGGCGTACAACAGATTGTCCAACGGGAATCCTATTGGCAGCAACTGCGCGACCGTATTAGGCAGATCAATCTGCTGTTTCCAAGCCGCATACACCAAAGTCAGATAGCCACCAAAGGCATGTGGGGAGACAATAGCTAAACGTTTATCTTTTAAATCCGCAAATGCTTGGATCGGCGAATCGCGCCGCACCACCAGCGCTGACCCCACCTGCATCGGCTGACCGCCGTTGAGGCGACTCTTCAATGTCGCCAGCCAGCTCAGTGAATACTGCCGCGCCAGCAATACCGACTGTCCAGGATTGGTGATCACAAAATCCAGATCCTGCGCGGCGACCGCATCAGACAGTTCATCTAGCGTCATCGGATGCAAACGGAAGTAAGTGCCAGGGATCTGCTGCTCCAGCCACTGCATGGTCGGTTGCCAGCGGTTGATACTATCGCGGTAACCGCGAATAGCCAGCACACCAACATCCACCAGTGCGTATTGGGTTTCATCCACCGGCAGCGTATCGGCTGTTACCGACGCGTTTACCGACAGTAATGGCACTAGCAACATCCAAAGACACAAGCAGCCCAGCTGAGTGGTTTTGCGCATAGCGGTGACGTTTTCCCAAAAATTTTACTCAGTTTGCCGGTCATTCTAGCGGGATTTTATTGTTCTGGATCAACCCTGCGCCCGGTATGTGGAAAACCACTATAGAGCCGTGCCTGTCACTCTGCCGAGAATATGCTCAAGGCGCCCGCTATGGTGCCGCCAACCAAGCTTCAAGGAGTGTGTAATGGATACTTCAAAACGCCGGTTACTGGGGCAGATTGCCGCCATTACCGCCGGTGCGGTGTTTATCCCATTGGCTGAGGCCAGTGGTGACGACACACCGACCAAAGGCAAGCGCTATGGGATGTTGATTGACCTGCGCCGCTGTGTGGGTTGTCAGGCTTGTACCGTCGCCTGCACTATTGAAAATCAACCACCGCTAGGCCAGTTTCGTACCACAGTGAATCAATATGAAGTAACTGAAGGTGACAACAGCGCCTTTATGATGCTGCCGCGCTTATGTAATCACTGCGAAAATCCGCCCTGCATTCCGGTCTGCCCCACGGGTGCCACCTTTCAGCGTCAAGACGGCATAGTAGTAGTCAACAACGACTGGTGTGTTGGCTGTGGCTATTGCGTACAAGCCTGCCCTTATGATGCGCGTTTTCTCAATCATGAAACTAACACCGCCGATAAATGTACCTTCTGCGCCCACCGTCTGGATGCCGGATTACTGCCTGCTTGCGTTGAAACCTGTGTCGGCGAAGCCAGAATCATCGGTGATCTTAACGATCCTGACAGCCGCATCAGCCAACTGCTGACACAACACCGCGATGATATCAAAGTACTGCGGCCCTCCATGGGCACCCAGCCCCGGGTGTTTTACCTTGGCATGAACCAAGCGTTTGCCGAACGTATCCGCGGTGAAGCACCAGTGCGGACGCTAATGACCGACACTGGCAAGGAGTTGCGTCATGGACATTAAAGAACTATTGACCCCGGACTTTGCTATCACCTGGCTGCCGTGGGCCGTGCAGTATTTTTTCTGATTGGGTTGGCCTACACCTCGGTATGGATTGCCGCCATTGCGGTGCTGTGGCCGGGGCAACGGCAACAACGCTTGTTAACGCTATGCGGCAGTCTGATTTTCAGTGCCGCGATTGTTGCGCCAGTGGCACTACTGGCTGATCTGCATCAGCCGCTGCGTGCTTGGCATTTCTACATGCAACTGCGCCCCGATTCCTGGATGTGGTTTGGCGCCTGGCTGTTACCGCTGTTTATGGGCTCAGGTTTATTGTTTGGCTATCTGTTGCTGCGGCCGTCACTGCCGACCACCGCCGATGACCGTTGGAGCCAGATTGGCTGTTGGTTGCGCTTTGGCCGTTGGTCAGAAAAACCCTTGTTAAAACCAGTAGCGGTATTGGCCTTTCTCAGCGCTTGCAGCATTGCCTTGTATACCGGCATGGAAACCATGGCGGTGCAGGCTCGACCACTGTGGCACAGTAACTGGTTGCCGCTACTGTTTGCTGCTAGTGCGTTGTTGGCTGGCAGCGGCATGCTGGTGTGGCTCAATTTTCTGTTTAAAGGCCATAACACCAATACCGATCGCTATTTGCTGTTGTGGTTGCGTGCCGCCTTTACCCTGTTTGGCCTATTACTTATCGGCTGGGCGCTGGCGGGCGGCAAAAGTGCCGCTGAAGCACGAATGCTGTTAAGCCACAGCCCGACTTGGCAACTGGCCGCAATCTGGGTCTTGAGCACGTTAGCGGTGCTGGCGCTATTGCTGGCTAGCCGTCGCCAACCACACTGGTTATTGCTGCTCGCAGGTTTTGCTGCCGTGCACCTCGCTTGGGGATTGCGCTGGCTGGTACTGATCCAAGCGCAGACCGACCCTAAATATGGCGCAGGTACCTATTTCTATCAGTTACCTTGGGGCCCCGAAGGCTTGCTGGGCATTCTTGGCACCTTCGGCCTGTGGCTAGCATTAATCACCCTGATTTCTGAGTTAGTACGTCAAACCTCGGTGACTCAGGAAGGAGCAGTATAATGGACAAGAGCAAACGCAGATTTATTAAAGGTGCGGCCATCACTGGCGGCGCCGGTTTATTTGTCGCCGGTTACAGCCATACGCTAGGGCAACTGGGCAAAGGTATTACTACCGGCAGCTCAGGCACAGTCACTGACTCGGCGATTCACGGTAATTCGTTAGCGCCTGAACTACAAATCGACCTGAAAACCGGCACCATGACCGCCAACGCCGAACAACGCTTGGCGAACTCTATGTGCCTTGGCTGCTGGACTCGCTGCGGCGTACGTACCCGCATTGACAATAAAACAGACAAGATCCTGCGCATTACCGGAAATCCTTACCATCCACTGTCCGCCAGAGACCATCTGGATTTTGACACCTCCATCAAAGACTCGCTGTTACATACCAGCGCCTATCAGGAGCAAGGGCTGGATGGCCGCTCTACCGCCTGTGCCCGCGGTAATGCCATGCTAGAACTGCTGGACAGCCCGCATCGGGTCACCCACTGTTTAAAACGTGTTGGCCCTCGTGGCAGTGGCAAGTGGCAAACCATTGCATTTGAACAACTGCTGCACGAAGTGGTGGAAGGCGGCAATCTGTTTGGCGAAGGCCACGTAGATGGCCTGCGGGCCATTCGTGACATCAAAACACCGCTGGATGCAGATAACCCAGAATATGGACCAAAGGCGAATCAGCTGTTAGTCACCAATGCCTCAGATGAAGGCCGCGATGTCTTTATCAAACGCTTCACCTTTAACAGTTTTGGTACCCGCAACTTTGCCAACCACGGCTCCTACTGTGGTTTTACCTATCGAGCGGGAGCCGGTGCTTTACTGGACGATCTGAAGAAATATTCCCATCTGAAACCTGACTGGGATAAAGCCGAGTTTTTACTGTTTATTGGTACTTCTCCGGCGCAATCTGGCAACCCCTTTAAACGGCAAGCTAGGCAACTGGCACACGACCGCACCGAGCGTAACTTCAGCTATGCGGTGGTATCGCCAATGCTGCCTAACAGCTCCAGCCTAGCTGCGGCACCGGATAACGTTTGGCTGCCCATTCGCCCTGCCACTGATGCCTCGCTAGCCATGGCGATGCTGCGCTGGATTATCGATAATAAGCGTTATGCGGCGGCCTTCCTTAGCGCACCTAATGCCAAAGCCGCTGCGGCGGCAGGCTACCGAGGCTTCAGCAATGCAACCTTCTTGATCCATAGCGATCAACAGGATCCGCGTTATGGCCAATATCTGCACGCCAGCGAACTCGGCTTACCCTTTAGCGGCGAAGCTTTCGGCAAAGAAGACCCAATACTGGTGCTGGATAATGACAGCGGCAAACCGGTGGAGGCAGGTAAAGGCAATCAGGCACGGCTAGAAGTGAATGAAATCATCAGCAACGGTACCATCAGAATCCGTTGCCAGAGCAGTTTCAGCCTGTTGGCAGCATCAGCCCGCAGCCAGACCATTGAGCAATACAGCGCCGAATGTGACATTCCGGTTGCTGACATTATTGCCTTAGCTGGCAAATTCACCAGTCATGGCACCAAAGCCGCAGTAATTACTCACGGCGGCACCATGAGCACTAACGGCTTTTACAGCGCTTGGGCGATCATGATGCTGAATGCCATGATAGGTAACATCAACCAGCCAGGCGGCGCGCTGGCCAAAGGCGGTGCCTATCCAGCTTTCGGCAACGGCCCACGTTACAATCTGGCGGAGTTTGACGGTATGGTACAACCTAAAGGGGTGTTTCTGTCCCGCTCAAAATTTCCTTATGAGAAAAGCTCTGAGTTCAAACGCAAAAAGGCCGCAGGTGAGTCACCTTACCCCGCGAAGGAGCCCTGGTTTCCGATCTCTTCGCCGCTACTCAGTGAACATCTGACCGCCGCCGTGGCAGGATATCCTTATCACCTGAAAGCCTGGATTAACCACATGGGTAATCCGCTATATGGACAGGCCGGATTAGTCACCGCCATTGGTGAGCAATTGAAAGATCCCAAAGTGCTGCCACTGTTGGTCAGCATTGACAGTTTCATCAACGAAACCTCAGCACTTTCTGACTATATAGTGCCCGATACGCTGACCTATGAATCCTGGGGCTGGACGTCTGCCTGGCATGGTACCATGACCAAAGTATCAACTGGGCGCTGGCCGGTAGTCACCCCCAGAGTAGAACACACCACCGATGGCGATCCTGTGTGTATGGAAAGCTTTCTCACCAACGTTGCCCTCAAATTGGGGTTGCCTGGGTTCGGTGAGCATACGGTACAGGCCGCTGATGGCTCGCTGCACCCATTGACTCACGCTGCCGACTACTCAGTTTACGGTGCTGCAAATGTGGCTTGGGCCGGTGAACCCGTACCCGATATTGATGACGAAGATCGGCGCTGGTCTGGAGTTGAGCGCATCATCCCCGAGCTCAAAGCACGGTTGCAACCCGAAGAAGTTGCCAAAACCGCCTATTTGTTTGCCCGTGGCGGTCGCTTTGAACCTATGGCAAAAGCACGCGATGCCGATGGCAACCCAACCCATGTCTGGCCCAAACCATTGATGTTATGGAATCCCGAAGTTGGCAGTCGTCGTAATAGTCAGAACGGTGAATTTCTCAGTGGTTGCCCACGCAGTTACGGGCCGCGACTGGCCAATGGTCAAGCCTTGCGTGAAGCCTTTAGTCACGAGCAATGGCCCTTGTTGCTGTCCAGCTACAAATCCCATGTGCAGAGCGCTATGAGTATCGGCTCTGATCGGTTACGGCAGGTGCATCCCAACAACCCGGTGCGAATTAACAAAACCACCGCTGAACGGCTTGGTATCCACACTGGCGATACCGTGCGTATCAGCACCCCTAACGGTAGTGTTATCGCGCTGGTAGAGTGTGTCGCTGGTGTGCATCCAGAATGTATTGCGATAGAACATGGTTTTGGGCATAAGGAGTTAGGCGCCCGAGATACCGTCATTGATGGCAAACTGATTGCGGCAAATCCGCTGATTCAGGTTGGCGTTAATCTGAATGACCTATCGATTCTGGACCCTAGCCGTCACGGCCGCTATCCACTCGTAGACTGGGCCAGTGGTTCTGCCGCACGTCAGGGATTACCCGCCAACATCGAAAAAATTACGATATAATTTTCTCTAAATAAATACTCATGATGTAAAAAGCCCAGCAGATGCTGGGCTTTCTTTAGGTTCAGATGACTGAATTAGAAGGTGTATTTAACACCCATTTTCAGATACCAAACTGACTGGTCATCATCAAATGAGTTATTTGGATCCCAATCCTTAATCGGACGATACACAACGGTGCCATCAGCAGTATAGTTAGAATTAATTAAATTCTTGTAACTATTGCTAACGTACTGCTGTCTACCCCATTCGTTATTTAACAAATTCAGGAAATTCTGAATGGTGACATAAAAAATACCTTTATGACCTTCCGCAAAACCAGGAACTTCCTGTTGGAAAGACACATCCATGGTAGTCACCCACGGTAAGCTATCAGACATTTTTGGTACAAAACCGCCGGCATATTTGCCTAGGCCAGCAGGAGTTACATATTGATCCATAAAGGTCTGATAAGTTAAACCATCGGCATATGTTACATTTGGATCATCTGGACCGGTTGGAATATATGGGGCATAGTTTCCATAAACACCGCTTTCATCACCAATGGCATAGGCATTTTGTTCAGCATTGGGAATGTAGCTACCATCTGCATTTTTATAGGAACTACCCAACAACCAGCTATATGGCAGACCCGAACGACGTTCAAAGAATGCATTAACTTTAGTTGCATAACCAGGGAAGAACTCATGAGAGTAACCCAAGGAGATCTTAAAGCTATGCTTAACTTCGTAGTATCCCGTACCAATCTGATCTTCGTTACGATTAATAACGTGGTTATATTTCCAGTTAGAAGCAGACTGAGAGCTAGTTCCAGGATTACCTTCATCAATATCTTGGTGGGTATAGGACATTGTCAAATCGATGCCATTATCCCACGCTTTATACAAACTGGTGGTGAAGATCTTGGATTTACCATCTTCATCAGCATTCGTTAGCATAATATCCGGTGATTGGTGGGTCGCATCAACTGGTGCATAAATGATACGTCCATCCGATGTAGTCTTGCCGGTATCGTTACGGTTTAGATCGCGCCAAGCCAAATCATCTTGCTTCTTGACGTAGATGAATTCGGCAGACCATGTGTAGTTGTCACCTAAGCTTGGGATATCAAACTTATAGTCATACCCTACACTGGCACGCCAATCAGAAGGGATCTTGAAGTTGGGATCAATAACATCCGTTTCGCCGTCACCAGTTGTTAAAGCGTCCTGATACTGCTGAGCAACAGATGTGATATCCGCGTCTTTAACATTTTTCCATGTTTTGTCTGATACAGTGACACCGTCTTTGCTGAAGGAGTTAGCCACCCATACGTTTGGTTTTCCGCCAGCAAAACGGCCCACACCACCGCGAACAGTCAAAGCATCAGTAGCGTACCAAGTTAAACCAACTCGAGGTAACCAGATATCCATACCGTCCATGTTTTCCTGGTTGGAGAAATCATAACGATCGTAGAACTTCTGGTTAAAGGCAGGAGTATCTTTGTTAAATACCCTTTCATAACGCACACCGTAGGCAATATCTACGCTGCTTGACAGTGACCATTCATCCTGAGCATAGGCTGCATATGTGCCCATGGTGAAATTCGCAGCGCCATCAGCCGCATTATTGGTAGTTGCATTACGATATAGATATTGATAAGCATCGCCACTTTTGAATTTATCGAAAGTATCGAATGTCCACACACCCAGCGAAGCGTCCACAAACAGATTGTAAATATCGATGCTTTCATACTGTACGCCAAAGCCTAGTTTGTGATCGCCCAGCAAATAATCAGCATCAAAGTTTACGGTATAAGTCTTGGTTTCCAGTTCGTTAGCATGGCGGTATTGGTCGGGACCAAATTCGATACTGTGCTCATCGGAACCAGCAAAGTTAGAAATTTTTACTGTCCCAATAGCTTTAGTCCCAGGAACCTGTCCGGTCTTAACCTCTTTATAAGCGACTGCAAATTGAGTTGAAAAATCGGGGGTCCAGTCAGAGAACAGCTGCAGGGAGTACGCTTCCATATCCTGAGTATTGTTATACCAGTTTGAGGAAGGTTTAAGAGGTTTCTTACTGGAAGTCATATTACGGATCTGATTACTTTCCACCTTGTTGTAGGTAAAAGCCGCCCGGTGATCCTGATTGATGTTCCAGTCCAGTTTGATCAGATATTTCTTGTCGGTTTCATCCGGTGCTGACGATGTATCACCGATATTAACGCCGTAAGTATCCTGAACATATTTCTGGATTTGCGTAAACTCATCTTGCGTCATATTTGTGGAGTTAGCAGCACCGGCCCCCTCTGGCCCCCAGTCAGAAACTACCGGTTTTTTGTAATCTTCATAGTTCACAAAGAAAAACAGTTTGTCTTTGATCAGCGGACCACCTAGATTCAGGCCCCAAGTATCACTGTCGATACCTTTAACTTTAGTTTTCTTATCAGTGAACGGATTTTTAGCTTTCCCTGCCCAAGAGTCATCAGTTCTTTCATAGAACACGCCGCCATGAAATTCATTAGTACCCGATTTAGTTACTGCATTTACACGAGCGCCACTAAAACCACCAAATTTTGCTTGGTATGGGTTAGTTTCAATGCTTACCTGATCCAGAGCATCTACAGAAATTGGCGCACGTTGAGTGGGATAACCATTAGAATTCAAGCCGAAGTCGTCATTAATACCGACACCATCAACACTGATACTGTTGAATTTAGGATTCTGACCCGCAACAGTCAGTGAATTATCAGAACCACCTAAGGTAGTTGCTAATGGGTTCTGGCGAATAATGTCTTTGATATCACGGTTAAATGACGGTGTATTCGCAATTGCATCAGCACCAAAATTGCTGGAACTACCAGCATTTGAGGTATAAGCAATCTGACTGCCGGTAACAGTAATGCGTTCTACGTTCTGGTTAGTCGTCAACTGTTCGTTGAAACGATAAGTCTGACCCAACTGCAGGAAGATATCTTCTTTCACTGCGTCTTGATAAGTGTCAGAGTCAATAATCACTTCATAAGGACCACCTACACGCAAACCTGACGCGCTGAAAGCACCGGAGTCGTTGGTAGTAACTTCAGTAACTGTACCTGAAGGTTGGTGAATAAGAGTGATTTTAGTGTTTGGCGCTGGTTTGCCATCTGGTCCGGTGATGGTACCACGCATAGAAGATGTGGTATCAGCAGCATAGGCCATTGAAGACGCACCGAGAGCCAATGCCATAGCGAGGGCCAGACGGCTTTTGGTAAATCCCTGAATCATCATTAGATCCCCTGAGTTTTATTATTTGATGTTCGTTGTCGAAACAGTTAAGTTCGTAACTAAACCGTTGGGCCGAAAAAAGCTGGTCCAACGAGCGCGTTTTATAGCACAAAAACGTTACACTTTTGTTTAACACACCCCCACTAAACACACAATTGTTTCTTTTTTGAGCGGCAAAATAACGTTACGCCTATTGCAGAATAAAAATTTCATACGGGGCATGGATGGTTTATCGTCATGGTCAAGCGTGGAAAAATATCTGTCTGTTTTGCATGATGTTTACAACAGGAACTGCGATGGCTGCTGAGTTAGACACTTTGAGAGTTGCAACGTTTAACGTCAGTATGGAAGGCGGAAACTATCTAACAGACGCCCAGAAAATCCCACAGCCAAATACCTTGTATAATTTGTTACAAAATAATGACAACCCACAGATCCGTAATATTGCAGAGATCCTGCAACGGGTACGGCCAGACATAGTATTACTCAATGAGTTTGACTATATCGCCGAGCCAAAACAAGGGGTTGAAGCTTTCACTAGACATTACTTAAACCAGTCACAACATGGTGCTGCGCCTATCGATTACCCCTATTACTATGTCGCGCCGGTAAATACTGGGGAGCCATCACCTTATGACTTGGATCATGATGGAGTGGCGTCAGGCAAAGGGGCTGATGCCTGGGGATTTGGCTGGTATCCCGGCCAGTATGGCATGGTATTACTCTCTCGTTTTCCGATAGACACCGCCAATGTCAGAACTTTTCAATTGCTAAAGTGGTCAGCAATGCCTGGTGCTCGCAGGCCAATAGACCCAACCACAGGCAAAAGCTGGTATAGCAATGAACAGTGGCTGGCGTTACGTTTATCTTCCAAATCCCACTGGGACATTCCCGTTAAGGTCAATGAACAGTGGCTGCACATACTGGCGTCACATCCAACGCCACCGGTATTTGATGGCCCCGAAAACCGCAATGGACTGCGCAACCACGATGAGATCCGCTTATGGGCTGACTATCTGAGTGCTGGTAATAACGCCGCGTATATTGTTGACGATGCAGGGCACCAAGGTGGACTAGCACCCAATGTGCGATTTGTGCTGCTGGGCGATATGAATTCCGGCCCACAAAAAACGGCCGAGCAAAGTGGCGCGGTACGCCAGTTGCTGGATCATCCCCGCGTTAACAGTCAATATGAACCCGTCAGTCTAGGCGGCGCAGAACACGCGCCCAATATTGCGGCAGCCAAAGCCTTTACTGCCTCTTGGAAGGAACGGGCCGATTACGTGCTCCCGTCAAAGCTAGGATTCACTATCAAAAGTGGCGGCGTATTCTGGCCAGCGAAACATCAACCGCTATATCGGCTGGTCGCAAGCCGTAGCGCATCATCTGACCACCGTTTAGTATGGCTGGATCTGCAATTACAACCGTTAAAGCAGTAGCTGTAGCCCACTCTCATTGCCGTCGATGAAAACCAAAAGAACCCCGAGTATCGACTACTGCGGGGTTCGGTTCACTGGTTTTTTCTAGCTCAAGCCGAGGTAAAAACTTACTGGCCGTTCCATGGTTTTAAGCTGTCGTTACGCAGCTGCGCTTTTTGTTCTTCGCTCAACTGGTAATAACCTTTTCCCAGTCCTGGTTCCCAATCACCATAGGAGGGATTGGGTAACAGAATGAAACGGCGGCCAAACTCCTGTTGATGCGCATCGGCAATCGCATTACGTTCAGTATTCAGCTGATGATAAGTTTTCAACTCGGGGAAATCATTCAAGTTATCGCCTAACAACAAGACCACCTTGTAACCATCGGCTTCAATAGCTTGTAACCGTGGCGCTTTGTCTGAAGTCTCTTGCTTAAGTCGCAGAGTTACTTTACTGACATTGGGGAAACCATCCTTGATCAGATTGGCTTTGGTTGCTTCAAAAGTTCGGTCAGAGCGGTTCGATACATAAAACATGGTGCCGCCATGCTCAGTCACATAGTTGGCAAAAGCCACCGCGCCGGGAAGCGCTGGAGTTTGCACCGCATTTACCCAGTTATTCCAACTAACGGTTTCATAGGATTTATGTTGCTGGATTTGCCAAGCAGCATAAGGGGAGTTATCCAGCATGGTTTCGTCTAGGTCTACCATCACCGCCAGTTTGCCCTGATGCTTGGCCTTAGCGAGGTCAAAAGCCATCATGGCAGTGTTATAAGCCTGATAACACAAGGCGCGATATTCACCAGCATTTTGCATCCATAAAACAGCCTGGGTATTCTGCACCGCCAGATCTGTCGTTGGTGGTGTGGTCTTCGCGAATGAGGTGGCAGCAACTAATAACAGCGGCAATACGGAGATCAAAGCTTTCATTATTTCCTCAATATAAATAATTAGGGGTTCAATACGGGTAGCAAAGGCGTAATGCTACCATCGATAGGATGAGTGATCGGCAACCTGAGAATATGGGCCACCAACGGATAGATGCTGACGTTATCAAACGGAGGCAACATCAGCCCTTGTTTGAATGCTGGGCCTTCCGCGACAAATAGCGCCCCCATATCTTTGATATAGCTGTAACCATGGTTGCCACCGCCATGACGTTCCGCCAGTGGTTTTTCGGTAAAATAACTCGGAGCATCGACTTCCAGAATAATATCGGCCACCCGCGGGCTACCAGTATAGTGCCGCGCTTGAAGGTACTCATCGGTCAACACCCGATAATGCCCAGCGGCCACCTTAGATAACTGTTGTCTTAGTGCCGCCACCTGCTGCGCACTGGTTGCTGGTTTGGCATAAATCAACAACCGAGTTGAGGCATTCACCACTTGAAATTGAGTTTCATCAATGGCTAATTCGCGAAAATCAAACGCCTTTTTATCATCAATGGCTGTCATGCCATGATCTGCCAGCACAATAAGATTCACCGGATAATCCAAGGTTTGAATCCCCGCTCGCAGACGGCCAATCATGGCATCGACCTTAGCAACCGCTTGTGCCACTTGCGCTGAATCCGGCCCAAATTCGTGTCCCATGGTATCCACCAACGAAAAATACCCGGCAACAAAGTGTGGTCGCGTGGCGGCAGGCATTTTCAGCCAGTCGATGATCTGGTCAATCCGTGCCTCGTAATTTGCCGGTTTTGAATAGTGGTAATAGTAGGATGGCGTCATGCCGTTGATCCGGGCATCTGATTCCGGCCAGAAATAAGTAGCGGCTTTTACGCCATTGATTTCAGCCAGATTCCATAACGGGATCCCCGATATCCAAGTGGAATCATCTTTGCCCATGCCCATCTTGTAGCATTGCTGACGTTCTTTATCACAAAAACGATTATCCACAATGCCATGATGTACCGGGTATAGACCGGTAATTAACGTCAAGTGATTGGGAAATGTCTTAGTGGGATACGCCGGACGCATCTGCTCAGCGCGCACGCCGTTGGCAGCAATGGCTTGCAAATGTGTGGCATGGTATTTCTCGATATAGTCCCAACGAAAACCATCTAGGGACATCATCACCACTGTTGGTTGTGGCGAGCGCGGAGCCGCGGCAGTCACAGGCAAAGTGAATGACAGCAACACCACAGACAATAAGCCCCATAAGGACAAACGGCATTTATTCATATTGATTAACTTATTATCAGAACAATAGGTCAACTTGGGCGAACAGTATAACCGCAAATCATGACAGAAATGAGCCCCTTATTTGTCAAAAAACATGTCTACGTCAGCAAGCTAGGCAAACTCGCCCTAAGGTGAGAACTGAGCTTGTCACCCCTAGGTCAAAATGAGAAGGCTAGATTGAGATGATTTTTGACACAAAAAAACCGGTGATCGACGAGGATGACCACCGGTTATATCACCAATAAAAGCTTAGAAGCGGTAATTAAAACTCAGGGTAAAACGGCTGTTATGTTAGTGACTGACTACGATGTTTCCCACGGTGACAAAGGCAAGTGTTTATATACCACGGTATTTCAACCTCGCAATTAACATTAAAACAAATTGGTAATAATTCTTATTTATATTCACATGTAAACAATGTTGATTGCGAATGAAAGTTGCTATTTTCTAGCCGAGATCAAATTTGTCGGTTTAATTGCCCATTAATTAATCAATATTGGTCGTCTGAGGTAGGAAACATGTTAGGTGCCAGCGCCAGAGTCGAAGCAAGTGCGG
Source organism: Shewanella dokdonensis (assembly GCF_018394335.1). Lineage (NCBI taxonomy): Bacteria > Pseudomonadati > Pseudomonadota > Gammaproteobacteria > Alteromonadales > Shewanellaceae > Shewanella > Shewanella dokdonensis. The sequence goes on along the minus strand of NZ_CP074572.1, from coordinate 2,500,618 downwards.
CACCCGATATCGCTTCACCTAGCAAACGATGTCGCATCATCCCCATTTGACATGGTGGTTGACTCAATGCCTGTGGTGTCACTCCCCAGCTTTTCATGGTAGGTTGCACTATCAATGCGCGATTGTAATAAGCGATTGGCTGAAAAGGATATTCAATGCAGTTTACCGTACACGTTACTTTTCGTATCGGCAGTCGTTGCCGTAGCCGCCATTACCAGACCGAGATAAGTGCTAAACGCGGTATCTATAAGTGGCTAGAGAAAAACCAGCATCAGCCGGATATCAGCGCCAGTTATTTTTCGCCAGAATCTGGGCATCAGTCATTTCAGCAGCTTGAACAACTCAGTGAATTTGCGCCCAAGCCAGTAGACAATTTCTATTTGTCTCGCGCCTGGTTGGATCTGCGTCATGAAGTGCTTAGCAGCCGTGAGCACCGCTGTAATCTGTGCCACCGCAGCGTTGCCGAACACGCGATTGCGCTGGAGGTAGATCATATTCTGCCGCGTTCTCGATATCCTGAATTAGCATTAGATATCAATAATCTGCAAATCCTCTGTTATGAATGCAATCGCGGTAAACGGGATAAGTAATCTGCGGCGGTAACACAGTTCGCCATCACCTCATTTTCAGTTAAATTTCAGAAACACTGGTTATAAAGGCCGCTTGCCTTGACGCCACCGCCGGCTAACTATTGCGTTTTGTACCCTTTGCGGGTTGTTACAAAAAGGTTGCTGCAAAGCTCAGCACTTTTCCTTAGCATGAGCCTCTGACATGCGGTGAATCGCTGATAGAGGTTCTCCGCGATGGCGTCATCCAATACTCAGTAACTATAACGACAAGGATATTCATGGCATCGACCTCCACCGGAAGCTGGCCGCGCCAGATCCCCTTTATCATTGCCAGCGAAGCCTGTGAACGCTTCAGTTTCTATGGCATGCGCAACATTCTGACCCCGTTTTTAATGACCGCGCTGTTGCTGTCAGTGCCGGAGGAACTGCGGCAAGGGCAAGCTAAAGACGTATTTCACTCATTTGTGATTGGGGTGTATTTCTTTCCCTTGCTGGGCGGCTGGATCGCTGACCGCTTTTTTGGCAAATATCATACAATCTTATGGCTCAGCATCGTTTATGTAATTGGTCATGCGTTTCTGGCGATTTTTGAAACCAGCAAAACCGGCTTTTATTCCGGGCTGTTTTTAATAGCCCTTGGCTCTGGTGGCATCAAACCTCTGGTGTCGTCATTCATGGGCGACCAGTTTGATCAAAGCAATAAGTCATTGGCGCAAAAAGCCTTCGACATGTTTTATTTCACTATCAACTTCGGTTCCTTTTTCGCCTCATTATCAATGCCGCTTATCCTCAAATTCTTTGGGCCAGCGGTGGCATTTGGTATCCCCGGCGTGCTGATGTTTATCGCAACGGTGTTTTTCTGGTATGGCCGTAACCGCTACGTGCATATTGAACCCAATGCCCACGACCCACACGGCTTTTTACCTGTGGTCAAAAGCGCAATTTTAACGCCGGTGCAGGGACAAGCGAATAAGGGCTTATGGCTTAGCATCACGGGCATCTTGCTGGCGCTGGTTGCGCTCAGCCAAGTTCCACTGCTAGGGCTGGTGACCAGTTTGTGCTTGGCCTTAGTGTTAGTGATGGGCTTTGTTGGGGTCGGCGCCTCAATGCAGTTACAACGCGCCTTAAGCCAACATCCCAGTGAAGCAGTTGAAGGGGTTAAATCGGTGTTTCGTATCTTGATCCTGTTCGCACTGGTCACACCGTTTTGGTCGCTGTTTGATCAGAAAGCCTCCACCTGGATCCTGCAAGCCAATCATATGGCAAAGCCGGAGTGGTTTGAGCCAGCCATGATGGCAGGCACTGAACCCATTGCTGGTAATGTTACTGATCCCCTTCAACAATTTTGTGTTGTATCCGGCATTGCAACGCGCTGGCGTAACACTGACAGCCCTTAGAAAAATGGGCGCCGGGATTGCCTTCTCTGGCCTGTCGTGGATTGTCATCGGCAGCCTCCAGTTAATCATGGATGGCGGCAGTGTCATCGCCATCACTTGGCAAGTATTGCCCTATGCGTTATTGACCTTTGGCGAAGTGCTGGTATCGGCAACCGGATTAGAATTTGCCTACAGCCAGGCGCCGAAATCTATGAAGGGTAGCATCATGAGTTTCTGGACGCTGTCAGTCACCGTTGGCAACTTGTGGGTACTGCTGGCCAATGCCAGTGTGAAAAGCGAGTCAGTCACCAATAAGATTGCCGAAACAGGCATCAGTGTTACCGCTTTCCAGATGTTCTTCTTTGCCGGATTTGCCCTGCTGGCAGCATTGGTTTTTGCTTTGTATGCCCGCTCTTACACTATGCAAGATCACTACCGTAGTACCACGCCATAGCGATGTTCAAGGCAGTTATCACATATTTGATAACTGCCTAATAAAAAACATGTTTTACTTAAACGGATCTAAGGGCAGCAATCTTGCCCCTTAAGTCGATAGCGGATGTTTACGCCCGCATAAAATCGACCATCACGGTCGCAATTGTCAGCCCATCATGGGGCTGCTGATAGCTGGCAAGCGCTTGCTGCGCCCGCAGCTCGCCAATATCCCCGCGGCGTTTCAGCAATAGGGCCTTACCATATTCGGGTGAAAACTCTGGATGCCCCTGAAACGCCAATACCAATTCGCCAATATTGAATGCCGCGATTGGGCAAAAGTCGTTACTCGCTAACAGTGTGGCACCTTCTGGTAGTTGTGTGACCTGATCGCGATGGCTACAGATCAGTCGGAAATCGGCATTGGCGGTACGCAACCACTGCGGTTGACTGCGCCACTGGTAATCCATCACACCGACACCCCAGCCATTTTCAGCCCGCTGCGCCCTACCGCCGAGCGCATGTGCCAACAACTGATGTCCAAAGCAGATCCCCAGCAACTTTTGCCCGGCGCTATAACGTTGCCGCAGATATTCTGACAAGGTATTAATCCATGGCAAGTCACTGAAAGCATCGGCTTTAGAGCCTGTCACCAGCATGGCATCGAACGCGTCGGTTTGAGCGGGATAGACACCCTCAACCACATTGAAAATTTCACTTTCCAACGCCATGCCAGCATTGGCAAACATCTGTTGAAACATGCAGCCATAACCCTGATATTGCGCTAAAAATTCAGGATGTAACACATCTGTTTGCAGTATTGCGAGTTTCACTTTTTACCCCTTAACTGAGCACCACTCATGATTCCGCTCATCGCTTGTCTTATTGTTTACATCGCATGGAGGCAGACCGGACTACCACACGGTTTTCATCTTGCCACCATCAATGGCTAACGTCACGCCAGTGATATAACTGGCCGCAGGCGACAACAAAAATGCGGCGGCATTGGCAAACTCCTTTGGTTCACCATAACGACGCATTGGCAGTTCCGCCTCCTGTTGTTGTTTCACGGCATCTGCAGTGATATTCAACACTTGTGCCCGTTTTAGATTCAACCCCTTAAGGCGATCGGTATTGATAAGACCCGGCATCAGGTTATTGAAACGGATGTTGTCCGCCGCATATTGCTGTGACAGGCTTTTCAACAGAGAAGTCACACCAGAGCGCATCACATTGGATAACAACAGAATATCTATCGGTTCTTTTACCGAGGAAGAGGTGACCGCAACCACGGAGCCGCTGCCCAAGGCTTGCATTGACGGCAACACGCCACGGATCAAGCGCACGGCACTCATCAGCGTTAATTCAAAAGCGGCCTGCCAGTCGGCATCACTGAACTGTTGAAACTGCCCAGGGGTGGTCCACCAGCATTGACCACTAGCCCGGAAACCGGGCCGAAATCCGTCAGGGTGGCTTGCACCCAGGCATCGATACTGTCCGCGGATTTGGCATCAAAACAATAGCCCTGTACCCGCGCGCCGGTCTGCTCGGCAATCTGCTTTGCCGCGGTGCTAATGGCATCTGGATCGCGGCTGGCCATCGACACGTTGGCGCCTTCGCGGGCGCATTGCAACGCAATCGCATAACCTATGCCCTTGCTGGCGGCCGCCACCATGACGGTTTTCCCCTGCAGCTGTAAATCCATAATCAGCATCTCCTGTTATTGGTTTTCAAAAACAGTAACACCTGTAACGTTGTGAGTCATGTCGCTTGCTGATGAAAATCATTAAACCAATAGCTCAGTGGTGTGATCGCTATCCAGCAAAAAGCCGGGGCTATTGGCTCCCGGCTGTTTTCTAGTGCTAAGCTCGCGCTCAGACAATCTCGACCAATACTTCGCCAGGGTTGATGCGGTCGCCCTTTTTCACATGGACAGCCGCCACTTCACCGGCAATTGGCGCGGTAACTTCGGACTCCATCTTCATCGCTTCGGTAACCAGCAACGCCTGACCAGCCGTCACTTTATCCCCGACTTTCACCAGAACATCCACAATATTGCCTGGCATAGAGGTGGTAACATCCCCCGGGGCACTGGCCTGCTTCCGCTTGCTATTATCGGCCACCAATTCGTTCAGCGGTTCAAACACCACTTCTTCGGGGAAACCATCAATAGACATGTAGAAATGCCGCTTGTTCGCACTCTTGATACCAACACCTGTGATATCGATGTGATAGGTTTCACCATGCACATCAATAACAAACTCGGTGGGAACCCCTTCTTTCTGTGGCATAGCGGCAGAAGCGGCACTGGCAATCGGCAGTAGCGGTTCCGGCTCCAGCGTACCTTCGGCGCGTTCACTGAGGAACTTACGGCCAATTTCGGGGAACATGGCAAACGTCAGCACATCTTCTTCCGATGTTGCCAAGGCTCCAATATCGGCGCGCAGTGCCTGCAATTCAGGTTTCAACAGATCGGCGGGGCGCACATCAATGATCTCTTCCTTGCCAATCGCCCGCTGTTGTAGCTCGCGGTTGATCTGACTTGGGGCTTTACCGTAACGACCTTGCAGGTACAGTTTGACTTCATTGGTGATGGTCTTGTAACGCTCGCCAGCCAACACGTTAAACACCGCCTGGGTGCCAACAATCTGCGAGGTTGGCGTTACCAGCGGCGGGAAACCTAAGTCCTCGCGCACTTTGGGGATCTCGGCAAACACTTCGTTGATGCGATCCAGCGCGCCTTGTTCTTTCAGTTGGTTTGCCAGGTTAGACATCATACCGCCCGGCACCTGATTCACTTGTACCCGTGTGTCTACACCGGTGTAAGCACTCTCAAACTGGTGGTATTTCTTACGTACTTCGTAGAAATAGCTGCTGATCTCTTGCAACTGCACCAAGTCCAAACCCGTGTCATATTCAGTGCCTCGCAAGGCCGCCACCATAGATTCAGTGCCCGGATGACTGGTGCCCCACGCCATGCTGCCGATAGCGGTATCAATGTTATCGGCGCCGTTCTCAATGGCTTTCAACTGACACATAGTCGCCACACCCGCGGTATCATGGGCGTGCACAAAGACTGGCAAATCAAAATTGTCTTTTAAGGCTTTGACTAATTCACCGGTGGCATAGGGAGTCAACAGACCCGCCATATCCTTCACCGCGATAGAATCAATGCCCAACGCCACCATCTCCCGCGCCTGTTGTACAAACTTCTCAGTGGTGTGTACCGGACTGGTGGTGTAACAGATAGTCCCCTGTGCATGTTTGCCAGAGAGTTTTACGGCTTCAATCGCGGTTTTCAGGTTCCGCACATCATTCATGGCGTCAAACACCCGGAAAACATCAATGCCGTTCTCCGCGGAGTGCTTAACAAAAGCCGCTACAACATCGTCACTGTAATGACGATAGCCCAGCAGGTTCTGCCCCCGCAGCAGCATCTGTAACCGGGTATTAGGCAAGGCTTTACGCAACTGCCGCAAACGTTCCCAAGGATCTTCTTTCAGAAAGCGCAGACAGGCGTCAAAGGTGGCGCCGCCCCACACTTCCAGCGACCAAAAGCCCACCTTATCTAGTTTGGGGCAGATAGGCAGCATATCTTCAGTTCGCATTCTGGTCGCCAGTAAAGACTGGTGGGCATCGCGCAATGCAGTTTCGGTAACAGTGATTCTCTTGCTCATGTGTTGTTCTTCCTGAGCTGGTTTCAAGTGACCAGCAATCATCAGTTATAACCCGGCGTTCGCCGCAATGGCGGCGGCAATGGCTAGCGCCAGTTGTTCTGGACGACGTTTTTCTGAGTAATCCAGCAGTTCCGGATGTGTCTCAACAAAACTGGTGTTGAACTGACCGGTACGAAATTCTGGATTACGTAAAATCTGCTGATAATAGGGCGCCGTGGTTTTCACCCCTTGCACTCGCATGTCATCCAACGCTCGCAGGCTGCGATCTAGCGCGTCTTCCCAGTTCAGAGCCCATACCACCAGTTTCAGGCACATGGAGTCGTAATAAGGCGGAATGACATAGCCGGTATAGATTGCCGTGTCGGTGCGCACACCTGGGCCACCTGGCGCGTAGTAACGAGTGATGCGGCCAAACGATGGGAAAAAATTGTTCTTGGGATCTTCAGCATTGATACGAAATTGCAGCGCAAAACCCCGGTGGCGGATATCTTCCTGTTTCACCGACAGCGCTTGACCGGAGGCGATGCGGATCTGCTCCCGCACAATATCAATCCCAGTGATCTGCTCGGTAATGGTGTGCTCCACCTGCACCCGGGTATTCATCTCCATGAAATAGATTTCATCGCCGGACAGCAGAAACTCCACCGTACCAGCGTTTTCATAGTTCACCGCTTGCGCGGCCCGCACTGCCATTTTGCCGATATAAGCCCGCTGTTCCGGTGTCAATTGGGTGCTGGGGGCAATCTCAATCAGTTTCTGATTACGCCGCTGGATAGAGCAATCACGCTCAAACAGATGCACTGTGTTACCAAAACTGTCAGCAAGGATCTGCGCTTCAATGTGTTTGGGATTGATAATGCACTTTTCCAGGAACACTTCCGCAGAGCCAAAAGCTTTGGTGGCTTCGGAGATAACCCGCGGAAACTGCTGTGTGAGTTCTTCCGGATTATTACAACGACGAATACCACGGCCACCGCCACCTGATGTGGCTTTCAGCATTACCGGATACCCAATCCGCGCGGCTTCACGCAGGGCTTCTGCCAGATTTTCCAGATTGCCTTCGGTGCCGGGCGTACAAGGCACACCCGCGGCCATCATGGTACGGCGCGCCTCGGTTTTATCACCCATACGGCGGATAATCTCAGCATTAGGGCCGACAAACTTCACACCACGCTCGGCACACAGCTCCGCCAGTTCTGGGTTTTCTGACAAAAAACCATAACCGGGATGCAATGCATCGCAACCGGTTTCAACCGCTAAGCTCACCAAACGTTGCGGGCTTAGATACCCCGCCAAAGGATCGTCCCCGAGGCTATAGGCCTCATCAGCACGTTTTACGTGCAGCGCATGGCGATCGGCATCTGAATACACCGCCACCGAACGAATACCCATTTCGGCACAGGCACGAATAATGCGCACCGCAATTTCACCGCGATTGGCGATGAGAATTTTTTGATCACAGAAAGTAACCTCTTTGTTACTAAATTGGATGATCCTTAGAAGAAGTAAGCTACTTCGATTTTAAAAATAATTAAAATTAATATTTATTTTGTCTATCATAAGGAATTATTTATACATGTGGAGATACTTGTGCAAAATTCCTACATGCGCATTACCCTGCGGCAATTACTGGTATTTCGTACCGTATGCGAACAACTCTCTTATAGCCGCGCCGCCGAACTGCTGGCCCTGACACAACCGGCCGTCAGCCTGCAAATCCGGCAACTGGAAGAATTACTGGAAGAACCTTTGTTTGATTATGTCGGCAAAAAGCTCTATCTCACTGAAGCAGCTGAATATTTACGGACAACGGCTAACGATGTTTTCCAACGTCTGGACGTGCTGGATATGCAGTTGTCCGAATTACGCGGCACCTTAAAGGGGAGTTACGCATTGCCGCAGAATCCAGCGCTAAGTATCTGCTACCGCATCTGTTAGCCGCATTTCAACAACGCCACCCCGACATTCATCCCATTCTTAACGTGTTTAATCGGTCACAACTGATCCGCCGTCTCAACGAAAATCGCGATGACTTAGTGATAATGACAGAAGTTCCCGATGAAATGGCGCTGGAATTTATGCCATTTCTTAATAATCCGATTGTAGCGGTCGTCCCCGCCGGACACCCTCTCGCCACAAGCCCGGCACCAGTACCGCTAAAATCGTTGCAGCAATACACGCTAGTCCGCCGCGAAAACGGCTCCGGCACCCGGCGGCCTGCGAGGCCTTTTTTGCCCAGAAACATATCCATTTTAACAATGTCGTAGAGTTCAATTCTCATGAGGCGCAGCGCGAAGGCGTTAGCGCTGGATTGGGACTGGCCTTTTTGCCGCGCTACTGTGTTTACCGTGAGTTACGGGATGGTTCCCTGCTGGAATTACCGATTAAAGAACTGCCAATTGTGCGGAGCTGGTGTTTGGTGCATCCCCGTAGCCGCCAGTTGTCCCCCGTAGCACAGGCGTTTGAAAATTTTATTCTGCAAGAGCGGCAGTTGATCAGTACCATTGCCGCCAAATTTGAAAGCACACCAACCGCAGTCACGACCCTTAGCTGATAACGGCTTGAGGCCAAAACTATTCGGCTGTTTAAAACAGCCTTGGCAGATAACGGCGGCATTAAACACAACTCACCCAGGCCAAGTATGGCTTGGGTTTCAAACCAAACATCAACAACGATGAAGCCAGTAATTTCCCTTATTCACTCAACCACCAACAAATAACATCCCAATAAAACACAAATTTTTGAGCTACATCACCTCTTTCCAAAATATGTGTCATGAACCTTACTTATCGTTTGAAATATTATTGATAGTGGTTATCATTTGCGTTCAATTTCTAACGCCTCTTGCAAATTCATACGTGGTATCGAGAGTGATGAAAAAATTTACTTATTCCCCATTAACACTAGCACTGATGACTAGTGTATTTTCGGCCCCTTTATGCTGCCCAACCGACCAATAAAGTAGATGAGGTTATCGTAGTCACCGCCAGTGGTATCGAGCAAAAAATAGTTGATACACCCGCATCCGTTTCAGTTATCAGCAATGAAGAGTTAGCGCAAAAAAATTATCATGATCTTGCCGAAGCCTTGAGCGGCGTAGAAGGCGTGGATATTCGTGGCGCTACCGGTAAAACCGGTGGATTGGATATCAGTATTCGCGGCATGCCCAGCAATTACACCTTGGTGCTCGTAGATGGCGTACGGCAATCAGCCAGTTCTGACACCACACCGAATGGATTTGGCAGCATGAACACTGGCTTTATGCCGCCGCTTAACGCTATCGATCACATTGAAGTGATACGCGGGCCGATGTCCACACTTTATGGTTCAGATGCCATTGGTGGCGTGGTCAACATCATCACTAAAAAATATGCGGATAAGTGGGCAGGAACGCTCAACCTTGGTCATGCCGTACAGGAAGACGATAAATGGGGCGACAGCTCATCCGTGGGATTTTATACCTCAGGGCCGCTGGTCGCGGATACGCTGAGCATGACTCTGCGCGGCAATCTTAAACATCGCCAAGGCACCAGTATGGAATCGCTGAGTGAAACCAGCGCAACCCGTACCCCGTTTCCAACCGAAACTGACAGTTATACCGTGGGCACCCGGGTAAACTATAAAGCCAGCGAGCAGCACCATTTTTGGCTCGACACTGAAGTGGCACAGCAGAAATTTGCTAACGACAATAGTCAGTTAGGCCCAGTCGGCACTTCTGGCGGTGGCTATAAGGACACGCTCTACTACCAACAACAAAAGTTTGTTTTGGGATATGACGCCGACTTAAGCTTTGCCAGTTGGAAATCAAACTTGCTGTACAGCACTACTGAAAATAAGGGTCGTTTACTCACAGGTTCCAGTCTACCGGCCGAGTTATCATCCCTCATCGGCGAAGACCGTGAACTTAAAAACCGCAATATCATCCTTAACAGCAAACTTATCGCACCATTAGGCGACACGCACCTGCTCACCACTGGGGTTGAATATTGGAACGCGCAGATGAAAGACGGCATTGTGCTGGCAAACAATGGCGGTAAGTTTAAGCAGGACAATTACTCACTCTATGCCGAAGATCAATGGCAACTGTGGCAGCCACTCACAGTTACTGTGGGTGCCCGCTATGAAAAACATGACGACTTTAGTGGCCATATCAGCCCTCGGATCTACGCGGTCTACGATTTGGCCGATAATTGGACGCTTAAAGGTGGCCTCAGTACGGGTTATAACACGCCGTCATTGAGCCAGTTACACAAAGGGATTAGCGGGATTACCGGTAACGGTACCATCAACACCGTGGGTAATCCGGATCTGGAACCTGAAACCTCGACCAACTATGAAGCCGGGCTATATTACGATAACAGCATGGATTTTCAGGCTAATATCACGGTGTTTTACAACAAGTTCAAAGACGCCATCGAATCATACACCATTAATAGTGATACCAATTCATACCGAAATGTTGGCCGGGCCCGTGTTGATGGGATTGAGTTTGCCACATCGTTTCCAGTCATTATTGATGATTTGAAATTTATGCTGAACTACACCTATAACAACAGTGAGCAACAAGGGGTGAAAACGATGGTGCGCCCTTCAATGCCACCGCCAAACACATGGCCAACGCTCGCTTACAATGGCAGATTAACGATGATTTTAGCGCCCGGATTTCTGCCGAATATCATGGCAAGATCCCCCGTTATACCAGTATCTACGATAACCTCACCGCAGTTCAGCAAGAGGTCTATGATGCACTAGGCAGCGAAATGAAGGCCTGGACGGTGGTAGATCTTGGAGCATCTTACAAGATGACTGACACTATCACGCTCAATGCCAGCATTAACAATCTGCTAGATAAGGACTTTTCTGAAGTACAGCTTTATGGCTCTGGTAGAAATACCGAATATGCCGGCGACTACTTTAGCACCTCCCGCTCAACCACCGGCTATGTCAACCCTGGCCGCAATTATTGGCTCTCAGTGACGCTCAGCTTCTAACGAAAGCACCCTAATCCAAAGGCGGGAAAATTCCCGCCTTTTTGCTAACACCCACCTATTCATGACCGTTTTATCTTCTACCATTTCTGGCTCTCGCCTGATAAAACCTTGCCTGTTACACTATTACTTTCATATTCACTAATACAGTTCATCATTGCTTATTGGAGCCCCCATGCGCCCACTTATCCGCTTATTTTTCTTTGTGTTACGCCGCCTGCTTATGCCCTTTATGTTGCTGTATGCCGCGCTCTCAAAACCCAAACCAGTTAACCGTGATGCCGCCGCGCAGGCACAGATTGACGCCGATTGCCAAGGGCTGACACTGTACCAGTTCAATACCTGTCCGTTTTGTATCAAGGTGAAAAAAGAGGTGCATCGGTTAGCGTTGCCAATCACCATGGCGAATATTCAGAAAGACAGCAACGCTAAGCAAAAATTGCAACAGGAAGGTGGTAAGTCACAAGTGCCCTGCCTGCATATCGTAGACAATAATGGCAATGAACAATGGCTGTATGAATCGGCCGAAATCAATCGCTATCTGCAACAGCGGTTTGCGGCTTAATCTAAGGGATTAACATTCAGGAACTAGCGGTGACGACCCCCGCGTAACCGCTAGCAAGTCTTCTGGAACGCTAACCTGGGTGAACCATCGCGGACGTAAATAACACCGCAGTAGCGATAGCCGTTTTTCTCCAGCACTCGCCGCATTGGCAGGTTGTTTTCGTGAGTATCAATGCGCATATTGCCCGTCTGGGCAAAACACCATTGTAGACAGAATGAAGCAACACCTTTTTTGCTGCTACGCACCGCAATGCGGTGTAATACGCCGTAAGGCAACTCATTGAGCCACTGGCCACCGTCAATGCGTTGATAGGTCGGCTCAGATTCCACCGCAAAATAGAAGGCTGCCACCACCTCCCCCGCATCCACGCCCAAGTAATAGTGGCGCTGTTCAATACCGCTAGCAATCAACTGAGGTTGCGGGTAACCATCCGCCCACTGCCCTGCATTGCCATTAGCGACCATAAACGCCTTGGCATGTTCATAGATTGACAAAATCACAGGTAAATCAGTTAACTGGGCAGACACTATTTGCACGGGTTGTTCCTATTTGGCCGCTAGCACTGCACGAGCGTAACTGGGTCAGCCACATAAGTCTAGGTTGCAGCAAAGTGTGGATACAGACTAATGGGCATAACGTTGTAACCACTGTGTTATCTGCTGCTGGCTACGGCCACCAAGGATTTTGGCGCGCCGTTGTAGCTCCTGCTGCCATGTGGCGTCGCTGACAGCTGCGGCGCTTGGAGGCGCGTCTCGACTGACATCCGCCAGATACAGATAGGCATCAGCAATAGCCGCCATAGCCGTGTCATCCTGTGCGGCAACGCGGCCAGTTAGCTGACGCAAGGGGATTTGTCCCAATGAGGAGCCCGCTAATGGCAATAAATAAGGGGCAGCATCCGCTATGGCAACTACCTGGTCGCCAGCCATGCGCGGCCAAATCACATAGATAAGATCTGGATAACTGCGGCACAAGCTAGCCACTAACGATGTAAACTTGTCGGCACTGCGACCACTGAGTTGCACTGGCTGTTTCATCAAATGAAAAGTGCCAAACAGCAAAATAGCACGATGTTTTTTGGCAATAACCTGCTGTTCAATCAGCCGTTGATAACCCGCTTCTCGTTCCGCCACATGTTGTTGCCATGCGGCAAGATCCAATGTCTGCCAGTCAAGCTCCGGTTCTGTCAGCACTAAGCGCACTTTATGTGAACGCTGCAAATTCCACTCATGCAACTGCACGACTAGCTGCTCATATACAGCATACTGCCAAGCCATAAAATACAAAGTATTACGCCAGATAGCGCGCACATCAGTCAGTGGTAACGCCTCGCCCTGCAAGATATAACGGTCAGCCAAAGCCTGATAACGCTGATTACCAAACTCTACCGCAATATCATCCACTTGCTGCCAGTTTACCTCATCCGCAAGAAAGTCCAGCAGTTGCTGCACCACGAAGGGGGAACCATGCACATCGCCAAGCGCCACCAGTCGACCTTGAGACAACTGCTGATGCATAGTGCGGTTCACTGATGTGACACCACTGACTGGGAAATAGTTTGCGCCAAAGCGCCTTGGGCACATAGCGCCAACAGTAGTGCAAGAGATTTAGCAAAGGCAGACAAGGGAATTTCCTACCGCTATCAACAACTGCCGCTCACCTTAACCCGTTTCTACAAGAGACTCAATGCGAATAAATCTTATTTACAATAAAATACCGCATAAAGTGCCCAGATCCTAAACAGGCTCGCATATTCTCAGAAACACCTTGGAACCAACGCGCACAGAAGACGGTTCAATACTGCGGATGAATATGCTGATGGCTAACGTCGACCAGCAACAACAAACAATTAGCCAGTTCCTGCTAAAAATAAAGCCGGACCACCACGATGAGAAAATCGCTGATTAGCGCCAGTTAATTATTTAATCTTTTTTATCACTACGCGTGTTTTTGCTGGGTAATTTGAGATCAACTTTATCATCGTCACCAATAGTGGTTTTCGCACCAATAGCAATATAGCCATTAGGGGTCTCTTGCCCAGTATGAGGATCAATTTTGGTTTCAGTACCGGATTCATGGTATGGCGTCCAATTGCTACATGCTGGAAGTAACGCCAGTAATAACAGCGGCAAAATTATTTTCATACAATAGCACCCTTGGTTAATTACGTTACGATGAACCAGTGTTAATGTATCCTAAACATCACGGCTTTGATATGACTTAACATTTACAATAAGAAACAGAGTGTTACGAAATATGATGGGATCTTCCAAAAATCACATCAATGGAAACCCACTTTAAAACTTGCTGATACAGCATTCAGGACGCCCTCGTTACGCAATTATGCCTGTGCAAAGGCCTCAAGTGCTTCCCCCGCTAAACGATAAATAACCCATTCGTCCTGGGCTTTGGCGCCGATGGACTCATAGAATGCAATCGCCGATTGATTCCAGTTCAACACGCACCATTCAAAACGCCCGCATCCGCGTGCAACCGCCAACTTCGCTAGATATTTTAGAATTGCTTTTCCTGCGCCAATGTTGCGATATTCCGGTGATACATATAAATCTTCAAGATAAAGACCTTGCTTACCTAACCATGTCGAATAATTGTAAAAATACACCGCAAAACCGATTGCTTCATTATTAATCGAGCAGATGATTGAGTGAGCGGTTGATTCGGTAGAAAAAGACTTTTTCTATATCTTCAATGGTTGCTTTTACTGCGTGTTCTGCCCTTTCATAACTCGCTAGTTCAGTGATAAATCTCAATATAGTAGAAGCATCATTTATCGTTGCTTCTCTGATCTCAACTGCCGCCATTGATTCTCCGTTTAATACATACGCACGTCAGTGAATAACGCTACACAAAAGTGCGAAACAACACCATAGATTGAATTGCATAGCCAATATAAGTACATGCTCGCTTTACATATTTTATTGATAGACAACCTGAAAATGCTCTAAAACCAACAGCATATCTTCATGAGGAATAATGCCTAATGCGGCGCATTCTTTTGAGAAAAACGCCCAGTGGCTTTCACGCCACCACGTTAACGTTCTATCCCCCTCGCCTTCCGCCGCCGCAAATTCTGCGGTTACGTCTTTGTATTTACACTCAGATACCGATGTGATTTCAACAATACAAACAGGTTCTCCGCTCCAATTGGTAACCACGAGGAGATGCCCCACTTTAGGCCGTTCTTCACCTTCATGGCTATACCAATATTCCATGCTGCATGACGCTTGTTTCTCTCCACGTAAAATTAAATCAGCGCATAAATTGGCATTGTATTCGTCGGCACAAAAATAGTCAGAGCTGAAAGAGGTGTACTTTTCAGCAACTTGAGATGGAATGGAACTCAAATACCTATTCAAATACGCTTTACTTCTTTCGTCCATCTAATCCTCGATTTTGCTTGAGACCTAATTCAGGGTTACATCTACACCGCACAGAAGTTTTAGGCTGTAGATGAGCGACGACAATTACTTCCCTCAAGAATTCATTCAATTACAGATAACAACGCTTCCCTTATAGATCCCATAAAATAGTGGACTTGTATAAAAACAAAGCCCCCGAACTTGCATTCGGGGGCTTCGTCAACGCTTTTGAGTGAGAACCAAAGCAAGCAATGCCTCAGTTCATCACAGGTGGGTGATGTAAATTAAATTACATCATCCCCCCATGCCACCCATACCGCCCATGCCACCCATATCAGGAGCAGCAGCTTCATCTTTTGGCAGTTCAGCCACCATAGCTTCAGTGGTGATCATCAGACCAGCGACAGACGCGGCAAATTGCAGTGCAGAACGGGTTACTTTGGTTGGATCCAGAATACCCATTTCCAGCATGTCGCCATAGGTGTCGTTACCAGCGTTGTAACCAAAGTTACCGCTACCATCTTTCACCTTGTTAGCCACAACAGAAGGTTCTTCACCCGCATTGGCTGCGATCTGGCGCAATGGCGCTTCCATAGCGCGCAGTGCGATAACCACACCGTGTTTCTGATCTTCGTTAAGTACTTCAACGTTGTGGATTTTAGAAGCTGCGCGAACCAGGGCGACACCACCACCGGCAACCACGCCTTCTTCAACCGCGGCGCGAGTAGCATGCAGCGCGTCTTCCACACGTGCTTTCTTCTCTTTCATTTCCACTTCGGTAGCGGCACCGACTTTGATCACTGCCACACCGCCGGCCAGTTTAGCCATACGTTCTTGCAGTTTTTCTTTGTCGTAATCAGAAGTAGATTCTTCGATTTGCTGCTTGATCTGTACCACACGAGCTTTAATCTGCTCTTCAGCACCGTTACCATCGATGATGGTGGTGTTGTCTTTGGTCAGCACCACGCGTTTAGCGGTACCCAGATCTTCCAGAGTGGCTTTTTCCAGTTCCAGACCGATTTCTTCAGCGATAACAGTACCGCCAGTCAGGATAGCAATATCCTGCAACATGGCTTTACGACGGTCGCCGAAACCTGGAGCCTTAACAGCAGCCACTTTCACGATACCGCGCATGTTGTTCACAACCAAAGTTGCCAGCGCTTCGCCTTCAACATCTTCGGCCACAATCAACAGTGGTTTTCCTGACTTAGCCAAGCCTTCCAGCACTGGCAGCAGTTCGCGGATGTTAGAGATTTTCTTGTCAACCAGCAGGATGTATGGGCTATCCAGTTCTACGCTGCCAGTTTCTGGTTTGTTGATGAAGTAAGGAGACAGGTAACCACGGTCGAACTGCATACCTTCTACAACATCCAGTTCGTTTTCCAGTGCCTGACCTTCTTCAACGGTGATAACACCTTCTTTGCCAACTTTTTCCATCGCTGTGGCGATGATCTGGCCGATAGATTCGTCAGAGTTAGCGGAGATGGTACCTACCTGAGCGATAGATTTGGCATCTGAACATGCCTGAGACAGGGATTTCAGTTCTTCAACAGCGGCCACGACTGCTTTGTCGATACCACGTTTCAGATCCATTGGGTTCATACCCGCAGCAACTGCTTTCAGACCTTCGTTAACAATGGCTTGAGCCAATACGGTAGCGGTAGTGGTACCGTCACCGGCGGCATCGTTGGCTTTGGAAGCAACTTCCTTCACCATCTGAGCGCCCATGTTTTCGAACTTGTCTTCCAGTTCAATCTCTTTGGCTACGGATACACCGTCTTTGGTGATCAGCGGAGCGCCGAAGCTCTTGTCCAGCACCACGTTACGACCTTTAGGGCCCAGAGTAACTTTTACTGCGTTAGCCAGAACGTTTACACCCGCCAGCATTTTTACGCGGGCATCATTGCCAAATTTTACTTCTTTAGCTGCCATGTTGATTATCCTTCGATTCTTTGTTGAGTTGGAATGTCGTAATGGGAAGCGTGGTTTATTCCATAATGGCCATCAGATCAGATTCAGACAAGATCAAGACTTCTTCGCCGTCGATCTTTTCTTTCTTGACGCCGTAGCCCTCATTGAAGATCACGACATCACCAACTTTCACATCCAGTGGCCGCACTTCGCCATTTTCCAGGATCCGGCCATTGCCTACTGCTAGCACTTCGCCGCGGGTAGACTTTTCGGCCGCGCTGCCGGTCAGTACGATGCCACCAGCTGAAGTGGATTCCACTTCCAGACGTTTGACGATCACGCGGTCATGTAATGGACGAATATTCATTTATGGATTCTCCTAATGACGTTTTGCCCAACATATTCAGGCGAGTTTACAGGTTAATAAATACGACAGCGGTTAATCACTGTCGCCAGATGTAGCTCTATATGGGGCTAATTTTCACAGTTCCAAGTGCGATCGAATAAAATTTTTAAAAATTTTTTGGGGCCAAGCGGTATTTGTACAATCCGGTTTTGCCGCTTGCCCGCTTCCTGTTAGAATCGCCGCGCAACAGCAATTCTAATTTCTTCGCTCATGGAGTCGTAGACGATGAGAGACAGACACGGGCTGCTGAGTCAGCCTATCGGTCGTGTGCTGCTCAACATGAGTCTGCCCAATATGCTGGGTATCCTGACCGTGCTCGGTTTTAATCTGGTTGATACCTTTTTTATCAGCCGACTGGGGACTGAAGCTCTGGCGGCCATTAGTTTTACCTTTCCGGTGACCTTGATCATCTCCAGTATTGCCATTGGTATAGGCGCTGGTGTGTCCACCAATCTTGGCCGATTGATCGGCGCGGGTCATGCGCCCCAAGCCAAGGTATTTCTGCACGATGCATTATTGCTAACATTTTTGCTGATCAGCGGCCTAGCAACACTTGGCAGTTTGTTCAACGATGGGTTATTCACCTTGATGGGCGCTGCCGATGGCATTCTGCCGCTAGTGCACCAGTACATGCAGATCTGGTATATCGGTGTGCCACTGCTGGTACTGCAAATGGTGGGCAATCAAGGCTTGAAAGCCACTGGCGATACCCGTCTGCCCGCGCAAATTCTGGCATTGGCGGCCGTGATTAATCTCATCCTCGACCCGCTACTCATTTTTGGTATTGGGCCATTTCCACGGTTGGAGTTACAAGGCGCGGCGATTGCCACTGTGGTGTCATGGGTGGTAGCGCTGTGTTTTTCCGGTTATCTGTTGGTATTAAAGCGGCATTTGTTGGTGGCAGCCCCCATCAGTATTAGCCGTTGCTGGGCCAACTGGAAGCAACTGGCCCATATCGCCCAACCAGCGGCAGTGATGAATCTGATGAACCCGCTGGCCAATGCGCTGATTATGGCGATGCTGGCGCGTATTGATCATGCCGCGGTGGCCGCCTTTGGCGCGGGAACCCGGCTGGAATCGGTGTTACTGATAGTCTCGATGGCGTTGTCATCCAGCGTAGTTCCGTTTGTGGCACAAAATTTAGGGGCTTGCCAGAAACTGCGCGCTCGGGCGGCGGTGATCCTATCGCTGCGATTCGTGTTAGTGTTTCAGACCTTGTTATACCTGCCATTGGCGCTATGGGCGCAGCCACTGGCGCGATTGTTTTCGGATGATCCGCTGGTACTGGAATGGCTGACGTTTTACATTCGGGTATTGCCACTCGCTTATGGGCCGCTCGGCGTGGTGATCATTGTGGCGACCGCATTAAACGCTTATCACCGCCCGATGGCGTCACTGATGCTTAACTTATGTCGGCTGTTTGTGTTGATGTTACCCTTGGCTGCATTAGGTGCTTGGGGCATGGGAGTTAAAGGTTTATTGCTGGCACTGCCCATAAGTAACTTACTGATGGGATTAGTGAGTTACCTTATCGCCTTGCGTATGAAAGAACCGGCTAACATGCCGCATCCCAGTTATTTTCAAGACAGCGATTGGAGCGGTAAGTAAATACAGCGCTGTCAGGCGCTATTTTCTCAGGTGTTGGCATGTAAGTTATTGCCGTTTGTCGTCGTCACCGTTGTGTAGCTGATGACTTTCGGGCCGTTTGTCTGATGGATCAGGTTTATGTTCGTATTCGCCGTCAATGACATCATCTTTACGCTGTCGCGGCGAGTTAAAAGGTGGTCGCCGATGCTGCGGTGCCATCACCACGCGTAGCTGCATGCGTTTATATAAAAATCCTGCAATGGGTGCCCGGCAGAAGGGGGTCAGTAACACAACACCGACAAAATCGGTCACAAAGCCGGGGATCACCAACAGTATTCCGGCAACGCCCAGCAGCATGCCTTCAACAATTTCCTGCCCGGGAGCTTCCCCTTGCGCCAATTTGCGTTGTACCGCCATCAGCGTATTCAATCCCTGGCTTTTCACCAGTGAAACACCGACCACTGCGGTCAGGATCACCAAGGCAACGGTGTTAAATGTTCCCAGAACATCACCGACCTGCATCAGCACCGACAGTTCTACCATCGGCAAAAATATCACTGCCACCAGTAAGATTAAAAAAGGCATCTAGATCTCGTTTACTTACTACTTGAAAAAACTTTATGGGGCCACCACGGTCTGAATTCAAGACCAGCATTGCTGCCAAAGTTCACTGTTTTAGCAACTGCTTAATGCAACAACAGGACAAACCACGTAAAGTAAGCGCTCGGACTGTCCTGCCGACGGCCATCCGTTAATTAACAGAGTGACACAGATGCACAGTATAACGCCAGAATTCCTGTTGGTATTCTGTAGTTGTCCCGATCATGACACGGCATTAGATCTTGCCAGATTGCTAGTGGATGAAAAGCTGGTGGCCTGTGCGCAGATTTCTGCGACGGTGACATCAGTATATCACTGGCAAGGGCAAAGCTGTGAAGCCACTGAGGTCAGCTTGCAACTAAAATGTCTGGCGGCGGTTTATCCGCAACTGCAGCAACGCGTGCTGCAACTACATCCCTATGAAGTACCGGAGCTGATTGCCGTGAATATCCAGCAAGGGCTACCGGCGTATCTGGACTGGATAAAAGACAACACAAGATTATGAAACGACTCATCACCCTGCTGTTTGCCTCATTGATGTTATTACCACTGGCACATGCCAGTGGCCTAAGTGATAAATTCCCTTTTCTCAAAAGCGAACCGGAACTGATGCCAGTGGATAAGGCGTTTGCCTTTGATGCGGTGCAGGATGGGCAGGTAGTGAAAGTCAGTTTTGTGATTGCTGATGGTTACTACATGTATCGCGACAAATTGCAGTTTGCGATAGAGGGCGGAGAATTAGGGGATATCGCCAAGCCTCGCGGTGAAAGTCATCACGATGATTATTTTGGCACCCAGGAAGTTTACCGCAGTTACGTGGAGATCCCGGTTGCCATCAAACAGGCGGGCACCGAAGCCACACTAAAAGTCACTTACATGGGTTGTGCTGAAGGAAAACTGTGTTTTCCCCGACCACCAGCGCTTTGGTGCTGAAACCGGTAGCCGAAAACGCGGGCACACTCGCGGCGGCGACTGCGCAGAGTGGCGATAACGCAGCAACGGCAGCCAGCGTTGATTCAAGCGCCAAGCAACCGCTGACCGAGCAGGATTCACTGCTGAATAAACTGCTGCACAGTGACAGTAAACTGCTGACATTGCTGACCTTCTTTGTACTGGGCATTGGGTTGGCACTCACCCCTGTGTGTTTCCTATGTATCCCATCCTGTCCGGCATCATTGTCGGGCAAGGGCAAAAAGTATCGACTGCACGCGCCTTCACGCTGTCAATGACCTATGTGCAAGGCATGGCACTCACCTATTCGATTCTCGGATTGGTAGTCGCATCAGCGGGCATGAAATATCAGGCCGCATTACAGAGTCCACCAGTGCTCATTGCCATTTCGTTGTTGTTTGTGCTGCTGAGTTTGTCCATGTTCGGCGTCTATGAACTACAGTTGCCCTCATCTTGGCAACAAAAGATGAATACGCTTTCTAATAAACAGCAGGGTGGCAAGCTCACTGGCGTATTTATGATGGGGGTGCTTTCCGGGTTGGTGGCTTCGCCTTGTACCACAGCGCCTCTGTCTGCAGTACTGGTTTACGTGGCCCAAAGTGGTGATCTGCTGCAAGGCTTTATCACACTCTATATTCTCAGTATGGGCATGGGGCTGCCATTGCTGCTGATTGGCACCACTGGCGGCAAACTGCTACCCCGAGCTGGCGCTTGGATGGAGATCATCAAACATATCTTCGGGTTCTTACTCATCATGGTGGCGATCATCATGCTGGGTCGTATCTGGCCCGGGTTGGTATCTGATCTGTTGTGGGCGCTGTGGGGCATTTGTCTGGCGGGTTATCTGATCCATGAAAACAAGACTACAGCATTCACTTGGAAACAAACCGTACGCGGCGTACTACTGCAACTACTGCTGATTGGTAGCTTTGCTTACGGAGTACAATCGGTAATGCTATCGCTAGGTTATGGTTACAGCAGCAATACTGTCAAAACAGGTGCGGTCGAATTTAAACACATCAGCACCTTGGCCGAATTTAAGAGTGAGATAGCCAAAGCCCAAGCTGAGAGCAAGCCAGTAATGTTGGATCTCTATGCCGATTGGTGTGTGGCCTGTAAAGAATTTGCCAATATCACTTTTAAGGACGCCGCCGTACAGCAGCGGATGTCACAAATGGTGCTGCTGACCGCCGATGTTACCGCCATGAATAAGCAGGACGAAGAACTGCTGAATGCCTACGATGTACTGGGGCTGCCAACCTTGTTGTTGATAGGTGCGGATGGGCAACTGCGCGATGATTTAAGGGTCACAGGTTTTATGGCACCAAGTGAATTTGCGCCGCATCTGGATCACTTGCTCAACTAAGCCGAACGTTTTACCAAAAAGGCGGCGTCTGCTACGAGCAACTCCGCCTTTTTATTTATGGTATTGAATGCCTTATAG
The DNA here is from genome assembly GCF_018394335.1 of Shewanella dokdonensis. Taxonomy (NCBI): domain Bacteria; kingdom Pseudomonadati; phylum Pseudomonadota; class Gammaproteobacteria; order Alteromonadales; family Shewanellaceae; genus Shewanella; species Shewanella dokdonensis. The sequence continues at coordinate 2,478,732 of NZ_CP074572.1, read as the reverse complement.
TAGGGAGCAGGAACTCTACTTGCTTACGGTATCGCGTTACCATGGAACCCGCCATTCTTGTTATTACCCTCGCCTGTGGTCTGCTGGTCAGCCGGATCAATCTACCGCCATTAATCGGTTATCTCGCCGCTGGTTTTGTGCTTTACATCATGGGGATACAGAGCGACAGCCTGCCATTATTAAATGCCCTTGCCAGCCTTGGGGTGACACTGCTGCTGTTTGCTATTGGCCTAAAACTGGATATTCGCAGCCTGTTTAAAGCTGAAGTCTGGGCCGGCTCCGGACTACACCTACTCTTATCGATAGTGCTGTTTGTACCACTGTTGAAGATTTTGGGCATAGTCGGTCTGAGTCAGATCACCAGTCTTAGCGTGGGACAACTGACATTGCTGGCGTTCGCCTTGAGTTTTTCCAGTACGGTTTTTGCGGTAAAAGTGCTGGAAGATAAAGGTGATATGCAGACCCTTTATGGTCGGGTCGCCATTGGCATCCTGATCATGCAGGATATTTTTGCGGTATTGTTTCTTACCATTTCTAAGGGCAATTTCCCGTCGCCATGGGCATTGGCGTTGTTGTTACTGCCGCTGGCCAAGCCGCTGATTTACCGCGCCTTTGATCGGGTGGGCCATGGCGAACTACTGGTATTGTTCGGACTGGTGATGGCACTGGTAGTCGGAGCCTGGTTATTTGAAGCCGTAGGACTGAAACCGGATCTCGGCGCGCTGGTGATCGGGATTTTACTGGCAGGACACGCAAAAGCCTCAGAGCTAGCCAAGTCACTGTTTTACTTTAAGGAACTTTTCCTGGTCGCGTTTTTCCTCACCATAGGACTCAATGGCTTACCTAGCGCTAGCGATATTCTGCTCGCGCTGTTGCTGGCACTGTTGATCCCGCTGAAAATCCTGCTGTTTGTCTGGCTGCTGACGCGTTTCAAACTGCGCTCGCGCACCGCCATGCTCAGCGCCTTTAATCTGGGAAATTTCAGTGAATTTGGTTTGATAGTGGCGGCGGTCGCCGCAGCCAAGGGCTGGTTACCGGCACATTGGCTAGTGATCATTGCTGTGGCATTGAGTATCAGCTTTTTATTGGCGGCACCGCTCAATGCATTGGTGGGCAAAGTCTATCAGCGCTTTCAGAAAAAACTGGTGCGGCTGGAACGCAAGCCACTACATCCAGAAGATCGCCCGATCCCCATTGGTAATCCACGTTTTCTGATCCTCGGTATGGGGCGTATCGGCAGCGGCGCTTACGATGAGCTGAAAAACCGCTTTGGTGGTGAAATTCTCGGGATTGAACATAAACAGGAGTTGGTGGATTTCCATCGGCAGCACGGTCGTAATGTGGTCAAAGGCGATGCCGCCGATACCGACTTTTGGGAGAAACTCGACCGCGCCCCCAACCTGGAACTGGTGCTGCTGGCGATGCCGTATCATGCCGGTAATCTGTTTTCAGTACAGCAACTGAAGAAGCTGGATTATCAAGGCAAGATCAGCGCCATCATCCAATACGGCGAAGACGCCCAATCACTACGAGAGCTTGGGGTTCATAGCGTCTATAACCTGTATGAAGCAGCCGGTGCCGGTTTTGTCGACCATGTGGCAACTGAACTGCTGCCAATGGACGCGAATGCTGTGGATGATACGCCAGCCGCCTGACCGACAATGGCCTGAGGCGGGAGCCATAAATCCCGCTAACGTTAGCCGCCACAGTCGTGATATAACAGCAGAGTAAATAAGTCTGTGCCAGACTTTGATAATTAAGTTGTTTTTGTGGAATCACCTGGAAAATGTCGAACCCTGCACCCAGTGCCACCAAGCTGTTTGTAAAAACATTTGGTACTAAACCCGATGTCCTTTTCAGTGCCCCGGGTCGCGTCAATATTATTGGCGAGCACACCGATTATAACGATGGTTTTGTATTACCTGCGGCCATCAACTTCCATACCGTGATTGCGGTAAAAGTCCGTAATGACGACCAGTTTCGTGCGGTTGCCGATGAGTATCCAGACATCCGCCAATGGCGTTATGGTGCCGAAGGGCAGATGGCAGATGGTGATGGCTGGATCAACTATCTCAAGGGATTCAGCTCAGCAGTAGCACTGAGTGGCCTACCTGCTAAAGGGCTGGATCTGGCGGTAGTAGGCAATGTGCCCGCCGGAGCCGGGTTAGCATCATCCGCCTCACTGGAAATCGCTTTTGGTACGGCAATTAACGATACCAGCCAACTGCATCTGTCGCCGCTGGCGGTGGCACAGTTAGCACAACGGGGTGAAAATCATTATGTGGGCCATGCCTGTGGCATCATGGATCAGATCACCTGCGCTATGGCGGAAGAAGACTGCGCGCTGCTGATCGACTGCATGGATCTTGAGTGCCAACCTGTGCCCATCCCCGACAGTCTCAGCCTGTTGATCATCAACTCGGGTCTGCCTTCAGTACGCCACAGCGAAGAATTCAATGAACGACGCCAGCAATGTGAACAAGTGGCCGCCCATTTTGGGCTGGATACCTTGCGCCACCTGACACTGGCGCAACTGCAACAGCAGCAAGCACAACTGGATCCCGTCGCCTATCGCCGGGCACATCATGTAGTTACGGAAAACAATCGCACCCAAAGGGCAGTCCGGGCACTGACCAAAGGCGATATCGAGCGGATTTCGCAACTGATGGCAGAATCCCATGACTCGATGCGGGATGATTTTGCCATTGTGCCGGAAGCTATCGATACGCTGGTGCAGATTATCCGCCGCCCGCTTGGAACGCATGGTGGTGTGCGTATGACCGGCAAAGGTTTTGGTGGCTGTGTTATCGCCCTGGTTGAACACGAATATACCGACAAAGTGATCGCTGCCGTTGAGCAGGAATATCACCGCAGTACCGGCCTAGAGGCACAAATTTATCTGTGTAGCCCAACCGCTGGCGCCGCCAGAATAGGCAAGTAATCCAATATAGACAAGGCGTAAGGAATGAACCAAGGACAGAGCACAACGGTAAGATTCAGTGTACTTGAACCCTGGCAAGACCCGCGGGGGGCAGATAGAACGTATCCGCCTCGACAACGGCATTCTGGCACTGGAGGTGCTCAGCCTTGGTGGCATTATCCGCTCGCTGTGGAGCCCAGATCGCGAAGGCAACCGAGCCAATATCGTGCTGGGCACTGATTCAGCCGCCGCTTATTTAGCACAAACAGCCCATCTAGGCGCGGTGGCTGGCCGTTACAGCAATCGCATCGCAAACAGCCGTATCAGTTGGCAGGATCGTAGTTATCAGTTGGACGATAACTTTCACAGTCACTGCCTGCATGGCGGCCACGAAGGTTTCAGCCGCAAGTTATGGAACATCGGCACCTTACCCGATGGCCTGCGCCTGACTCTCAACAGCCCAGACGGTGATATGGGATTTCCCGGAAACTGTCAGGTCCAACTCGATTATCGCTTAGCCGGTAATAATCTCTATGTCGAGTTTGTCGCGGCAACCGATGCTCCGTGCCCGATCAGCCTGACTCAACACAGCTATTTCAATCTGGACGGCAGCCGCGATGTCCGTCAGCAGCAGGTGCAATTAATGGCCGATAAGGTACTGCTACCTGACGAACTCGGCATCCCGCACGGCACCATGGCAGTAGCAGATTCGGCTTTTGATCTGCAACGTCCCATCAGCATTGGCCAGCGCCTGCAACACCCAGAACTGGCCGCCACCAAAGGTTATGATCATTGCTACATCATTGATAATCCGCAACAAACATTGCAGCAGGTAGCATCCGTTTATAGTCCACTATCCGGGCGCCAATTAACGCTGCATACCAATCAGCCTGGCGTGCAGTTCTATACTGCCAATTTCTTGAGCGGCACCCCGGGGCGTCGAGACACTGTGCTACAGGATTATCAAGGCTGGTGTCTGGAGCCACAAATGCTGCCAGACTCCCCCAATCAGCCACTGTTACCGGGCAACCCTTGGGTACTGCCGGGACAGACTTATCACCATATCAGCCGCTACGAATTGACCACTCGTTGACATGAATCTGCATTTTAATAGTGAGGATTTGGGGCAGATCAGTATCGGCGCATTTGCACTGTCGGTACCGATTGCCTTTTCACAGGAAGCCTGGGATTTAGCCGCATCACTGCCGCTAGGGAATATGATCCTAGTGGTGTGCCTCAGCTTGGGATTTATTGCGTTATTTGCTTATCAGAGTGTGTTTCAAGCGCGGATCCGCACCCGTATAGCCGTCTTTTTATTGCGGATTGTGTTGGCCTACACCTTGACGCTTATCATCGTCAGCATCGTACTGCTGGCATTGGATAAGTGGCCGATTGTCACTGCGCCCTACTTGGCATTGAAACGGACATTACTGATTGCCATGCCCGCTTCAATGGGTGCCATCATAGTCGACAGTTTTGACAAAGAATAACTAGTGCAGATTACTCTTCGTAATCTTCATCTTCCCAGCTGTCATCACTATCTTCTTCAAAATCATCACCGATGATTTCGTCACCACCGCCTTCTTCATCATCGAGCTGCGGCTCAGGTTTCGCTTTGCGCACCGGAGCTGTGTCTTTGATGTTAGCCAGATTGATGCGGGCAGAATGTTTCTGCATAAATTCAGCGCGGGCAGATTTCCAAGCACCAGCGAACTCGCTTTCAGCAGTTTTTAACTGCTCATCACTCAGTTCGTAGAGGTTTGGCTTCACGATAGCTTCCACGTACTCGACGATAGCTTTACGCTGTGTATTGTACAGGTAAATACGGCCAGCAGAGGCCTCGGGTAACTGATTGTCATGGATGACGATGGCGTTTCCTCGCGCGGTTCTCAGTTCGCCATACCAAACTTGTTTTTTAGCAGTGTTATACATATATGCCAATACCCTTAAATCAACACATATACCAAATGAATAAACCAGAGATGCACACTTGAACCGATGTTTTCGTCCGCCACAGTGCACCGGTTATCGCCAGCGTTCAGCCAGAGCGTATTCTTGCAGAATCTTTTACAGAATCAACGGCAAAAAGGTGATATTTCAAGCAAAAATGCTGTTTTTTTCACCCGGTTTTTTCTGCTCTCTGGCGTCAGATGGGAATTTAGCCTAAAAAGCCGCTAACGCAAACGAATTTGTGCGAGAAAAATCTTTTAATTGCTATAAGCGGCGAATTTTCAGCTATTACTGCTGGAATAAAGACATCCAGTGTCACAATGTCAGCACCACTTTTCCCATATGCATGCCAGACTCCAGTAACTGATGAGCCGCAGCGGCCTGTTCCAGTGGTAAGATTTTATGGAGGGTAGGTTTCAGTTGTCCGCGTTCTAGCAAGGGCCACACCATCTGCCGCAGCTGGGCGGCAATCTCGGCTTTGGCGGCCACCGACTGCGGCCGTAATGTCGAGCCGGTCCAAAGAATGCGCTTAAACATCAGCAATGCCACATCCACTTCTGCCATCCGGCCCTCTCGGGTCGCAATAGAGAGCAAACGGCCATCCAACGCCAGCACTTTCAGATCGGCATTGATAGTCTTGCCGCCCGTAATATCCAGCACCACATCAACACCACGCCCTTCAGTAAAGGCCAGCGCAGGTTCCACAAAGGCCCCATTGTGATAATCAAATGCCGCATCAGCACCGAGCGCCAAACAGTAGTCACGTTTTTCCTCGGTGCCACTGGTAGCTATCACCCGGCAACCAAACGCCTTGGCCAACATGATGGCGGTTGAGCCAATTCCCCCAGAACCGCCATGCAGCAACACGGTTTCACCCCGTTTGAGGCCACCGCGCATAAACAGGTTACCCCACACGGTAAACAGCGTTTCAGGTAGAGCTGCCGCCTCTGTCATACTCCAGCCCTGCGGCAACGGCAGGCAATGCCCCGCCCAGGTCAATACATATTCACTGTAGCCGCCGCCCGGCACTAGGGCACACACGTAATCGCCCACTTGCCAGCGGGTTTCGTTTTCCGCCACCGCAACAATTTCACCCGCAACTTCGAGGCCAAGGATTGGTGATGCTTCTGGTGGCGGTGGATAAATGCCCTGACGCTGAAATAGATCCGGCCCATTCACGCCTGCCGCCGCGACTTTGATCAGCACCTGTCCGGTCATTGGCTGTGGCACCGGCGCGTCGGCCACATGCAACACCGAAGGTTCACCTGGGTTATCAAACTGTACCTGTCGCATCTCATATCCTTAATGTGCTATTAGCATTCAGCCCTACTGTAGCAGCGCCATTGTGGATACGTCAGTAACTTGCCATAAAAAAGCACCGCCATTGCGGTGCCAAGTCGTGTTCTACCAATAATCAGCCGTTAACGCTGGATCAGATAACGGATAGTCGGGCCGTTCTGCTCGATCTGCAGCACCTTGTAACCGTGATTTTTAGCGTCTAACGGAATGTTATTGATGGACTGAGGGCAATCGCTGATCACTTCGAGGATCTGCCCCGGCTGTAATTGCGGCATAGCTTCCAGTGTTGCTACGGCCGGGTATGGGCAGGGTTCACCCACCATATCCAATTGATAGTCAGGAATATATTGGGTCATTATGCAACCTCCGCAGCAATTTTGGCAGACATCCCGCCCTTACGACGGAAAAAACGTTTTTCCCAAAGCAACATAGCGGCAAATGCCAACGCCAACAGCAAGTAAGTCAACAACAAGCCACCTATCGGACCAAAGCTCTGTAACAGGTTTACCTTATCCCAACTGGTTGCCAACGGTGTTGCCAGATCATCCCAGTAATAGGCGAGGATGGTGGAGCCAATCACGTTGCCAATCCCCACAAACCAGAAGTGTACCTGTCCTTCGACGGCACGATACATCCAGCCAGTTTCACAGCCGCCCGCCAGCACAATGCCAAAACCAAACAACAAGCCACCGATAACGGCATTGGGGCCAGCCCACATAATTTTAGGTGACACACCAAGTTGCACGTAGCTGTAGATGCCGATGGCGCTTACTGCCATTCCTAGAATGATCGCTTTCGCCATGTGAGTTCTGCCGGTGATCCACATATCACGGAAAGCAGAGGTAAAACAGATTTGTGCCCGTTCAATCAATAGACCAAAGCCCACACCACATAACATCGCAATGCCGAGTTTGGGATGGTCAGCCATCGTCAGCAGCCCCCAACCGATCACCGCGACAAACACCAACATACCAATACGGAACCGCCGCTTAGCCTGCTGCTGATCTTGGGCAATGTTACTGGCTTTATCGACCTTCTTCAGTTTTAGCGGCACACGGAACATAGGTAGCAAAGAGAATTTGGCACCAAAGTAAGAACCCACAGCCGTTGCTAGCGCAAAGAACCAAGCATGTAAGGAAAATTGTGGGATCCCAGTAAAGAAAGCTGCCAAATTACAGCCCATCGCTAAACGAGCACCGAAACCGGCAATAATGCCACCCAGCAAAGCCTGAGCGATACGAATGCGGCTTTGTGGCAGCCGCAGCTTAACGTTATTGGCCCACAACGCTGCCGCAATACAACCGCCAAACATACCGATGATCATCATGCCGTCGATACGGTCAAGTGGGGTACCTTTCAGGCCAATAATCTTAAAATAACCCCAGTTGCTGGGATCTATCCCCACCAGTTGTAACAAGTGGCCGCCCCAGCGGGTAAATTCACCGGTTACCGCCCAGAAAGTGCCCGTTAGGCCAAAGTAATAAGTCGAAAGGATCCCCGCAGCAATCACCGCAGGCATAGGTGCCCAGAAGCGCACCAGATAATCTTGTTTAAACTGTTGCCAGGTCATAAATTGACTCCCAAAAAGTACAACACTCCCAAGGCAGCTGCGTTTATGCAGCTGCCCATACGGTTTCTCGACACGAGAATACGGATTGGATGGTTTTTACCGGGCGAGCGTGTTTTGTAGCCGGAAACTATGGCAGTAAACGTTGGCGCGGCCATTACGGCAAAAACCGACGAGGGTGATATTGCTCTTTTCTGCCAGATCCGCGGCCAGTGCAGTGACGGCCGACATGGCGAACAGGATTTGAATACCGGCACTGGCGGCCTTTTGCACCATTTCAAAACTTGCACGACTGGTTAACAACACAGCGACAGGCTTCTCCGCATTACGGCGGGAAAATGCCCCGATAAGTTTATCCATGGCAATATGTCTGCCAATGTCCTCGTATATATAGATAACTTCTCCTTGATTATTTAACCCTAAGGCAGCATGTGTTGCCCCAGTTAATTCAAAATTACTCTGTTTCTTTTTTGCCTTATCTAAAATAGATGGCAACAGTTCCATATTAAAAACTGCATCTGAATCAACAGTTTTAATTGGTTTTACCGCATCATCAAGTTGTGCAACACCACATAAGCCGCAGCCAGTACGCCCGGCCATACTACGCCGATGTTCTTTCAAATCAGCAAAGCAACGCTGAGTGATTTCGATGTAAATGATGATACCGCTCTCAACGTACTCAACATCAACACCTTTGATTTCATTGATATTTGAAACGATTCGTTCAGACAAAGTAAAGCCGATGGCGAACTCTTCCAAATCCTGTGGACTGGCAAGCATCACTGTGTGTGAAATGCCGTTGTAGACCAATGCCACCCGCACTTCATTCGCGAGTTTATCGGTAAATTCTGAACATTTATCACGTTCAAAAAGGGTGATATTTTTTCAACTACAACATCTGCGCAATTATCGTACATAAGCACCCCATGAACTACTGTTTAATTAAAAAGCTATGTGAAAAATATAAATGATTATCCCGATCACAAAGGATGTCTGAAAATAAAAGTTTCGTTGAATAATGTTCAATCATTATTTATTATCTCTGTGTCTTTCAGAGGAAGAACGTCGTCTCCGGTGAGGCGTCCGGACTTCAAATCCGGGTGGGGCTGCCAGCAGTCCCGGGTAGGTTCGACTCCTATGTTCTTCCGCCACTCACCTCGATCCCGAAATAATTCCCCATCCCGGATATCACGGCTGTTCGAACGATACTTGCGGCGAGTAAAGCCACTGCGATCAAAAAATTCCAGTAACTGAATCGCCACTTTGCGGCCAAGCCCTGCCAGCGCTTTAAACTCCGCAGTTTCCAAGGCGTCATGGTAACGGAAATGTTCACGGATGGAATCGGCGATCTCACACAATCGAAAATTAAGCATATAGCGGTCTTTGACGATGGCACTGATATAGCCTTGCTGTACCAACTGGATACACCAAGGGCGAATATGGTCTGAATCGACCGCAAGCGCATCGGCCATATCGGTTACCCACACGGGGCCAGATTGCTGCAACAACCACGGCAACAACTGCTGCCAAAAGGCCTCTGCGTCCGCGGATAACTGCTGTTTATGCTGCGGTAAATGCAGCATAGTGCCACGATTCAACAAACGTTCTTGGTGGATTAACTGTGCCACCAGGGTTTTAGCCACGTCATCGGGCAAGGTACAGTGGCACATCCGCAGCAACCGACTTAATCCCACCCCTAATTGATCGGGGGCCTGTTGGTGATATTCTGCCAATACCTCAATAAAGCGCGCAGCTTCCTGTTCCAGCAATGCGGGAGCAACCAGCCATTGCGCAATTTTTTGCAGTCCGGTCTGCGCCAGTAACTGCTGTAAGCCGTTTTCACTCAACTGCCAGCGCCAGATGACCTCATCCACAGGCAGTGCTGCGCTTGTCGCCAGTTGTTGCAAGGCGGTAACCGCATCGGTAGCTTGCGCCAATGCCCATAAGGATCCCAGCCGTTGCGGTGTCCGTTTGCGACGATTCGGCACGCTGAGCGCCAATACTCGGCCAGCGCCTAGTGTCTGCTTGCCATTAGCATGACGCAGGATCACCCGGTCGTTTTGACACAATAATAGCGGCTGTTCTAACACTAACTCCGCCAGTTGCTGACCTTGAGGGCCAGGTTCACCTAATAACGACAGGTGTGCCAGCGTATGTTCCGCACCATGATGGCAATGCACGCTCTGCCAATGCCCCACAGGTTCACGCGCATGGATCACCACCACTGGCCGTTCACTGGGGGCGGAACTGGGATACTGCTCAGCCAATCACCTCGCTGTGGCGGCCGATTGCTGTCAGTACCCGCTAAATTTAATGCAACCCGATTACCAGCTGTTGCCGACGGCGTTTCTTGTCCCTGGGCATGCACGGCTCGAACCCGCAGCGCACCTTGCTGCGCCGAGCTGTAAAGAGCATCCCCGACAGTAACCTGGCCGCTGATCAGCGTGCCTGTTACCACACAACCCGCGCCTTTCACGGTAAAAGCCCGGTCTAACGCCATCCGAAATAGCTGTTGTTCATCGGCTGGATCGGCCGATAAGCCATAAATATGCTGCCGCAGGTCATCAATACCATCGCCCGTCAGCGCCGAGACAGGAAACACACCAGCGGCTTCCAGTCCATGGGATTGCAGTAACAGTAAAGCATCGTTAAGCACCTGTGCCTGACGTGGCGGTTCCACCAGATCGATTTTGGTCAGCACCAACGTCAGACTCAGCAGCGGCAACAATGCCAAGATTTCCAGATGATCACGGGTTTGTGGCATCACCCCATCATCGCAAGCGATAACCAGCAAGGCATGACGCGCATGGCTGACGCCAACTAACATGTTATTGATAAACTTCTCATGCCCTGGCACATCGATAAATGCCAGCCGACTGCCATCTGGCATAGGTAAAAAAGCATAGCCAAGGTCGATGGTCATGCCACGGCGTTGCTCTTCTGGCAGCCGATCGGCATTCATGCCGGTAAGCGCCTGGATCACCGCGGTCTTACCATGATCCACATGGCCGGCAGTGACAATAATCATAAGGCTGTCCCCAGGGTTTGCAGGTCAGTCAGTAATTCATCAAAGTCATCGGCGCCACGCAGATCCAGCAACAACTGTTCATTGGCAATGCGGCCGATCACCGGGCGGGTTGCCGTTTTGAAATGTCGCTCTAGCGCTAGAATAGAACCGCCATCTGCTGCCTGAAAAGCTAATGCCACTGAGGGTAAAAAGGTATCTGGCTGTGAACCACTGCCCACTTGAGTGTGGCATTCCATGCTCTGCAGCTGGTAAACCGGAGCGTAAATGGGCGCAAGGGCCGCGAGCAGACGTTCAGCCTGAGATTGCAGTTGCACTTTGGTGCGCGCGAACTTCGCCATAATCGGCAACTCGCGATCTAGGGTTTCTGGGTTCAAATAGTGGCGTAATGTGGCTTCCAGTGCCGCCAGGATCAGCTTGTCGCAGCGCAATGCCCGCTTCAGTGGGTGACGCTGTAACTGGTCAAGCAGCGATTGTTTACCCACAATCAACCCAGATTGCGGCCCCCAAAAGTTTGTCGCCAGAGAAACTCAGCAAATCCACGCCATCTGCCAGCATCGCTTGTGGTGTTGGTTCCGGTTTCAGACCAAAGCGGCGCATATCCGTGAGCGCACCACTGCCGAGATCGGACAGCAGCGGCAAACCGCGCTCATGCGCCAATTTCGCTAGCGAGGCTTCATCCACCGCCGCCGTAAAGCCACTGATATGATAATTGCTGGTGTGTACCTTCATAATGGCACCAGTGTTTTCGGTAATGGCCGCTTCATAGTCACGCAGATGCGTACGGTTGGTGGTACCAACTTCCACCAGCGTACATCCGGCCTGACGCATAATGTCAGGAATACGAAATGCGCCGCCAATCTCCACCAGCTCACCACGGGAAACAATCACTTCCTTACCCGCAGCAACCGCCGACAGCATCAATAACACCGCCGCGGCATTGTTGTTGACGACACAGCAGCATCAGCGCCCGTCAGACGGTGGATAAGTTCGCTGACAGTGGTGTCACGATGCCCACGTTTACCCGCTTCCAGTTCAAATTCCAGCGGTGTGGGATAGCGCATCACTGAAACCACGGCGGCAATTGCGGCCTCAGACTGCTGCGAGCGCCCAAGATTGGTATGCAGTATCGTGCCGGTAAGGTTCCAAACCGGCTGTAAACTATGGCGATGGCTCGCCTGCAATTGATCAGCTAAATACTCGAAAATCTCCGTATCGTCACGCAACCACGCAGGTAATTGCTGGCACGCAGCAATCTGCGCCCGCGCCGCTACCAGCATCTGATTCAGTGCCTGTTTGAATGCCGCCTTACCATACTGCTGCAATAATGGTTGCAGCGCCGCCATGGTCAGCAAAGCATCCATAGAGGGCAATGCACGGTAGAGCTTTTCTGGAGTCTCAAATACTTGGGTCATCATCTGTCACAAATAGCAAAACAATAAAGGGAGGGCCAACGACCCTCCCGGGTATTCCAGGCTGCCGTGCCTACGACTCATGCGCCAGCAGTAATGGGTTCAATGTGGTAGCACTGTACCCTTTGTCACTCAGTTGGCTATCCAGTCCCAGCGAAGCCAGATCGTCTGCCACCACTTCCATACGCGGATCTTTGGCAACAAACAGCATCTTGGTATAACCATGGCAATGATCGCAGGTTTCGATGCGGATGTTTGCCTGGTGATCATCAAAGGCCCACAACGACAACTGCTTGGCGTCATCACAGTTAGTACACTGTGCGCGCACATAATGCCACTGTGTTTCGCATAAACTGCAATGCAGATAACGCAATCCTTCCCTTGGCTCCTCGCGGATCACACTGGCCACCGGATGACTACCACAAACCGGACAGAGTGCGGTCTGTTTGATAGCCGCTATATCCATCCGTGAAATCACCATAGGTGCCCAATGGGCCCAATAGGCTGACAAAGCTGCCCACAGAAACAGGCTGTACTGAGCAGGAACATCACTCAGATGCCCTTGGCGCAAGCTGTTACCATAGGCGGCTTGTTGCTCCGGTGTCAGCGCCATCAATTCGCGGATCACCCCGGCAACCGCTGCCGGTGCCAATGGCAACATCTCACTTAACAGTGATTGCAGTTGCACCAGCCAGTAGCGGTTATCGGCGGTATATTGCAGCGACAACGGCATGGGCTGCGTCATATCCAGCTCAGGTGCCGGACCGAATTCGTCCGCCTGAGCTAGCTTTAACTGAGTGGTCACTAACGACCGGCACAGCTTGAGATAGTCTGCCAGCGGCGACCCTCGGCTAATGTTTCCAGCCGTTCGGCGCGGTGACGATAAATGTCCTGTGGCTTGGCCGCCAACAGCGGCTTGAGTGCCAAGGGCGATTTATCACCCAGACTCAACGGGATCTCACTGGCAAATGTCATCTCTACTTCTCCTCTTCTTTAAAATCGTCCAACATCGCCGGATGATGTTTACGTGCCCAGGCTTTAGAAACCTTGCCGTACAACATGCCGGTAATGGAACCTTCGATCCAGGTCGCCATCCAGAAGTGCACCACGATGGCAATCAGCATCAGAATGGCGCAGGCCGCATGGATTAGCGTTGCCCAGTTAACAGTGGAGGCCTCAAACAGAGGTGCAAAGTACGGTTGCCACATGATCACGCCGGTCACGATAAAGGCGATCACAAAGATAACGAAAGCGCGGAACAACATCTTCTGTCCGGGGTTGTAATGTCCCACCGGCGGAATGTTTTCCTCTTTCTGCAACAGTACCCACACCACGGCTTTCATCCAAGGCCAGTCATACTTATCCCATTTGTTATGGTGGTAATAACGGATCAGTAGCAACCCCAGCAGCAAACACATCGCAATCCCAAAAACGGGTGCAGCACTTTGGCTAACTGCGGTGTTCCCACAATCCCACCAAGCCACTGAAACGACGGGTAGAAGAAGGAAAAGCCGGTAAGAAAGGTCACTAGCCCAACCACAACAATGGTCCAGTGACATAACCGGTCAAACAGCTTATGACGCACAATCATCTCTTGCTTGTTCATTTGCTGTCCTCCTCGTTCTCGGCCGCAGCATCAATGTAGCCCGGTTGATCTTCCTCCACGATATTGCGCCCCACGGTGATGCGGTGCATCAACGCAAAGGCGGCAGTAGCGATAAGCCCCGCGGTGCCTAATGGTTTGAGCCAGTCCTGACGGACTTCGGTTGCCAATGGCACTTGGGGATCTTTCGGCATGTAGTAGCTTTCAGGATCATTGATATCATGGAAGATCATCATCATCGCAGTGCCACCCACGCCTTCAGGGTTATACAATCCGGCATTTTTGTGGCCGCGCGCCTTGAGTTCCTCCACCCGTTTTTCCGCATAGAACAGCATGTCCTCGCGGGTACCATAACGCAGTGCGCCAGTGGTACAGGTCTTGACACAGGAAGGCTCCAGCCCAACAGCGGTGCGGTCGGAACACAAGGTACATTTGTAAGCCTTGTTGTCCTTGGCACTGATCTTCGGAATATCAAACGGACAAGCACTGGCACAGTAACCACAGCCAATGCATTTGTCCGAATCAAAATCCACCGTGCCGTTGGCGCGCTGAATAATCGCGCCAGCGGTAGAACAGGCCTTCAAACAAGCCGGATCGGCACAGTGCATACACGCCGAGTGAGTAAACTGCCAACGTAACTTGCCAGCCTCCTCAATCTCGTTGTACTTCATCAAGGTCCAGCATTCTGGCGACAGTGATGGTGGGTTCTGGTAAGAACCACTGAACTCACCAACCTCTTCACGTAGATCGTTCCATTCTGAACAGGCCACCTGGCAGGCTTTGCAGCCATTACACTTGGTCGCGTCGAACAGTTTGGCAACTTGCTTCACGCCGCCAACACGCGCCTGCGAGGCAGGCGTGATGTCGGTGGTGCCAGAGCGGCGAATGATATCTTGTTCAGCCATAATCAGATGCCCTCCGCCTTTTCTACGTTAACCAAGAACGCCTTGTACTCAGGTACGCCGGTGTTGGCATCCCCCATTTCGGTGGTCAGTACGTTACAGGTGTAAGCCTTCTTGATCAGTGCGTTGTGACTGCCATGACGCGGGATACCCAAAGTGTGCACTACCTGGCCGTTTACTTGCAGTGGCCGCAACCGTTTGGTCACCAGCGCTTTGGTGATGATATGACCCCGTTTGGAGCTAACCTTCACCCAGTCGCCATTCTTGATGCCCTTCTCGGCGGCCAGCACTTCATTCATTTCCACAAAAGTTTCCGGCATGGAAATCGCAGCCAGTCGGCAGTGTGTGGTCCAGAAGTTAAAGTGTTCGGTCAGCGAGTAGGTGGTACAGGCGTACGGGAACTCCTCTTTGGTGCCGATAGTCTCTTTAACCCCTTCAAACCAGCGTAACACTGGGCTGTGCACCACCTTAGGATGCAGCGGGTTAGTACCAATGGGAGACTCAACCGGTTCGTAGTGTTCCGGGAACGGTCCTTCTTTCAGCAGCTTCAGGGCGAACAGACGACCCACACCTTCAGGCTGCATAATGAATGGACTGGCGGTTTCTTGTGGGGTCAGCTTCATGTTGAAGTCACCCACGTCGATACCGTGCCACTTACCATCTTTCCATTCGACGATGGTACGTTCTGGATCCCACGGTTTACCATTGATATCACAAGAAGCGCGGTTGTAGAGTACCCGGCGATTCATCGGCCATGCGAAGGTCCATCCCGGCGTGATCCCTTTCCCTGATGGGTCATGGTTATCACGGCGCGCCATGTTATTACCTTCTTCGGTCCAGGAACCAGCATACAGCCAGCAACCACATGCGGTACTGCCATCGGCTTTCAGTTCACCAAAACCACTGACCTGACGGCGGCTAGCAACATCGTAACCGTTCAGCTCTTTGGTGAGTTCTTCTGAACTTGGATTATGCTCAACGGCATAGTGCCAGTTCACCGCTGCCACAGGTTCTGGCAGCACGCCAGCTTCGTCACGATAGAGCTTTTTCAGCTCCAACATGATGCCTGAGACGATTTCGGAGTCGGCCATCGCTTCACCCGGCGCATTAGCGCCTTTCCAGTGCCACTGCATCCAGCGACCGGAGTTAACGATGGAACCTTCTTCTTCAGCAAAACAGGTAGTTGGCAGACGGAACACTTCGGTCTGGATCTCCGCGGTGTTCACTTCGTTGAAGCCAGGTTCATTTTGCCAGAAGGTCGCAGTCTCAGATGACAGGTTATCCAGCACCACCAGATACTTCAGTTGGCTCAGAGCCTTCAGCGTCTTATTGCGGTTCGGCATGGAGTTAATGGCGTTAACCCCTTGCACCAGCAGCCCGTTAACCTGGCCGCGGTACATCATGTCGATGTGCTTACCGAAGTCATACATCTGATCCCATTTTGGCAACCAGTCGTAGCCAAAATCGTTCTCAGCAGTGGCGGCATCGCCCCAGAATGATTTCAGCAGTGACACGAAGAACTTCGGATAGTTTTGCCAGTAGTTGGTCTGGCCCGGACGTAAAGGTTTAGGCGTATGTGCGGTTAAATGCGCTGCCAGTGTCGGTTCTTTATCACTTGGCAGTTTCAGATAACCCGGCAGGCTTTGTGCCAGCAGCCCCATGTCAGTAGCGCCCTGCACGTTAGCGTGACCACGCAGCGCATTCACGCCGCCACCCAGCTGACCGATGTTGCCCAGCAACAGTTGCACCATCGCCATAGTACGGATGTTCTGTGCACCTTTGCTGTGATGGGTCCAGCCCAGCGCATACATAAAGGTGGCCACCCGATCTTTGGTGTGAGTGCTGCCGATCATTTCGCACACCGTCTGGTAATCATCTATCGGCGTTCCAGTAACGTTACTGACGGTCTTGAAGTCATAACGTGCCACATGCTGTTTCAGCAGGTTCCAGACGCAACGAGGATGTTGCAGGGTGTCATCGACTTTCGCGTAGCCCTGTTCATCCAGTTCGTAATACCAGGATTCGGTGTTGTAAGCGCCTTTTTCTTCATCAAAGCCGCTGAACAGACCATCATGGAAATCAAAGTCTTCGCGGATGATATAACTGGCGTTGGTATACGCTTTCACGTAGTCGTAGTTCACCTGTTTGGTGTCGATCAGATAACGGATAACCCCCAGCAGGAACGCGATGTCCGTACCGGAACGTATGGGTGCATAGTGATCGGCCAATGCGGCACTACGGTTAAAACGGGGATCGACCACGATTAATTTGGCATTATTGTGTTGCATCGCTTCTGTCACCCAGCCGAAACCGACAGGATGTGCTTCCGCAGCATTACCGCCCATAATCACGATCACATTGGAATTCTTGATATCGATCCAGTGGTTGGTCATGGCACCACGCCCAAATGTTGGAGCAAGACTTGCTACCGTTGGGGAGTGTCAGTTACGCGCAATAGTATCGATCGCGACCATGCCAAGAGCACGGGCGAATTTCTGGGTCGCAATACCGCTTTCGTTCGACATACCGGACGAAGTCATCATCCCGGTAGTGAGCCAACGGTTGACGGTGACACCCATAGCATCTTTCTGCAACAGGTTGGCATCGCGATCCTGCTTCATCAGGCGGGCAATGCGTTTGAACGCTTCATCCCAACTGATACGCTGCCATTTATTGCTACCGGCAGCACGATACTCTGGATATTGCAGACGGTGAGGACTGTTAACATAGTCCACCAGACCAGCACCTTTCGGGCATAATGCGCCACGACTTACTGGATGGTCTGAATCACCTTCGATATGGAAAATTGCATGTTCTGAGTTTTTGCCGCCGCTGTTTTGACTGTACATCAACAGGCCACAACCCACTGAGCAATAAGGGCAATTATTGCGGGTTTCTTTGGCTCTGAGCAGCTTGAACTCTCGCACTGCGGCATAGGCCTTGTCAGACATCAACCCCAGCGCAGAAATCGCTGAAGTTGCCGCCCCGGCTGCACACAGTTTGAAAAACTGTCGTCTGTTCATAGGAGATCTCACACTTGTTGTTATGAGTACGATTGGCAGTCCGCAGACCACCCGTTCGGAAAGCAGCCAATAGCGCCACTATCCGTGATCTAATTATCCGCAAATGGAAAATAGATAACAAATAACGACAAGTGACATTGATCACATATGATTTTTGACAGAATCAAACATAGATAAATAGTTTTATTTAAGAATATTAAACTGTTTATATCTTAATTTTAGATTTTAACTCCATTTATTAACAAATTTGCTATGAGTCATTTTGTCTTAGCTATAGTGGTAAAGATGTCGCATATTGATAAATGACTAATATTAAATGTGATATTGATCACTAAAAATGCCAATTCAACCGATATTCATAAACGCTCAACATCATTAGCATCGGCCAAAAAGTACTGATGGGACATTTTTACCCTAGCAGACGCCACACTGCATCATTATTGTCAGCAGGCGACAGGCACTGTCGACGACGAACAATCGCCAGCAACAGTACCGCCAAAGTCACCAGAGTCATCGCTGGAACATCTGTGGTTAGTGATTAGATAACTATCTGGTTAAAAGAAAAAGCAGCACCCATCGGCACTGCTTTTGGCGATTACTGTGTCCCGCTAGTGAGTGGGTTGCAACAGATATTTTTCGAAGAAGCGGGTCTTCAATGTTTGCAGGTGCAAGCTTGTCCCCTCACCTTCTTTAAGCGCGTGGGTGCGGTTTGGGTATGACATAAACTCAAACTGCTTGTTGTATTTCACCAGCTCGTTGATCAGCTCTTCAGTGCCCTGATAATGCACATTGTCATCACCGGTGCCGTGCACCAGCAGCAACTTGCCAGTGAGATTTTTGGCAAAGCTGATGGGTGAACTCTGGGTATAGCTTGCGGGATCTGTATTCGGATTGCCTGAGTAACGCTCCTGGTAAATTGAGTCATACAGCCGGATATCCGCCACTGGCGCAAATGCAGCGCCGACCTTAAATTTATCACCATGACGGAACAGCAAGTTCAGCGTTGAGCTACCACCACCGGAATGCCCCCAAACACCCACGCGCGCAGTATCGATTTGCGGCCAGCGTTTAGCCATGGCATCCAGCGCATCCACCTGATCGCGCACAGTCACTGTGCCAATTTTCTTATAGATGGATTTACGCCAATCACGGCCCTTAGGCGCACGGGTGCCACGGTTATCCACCGACACCATGATAAAACCATGCTGCGCCATCATGCTGGACCACAAATAGTTATCGCCGCCCCAGGCGTCTTGCACCGTTGAGCCCCAAGGTTCGCCGTAGACATAAAAAATAATCGGGTATTTTTTGGATTTATCCATATGCGGCGGCAACATCACCCAACCATCCAGCACCACGCCATCACGCGCTTTGACCTGGAAAAACTGATGTTGCGGTAGATCCAGTTTGGCGAGTTTAGCCTTTAGCTCTGCATTATCGGTCAGCGCTTTAATGGTTTTATGACCATCGACTTTGATGATTTCGCTGGAAGGCGGCACATCAAAGCGGCTGTGAGTGTGCATCGCTAGGCTGCCATCTTTGGCAATGTAGTAACGGTTATTGCCGCTAAATTGTTCTGGAGTAATGCGGGTCACTTGGCCGCTGCCATCGAGACTGGCCTTAAACAGATAGCGTGCTTCTGGATGATCGGGTGAGGCGGTGAAATAGAGACTGTTGGTGGCTTCATTTAAGGTCAGCAGTTCGACCACATCATAGTTACCCGGCGTTAAATCGACCACGCTTTTGCCGTCGCGGGAAACTCGATACAGGTGGCGCCAACCGTCACGTTCACTGTGCCAGATAAAATGACTGCCGTCTTTTTCCCACTCGGCTGGATAAAACCACTCCAAAAACGCCGCATCATGTTCGGTCATAATGGTGTGCAGTTGCTGCTTTTGCCAGTCAAACAAGCGCAATACATTGGTGTTCTGTGGCCGATTCACATCTTGGATCAACACCGCTTCACTGGTGCCAGCCCAACTAATGCGCGGCACATAGCGGTCACGGTTATCCCCCGGCAAAGGTGCCCAGCGGGTTTTGCCGTCCTTAACATTCACCACCCCAATACGCACGGCGGAATTCTGTTCACCGGCTTTCGGATAAGGGAACTGGGTAATCGTTGGATACAGCCCGGCGGTGTTGTTGATCATGGTGAATAACTTCACGCCGCTGCTATCGAGCTGCCAATAGGCGATATTCTGGCTGTCAGGGCTCCAGAGGAAACCATCCTTGATGCTGAATTCCTCTTCATAGACCCAATCAAAATGGCCGGTGATTAAGGTATCGCTGCCATCATGAGTGAGCTGCGTTACCTTGCTGCTGCCCAGCGCCTCTAGGTAGATATTGTTATCTTGAACATACGCCACGCGTTTACTGTCGGGCGAGAATTTAGCAAACATCAGCTTTTTAGCCGCGGGTTGTGCACCGCCCAATTGGTACAATGTGTTGCTCTTGAGATTTAACACCCAGAAATCACCGCGGGAACGGCTGCGCCATACCTTTTGTCCATTGGTGAACACCAGCAACCATTGACCATCATCTGACCACTGATAATCTTCAATGGTGAGCGCCTCTTTGGCCCCCTTTGGCGTTAATTGTTCCAGCGACACCAACACCTTTCGACCGCTACCATCGGCTTGATAAAACACGATGTCGCTACCTTTGACGCCGTGTTCTTCTTCAGCTACGTTGGGCTTGGCGTCGGCTTGTTTATCGCGGGGCTCCAGCACGGTATAACCACTGCCATCATCCAGCCAACGAAAGTAAGGCGCACGTTGCAGTTTGAATGCTTTATCTTGATAAATACGTTTGAGGGTGAGTGCAGCGCTGCTGTCTGTGGCAGTGCCAGAAGCGGCACAACCACCAAGACCCAGTAGCAAGGGCGCAACACATAGTAGAGATTTATAGATATTCATGAGTTTTGTTATTGAATTTATTACTGAAAGAATCAGCTATTCATTAACATAAATCACATATTTTATACAATATTTTGTCAGCTAAACTTCGTTAGCAGATGTGTACCGTCCTTGGTACTAACGCTTAATGACTATGAAAGAAAGGTGGTTTAGCAAACCAGATAATCACTATCAACCCCGCAAACATCCAGCCCAGCAGCGTGAAGTAGTCGATGGTTGACATCATTACCGCCTGCTGTTGCAGCAAGCGTTCAACTTGTGCCAGATTACTTTGGGTAACCCCGCCCAGCTGCTGTAAATAATGCTGTGCTTTATCATTTAACAAACTGATATTTTCGTTGAGCTGCGCCCGATGGAATATTTCGCGCCGATCCCACAACCAGATACTGAGCGACGAAGCAAAACTGCCCCCAACACCCGCAGGAAAGTGGCAAGCCCAGAACCATCGGCAATCTCATGGTGTTCCAGATTTGACATTAAAATGGTGGTCAGCGGCATGAAAAACAACACCACGCCGATGCCCATAAATAACTGCACTAACGCCACCGTGGCAAAATCCACCTGCAAATTAAAGCCGGCCCGCATAAAACTAGACGCCCCCATCACAATGAAGGACCCCGTCACCAGCAGCCGTAGATCAAACTTGTGCGCATATTTTCCCATCAGTGGCGACGTTAATAGCGGAATAACGCCCATTGGTGCTACCGCTAATCCCGCCCAGATGGCGGTATAGCCCATGTTGATTTGCAACCACTGAGGCAAGATAAGCGCGATAGCAAAAAAGGCCGCGTAGCCCAGCACCAGCGCAATGGTACCCGCAGTAAAGTTACGGTCACGGAACAGCGACAGATTCACAATAGGATGATCACTGGTGAGCTCCCAGATAACAAAAGCGACCAGCGACACCAGCGATATCAGTCCCAATGACACAATAAAATTGGACGAGAACCAATCGAGGTCATTGCCTTTATCCAACATGATCTGCAATGCTCCGACGCCAATGACCAGCAGCGACAGCCCGCCAAAATCGATGGGGTTGCGCACCGTGTCTTCTTGGCGACCACGGAGTTGAATAAACACCAGCAATGCAGCAAAAATCCCAATGGGAACATTGATATAAAAGATCCAGCGCCAAGAGTAATTATCGGTGATCCAGCCGCCGGTTATTGGCCCAACGATCGGCGCAACCACAGTCACCATGCCGATCAACGCTAGTGCTAACCCCCGCTTATCTCGCGGGAAAATCGCCATCATCAGCGTCTGTGACATCGGGAACAACGGCCCTGAGAAAAACCCCTGCAATGCCCGAAACAGGATCAGCTCATTCATTGACTGCGCGATACCACACAGGAACGAGGTAATCGCAAACATGATCACTGAGATAAGAAACAGCTTGGTTTCGCCAATCGTACGCGATACCCAGCCGGTCAACGGCAGCGCAATCGCATTACAGACCGCAAAAGAAGTGATCACCCAGGTACTTTGATCTGATGATACCCCGAGGTTACCCGCAATGGTGGGCAATGCCACGTTGGCAATGGTGGTATCCAGTACCTGCATGAAGGTCGCCAACGACAATCCCAGTGTCGCCAGCGCCAAACTCTGCGGCCGGAACTGATAGTTGCTCATCCGTTAGTTGCCCTTACTTTCAGCGGTGACGGCTACATCAAGGTTGATACCATTTTCCTGAAGGATCTGGTTAACCAGTTTATGGGCATGTTGCAGTTGATCGTCGTAAATATCGGTGCTGAAACGCGGCTTAGTCACTGGTGTTTGCGCCAGCAATGGACCATTTTCATCCTTGAGGTGCACAGTCACTAACGTTGACAGCCCAATACGCAACGGATGTTGCTTAAGCTGCTGCACATCATCCAGCACGACCCGCACCGGCAGACGCCGCACGATTTTGATCCAGTTGCCAGTGGCATTTTGTTCCGGTAACAACGCAAAGGCACTGCCGGTACCAAGCCCTAGGCTAGCGATATGCCCATTAAAATGCACATCATCACCATAGAGATCCGCCACGATATCCACCGGCTGACCAATGCGCATATCCGCCATCTGGCTTTCTTTAAAATTGGCGTCAATCCAAACCTGCTGCAATGGCACCACCACCAATAACGCATTGCCAACGGTCAACTGTTGCCCAACCTGCACCGCACGTTTGGCAATATAGCCAGACTCTGGTGCCTTAATCTGGGTGTACTGCAAGTTAAGATAGGCATTCTGCAACTGGGCAATCGCACTCTTAATCGCCGGATGATTGGCAATAGTGACACCTTCGGTGAGTGCCAGCTTAGCGTTCAGAGCCTGTTTTACCGCGGTTAACTGATTCTCGGCGGCTTTCAGGCTGTCATGGTAATGGATGACTTCTTCATCAGAGATCAGCTTACTTTTCGCCAGTTTAACCCGCCGCTGATAATCGGCTTGCGCCTGCCGGTAATTGACTTCCTGCACCTGCACCTGAGCCTGGTAGTTGTCGACATCGTTATACAAACCACGAGTCTGACGCACCACATTGGCTAGGCTTGCTTCGGCGCTGTCCAGTGCAATCCTAGCATCACTGGGATCCAGCTTTACCAGCGTCTGCCCTTTCTCCACATAATCCCCTTCGTCGGCAAAGACTTGAGTTACCGTCCCAGCAATTTTAGGGGCAATAGAGATAAGATTACCTTGGACATAAGCGTCATCAGTGTCCTCATAAAACCGGCCATATTCCTGATGGTAGACGTATGCCCCAATGCCTGTTGCGGCAGCAACCAGCAACAATCCCAACAGGTATGTCTTACGTTTGCTGGGTTTTGCCGAGGAAGGTGCTGCTGGCTGTTTGTCTGTTGTTTGCTCAACCATAAATGAAATGTCTCGTTCGATATTCAGATAAAGGGTTATTCCGGTTGCGGCTCCAGCACACCACCGGCGATAAGAATTTTGCGCAGCAAGTGTTCCAACTGTGCAATGTCTTGGTCATCCAGTCCCTGGGTGAATTCGTTCAACTCTTCGGCAATCACTTCTGGCATCTGCTGACACAAAGCATGGCCACTGTCGGTAAGTTGCAGTGCAATGCGTCGCCGGTCATCGTCATGTCGTACCCGCTGTAGTAGCTGTTTCTGTTCCAGCCGATCTAACATGCGAGTAATCGCGCCGCCATCAATAGAAAGACGCTGGCTCAGCACTTGGCAGCTTTCAACATGATCGCGGTGGAGCAACATCATCACTCTGAACTGTTGCGCCGTGATATCCAGCGGCAATAAGTGCCGGGTGAGTACCCGGTCTTTGTATTGGTTCACCAGATGCAACAGGTGACCCAGCGAAAATTGGGTTTGTTCTATCTTGTCGGCGGTAAAGTATGCCATGCGAATATTTGCCTAGGCAATTAAATAAAAACGAATATACGCCTACGCTGCTGCTGATGCAACTGCGATAACTCCGCACGCCCCTTACTGATGAGGAATATTGCCGCCTTGAGTCTGTTAAGGTGGTAGCGCAATGCCTGTCGCGCTACCCATCACGCTGACACCAAACTGGCATTACATTGCCACTGGCGCGGCAATCTGTTTAAAACGAAATGACCTAAAATGTGTGTATTGGAAAAGAAAAGAAGTAGATGACCTTGTTCTCGCGACATAAGGTCTATACAGCATGTATAACCCGCACACCACTGAGATAACCGCCGCCAATATTGAGAAATATTTCAAACATAGCATCATAGCTCCCAGTGGCAATGCAGCATCCCAGTTACAGGCACTGCCCCAAAGCTTACAAAACAAGGCCGAGGTGTAACTCGTATCTGTCTGCTCCCTAATGCTGTGGAGAATATGGATGCCCAAGCACGGCTTATCTCGACTACGGCATCTTTCAGTAAAAGCCTTGGCAATTCCGAAGAAGAAAAGGCGTTGTCTGTATTTTCGGAGTTGAATTCGCGGGTAGTGGTTCCTTAAAATTTACACGTCACCACATGTTTCGCCCCACCTTTCTAATGAGGTAAAATGATTGGTAGTGATAGATATCAGATATATTTGTTCAGTAATATTAACAAGGACTGAGAATTAGGTATTTACTTGCTAAAGAATGTTAGACAATGTTTAAAAACATGAAAATATATTATATATAAATAAGTTACAACCAAAAAACATTAAATTATTACACTATTTAACTTCACGAAAAGTTACAGTGTTAGATTTTCTCCATTTATATTTATTGCGAAATTGAATCGGAGTCATTTTTAAACTTATTTTAAAAGCATCATTAAAAGATCTAATACTATTAAAACCACTTTGTTCGGCAATGATTGGGATAGGTATTTGTGAACAGGCAAGTAAGTTTTGTGCTTTTTTCAACCTAACCTGGCGATACAGGTCAGTAAAAGTAGTGTTTAATTCATTCTTTATCCAGCGCTTTAATGTGGATTCACTCATGTTTAAGGCTTTAGCACAACTAGAAAGAGATTTCTCGTTTTGACCTTCTAAAAAATCAATCAGTTTTGTCACATTTCTGTGAGGATGGTACATAAAAACTTCATTGTACAGTTGAGTATCATTGAAAAATTTATTTAACACTGATAGTAGGGTTGTTACTCTTTCAAAAGATGAGGTTTTCTTTAATTTTATCAGTGGCTCGATATAACAATCATAATGAATACTTTTTTCTAGTGTTAGCGATACACCGTTATGTATATCATTTAGCCAATGCTTTAATGAGTACATTTCTGGAATATTGAGGTTTAATAATTCCTGACTAAATA
Source organism: Shewanella dokdonensis (assembly GCF_018394335.1). Lineage (NCBI taxonomy): Bacteria > Pseudomonadati > Pseudomonadota > Gammaproteobacteria > Alteromonadales > Shewanellaceae > Shewanella > Shewanella dokdonensis. Next base: position 2,453,375 of record NZ_CP074572.1, on the reverse strand, counting down.
AAATGATAACCACATGTTCGGCATTATAAGTTGAGTCCCAAGTATGAGGCATAAAAGGTGGGATAAGAATTAACTCGTCTTTACTGCTTTTGGACACATCATCACCAATGTAGCGATTACCTGAACCACCAATCAACATCAACAACTCAAAGCAATCGTGAGCATGCCAATCAAAGATGGGAGCCCTATCCCTTAGATGATGTACCCGAATCGAACTGTTAGGGGCAAACTTAGTAAGTTGAATTTTCGCCATTTGAGCTAATTCTTCTAGTAATCGAGCTAATACTGCCGATACTAACATGTTTTACATTTTAGTCTATAGCCAATCCTAAACACGACTTTCTTATTTAAGAAATTATAAGCAAGAATTTTGGATTTAACTTAATGGGTAAAATAAACATATGAAAGTAGCTTTAAATAATAAATTAAATATTGTTTTTGACTTGGATGGGACTGTAATAAAAAATGGCGTAAAAATGCATGATACGATTAGTGATTACATACTGAATTTATCAACATATTTTAACGTTTTTTTGCATCAGCTCGTCCGGTTAGAGATATGTTACCTTTAATTCCTAATACCTTACATAACACTATATTAGTTGGATGTAATGGCGGACAGGCATGGTATAACGGAAAAATAATTATTTCCAATCACTTTAAAAATGATGATGTAAATAAAATTTTAGAGTTATTGAATCATATTGATATGTCATATGTTCTAGACACTGACTGGAATTACTCATTTTCAACTAAAGCTCACGAATTCCACGACTATATACGTCAGCTTTCTTTAGGTGAGATAGAGGAAAGAGAAGCGATAAAGCTAGGTATCACTAAAATTCTTATATTAGATGGAAAATATAGCAATTTAATTAAAGAACATCTTGAAAATAATAAAATACTCAATGAGATTAATTTCCATAAAAATGAAGGAATTTTTGATATTACTCCCCAGCACACAGATAAAGAGAACACTCTTAAGTTATTAGGGATTGACTTTAACCATACAATATCATTAGGCAATGACAAAAACGATTTCAAAATGTTAGGAAGTTCATCAATTTCATTATTTGTTGGTGATAAAAAAGATTATAGCCATGCTACCTATTATTGTGATATGGATACATTGTTACCGACATTAAATCGTGCAATTAAAAATTTCGGCATTAATTATAATGGTTAATCGTTTTTATAATAATAAAGAAAGAATATTTAATAACAAGTGGAGAATTCAAGTCTGGCTTGAACGTCTGGATTTATATCGCTCAAAGGCTTTGCTGTGATGGACACCGCCTTTCAAGCCTTGCTGTAGCAAACTTTAGCTACCGTCAGAACAGGAGTAATCAAGGTAACGAGGAAAACGCGCATGTGCACTAATATAATGTTAGTGTATTTGCTTAACTACACACTTGGAGCGGGTGAAATCTATGATCGACCATATTTCAATACCAGTCAGAGATTTAAAACGTAGTGAAAACTTCTACTCAACCGTGCTCGCTGTATTGGGCTATACAGTACTAGAGAAAAAGACGGGCACGGTAGGATTCGGGAAAAATATCCAGAATTTTGGATTAATGAACGGAAAAATATCTCTACAGGTCAGGTTAGTGACGGGTTTCATGTGTGTCTGAGAGCTAAATCTATTGATATGGTTGATACATTTTACAAAATCGCAATGGAGCTTGGTGCAGTAGCAGATGGCGCACCTGGATATAGAGAGCAGTATGGTGCTAACTATTACGCTACATTTATTGGTGATTATGATGGTAATCGGATAGAAGTGGTTACGTTTGCATAGTTGTTTTGTAGCGATTATCCGTTTATGTACACAAACAATCCGATGCACGCATCGAGAATAAGTCGCTGGGCTATTACACTATTGACGTACACTACTGACGTACACGATTGACGAAGTCGCCTCAAAATCTGGATTGGCTTCAGCTCACATCTTACGGCTCGGTATATCTGGCGCAATTACTTCCCTATTATTGAGCATAAGCCTAAGACAGCTCGCATTTGCCCGAACGCAATTTAACAAGAAGAAAATGAGAAAAAATCATTTCCTACGCTTGTTGCTCACCAAATTAATGCCAAACAACAGCAATAGTTTTTCAATCACTATCGCCAGTACCGACAATACGACAATAAAGCTGTATAAACCTTCATCTGTTGCTGTCCAATGGCCGATAAATGAATTAGGTGCAAAGTACCGTGCGGTAGATGCCAGCAGCAAGCTCACCACAAATACAACACCAAATACCAGCCCATGTTTGGTAATGACGCTGGTAACAAACTCATTGGACGACGTTTTACTTAACTTCCGTCCCAGCATCAATCCTGGGACTAGCAATACCACGCCCAGTACCAAAGTCACCGCACCTACAACAAAAAATGCTTTCCAATCCATGTATACAGCTCCATGTTTTCATCGTCTACCAGCGCCACTGTGCCGATGATATAGCAATTTGACGTTGAAGGATTACATTACCCATGCCCGCATGCTGGGCCCGATTTAGCTATTGCGATATGCCACCCGCAAGCCATAAGAGCATGTATCTTAGTTAAAATTTCTTATATTTTCAGTGGGTAAATTTCAAAAATAGCAACATTATTGTTCAGGGAAGGCTGTCTTATATCGCAAATGTTGGCGGTTTTATTGCAGAGTCACCAATGATGCTCACCTGGGGCAAGGTAAACACAAAGATGCTGGTAACGGCATTGGCATTCGCACGCGATTTGCGTTAGTTTATGCGGCTTTGTTTGCGGCAATACGGGAATAACTGATGTTTATCGGGTTTGATTACGGCACTTCCAACTGCTCGGTCGCACATATGCAAGATGGCGAGCCACGGCTGTTACCACTGGAAAATGCCAGCTTCTATCTGCCATCAACGCTGGCAGCACCGACCCGCGATTCAGTCTCTGAGTACCTGTTGCGGCATTATCAGATCCAGCCGCTGGATGCCGTTGGTCAACAGTTGCTGCGCCGTGCCGTTGCAACCAACCGCGAAGAAGGTATCGACCTGCAAGCGGATGATCTGCTGTTTGGTCAGGCGGCATTGGACTTGTATCTGGCGCATCCGCAAGACTTATATTACGTCAAATCCCCTAAATCATTTCTCGGTGCGATGGGCTTGCATGAGGTTCAGCTAAGCTTTTTTGAAGATCTAGTGTGCGCCATGATGGCTAACATCAAACGGCGGGCGGAACAGGTTAGCCAGCAAGTCATCGACGATACCGTTATTGGTCGGCCAATTAACTTCCAAGGCAGCGGCGGCGAAGAGTCTAACCGCCAAGCAGAGAACATTTTGCGCCGAGCTGCCACTCGAGCCGGATTCCGGCAGATTGAATTTCAGTTTGAACCGGTCGCCGCCGGGCTGGAATATGAAGCCGGGTTGACGCAGCAACAAACCGTACTGGTGGTGGATATCGGTGGTGGTACGACCGACTGTTCCTTGCTGCAAATGGGGCCTAACTGGCGTAAACAAAAAGATCGCAGTGGCAGTTTGCTGGCACACAGTGGCCAACGTGTTGGCGGTAACGACTTGGATATTCATCTGGCGTTTCGGCAACTGATGCCATATTTCGGCTTGGGCAGTTTGCTGGACTCTGGGCTAGAAATGCCAATGAAACAGCTGTGGAATCCAGTAGCAATTAACGATCTGTCAGCACAAAACGATTTTTACGCTCAGCGCAATCTGGCAGAACTCAAACTGCTACACAAAGAAGCACAAGAACCACAAAAGCTGGCACGCCTGTTACAGGTGTATCACGACACCCTCGGTTATAGCCTGGTACGCCGCGCCGAAGAAGCTAAAATTGCGCTGTCACAACTGCCGGAATTTCACAGTACGCTGGAGTTGGCGACTGAAGCGCTACCACTCACCATCCATTACGATGAGATGCTGCAAGCGTTAGATGGCCCCAAACAGCAGATCATAAAACTGGTGCGAGAGGCCTTAACCTTAGGGGGCTGTACGCCAGATGTGATCTTTATGACCGGCGGTTCCGCGCGGTCACCCGTCCTGCGCCAAGCAGTAGCCGAAGTGTTACCACAGGTGCCTTTGGTGAGCGGTAACGACTTTGGCTCAGTCACCGCTGGGTTGGCGCGTTGGGCCGAGGTATGTTTCGGCTAGCGTGTCGCTAATGTATGGCTATGAAACCACATTGCTAGGCGTTCAATCAGCAAAGTTGCGGGGGCCCAAGGCCGCAATCAGGAAATCGATAAACGAACTAATCCGCGTAGACAATGCGGTATTGCGATAATACACCGCATTGATCGCTTGGCGAATTTCCAGCGTCTGCTCCTCAAATAACTCGACCAGCTGACCGGTTTGTCGGTCGTTACGCGTCATAAAATCCGACAGACACACAATCCCCACGCCTTGCAGCGCTAACTGCCGCAACGTCTCGCCATTGGACGATGCAATACTGGGAACAATCTTCAATAACTGCCCATCATCCCCCGGTAATGGCCATAAATTCAGTGAGTCCGGCTGGGTAAAGCCAAGCAAACAATGCTGTTGCAACTCACTTGGCTGCGTTGGCATTCCGGTGCTGGCTAGGTAGTCAGGACTGGCAAGAATGCGAATACGGCTACTGGCGATGGGCCGGGCATGCAGGGTTGAATCCTTAAGTTGGCCGATACGAAATGCAACATCAGTGCGCCGCTCCAGCAGATCGGTAATGCCTTCATTACTGTTCAGTTCTAGCACTACTTGCGGATACTGCTGTTGATAGTGTTTCACTAATGGCGTAATCACATGCAGCATAAACGGTGTCGCGGCATCCACTCGCAGTAAGCCTGATGGCTGGCCTTTTCGGAGGGCTAACATCTCTTCTGCGGCCTCTACTGCTTGTACAATCTGCCGCACTTCTGTCAGATATGCCGCGCCTTCTTCCGTCAGTTCCAACCGCCGAGTTGTGCGGTTAAGCAAGGTCGTGCCCAGCTTATTTTCCAATTTCGCTAAGGTACGGCTGGTTGCCGATACCGTCTGATCCAGTCGTTCAGCTGCGGCGCTGATAGTGCCGCTGTCTGCCACCGTTAGTAATACTTGCATTTCATCTAATGTAGCTTTCATTTGCACCTGTTATTTTTGACTTTTTATCAAATATGTTTGGATTAAATGTGACTTTTTAGAAAAGTATCTAGCAGGCAAACTCTTGTCAACTTTCATTAGATTTCAGGAATCAGCTTTATGCCTTTAGCTCTTTTAGCGCTGACACTGGCAGCATTTGCCATAGGCACCACAGAATTTGTGATTGTCGGTTTGCTGCCCACTATTGCAGCAGATCTGCAAGTAAGTTTGCCCGCTAGCGGTCTGCTGGTCAGCCTCTATGCCATTGGCGTTGCCGTTGGTGCACCATTATTGACGGCGGCGACAGGACGCATCCCCGGAAACCACTATTACTGGCGCTAATGCTACTGTTTACCTTGGGTAATCTGCTCGCATGGCAGGCGCCGGGTTACTACAGCCTGATTATGGCGCGGATCGTTACCGGGCTGGCACATGGTGTCTTTTTCTCCGTGGGATCAATCGTTGCGACCAGCCTTGTGCCAAAACATAAAGCAGCCAGCGCTATCGCCACCATGTTCAGTGGCATGACCGTTGCGTTTGTGGTGGGCATTCCACTCGGTACATTTATTGGGCAGCATTTTGGTTGGCGCGTCACCTTCCTGGTGGTTGCATTATTTGGCCTATTGGCGTTGTTGGGCACGTTATTACTGGTACCTAACCACATTGCCCATAAGCCACCGGCAGCGCTGCATCGCCAGCTTGGTAAATTGTTACACCCAAGATTACTGCTGGTGTATGCCATGACCGCAATCGGCTACGGTGGCTCACTCATCGCCTTCACTTTCCTTGCGCCAATCCTACAGCAGCATGGGGCTCAGTGACAATGCCATCAGTTTGGTGCTACTGGCCTACGGTATTTCGGTGGCGTTCGGCAATATCTGGGGCGGCAGACTGGCAGATCGTCATGGGCCAGTGAGTGCTTTAAACACCATATTCCTAGCGTTAGCCCTAGTGCTGTTAGTCCTAACATTTACCGCCACCAATCCGCTGCTAGTGGTACTGACGGTTTTGGTATGGGGCGCAGTGGCCTTTGGTAATGTACCGGGATTGCCAGGCTTATGTGGTACAGCAGGCAGAAAAGGTGGCACCACAAGCCGTCGATGTCGCTTCAGGCTTTAATATCGCCGCCTTTAATGTGGGGGTTGCCGCTGGTTCATGGGGTGGTTCGCTAGTGGTGGCCCATCTTGGCCTGACACATACCCCCTGGATTGCCGCAGTGGTGACATTGGTTGCCTTGTTGCTCACGCAACTTAGCGGTCGACTAGATCGGCGCAACAATCTGCAACTCGACAGTCAAGTGTCTTAATAATCACAGCAATTGGAGCATCTTAGTATGACCATTCCTCTTTTTGGTGTTGGTACTTTCCGCCTGAAAGACCAAGTAGTGATTGATTCAGTATCGACCGCTTTAGCGCTCGGTTACCGCGCCATTGATACTGCGCAGATTTACGGTAATGAAGCCGAGATTGGAACCGCAATTGCTGCCAGTGGTATCCCGCGGCAACAGCTGTTTCTTACGACCAAGATCTGGACGGAAAACTACCGCCACGACAAGTTGATTGCCAGTCTTGAAGAAAGCCTGCGCAAACTGGGGACTGATTATGTTGATCTGACGCTCATTCATTGGCCAGCCCCGGAAATGGCGTGGCACTTACCGAGTACATGACGGCATTGCAGCAAGCGCAAAACCTTGGTCTTACCCGACAGATTGGGGTTTCCAACTTCAATATTGCCTTGTTACAACAGGCGATTGATGTGGTTGGCCGTGAAACAATTGCGACCAATCAGATAGAACTGAGCCCCTACTTACAGAACCGCCAGTTAACGGCCTTTATGCAGCAACAGCAGATCCCAGTGACCTCATACATGACGCTGGCTTACGGCAAAGTGTTAGCCGATCCGCTATTAGCCGAGATTGCCCGTCAACATCAAGCAACCCCGGCGCAAATCGCGCTGGCTTGGGCGATGCAACTGGGATATGCCGTTATCCCATCCTCGACTAAACGCGCCAATCTAGCCAGTAACCTGCTAGCACAAAAACTGCGACTTACTGACCAGCAGATGGCACAGATTGCCACCCTTGAGCGCAATGGCCGCGAAGTCGACCCAGAAGATCTCGCCCCGCTTTGGGACTAACCCGTTAACTCATCATCCGCAGTGAATACCGCGATGCACTGCGGCCACACATCAATATATTTGGAGTAAATTATGCAGCAAGATCCCTTGTTTAGCCCTTTACAGTTCGGAGAATTACAACTGCCTAACCGGGTGGTAATGCCACCAATGACTCGTTCTCGATCCAGCCAGCCTGGAGATATCGCCAACGAGTTGATGGCCACTTACTATGCCCAACGTGCCAGCGCTGGATTGATCATCACCGAAGGCACTTATATTTCAGCATTAGCCAAAGGTTACGCCTGGACGCCAGGGATCTGTAGCGATGCGCAAATCGCTGGCTGGCGCAAAGTGGTTGATACTGTGCATGCCGCAGGGGGCGAATCTTCGCGCAATTATGGCATGTGGGTCGACTGAGTCACACTAGCCTGCTGGACGGTGAAGCACCTGTGTCTTCCTCAGCGATTCAGGCACCTGGAGTAAAAGTCTTTATTGATGACAATAGTACCAAAGGATTTGTAGAAGCTTCGATGCCCCGTGCGTTATCGGTGGCCGAAATTCAGCAGGTTATCAACCAATATGCACAGGCGGCACGCAATGCCATGGCAGCAGGTTTTGATGGTGTAGAGCTGCACGCGGCTAACGGTTATCTGGTAAACCAGTTCCTAGATTCCAACGCCAATAACCGCACCGATGAATATGGTGGCTCACTGGAAAACCGGCTGCGTTTTCTGGATGAAGTTGCACAGGCGCTGGTGGAGGCTACCGGCCAAGCCAATAAAGTTGGTGTGCGTTTAGCCCCATTGACTACGCTAAACGGTTGTGTGGATGCAGATCCACAAACCACGTATACGGCGGCAGCCAAACGCTTAGGGGAGATTGGTATCGGCTACTTGCACATTGCTGAGGCTGACTGGGATGACGCACCAGACATGCCGTTGGCATTTCGACAGACGCTACGCCAAGTATTTCCTGGGCTGATGATTTATGCCGGAAAATATACCGCCGAGCGTGCACGGCAGGCGCTAGAACAAGGCTGGGCCGATCTTATTGGCTTTGGTCGGCCATTTATTGCAAATCCAGATTTGCCACAGCGATTACAAACAGGGGCACCGCTCAATGAATATCAGCGCGAAACCTTGTTTGGCGGCGGTGCCGCAGGGCTGACCGACTACCCGACACTAGCACAAAGCGGATATTAAGACGCGGCACAACCACAGGTGCTTAAGCCATGCTATAGGCTTGAACTTGCTACCGACTTACTAACGGTGGCAAGTTCTTTACCGCCGGCATCACCGCGACTAAGGTTTGAAAAAATATTCTGCCAACACTTGCCGCTGCTGACCCCATTCATCGGTAACACCAATACCTAAGCCGATGATTTCACCGTTAGCACTCGGTACTTGCTGCTGCATCAACTGCTGGAATGTTGCCAGTTGTGGATTTTTCTCGGCGGCCAGCAACGTCAGATGTGGCTCAAAATTCTGGAACACATTAGGGCTGCCATAACGCTCAAATGCCGCCAGTTTACCGGGGTAAGCTTTCACCCATTCGGGCAACGCAGGATGGGGATCGCGCAGAGGTTCTAGTGCCAGCGTCACTTTATCAGCAAGCCGTTGCAGCTCTCGGCTGCGCGCCACATCAATAAATGCCCAGTTACCTTTGGTCACGGTAAATCCTTTGGCGCTAAGCGGCACGGGCTGATATTGCTGACTCAGTTGCTGCACCACCTGTTTGATGGCAGCGTCACTATCATCAGGGAAAGTCGTCAGATACAGCGTGATGTGTACCGGGCGCCCCTGCTGATAAAAACTCTGCATGCCATAAGTGGCTAATTGCTTGCTGGTGTCACTCACCAGTTGCACTATCGGTTTAGACGGAATGGCATATACATCCAGCGTCTGCGCCGCTTGCCCGCTAGCCGTAACCAGCCCGAATACCAACACGGCTAAACGGTGCCAGCGGTTAGTGTTACGCCTGCGACTTTGTAATCCGTTCACCTTACTCTCATCAATTGGCGGCTTATTTGCCGCGATTATAACGGGTTATCCCGTATGCTGATACTTACCTTACACCATCAATCACAGCAATAACCTCTGACAATATTGCGTTTGTCGCCAGGGATAAATGTCGTTAGCATCATTGCAACATCAATATGCTTTTATATAACAATCATGAAGATACCCAACCTGTTACCTCTAATACCGCTGGCTTTCGCCTTGCAGTTACCTGCCCAGGCCGCGCCACAGCCTTTGAGCCATGTACCTACCAGTATTGCCATGTGGCCCGGTGCCCAATACGACAGCCAGATCCCCACCATTGAACAGATACTTGGCTACAAGATTGGCGAGCGTATTACCAGTAATGAAGACATGCTGCGCTACTTCGACGCGCTGGCACAAGCCGCACCAGAGCGCATCAAAATCTTCAACTATGGTCAGAGCTGGGAAGGCCGCAAATTAATTTATGCGGTGATTGGCAAGCCAGAAACTATCGCCCACCTCGAACAATTTGCCGCAGATATGCAAACACTGGCCGATCCCCGCAAGCTTAATAACCAGCAAGCTAAAGCGCTGATCGATAAGTTGCCCTCCTCTGTGTGGCTGGAGCATAGTGTGCACGGCAATGAGATCAGCAGCACCGATGCCGCCATGATGACCACTTATCACCTGCTGGCAGCACAACACGACGCAGTGATAGATAAGATTTTTGCCAACACGCTGGTGTTTATTGACCCACTGCAAAACCCTGATGGCCGCAATCGTTTCGTAAACTATTACTATCAGAGTGTGGGAATGGTGCCGAGCAGCGACCGTCTGAGTGTTGAGCACAACGAGCCTTGGCCCGGTGGCCGCAGTAACCATTACCTGTTCGACATGAATCGTGACTGGCTGGCAATCACCCAGCCGGAAACCGCCGGACGAGTTAGTGCCCTGCTGCATTACAAACCCAATATTGTCATTGACTTACATGAAATGGGCGGTGATTCCAGTTACTTCTTTGTGCCCGCTGCCAACCCGTTTAATCCCCATATGAATCAGGCGCAGATCGCCAATAACACCTTAGTCGGCAAAAACAACGCCAAATACTTTGACCACTTCGGCTTTGATTACTTCACCCATGAAGTCTTCGATGCTTTTTATCCCGGATATGGTGATAGTTGGCCAACCTTTTATGGCGCTTCTGCCGCTACTTACGAGGTGGCTTCCGCCCGTGGCGATAGCTTCCGCACCGTTACCGGTAACACCATTACCTATCCGCAAACGGTACAAAAACACTTTGTTGCTGCTATTGCCACGGCCGAAATGGCAGCGGATAACCGCCAGAAACTACTGAGCGATTTTTATCAGTATCAGCAACAGGCGATTAGCGCTGGCAAAGATGACAGCAAGGAGCGCACCTTTATCATCCCCGCTGTGCGTGATGCGGCCGGCAGCTACAAGCTGGCAACGCTGATGGCAAAACATGGGGTAGAAGTGCAACAGGCTGACAAACCGTTCAGTGCCTGCGGTAAAGATTATGCGGCGGGCGCTTATATTATTGATACCGCTCAGCCACGCGGCCGCTTTGTTAAAACCACCTTTACCAAACAGGTGGATATGGCGCAGGATTTCTTGAAAGAGCAGGAACGGCGCCGCGCCCGCAAACTGGATGACGAAATCTATGATGTCACCGCCTGGTCGCTACCGCTGATGTTCAATATCGATACCGATGCCTGCGGCAAGGCCGTTGCCGTCAGCAGCCATCAACTGACCGCTGACACACCTTTGCTGGGCAAGGTCACCCACGCAGATGCCAAAGTTGCATATCTGGTACCGTGGGGCGATATGGCCGCGGGCCGTTTTCTAACGGCTGCCCTACAAGCAGGCTTAACCGTTAAAAGCGCCGATAAAGCCTTTGTCACCGGTGACAATAAGCACTATCCGGCGGGTTCATTGATTGTGGAAGTGAAAGCTAATCCTGAAAATATCGCCGAGCTCGTCAATCATATCGCCCATAACAGTGGGGCCCAAGTCACAGGCGTTGATAGCAGTTGGGTCAGCCAAGGCCCAAGTTTTGGCAGCGAAAACACCATCACCATGACCGCCCCCAATGTTGCTATGGCATGGGATGAGCCCGTCAGTTCACTCAGCGCGGGTGCCGCCCGTTTTGTGGTGGAACAGGAATTCCACTGGCCAGTGACCGCCATTCGTTCCGACAAACTCGCCAGTGCCAATCTCAGCCATTATCAGGTGTTGATTCTGCCATCCGGCGATTACAGCAGCGCCTTGGGTGAAGCAGGTGCAACTAATCTGAAAACATGGGTGAAACAGGGCGGTGTGTTGATCACCTTTGCGGATGCCACCCGCTTTGCCACCCAGCCCAAAATCAGCTTGCTGGATGTGCAACAGGAACTCGCCTATAAAGCACCGCCGGCTACAGCCGAAAAATCCGCGGCGACCCCCAGCAAAAACGGCGCAGACGATAAAGACAGTAAAGATAACCGCGTACCGGGGCAGTTGCTCAAGTCAAATGCCGAACTTATCAGCGCCATTGAAAATGACAAGGAAACACCAGATAACGTGGCCGGAGTGCTCGCTAACGTCGAGGTGGATCAGGAGCATTGGCTGACGGCTGGGGTTAATCCGCAAGTGGTATCGCTGGTCAGTGGCCATGATATTTACACACCAATTAAACTGGCTTCGGGTAAAAATGTCGCCTGGTTTGCCGATGAAAAACACCTGCTCGCCAGCGGTTATTTGTGGCAGGAAAACCTGCAACAACTAGCTTATAAACCATTTTTGATTTACCAGCCCAGCGGCAAAGGCATGGTCATTGGCTACACCGAAGATCCCACCAGCCGCGCCTATCTCGATGGCCTCAACGTGATGCTGATGAACACCATCTTCCGCGCCGCTGCTCACGCCACACCGCTGCGGTAACCAAACATTTCAAGGATAAAATGGGCCTTCATGGCCCATTTTTTGATGGCTTAAATGCCTAGGGGAATACTGAATAGTAAGTTGGGCAACAACAGTTTCGAGCCGAAATCCAAGATGACTAACATCAGCCCCAATAAAAACGTAACTCATTGACATTAAAATAAATATTTTCAAAAAATAACAAGTATTAAAATAACGGTGACCACATCATCACGAAACTACTACGCGCGATGTAGCGAGGTAAACATTCGCGCCCAAAGTGTTCTGACACTTGTCGATTAAACACCAGCGATTAAGTGGGCAACAATTCCTGCGCCACCAAGCTGGACTCGAGCACATTGCCCCCAATTCAGCCTCATGGCAGCAAATACTTAACGCAGCGCTAACATCCAAAGTGCACTCATCTATATTCAAATTTGTCACCACACCGCGCTGCTTTGCCAAAGGACAGCTGCGCTGGCGAGTCAATAGCACATCATCCATTTGCAAAATTACCGGACGATTTCTTTCGAAAATGTTGCTCTTTTTTAGCAATAATTTGATTTGATATTCAAATTATATGGGCAAATAATAGCCTCATTCGGGTCAGGCTCCACCGCGTCCATTGTCACGCCCTAGAGGATGAGCACTGCGTTCACAGTCATCACCACCACCATTAATTTCCCAGACTCGAATTTGTTCGAGGCAAGCCAAAAGCAATGAGACAAGCTAACGAAACACAACAAATAACAACAGCTAATGTTGGGCTCCTGCGCACCGTTATGTATCTGTTGCATTGCCAGCAGGTTAAAAGCAGCTTGCAGGTGACCCCTTTAGCTTCATTCCGCAATGAGTTTCTGGCCGGGGCACAAACTGGCCTGACTGCGGTCATTGCGCTGATAGTTGTGTACTTGTCACCGTGGTCACATATGGTTGGCTTTGCCGGGATTGGTTCGTTGATTGCGCTGTATGGTCGCTTTGAATCACCTGCTGGGCGTAATCGTATGCTGCTCCAAGCAGCGGCGATCCAGACCGCCTCAGTGCTGATTGTATCGTCTGCTAAATTCGCCGGGCTGCCAGAAGCGGGGTTGCTTCTGCTGCTGGCGTTCATGTGCGGCATCTACCTGTTTATCTGTGTCACTGGCCGCTATGGCGCACCTGGGCCACTGATTTTTGTCTTCGCCGCCGGCTCCTGCATTGGTGGTGATGTTACCCCGCAAGTGATCCTGGAACGCACATTAGTAACAGGTGGCGCGACGCTACTGGGTTGGTTTATCTGCATGGCTACTGCGTTTTTACGTGAGGTGCCAAGCCCTGGGCGAGCTTTCCCAAAGCGCCTCCGGCACCGCCCGTCAGCCATCGATTAATTGCATCTACCCGCACCGTTATCAGTACAGCTGTTGCCATGTTTATTGTGCGCTATGGCTTTGATGTTCACTACCCCGCTTGGGCTGGCATGGGCGCACTGGCGGTGACTCAAGGGGCATACCTGCATGTCAGTATGAACCGCGCGCTGCAACGTATGGTTGGCACCACGATTGGCGCCATGATGGCCTGGGGAGTATTGCAGCTTGAACCAAACATTTGGGGCTTAATCGCTTTTGTTGGCGTGTTCCAAACCGTGACTGAAATGGTGATTGGCAAAAACTACGCCCTTGGTCAGATGTTTGTTGCCCCCACCGCATTGTTAGTAACGCATCTGGCCGCGCCATGGATCCCCAGCGACACCATGGTGCCAGAACGGGTATTGGACACAGTGATCGGCGCCTGTATTGGCATGGTGGTCGCGGTGGTTCTTTCGACTATGGATGACCGCCGTTACCTCGACCGGCTGCGCCGCACGTCCGGCGAGCAACAAGCGTAACGGAGAAGCTATGCCAGCTAATTGCCGGATTTATCAGTTCGCTGCCACATCAATAACTGATGTTTGCCATCACAACACAATGTGGCGAGCAGAAGGGATATTAACCATGCCCAGATGCAGTCACCCCGTTGGGGGTTATGATAGCAATGGACATAAAAAATAACATTTAAAAACAATAAATTAGATCGACAGGTGGATGTATGCAATAACGAATTCTAGATGTTTTTCAGGTAAAGCAATCCATGAATGGATACCACGGCATACCAATGGATACCGGCAAGATCGCGCCTATTGGTCGTCGCTTTAGAGCCTAAAGAGGAAGTAAATATGTCTACACAAACATTCGACTATATCATTATCGGCGCCGGCTCTGCCGGATGTGTTATCGCTTATAACCTGTTAACTCGAGGCAAAGGTTCGGTACTGTTGCTCGAAGCCGGTGGTAACGACAATAACCTGTTTATCAAGGCACCAGGCGGTATGGCGCTGGTGATCCCTAAAAAATCTTGGCCATATAAGGCTGAACCAGAACCCTATACCAAAAACCGCTCTATGGATGTGCTACAAGGCAGAGTGCTCGGTGGCGGTTCCTCTATCAACGGCATGGTGTATGTGCGCGGTCAACGTTCTGACTACGATGCGTGGGAAAACGACTTTGGTGCCACTGGCTGGAATGGCGACACCATGTTGCACTACTTCAAAAAAGCCGAAAACAACGAAGCCATGGCCAATGAATACCATGGCAACAGCGGCCCACTGTATGTTTCCGAAAACCGTTATCGTCACCCCATGAGTGATGCGTTTGTACGTGCGGGCCAACAGGCCGGGTACGACTATATCGTCGATCATAACGGCGCCCGAATGGAAGGTGTTGGCTTCTACCAAACCACAACCCATAACGGGGAACGTGCTTCCACTGCGCGTACTTATCTGAAACGGGTACGCGATGATAAAAACCTCACCCTTGAACTGAATGCCATGGTTTCTCGCGTAGAAATCGACAATGGCCGCGCCACTGGCGTGACTTACAAAGTGCATGGCAAAGAAGTGACCGCCAATGCCAAACAAGAGGTGATTGTTTGTGCCGGTGCAATCGGTTCAGCCAAAGTGCTGCAACTGTCAGGTGTTGGCCCTGCCGATGTACTAAAACGTGCTGGCGTAAAACAAAAATTTGAGCTGCCAGTAGGTAAAAACTTCCACGACCACTTACATATGTCAGTGAACGCCACCATCAAAGAACCGATTTCGCTTTATGGTGAAGACAAGGGATTGAAAGCTCTAGGCCATGGCATCGAATGGGTGTTTAGCCGCTCCGGGGTCTTAACTTCTCCAATTCTGGAAGCCTTCGCCTTTATCGACAGTACAGGTTCAGGCCACCCCGATGTGCAATTCCACTTTTTGCCAATCCTAGACACCTGGGATGACCCAGATCTGAACCAAAAAGGTCACACTCACGGCATCACCATTAAAACTGGTCACTTACAGCCAAAATCTCGCGGTGAAGTAGAAATTCGCTCGGCAGATCCCGAAGAGTTACCACGCATTCGCGCCGCATATTTGGAAAAAGAAGAAGACGTTCAAGGCCAAATTCGAGCCACTAAACTAGCGCTGAAATTCTTTGAACAACCAGCACTGAAAGAACACGTAGTTGAAGTGTTTAACCCCACCTGTTCTGCCGATGACGATGCCGCCATTGAGGAATATGTACGCCGCGTATCCCGCACGGTTTATCACCCAGTGGGTACCTGTCGTATCGGTCAAGACCCTGCGATTTCTGTGGTTGACCCAGAACTGCGCGTACACGGCATTAAAGGACTCCGTGTCGCCGATAGCTCAGTGATGCCACATATTCCATCCGGCAACACCAATGCCCCAACTATCGCTATTGCTGAAAAAGCCAGCGATTTGCTCTGTGGCATCAGCGACCCATTTAGCAACACCACCGCAGCTAAAACCGGCACTCGTAGCAATGCCGATGCTGCCGTGGCAACCCATTAATTTTTAACGACCATAAGGACATAATATTATGGCTAAAGTACAGCTACTGCCTGAAGTCAAAGCGTTTCTAGCGCGTCAGCAAGGTCATTTTATCAATGGTAAAGCGGTTCCCGGTTCAGCCGTTGACCGCGAAGAGATCCGTAACCCCGCTAATGGTGAATTAGTGGGGACCGTTGCCCGCGCCACTCACGATGAAGTGGAACAAGCCATTGCCAGTGCCCATGCCGCCTTCAAAGGTGCCTGGGCAGACACCACCCCGCACAAAAAGAACGCATTTTGCTGCGCTTTGCTGACTTGATTGAACAGCACGGCGAAGAAATTGCCCAATTGGAAACCCTGCAATCAGGTAAATTGCTGTCGCTGTCGCGGATGATTGAAGTGGGTTGGGCCGCACAATTCCTGCGTTATTACGCTGGATGGGCCACCAAAATTGCGGGGCAAACGCTGACCCCATCAGTGCCATCGGCAAACGGTGAAAAATACACTGCCATGACCCTGCGCCAACCACTGGGCGTGGTGTTCGGGATTATTCCGTGGAATTTCCCAGTGATGATCCCTATCTGGAAACTCGGCGCAGCCTTAGCCACAGGTAACACCGCACTGCTGAAATCTGCCTCTCCGACGCCATTTTCACTGCTGCGTGTCGCTGAACTGGGTAAAGAAGCGGGTCTGCCTGACGGTGTCCTTAATGTCATCAATGGCCCCGGTAAATTAGGCGACCAAATCATCCCTGATGACCGTATCGCTAAAGTGTCATTGACTGGCTCAGTACGTACTGGGCATATCATTGCCGATGCGGCGATGAAAGCGAACCTGAAACACGTTACCCTCGAACTGGGTGGTAAGAATGCCGCCGGATTTCTGCCCGATATGAGTGTGGAAGAGATAGTTAACGGCATGTTCGAAGCCAGGCTTTATGCATACAGGGCAAATCTGTGCCTCTGCCGAACGTTTCTTGGTGCATACCAGCCAAATCGATGCGGTTGAAGCGGCTATCCGTGCCCGTTTGGAAGGTATTGAAGCTGGCGATCCAATGGATGAAAACGCCCAGTTTGGCCCAGTAGCCACTGAAGATCAGTACAAAAAGTGATTGAAGCCTTTGAAACTGCCACCGCCCAAGGTGACCGTTTTGTTGTCGGCGGTGAAACTTACAATCGCCCAGGCTTCTACGTTAAACCAACGGTGATCCGTGCAAAATCCCTCGACAATGCGTCATGGCGTGAAGAAGTCTTTGGCCCAGTGGCAACGCTTGCCACCTATGACACCGAAGCAGAACTGATCCACAAAATGAACGACACCCCGTATGGTTTGACAGCCTCTATTTGGACACATGATTTGTCTAAGGCGTTGCGATTAGTGCCACAGGTTGAAGCAGGTACAGTTTGGGTGAATATGCATACCATCGTCGATCCAGGTGTGCCCTTTGGTGGTGCCAAAGGTTCAGGTATCGGCCGTGAATATGGTTCCGCCTTTATTGAGGATTATACCGAGCTGAAATCAGTAATGATCCGCTACTAAAAAGCAGCAGTGAGTGGCGTGGATATTGTCATCTACGCCTTAAACAAGCGCCCCACGCATTGGTGCCGGGGCGCAGTTTAGCGAAGTCAGTGTCATGACCGCGCAACACCTCAATAGTTTTTCAACACTCAACAACATTACGATGCCAAACATGACGACCTTGCTCCGCTTACTCTTATTCGATTTACATTCCAACCCCAGTTGTTAATAATGGCCCCATGACAACATTTACCACTACCCGCTCCCGTTTTGGGTTGCATTTTTCCTTGATCGCCCGCCAATGGCGCCGGGTGATGCAAACTCAGTTAACGTCAATCGGCCTCACCGATACCACCTGGGTACCACTGGTGCACCTCAACGAATGCCCAGGACTTACCCTAAAAGCACTCGCATTGAGAGTAGGCGTTGACAGTTCTAGCCTAGTGCGCGTTATTGACGCACTAGAACGTGACGGCGTTGTAGAACGCAAGCGTGATATTGCCGATGGCCGCTCCAAACAACTCTTCCTGACGGAGAAAGGCGAGCAGCGGGTGGCATGTATCCGTGGCGAACTGTGCCGTTTCGAAGAAACCATGCTGATCGACATCAATGACGATGAAATCGAGGTGATAAAAACCTTGTTTGATCGCTTGCAACTACGCTTGGACGCTTTTGAAAACAATAACGACCCTGAATCATCGTCTTGAGCTAATCGCGCCACGAGCACTTAGCCAATTACCATCAATCCCCGTTATCAGTGACACAGAAGACCGCAGCAGTCATGCTCTATCTCAATGGCCTTAACACCTGGTTGATGCATACCGTTATACCACAGTTACACTACAGGCCACGCCGTTGCGACTAACGAGAAGTGCACGCGGTACAGCATCAGCAACAACAAACGCTTAGGCCAAGCAAACAACCGTCAATACAGGCACAGCAAAATGAGAAGTGCGTTGTCACCACCTTTAGTAATTGGCAGTGACAATCCCGTCATTACACCATCTCTAGGTTTGCCGCTCCTGCCCATGCAATAGCATCTGCCCCTGCGGGTAACAACATTGGCGCAGTCGGCGTATTGACTAGGTGCCACACAGCCTTGGCAACATCTTCAGCATAAGTGACAGGTTCAGTCGATTCTTGCCACCCAGAAAATACGTCCTGAGTTAACGCCAAGTATGGCTCTGGAAATTCCAGCATTTGCACACTGGCATTTTCGCCAAAACGTGTACTTGGAGCACGGCCAGGTAATATCGCCCCGCCCCTAATGTTAAATTGTGCTAGCTCTAACGCGAGCGACTTTGTAAAAGCATTCACTGCCGCCTTACTCGCCGTATAGATAGATAAGAGTGGCAGTGATTTCAGAGTAACGCTGGATGTGATATTCACAATCACACCGGATTTCTGCGCGCGGAATTGCGGTAATACCGCCTGAATCATTGCCATAGTGCCAAAAGTGTTGGTTTCAAAAATCTCGCGGATTTTTTGTAGTGGCGTCCCCTCCAATGCATTCAAGAAACCAATTCCGGCATTATTCACTAGCACATCAATTGTCCCCGCAGCTGCAACCGCTTTATGGATTGAATCGATGTCAGTAACATCCAAAGGCAGGATCCTTAGTCTATCAGAATTGGGCAAAATACCATCGCAAGGGGTACGCATAGTCGCGATGACCTGCCAATCGCGCGCAAGGAAATACTTGGCAATTTCAAGGCCAAACCCTGAAGAGCATCCGGTAATCATAACGGTTTTCATGTGGTAAACTCCGGCTGAAAAATGAATGTTTAGAAAGCATTTTTAGTAACAAACACAATTACGATACATTATAGTTTCGAAACTAACAAGTATCGAATTAAAAGAGGCATGCATGACTCCCCCAGAAAAAGCCACAGCGACAGTAGGGCGAAAACGCAATCACAAACTGGATGAGGCTATTCTTGAGTCCGCTATCGATATCCTCGCCGCAGCGGGTTTTGATGGTATGACCATGGATATGGTGTCCACCCAGGCAAAAGTAGGTAAAGCAACGGTCTATCGTCGCTGGTCTTCCAAAGCGGAACTCGTACGTGATGCCATGGTTCACATGAGTCGAAATTCCCTTAATACCGAACATCTCCCCGATACAGGGACACTCAAAAACGACCTGATGGCGCTGCTCAAGCCGCATTCACTAGAATATAGCGAGCGAAAACTGAAGGTACTTGCGGGGCTGGGGTCTTTCTACGCGGGTTACCAGAAAATAGCGGAAGATGCCATGCAGGGAATTTTCGAGCCATGGAGCGTACTCAACCGAACATTGATGCTACGGGCTCAAGAGAGAGGGGAAATTTCGCCTCAGGCAGATATTGATATGGCGTGTGAAATAATTGTCGCCATGGTGGCCTATCACAGTCGCATCGAGCACCGCGTTTTTAGCAAAGAAGACTATGGCACCTTACTGGACCATATTTTGTTGCCCGCCCTCAAACACGCAGAAAGCTAATCGATAGCCGTGACTTATGAGTCACAGCCCATCAGTCTTCAGCGACACAGAAGACCGCTGCAACTATAGCGGTCTCAATGGCCACAACTGGATACAGCAAACACCACTTTGGCAGCGTACTATCTAAGCGGTAAAGCAGGTAAAAGTTGCAACCTGAATGAGAGCGATTGGCGGCAGCGGTGCGAGCAACCCTCGACAGCGTTAAGCGATATCAACTCGCGTCTCTAGACAGAGGCAAGGCTCCAACGGCGTAAACAAGTCATGCGGATAACCAAACCCGCGACTTTTATTGGCAATGAAGAGAGCAAGGTCAACCGCCGAAACTGATTTGCCAAAGATCACTCATTCAGGTTCTTTCTGGCCAGACAAGGCTTCTGGACAAGAAAGCTATGTGCCTATTGACAGAGGGAATCATATCAATGCTGCAAATAACCGGTGCAAATGGAGCGCAGCGGAATTTGCATCCGAGTTAATTTACCTTGTTATATGGGGTTCCTTAACTCCCACACCAATATGGATAGTCCATTTGTTTCGAAATTCTAATTCGGGCGTCCACACCAGCCAATCGCTCAACAAGAAAGAGGCCTAAATCAATAGATGACGACACGCCCCTTCCAGTCACCACATCACCTTCATCAACCACGCGCTGGTCAACTACAGTGTCGCAATAGGTCTCCAACTCACCAAACGCATTCGGGTGGGTTGTCGCACGCTTTCCGGCAAGAAACCCGGCTGAACCCAATAGGAGAGCCCCGGTGCAAACCGAAACCTTTAATTTCGCAGAACTGCCCGTTTTCAACCAGTCCGTAAAACCACGGTCAAATTGAAGGGAACGAGTTCCAAAACCACCGGGCACAAAGATAAGGTCATACCCAACCAATGTTTCCCCAACCTTGTCAGGAAAAAGCCGTAGCCCCTTATCGTCGGTTACCTCTTTTGTGAATGAACAAATATCCCACTCGAACTCGGGAAGAATGTTCATAGATTTCAAACGGGTTAGCGGATCATAGGCTCCGATCAGGTCCAATGTGGTCATCTGATCGAAAATGATGAATGCAACTTTCATAAAAGTCCTTACAATTCGTGAGTATCAGTAACTGACCATATAACGCCCGCGTCTAACGAATCCCCTCATAAATTAAAGCAGATTCAATGATATAGACACGCATGGTGCAATTTGATCTAATTCATCTCGCCAAAAACATACCAGAACAATACACCATGCGTGATATCTCTATCTTACATGATTTGCTTAAAAATCAATGCGCTAATTTGTATCATAAACGGCTTTCCTCTCTGATGTTGGCTGTGCAATCGTTGCTTGATGGACAGCAACTTTCTCTTACCGAACTGGGCCGAAATATCACTGGACCCGTTGCGGCTAAGCACAACATTAAACGTATCGACCGATTGCTTGGTAATCGCGCGTTGCACAACGAAAGACTCGATATTTATCGGTGGCATGCCCAACTGCTCTGCGGGGCAAATCCGATGCCGATAATTCTTATTGATTGGTCTGATGTAAGAGAACAGATGCGCCATCAAACCTTGCGTGCTTCTGTGAGCTTTGAAGGGCGTTCAGTCATCCTCTATGAGCGGGTATTTCCATTTTCTCAATACAATTCCCCGGTCAGTCACAATCCCTTTCTACGAGAATTGGCTGCCATATTGCCTGAACGATGTTGTCCTCTAATAATCACCGATGCGGGCTATCGCAACACTTGGTTTCGTGAAGTTGAAAAACTTGGGTGGTTCTGGCTTGGACGTGTCCGTGGTGAAGTCGGCTTTCGTGAACATGGTCAGTCCAAATGGCGTAGCAACAAGTCCTTTTATCCTTCTGCCAACGCCAGAGCACGTTATCTCGGTATGGGTGATCTGGGTCGGAAAAGCCCCATTAAAGCCTGTTTACACCTGTTTAAAGCTAAATCCAAAGGACGTAAAGACCAGCGTTCCTCCAAAGCAGGGCGTCATCACAATGCACAACAAAATTATCGTGACAGCAGTAAAGAGCCCTGGCTACTCGCAACGAATATCCCCGCAGAATCGCTGACATCAAAGAAACTCGTCAATCTCTACGCCAAGCGAATGCAAATAGAAGAAAGCTTCCGCGATATTAAAAGCCCACAATACGGACTAGGATTGCGTCACAGCAGAACACGTTGCCCTAAACGGTTCGATATCCTGTTGCTCATTGCAATGCTTGCCGAATGGCTACTAAGGCTTATTGGAATAATTGCGCATAAGCATAATTGGCAGCGCGACTTTCAGGCTAATACTATCCGGAACCGTCCGGTCCTATCACTAATAAGACTAGGTAGAGAAGTTAGAAAACGACGGCAGAATTACCCCGTTGCAATCTCTGAAATTCGATGGGCAATAACTTATTACATCCGGAGAGTTCACGTTACCGCATTGCCTGAATTATGAGGGGATCCCCCAGCGCCTTGCTAAGCTGCTGCTAACGCAATACCTAACTTACAGCAATGCACTGTAAGCACAAAACTTTTTGGAACTGAAAATGCCACGCGTTAGCAGTCGGCTTAAGCAATTTGTTATGTACGCTTACAACTTAAATTTTTTGAACAATTTATTTCTTCTACTAATAGGAAGAACAAAGTTAACACTAAAATTGTTCACTTTGGGATTGTAAGACTCTAACAGTTTCGCAAAAACATCATGATACACATCATCAATTACGTCATCATTATAAATGAAATCCATAACATATCTGGACATAAATCCTGCTAATACATCAGCCAATTGAACTCCTGATACTTTTTTAGAGTCAGGAAAATGAATAGATATCTCATCCTTTATATTAAAGTCAGTTGTAGGATCGAATTGATTTTCACCACTAAAATTTCTAATTTGTTCGGTACAATATACTAAAATATCATCAAAATGATCTTGCTGATCATGAAAGAATGCAACATCTGACATATCTCCTTTGTGGTGTTTGTTCACTTTAGCCATAATATTAAACCAGCAATGCACATGAGGAAGAAGATGAATATCACTTCCTCTTTTACTTATATCTGGTATTGGAATTAAATTTTTAACTAAATCAGCCTTATGCGATTTATTATTGTGATAAAACTTGATGGTTTCTTGTACACAATTTAGAGCTTTGCTCTTATATTGGAATGTACACTCCTTACTTCTGAAATAATTCCTCAACTCTTTCATTGAGTTAAGAAGTTTTGATTCAGATTTATCTATACATGCTTCAAAAATGCATCATAACACTTTAAAGGTAAATGCTCGGCCAAATAGTCAGCCAGTTCATTTCCAAAACCAATAGCCTGCTGCTCATTATCAAATTGTTGAAAATATGGAGGGACAATTTGGTGGTTAACCATCGAAGTTGTAATACAATATTTTTTATCTACAACTTCAACATAGAAAGGAAGATTTTCCTGTTTTATGTAATGAAACAAATCAATTATAAATTTTGGTTTAGACTTATACAAATTTTTTGATTTTAACTCATCACCTTGAACTTTATGTTTTTTCTTCAAGGCTTCTATGTATTCATTTAGATCTTCACAGCTTTCAACCTTAACGCAAGATAGCGAAAAAAATGGTTGATTAGCAAAGTTAATATCAGCAGGTAATTTTACTAAATCGCCTGTATTTCCACTTTCATCCAAAAAATACTTGTTTGTCACTTTTTACTCCTAGTACATAACGACCAAATAACGGGCTAAGAAAACTTGGCTACAATTGACGACCAAAGGGAGGAAAGCCAAGTTTTTCGAGTCCCGTTGATTTGCTTGTTAGGCTTTATTTTAGTATGAACCAATTCAATAGGATCACCGCCAGCTGCAATTTCAAAATTTAGCTTTTTTAAGGCGTCGATAGCTATTGATGATTTTCTGTAACAACGAGCATAAATTTTACTATTTTGATTTTTAGAAATAGTGTCTTGAACTAAATAAGTAAAACAGCCTTTTTGTTTGAAAGGCGTTTTTGTTCCAGCCAAATGAACTTCAACTTCGTTATTTTCTTTGCAACAAACAAGAAATGACGAAGGAGAGCCATCAATTTCAGCTACAGACAACTCCATTGGTACAAATACTGGAGCTTGAATACTGTTACGAAGTTTGATCATCTGAACTCCACCATGCTCAATAACAGAGTTTAAATAACCTTCGGCTTGCATTTGCATTGTTGGTAAAAAATGTCCGTCTCTAGCGCCTTCTTTTAATAATTTTACTATCCAGCGTAGATCACTACTTGAACCCTTCCTGATTTCCATTACGACCTCTGGTTATAGATAAAGCCTAACAGTGTATTAGACGACAAAATGTCGTGTTTAATTCCGACATTTTGTCCAAATTCGTGAATTTACATAAAGAGATATTACTGACATTCTTTTGATAAATAAAAATATTTTTATTTTTTGAGCAATGATTCGTACATCAAAATACGTCGAAATGTCTGAAATCTGCCTATTTTGCGACATCTGGACGATACAGTATATCTATCCAGTTTTAACACATGGCTGGAAACTTCCACTAAACGGTATATAGATGAGAATTTTTGGGGCATAAAGTCCGTTTGTTGCTTGCTCCACCAACACCCTGCTAACTCACTTTCGGGCAAACATGCGACTATGTCGTGCGCTCCCAACATTGGAAAATAACCCTGAATTAAATTTGATGTAAACGACACCAATCTCCCCAGCCGCGCTACTGAAATGCGGAGTAGCTGAACTGGGCTGCTCCACGGCATTTGGGCATCCTGCCCGGCAAATACCGAGCGACGAAGGTTGAGCATGGGCGAACGAGACAACGTCTTGAATCTGTATGTGTGAGGCCAGGATCGACAAGGGTGATGCTTTCAAGGATAGAAAACCGTGAATCCTGAGTGTAGCCATTTTCAGCATAAAGCAGAAGAGTTGTCAGTGACGTGGGGCGTCCTCGGGGTTATAAGGGCAAATATTCATCTTCGATGAGTGAGCTTATGAGCGTGAGCCAAGGATGTCGTTCGAAGGACGAGTATCACCCTTTGGCCACAGAGTGAGCGCGGAAGCTCGCGACTTAAGCAACGCAGTATAGGCATAGATTCCTTCAGCTCAGAATGGAACGATGAATCCCCCATTACGATAGTCACTCTATTACATTACTATGAGTCAACTGACTCATGACTACTATGGGTACGGTAGACTGCGCTGACTTTAACTGGGCAGTATTGCACAGATATTTAGTGTTTTAACAAGACTGATATTTAATCACAACGCTCCTTATACTTAGCCTTGATCTAATCCTACATAAGGGTGTTTTTGTGAAAAATTGGCTGTTCTTAACTATTGCGATACTCGGTGAAGTAATGGCGACGACAACATTAAAGTCTACCGATGGTTTTACTAAACTACTTCCTTCCTTTGTTGTTTGCCTTGGCTACGTTATTTCTTTTTATTTCCTATCGTTATCCCTTAAAGCGATACCCGTTGCCATTGCCTATGCGGTTTGGGCTGGCTTAGGGGTAGCTTGCGTCACTGTGATTGCGTGGATTGTCTATGGACAGAAAATGGACGCATGGGGATTTTTTGGCATCGGATTAATCGTATGTGGTGTTGCTGTACTTAATCTGCTGTCTAAAACTAGCACTCATTGAGCCAACAGTGAATCGCACCGTTACTCTGTAGCATCACTAAAATTTGCTCAATAGACTTGGAACTCACCATTACCAAAGCAGCACAGAATGGGGCAAAGGTGATTACTCCGCAAGTGCAGACAACGCCATTTCCCCTTCGGCACAGCTGAGGATGTTGCTGAAAAATGGTGTGGCTGAGGCATGGATGCCGAAGCGCGAAGGTTGAGCAGGACGCGAATCCTGAGTGTAGCCATTTTCAGCATAAAACCGAAGAGTTGTCAGTGGCGTGGGGCGTCCTCGGGGTTCCAAGGGGCGATGGACGAGCATCGCCCTTTGGCCGCATTGTGAGCGCGGTAGCTCACGACTTTAGCAAACGCAGTTTGCATAGGCATAGCCTATTCCTTTGACTCAGAATAGAACGATGTGAATCGCCACCGTTACTCTGTAGCATCACTAAAATTTTCTCAATAGGCTTTGGAACTCACCATTACCAAAGCAGCACAGAATGGGGCAAAAGAGCTGTATTACTCCGCAAATGCAGACAACGCGACCCTGGCGACGCGAGGATGTTGCTGAGAAATGGTGTAGCTGAGAGGCCATTCTTGGACATCTATGTCCGCCAAGGCATTTGAGCTTTCTGCCTGAGATTATCTTCACATCGAATGATATGCGGCGCCCTAAACAAAGTTTGGGTCTGGATTAACCCGACAAAAAAGCCACTGCGAACAGTGGCTTTTCCATAGAAACTGACACGGTGAATACTCACCAACCCCATCCTAGAACGGGATATCATCATCCCAGCCATCATCCAGATCTGGTGTGTAATTCTGCTGTGGCTGCTGTTGTGGTTGCTGCTGAGGTTGTGGTGCAGGGCGCTGCTGCGATTGCGGTTTAGGCGCATAACCACTGTTCTGCTGTGGCTGTTGATAAGCCGGAGCCGCCTGTTGCGGAGCATTGTACTGCGGTGCTGACGGCTGTGGTGCCGCGTACTGTGGCTGGGATTGCTGTGGAGCAGCATACTGATTACCGCCCTGAGGCGCAGTATAACCACCGCCCATATTACCGCCCTGCGCTGGTGCGCCACCTTGATTCTGCTGACGACCACCCAGCATCTGCATGCTACCCTGCATATCGATAACCACCTCGGTAGTGTAGCGATCCTGACCACCTTGATCCTTCCACTTACGGGTTTGCAGGCGACCTTCCAGATATACTTGCGAACCTTTACGCAGATATTCCCCGGCCACTTCAGCCAGCTTGCCGAAGATGACCACACGATGCCACTCGGTACGTTCCTGTTGCTGTCCCTGCTGATCCTTCCAGGTATCACTGGTCGCCACGGTGATATTTGCTACAGCATTGCCGTTTGGCATATAGCGCACTTCGGGGTCCTGCCCCAGATTGCCTACCAGAATTACCTTGTTAACACCACGACTGGCCATGAAAATCTCCTGCGATTCTTAATCTTTTATGTTGAGCTTAATTGGCAGAGCCTAGCACAGCTCGCGCTGCCGTTAAATCGAATTGATCGTTGACCTTGAGGTAAGCAACCTTTTCTTCAAGCACAACAATAGCTTCGGCAACCCCTTCAAGTTGAGACAATTTGGCGGCCATCTGCTGCGCTTGCTCACGTCCCTTAACTGCGGCTTCCAGCGTGTAACTTTTGAGCAGTTTGGGATTACGCATACCAAAGGTAAGTCCAATCCAGATCAACATCAGCACCACAGCTACCATAAACACGCCAGTAGACCCCAACCATTGGTAAGCACCACCACCAAAAAGGCCGCCACAGAATGCCCCGAGGAACTGACTGGTGGAGTAAACGCCCATTGCGGAGCCTTTAGCGCCTACTGGACAAAACTTGGAGATTAAGCTTGGCAGTGAGGCTTCTAGGTAATTGAAGCCAGTAAAAAAGGCAATAACGGCGACACTCAACGCCACCAGATTGTGCGGCAAGGATGCCATCAGCGCCAAGGCTAACACCATAATCACCAAGGCTATCTGGAACATCTGTTTGGTATTTTGCCGTTTCACCCCGATGATGATCATCGGCACCATCAACATAAAGGAACAGACAAACGCCGGGAAATACAGCAACCAGTGTTTTTCTTTCACAAGTCCGGCGTCCACCAAATCCAGCGGCAGCGCCACAAACACCGCGGTTAAGACCAGATGCAGCAAGAAAATCCCGGCATCCAAGCGGAACAGTTGTGGATCTTTCAGCATCTGCCACAGTTTACCGGCCTGCGCCGAAGTATCCCCGCAGGTGCATGGTGTACCGGATTAGGCACCAACAGCTGCATGATCCCCATACCAACAAGTGCCAGCACGCCAGTGAGTGCGAACAAGCCAGCGAGCCCCAGATGTTGCGCCACGATTGGCCCCAACAGTAAGGAAACCGCAAAAGAGCCACCAATACACATGCCGATAATGGCCATCACTTTAGTGCGCTGCTCATCACGGGTGAGGTCGGCAGCCAAGGCCAGCACCGCTGCGGCAATAGCGCCCATGCCTTGTATGGCTCGTCCCGCCACCACGCCGTAAATTGTAGTGGACATGGCCGCCACCACACTGCCGATAGCAAATAACACTAGGCCACCGAGGATCACGGGTTTGCGGCCAATTTTATCGGACAGTATCCCCATTGGGATTTGCAGTAATGCTTGTGTCAACCCGTACGCGCCGATGGCAATTCCCACCCACAGTGGTGAAAATCCTTGTAAGTGCTGCCCATAAAGTGCAAACACCGGCATGATCATAAACAGGCCCAGCATGCGTAATCCAAACACACTGGCTAAAGAGAAGGCGACTTTTTCTCAGTTCCGGAAAGTCCAGCATTGGCCATGTTGTTTTTGCCCTGAGTTCAGTTTTATTTAAGGAAAGGAGGTGCAGTTTAACACGAAGCTTTTTCCCGCCCAAAGGGAAATCCCACCGTTGCGATCACGATTCGGTAGTAAAAGATAAATTAGCGAGTTATCAAAAAGATAGTTTGATTAAATTGCGTTAATGTTATTGCCCTTATCAGCCAAGCTGCAACACCGCAGTGGCCAGAGTAAAACACCCGCATGGCGCGGGTGTTGCTGGCAATATCACACGCTTACAGGGATGAACCAGTCCCCGAACCATGATAGCGGGATAACCAATAGGCATACTGCTCTGGCAGCACTGAGGCGGGTTTTTCAACGCCGAGAGCTTGGGCTATCTGCATCGGATAATGAGGATTAACAAGATGGGCACGCCCAATCATCACCAATTCAATCTGTTTATCTGCCACGGCCTTTTCTGCCATTAACGGATTATCAAGACACCAGCCAGTGGCTACGGCCAGTTCGGCTTCACGCCCGACTTTGGCTGCAATTGGCACCATAAAACCTGGCCCCCACGGGACATTCGCGTTCTGGGTGGAGAAGCCCATGCTGACATTGAGCATATCCAAACCAGCATGTTTAAACTGCCGGGTTAACTCAATAGACTCCGCTAAGGTTTCTTCATCGTGGCCATCGAACTCAATCACCCCAAAACGGGCAGTCAGTGGCAGATGCTCAGGCCAAACTTCACGCACGGCTTGCAGCGTTTCCAGTAAGAAGCGGCTACGTCCGGCAAAATCACCGCCATAAGCATCTGTACGCTGATTAGCTGCACGTGAAAAAAGGTCTGCGCCAGATAACCGTGGGCAAAATGCAGTTCCAGCCACTCAAAACCGGCAGCAAGCGCCCGCTGGGCAGCCGCGACAAAGTCCGCTTTAACCCGCTGGATATCATCAAGGGTCATGGCCTTTGGCACCTTGGATAACCCACCGCCAAACGCGATGGCTGATGGCGCAATGGTGTCCCAACCATTGGGCTGATCAGACGGAATATGATCGTCCCCTTCCCAAGGTCGGTTAACACTGGCTTTACGCCCAGCATGACCGATTTGAATTCCAGGAACCGCGCCACCAGCTTTTATCGCTTTGGCAACCCGCGCCATCCCCTGGATCTGCCCATCTTCCCAAAGTCCGGTACAAGCAGGAGTGATCCGGCCGTCAGGAGAAACCCCAGTAGCTTCAACAATCACCAGCCCAGCACCGCCGCGAGCAATAGCGGCATAATGCGCTTCATGCCAGTCGGTGGTGTAACCATTGACAGCGCTGTACTGACACATAGGAGGCACGGCAATACGGTTACGCAGTGTCACACCTTTTAGGGTGTAAGGAGAAAAAATTGCAGTCATAACTACCTCATCAACGGATGCAATACCAAAAATTTAATCGTATCAGTCTAGGAAGTTATAACTATAATATGAACCGGTATTAAATTATGGCTTCAATAAATTTTACTTATGATTAATCCACTGTGGTTACGCACATTTGTGGCACTGAGTGAGATGAAAAATTTTACTCGCACCGCCGAACGTTTGGGGATTACGCAAGCAGCGGTCAGCCAGCAGATGCGACAACTGGAACGGCAGTTTGGCACCTTGTTGATCCGCCGTGGCCGCGAGATGCAGCTAACGCCCGCCGGTGTAGCACTGCTGCACTATCAGCAAGAGATGGAAACGGCCGAAAACCGTTTACAGATGCGCTTAACGGAGGCGGAAGCCACTTGCGGTGACATTGGTATTGTTTCGCCTGGCAGTATCGGTCTGCGCTTGTATCCGCTGTTATTAGATCTGCAACAGCAGCATGCGGGGCTGATCATCCGTCACCGTTTTGCTCCCGATACCGAAGTGCTGCAAGCTGTGTTGAGTAATCACTATGAGCTTGGTTTAACCAGTACCAAACCGGACGATGCCCGCCTCAATGCCAGCTGTTTTACCAAAGAGCCGTTAGAGTTGGTGATCCCCGCCAACAAAACGATTGAACACTGGCAAGACTTAATGCAACTGGGGTTTATCGATCATCCTGATGGTCGCGCCATGGCGACCCGCCTGTTAAGCCGCTGTTTTCCTGGTAATCCCGGCATTAGCAGTTTACCTGTCACCGGCTTTAGCAATCAGGTAAGCCTGTTATTGGAGCCGGTCGCCAGGGGCTTAGGATTTACGGTACTGCCTCATTTTGCGCGGATATCTTTTGCCAACCAACAGGCCATTAAGGTCGTAGAAACCTCGGTATCCGTGGTCGATACACTATGGCTGATCCACCGTCAGGAATGGCCCTTATCCAGCCGTGCGGAAAAAGTGGTGTGTTACCTGCGGCAGGCGTTACATTGTACCGTAGATGAACCGGAATAGCGTTTAAAAACCGTTACTTTGATAGGGATTTAGCGCCAGGCCATGACGGCTCGCTAGTTGTTAAAATAGCGGGCAATCACTAGGAGATGGCGGCAATTTATGCGATACTGATCGTCTTTTTCTTCGGCCAGCAGTCAGCAATTTCAGCGATGGATAAGATAGAAATCCGCGGTGCCCGCACCCATAACCTAAAAAATATCAATCTCACCATTCCCCGCGATAAATTGATTGTTATCACCGGGTTATCTGGTTCCGGCAAATCCTCACTGGCGTTCGACACGCTCTACGCCGAAGGTCAGCGCCGCTATGTAGAATCCCTGTCAGCCTATGCCCGACAATTCCTAAGCCTGATGGAAAAGCCCGATGTGGATCATATCGAAGGCTTGAGCCCGGCGATCTCCATCGAGCAGAAATCAACATCCCATAACCCGCGCTCTACCGTCGGCACCATTACCGAGGTGTACGATTACCTGCGCTTGTTGTATGCCCGCGTTGGCGAGCCGCGCTGCCCGACCCACGGCGAACCCTTGGCCGCGCAAACCGTGAGCCAGATGGTGGATCAGGTGCTGGCACTGCCAGAAGGTGAGCGCATGATGTTGCTGGCGCCCGTGGTACAAGGCCGTAAAGGTGAGCATGTCAAACTGCTGCAAAATCTGGCGGCACAAGGCTACATCCGCGCCCGTATCGATGGTGAAGTGTGTGACCTTTCCGATCCGCCAGAGCTGGAACTGCAAGTCAAACACACCATTGAAGTAGTGGTGGATCGCTTTAAAGTCCGCGCCGATCTGCAACAGCGTCTGGCTGAATCCTTTGAAACCGCACTGGAACTCTCGGGCGGTATTGCAACGGTTGTCAGCATGGACAACACCGCAGCGGCACCGTTGCTGTTCTCCGCTAACTTTGCCTGTAGCCAGTGTGGCTACTCTATGGCGGAACTGGAACCTCGGCTGTTCTCCTTCAACAATCCGGCGGGCGCTTGTCCTACTTGTGATGGTCTGGGAGTCCAGCAGTTTTTCGATCCAGAAAGAGTCATTACCAATGATGAACTGTCGCTGGCGGGTGGTGCAATTCGCGGTTGGGATCGACGTAATTTCTATTACTTCCAGATGCTGACCTCGCTGGCAGAACACTACCACTTCAAAGTGGAAACCCCGTTTTGCGAGTTACCGGAAAAAATCCGCGATATTGTGCTGCACGGTTCTGGGGAGGAGAAAATCGCCTTCCGTTATATCAATGACCGTGGCGATGTGGTGATACGTAATCATCCATTTGAAGGCATCCTCAACAATATGGATCGCCGTTATCGCGAGACCGAATCTAACGCGGTGCGTGAAGAACTGGCTAAATACATCAGCAACCGCCCTTGTAAAACCTGTGGCGGCTCGCGTTTGCGTGAAGAAGCGCGCAATGTGTTTATCGGCGATGTTAGCCTGCCACAACTGACCGATTGGTCTATCGGCCATACCAGCCGTTATTTTGCCGAGCTGAAATTTGATGGGCAGAAAGCGCAGATTGCCGAAAAGGTACTGAAAGAGATCCAGGATCGACTCGGGTTTCTGGTCAATGTTGGACTGAATTATCTTACGCTGTCGCGCTCTGCCGATACTCTCTCAGGCGGCGAAGCTCAGCGTATCCGCCTGGCAAGCCAGATTGGCGCCGGGTTAGTGGGCGTGATGTACGTGCTGGATGAACCGTCCATTGGTTTGCATCAACGCGATAATGAACGGCTGTTGAGCACCCTGACCCATCTGCGCGATCTCGGCAATACCGTGATTGTGGTAGAACACGATGAAGATGCTATCCGCAGTGCCGATTATATTGTGGATATTGGCCCCGGTGCTGGGGTTCATGGTGGTGAAGTGATCTGCGCTGGTGACCTGAATACCATCATGCAATGTGAGCAGTCACTTACCGGGCAATATCTGTCTGGCAAGCAAAAAATTACTGTGCCCGGCCCCCGTACTGCATGTGATCCCAACAAGATGATCAAGCTGTATGGCGCCCGCGGTAATAACCTCAAGAATGTTAATCTGGAAATTCCCATTGGGCTGCTGACCTGCATCACCGGGGTATCTGGCTCTGGTAAATCGACGCTGATCAACGACACCTTCTTCCGTATTGCCCATAAGATGCTCAACGGCGCCACCGCCAACGAACCCGCGCCTTATGACCGTATTGAAGGCATGGAACTGTGCGACAAAGTGGTGGATATCGATCAGAGCCCGATTGGTCGCACTCCGCGTTCCAATCCTGCCACTTACACAGGCATTTTTACGCCGATCCGTGAGCTGTTTTCTGGCACGCAGGAAGCGCGTACTCGCGGTTATCAGCCAGGGCGTTTCTCCTTTAACGTTAAAGGCGGTCGCTGCGAAGCCTGTCAGGGTGACGGTTTGATCAAGGTAGAGATGCACTTTTTGCCGGATGTGTATGTGCCCTGTGATGTGTGTAAAGGCAAGCGCTATAACCGCGAAACCTTAGAAGTGAGATACAAGGGCAAAAGCATTCATGAAGTGCTGAACATGACGGTAGAAGAAGCCCGCACCTTCTTTGATGCTGTGCCGGCCATTGCCCGCAAACTGCAAACTTTGATGGATGTGGGGCTTTCTTACGTGCAACTCGGGCAGAGCGCCACCACGCTGTCTGGCGGTGAAGCGCAGCGGGTGAAGTTAGCCAAGGAACTGTCTAAACGCGATACCGGCCAGACCCTGTATATTCTGGATGAACCCACCACAGGGCTGCACTTTGCCGATATCCAAATGCTGCTGGATGTACTGCATAAACTGAAAGCCCAAGGCAACACTATTGTGGTGATTGAGCATAATCTGGATGTGATCAAAACCGCAGACTGGATTGTAGACTTAGGGCCAGAAGGCGGCTCAGGCGGCGGCACCATTCTGGTAGCGGGCACACCGGAACAGGTGGCCGAGCATGCGGAATCACATACCGCCCGCTTCCTCAAACCACTGTTGCAATAACGTTTTTTTGCTGTGCACACCAAGGCCCTAAATGGGCCTTGGTGTTATCAGAGACTCACCTGGTTGTAAGTCGTCCAAGCCACAATATTGCCCATCAATGGCACCAGCCATACGGCGGTTTTCTGGTCGCTATAGATACGGTAAAAATACAGCTCTTCATCGCGGATATCGTGTTTGCGGATCTCCCGGTAAAAATCCATTGCTGAGTGACTGACGTTATCTGGCTTAATCAGCTCTTTTTGGGTCACTGTCACTTGGAACACATCCGCTGGCTGGCCGGAAATTTCACTACGATACTGCTGAAAACGGCCACGCAACTGGTATTTGATAGGGGTAGTGATGCAGTTCTGATCGGTCAGACAGGCAGAAAAATAGAACTGGCCGCTATCACTATTTTCATACACCAGCGACATGCTGAGATCGGTACGTACCAACAGTTCGCCCGCCACCGGGAAATAGATATCGGCATGGTAGTTATGTTCAGTAACTTCAGCGTTACTTTCAGCTGGCGGCAAAATAATCCGGTTATAGCGAATGCGCTGCTCCATCTGCTTACTGAGCGGAATAAACTGCTGCATATTCAGCCCGGCAGGCTCGGCCTTGATCGCAGTGATATTGATAATGCCCTCGCCAGCACATTCACCGGTATCAGCACCGGGGCAGATAGTGAAGGAATAGTTATTGCCATCTGTTGCGGCAAAAGCACCGAAGTGGGTCATCCCCTCAATTTGGTTACCTTCCGGTGCCAGATGCTTCTGCCACATTGACGGATGTAACGAGGTAACACTGTCGAGATGATACAGCCGTGCCATGCCGTGAAAACCACCGACATTCAGCAGAATTTGCCTATCAGCCTGGCCAATGATGCAGATGTTTGAGCATGACATGGGCATCACTGAAGTACCACCACAGACATAAAACCAGCGTCAGCAAGGTGATACCAAACAGTTTCACCGACCAGGACACACCCACCAATGCTTTGCGGATCGCCCGACCATCGTTGAGCGCCAGCATATGCACATGAGAACTAGCGGAGATGGTCAGTTCATAACCACGGCGCGCCACCGTCTTTAGCTGGATCTCGGGATAAGGTTCCAGCTTTTTCCGCAAGGTACTAATACATTGCGTCAGAGAAGTCAGAGCCACGACCCGGTCGGGCCAACCGACGGCCAGCAATGCCTCTTTACTGAAAATCGCCTCAGGCTTTTCCAGCAAACAATGCAGGATCTGCGCTTCCGAATAAGACAATGGGATCACCGAGTTATCCCGCTGATCCAGTAACTGCTGAGCCTTGTTATCGAGCGCCAAATAGGGAGTGAGCGGTTGCATCATAACTCCTTGATAATTTTAGCAGACTCGGCTCCTTGAGCCAGATATACAACGGCGCATAGTAACGGTAGAACCACCCAGATAATGTGATGATTTGCGCAAATACCCCTTTGGCTAACATGGATAAACATCGCAGCGTTAACCCGGTCACAACTGCCGCTGGCGAAATGCTCTTAGCGCCAGCCACCATAACCCGGCAAGCCACAACCAAGGTTGCAGGTATAGCAGTAATGACGGCAACTGGCGAGGGTGTTGATTGAGTAATCGAAAGCCACTGGCGGGATTCAGCAGTTGCAGCCATTGCAGCAGTTCTGGTGCCATATGGCTGTCGCTAGCCACGGCTAAAATCAGCAAGGCCAGATCGTACAGCAACACCAGTAATAACCAGAGCAGCAGTACCCAGGCCAATGCCTGGTTGCGGCTGCGCACATGCAGGCTGACCCAGTAACCCGCCAGCAGACAGATAAGCGTCAGTAGCCAGCCGCTCCAAAGCAAGGTTAACAATGGCCGCCACAGCTGTTGCCAATGAATGGACGACCATAATGGTAACAACCACAGCAGCCCGTAGCCCACCAGACAAGCCAACAGTAAAGCGCTGCCCTGCCCTAACAGTTTACCCGCCAGCCACTGCGCCTTGCTGATGGGATACGTCAACATCAGCAACATAGTGCCAGCTTCCGCTTCAGCAACAAACGCATCGGCCGCCAGCAACAAGGCCAACAGCGGCAGCAGAAAACAGCTCAGTGTCACCAGAGAATTCATCAGTTGTGGCAATGGCGGTAACCGCAGTTGCCCACTGACAGCGCTGCTGCCAAAGGTGACGGCCAGGGTTAGCAAGGCAAAGATGCAGGCCGCCAGCCATAGCCAGCGACTGCGACGAGCTTCCTGTAATTCCCGCCATGCGATAACACAGACCATATTTTTCATACCGCCTCCGCCAGTGTTGCCCTTGCATCTGTGCCAGCTAAAAAGTGGCAGAAGAGCTGACGCAGATCCGGTGGCTGCAACTGGTAATCAACACAGTGCCAATGCTGAGTCAGTCGCTGGCTTAATTGCGGCAGTAATGATGCCGGAAAGAGTAACTGCTGCTCACGCAGCCAAGGCGCCAACAGCGGATCGGTATGCCAAGCATGACCCGATGGCAGCCGGATCTGCCACGGCAGTTGCGCCTGCTGTTGCAGCGCTGGCAATGTCCCGCTGGCGGCCACTCGCCCATGCTCTAATATCAGCAGTTGATCCAACACAGGTTCCACCAGCGCCAGTTCATGGGTGCAGACGACTATGCTGCAACCTTGGGAGCGCAGCGTTTGCAAGGTCTGGTACATAAAAGTTGAGGCTAACGGATCGAGCCCAACCGTGGGTTCATCCAGCAGCAACAGCGCTGGCTGACTCAATAATGCCTGAGCTAACCCCAGCCGTTGCCGCTCCCCTTTGGAACATACGCGTAATGGTTGTTTGGCACAGTGCTGCAAGCCAAACTCTGCCAGTAACTGTTTGACTCGACGGCGATTAATCCCTTTCAGATCCGCAAAATACTGCAATAGTTCACCCAACTGCATCTGTGGATAAAAGCTGACATTTTCAGGCAGATAACCCACCTGCAACGGCTGTCTGCCGGGTTTATCCCCCAAAACGGTTAGCGAACCACTATCTGGCTGATACAGCCCTAATAACAGTTTGATTAACGTGGATTTACCGGCACCGTTGTGCCCAAGCAGCGCCAACAGCTCACCACTGTGTAACTGCAAGCTGACCTGTTGTAATCGCGGCTGACCGCCGAGGCAAATCGCCAGCTCGCAGGCATTAATGGTCTGCATCATTTATCTCCTGCCACGGTGCGGGTTGCATCAATGGATACGAATCGGTGATACCCACATTAGGTTGCAATGCCAGCGCGCTGCTGAGCCAACGCAGTAGCTGCACAATCGGGCTCTCAAGCAGTTGCTGGGCTGATGGGTACAACCACAGCAATCTATCCAGCGCATCGTTGGGCTGATAGGGCTGCTCACCCACACCATCGCCATTGAGATCCCAACCCTGATAGCTGCTCCAGTAATTGCCGCGTTGTTCATGGCTCCATTCCAGTGCTTGAGTGCCGATATAGCGCACCTGGATCTGGTTGTTGCTAATACTGTTGCCGTAGAAGTGATTGCCCTCGGCACCCAGGGCCACGCTGATGCCGATATCACTGTTCGCAAAATCATTACCGCGGATCACATTGTCGTGCGCATCATAGATAAACAGGGCCTTCCCCAGATTGCCATCTTCTGCTTTACCTCGGGAGTTACGCACCTGTACCGCCCGATTGCCCAGCAGTTGGCTATCGCGGGTAACATTCAGCAAAATGCCAAAGTCCACCGCCTCGCTGACTTGGTTGTCCTTTAAGGTAATGGCTCTGGAACTCATCAAGGCATAACCGCCACTGACCGCTTCGGCACGGTTCTGCCAGGCTAAGTCATCGTGGGTATACATATAGTGCAGGCCATATTGCAGCCCTTGGAACAGGTTGTGGCTAACACGGCTGTGGCTGACATCTTCCAGATAGATGCCATCGCGCACATCCTGCATATGGTTGTGATGAAGCTGCGGCGCCTCGACGTAACGCATGGCGATACCATCACCACGATCCAGCACATACAGGCGGTGTTCGCCCAGAATGCGGCAATTTTCGATCACCGGTGCGATGAGTTTTTCGGCATAGATGCCATAACCTGGCCCTTGCAAGGTCAAGCGGCTCAGGCGCACACGGTCGGCCCCCGGCAACAATTGCACGCCGGCATCTAAGCTGAAAACATCACTACCCCAATTACGGATGGTCAAGCCGCTGACCTGCGTATCTGCGGCGCTGATCAGCAAAGCACTGCCACTGCCATCCGCAAATAACGTCGCACCGGGCACCGCATGTATGATGAGCGGGTGAGAAATCGTCAGTGGCCCTGGATAGCGCCCGGCGGGCAACACTAGGGTGTCACCGGCAGCGGTGCTGTCCAGCAATGGCTGCAGTGCTTGCCCAGGCTGTGCTTGCCAGTTGGCCGCTTGGCACCAGCCGCAACAGCATAAGCATCCGATAAGCGCCCAACGCATCATCTGCCTGAGCGCATTAATGCGCCCTCCAACAAACTGAGGTTAACCTCTTGATAGCTCAACACCTTTCCGCCCCAAGACGCGGCAAAAGCCTCGGCGGCCTCGCGATTGGAGAATGGTGCTAATGACGGCCCCATGGCACCTTTACGGCGCGAACCATAGACATACCAAGCTTGGGATGCATCGATAAAGGCACTGTCGTCTGGATGTTCCCAATCGGTACGCCCAGCATCGTGTACATACATCGCCTTGATGCGCCGCTGGTTTTCTGGCTGTAAAGCAAAGCTGAACATATCGCGGGTCGAGCAAAACTTGGGCACTAAGCCGTCACTCATCAACAGTTCGCCCTTGGGGCCAGGATGTTGTTGGATCACCATGCCACACAGGTGGCAACGGTCATGAGCCTGAATGGCTTCAGGCATATAGGGATTTTGCGGTTCTGCTGGGCTGCAGCCGCATAACAACACAGCCGCCAAAACTAACCATTTGATCATAGTATTGTCCTTATCCTTGTCTGAGGTTGTCGGCCACCAGCGTGCGGTTGGATGATTGGCGCAACAACTTACGGGCATGCTCAATCGCCGTCTGCAACGGCTGTTGGTAATCGGCATACTGTGGCTGCGCTAACAGCCACTGCCACTGCGCAATTGCCGGCAAATATTGCTGACGTTGAAACAGCGCGTTCGCCAGCAACATACGAGCTTGCAGCTGTGCCGGTTGTTGACGGAAGACTTGCCCCAGCAACTCACAGGTACTGTCGCTGAGTTGCCGCTGATCGCGGTAATATTGCAGCTCCGCCAACTGCGCTAACAGCTCAGGTTGTTGGCCTTGGATCTCAATCAGTTGCTGTTGCAGCGCCACCGCTTCTGGGTAGAGCCCGCCTTGGTTGTATAGCGCCACCAGCTCCAGCATCAGTTGCGGTTGCTGCGGTGTTTTAGCTAACTGTCGCCGGGCCTCGGTGATGCGCCCGGCCAGTTGCAAGTCGATGTGCTGATCGACATAAGCCTGCTGCCATTGGCCAAAAGCCCCCAGTTGAACATAAGCCAAGGCGCTACAAATACTGATGCAGAGCACCAGCCCCAAGCCCCCGAAACTGGGTTCTTGAGTGCCACTATGACGCCGCGCCAACCACCACAGCAGCAGCGGCAACAGCAGTATTAACAGCAGCAGAGCAGTTTCCATCGCCGTCTCCTGTTACATGCCCGGCATCATGCCGCCATGACTCTTGGCCGGTTTTTCCACTTTGACCAGCTCTACATCGAAGATCAGCGCCGCTTGCGGTGGCACCTCGCCAACACCATCGGCTCCGTATGCCAGTGCCGCCGGAATAAAGAAGCGAGCTTTACCACCAGT
Source organism: Shewanella dokdonensis (assembly GCF_018394335.1). Taxonomy (NCBI): domain Bacteria; kingdom Pseudomonadati; phylum Pseudomonadota; class Gammaproteobacteria; order Alteromonadales; family Shewanellaceae; genus Shewanella; species Shewanella dokdonensis. Next base: position 2,413,887 of record NZ_CP074572.1, on the reverse strand, counting down.
GTGTAATTGGCGGATCCCCTCTTCTAATCCTGGGATCATGGTCATCAGCGCAAAACGTACTGGTTGCTCACCGCTGTTTTCAAATTCAGTACCATCCAGCAGCGTGCCACGGTATTTGGCGGTCACGACATCTTCTGGCTTGGGCACATCGCCAGTGCCTTGCTGCTGCATTTGATACTGCAAGCCACTTTTGAGAGTGGTAACACCGGCAACCTTGGCATTTTTTTCAAAGAAGGCCGCGGCGGCGGTGCGATTGTTTTCCGCCACTTGTTTACGCTGGGCAGCGCGTGCCTGATTTAAGGTTTCTGCGCGTTGGTTCAACAGGTTAACGGTTTCATCATCGGTCAGTTTGCCCTGGTTTTTCAGTGCATCGACGAAACCTTCAATCACCAGTGCCACATCGGCCTTGGCTCCCAGTTGTTGCTGTTGATAAAGCTCGTTGGACAGGTAATTTCCCAAGGACAGTCCCATGCTGTAAGACTCTTTGTCCTGTTGGGTTTTCAGTTCACCTGCATAGCTGGCGACACTGACGCATAATGCCAGGCCACTCAGCCAAAATATTCTGTTACGCCACATAGTAATGACTCCTGCTTGTTGCCATGTTATTGCTCGTTAAAAACGAGATCAGGGTTTGGCTACCGGTCGCCCGGAGATGCGCCAGCCGTAGATCCCATCTGGCATTTGTCGTACATCGGTATAACCCAGTTTCATCACCGCTCTGGCCGCTAGCACGCTAGAGGTACACAGGCGGTTAACGCAGTAAAACACCAGCGTTGCCTGCTTGTTTTCCGGCAGCAGTTTTTTCCAGTCACGCACATTAAAAAACACCGCCCCGGGGATATAACCATCGGCCCAGATTTCCAGAGTATTCACATCGTAAAAATGCACGCCGGGTTGCCCCAGCAACGACTCAGCTTCCCGCATCGAAATCTGGTTTAATTCTTGGTCATAGCGCACTGCTGGACGCGGTTCACCACCGCCCCCGCCCACACATTCATGGCGGTCAGCCCCAGCAGTAATACCCAACCACAGCACTTGCTCATGATTCCGTCCTCCTCAGGCTTCCGGCATCACACCGGAAGCCTGGCTTTGACATTTACAGCTTGCTACTGCCCTTGATAATGGCCTGCGCTTGTGTGACGTAGGTCAATGCGGCATCCAGACGCTGACGGGTGTAACGCGGTGCGTGAACCCCCAGGAACCGTCTTTTCTGACCAGCTCCAGTGCATCGCTGGCTTTTTCAGTCAGCAACAACACCTGAGTCTTGTCAGCCACTGACAGATTGGCTTTCTGCAACTGGCGATTGACCTGTTTGACCGCACTTTCCACTTTGGCAAAGGTGTCTTTTACCGGGGTCTGCCAAGCCATCACTTTGCCGTAGATCTGCTGTTGATCTTTGAACTGCAGTGAAGCGCCCATGTTGGACTGGAACTGGCTATGACAGCCTTTGTTGTCTACCACGTCGTGGTCAGAAACCGAGGTACGCGCACAGCTCCACATCAGGTCGATATAACCGTGACCGTTTTCATCCTTGGCAATGGTCCAGCCTTTGGTAGTGCTCTTACGTGGCTGGCCCTCTGGCGGATTCAGACTCTTGCGATCTGGACTGATGTCAATTTTCCACAGGTGAGACTTACGCACCGCATCGAAACCGGCATGGTCTGGATACTGAATTGCAGTGAAGTTTTCACAGCTACCCATATTCGGCATATGGCAAGCAGTACAGCTAGATTTGCTGTGAGTTGTAGTATTACGCGCCATTTCCGCCTGCGCTTCGTGGCAATCCACACACTGTTTCTTCAGCCCTGGCACGGTGAAACCCGATTTCCAGTCGTTAGCGGTCACTTCGTGTGGGTCGTGACAGGTAGAGCAGCGCATGCCTTTGTCATAATGTTCAGACATAAACATCTGCGCCCCTTCAGTACCACAGGAAGGACAAGCAGACTTGAACTTGGCGTTAAAGGCATATTCCAGTTTGTCTTTGCCCTGTGGAGTTTCGGCCTGCGCATCTATGTAATTGAAGCGCTGGTGACAACGTTCGCAGTTGGAAGGCATTCCGCCGCCAATACCGCCGGCCAGATGACCACCGGCGCCATGACATTCTTCACAAGCGATACCACGGCTGATGGTGTGTTCTTGCAGTTTCTTGGCATCGCCAAGTGCGGCAAAAAATTCATCTTTAGTTTTGAAGTCAAATTTGAAGGTGTGGCACACCTCGCAGTAGGAACTGGCAGGCTGGAACAGGAAGTTCTTGCCATAGCTGGCGCCGTAGGAAGTCATCCCCCATTGGTGCGAACCACTGCCGCCGAACTCTTTCATTTCGGTTGGGAAATCAGGAATCACTTTTTTGATCTTTTTGGCCATTTCTGGGGTCAACCACTCAGCCCAGCCACGGGAGAACTGGTTACCACCGGCCACCAAGGTGCCAGTACCGTCTTTCAGCAAACCGCCTTCAATATGGTAGGAACCGCGCACCAGCCAGTTATCGATATAACCGTATTTGGTACGTGGTGTGCCAATGGTGGCATAGATGGTGTCAGGGGTGATACCGTCCGCCAGAATTGATGCCTGCGACCCGTACAGTTTTTTCTTCAGATCGTTATCCACTTCTGGATGTTCACCTGGGAAACGGATTGATTGGGCGTGACGTGAACGTTTCCACTTTTCATACTGCACTTGGTGACACTCGCCGCATTTTTCCGGCCCAACAAACTTGTTGGGATAATCCAGAATCGACTTAGCCCCCAGACGATATTGCACGGCGGCAGGATGCCCGACACGTTTGGCGTATTTGGCACTGCCGCCCGCTTCCAGGTACTCTTCGCCGCGGTCAGATACCTGATATTGCCCTTTATCCGGCCTTCTGCGGCATATTTAAAGATAGGATGGTGCTCAAACAAAAAGTCGAACAGCTCCTTTTCCTGCACTACATAATCGTCCAGCGTTTTCACGCCGCGGGTGGGTTCTGTCAGATCCGGGTGAGCAATCACTTCCAGCGCGGCTTCGCTCATGCTCTTGTTGTTATGTCCCGGTTTACTGTCAGAGTTCGCCATCACTGGGCCAACTGCTATAGCAGTGCCCAGGCAAAACAGTGCACCAGCAACTGTTTTGGGGTTCCATGGTTTCATCACTCTCTCCTCGCATATTTTTAAATGATGTTGGTCTGTTCCGGAACAGCCAGTGCCCCACAACTAGCCTGCATGTTGGTCACTCCCGGAGCCGACACCGGGCAATAATGGGCAAGCCTCCACCGTAAAAATCTGCGCTGGCGCACACTGAAAAATCTGTCACATCTCAGAAATTCTCAAACGATAAAAACTGTTTTATTTCAATGGGTTTAATTTTTATCACTGTGAAGAATTCAGTTGTAAAACCACGGTTTTTAACTCTCAAAAAATCTCAAAATCCGGCTGAATTTGTGAAAAATTCACAAGCCTGATGGCAACCGCAACGGGATCACAGTTTGCTGATGGATATCCGCTAGATTCAGCGGCAGTAGCAGGACTTCCGGAACAGAACCGGGAAACAAGGAGACGGACATGACGGCGGAAACCGGACACTTATTACTGATCCTGGCGACAGCGCTGATGTGGGGCACAGCGTGCAGTCTGCTATGGCTACCACACAACCGCAGCAACTTCAGGCTGAGTCAGTTGCTGGCCGATAGTGCCACGCTGACACTGACGGCCAGTTATCTGTTACTGAGTTACTGCTTTATTACTGATGATTTTTCAGTGCGTTATGTTGCCGATAACAGCAACAGCCAGCTACCGCTACTGTATAAGGTGGCCGCCGTTTGGGGCAGTCACGAAGGTTCATTGCTACTGTGGTTACTGCTGCTTGGCGGGTTACTACAGTATTTTCGGCGCAGCCAGTTGCCACAACTACAACGGCAAGCGCTGGCGATCTTGGCGGCGTTAAGTGGTGCATTTGGAATAGTGATACTGCTAACCGCTAATCCCTTTGCCAGACTGTTGCCCGCCGTGCCACCAGAGGGGCGCGATCTCAACCCGATTCTGCAAGATATCGGTTTGATCCTGCATCCCCCTTTGTTATTTGCGGGCTATGCACTGCTAGGCGCGCTGTTTGCCATCTGCGTGGCTATTTTACTGGATGGCAGATTTCATCAGGCGTGGCGCGCGCTCAGACAATTGAGTTTGCTGAGCTGGTTATTCCTCAGTGCGGGGAATGTCTTGGGTGCTTGGTGGGCTTACACTGAACTGGGCTGGGGTGGTTGGTGGTTCTGGGATCCGGTAGAAAATGCCGCGTTTATTCCCTGGCTGTTGAGCAGCGCCCTGTTACATTGCCTGTTGCCCAAACAGCCGTCACCACAACTGGCACGGCTCAGCCTGCTGCTGGGGATCATCACTTTTGGCAGTTGTCTGCTGGGCACTTTTCTGGTGCGTTCAGGGATTGTGCAATCAGTCCATGCGTTTACCAGCAACAGCGGAAGAGGCGCATTACTGTTGCTGTTGATGGCGTTGTTTCTGCTACCTGCGTTATGGCTCTATGGCAGACGCTGCTCACAGCTGAAATGCTATGGCGAAGCCGCTGCAATTCCGTTGCTATTAGGCATTGCATTACTGCTGGCAGCCGCATTTTCCGTGCTGCTTGGAACGCTATATCCATTGTTCTGTGACATGTTGGGATTAGGCACCTTGTCGGTCGGTGCGCCCTATTTCAATATGATTTTTGTCCCGCTACTGTTGCTGATGACATTGCTGATGGGCTGGAGCTTTGTGCGACGACATGGCAATGCTTGGCTGCTACTGCCTTGGCTGCTACTCAGTGGGCTGTGGGTGTTGCTGTTTCCGGGTCACAGCCCAGGGTTTACTTTTCTGGGCATTGCCGCCGCCAGTTGGTTATTGCTGGCAGAAATCCAACTGTGGTTTTACCCACATGCCAAGCACCCCGCCATTGCTGGACGCATTGCCCATGTGGCGGTCGCCATTGCAATTTTGGGTGGCACTTGCAGTAGTCAATACGAAACCGAAGCGCTGCTACGCATGAGTGCCGATCAGGGACGCACGCTGCATAGCAGCTTTGGCAGCTACAGTTTTGTCTACCGCGATACCTTGACGCTGGAGCAACGGGCTTATCACGCCATTGCCGCAGAAATAGAACTGTATCGCGGCCAAGAGCAGTTGCTCACTAAGTTACAGCCACAGCGACAGACCTTTCGCAGCAACGGTATGGAAGTCACCGAAGCGGCGGTATACCACGGCTGGCTACAAGATTTTTATGTCTCGCTTGGGCAAGAGTTGGAACCCGGCGTTTATCTGGTGCGTATCAGCATCAAACCCTTGATCAGTTGGCTGTGGCTAGGCGGATTGTTACTGCTGCCAGCCGCTTTGTGCGCCTGTTGCCCGCGCATTTATCGGCGGTTGCCGATTGTCATCCCCCATAAAACCATGCACCAAGGAGTGGCCTATGAGTCACCATAAGCGGCTATCGCTACTGCTGGCCTTGGCACTGCTATTGAGTTTGCCGCTAGCAAGTGCCGAGCAAAACCTCATCCGCCTCAGCAATGACATTGCCAAGGCGTTACGTTGCCCAGCCGCCATCAACCAGAGTCTGTATGAATCGGAAGCGCCTATTGCCGCAGAGCTGAAAGCACAGATTTACCAAATGCTGCAACAAGGCCAAAGCCAAGAGCAGATCATCGACTTCATGGTGCAGCGCTATGGTGAACGCATTCGCTACCAACCGGCACTGACGCCAGCAACAGCACTGCTATGGATAGCGCCGGTCTTGCTGGTTCTGGGCTGCGGCAGCTTGTTAGTACTCGGGCGCCGTCAAGGAGAAAAAACCGCATGAAACGTTATTTAAGTTGGCTATTGCTACTGCTATGGCTACTGTCGGTAGATTACGCACAAGCCAACGCGCATACGCTGCCCAAGCCTATGGTGCTGCGGCAGTTGGTAACGCTGCAACACCCGCAACCTTTAGCACCGATTACGCTGAGAGACTTGCAAGGCACACCCCATACATTCACCGAAAATAATGGGCGCATGACAGTGCTCAGTCTGTGGGCCACCTGGTGCACTTTGTGTGTGCGTGACTTACAGCATCTACAACAGTTAATACCGCAACTCGATCCACAGCAGCTCAGCGTAGTGCCACTATCGATTGATGAAGATCTGACCTTAGTGCCGCCATTTCTGCAACAGCACCAATTACAGTTTCCACAGTTATGGCTCGACCCACAGCAGCAAGTGGCAGACATTCTGCCCACCGATGTCGTCCCGGCCACATTTTTACTGAATGGTAATGGAGAACTCGTTGGCTTTGTGCGCGGGTATGTTGACTGGGCGGATGCCAGCGTGGCGCCATACCTGCAACAGCTGGCACAACAAATAACTGAGGAGCAACCATAACGCATGCGCTATGGTCGGTAGCGCAACTTGGGCCACAGCTAGCGCCGTTACTGGCACTAGCGTGTTTTCGCCAGCTTCCTTACCCAACACGCCAAGGGTAAGGAAGTGTTCTTTTTCTACAGACTGGTGGCGAATTTACACTATACTTTGGCAACAGCGCTGGATATTTGTTGCGCATAGCGTTATAATCCGCCGCTTTTGAAATGGAAAGTCGACGCGGGGTTGATTTTCCTGCTGTAAAATTCTTTTGCGTTTTCAACGCACCCACAAGGCTACAATCTAATGTCATCCAGTGAACTGACTTTCCGTGAACTCGGGCTTTCCGAGGAGTTGCTGCGCGCCCTGAACGAATTGGGCTACGAGCATCCAACCCCTATCCAGGCCGCCAGTATCGTACCTCTAATGGAGGGTAAAGATATTCTGGGCCAGGCTCAGACTGGTACCGGTAAAACCGGTGCTTTTGCTTTACCGTTACTCAACGCCATTGATCATAAATTAACCGCCCCGCAGATTTTGGTATTGGCGCCAACCCGGGAACTGGCCGTACAGGTCGCAGAAGCTTTCACCAGTTATGCCAAATACCTTAAGGGCTTTCATGTACTGCCTATCTATGGTGGGCAAAGCATGCACCAACAGTTACAGGCGCTGCGTCGCGGCCCTCAGGTAGTGGTTGGTACACCAGGTCGGGTCATGGATCACATGCGCCGCGGCACACTCAAACTCGATACCATCAAAGCGTTGGTACTGGATGAAGCGGATGAAATGCTGAAAATGGGTTTCATCGATGATATCGAATGGATCCTTGATCAGACTCCAGATGACCGCCAACTGGCGCTGTTTTCTGCCACCATGCCTGAGCAGATCAAACGTGTTGCTAACAAGCATCTGGCCAGTCCAATCAACATCAGTATTGCCTCTAGCCATGCGACCGTTGACTCAATTGAACAGCGTTTTATTCAGGTGTCACAGCACAACAAACTGGAAGCCTTGGTGCGAGTGCTGGAAGTGGAAAACACCGAAGGTATTATCATCTTCGTGCGTACCCGTAACTCTTGTGTTGAGTTGGCTGAAAAACTCGATGCCCGCGGTTATGCCTGTTCACCGCTGCATGGTGATATGAACCAGCAAGCACGTGAACGCGCCGTTGACCAGTTGAAAAATGGCAAACTGGATATTTTGATCGCCACTGACGTAGCGGCACGTGGTCTGGACGTAGAACGTATCGGTCATGTGATCAACTACGATATCCCTTACGATACCGAAGCTTACGTACACCGCATTGGTCGTACTGGCCGTGCTGGCCGCAGTGGTATGGCGATCCTGTTTGTGACTAATCGTGAAATGCGCATGCTGCGGATGATCGAAAAGGCCACTAACAGCCGTATCTCACCGATGAAAGTCCCAAGCCCAGAAACCGTAGCGGAACGTCGTTTGTCCCGTCTTGGCGATCAGGTGGCTGAAGTCATCAATGGTCAACAGCTCGACTTTATGAAAGGCGCGGTAGCACAGCTATGCCAGCAACTGGAAGTCGATACCGATATCCTAGCCGCGGCTTTGTTGTATCAGGTACAGCAAGAACGTCCACTGCAACTGCCGGCCATGCAGGAGCGGCAGCGTGATGTGCAAGACAGCAAGTTCCAGAGCGGTGATGACCGTAGCAACCGTCGTCGCAGCAGCAATCGCGCCACGCCAACCGATCTTGGCAGCGCTGACACGCTAAAAGACAATCCAGACATCAAGATGTGCCGTTACATGCTGGAAGTAGGCCGCGATCATGGGGTTGGTGTAGGTAACATCGTTGGTGCTATTGCCAACGAAGCCAATATCGACAGCCGTTACATCGGCCAGATCCAACTGTTTGATCAGATCACCACCATAGATCTGCCAGCCGGTATGCCAAAAGATATCCTGCTGCACCTGAAAAAAGTGCGCGTTTGTGGCCGCCCGATCAATATCAAAGAAGTCGGCACCCAAATGGATACTGGCAGCAAACCCCGTCGCAGCCGTAAGCACGACGACGAAGGACACGGCTATTCTGAGCGCGAACGCAGCCCACGCACTGAACGTAGCAAACCTCGTGTTGAAGGCGAACGTCGTCCTAAACGCCGTGAGCGCAAAGAGTAATACGCTCAAGTTCCAATACTAAGGAGCCTTCATGGCTCCTTTTTCATGGCCGAAAACCGCTTATTGCCCGAAGCGGGTAGCGTCAAAGCTATTAAGCAAGCGATGGATTAAGTAGCAGATACACAGCGTGCCAACAATGGCGCCCATGATGCTGGAGATACGGTATAGCGCGCTAAAGAACAGGTCGTTGCCGGGTGTCAGATACTGACCAAACAGAATACCTAAGGTGGTCATGGCACCAAAACCTACACCTGAGCCTGCGGCTTCTTTCACATGCGCCTGCGCAAACAACATGGTGCCCAACCATAACAGCGGCGCGACCAGCAGCAGTAGCCCTGACCAGTCATACAGTAATAACTGCACCAACAGCCCATAAATCACCCCAAGAATGGTGCCCATCGCGCGTTTTTTGGCATAGCCCAGCGCACCATTCCAGTGCATGGGAAATAACAGCAGCAAGGTGGTTGCCTGCGCAGACAATGAGTCTTTCAGATCGCACAGCTGAAACACCAGAAATGAAATCGTTGCCATGCTGGCACCGAGCAGCGCTTCATGCCGCATCCTATGGGGTTGCTTGGGTTCAGCGCTGTGGGCGGCGCGAGCTGTCACATCAGGAAATAATGCCGTCATCAGATAGGCAATAATTACGGACAGCACGCAAGCCAGCAGATTGCTACAGATCAGATCGTTCAGATCTGTCACCGGGTAGCTGGCAAAATGCAGCATGATACTGAGGTTAATGACGCCATTGGCGCCAAACAGGAACAGACTGCCCTTCGACATACAGGCAAAACGATACAGAAACAACAGGAACACCAGCGGTGTCATCAAGCCTGGATGCCCACCGAACAGGCCACCGACAATCCCCACTTCAATACCACTGACAACCCCGGCGGCCAGTAACTGCCGCGCGGCATGGCCATTCATGGTCGGCACCAGCCCCAATAACAGCATGGGGGTCACTACATAAAATACGCCGTAGTTCCAGTTCATCAACTTACAAAGAACAAAACCCAGAGTGGCACCAAAGGCCACTCGCAGGCACTGTCGCAGATCATTTGCCGTCAACGGCTGATTACGCAATAACATCTGCGGCCTCAGTAGATATAGTGCAGCAAACTAATGAACTTGATCTGCAAGTGCGCCAGAAACCGCAAGACCCCGTGTTCAGGCAGCAACTGCACGGTCGCACGCGCTCCGGCGGCCAACTGTAATTGTTCGTGCTGACGCAAATCCAGGTGCAGTCGCAACCGTTGCGCGTCACGCACCCAACGGTCAGATTCCGTTGGCGTTGCCAGCGAACCATCGGCGGCAAACTGGCCGGCGCTAACGCCCGCATCAATACTGCTGACGGTTGCGGCATACAGACGCCCAGGTTCACCATCAAATGCGACCCAGGCTTCGCTGCCAGGAGCGATATCCTTAAGGGTTTTCTCACGAAAATCCGCAATAATATCGGTGTGTTGCGACACCAAAGCCAGCACAGGCGTTGCCACGTTAACCACACTGCCCTGCTGTAATTGCAGGTTGGTGACCACCCCGTCTTCAGCGGCGGTCACACGGGTATAGGCCAGATTCAATTGCGCTGTCGCCAGTTGATTCTGTGCCTGGCGCAGTTTCAGATTCTGCTCCCCCGGCAAGCCACGCGAAACTCGCAGCTTTGCCAGTTGTGCATGTGCCGATGCCAACGCCGCCATCTCAGTACGTACTGTGGTCTGCGCCTGTTCCAGACTCTGACGCGACACACTGTGTTCATCATACAAGGCGGCCAAACGCTTAGCCTCGCGCTGGGCTTGTGCCAGCGCTGCATCACTGGCAGTAACACTAGCCTGCGCCGCCGCAATAGAGGCGTCCAATTCGGCGTTATCCTGCTGCGCTTGTTCCAGCGCTAATTGGGCCTGCTGCAATGCCAGCTGATAAGGCTGTGGATCAATCACAAACAACAACTCACCCTGCTGTACCTGCTGGTTGTTATGCACGGCCACCTGCACCACCTTGCCAGCCACCTGTGGTGCAACTTTAGTGACTAAATGAGTAGCCATCGCCTGCGGTGTCAGCGGAATTTTCAGATCCGCCAACATGAAATAGGCAAACGTCATCGCAAACCCGAACATGGATAATTTGATCATGCGGGCAAACTGTTGGTCTGGCGTCATAGAACGGGTAAATCTCCTGAATCTGTTATTTTTTAGCCGCTAACTTGCGTTGAGCATTGTGGCTAATACGTTGCAATGTCTGTTCAAACTGGCTTAATTCGGCTTCGCTGATACCTTCCAGCAGCTCTAAACGCACCTGTATAATCAGGGTTTCCATCTGCTCCAGCAGTTGCCGTCCGGCATCGGTTAACCAAACAATACGGGCACGTTTATCCTGATCACAGCAATGGCGGCGGATCAGCTGTTGCTGCTCCAGTTGTGCCAAGGTACGCATTAACGATGGCAGTTCAATCTCCAACTCATCTGCCAACGCTTTCTGAGCAACACCATCGCCCATACGCCGCAGCTTCCACAGCGCTGTCCAACGTGGATGGGTTAATCCCAGAGGTACCAGTTCCGCATCCGCTGCCATGCGCCATAATCTGTGGCTACGCCCCAGATGTTCAGCCAATGACAGTTCGCGCAGATGATCGCGCATTTTATCCATCATGGGTTCCTAAATATTTAGCAGGCTAAGTATTATATTTATTTAGCTTGCTAAGTAAATAGCCCGCCGTAAAACCAGAAAGGTGATCTACGGCGAATATTGCGTATCTCCCCACAAATAACATTAAAAAAGCAGTTGTTTCACACACTTGAGAAAAATCTGACTGTTTATACTTGGTGCTTATTGAGTTGTTTTCTGTCCGGAGGGTTGACTGTGTTTTCCAGACTAAAGGTAGGCACCCGCATCATTCTGGGGGTATGTGTCATGTTGTTGGTGGTGATGACGTTCATCATGCCACTGGTGTTATCCCAGTTCACAACACAAATCGCGCGGTCGGAACAGCGGGAACTGCAAAAGCTGTATCAGACGGCCACTGCCGAAATCCAGAGTTCAGGCAAGCTAGCCGAAGCGCTGGCAACTGTGGTCGCCAATACCCCAGAGATGCAAGCGGAGTTTGCCAGCGGGCAGCGGCAGCAACTCAATGCCCGGAGCCAACTGATTTTCAAGCCGCTGAAACAGGAATTTGCAGTGCAACAGTTCCAGTTTCACACCCCACCTGCCACCTCATTTTTAAGGGTACATAAACCCGAAAAGTTTGGTGACGATCTGTCTTCTTTCCGTGAAACCGTCGTGCAGACCAATAACACTCGCCAACCGATAATGGGGCTGGAAAAAGGCGTTGCTGGACTTGGTATCCGTGGATTGGCGCCCGTCAGCTATAACGGCAAACATATCGGTTCAGTGGAGTTTGGCATGTCATTTGGGCAGCCATTCTTTGATGAATTCAAGCAAAATTACCAAGCAGAAATTGCCTTGCTGATCCCTAATGGCAGTGATTTCAAGCGCTTTGCTGGCACCTTTGAACTGCCGCAGTTTACCAACAGCAAGTTGCTCATGCAGGTGATGCAAGGGCAAACAGCACATTTTCGTAGTGACATTAATCACCTCAGTCATGTGGTTTATCTGCATCAAGTTCAGGACTTTTCCGGTAAAGCCATTGGCGTGCTGGCGATCGCTATGGATCGCAGCCATACCGAACAGGCGCTGTGGCATATCAACCTTAAATTAGCAGGGATTGGTTTGCTGGCCTTGTTGATTGGTGCGACCATTGCGGTATTTATCGCCCGCAGCATCACCGGCCCTATCGGCGAAGCCACGCGTGCCATGAACAATATTGCGGAAGGTGAAGGTGATTTGACCCTGCGCATCAAGGTGCACAGCAAGGACGAAATTGCCGAGCTGGCACAGGCCTTCAACCGCTTCGCCAGCAAAATCCACAGCACCATGCAAAGTGTGGCGCAGGTGACCGAATCGCTGGCAACCTCTGCTGAGGAAATGTCGGGGATCACCGGAGATAGCCGCCGTAGTACCGATAAGCAGCAGCAAGAAACTGAGCAAGTGGCCACTGCCATGAATGAAATGGCAGCAACAGTGCAGGAAGTGGCACACAACGCCACCGATGCGGCAACCGCAGCGGAACAAGCCAATCAGGCCAGTGATGCTGGTAAACAGGTGGTGCAGCAGGTGGAGGCACATATCGATAGTCTGGCACAGGAGATTGGTAACGCGGTTAATACCATCGACCAACTCGCGCAGGACAGCCAAGCGATTGATACCGTGCTGGAGGTGATCCGCACCATTGCTGAACAGACGAATCTGCTGGCGTTAAATGCGGCGATTGAAGCGGCGCGCGCCGGTGAACAAGGCCGAGGCTTTGCGGTAGTGGCCGACGAAGTTCGTTCGCTGGCGAGCCGCACTCAGGCATCCACCGCAGAGATCCAACAAATCATCGAGAATCTGCAACAGGGTGCCCGTTCGGCGGTAACGGTAATGCAGCAGAGTAATCAGACAACCGATGAATGTGTACAGCAGGCGGGTAAAGCCGGTGACGCACTGGAACAGATCCGCAGCGCCGTTTCAACCATCACTCAAATGAATATCCAGATCGCCAGCGCCGCCAATCAACAGGTAGCGGTATCGGCAGAAATCAATCATAACGTCAGTAATATCAACGATGCAGTGGCGCACAGCAGTGATAGTGCCGCACAGATTGCCGAAGCCAGCGGTGAACTGGCAAAACTGTCCGCCAGGTTACAGCAATTGCTGGGGCAGTTCCGCCTGTAACCCGTGTCATCAGCAACCAAAAAGCCTGGCAATTGCAGGCTTTTTCAGCAGCAGCCGAGGCTTATTGCGCCGCTTTCGGACGAACCCCGAGGATATGGCAGATAGCGTAAGTTAGCTCTGCCCGGTTCAGGGTATAGAAATGGAAATCTTTCACACCTTCACGCGAAAGCACCTTCACCATATCGATAGCCACACTGGCACCCACCAGCGAACGGGTGGAAGGATCTTCATCCAGCCCGTCAAACTGCTGGTGTAACCACCCCGGCAGATTAACGTTGGTCATGCCCGCAAAACGTTTGAGCTGTTTGAAGTTAGTGACCGGCAAGATCCCCGGTACGATTTCCACATCAATGCCCGCCGCAACACAACGGTCGCGAAAGCGCAGATAAGCTTCAATGTCGAAGAAAAACTGGGTGATAGCCCGGCTGGCACCAGCATCAATTTTTCGTTTAAGGTTTACCAAATCCGCCTGCGCGTTGGCCGCATCAGGATGCACTTCAGGATATGCCGCCACCGAGATATCAAAGTCGGCCACGCTGCGCAGCAAACGCACCAAATCGGCCGCAAAACGGGTGGGCTTGGCGCTGCCTTCTGGCAAATCACCCCGCAACGCCACTATGTTACGGATGCCACTGTTCCAATAGTTTTTTGCCAGTTGCAGCAACTCTTCATCACTGGCGTCCACCAGTGTCAGATGGGGCGCTGCGACCAGGTTGGTTTCTTTCTGGATGCGTTCAATCACCCCATGGGTGCGGTCACGGACACCGGAATTAGCGCCATAAGTCACCGAGACAAACTTAGGTTGCAGTGGTTGCAGACGCTGGATGGAGTTCCACAGCAAGGTTTCCATTTCCTCAGTGGCTGGCGGAAAAAACTCAAAGGAAACATTGATATCGCCGTTAAGCTCGGCAAGGCTCTGATTCAGCGAGCTGGCATATTGGGCGTGGTGAAAAGCCATCGAAATCTTCCTCAATTTATCTATCTGGACGTTTGGACGTCTATATGGCCGTATACTAGAGAAACTCACGTCGAAGTCAAGCCTAAAGATCGCCACCATTGCAGAAAGCAGTGACTCATAATGGGTAATGATGATCCATCCTGAGTACTAAAGTATTGTCTGAAATGGTCACATTCCGATTGGATGTTGCCGTCTTTAACATGAAATATCCCATTCTGTGCTGAGACCTTTCCATGGTGACGGTTATGTCCTGAACTATTGACCCAATTTTAGTAATGCTACAGAGTATCTACAATTAGCCGCTTACAACATGAATTGGACAGATTTAAATATGGATATTGCACTGCTATTTATGCTGGTTTTTATCGTTCTGCTCGTCGCTCCACAGCTTTTAGGTAGTAAACCGCATCAAGCCGCATACTCATATCAATCAACGCAATACTTACTAACAAAAGCTGAACGTTCTTTTTTTGGCGCATTAGTTCAAGCAGTAGGAAATGATGCTTTGGTATTTGCTAAAGTGCGGATTGCAGATGTGCTGGTGCCTATATCAGGAATGAATCGAAGAAACTGGCAACGGGCATTTAATAAAGTGTCGTCAAAGCACTTTGATTTTGTTCTATGCAATAAAGACGATTGCTCGCTAATACTCGGCGTTGAACTTGATGATGTGAGTCATAACACCAAAAAGCTCAGCAACGTGATGAGTTCGTAAATAGTGCATGTGCATCAGCTGGATTTTCTTTACTCAGGATTAAAGCCGCAAGAGCTTATGTCATTGCCGATCTTAGGCAGCTGATTAAAGATGCAATAAGCACTTCAGACCGTATCGCAAATAGCGAGGTTATCATTGCGCCAGAAGCCTATAGTGATGGAAATGAGACCAACACTGCGCAACTAACATCACATGTTATGGATGAAGCAGAAGTTCATACACAAAAAATATGCCCTAAATGTGGCAAGCCAATGGTACTTAGAACAGTGAAATCAGGCAGCAATGCAGGACACGAATTTTGGGGATGTAGTTCATTTCCCAAATGCCGCTGCATCTTAGATTAAGAATGCCCCAAAGCGAGTTAACTCGTTGTCTGTGACGTAGTCAAACGCAGACATTCTCGCCTATAACTTTTCACTCATTTCACTCAAATGTTGCCATTCTTTGCAATGCCTAAAAGCTGGACAGGCATACAGTCATATTCAAATGATGGCGATATTGAACAATTTTTATCCTACCTTCGTGCGCGTTTTCACATTTCAGCCCAAATAAATAGGCTTAAAATCAGTCACCTATAAATTTCACGGATTAGATAATAGGTTTGGGAAACGCGCGTGCGCGTTTTTCCAGATAGTATATTTAACAGAATGCTGATAAGTTTTTTGTATACAGATAGTTAACTGTGCGCGTTTTCACTGGTCCAACGAGGTAAACGCGCATGCGCACTAATAAGCTGTTACGTTGAAGGGGTAAGTCGACTATCATGAGCATGAAAGAGGCATTGCCCTACATAAGCATCTGCATTTCGGTGGCAAGCCTTTGCATTGCCTTCTACGTCATGTTTCGTGATCGGACAAGTTTTGATGTATCTGGTTCATATAGGGAAAGCTTTGACAATATGGTCGATGGTATTTACATAAAAGTCGTGAATTCCGGTCGAAGACCAATAACGCTGTATTCCCTTGTCTTTACTTGTACAGACGGGCAAGTTCATAAATTTAGAATCACTAACTCTATAGGCCAGAGAGCGGATTCACCTTTTGAGAATCGTGATCTTGGCCACCCATGCTTAAGCGAAAGCCAGTTTTTTGAATTCTTGCTAGATAGTACCAATTTCGATTTCGGAACTTGTAATTTAGAGTCCGTAGCTTCCATCGAGGTTGAATCTTCAACTGGTGCTATGAAACAAGTTAAAGGCCTGGCGGAAGAGGTTAAAAAGAATGCGCATCACCTCAAGTCATCAATGTAACAAGCGCTGGCACTTGGACAAAATTTTCGCTGCGCTCCAATTTTTCCCGTGCTGCGGGCGTTATGTTTAATCAGGAGAAATACCATGGTCAGTTCCCCAAGAGAAATTGTTAAAGAGTTTATTTTTCATGTCGATGGCATAGAGGAATCTTTAAAGTCACGGATCATGCGTGATTTGGAGCCTATAGCTAATATGGGTGCTTACTCTTGGGATATTAGTCATTTATGGGGCGGCTATAGCCCATCGTCTCGACATGCAAAAACATATGAAGATGCAGAGTCCTCTATGATGGCTTACGCAATGTCATTTAGCGTGAAGAACGGAGTGACAAAAAATAAGTATTTTTAATTTGTATATTGCTTGGGTAAATTAAGGAGAGATAGATTGCGGATTAAAGATGTTGAACAAGCAATTTCTGATGCTACTAAGCCAAACTTGACGTTAGCCGAATATAATAGGTTAAAAACATTTCTACTTAGTTGCCAAAGTCAATTTACACCTCCAAATACTTTAATTCCACGGGTTAATTCTGCACTTGCCGCGCTTGAACATCATAAACCGAATATTTTAAGTTGGTATCAAAAGCCTGCTGGATTAATTTTTATAGCTGTTTGTGGTGGCGTACTAACATACGCTGTTTTGCTTTTGCTTGGTTGGGTTCAATTACCCAAAACATAACAAACAAAATTTAACGCCAGCAAAAAATGCTGGCTGCGACGTCAACCAGCTGCGCGGCTTTCCGCGCTAAATTTAGGCGTTATGTGTGAATGAACATGGATTGGCGTCAGTTGGAAACTTTTAAGGGTATTGATCTAAATGACTCTTTCATTTTGGATTGGAGTCATGAAAGTGATCGTTTGTCTTTTGAGTTGGAAGTGAGCATATGGCCAGATTCAGCGTATAACGTTGAACCAAAACCCGATGAATATACTTGCTATCGTAAAGCGATCTTATGGTTTGAAAATGTAAAAGCAGTATCTGGTTTAAAGGCAAAAGATGCAGTGATTACATCCACAGATGCTGGTGGTTCAGTTGACTACGGAAACATAGATTCTTTAATAGTTTTAAACGAAGGATTTGTGCTTGAAGGCGATATCGGTTGCATAAAAATATTCGGCAGGGAGCTTCGATTTGAAATTCACACATAACAAGCCGCGTCATTCGGGGTCTACGTCCCCCTGCGGCGCTCACACGTTCGCGCACATACGACCCGAAATAATAAGGCTCCCTCAGGAGCCTTATTTGCATAGAAGAATTGGCACATCGGTGCCATATTAATCTTCTAACAAATCGCGGCAGATCTGTACGAGATCTGACTGCACTGCCGCGGCGGTGACTTCACGGCCAGCGCCGGGGCCGCGAATGATCAGCGGGTTGCCCTGATAAAACGCGCTGCGGATAACAAACACGTTATCGCCAGGTGTCAGGTTAGCGTAGGGATGGCTCGGTTCCACCCATTGCAGTGCCACTTCAGCGTTGGCGCCCTGCTCGGTGCGTTCCAATGCCGCCACATAACGCAGCACCTTGCCCTGCTCATTGGCCGCTGCATACTGCTGTGCCAGTTCGCTATCCAGCTCAGGTAGCCGTTGCAGGAAATCCGCGGTTGAAATCTCGGCCAGATGTGCGGGCACCAATGAACTGAGGCGGATATCTTCCAGCTCCAGTTCCAGGCCGATTTCCCGAGCCAAAATTAACAGCTTGCGCTGCATATCGCGGCCAGAAAGATCATCGCGAGGGTCTGGTTCGGTAATACCCAGCGCTTTGGCTTCTAACACCAGTTCCGAGAATGGTCGCACCCCATCGTAGTTTTCAAACAACCAGCAGAGTGTGCCGGAAAAGATCCCGCCCACTGCCTGCACCTGATCGCCGCTATTATGCAGATCATTGAGCGCATGCTGCACCGGCAAGCCAGCGCCGCAACTGGCATTGTAGCGCCAGAACAAACGGCGATTTCCCAACATCTGCTTCAGTTCACGATAGAAGGCCAATGGCCCAGAACCGGCCAGTTTGTTAGCGCTGACCATGTGAATTCCGTGAGCAAAAACTCCGGGTACTGCAAGGTCAAACTAGCGCTGGCGCTGATGTCGAGTGCAATCAATTCATCACATGAAAGCGCATCCGCTTGTTCAAACAGATGCTCGTATTGCCACGGTGTGGCTTCTGCCTCAAAGCGTGCCTGCCAATCGGTGACTGCGATACCCGCATTGCAAAACAGAGCTTTGCTGGAGCTAGCCAATCCCACTAGCGCCACATCGGCTTCCAACTGGCGGTTGAGTTGCGCGGCAGATTTGCCAAACAATGTCACCCAGGCTTCACCAATATTACCAACGCCCAGCAAAATGATGCCGACACGTTTGCGCGGGCCCGCACAGCGACGATGGACTTTCTGGGTCAGCAAGGCCACCTGTTGTAGTGGCACTAAGGTCACCAGACTTAAAGCATCCTGATACAAAGGCCGGGCTTCGCGGCTCAGCAACCGTGCAAAACTGCGCCGATATTGTGCTGCTGCGGCACTCACTAGCGCCACCAACCCAAAACCGGTATGGCTTTCAATATCGCTGATCCCTAGCGTGTCAGTGAGTTGCTGTAACAAGGCCAACAGCTGTTTACGGGATTCCAGTGTGTATGCCAATTCATGTTTCTGTTTACCCAACGACCAATGTGCTAAGGGTTGCAACCCGGCATGTTCTAACGCTTCGGCCAGTGTTTCCCATGAGGATTGCAGTTGCAGCGTAACCGTCAGCACTTCATCGAGGCTAGTCACAACCGGTGCGCTGGCAACATCGTTGTGCGGCGCCACCAGCGTAAAATCGGTTTGCGGCGCATAACTGGAACGCACCGCCAAACTCACTTGCGTGTTATACAGCGGTTGCAAGGTGCGGGAATGCAATACCGGGGAACCTAGCCGTGCCAACCGATCAGCCTCTGCCAGCGACATGCTTTGCAGTAATCTGGCGTCCTGAATTTTGTTAGGATCGGCGTTAAACACCCCTTCAACGTCAGTCCAAATTGTTACCCGATCAATGTCGGCCAGACTGGCAATCAAGGTGGCACTGAAGTCAGAACCATTACGCCCCAGCAGTAACATCTCTCCGGCCGGATTGGCGCAGATAAAACCGGTGACCACCAGCCGTTCATCGGGGTGTTGTTGCAGCATTTGCTGCACCTTGGCGCGGGATTCTTCGACACGGATTTTCGGCACGGCGGCTTCATCGGCAACCAGCAGACCGCGCGCATCAATGTTGCTGGCGGCCACGCCAGATTCGCGTAACAATGCCGCCATCAGCCGGGCTGACCAACGCTCACCAAAACCCACCACTTGGTTGCACTGATAGTCGCTACGTATATCCAGCGCCAGCAGACTCATCAGCGTGGCGCGATCATTGGCTAAGCGTTCCCGCAACTGCCTTGCCTGTGAGTTACTCAATAACTGCTCAATCAGGTTTTGCTGATAGCTCATCAGCACCTGCAATTCTTCCTGCCACAGTTGGCCTTGCTCACGCAGTGCCAGCAGTTTGTACAGGAAGTTAGTGGTTTTGCCTGCGGCAGAAACCACTATCAGATCATCAGGCCGCCCGTGGGTCAGCAGGATGTGGGCCACCCGCCGGTAACAGTCAGGATCGGCAAGACTACTACCACCAAATTTATGTAAGTGACTACGTGCCATCAATCAATGCTCCCCAACTCAACAAGCGGCAACTGCGGCTAAACCCGCAGCAATGTCGTCCAACAGATCCTGCGGATCTTCAATGCCAACAGACAAGCGAATAAGTGTATCTTTAATACCCGCTTCGGCGCGAGCAGCGGGCTCCATCGCCCGGTGAGTCATGGTGGCGGGCACGGCGACCAGGCTCTCCACACCGCCGAGGCTTTCTGCCACAGAAAAATAGTGTAAAGCACCGAGAAATGCGGTGACTTCAGCATCGCCACCTATCAGTTCAAAACTGACCATGGAACCAAATCCCTGCTGTTGTTTGGCCGCAATTGCATGACCAGGATGCTCTGGTAATCCCGGATAATACACCTGCTGCACCTGGGCACTGTGTTGCAACAGTTCGACGATTTTAGCGGCATTACTCTGGTGCTGCTGAATACGTAATGCCAGTGTCCGTAAACCGCGCAACGTCAGATAACTGTCAAAAGCACCACCGGTTAGCCCTAGCGTATTAGACCACCAGTGCAGCTGTTCAGCCAGCGCTGGATCTTTGGCGATTACCGCACCACCGATGACGTCACTATGACCATTGATATATTTGGTGGTGGAGTGCACCACAATATCGGCCCCCAACTGTAATGGCTGCTGCAGCGCGGGTGACAGGAAAGTATTATCGGCCACCAGCAGCGCGCCCACTTTTTTACAGGTTGCGGCCACGGCGGCTATATCAATGACGCGCAGCAAAGGATTTGATGGAGTTTCAAGCCACACCATTTTAGGTTTACGGGCAAGCGCCTGCTGCAATGCTTCGGTGTCGGTTTGATCTACCACAGCCAACTGGAACTGGCCTTTTTCGCCAGATTGGTAAACAGTCGATAACAACCACCGTAACAGTCGTGAGGCACCACCAGCAGGTCGTCTGGCCCCAACAGGCTGACCACCAAAGTCACGGCTGCCATGCCGCTGGCAGTGATCACCGCTGGGCACCCTTGTTCCAGCTCACCAATGGCATTGCCGAGAATATTGCGGGTGGGATTACCGGAACGGCTGTAATCAAACTGCCGTGGCTGCTTATGGCCGTCAAAAGCATAGTTGGTCGAAAGATAGATGGGCGGAACCACTGCACCATGCTGGCTATCGGACTCAATACCCTGACGGACAGCGATAGTGGCCATTTTCCGTACTGTCATTTTCGACTCCTTAAATTCTTTTCGAGAAACACCATAAAGATGTCTGGATGGCTAAATTCTACCAAGTCACCCTTTGGCGTCAATAGGCATAAAGACGTTTAGACGTCCAAATGTATAGAATTCCGTTTTTGTGATACAGTATTATGGCTCTGTATTTGACTGTAGGGTGTAAGAGTTTAAAATCGGCAGCGAATTAGCGACATAGCAGGTGCAACATGACTGAATGGAATGGCGAGTACATCAGCCCTTACGCTGAACACGGGAAGAAAAACGAACAAGTAAAAAAAATCACTGTGTCTATTCCGTTAAAAGTACTGAAAGTGCTAACGGATGAGCGCACTCGTCGCCAGGTCAATAACCTGCGCCATGCCACTAACAGTGAACTGCTTTGTGAAGCATTTCTACATGCTTACACAGGGCAGCCATTACCCAATGATGTCGATCTGTCCAAGGATCAACCAGACAGCATCCCGTCAGAAGCGAAAAAGATGATGGAAGAGATGGGTATTGAATGGGAAGAAATGGAGTAAATGTATTGCGCCCCCAAGCTTATCCACTTTGTTAACTGCCGCAGACGTTCCGGCAATCCCCCGCAGTTATGTGGTCGTTGATTGATCCTGTTACCTTATTGCTGGCATCGCTGATTATTGTCATCGGTGCCGTCACCCAAAGCTTGCTAGGCTTCGGTCTGGCAGTAGTTTCTACCCCGCTGCTTTATATTGTTGACCCAGAACTGGTGCCCGTGCCGGTGATTATGCTCAGTTTTTCCATTGCTCTGCTGACGCTACTGCGTGAACGCGGCAATTTGGAACTGGGCGGATTACAGTACGCGCTGGCTGGCCGGATCCCCGGCAGCTTGTTAGGGGTCTCTTTGCTATTGGCACCTCGCGCGGTGCTTGGCTTGATTATTGCGGCCATTGTTGGCGCGGCAGTAGTGATGAGCCTGAAAAATTCAGCGTGGCGGTCACTCGCCGCAACTTGTTTATTGCCGGGGCTTTTTCAGGCGTTTTCGGCACGGTCGCCGGTATAGGCGGCCCACCAATGGCGTTACTGCTCACCGGGCGTGAAGCTGGGAAATTTCGCGCGGCATTGTCGGCCTTCTTTATGGTCAGTACCTGTATCAGTCTGCTGGTTCTGACGTTCTCCGGTATGGTCAGTTGGCGTGATCTGCTGCTATCAATGTTGCTATTACCAGCGGTAGTGCTCGGGTTTATCGCCTCAGGCATCTTGTTACCCCGAGTAGATAAACGCCGCACCCGTTTGCTGACATTAGCGCTGTGTGGCGCCAGCGCGTTACTGCTGGCACTCAAATCCCTGTGGGCGTTGCTATCCTAACAACGCCCATAGAGCAGCAGTTTTAGAAGTGATACGAGGTCTGTAACGCGCCGCCGATAGCGTTATCGCTGCCAAACATCCCGGTCAGATCTAATCTAAAGAACTTGCCGATAGCGATACCCGTTCCCACTGAATAGATATCGGTGGTGACATCGTTGAGGTCCTGCCGATAACCGAGCCGCACAGCCAACCAGTCAGTAGCCTTGACTTCACCACCAACACGCCAATATTTCGGTCCTTCCAGCTCGGCAAACTTGTTGTTTTCCGTCAAGTCGATATCGCTGGTCAAGGTCACGGCCCGCCATTCATAAGCGACACCTGCGGTTACCATGGGTTTGATCTGGTAAGTGAGTTGCCGACCTTCCGAAACCATGGTTTGCAGATCTTGCTTCACTAGATTACGACCGCTGAGTCCCAAAGTCAGCCCCGGCATGGGTTGCAACGCGACCCCAACATCCAGGTTAAAACCTGTGTCATCGTTACGATAATCGTCACTGTCGAAATCATTGACATCAAAATTGTTGGCAGACACCGCATAATTGAACGTATCCAGCCGCTGCAATTTAGGAGTAATCCCAACGGTGAGCGGCATATCTGCCACAGTGAAGCCACTGCTCAACGCCACCCCAACATCAGAAACCGCCCCGGCAATCACGCGCCCTTGAGACGACAAGTCATCCAGCGACGGCGGATTTAACGGATCCAATGTACTCAGTAACGACAGATCGGACTCACTGATATCGGCCAACGCAAAGCCATCGAGATAACTCTTGGCGATGATAGCAACCGACAAGCGCTTACTAGAGGGCAGGACCACGGCAAGCCCCAAACCAGCACTGGCGTAAGCGCTATTGCCGACTAATGACTGTAGGTTTCCCAAGAGCTGATCGCGATAATGGATCATTCCCTCAACATCGCGGTTATCTATCGCCAGTTCCAAAGCATCATAGTTATCTTGCACATCATCAAACTTGTCGACCATTTTGTCTTTATCAGCACCGTCTGCGCCTAAGGTTGGCAACAGCAGACTGACGTCATCGCTTTGGCGCTCCGTTAGGCTCAGTAATGCCGGGTTGATAAAGCCCGCTACCATTCTGTCGCCTGCCGCCACACCAGCACCACCCATAGCATCGGTTCTGGCTTCATACACATCTTGTCCGGCCCATAATGGCCCACAACTCAATGTCGTGGCGCATAGTAACGCCAGTGTCTTCAGTTTCATCCCGTCTCTCCCCAGCCGCTGTTTGTTCAATTAAAGATAGTTGTTACCCAATGACTCTTCAGAAAAAGCGACATAAAAAAGCCCTCACTGAAGCGAGGGCTTTGATTTTCATCACATAAATGATTTAGCCAAGGTAACTTTGACCGGCATACAGGATGAAGTGTCTTAGTGCCAGCACCCCGGTTAGGCTACACAGCGCCCCTAACAACATCACGCCTTTGCCATGACGTTGCGGTGCCGGTAACAGCAATGATAACAGCGGAACCCCAAAACCAACCGCTACTACTAGCGTCCAGAATACTGCCGCCCAAGTGCCAGTTGTCAGCGATGCCAACGCCAGCGCTGCGGCGCCACCCTTGAAGTACAGGCCACAAAACAGCATAAACAGGAACAGAATCTCAATGCCAACAACGGGCAGTTCAATCCCATGCAGGCGACCAAGCTCATGATCATGCGCCGGGGTTTTGAACAACAGCAATGCAACGACAGCATTGGCGGCCGCACCAGCAGAAATCCCTGACACCAAGAACAGCGCTGGCAAAATTGCAGTATTGAGCATCGGATAGATATTCATCGCTGAGATCAAGAAACCAGTGTAAGCACCCACGATCACCGCCAGCGCAAACAACAAGGTTTCAATTGGTTTTCTGAGACCATTCAGTACATCGGCCAGCCCCTGAAGGAAACCTAAACCGATAGCTGCCAGTTGCCCACGGAATACCACCAACGCATAGAGGAAGCTCAATGGAATAAAGACCAGTAGCGCCAGCACCCCGATAGACATCACCGAAGTGAAGTTATAGTGGATAAGAATCAACCAGAAATGGAACGGCCGGGTCAGGTCAAAGACCAGACATAGCATCCCCAGACAGATAGCCACGGGTGCAATGAGTGCGGCGGCCTTGAGGATGGGACTCTCCTCACGGTCACCCTTGACCCAGCGCATCACAATGGCGATCAGTAAACTGCCTGCAGAAAGCCCGGCCAGAAACAGGTATACGGCAATCACCCAATGCCAGGTCACAGGATTGTACTGTGACATATCACCCCAGATATTGTTCATGCTTCAATCCCTCCTTTGCGGGCAGGAATACGGTAAACCCTTGGTTGCGTACCAAGATGGACTTTTTCGCGGTAAGTTGGCGCGCTGTTCAGCAGTTGGCTCACTTCACTATGAGGATCATTGGCATCGCCAAACACCAGTGCATTAGTGGGGCACACGGTGACACAGGCCGGTTGTTCGCCGCGCGCTAGCCGGGTATCGGCACAGAAATTACATTTTTCAGCGGTGTGGCTGAGCGGATTGATAAAGCGCACTTTGTAAGGGCAGGCAGCGATACAATACTGGCAGCCAACGCACTTATCTTGTTTAATCGACACGATACCATCGGCAGTGACATATGCCGCCCCAGTGGGGCACACCTTAACGCAAGGCGCGTCTTCACATTGCTGACAAGACACCCGGTTATATTTGAAATGCAATAAAGGCACGTCACCGAATGGGCCTTCGACCCTAACTTGCAGACGGGTGACGCCTTCTGGCACTTGGTTTTCACTGCGGCAGGCAACATTGCACGCCTGACAGCCGATGCACTTGTTTTCATCATGCACCATGACATATCTTTTGCTCATCGTCGGCCTCCCGTTATGCCTTTTCCAATTTCACACCAGTAGTGTGTACGCACATACCACAGACAGGTGCCGTTGCATGTGGCAGCAGATTGCCACAATGCAGCCCCTTACCGCTGGCACGGGTCAGTTCCTTGTTTTTGGAACCAAAGCCCATGTAAGCAAATACGGTGTCTGGGCGAATGCCCTTGGTGACCAGCGCATGGCCGATTTCGCTGCCAACACTGGAAGTTAGACGGATATTGTCACCACTATTGATGCCATGTTTGGCCGCAGTATCTGGATGGATCCACACGGCGTTATCTGACATAAGATTGGCAAGCATAGGCACATTGTGAGTGGCACCATTGGTATGCACAGCCACCTTGCCCTGAATGAAGTACAGCTCATCGGGCTGCTTCAATTTAACATCGTGGTAAGCGATAAGGCCGCGCCCTGGCGCCATCGCTTCCACTTCGGCGGAGTAAAGCTCAATTTTGCCGCTCGGGGTTTTGAATTTTACGGCACTGCCATAAGTACCGTCTTCATCGGCCACCCGAGCGCCAGGATAGGCCGTCACAAAGTCAGCCACCATCTGCGGTTCACGCAACATCAGTGGCTTACCGTAGCTGACATAGCCTTTAGTTTTGATGAGTTTCAGCAGCGCATCATCTTTGTTGACCTGAGCCAACTGCAAGGTTTGGATATTGTCCCACGGATAGTAGGCTTGTAAGCCCAGCTTAATGCCTAATTCACGGAAGATCTGCCAAGCGGGTTTAGCCTCGCCAATCACATCAACCACCTGTTGGCGCACGTAGTAACCGGGGTTTTTGCCTGACTTATCGGCAATCTCCTCATCCCGTTCCAGATAGGTGCATTCCGGCAGGATATAATCGGCAAACGCCGCGGTTTCACTGACATACAGATCGCAGCAAACGACCAGTTCCATCTTCTGCAGCGCCTGTTCCACCTTGCTGCGGTCTGTCACAGTCTGCATCGGGTTGGTACGGGTCATCACCCAGCCATGAATCGGATAAGGTTTGCCGCTTTCTACGGTATCAATAATCGATTGGTAAACGCCGCCCATCTTCCAAGTCAGTGCGTATTGTTCGTCCAGTTGATCGATACGTTTGGCTTCAGGTTTAGGAATTTTCACGCCTGGATTTGCCAGTGACGGCGCAACCTCAGCCCCGGCGAATTTGTTGTAGCTGCTAGCCTTTTTGCCAGTGTACAACCCCCTTTGCGCTCAAAATTGCCAATCAGCACGTTAGCGGCATAAATTGCCCGGCGCAGCTCAAACTCTTCTGGGGTAAAGGTGCTGCGATGACCAAAATCGACCACTGCGTGTGGCGCCGCTTTCGCCAGTTCATGGGCAATCCGGCGGATATCCTTGGCACATCAGAAAGTTGCTGCGCCCATTCTGGCGTGTATCCAGCCACCTGTGCGGCAAACTGCTCAAAACCGTCCACATAGCGTTCAACAAACGCCTTGTCATAGAGATTATCAGCAATCAACACTTGGCTGATCGCCAGCGCCACTGCAACGTCACTTCCAGGGCGAACCGGATACCATTCATCAGCTTTTGAGGCTACCACTGAAAAACGCGGATCAAACACCACCAATTTGGCATGTTTGTCCATCTGCGCCTTCATCAGCGCCCGCGTTTCGGACATGTTGATCCCCTCATAGAGGTTATGACCGAAGTTGATGATGAACTTACTGTTGCTTAAATCGCGTTTGAGCTTAGTGCCATAGATAGCATGAGCGGCGACTTCATAACCACCAGGGCAAGTGGACAGATGGGTAAATGTATTCGGGCTGCCAAAAGCGTTCGCCATATTGAAGATATGGGTGTGTTCTGAACCAGACTTGGAAGAAAACACCACGGTTTCTGGGCCATATTTGTTTTTCAGTTCGTTCAGTTTGGTGGCAATTTCGCTGTAGGCATCTTCCCAACTGATGGTTTGCCATTTGCCTTCACCACGCTCACCCACGCGTTTCATCGGCTTAACAATACGCTGTGGGTCATATAGCAAGCTGTGGCCAGCACCACCGCGGGCGCAGACTTTACCGCCGAAGGCTTTGGCTTCAGCGTTCCCCTGGATGAATACCGTTTTACCATCCACTACTCGAGCAGAAATGGGGCAGCGGGTGGAACACATTTCACAGATACTGGGTACCGCTTCGGCGCTGCCACTCAGTGCGGGCGCACCGACAGCGGCAATGGAGCCGGGGATCACACCGGTCAAGGCACAGGATGCACCTGTGGCACCGGCACCTTTAAGGAAAGCCCGTCGATCAAGCTTTATCATGGTTAACCTCCATCATCTTCCACGGAAGACGAATAGTTCTCTCGGAATCGTTTTTACTCAGACGCATTACACGGGTTGTATTGCAACTGCATCTGCGCGGATTTCGAGTAGATTGTTAATCCATGAATATTATGTGGGTATTGTGGTAAACCACAATGTGCCGGTGGATGTGATCCAAGGCATAAGAAGTTCGGCTTTATGCCCTCAATATGTGAACGGAATTACATTCTATTTACGCATTAACTAAAGCGTAAAATAGTTATTTAGCTGTCTACAAAATAGCTAATATTAACTTTTGTTAACTTCGTCACCCCGATAAAAATGTGATATCACTTGCAATATCTATTTTCTATAATTTAATAAATTAAAACATATCATATTGATTTGTTTAAATATTATATATTAGAAATATTGTTTAATTAGATTTTTTCAATGATATTTTTTTCAATTAGAAAAATTCATGAAAGTGATCACCGTCAAATCCTCATATTTATCCCTCTGCTAAATTGTTAACCGAAATAAAACAACAGCAACATCCGTAAAGGAATGATGCATTAATTCGCAACATGAGGACTTTGATGATGAAAACCACAATCCAGCTCGGTGTATTACTGCTGGCCACAGTGCTGGCGGCAGGTGCCAACGCTGCCGATGGCGGCAATCCCAAGAAAGGCAAACATCTGTACAAGAAAGAGTGCAAAGTCTGCCACAGTAAAAGCGATGCTGCCGGAGAACTGACTCCTATGAGCAAGACCATGGCGCAATGGGATCGTTTCTTCGATAAAGACAAGCATAAAGCTAAACCAGAAGTGTTCCAGAAACTGAGTGAGCAGGATCTGAAAGATATTCAGCAATTCCTGTATGACCATGCAGCGGATTCTGCGCAGCCCCAAACCTGCGGCTAATCCCGGCACCTAAGCCCAAAACCATCCGACAAACTGACAGCAACACGATGGAGCATGCTCCAGGGCCTGTTGCTGCCTGAAAAAGACCGGGGCTTCCGGTCAGGAGATAAAATATGCGCACGTTAGTCGCAATTGTTGTCGCCCAGGCTTTAGGACTTGCCGCCATGGCTAGCCCTGCTGTTTATGCCGCAGAAGTAACTGATAACGCCAAGATTGCTGAGCTGAAACAGCAACTGGCGGAGATTACCGAAGAGTTAGAGAGCCTCAACTCCCGGGTCAATAAAACCGAACGCCACGCTGCCCTTGACCGCATCACTTTTACCGGTGATTTTCGTGTTAGAGCCCATTCACTGCACTATCAGGATGTCACCTGGAATCCAGCAATATTGATGAATTTCAGTGACTTTGGCGCCCGCGCTATGGCTGGAGAATATGGCGATCCTGCCAACGTCAATTCACCATTAGGGAAAATGATGGCCGCCAATCCGGCACTGGCAACTGCCTTCCAGAGTGGTCAATTGAGCGGCATCATGCCTTATGTGCTGGCCGCCAAGAGTCGGCAGGATATCGATAACGATATTTACTATAACACCCGCTTGCGGCTGAACATGAAAGCCCAAGTATGGGACAACGTAGACTTTGCTGGCCGTCTCAGCATGTACAAAAACTGGGGCGATTCTACCGGAGTGCAGGTGTTCGATTCCTGGCGCGCATTCACCATGGATGGCACCGACTCGTCGAATACCTCAGGTGACTGGCTGCGGGTAGAACGCGCCTATTTTGACTGGCGTAACATTGGTGGTTCCGAGTTTTATCTGTCCATTGGCCGTCGGCCTTCCACCTATGGCCCGCCCAGCCATTACCGTGAAAACGAACTGCGTGGCGGCACACCGTCTGGGCATCTGGTTAACTTCAACTTTGATGGCATGACTATCGGTTACAAACTCGGTGAATTGACCGGGGTTGAAGGTCAAGTCGTGCGTTTCTGTTATGGTCAAGGCTTTGAATCACAGTGGGGCAATGGTGAGCTGTTTGGTGACACCATTACCAAAGATACCCACTTGGGTGGCTTTAACATTGATGCCATTAACGATGGCAATCACTTCCTGCAATTTACCCTGTTCGCGGCCAAAGATATCAATGACGGTTTCAAAGGCACTATGGCCTTTCCTAACCAGTTGGCCTCTATCTTTGCACCGACCATGTATCAAGATCTGCAGAAGTTTGACAACTTCAATTTCGTCACGCGCGTCCAACCTAGCGGAGTGATCGGTGATATGTATCTGGGTGGCGTAGGTTACTCCTACGAAACCGATGATGAGATGAAGTTCTTCGCCTCATTCGGTTGGACCCGTACCGTTGGTAATGGCTATGCTGGCATGTTCGGCGGCTTGTTGTCCGATGCGGTATTTACCGCCGAACTGAACAATGATGGCAGCGAAATCATCATGTCACCATCCACCGCTGACAGTAACGAAAATCACGATGGCTACGGCATTTATGTGGGCATGCAGATCCCCGCGCCATACGGTAAATTTGGGCTGGAATACAACTACGGCTCCAAATACTGGACACCATTTACCCAAGCACAGGATGACCCAATCGGCAGCAAACTGGCCACTCGCGGTCATGTGGTTGAAGGGTATTACATCTTTGATGTTAACCCCCATATGTTCATCAAGCTGGCGGGGCTTTACTACGACTATGAATACACCGGCAGTGGCACTCCTGTAGGTGCGCCACAGAAAGTCAGTGATGTGCTTAATGGCACCGCTTATTCACTGTTACCCGTGATTGACACCGCGTTTGATGTCAACGCGTCGCTGACCGTTAACTTCTAACCCCATACAACAGCCCCGGGCAACCGGGGCAGGAGACACACTTATGAGATCACTTGCGTTACTCCTGTTGCTGGCGGCCGGAAGTGCCAGTGCGTCAGCGCCACACCAAGAGGTACTAAAAGGGCCCTATGCCAACGGCCCAGAAGTCACCAAAGCCTGTCTGCAATGTCATGAAAAGGAAGCAAAAGATGTGATGAAAAGCTCTCACTGGACTTGGGAGCTGCAACAGCAATTACCGGGCCGCAGCGTAATACGTGGCAAGAAAAACGCGATTAACAACTTCTGTGTATCTATTGCGGGCAACCAACCCCGTTGCACAGTCTGTCACGCAGGTTATGGCTGGAAAGACAACAGCTTTGATTTCACTGACGAAACCAAAGTGGACTGTCTGGCCTGCCATGACACCACCGGCACCTATACCAAAACCGTTGCGGGTGAAGTGTTTGAAAATGTCGACTTGGTAAAAGTGGCACAAAATGTTGGTAAGCCGGTACGTGATAACTGCGGTTCCTGCCATTTCTACGGCGGTGGAGGTGATGCAGTAAAACACGGCGATCTGGATTCTTCCATGGCCTACCCAGACAAAAATCTGGACGTACACATGGATGCCGATGGTAACGACTTCCAGTGCCAGGATTGCCACCACACCAAAGACCACGATATCAGCGGCAATGCCATGGGCGTATCGCCTGGCGGTGAAGATCATATCGGCTGTACTAACTGTCACGATGCCGCGCCACACGCTAATAAGCGCTTGAACGCCCATACCGCTACGGTTTCCTGTCAGACCTGCCATATTCCGTTCTATGCCCGCCAAGAAGCCACCAAACTGACTTGGGACTGGTCAACTGCGGGTGAAGACAGAGAAGACGCAGTGGATGAATACGGCCGTCATACTTACCTCAAGAAAAAGGCTCGTTCACTTGGGGCAAGATGGTGAAACCCAGCTACGCCTGGTACAACGGCAAGGCAGATGCCTATATGGCCGGAGACAAGATGGACCCAAGTAAAGTCACTAAACTGGCTTATCCACTGGGCGATATCAAAGATGCAAAAGCCAAGATCTATCCGTTCAAGGTATTTACCGGTAAGCAGATCTACGACAAGAAGAACCATATCTTCCTCAATCCGAAAACTTACGGTAAAGGCGGTTACTGGAGTGACTTCGATTGGGATAAAGCCGTACGCTTGGGTATGGCAGAAAGCGACCCGATGAAGGCAGTAGGGGCGACATATAGTGGCGAATATGGTTTTGCGGCAACCGAGATGTGGTGGCGCATCAACCATATGGTGTCACCTAAAGCACAAGCGCTCAAATGCGCCGATTGCCACAGTGCTAATGGTCGTCTGGACTGGAAAGCACTGGGTTATCAAGGTGATCCGATGAAAGTGAAAGGTATATTGCATAGCAAATAAAGCGTAACAAACGTTCCTTGTTTGGTCGGACATGATAAGTGCTCCCGACTAGGACCAGTTCCAATCCCTGCTCAGGAACTGGTCCACCTTTCCAGACAATAAGACCAAACCTTCAGCCAAACTGTCCCAGCGCAGCTAAACTCAAAGCGTAAATGCCAGAAAATTCCGGAATCTACGGCATTAACACCGCTAAAAAACTGGCACTGTTATTGCGGTTATTGTGGCATCTGTTACAACGGCAACCTATATGACTCCATCCAGTCCTGTTTCTGTCAACTTCAACCGCACACTAGGGGAATTCAGTGGCGCGTTTGCCGATCTGGGCACCTTTCTGCCGTTAGTGCTGGGGCTGATTGCCCTAAACCAGTTTTCACCCCAAGGGATCTTTTTCGGCTTCGGTATTTTTGCGCTGGCTGTAGCGCTGTTCTACCGGCGCCCAATCCCAATCCAACCGATGAAAGTGATCTCGGCGCTGGTGATTGCTCAAGGGCTGACACCGGGGATCATGCAGGCCAGCGGCATCTTGATGGGCGCAATTCTATTGTTGTTAGCCTACAGTGGTGCCATTACCTGGCTATCTCGGCAGATTTCCCAGGCCATCAGCGTAGGGATCCAGTTTGCCATCGGCATCCAACTGCTGTTGATGGGCGGTAAGATGATGGCGGTTACGCCCCTCATAGGTTTTGGCGCATTTGCGTTGATTTTCCTGTGCCGTTTTATGCCGCTGCGTTATGTCTCCATGCCGCTGGTATTGGTTGCCGGAATGTGGTGGCAATATCAGCATGGCGGCGATGTAGCCAGTTTTCACTTTAATCAGACTCCGTGGCAACTCCACTGGCCGTTAGCCGCAGAGTGGTCGCAAGCTCTCACGTTGCTGGTACTCCCACAGTTGGCGATGACACTGACCAATGCGGTGATTGCCACATCAGCCGTGGCTAAGGAAAAATTCCCTGAAGAAGCCGAGCGCTTCACGCCCAAAGCCTTTGCCACCAGTTCTGGGCTGGCCAATCTGTTGTTGGCACCATTAGGCGCCATTGCCATGTGTCACGGTGCGGGAGGTTTGGCCGTGCAATATCATTTTGGCGCACGGCGGATGTGGGCACCGTTAATCTTTGGCCTCAGTTGTGTCGCGATTGCCCTGAGCTGGGGCGAGTCTGTCGCTTGGCTACTGAGTCTGATCCCGATGGCAATTCTTGGCAGTTTGCTGTCGATTGCTGGCTTGCAATTGGCTTGGTCAAAACGGCTACTGGATGGTCGGCCATTCTGCATGGCGGTCATCGCTGCCACGGCCATTGTCAGCTTGACGGTTAATCCGGCCGCCGGACTACTGGCTGGCCTGATAGTGGAATTTTGTCGCAGCCGCTGGGAACTGATCCAAACTATCCGCTAATGGTTAGTTGCGCTGGTATGGCAGCCACAACCGCGCCCGGCATCCTTGGCGGTCAAGACGGTTTTCCAGTTGCAGTATCCCTTGGTGTTCGGTCATGACTTCTCGGCAGATAGCGAGCCCCAAGCCAAGGCCATGTTCCTTGGTGGTGGCAAAAGATTCCATTAACTGGCTAACCGGCGCCGTTAAGCCACTGCCAGTATCTTTCACTTCCAACAATAACCAAGGCTGCTGCAATGCCTGCTCCCGCTCGCTCGGAAATGCCTGATAATCGATGCTAATGTGTAGCTGCCGCTCGCGGCTATTTTCCATGGCGTCCAAGGCATTTTTCAGCAGATTCACCAGCACCTGACTCAGTCCGACGCTATCACCCAATATGGCTTGCTCATCGCCGTTGATGTGCAGTTGCATTGCGACTTGCTGCTGCGCCATTGCGCGCTGAAACAGCGCCAGCGCTTCTTGCAATAACGGTAAGATCAACAGTGGCACGTTGCCATTACGGCGACGCCGCAACAGTCCACGAATACGATGTACTACCCCACCAGCGCGCATCGACTGGTTATAGATTTTCGTCAGCACATCATGCAGTTGCTGGTGATCTGGGTCATGTTGTCCAAGCCGTTCCAACGCCATTAAGGCGCCTTCACTGTACTGAGTAATCGCCGCGATAGGTTGGTTGAGTTCGTGGGCCAAGCCCGCCCCTATTTCCCCAACAATGGCGGCACTCTGCATCCGTTCCAGTTGCAGCTCTTTATCCTTGAGTTGCCGTTCGGTCAGCAGCAAAAACTCGTTTTTCTGGCGAATTTTATATTCCAGCCATAAATGGTATAGCGGTGCCAAAAAGAAAATCGCCAACAGCAGCATGGCCAGATCCCGATGCAAGCGAAACCACTTGCGAGCCGCATCGTACAAAGGGGCGGCCCACCATGCAGTTGCAGTTCGTCATACAGTTTGATCACCGCCAGTTGGCTCACTGGTGCAGTCCAGCCCATAAGGTCGGCACGGATAGCGGCCTCCGAATCGGCGGGCAATTCAAACAATGCTTGCGTGATGGCTTGCGTGATGTGGCTAGGTACTTGATCTGAGGCGGCAAAAGACCAGTTGGGATACAGCGGAGTGCTGGCATCGCAATCATAACCTTCTGAGCGCTGGCGATTGATCACCCGGAAATCTTCACGTTTCACCAAGCCCCCATCGACCATCTCTTCTAAAGTACAGTAAGGCGTGATGGCAGCATCAACCGTACCGTCACGCACCTGATACACCAAGGGCTCCAGTGGGAAACCTAGGAAATGGATGTCACCAAAAAAGAGCGGGCTTCAATGCCGCGCCGATTAAGCAGCCCCACCGCCGCCTGATAGCCTCCGAGCGCCTGGGGATCGCTGCCCACCACAGAGGCTCCGCGCAGATCCTCCAAGCGAGTAATCGGGCTGCTAGCACTGACAATAATGGTGGAGCCAATGGCATAAGTTGCGCCGTTATGTTTACGGCTACGCATGGTGGCCAACCAAGACAAAGGTAATTGGTTGCTGAGGCTGAGGTACTGGCCGGGATTGGTGACAATAAACTGAATACGGTGATCCAGCAGTTGCTGGTCCATCTGGGTAAAATTCAGCGGCACCACTTCGAAACGATTTCCCGGCAGCCGGTTACTGAGATAATCCATCATCGGCTGCCAGCGCTGTTTGGCCTGCGCTTCACCATGATTGGCCAGCACCGCCACCCGAAACACAGCTTCAATGGGATCATCCCCATTTCACCATCGGCAATGGAGTGCATTGCCTGACTCTGACTGCTGCACAACCACCATAGCAGCATCCACCAGTACCGCTTCATAATCGCCCCATTGGATTTAGTTGCATTCAGCCTAATACAGCCGTTACAGCAAATCCTTGAATCACTGCAAACGCTTAGTAAAAAGCGGGTGATCTGTGTCCAAAAGCCAGCGTTTCTGATTTGTGGCGATCGCGGGGGCGCATTACTCTTGAGGCAATAATGAGGATGAGAGCCCCGATGCAACAAACAATCTATCTGGTGGATGATGATGCCGCCATCCGTGATTCACTCAGTTTCATGCTGGGCCAGTTTGGTTATCAGGTACAAGGATTTGCCGATGGTATGAGTTTTCTGGCGCACTGCCCGCTACAACAACCCGGCTGCGTCATTCTCGATGCAAGAATGCCGGAAATCACCGGTCAGGCGCTGCAACAGCGGTTACTACAGTGTGATAGCCCGTTAGGTATCATTTTTCTCACGGGTCATGGCGATCTGCCAATGGCAGTAGAAGCTTTCCGCCGTGGCGCCTGTGATTTTTTCAAAAACCCGTCAATGGTAAAGCCTTGGCCGCGGCCATCGACAAGGCACTGGAAAGCAGTCGTAAGATCTGGGAGGAACAACAACTACAGGCGCGTTTTAACACCCTCAGCCCCAGAGAACGGCAGGTATTGCAGTTACTGATCCAGGGGCAGACCAACAAACAGATGTCAGAAGCGCTGTTCTTGTCGCTGCGGACTGTAGAGGTTCACCGCGCCAACACCATGAAAAAACTTGGGGTGCATGCCCTAGGTGAATTGATGAAATACACCCCACTGTTTTAACCGTGCGGCGCGGCAAAATATCGCCACCACGCTTGCTCCTGGGCTAATGCGCCAGGATATGTATCCTCGCCACTTAAGCCGGAGATGCCGCCAATAACGCCAGTAGCGCTTTGGCCGTACCCGTTTCGCCGAGCCGAGGGAAGATCCGCTGAATACTGTTGCGATGGGTTTCCTGATTGAGATCTGTCATCGCATCTGTCACTAAAGAGACATGGTAACCCAGCTCAAACGCCTGACGGGCGGTGGACTCAACCCCAATACTGGTAGCGATGCCGATGACCACCACCTGCGTAACGCCAAGCGCTTGCAGTTGCTGGTGCAAATCCGTGTTAATAAAAGCGCCCCAGTTGTGTTTGGTCACCAGAATATCCGTAGGAGCCTGAGCTAATTGAGGCACCAGCGTTGCCCAATTGTCGGGCAAGGTGCCACCGCGCACCGCTTGCTCGGTACGCCCCGGCGCCCCACCAGCCACATTCACCAGCACCACAGGGCGTTGCTGCTGTCGAAACGCTTGAATAATTTGCGCCGCCGTAGTGACAACCGCATTGGCATCACCACAGGTAGGCAAAGCAACAATGCCATATTGCAGATCGATAACAATCAATGCAGTGTGGGGATCGAGGCGAGAAAAAGTCATCTAACACTCCTTAGACACGAACCTTAAACACAAAAAACACCAATAATGCAGAACACTGACGAACTAGCTATCGAGCGCCAGCTCTGCGGCGAGACCTTCACAGTCAATATGCCGTAGTTCGCCATTGAGCGGATCGCGGTAACTCAGCTCGCAGGCCACCAGTTTTAATGGGCGAGAAAAATCATCGGCCTGAAGCGGTTGTAGCTCTGGATAGTAACGGTCATTCAGCAACGGCATGCCCAGCGATAACATATGCAGTCGTAGCTGATGGGTTTTACCTGTGATCGGCTGTAGCTCAAACAGACCGATATCCGCTTTCACCGCCAACAGACGGATCTCTGAATGACTGTTAGGTACACCGTCAACGATGCGCATGGTGAACCCAGGTTGGCCCCGTTCAATACGATTTTTGACCGTCCAACAGCGCGGCGTCGATAACCAGCCTTGCGGCAGCTGTTGCTGTATGGCGGGCGTTAAGCGTGCCAACGCCTGATAACGTTTGTGGATCTGCCCATTACGAAACAGCCCATGATAGGCATCGCGACTAGCGGCACTGACCGACAGCAACATCACCCCGGCAGTATCACGATCTAACCTGTGTACTGGGACAATCGTATCGATGCCAGTACGAGCACGCAGTCTGGCCACTAGGCATTCATTGACGAAGTGCCCACCAGGTGTCACAGGTAAGAAATGGGGTTTGAACACCAGTAGCGATTGCGAGTCCTGATACAGGATCTGTTCCTGAAACGGGATATGGGGTTCACTTGCCACTTCGCGGTAATAATACACCCGCTGTGCGGGTCGGTACGGCGTTAGTTCGTTGATCCGCTCACCGTCCTGCCAATGAACCTTGCCCTGTTGCAGTCGCTGGCGCCAAGTAGTTTCACTAATAGCCGGGAAACGCGCCAATAGAAAAGCCAACACGGTAGGCTTGTCAGTTTGTTGTTGCGGCAATACCACCCAAGATGGATGCACCGCTCTGACCGTTTGATTCATGAAATTCCTGCTTATCTGCGTCAACGCGATTGTAGCGCAAAGCATGAAGCTGGCCTACAGATGCCGCAATCGCGGCAGACCTTTTGTCAGATTACCGCAGCCTGTCACCACGAGAAAAAACCAATAACGTCCTCAGAGGAAAATTTACATTTTAAGGTTCAATTAAAAATTGATGGTGAGATTTTACACAATGCTCAATGTTACAATCGTTAAATTGATAAAAATGGCATATACAATACCTAAACCCTGCATATTATAAATAAAATTCAATTTTTTACTGTTTACATAGTATTAACAACAAATTGGTAGCTTTTTTCTCTTGATTTTTCATTCCTTAATTTGTTATTAACTGTTGTGAATAAGTAACAAAAATGACATAACAAATAGAAACTGACTCAAAGTGAAATAAGGGGTTGTATGCGTCTCTCTGTCATCTCTCTGGCGGTTGCCAGCCAGCTCGTTCTGCCAGCAGTCTACGCGGCGGACAATAATAGCAACATCGAAAAAATCTCTGTGGTAGGTTCCCGTCTGGCGGTTCGCAGTGCCACAGATACTGCGGTACCTGTCGATATTATTTCAGCGGAACAGCTGGAAGCCACCGGGATGACTGAAACCGCGAAAGCCCTGCAATTTGCCGCACCGAGCTACAGTTTTCCATCATCATCCGTTACCGATGGTACTGATGCGGTACGGCCAGCCAGTTTGCGAGGACTTTCGCCAGATCACACACTCGTGTTGGTCAACGGCAAGCGTTATCACGGTTCGGCACTGGTGCACCTCAACGGCACCGCAGGTCGTGGCTCTTCGAGCGTGGACTTGAACACCATCCCGATGTCGGCCATTAAACGCATCGAGATCCTGCGCGATGGCGCCTCTGCACAGTATGGTTCCGATGCTATAGCCGGGGTGATAAACATTGTGCTGAAAGACGCCAGCGAAGGCGCTGAAATTTCACTGCAAGGCGGGCAAACCTATGCTGGCGATGGCGAGCAGTGGCGCGCAGGTCTTAATAAAGGCATAAAGTTCAGTGAAAACGGACATGTGGATATTTCACTGGAAGCTCACCACAAGAATCCAACCAATCGCGCCGGATTGGATCAGCGCCAACAATATCCTTCACTGGCAGATAATAGCCCTGATCCACGGGAAGCCACTTTCGACCGTAAAAACCACCAGATTGGTGACGGCAAGTATGAAAACTTGGCCTTGTTTTTTAACGGTGCGCAGTATTTTGGCGATGATAAACTGTATTTCTTCGGTGGTATCAGTCACCGAGAAAACGAATCTGGCGCGTTTTATCGTCGCGCCTTAGATGCGCGTAACATCCTGGATATTTACCCAGACGGCTTTTTGCCCAAATTGGCCCCTAAGATTAAGGACTACTCTGCCACCGTCGGCTATGCCTTTAGTGTGGGAGAATGGAAACTGGATGCCGCCGCAGGTTTTGGCCGTAATGACTTTGAATACTATGTTAAAAACAGCCTCAACGCGTCTTATGGCCCTGACAGTCAGACCAGCTTCTACGATGGCACCTTGACCACCGAAGAAACCAACCTGACGCTGGATGCTTCGCGCTACCTGCCATTCTATAATGATTCGGAGCTGCTGCTGGCGCTGGGTGTAGCTTATCGTAATAACACTTATCAGATTGAAGCGGGTGAAGCCGCCTCCTATGCCAATGGTGGTTACGATAACCGCTCGGCGGGCAGCCAGGGCTTTACCGGGTTCACGCCAGCCTCAGAAGTGGATGAAAGTCGTCACAATACCGGGCTTTATGCTGAAGTGGAAAACCAGCTGACGCGAGATTTCTACTGGGCAGCAGCGGTGCGTTATGAAGACTATTCTGACTTTGGTAGCAATACCACTTGGAAACTGGCCGGACGCTATGATCTGACCGATAAGTTAGCCTTCCGCGCCACCGCCAATACCGGTTTCCGCGCCCCCAGCGTGCAACAGTTATATTTCACCAATATCTCGACCTTGTTTGTGTCCGATCCTGATACCGGAGAGCTAGTCCCAACAGAATCCGGGACGTTCAACAGCCTGTCACCCGTGGCACAGGCACTGGGCGTCAGCGAACTGAAACCGGAAAAATCCACCTCGTTCAGCGGTGGTCTGGTGTATACCGGAGATAACGGCATGACGATCACACTGGACGCCTACCAGATTGATATTGATGACCGCATTATCTTGTCCAGTTCACTGACACCGAGTGACTCAGCAGCCGTTGCCGCGGCACTTTCAGGCACTAATGCCGAATCTGCCCGCTTCTTTATCAACGGTGTTGATACCCGCACTAAAGGGGTAGATCTGGTGGTTAGCCAGAACTTTGAACTCGGAAGTTACGGTGATCTTGCCGCCAGCATGGTGTACGCCTATAACAAGAATGAGATCCGCAATATTCATCTGCCATCGCTGTTAGACGGCCTGGAAGACCAACTGTTTGACCATGTTGAACAGGTGCGAATGACCGATTCTTCACCGCAGAATAAAGGCAGTCTGAATTTGACCCACCACTATGGTGATTTCAAAACCAATCTGCGCTTCAATTTCTTTGGTGACTATAAAGTGGGCTTGTCCACTGGTGCTGACCTTGATTATGGTGCCAAAACCACCACAGATCTTTCTGTGGCTTATACGGCAACAGATAATCTGACTCTCACGGTTGGTGCACAAAACCTGTTTGATGTGTATCCAGATAGAGCCAAGACCGAACCTACCGATCAGAGCTTTGGCGGGATCTTCAAATACCCAGTAGGTAACACCCCGTTTGGCATGAATGGCGGTTACTACTATTTGCAAGCACGTTACACTTTCTAAGCCTTGTTGCAGATAACCCAACAGGTCGACAGTTGTCGGCCTGTTTTTTTATGTGTGGCCATACACTTTTATGGCGGCAAGGATATACTAGGCGCGCTTTCGCTAGGAGAACATGATGATCATCGACACCCTCACCAACCGCGCCTTATACGGTGCGCTACATCCACGCATTGCTACAGCACTGGAATATCTGGCTGCGACCGACCTTAGCCAGCTTGATAACGGCGTCTATGAACTTGAAGGTAAAGCACTATTTGCCATTGTGAGTGACTACAGCACTGTCGCCCGCGGTACCGAACCTTTTGAAGTGCACCGCAAGTATATTGATGTGCAATATATTGTCAGTGGCGAAGAGGAATTTGGTTATCTGCCACTACCGCAGCAGCAGACACCTTGTACCGCTTATGACAGTAGCCGCGATTTTGAAGAGTTCAGTTACTCACAAAACCAGGCGCGTGCCAGCTATGTCGCTTTACGCAGCGGTATGTTTGCCCTATTTTTCCCTAATGATGCACATATGCCTTGTTGTCATCTAGACGGCGAATCCAGGGTAAAAAAAGTGGTCATCAAGGTTAGAATTGAAGACTGACGCATAAAAAACAGCATGTGATATGCTGTTTTTTATGTCGCCATTAAGCCGTTATCAATTAATTAAGACCATCCGCTTTTTTATGGCATTGGGTTTCGGCAACTTTATCTCCCCAGCGTAATGTCAACCCACCCGCATGTTCCCATAGCAAGTGCTGAGCATCTTGGTATTTAGCACCGCTGGCGCTGGGCACCTGATACAACAACACTTCATCGTTGCCCACCTTGGCACGCACCACATTCGGCTCGGTATCAAAAAACTGTGCAACTAGCCAAGTTGATGGAACATTATCACAGACATAAGTGAACGGGCCTTGTGACGGCACCAATTGATAGCGCGCCTGCAGGGTGGCGATCCGCTGCTGATAATGACGACGACCACACACATCTGCCTGAGGCGCTGACATACAGGCATCACGTGCCCGAGCCCATTGCTGTTGGTTACTGTCGAGCAAGGGCAAATCTTCCAGTGCTGTTTTAGCCTGAACTTGCTGATAAATATAGGCTAATTTACGATCTAACTGCGCTAATAGCGGATTGCCACATACCCATTTTTTAACATCGGAACTCGCCGTCTGCGTTAAGTTACAGTCAAACGAAGGTGCTTCAGCGTTCGCGGCCATTGCTGAGGGAGCAAACAGCCATAGTGCCGCAGCACTCAGTATTACGCCTGTTATACCTTTCATCATATATCCTCCTGCAAGTCCGCCCGTTAACAACAGCTGATAAACTGCCACAGAGGCGTTCCAGCCCATTATTTATAAGGATAATCACAATTATTCAGAAACGATTCTTTATTAAGGATAATTCATTTATAACCACACACTTTATATATCTTTTTATAAGGTTAAGTGTAATTTTTTATAATCATATGCTCTGATTTATCACCATTATGTATACCGCCCCACATTGGTGCAGTGGTAAGCTTGCGCACAAAAGATGGGGAGTATTAAGAAGTTACATAATATGAAAGGTTATAATTTAGTGGCATTGGCCATTGCCGGCCAATTAATCACACCCGCAGTATTGGCAGCAGATAATGCCAACAACAGCGATATCGAAAAAATTGCAGTGATTGGTTCTCGCATCGCGGTGCGGACAGCAACTGACAGTGTCGCGCCGGTAGACATCATTACCGCCGAGCAACTGCAAGCAACAGGCTTGACCGAAACTGCCAAAGCGTTGCAGTTTGCGGCACCCAGTTACAGTTTTCCATTTTCCGCGGTGACGGATGGTTCTGATGCCGTCAGACCAGCCAATCTACGTGGTCTGTCACCCGACCACACGCTGGTGTTAGTCAATGGCAAACGTTATCACAGCTCAGCCTTGGTACATCTTTCCGGTACTGTTGGTAAAGGCGCCTCCAATGTGGATCTCAACACCATTCCAATGACCGCTATCAAACGGATTGAAATATTACGTGATGGTGCGTCAGCCCAATATGGTTCCGATGCCATCGCCGGCGTCATCAATGTGGTACTGAAAGATGCCAAAGACGGCGGCATGATCACCACTCAGTTAGGCCAGACTTACCAAGGTGATGGCGAACAATGGCGAGTAGGTGCCAACAAAGGGATTAGTTTCAGTCAAAACGGTTTTGTGAATGTATCGCTGGAGGCTCAGCACAAAAACAGCACTAACCGTGCCGGATTAGATCCCCGAGACCAGTATCCACGGCTGCCAGATGGCAGTAAAGATCCTCGGGAAGCAACCTTTAACCGTAAAAACCATCAAGTAGGTGATGCGGAATACGACAACGTTTCACTGTTTGCCAATGCAGCCCAGTATTTCGGGGACAGTGGCAAACTTTACGGCTATGCCGGTTATAGCCAGCGTGAAACCAAGTCTGGGGCGTTCTATCGGCGCGCGTTACAAGCTGGAAATGTCCCAGAAATCTACCCTGACGGCTTTTTGCCGCAGCTTGCACCTAAAATCAAAGATTATTCGGCACTGCTGGGTTATGAGTTTGACTGGGGCAAGTGGCATCTGGACAGCTCTGCGGGTTATGGCAAGAACAGCTTTAATTACCGGGTAGAAAACTCCCTCAACGCCTCACTCGGCCCGACCAGCCCAACCAACTTTGATGCTGGGACGTTATCTACCGATGAATACGATCTGACATTAGACGGCTCACGCTATTTTGATTTCTTTAACGATTCAGAAATCATGTTGGCGCTTGGAGCGGCTTGGCGGCAAAACGGTTATCAGATCCAGGCTGGCGATGAAGCATCATATGCTAATGGGGACTATCAAGGCAAACCCAGTGGCAGCCAGG
This sequence comes from Shewanella dokdonensis, assembly GCF_018394335.1. NCBI lineage: Bacteria > Pseudomonadati > Pseudomonadota > Gammaproteobacteria > Alteromonadales > Shewanellaceae > Shewanella > Shewanella dokdonensis. The sequence continues at coordinate 2,370,910 of NZ_CP074572.1, read as the reverse complement.
GATTCAGCGGTTTCACACCTGAATCGGCAGTTGATGAACAGCGCCATAACACCGCCGTCTATGCCGAGTTGGAAAACCAGCTAACCGATGACTTTTACTGGTCGGCGGCGACACGTTATGAAGACTATTCCGATTTTGGCGATAAAGTCAGTTGGAAACTGGCGGCTCGTTATGATCTGACAGAACACTTTGCGGTACGCGCAACAGCAAATACCGGGTTCCGCGCACCTAGCGTGCAACAGCTGTATTTCACCAATATCTCCACGCTGTTCAATCCTGATCCTGTAACTGGCGATCTGGTGCCCACCGAATCAGGCACCTTTAACAACCTGTCTTCTGTCACTCAGGCATTACAGGTGGGCAAGCTACGTCCGGAAGAGTCAACTTCATATAGTTTGGGGTTGGTTTACACCGGAGATAATGGCCTGACGGTGACACTGGACAGCTATCAGATTGATATTGATGACAGAATTGTACTCTCAAGCTCATTGACACCGGACGATTCAGCGGTGGTCGCTGCGGCGCTTGCTGGCACTAATGCCGAATCGGCACGTTTCTTCATTAACGCGGTAGATACCCGTACCCGTGGGGTAGATTTGGTTGTCAGCCAACGCTTTGACCTCGGCAGCTTTGGCGATTTGCAGACCAATCTGGCGTACGCGTACAACAACACAGAGATTCAGGACATCCACCTGCCCACTATCCTTGATGGATTGCAGGATCAGCTGTTTGATCACATCGAACAGGTGCGTATGACTGATTCTACTTCACACCATACTGGTAGTTTAGGATTCACCCATCATCTGGGCGATTTCACCACCAGTCTGCGCTTCAGTTACTTTGGCCCTTATACCATTGCCTACAGTAGCGAAGATGTAGAGTACAAAGGTAAAACCACAGTGGATTTGTCTGTTGCCTACCAAGCTACCGACAACTTCACCGTCACAGTGGGTGCACAAAACCTATTTGATACTTACCCGCAGAAGCGGCCAGCAGATAATAATTTTAACGGCATCTTTGTTTACCCGCTGACCAACACGCCTTTTGGCTTTAATGGTGGCTACTACTTTGTTGAAGGTCGTTATACCTTCTAACTCACCAACTTTGCCCTCTACTCGAAAGACCGGTATCCACCGGTCTTTTTTTGTATTACTTATACTTGTCTATAATTACAGAGAATATTGCTGCATCATTGACAACCGTTAAACTGACAATGAAGGGAATCGCACCACAGATTTACCACGAAAGCTGAGGAAACCACTCATGTATTTCTTGCGAGCCTGCACAATTACACTCTTGATGTTGCTGGCACTCCCTACGGTCGCGTCTACCTCACCACAACCGCCACTGCGTTTTGCTACCCTAAACTATCCTCCCTTTATCTATGAAGAAGATCACCGCGCGAAGGGATTGGTAGCAGACATTGTGTGCGAGGCCTTCAACCGCTTACAACAACCCATTGTGATTGAGTTTTTCCCGGTTCCTCGTGGCTTGCTGTTAGTCAACCACGGAGAGGTAGATGGTTACTTCACCCTGAAAAAAACACCCGCTAGAGAAAACAAGCTGTTATATACCCACCGCCCACTGATCCGCCAAACATTTGTATTATTTGTACGCCGAGAGTCGCCACTGCAATATAGCGGCAGCATCGAAGAACTCGCGCAGTATCGGATAGGGATTGTCAGTAAAACCTCTTACGGGCCGCTATTTGACAACGCCGTCAACGACAAAAAACTACAGCAAATTGAAGAAGCTAGAAATTTCACCATCAACTTCAAGAAGTTATTAGCAGGACGAGTGGACATGGTGATCAATAGTCGCGATGTTGGCATGGCACTACTAAACCAATTGCAACAACAGGACAAGGTTAGGATTCTGCAACCCGCAGTAGAAACCGTTAACAGTTATCTGGCGTTCACTCGCCAGCGAGATTTCCAGTCACTGGCTGATAACTTCGATAATGTGTTACAGCAAATGATTGCTGATGGTACCGTCGAAAACATTAAGCACCGCTACCCCGCTGAGGTATCTATTGGTTATTAACCGTACTCTCAAATTCCAGGCAAAAATTGCCCGGCTCTGCGGTTGTAAATTAGCGGCGATAAAGGAATAAATACTGCTTAGACAAACACTTATGACTGTATAAGGTGCTCTCTGATAAGATTCAAGTGTAATATCAACACTGAGTCCTGCTGTAGCCTTGAACAGGCAGGGAAGGATATGCTCCCTGCCCGGTATTCCAACAACAAGTTATAACGCACCGATCCTAACAATAGGTTTCAGGGTAATACCTTTTTCACTATCAATTGCGGCCTGATTAATCTGCTCGAACGGGTAGAATTTCACCAGTTTATCAAACGGGAAACGCCCCTGCTGATAGAGTTGTACCAATTGTGGGATAAACTGTTTAGGAGTGGAATCCCCTTCCACGATACCGCGAATAGTTTTCCCGCCCAACAGGAGTTCATTCACATCAAATTTGGCTTCAGTTCCTAAAGCAGGAGCCCCCACAACACCAATAGCACCAAGGAGTCCCAGACTGTCGATCCCCTGACGCAATACCGCCGGAATACCAGTAGATTCTAGGGCATAATTAACACCCCCACCGGTAATTTCACGGATAGCCGCAACCGGATCCTGCTCCTTACTATTGATCACATGGGTTGCCCCTAGTTCTTTGGCCAGCGCCAACCGAGATGGCACCACATCTACGGCGATAATGGTGGTCGCGCCAGCAACTCTAGCCGCCAGTACGGCTGACAACCCTACAGCGCCGGCTCCAAATGACACAAAACTACTACCAGGGCTGACCTGTAGGGAATTGATCACTGCACCAGCCCCTGTCTGAATACCACATCCCAGCGGGCCAAGCAGTTCTAGTGGTGCATCATTGGGAACCTTCACAGCATTGGATTCAAGCGATAAGGCATAGGTTGCAAATGAAGACTGAGCAAAGAAATGATCGTGCAGAGCTTGACCATTGGCATCGGTAATGGCGGTTTCTCCATGAGGATCCGCACCACTAAAATTACGCGGATAAAACTCATCACAATATGCTGCATGGCCAGTACCGCAATGTTCGCAGTGGCTACAATAGCCGTAAGTCAGCACCACGTGATCGCCTACTTGCAAGTCTTTCACCTGAGAACCGACGGCGGCGACCACACCGGAGCCTTCATGACCGAGCACAGCGGGCAATGGCACTGGATAATATTGATCACGCACTATCATGTCAGTGTGACACATACCTGTGGCCACAATTTTTACCAAGACTTCATCATCTTTTGGTGCACGGATGCGAGCATTTTCCAGCACAAAGGATTCACCTTTGCCACGCACAACAGCCGCTTTAATATCATAGAAATTTTGTGTACTCATAGACTTGACTCCTTTCGGTTATCAACATCACAGGTGTCATGCTGATGTCAGAGACGCTGTCACCATAATAAATCACGTTGGCGGAGCGTTTTTCTGCAGGTAGCACTGGTGTTACCCGCAACAACGGTTCAAATCGAACTCACATTGACAACCGTTTTTGTGATCTCAATCGAGAGCATAACGCTATTGAGAAACAATAAAAAATGGGGATTTTTGGCGGAAATAGTTCTACTAAATAGAAAGGTATCGGCAGCGTTCCTGGATGATATACCGCAGAATCTTGTGACTGGCAGTGACCGCCCTGCGAGTCCGGTGGCGACATCACAGACTGGCTAGATTGAGCGCACGTTTCACCTTGCTTTGATTGCGTTGCTATATAAGCGGGGAAACTAATTCATGCACAGGTAACCCCTTAAGGCCTATGAGCAAGCAGCCATATGTTCGGCCGCCAACGTCATTGAAAATACCGCAGGCGAGAGGCCGCCGGTATTTAAGTCAGCATGAGCAACGGATGCTTCACGCTCACGAAGGCACTTAACAACATAGCGCCGCCAGCGCGGCTCTGGCAGCCAGCATCTCGCCATGCATCAATAACGGTTCAGCCGCAGTGTAGTCGTTGACCCCTTCGACGGTATTGTCACCATAAAGCACCACATTATTGAGCACCGCAGCGACAGCGACTCCACGTATGCGGCCAACCGTCAGCAAGGCGGCGGTTTCCATATCGGCAGCTAACACCCCTAGTTGGTGCCAACGGCGACAGATGTCCAGCTCTTGATCGGTATAAAAACTGTCATGGGAGCGCACAATCCCGAGATGATGGTGCTGCTGATGCTGCCGCAGATAGTCACTCAAGCCGTTAACCAGTACTCGGTTTGCTAGCGCCGGATAGGCAACAGGAGCATAGCTGGCCGAACCTCCATCATCACGTACGGCCGCTTCCGCAATAATCAGTTCCCCGAGCGCAATATGAGATTGCAGTGCCCCCGCGGAGCCCACGCGGATAAAGCGTTTGCCACCACATTTGATCAGTTCTTCTAGCGCAATAATGGCAGAAGGAGCACCAATCCCGGTACTGCAAATAAGCAGTTGATGCCCTTGAAACTCGCCACTAACACTGGTGAACTCGCGGTTGCTGGCCAACGGTTTAACATCGGCGAGTAAGGTGGCGATCCTAGCTACCCGCGCCGGGTCGCCACAAAGGATAACTCGCTCACAAGCCTGCGCGGAGGTTAGCTGAATATGGGGTTGTATGTTCATATTGATGCGCCTCTGGCAAAGCCGTGTGCACTGCCATTGCTACGTGCTGAGGCTATCCATTCTCGGGTACCGTTAGCCGCGATAAACAACAAGATAGTGTATTCAATCGCCATGGCATAAACCCCCTGCGCGGTATAAATCCCGATACTAACCAGGTTGATCAACACCCATAAAATCCAGTTTTCTACATATTTACGGGTCATCAGCACTTGTGCCACCACAGACAAGACGGTAACCATGGCATCCCAGAACGGGAATGGATCGGGTTGTAATTCAGGTAATGGTACGGTGATACCTAACCACTGCAGCCCGGCAACACTCCAATGAGCCAAGCGGAAAAACACCGGGTCGATATACATGGTCAGGGCGATAACTGCGATACACACCAGCACACTTGTCAGTAGCAACTTGCGGCGTGGCAGCCAGCGCACCTGTAATAGCTGGCCCTGTTGCCCGGCCGGATGCGTCCAAGCGTACCAGCCGTAAACATTGGCGCAGAAGAAAAACAGTTGCAGCAATAGCAAGCCATAAAGCTGGATTTGGAAAAAATCATCGCGAACAGACTGACGTTGATTAAGCCGAACAGATAATTGATAGTCTTTTCTTGGCTGGCAAACCAGATACACAATAAGCCGAACACGGTTCCGACCGCCTCAATCCATGACATGGCATAGCCAGCCCCAATGGGAATATTGACCAGCGTGTTACTGATATTGAACCAGCTTGCTATATCCATCTGTTTTCCCTGCTTATCCGCTTATATGCAATGCTGCTGCCCAACGCCTATTTGACCACGAACAAGCCCGGTTTGCCATGTACAGTCGCCAACAGCCACCAGTGTAACTGTCGGCGACGGCAGGGATTATTGCGGCCGTGCACGCCAGCGATAAAGCGCCAGATAAAGGGTTGGCAATACCAGCAACGTCAGTGCAGTTGAACTCAACAATCCGCCCAATACCACGATGGCTAAGGGCCGTTGAATTTCACTGCCGATACCGGCAGAGAACAGAATAGGTATCAGCCCCAAGGCAGATGTCATTGCCGTCATCAAAACCGGGCGCAGTCGCGCAACCGTTCCCTCATAAACGGCCTGTGACAACGCCTCGCCAGCCTCACGTCGTTGATTGATCGCATCCACCAATACCACACCATTGAGTACCGCCACCCCAAACAAGGTGATAAACCCAATAGCACTGGGGACTGACAAATAAGTGTTACTCAACCAGAGTGCCAACACGCCACCAATGAGCGCCAACGGCACATTGGCCATGATCAGCCCCACCTGCCAGACACTACCGAATGAAAAATATAGCAATAGTGCAATCAGTACCACAGATAACGGCACCACGAATGTCAGACGTTGTTGCGCCCGTAGCTGATTTTCATATTGTCCGCCAACCACCACGGTGTAACCGGGGGCAACTCGGCTTTAGGCACCAAGGCATAAATATCCGCGACTACAGACCCCATGTCTCTTCCCGCTACATTGGCCTGCACCACTACCCGCCGCTGTACATCATCGCGGCGGATATTCGGCGGCGACAGCTCCACATCAATGTCGGCCACTTCCCCTAAGCGCACTACAGCACCATTGCTTGCAGCCAACTGCAAATCTGCCAGAGCATCAGGGCTACTACGATAGGCGGCGGCCAGACGTAAATTGATGTCATAGCGCGCATTACCATCAATGATCTGCCCGGCACTACTACCGCCCACACCAGTGCTAACCAAGGTCATAATCTCAGCCACGCTGATACCATATCGCCCCAGCAACTCCCGTTTGGGACGCACCACCAACTGCGCCTCGCCACTGACCTGCTCCAGTGCAACATCTACCGCACCTGGCACCTGTTCCACCAACGCCGCCAACTGCTGCCCTTTACTGGCCAACACAGTCAAATCCGGCCCGAACAGCTTAATCGCCAACTGCGATTTGACCCCAGACAGCAACTCATCCACCCGCGTTGCTATCGGTTGCGAGAAAGTCAGCAGCAGTCCTGGAAAGGCATTGAGTCGCTGTTCCATCAGTCGTTGCAATGACGGGCGATCGGCTGCTGAACGCCACTCAGATATCGGTTTAAGGCCGATATAGATTTCAATATTGCTGACTGGCTCTGGGTCGCCGCCGAGTTCTGGGGCACCGATACGCGACAACGCATATTCCACCTCTGGAAATTCCAGTAGCATTTTTTCTAACTGCGGTGCCACTTGTAGTGCGGTCGCTAAACTGGCAGTCGGTGCCAATGTCACCCGCAGGTTAATAGTGCCCTCTTCCAGTTCTGGAACAAACTCGGTGCCCAACTGCGGTAACAATGCCAAACAGCCCAACAACAGCAGTAACGCCGCCATCAATGTGGTTTTGGGGCGTTGCATTACCCGCAACAAACACTTTTGGTAACTTGGTGTCAGTAACGCCAGCAATGGACTAGTACGTACTTTTACACCACGCCGAAATAGCAATACCGCCATCGCCGGGACGACCAACAACGCCACCAGCAACGCCGACAGCATTGCCAACATAATGCTGATCGCCATAGGTTGAAATAATTTGCCTTCAACACCTTGCAGAGCAAACAAAGGGGCAAACACCACAATGATGATGGCCGTGGCAAAAAATACCGGACGACAGACTTCTTTTGCCGCCTGCAAGACACAGGAGCTAATACTGTCAGCAGGCAAACTGGCCGATGCAGACATTGCGGGTGACGCGGAGGACTGCGAGAGACGTTTGAAGATATTCTCGACCATCACCACCGAACCATCGACCAACATGCCGATGGCAATCGCCAGTCCGCCGAGAGACATCAGATTGGCAGATACCCCAAAATACGCCATGACCAGCAATGCCAGTAAGATGGATACCGGAATAGAGATCAGCACCAGCAAGGTGGCACGCAGATTCACCAAAAACAGCGCCAGAATCACGATGATCAATAAAAATGCTAGTAACAATGCATCGACAACTGTCGTTACCGCTTTCTTGACCAGTTCAGACTGATCATAAAACACCTCAAAGCTAACACCGGGTGGCAACGCCTGACGAAGCAGTTGCTCTCTGGCGACCAAATCGTCAATGGTGGCCTTGGTATTCGCGCCCATGCGTTTTAGCACCACGCCAGCCACCACTTCACCAAGGGGCTCGATCGCACCATTATCTGCCCGGCGAGTCATAGTGACGGCGCCTACACGGATTTCGCCACCAAAATCGACGGTCGCCACATCCGCCACAGTGATTGGGGTGCCGTCACGTTCGGCGACAGGAATCGAGGCAATGGCTGCCAAACCTGCGGTTCCCGCGGGTAACAAGCCATAACCACGCACCACTAACTGTTCTTCACCTCGGGGCATAAACCAGCCACCCGCATTGCGGTTACTCTCCTCCAACGTCTGCTGTAATTGCGCCAAACTCAAATGATATGCTCGCAGTTTGTTGGCATCGACCCGCACCTGATACTGGCGGACCTCGCCACCGAACGACAACACATCAGTAACGCCAGCAACCGGCATCAACAACAGTTTCACCAAGTAATCATTGAGACTGCGTAACTGTGCGGCGTCCACCCCACTTGCTGGCGTTGCCCGCAGCACATACTGATATACTTGGCCGAGTCCTGAGGTGTTGGGGCCAATCTCTGGGGTTCCCAGCCCAGCGGGGATCAAGGTTCTAGCCGTTGCTAACTGTTCGAATACCTGCTGTCTGGCGAAATAAATATCGGTGCCTTCGGCAAAGACCACAGTCACCACTGACAGCCCGGTGCGCGACAACGAACGCACTTCAGTCACATCCGGCAGCGAATACATGCTGGACTCCACCGGGTAACTGATGAGTTTTTCCACCTCTTCAGCGGCTAAGCCTTCGGCCTCGGTATTGACCGTAACCTGCACGTTAGACACATCAGGAAATGCGTCCAGATTCAGCTTGGGCACCACCACAATCCCGGCGATCAGCAGCGCAAATAAGGCGAGCAACAGTAACAGACGATTGCGCACCGCCTGTTGAATTAGGGTAAATAACATATGGCCGCCCTCAGTGGTTGTGCACGTCAAAACCGGACTTTGCCAGTTCTGATGCCAGGAAGAATGCGCCAGCAATTACGACTGGCGTACCGGGCGCGATCCCCGTCACCAGATTCATCCCACGCTGCTGCTGTTGTACCTGTACTTCCTGTGCCCTGAATCCTGCGGCCGTTTCGACAAACACCTGCCAATCACCGTCTTCGCTGCGACTCAGCGCCGCATCGGGTAATAACACTCCGGGTTGTTCTGGCTGTGGCAGAAAGACCTCGGCAAACTGGCCGGCATGCCAATAAGTCTGGCGGTTATCGAGTTGCGCAATCAGCCTTTCGGTGCGGGTACTGCTAGAAAGCTCGTGTGCCCGACCTATGATACTGGCGCGAGCCATAGTGGCACCGACGCTCACCAGCAGTTCATTAGCCTGCGTCAGTTGTGCCGACTGCTGTGGAGTCATCTCTGCCACCACCCACAAAGAGGATTCATCCGTAAGTTGCAACAAGACGCTACCGGCTTCTTGCAGTTCGCCTAAACGGGTGTTGTCCTGTTGTACCCGCCCGTTGATAGGTGCCAACAGTTGATAACTGCCGATGAGTGTCGGATCAGCCTTCAGCGCAGCTATCTGTGCGGTTGTCATCTGCAACGCTTGCAGTACCGCGCGGCACTGTTCCTTAGCCACCAGCGCCGCTGCCGCTCACTATCGCTGATCGCCGTAGCACTCATAGCACTGATGCGCTGCCAGTTACTGGCGGCATTGATGAAATCGGCCTGCGCCTTGGCCACCTCAACGCCGCTCAGCGTCAATAATGGCTGGCCGATAACCACCTGTTGCCCAGGCACGACATGACGCTGTTTCACTATCACATCCAGTTGCGGTGTTAAGGTGAAAGTGCGCTCACGGTCAACCTGTAACACAGCATTGGCCACCAGCTGCGGGCTAAAACCACTGTTGGCGGGAGCCACCTGAATACCCGCCAACTGCTGCTGTTCTGCACTCAGCGTTAATAATGGTGGTGCATGTTCATCGCTGTGGTCATCGGCTTTAGCGGCAAAATGTAGCCACCCAATAACCAGCACTATCACCTGATACTTGGTTGAAATTTTTGAAAGGATCACGAAATACTCCTGCAACTGCGCTCACAGGAAATGCCTGCTGATGATGCAGTTGTTCTGCAATTAATCTGACGCGTCCACGTCCGACATGGACGTTAACCCAAGACAAAATGGTTCAGACAATTACAGCAATCGGAGGGCGGTAAGCAGGTTCAGAAGCGACTGGCAGATAGGAGGCCATTGCTGCGCTGAGTGAGTGGGAAACCAGCAAGGCATGAGCGAACAAGGGCTGTATAGGCAGTGAGATATGACCACCGTGACAGGGGCAGTCCAGACACAGATCTACCTGTTGCAGCTCCTGATGTGGCAGATGATGCATCGCCGATGGTTCAGCCGCCAGCGGTTCACCATCATGACGTTCACAATCGGCCACGGCGACAATTGGCTGGGTAATCTGTAAATGGCTATGTTGCAGTGTTTCTTCGTAGCTGTTACCGGCATGCAACTGGTGAGTACCAATGTCTGATACTGCAAATTGCAGCATCAGCAGTAATGCCAAACACCAGGAAAGCCAACGGCCGGTAACTATCATAGAGGATAAAACTTATTTGAATACGCAGTGTTTGGCGTAATCTTTGGCTTCATTAGCCGTCCAGTCACCAGAGGGCTTTTCCTTCATCTGTTTGCACCAGGCTTCACTGCCGACTTCTGGCGCACAAGCACTGAGCAGGCTTACTAACAGCAAAGACAAAGTAACAATGGTTAATTTGGACATAATATTTCCTTGTTTTGAACAGTTATCCTGGTGCTAGCTTACCAGAGCCCGCCATATTTCCACACTACTTATCCGCGCGCAACCACTTGCGAACGTTTGTGGATCCATTGAATAGCCTCGGTTTTACGCTCCAACGGATACCAGGCAATCTCGCCGGCAACAAAAGGTCCAAGCAATCGCACCGCATTGCCCACCCAATCGGGGCCACCAACCAGTACCAGCGCATCAAATCTGGGTAACTGCACTTCGCCGATACCCGACAACGACTTAGTTTCCCAGCCTTCCAGCAGCACATCGGCTTCAATATACAGGCACACTTGGCCCCAGTTGTCGCGAGCACTTTTGATGGCAGGTTGTAGCTTGGTGCGATAGTCCAGTGCCGTTAAACGACCGCTGACAAACAAACTGATCACGCCCTTGGTAATTTCCGGGATTTGACACAGCATATGCGCTCCTGCAGCAAAGACTCTGGGCATCATAACAGTCACGGCTGGGGGTTGCGATCTGCATCATCGCACCATTAGTGATAAACTGCCCCACAGCTTACTCACCACTTTTTTGCACTGAACGGGACGATGATTAAAATTTCCAATCGGGTACAACTCCCTGAACAGGAATTAGACTGGCAGTTTATCCGCGCCAGTGGTGCCGGTGGTCAACACATCAATAAAGTTTCCACCGCGGCACAACTGATCTTTGATATCCGCGCCTCATCGTTGCCAGAAGTTTATCAGCAAAAACTGTTACAGCTGAGCGATCACCGTATCAGTGCCAGTGGCAAAATCATCATCAAGTGCCAGCAAAGCCGTAGTCAAGATGACAACCGTCAGCAAGCATTGGCGCAGTTTTGTGAGCTGATCCTGAGTGTCACTCGCGTGCAAAAAAAGCGCATTGCCACCAAAGCGACCCGTTCCAGCCAGATAAAACGCGTCGATAGCAAAAAGAAACGTGGTGCCATCAAATCCATGCGGCAACAGAAGATCGCCACATAACCGCAGTGGGAGTCGACAAATCACCTGGGATTTGCTGAAATCAACCACTGGCGACATTGCCATTGCCAAGGACATCGCATGAGAGATAAAGCCAAAATACTGCTGCTCAACGGCCCCAATCTGAATCTGCTGGGGCGGCGGGAACCGGAAATCTACGGGCATCAGACATTAAACGATATTGTCACCGACTTGATGCAGCAGGCATCAGATGCCGGGTTTACGCTGGAACATCTGCAGTCTAATGCTGAGTTTCAACTGATCGATGCAATTCATGCCACCGATGCGGCGTTTGTGGTCATTAATCCCGGCGGTTTTACCCATACCAGCGTGGCATTACGAGACGCATTGCTGGGCGTAGATTTACCTTTTATTGAGATCCATCTGTCCAATATCCACGCCCGCGAACCCTTCCGCCATCACTCTTATCTCTCAGATAAGGCCAAAGGCGTGATTGTCGGTTTGGGTGCCCAAGGCTACAGTTTTGCTCTCGCGGCCGCGATTAAACATTTGCAGCAATAATATTGCGGCGATATTTAACATCGCCGCCTTAATATCACTCAGATGCTGAGGCATCGCCGACAGGCACATACTGCTGGATATTCCAGTCAAACCGATAGAGCTGTCCCTGCCATTGGTAAAGTGTGCGACCATCTTGCTGAATGACTTTGGCATTCGCGGGTAGCTCACTACGACCTTGAGGGCCGACATTCACCACCCGATAGCCAGTTGTTACCTGCGTCGGCACAGTTGTTACTGTGGTAGCGACCGATGGCGAAGCAGGACGTAGCGGTTGCGCTGCTGGCGCCATATAACGGGGCTGTTGCCAACTGTAGTTGTCCCAAACCCAAGGACTCAACCATAAAGCGCTCAGCCCAAGATTCCAGCCCCAGTTATTGTAATGATGATTGTGATGATAATGATGGTAACGGGGCGGGTGCGGCCGATGTCCGGCACTGGCCGGCAAACTAAAGCTGGCAGCTAAGGCAACACACAGCAACAGACCGATGCGATATTTAGCCGAATGAATTGCTGACATAACCTTCTCCTATCACCGCTAATGCTTAAATAACATGCTACTCCAGTCATGATGGTTATGCACCCGTCAATCCCCCATTGCCCATCGCTTTTCGCCTTAGCAGTTACCTCGCCAGCAGAAAAATGCTATAGTGCGCGCCATCACATTTTTGCGTGCTGGGCCTAATTCCATATGAGTTTTAAGGATTTACGCAGTTTTCTCGATCATCTTGAACAGCAAGGTGAACTGAAACGCATCAGCCATCCGGTTGATCCACATCTTGAAATGACCGAGATCGCTGACCGAGTATTGCGCCGCGGTGGGCCAGCACTGCTATTTGAAAACCCCGTGGGTAAATCCATGCCGGTATTGCTGAACCTGTTTGGCACACCAAGACGGGTGGCAATGGCATTGGGAAAAGAAGATCCGCTGGCATTGCGGGAAGTGGGAGAACTCTTAGGCTTTTTAAAAGAGCCGGAACCTCCACGTGGTTTTCGTGATGCACTGGAAAAACTGCCACTGTTCAAACAAGCATTGAACATGCCGCCCAAATCGGTACGCAAAGCGCCTTGTCAGGAAGTGGTGCTGAGTGGCGATCAGGTCGATCTGACGCAACTGCCAATACAGCACTGTTGGCCTGGAGATGCGGCACCGTTAGTGACTTGGGGATTAACCATCACCAAAGGTCCGCGGCAGAAACGGCAGAATATCGGCATCTACCGTCAACAGTTGCTGGGCAAGAATAAGCTGATCATGCGCTGGTTGTCACACCGCGGTGGCGCGCTGGATTTTAAAGATTTCACCGAAAAATTCCCCGGAGAAAAATATCCGGTGGTGGTGGCATTAGGTGCCGATCCCGTGACCATTCTGGGCGCGGTGACCCCAGTACCAGACACCATGAGCGAGTACGCATTTGCGGGTTTGCTACGGGGCGAGCGCACTGAAGTGACCAAAGCGCTGAGTTGCGATCTGGAAGTGCCAGCCACCAGCGAAATCATACTGGAAGGTTATATTGATCCGCAGGAAACTGCGGTTGAAGGCCCTTATGGCGATCACACTGGTTACTACAACGAAACCGATACCTTCCCGGTATTTACCGTGACCCATATTACTCATCGCCGTGACCCCATTTATCACAGCACTTATACTGGCCGGCCACCCGATGAACCGGCAATGTTGGGGCTGGCATTAAATGAAGTGTTTGTGCCCATCCTGCGCAAACAATATCCGGAGATTGTCGATTTTTATCTACCGCCAGAAGGTTGTTCCTATCGCATGGCGGTGATCTCCATGCGCAAGCAATATCCAGGGCACGCCAAACGGGTGATGATGGGCGCTTGGTCGTTCCTGCGCCAGTTTATGTATACCAAATTTATTGTGGTGGTAGACGATGACATTAACTGCCGCGACTGGAAAGATGTGATCTGGGCCATCACTACCCGCATGGATCCTATCCGCGATACCGTACTGGTTGATAACACCCCGATTGATTATCTGGACTTCGCTTCTCCAGTTTCCGGACTCGGCTCCAAGATGGGGTTGGATGCCACTAACAAGTGGCCGGGCGAAACCCAACGTGAATGGGGCACGCCTATCCAAATGGATGCGGCAGTAAAACAGAAAATTGACCAAATTTGGGAGCAGTTGGGCATTGATGATGCACCCACGCTGTAACTGTGACAAACCGGCAAAGTCCGGCAGATAAAGGTAAACCGATGAACAGCATTCGCTGCAAAGTTGAAAAAGTGACGCCCTTTAATGACGCCGTGTATCAAGTGCTGCTGCGTCCACAAACCCCGCTGACCTTCGCCGCAGGCCAGTATCTGAGTATTGTAATGGGCGACAAAGATAAACGGCCATTCTCTATCGCTTCAGCGCCCGGCAGTGAACTGCTGGAGCTACACATTGGCGCCGCCGTCAGCGAGAGTTACCCGATGCAAGTCGTTGAACGACTGCAAAACCATGAGACTATCGAAATTGAAGCCCCTGCGGGTGAAGCCTTTTGCGCCATCAAAGCAACCGACCGCGACTGTTGATTGCTGGCGGCACTGGCTTTTCCTATATCAAGAGCATTATCGAGCAGCAAATCGCGCTGGGACAACAGTTAGAAACCACCTTCTATTGGGGTTGCCGTACACCAGCAGCCATGTATTACCAGAGTATCGCCCAGGAATGGCAACAACAGCATCCTTGGCTACACTTCGTGCCAGTTGTCGAGCAAGCAACGGCCAACTGGTCAGGTAAAACCAACCTGTTGTTGGCGCAGATACGCCAGGACTTTGTTAGTTTGGTGGGGTACGACATCTACATCGCTGGCCGTTTCCCAATGGTAGGTGCCGCCCGCGAGATGTTCCGTGAGATGGGCGTAGATGAAGCTCACCTGTATGGTGATGCCTTCGCTTTTATCAAATAACTTTCTGCCAGAACCTTAAAACAGCCCGCAGATGCGGGCTGGTGACATATTTAGCGACTTTCTTAGCTACTTTTACTGCCGGTGTACACAGGGTCACGATCGTCTATCAGCTTATCCTGCTCAAAAAACTGTGCTAACACTTTGGCTTGCGAGACTTCGTCCACTTTGAAAACCTGCATCAGATAACGCAGGAAATTCTCGTTGTCACACATGGTTTTCCCAGGCGTATCCGAGATTTTCGCCACAGGTTGGCCATTGAGTTGGGTCAGTTTCATTACAATATTGATCGGCTCGTTGACAAACATATCGCCCATCAGCCAAGTACCAATGCCAAACGAGGTATTGATACGCCCACGGAAATGGCGGTAGATTTTTACGGCTCGCTCAAAGTCTAGTGCGTCAGAAAAAACTAATCGCTTGTACTGTGGATCCACATCGAGTGCTTCCAGTCGCTGGATGATTTTCTCGCCCCAGATGATAGGATCACCGCTGTCATGGCGGAAACCGTCATACAGTTTTGCAAGATAACGGTCGAGGTCGCGACAAAAAGCATCCACCCCGATGACATCGGTCAGTGCCACGCCCAAATCGCCACGATACTCCTTCACCCAGTTTTCCAACGCCATTTTCTGGCTATCCACCAGCCGATAGTTCATCGCCTGATGGCTTTGCAGCCATTCATGGGCCATAGTGCCCTGGCAGCGTAGATTCAGCTCCAGCGCCAAATGCGGATTAGAAGTACCGACAAAGTTATCGGGTAACTGTTGCTGTAACTGGGTGAGGATCTGCTTTTGTGCCCGGAAACTAAAGCGGCGGCGAGTTCCAAAATCTGTGAATAAAAAATCGCTAAGATCCACTTCATCCCCGAGGCGCTCCAGCATGGCAATCTTTTTACTGGTCGCGGCAGCAATCACCTCACAGTCCACTTCTGGATAGCGGGTGCGGTTACGGATCTCAGAGACCAGTGCCAGCACTGGGATCTCCATGGGCGACACATGCATCAGCGGCCCATGCGCTTCAATCACCAACTGGCCATCGATGGCATTGACTTTGAGGAACTTGGGATTAAAACGGTACAACCGCAAAAATTCCAGATAATCAGCTTTCAGGAAAGGATAATTGCCAAGATGTGCCAATTGTTCTTCTGAGGCACTGCATTCTGCCAGTTGTTCAAAGGCTTCCTGCAGCGGTGTTACGTATGCACTCAAGTCCTCATTACTGCGACAACGAAACGTCCAGCGGGACTGGGTAGCGGGCTGTTGATGCAAATAAGCCTGCTGCATCGTGAGTTTATAAAAGTCGGTATCCAGTAAACTCTGGATCGCCGGTTCTCCAAACATAATCAATTGCTCCCTTGCAGTGACGCCGCCAATGCCTGGCTGTCTTTTACCAGCAAAATCCCGGCCTGACGCATCTCATCACATGCGGCAACAGCGCCAGTTTCACTGATCGCCCGACATGCCGCCAGATTCAGATAAACCTTAAAACCTGCTGCTGCCAGTTGTAAGGCGGTGGTCTTAACACAGAAATCCAACGCTAGACCGCCAACCAGAACGGTGTCCACATCATGATATTTCAACCATTCAATCACGCCGGTAGAAATACGGTTGGCCAAATCGTGGTAACAAGCACCGTATGGATGCATGGCGGTTTCCACGCCTTTGTATACCAGAAAATCGTACGCCGATGCTTCAGGGAGTCCGGGGATCAGTTCAAACCCGGCGGTACCCGCCTCGGCATGTCGCACCCACGTAAGATCTGCATCTGGATAATCCAACGGCTGTAGCATGTTAGCGTGACTGGCGACCACCCATTTAGCCGCTGGAGAATGGGCGTCTTTAGACGCTATCCGCAACTGCGCCAACTGCGCCTGTGCGTTTAACTCAGCGGCAATTTCATCCCCACCTGCGACAGGCAGCTCATTGGGACACAAAGGTGTAAAGGTGCGTTGGGCATCGACATCAAAAGCGGCAATCATAGATAAATTCCGTTCAAAAACCGATGGCTGCACTATACCAAAAGTGTGAGTTAGCTCTAAGCACTAATATGGTATCAGGCAAAGAAAACCCCAACGCTGCGATGCAATACCACAGCGATTTACTGAAAATTAAATCCTAAAGTTGAGTTGTTAACCCGATAAAAAATCTGGCAAATTTGTAAAGGTGAACCACACTTTAAGGAGTCGCATCCAATGCGACTCCCGACATAACTCCCAAAGGTACAACTAGATGAAAATTGCTTCCATTCAGGGAAAAATTGCAACTGTGGCAGGGATATGCCTTTTGGGTTCAGCTATCGTGTTAATTGGCTACGCACTCTTCTCGGCTAAGAATACCGAGTCTCTGGTATCTAACCGTGTTGGGTCGTTGGTACAGAAACAAGCCAGTGACAGTCTACAAACACTTGCTGAAGAACGTGCTGGTAGTATTGCTACCGAATTTGAACATGCTCTGGATATCTCTGGCACACTTGCCAGTAGCTTTGAATTAGTTCATGCAAACTCGGGGACTGTCAAACTCAGCCGTCAAAGCGTCAATGACATTCTGCGGAATGTGCTCACCAAGAATAAAAATCTTAATGGTACCTACAGCTGTTGGGAACCGGATGGTTTAGATAACAATGATCAGGCATTTGTGGGCGGTGGTGATGGCAATAATCCACAAACCGGTCGATTTACCCCTTATTGGACCCGCAATGCCCAAGGCAATATTGCCGTACAACCGTTAGTGGAATATGACTCTGACAGCCGCCATCCCAACGGTGTACTAAAAGGTGGCTGGTACAGTAAACCAAGGACATCACTGCAACCCAATGTGCTAGACCCCATTCCTTATGTTGTACAAGGGAAACAGGTGTGGCTGGCGACTATCTCGTCACCGATTGTTACCAACGGCAAATTTTACGGTGTAGTTGGCGTCGACTATGACCTGACATTTGTCCAGACGTTGACGAAAAAGCTGCAACAAGAGCTGTATAGCGGTGCGGCAGATGTTTCGATTATCAGCTATCAGGGGCTGTTAGTGGCCAGCAGTAGTCATGCCGATGATATCGGCCAGCCACTGAGCAAGTTTCTGGCGGCAGATAAAGCGGACACCTTGATTAAACAAGTGCAGCAAGGGCAATCCCGAGTGTGGGAAGATGCCGACAATATGAGCGTGATTGCGCCCATTGTTATGGGCAATACGGGTAAACCTTGGGCAATCCAAATCTCTGTTCCCAAAGCCAATGTGCTAGCCGAGGCGATTGCGCTGACCGATGAACTCAGTAACAACAGCAGTAGTAGCAGTACCTGGCAATTCGTGGTCGGCATTGTGGTGACCTTGTTGGCGCTAGCTGCCTTATGGGTTGCCGCAGGTAACATAGCTCGCCCCATCCGCCGCGCAGCAGAATTAGCCTTGACCATCAAAGATGGTGACTTCTCGCAGCAGATGACACACAAATCAGAGGATGAAGTGGGTCGGCTCGCCAGTGCACTGAATCAGATGTGTGGCAGTTTGCGGCAACGGGCGGTTCTGGCTAAAAAGATCAGCGAAGGCGATCTCACTGTTGATGTAACGTTAGCGTCAGATCGCGATCAACTAGGGTTGGCACTGCAAGAGATGGTTGGTCATCTGAGTCAACTAGTGAGCCAAATCCAGCGCAGTGCTGACAGCATAGGAACCAGCTCCAGCCAGGTATCGCATCTCAGTGAAGTGCTATCCGATGGTGCCATGCAATCTGCCTCCTCCATAACGCAGATGGGCGCGGCGATGGTGGAGATCTCCAGTCAAACCAACGCTAACGCTGACAATGCCAGCAAAGCCAATCGTTTCTCGCGGGAATCCACAACTTCTGCCGAGAAAGGCAGTGAACATATGGGAGAAATGGTGGCGGCGATGGAAGCTATCCACGCTTCCGGCGAGCGTATCCACCAAATCATTAACGCCATTGATGAAATCACCTCGCAGACGAATCTGTTGGCATTAAATGCTGCCATTGAGGCGGCCCGAGCGGGCGATGCAGGCAGAGGCTTTGCCGTGGTTGCCGATGAAGTGAGACAGCTAGCACAACGCAGTGCCGATGCTGCCAGCGATGCCGCCAAACTGATAGATGAGAGCTCTGCCAATACCCAGTCCGGTATTGAGATCTCCCGGCGCACCGCCGATGCCTTGGAGCAGATCCGCCGCAGCACTGGTGAAGTATCAGAGTTGGTTGCCAGTATCGCTATCGCCTCTGAAGAACAAGTGCAAGGCATCAACGAAACCACCACTGGACTTAATCAGGTTGATGGTGTCACGCAGCGTAATAGTGAAAATGCCCGCGACTGTAAAAATGCCGCCGCAGAACTATTGCAAGAGGCCACACAGTTGAAGCAACTGCTGCAACGCTTCAAGGTAAATTAATGCGTTATGACGACCCGCTGTCTGTGGCGGGTCGTCATTATTAGCAGCATTACACCTGCAATGTGCCTCGTAGCACAGTGACCGCTTCACCGCGTAGCCACACCCGGCCAGCATCCTGTAATTGCATGAATACAGTACCGCCACGGGCGGATGCCTGATACCCAGTCAGCACCTGACGCCCCAGCTTTTTACCCCAATAAACCGCCAGAGCACAATGCGCAGAACCGGTGACGGGATCCTCATCAACACCAACCCAAGGAGCAAAGTAACGGCTTACCACATCTTCTGGCCGTGTTGCGGCCAGCGCGGTAAGCACGACCCCGCGACCAGGTAAGCGACGTAATGCCGAAAAATCAGGCTTAAGTGCCAGCAGTTTTGCCTCGCCAGCCAGTTCCAGCAACAACTTAGTGTCAAATGTGGCACTGGCAATAACATCCGCCCGAGTCAATGCCAGGGCAGACAATAAGGCATCGGTTACTGGCACCTGATAATCCAGAGTAGCCTGTGGAAAATCCATGGTCAGCATTGAGCCTTCGCAGGAAACAACTAGCGGCCCAGATAATGTATGAAAAACGACACTCCTGCCATTTCCCAACAGTTCCAGTTGCCGTAAAACATGCGCAGTGGCCAGCGTGCCATGACCACACAAGGCCACTTCAACATTTGGCGTAAACCAGCGCAAACGCCAGTCATTTAGACTAAGGAACGCAGTTTCAGATACGGCCATCTCGGCGGCAATGGCCTGCATCAAGCCAACATCCAGCGGTTCACGGGTAATACAAACGCCTGCCGGATTACCACTAAAAGCCTGTCCGCTGAAGGCATCCACCTGATAGATGTCCAACTCCATATACAACCGCCTCCGTCATGGCAACAAAATAGCGTTAAGCAACAGACTGCAGCATGCCACAGTCTTATCTTAGTTGCCGCAGATTACCCAACGGCAATGCGTTGAGCAGCTCGCACGACAAATATTGCATCGTTATTTTGGTTAAAATTTTGTTATCAATAGCAAAAAGTGACCATCTGCATATAAACTCTAACTATTGTCCTTATGTCCAACCAGTGAGCAGCCGAGTACTAATTTGCCGCATCCACAAACCAAAGCGGATTACGAGTCGCCGCAAAGAAAACTATGGAGCTACTCGACCCTTATCAGTATGCCAGTATTAAGTGATTTGCTACTGATAATAATATGGATGTTGTTATGGAAAGTCGCTTCAATCATGGAGTATGCACCGCATGCCAGTATCTGGTTTCCACCCGCGGGGCTGACATTTTCCGCCATTTTATTACTCGGGCTGCGTGCCATTCCAGCCATCGCCTTTTGCTGCATGGCGGCAACGTTTTGGGAGGATGCCACTTATGGCACCCAACTCCCTTGGCAACAGTTGCTAGAAACCGGCGCCTTGTTCACCCTTGCCCATATTTCGGCTTACGCCATCGGTGCCAGCCTGCTGAAACTCCTGATAAGCCGCCGCGATGCGCACCAGTTACCCTCGTTATTATTAGCCTTCACAATTATCGGCCCCGCCTCGGCATTGCTGGCGGGTTATCTGACTCAAACAGCACTGATTATCAGCGGCATGCTACCAGATTCGCCAAGTGGTCATCAGTTGTGGTTACCGTTATGGGTGGGTGATCTGCTGGGAATTTTGGTATTGACGCCACTATTGATTGGTGTGCTACGCCGGATTTACCCGCGTTATGGCGTCTGGGTCAGTGAACTGGGGCTACGACAATTGCCCGGTTCTGGCTGGGAATTTTTATTAAAACTCGCCACTACCTTGTTACTGATGGTAGTCGTGATGTTGCTGACAGCTAGTCTACAGAGCAAAGAGATGGCCTTTGCCATATTTTTCCTGTGTATTCCGCAAATGTGGATTGTTTACACCGAAACCCCGTTACGCAGTGGTATCAGTATCGCGTTGATGAGCTTTGCCACCGCGTTGTTGGTTAAATATCTGGCGTTACACGATGATGCGTTAGTCTTTCAGTTTTCAATAAGCGTCCTAGCTGCCAGCACTTACTTCGGGCTGTTGATCCCAGTACTGGCATCCAGTAATTCGCGTCTGCGGGAAATGACCCGTAAAGATTCACTGACCCGCGCCTATTCACGGCAACACTTTTTTCAGGCAGAGTTAGAGATCCAACGTGCCCGTTATTACCAGCAACCCATTTCACTCATAGTGTTCGATATCGACTTCTTTAAACAGATCAATGACAGATTTGGGCATACTGTCGGAGACTTGGCATTGATTTCACTGGCAGAACTGGCCACCACACAACTACGGCAAGCCGATATGTTGGGGCGTTTTGGCGGCGACGAATTTATGTTACTGCTCCCCGGTAGCGGGCAAATAGATGCAACGACGACCGCAGAAAGATTACGACTGGCACTGCCCAACTTGCGTGTCGAAGGACTAACCAGCCAGATTACCGGGAGTTTTGGGGTTACCGAGATCGCGGCGGAGGACACGGTTAATTCCGCTTTTGAAAAAGCCGATGTGTTGTTACTGGAAGCCAAACGGCTCGGACGCAATCTGGTGCTTGGAACCATTACCGCCACCGAGTGAGTGGCGCACTACGCCCAATGTTTTTGCCTGTGGCATAATGTTGCACCTTAGGCGTCATCCTTTGGAGAACAGGATGCAAATCATTCGCTGCAGCTATGAAGCTCATGGCGCTGCCATACAGCAAATCTTCAATTTTGCCATTACCCAAACCACTGCGCTTTATGAATATCAGCCGCGGGATCAACAGCGCATTGCTCAGTGGTTTGCCGCTAAAACACAGGGTAATTGGCCAGTAATTGCGGCGGTAGATGAGCAGCAGCAACTGTTGGGATTCGCCAGCTATGGGCCATTTCGCGGTTATCCTGCCAACAAATATTCCGTGGAACATTCTGTCTATGTGGCACCGGAGCATTATGGCAAAGGCATAGCCACGCTACTGATGCGACAGTTAATTGAACTGGCACAGGCACAACAGTTACATGTCATGGTGGGCGCTATTGACGCCGATAACGCCGCCAGCATTGCCCTACATGAGAAACTCGGCTTTAGCCACAGTGGCACTTTGCCTCAGGTGGCATTTAAGTTCGGGCATTGGCTGGATCTGGCTTTTTACCAGTTGATACTGCCAACGCCCGAAACCCCAACAGAACGTTAATCCTTGAGTTTATAGCTGACTTCAACACGATCACTGAAAGTCACCTTGCCATACTGGTAACTCTGACTTTCAGCGCTATCCATCATCGCTTTGCGACTCACACTAAGCATAGGCACAGGTGTTTGGTCGAAATAACGAATAGACCAGACGCCGTCTAGTTTAGCGCCAAAACCCGCGGCGAGTTCCTGCGCTTTTTGCTTAGCATCTTTAATGGCCGCATCGCGCGCCTGTTTACGCAAAGCGGCTTCATGGCTGGATTTCAAACTGATCTGCCGCACGCTGTTAATCCCTTCCTGTAAGGCTTTATCCAGCACAGCGTTTAACTGCTCAAGCGCTAGCTCCAGCGTTACAGTTCGGCTCGCCCGATAACCTGATAACTTGGGCTCGCCGCCATGCTCTGGGTACACATATTGAGGTTGTAAATTCAAATTAGCACTGCTGATGTGATCCTTGCTCACACCCGCCTGTTGCAGCCGTTCAATAAAAGCAGTTACGGCTTTATCGGCCTGTTTCTTGGCATCTGCGGCATCATCCGCTTTTATGATCACTTCTACCGTGACCTGCGCCTGATCAGGATCGGTTTCAATCTGGCTCACACCAACGGTTTCCAATAATGGCCGTTCCTGTGCACCTACGTCGTCTGCCAAACTCAACATGGGTAACACCAATGCCAACATCATCCCGGGTAACATTGCTTTATTCATCAGAGCGTTCCTTTAATATTTCCATTGCTGCCTAAGCTAGGCAAAGCCGCCACCGTTGGCAAGTTTAATCCGCATATCATTCAGCTACGCTTCAGCATATTTTTTAACCACTTGAGCTGTACCTTTTGGCTGGCTGCGGTATAATCGCCGCCACTTTTTGCCCGGCCAGACCGGTAGCCAATCAACTGTATTGCGGAACGCGGATCTTGAAAAACCCTGTAGAAACTTTTGACCCCAAACAGACCACCACATTGGACACGCCAGCCAAAACCATCGCCCAGACAGCCGCCGAATCCGATGCGGTAACTGGCGCTAATCGCATTGGTTTTGTCAGCTTGGGCTGCCCGAAAAATCTGGTGGACTCAGAACGTATTCTGACCCAATTACGCATTGATGGTTATGAAGTCACCAACACCTACAATGACGCCGACTTGGTGATTGTAAACACTTGCGGTTTTATTGATGCAGCGGTGGAAGAATCACTGGATGCCATTCGCGAAGCGCTGGAAGAAAACGGTAAAGTGCTGGTGACAGGCTGCCTTGGTGCCAAGGAAAACCAGATCCGCGAAGTTCACCCAGATGTATTGGAGATCACCGGCCCGCATAGCTATGAAGCGGTGCTGAATCATGTGCACAAATACGTCCCCAAGCCAGAGCATAATCCGTTTACCTCACTGATCCCGCAAACCGGAGTAAAACTGACGCCCAAGCATTACGCTTATCTGAAAATTTCTGAAGGCTGCGATAACCGCTGCACTTTCTGCATTATCCCATCGCTGCGCGGCGACCTTGATAGCCGTGATATTGGCAGTGTACTGGATGAAGCCAAACGTCTGGTGGAAAGCGGTGTGCAAGAGATTTTGGTGGTGAGCCAGGACACCTCGGCCTATGGTAAAGACAAAGCCGGCCGCACCGGTTTCTGGAACGGCATGCCAGTTAAGCAGAACATCACAGAACTGGCAAAACAACTTGGGCATATGGGGGCTTGGGTCCGTTTGCATTATGTTTACCCTTATCCTTGGGTAGATGAGCTGATCCCGCTGATGGCACAGGGGTTGATCCTGCCCTATCTAGATCTGCCGCTGCAACATGCCAGCCCGCGAATTCTCAAGCTGATGAAACGTCCAGGGCGAATCGATCGCCAGTTAGAAGCTATCCGCAAATGGCGCGAGATCTGTCCAGATCTGGTGATCCGTTCTACCTTCATCGTCGGTTTCCCCGGCGAAACGGAAGCCGATTTCCAGATGTTGCTAGATTTTCTGCAACAAGCCCGTTTGGATCGCGTGGGTTGTTTCAAATACTCCGAAGTGGAAGGTGCCGTTGCCAACGATTTGGGTGAAGCATTAATCAGCGAAGAGGTGAAAGAGGAACGCTATGCCCGCTTCATGGAACTCCAGGCAGAGATCAGTGCCGAACGGCTAGCGCGTCTGGTTGGCCGAGAGCTGGACATTCTCATTGATGATGTAGACGAAGAAGGTGCGATTGGCCGCTGTTATGCCGACGCCCCGGAAATCGATGGCATGGTGTTTATCAACGGTGAAACTGAGCTGGAACCGGGTAATTTGGTACGGGCAGTGATCACTCACTCTGATGAGCATGATCTGTGGGCTGAACTGGTCGATATGCCAGATGAGACTGAAGCGCAATAACCTTTGCTTTTAGCAACATAACCCATATAAATCAGAAGGGGCAAAGCCCTTGTAAGCTTGCCCCTTCTGGTTACGTTGTTTGCGTTGGAATGCCCCTTTGCCTTTCTTGGTTTTTTCCGTGCGGCTGCGAAACAGCTGACTGGTTACCAATGCTTTAAGCGCATTATCCTTGATTTCACCACGGCCCAAATCGTGCGGCTGTGGTACTGATGGTGTTTTACTCATATAGCCTCCTAAAGTACTCCCGTTATTCGACCAACATAGACGTTGGACGTTCAATAACGCGCAAATTTTATCCTTTATGCCATAAAAAGCCAGCCATTCATGCGGTCCGAAATAGCCCGTCACTTTGTGGCAACTGCGACCTTATTACCAAGGATTGTCTTACTGGATGTTAAAAATATTCGTTATTTGAGTACATTCCAGACTGTATTTATCTGACCGCTTGTTTTAAATTGAAGCGACAGATTAAACGATCCATCAGAGATCGCTGGGTTTATCTGCAAAACTGCAAGATACAAACTCAATAAGTACAATCTATTGAAGGTTCACAATTGATGGCCGTTAGCATAAAAGGATTACTGCGCGCGAGCGTATTGCTGTTTTACCCTATTAGCCTGTACTGGTGCCAACCCGCATCTGCCGTACCGGTGAGTATTCCACCACTGATGACGGCGGCCGAGATGCTGACCCAGTTGAATCAGCGCCTAGTGCATAGCAAGAATGCCCCGGCAACGCTAAGTCATTGGTGCAGCCAGCAATTGAACAACGCCGATGCTTGGCAAGTTATCTTGGATACTGGCAGACAATTACCTCCGCCAGCCGAGGTATATCAGTTACTGAACATTGCCCCCAAGACACCGCTCAGTTATCTCAAACAACGTTTCATGTGCAGTGGCAAGGTCGTGGCCGTGTTTGATCACTGGTTCCGCGCCGATATGCTAACGCCAGCCATGCAGCAAGCATTGGCAAAACAAGATACCGCCTTGGGCAGTATCGCCCGAGAGGCCGGTTTTTTCGCCGGAGTCTCAGCAATAACCCGTTGTGGCCAGATGAAGGCTCATTGCCGGTTTTTGTCATGGAACATCAAGCGGTCATTTACCGCAGTGACAATACGCCATTCAGCTTCGTCCAAGAACATTACACCCGGCAGTTACTACCACGAGCACAGCAGTTAGATCCCTATTAAAAAGGCGCCAACTGGCGCCTTTTGCTGCAATGTCACTCAAGAGTTAACTGCCCGCAATCTTCATGTTGTCCAGCAAGATTGCTCCGGTACGGATGGATGAGCGCAGTTCTCGGTCGTTGGCAACGGCCTGAATGTTACGGAACATCTCCCGCAGATTGCCAGCAATGGTAATCTCTTCAACCGGGTAACAGATTTCACCCTTTTCCACATAGAAACCCGCAGCCCCACGGGAATAATCGCCGGTGACCATATTGACGCCCTGGCCCATCACTTCTGTGACGATCAATCCTTTATCCATACTGCGGACTAACTCCTGGAAGCTCTTACCACTGTCAGTCACGGTCCAGTTATAGATGCCACCGGCGTGACCGGTATTCTGCATGCCCAGCTTGCGGGCCGAGTAACTGGTAAGTAGATAGCTCTGCAATATACCTTGCTCAACAATATAGCGATCGCGGGTAGCAACCCCTTCACTGTCGTAATTGGCACTGGCAAAACCACCCAGCAACTTGGGTTGTTCGTGAATGGTAAACCACTCAGGAAAAATCGGCTGACCTAAAGCATCTAACAGAAAGCTTGATTTACGGTAAAGCGTAGAGCCGCTAATGGCGCTCACCAGATGCCCCAGCAACCCTGTGGCAACATCGGCAGCAAATAGCACTGGCAGATTCCCGGTCGCCAGTTTGCGGCCGCCTAAGCGACTGAGCGTCTTGTCAGCAGCACTGATGCCCACTTTATCTGCCGCCAACATCTCATCAAACTGCCGTGCCACGGTGTAATCATAATCACGCTGCATATCACCGTTATCATCACTGCCGATCACCACACAACTGAGGCTGTAGCGACTGCTGCAATCCCCTTGCAAAAAGCCATGACTGTTACCATAAACCCGCACACTATTATGGGCATTGACGGAGGCGCCGTCTGAATTGGTAATGCGCTTATCACGACCTAGCGCAGCAGCTTCGGCAGCAATTGCCAATTGTGCCAGTTCATCTGGAGTGGTATGCCGTGGGTGATATAACTGTAAATCGGGAAACTCAGTGGCCATCAACGCCTTTTCTGCCAGACCAGATGCAGGATCCTCACTGGTATAGCGGGCAATACTGTCAGCGGCTTTCACTGCTTCACGAATCGCAGCGGCGGACAGATCTGAAGTCGAAGAGTTGCCCTTGCAGCCATCGCGATACACGCTAATCCCGAGGGCACCATCTTTATTAAATTCAACGGTTTCCACTTCCTGCAAGCGCGAGGAAACACTCAATCCCTGTTGTTTACTGATCGCCACCTCAGCGGCACTCACGCCCAACCCTTGGGCAAATTCTAGCGCCATAGCAACTGCATCTTTCAAGGATTGCAGTTCACCATCGATAAAATGTGCAGACACAACGATACTCTTCTTTGAAGACATGTAGCCTAGCATAACAAACACAGCTAACATTCGCAGCGCAAACTGACCAAGCAGCGGTAAAAATCCGCCACAAGACGCGCCTTAGCGACAATGTTACAATTAACCGCAGTAGCCAAATAGAGATGTTGAGTACCATGAAAATCGTTGATGACTCCGAAAAGATGAAGCAGCCCTACGACGATGATGAAAATTACGTCAGTAAATCCGCCCTCAAGCGGGAAAGTACCGCCGCGCAGGAACTGGGGAAACAGCTATTGGGACTGAGTAACAGCCAGCTAGAACGTATCCCGCTGGATGAAACGCTGCTGGACGCACTCGCCTTAGCCAAACGCATCAAAGTCAATACCGATTCCCACAGACGACAAGTGCAATACATTGGGCGGTTGATGCGTGATGCTGACTTGGACGGCGTGAAACAAGCGCTGGATAAAGTACTGAACCGCTCCAACCAAGTAGCGGCGCAAGATCAAATCACTGAAAAACTGCGTGATAAACTGTTGGCTGAAGGTGATGACGCCATTCAGCAACTGCTGGACGAACAACCGCATCTGGATAGACAAAAACTCAGGCAACTGGTGCGTCAGACCAAAAAAGAGTTGGAGAAGACCCCAGAATCAAAATCTGCACGAGAACTGTTCCAGTATCTACGCCAAGAACTCGAATGATATAACGCCGACGACCGTCGGCGTTTTACTGTGTCATCAAGGCGCCCTGCTACGCGAAAAACCGCGATTTTTTACTCAAACGGTGTTTAACACATTGCGGGATTTACAGCTTTCTATATTATGAATTTCAATATAATTTGATTTTTATCAAATAGTTAAATAAAAATCTTCACTGTCATTATCGGCATAAATGGCTCGATACGGCTAGCAACACCAATGCAGTATCATGTTGGGGAAATCACCCGCACAGCGGTAACGCGTTAGGAAGCTGTTACAAAGGCATCACCCATTGAATTGTGCTGCCCGATTAGATTGGTGCTACCGCCAAACAAAAAGCGAAATGGAGTAACCGAGTCGTACAACTCGCCATGAATGCCAAGCGCTAGTTCGCCAAAATCGAGAGATTCACGCCAGGACAGAAACATACCGGTTAACCAGCGTGAGCCGCCGCCATCAGATCTGACGGGATAGCCAACAGCTCACCGTCAGTTGCATTGAGCCAATCCAGCTAACTTGCACCAATACCTCGCCGTGGTATGGCCCAGATTTATGTTACCAATAAGCGGTTTTACTATGAGCGCTCAGCGTTAAACCCCAATTATCAGATTGATATCACATAACATTGTGCTCATTTACTATCAAAAATCTCAAAACTGTGTAATAAATAATCAGTTACTTTCTTTTTGTTAGCTACCAAGCAGTATGTATTGATTAGCCAATGATTCTATCTGAAGAGGGGTCTTACTGTGCGTCAAAATAACTCTGATACCAAACCTGTAGCTAAGATCCAAACCACAACATCTGCTGCGCTTAGTCGGCGCGTTGAGGAACAACCAGCAAGCAGTGTGGACGCTGACACTTGTACATTAGCAACGCCGGTCACGGATAATGTACCAACGCATACCCACACACCAACCGATTTTGACTTTGATTTCTATTACACCCAACCAGACATTTCCCGTATTCTGCAAAACCTGAAACAGTTTCAGGCACAAATCTCCCCGCAACTCGATGGCAATGTGGAAAGACAAAGCCAAATGCATGGGTTTCCATCTATCTGTCTTATTGGTCTTGGCCGTTGTGGCTCCAATATCGCCACTGACGTAGCCTTACTGGTGCATGGCGCCCGTAATTTCTATCTCAACGAGTTTCTCAAAACCGAAGAAGCGAACGCCAAAAAGGCGGGCAAGGCGAAATCTTCGGGGGTGGCTGGCTGCAACGGGGTTTAAAACTTCATGGCACAGGAGCCAAACCAGTATTTCTGATTGAACCGTTAGTGATGTTGGGCGATTTAGATAAAGATATTGAAGGACGAGTTCGTTATTCCTCTAATGGCCGGGGCCAATTACTTGAGGACTACCATAAACTCAAAATCATGAACTTCAGTGAAGTGCATGCAGGCGGTGCCGGTAATGCGCCCATTCTTGGGCAATATCTCGCCAAGATTATTCTGAATAAAGATACCGAGCACTTTAGCAACGCGGATTGGCCTTTTATACATTCCTACTTAGTGGATTCCTGCGGTATTCGCGCTAACCAATCACGGTTGTATTTTTATATTTTCAGTGCCGGAGGTGGTACAGGTTCTGGGATGGCATCGGAATTTGGACTGGCACAGCAAAGCTCTTATATCCGCAAAACCTTTGATATACGTCCAGAGTCAGATGTGGATGGACAGAATCAGTCATTTGTTTTCGAGCCAATCTTTACCAGTGGTATTTGTATTTTGCCAACGATTTCCGCCTCACCCGATATGTCTGAAGCGCTGCATATCAATGCTGGACGCCTGTTATGCAAATACCTGGCTGAAGAGTGGAATTTCTCTTATAACCCCGAAAACATTAATGATGAGAGCTACGACGTGACACAACGCGTCCGGCCATGGAATGCCATGATGTTGATATCTAACGATATCATGAGTTATGCCGAGCAAAGTAATGAAGACAACAGCCGCTATATTGATGTCAACTCAATGGAGAAATATGCCAATCAATATATCAGCCAGCAGATTTTCAACATCCTCAGTGCGCAGGCGGTCACCTCGGATTATGACGAAAATTACTTCCGCCGTGCGGGCATCAACATTGGTGAAACCATCCGCTTAGATGCCAATGATCTATTCATGAGTCTGGCCGGACCTGTCGCCACGGCTTATGCAGAATCTGTCGTGCCTGACAACTCCACCATGGCAGAAGGGCGACGGCTATTTGAAAATGATAAATCGAGATTGGATATTGACGATCTGTTCTGCCGCTCAATCGATTTACCTCATTTTAATAATAAGACCCAGGCCATCGAAGGGATCAGCCTGCTGCCAATAGCGGCAACTCAATATCGTGAAGCGTTGACCAAATACCGTGAGTCAGGTTTCAACGCTGATCACCTAAAAAACCTGTGTTTTTTCAATAGCTGCTCCTCAGTGGTATGTATTGTGTCCCTACCTAAGGACTACAAACTCTCTTATGTGGATTTAAATAAACTCAAAACCCATCTTAATAATCTGTTTCCTAATACCACCCTTAAACGTTATGCACTCGTCATTGGCGCTTCGGCCAACCTGTCATTGACTACGCTGATTGCCAAGAGTCCGTGTATGAGTGATGACTTCCTAACCTTGATTGTGGCCTATATCAAACGCTGTTTTGCACGAGCAGAGTATCGCTATGGCGATATGTTGGAAGAGGCGGTGTTAGAGTGTATCCGTCAACCCGAATTCGACGATAAATGTCTCGATGAGATGTTAGATGAGTTTGAAAATCCCGCGAAAATCCTTGATACCAACTGGCACGCGATAAAGCCGATGTACGAAAAGAAATACCGGGAGCTGATCCGTGACGCCAATAAGTTTATCTCTATCAATGACATTCGTCTTAATAGAGATTCGGTGAAAAATGCCATTAAGTACTTAAGGGAGATTTATCGTCACCGTGTAAGTAAAACCAAAATCGTCAGTCTCAATAATTATGCGGCCACCAAGACCAAAACAGAAAAATCTGAATAGTTGCACTGAGACAATCACAATAAGCGGGTGTCATCACTCGCTTTTTTATTGCCGCGGCTTAACCGTTTTATTGAAGAGATAAATTACATCATGCTGCCGTTAGTGCTAACTGTTTGCAGCGGCGATGCACGCCCCACCAAGCGAGCGGCAGATATAACGCTAATAAGCCCCACAATTGCAACCAACGCGGCAAGAGCTGACTCCAATCAGCCCCTAACTGATTCAGTTGTAGCATGCCCATAATACCCGGCACAGCCGGCACCAGTTGTGATAACCACACCAATGGTTGCGGAATAAGCGTCAATGGCCAGACAAAGCCGCTGACAAACAGAATCGGCATGGAAGATAACAGCAACACCTGCGTTGGTAGATCGCGGCGATTAAACAAGGTACTGAAGGCCACCCCACAACAGGCGGTTGCCAGCAAAAATGGCAGCATCAGCAGCAACACTTGGCCGAGCGAG
Source organism: Shewanella dokdonensis (assembly GCF_018394335.1). Lineage (NCBI taxonomy): Bacteria > Pseudomonadati > Pseudomonadota > Gammaproteobacteria > Alteromonadales > Shewanellaceae > Shewanella > Shewanella dokdonensis. Next base: position 2,339,377 of record NZ_CP074572.1, on the reverse strand, counting down.
GCGAGCAAACCGACACCATACAGGTAATAACACCAGCCGATATAAAAGGCACTGAAAAAGCAATACAACAGCGTAAACGTACCGATGCGGCATAACACAATGGCCAGCGGACTTAGCTGGTGCCAGTAACCGTGCTGCCGCCACTGTCCTGCCCCTAAAATCCCGGTACCAATCAACAACGTCTGATGCAGGATCAGTAAAAACAGCCCAGGGATAACATACGCCGGATAGCCTAATCCTTTGTTAAATACCGACACCGCGTTCAATGAGATGGCATCCAGGCTCTTTTCAGCTTTAGTGGGGTTAGTCCCTTGAGCCAACAGGCCACGCAACTGCACTTGATGGCCGATATCGAGTCCGGCCTGAGTCAGCCCCTGTACCACTGCCGAATAGATCAGAAAGTAACTGGCATCGCCGCCATAACCCAGCGTGACTTGTTTGCCACGCAGTAACTTATGGCGAAAGTCTTCTGGGATCACCAGCATACTGCTGGCTCGACCATCGATCAGCCACTGGCGCGCCTCATCAGTAGAAGCAGCATAACCCTTGACTGAGATGCCAGGATTGGCATCTGCGTGGCGGATCATCTGCCGCGATAACGCCGAATGATCCAAATCTACGACGACCAGCGCCTGAGCCGTTGGCACATTATTCAGATAAGGCGAGGGATACAAAATGGCGTAAAAACTAATGCCGCCAAACAAGGTCAAGGCGATTGCGCGGTCTTTCACCACCGACAAGAGATCGAGCCATATCCAGCGCCACCAACTCATAGCAGTGCTCCCGAGGCTTGGCGCTCAGGGTACAGTGCCCGGCCATAACGCCGCGCAAAATACCAAGCGGGCAGCAATAACAGCAAAAAACCAAGGTAGCTAGTGCTTTGCTGCAGTACAGTGAGCAGCCCCTGCCCATGACTGACTATCGCAACATGGGTCTCAATATAGTGGCTGGAAGGAATTAGTGCACGCCACCACTGGGCAACCAGTGGCATATTCGATGTTGGAAAGGTAATGCCCATAAAGGCGAATGCCGGAGCAAACAATCCGGTACACATGCTGATGATGCGGGCACTATCCGCCATCACGAAGAACATTGCCTGCACCCAGAGCCAAACGGCAACGAGCATGATCAGTTGCGCGGGGAGCAACCACAGCAGGTTGCCGGCCATAGGCAAGCCGAGATAACCGTACATCATCACCAACAGCAACATGCCGTGTAACAGTATTAACGGTGTATAAAATAGGAATTTTGCTGCCAGTACCCGCACTATGCCAAGCTGATAACAGTGCGCCAGCGATTGCTCGCGCAGCTCCCGGCTAAGACTATTGGCGTAACAAAGCATAGCCACCAGTTGCCACAGAGCAATCAGCATTGGTGGCACCAGAAATCCCACATAATTCATATTACGGTTGAACAGTGCGGTACTCTGAGCCGCGACGGGAGTCAGCCGCACATCGACCTGAGCCGGGTTCACCCCCGCCGCCAGTTGTTTCGCTCTGGCAATCTGCTGCAACCCGTCCGCCAGCGTTAACTGCAACTGGCTGGATAACAACTTACCCACTAGCAAAAACTGGCCGTTGTAACGCAAGTCGATAGTGGGTTTGTGCCCGGTCAATAAATCTTGTTTTAACGCATAGGGTAAGCGCACCACGGCAAATACTTCACCACTGCGCATGGCTGCCACGGCTTGTTGAATATCGGTATAGGCTATCGGTTCGGCGACCGAATTGGCATCGATGTAACGACCCAACTCGCGGCTGACACTGGAGTGATCTTCATCCACCAGGGCAACCGGCAGTTGTTGTGGCAACGCCGCAGAAAACAACCACCAGAGAAACAGAAAACCCAGCACTGGCACATAACTTATTAAGGCCAACTGCCAGCCATCACGCTGCAAGGCATGAAATTCCCGTTGCAGCAACTGCCACATTATTTATCTCCGGCCAGCAGTACTGACATTCCAACGCGCAGATCGGCGATCGGCTGAGTAGGACGCAGTTCTACTTCAAAGGTACGCATATCAAAATCGTGACCGCTTTCGGTGGCACGCCAGGTGGCAAAATCGCCCAACACACTGATATAGCTCACCTGATATTCGTAGTCCTTACCCAGTGCTGGAATTTTCAAACGCTTTTTATCGCCTTTATGAAACTGTGCTAACTGGTCTTCCCGCACCTGAAACACCGCCCAACTGTCACTCATATCTACCAGCGTTACCACTGGAAAGCCTGTCGGAGCCAGTTCACCGGGTTGCAGCAGCACATCGGTAATTTCTCCCGATTTAGGCGCCTTCATCTGGCTGTCGGCCAGTACCGCGTTAACCTCCTGCACGGCACCTGCCGCCCGTTTGGCATTCCCCGCCGCAGCGGCTTTTTGCTCATCACGGGCGCCTTCTGCCGCCATATCGTACATGGCTTTGGCCGCCTGCTCGGTGTATTTGGCCGCTTGCCACTGCGTAAAGGCTTCATCACGTTTTTGTCTAGCCAACACGCCGTCGCTGAACAGGTTTTCAACGCGATCATACGTCGTTTTTGCTAATTCACTGGCCGCTTTGGCTTTCAGCCACTGTTCCCTAGCGGCGGCAATCTGTTGCTTACGCGCGCCATTGTCGGCTTCTTGCTGCATGGCTTTGGCAGCATCCAAGGCACCACTGGCTTGTGCCAGCTTGGCGTTAAGTTCTGGACTGTCGATGGCGAACAGCAGATCGCCAGCCGCGACATCATCGCCTTTACGTACCAGCACCTGCTCTACCCGCCCGGCCACTTTTGAGGAAACATTGTATTCGCGCGCTTCGATTTGTCCTTGTAACAGCTGTGGCTTAGGGCTGTAAGCGAGGATCAGTCCATAAATCAGTGCGGCTGCCACTGCCGCCAGTGTCACTGTTGCCAGTAATGGATTAACCCGCATGACCTGTCTCCTGCTGCTTACTGTGTCCGATAAATTCATCCAGTTGTCCACTGACCGCCATCAAGCGAGCATAAGCCTGCAGATAACGATAATGCGCTGCCAGCTCCTTGGTTTTCACGGCGCTGAGTTTGATTTCTGCATCGACCCGCTCCAGCGAAGTGGATAATCCCTGACTGAAAGCGAGTTCTCGCAGTTTGAGGTTCTCTTCCGCCAGTGCTTTGGAACTTTCGAGCGCGGTGATCTCTTCCTGTGCCTGTAGCATCTGCCGATAACTCTGATCCACCAGCAGACTCAAATCTTGAGTGGTTTGTGCTTTGGTATAACGCGCTTGCAGCAAAGCGCTCTTGGCGGCCTGTACCTTGCCGCTGCGGCCATCGCGAGTGAGCAGTGGCACTTTAACCCCCACGCCGACCATCCAGTCTGGCGTCATCTGCGATAGCAGTGAATCGTCTTCATAAAGGGTGTAATTGCCGTAGAGGTAAACGGTGGGCAGATACTTACCGTTTTCTAGGTCTATCAGTCCCTTCGCTTGCTGTTCTTTAGCGTTGAGCAATTTCAGCGCCGGATGCTGCTTCAGTGTCAGCTCGGTCAATTGGGGCAGAGAAAGCGGATTTTGCAGCACAAACATGGGCGAGCTGATACTGGCATCGGCATCATGTAACAACCGCGACAGGGCAATATGTGCCATCTCATATTGGCGTTTGGCACTGCCAAGGGTAACGGCGGCATCGTCCAGTGCCACCCGCGCATTCAGGCGCTCCACTTTGGCAATCTGGCCTTGTTGTTCCAGCTTTAATGCATGTTGATAGTGCCGCTGTAAAGAATCCACCAGTTGTTGCTGGGTCTGCACTAGGGCTGCGGTCACGCTCACGGCGTAATATCGGTCGACCAGTGTGGTAAATAACTCGCGGCGACTCAGTTCATGCTGCTGCTGTTCTTCTGCAACTTTAGCTTTTTGGATCCCTTGCGCGGCGGTGATCTGTCCACCAGTATAGATGGGCCACATCGCCTGCAAACTGGCACTGAAGATATCCTGTTCAGTAAACGGTGTAACAAACATAGAGCCGGGAATGGCGCTGAGAAGCGCCGCATATTCGGCGGGTAAGGTAGCCACATCCAGCGATGCCAGAGGATTGAGTTTACGCAGATCCAGCTCCAACGGCTGTTCCATGCGGGTGTAGCTGCCGTTGATGCTGAGGGATGGCAGATATAAATCTTTGGCGGCGTCTCGTTCAGCCTCGGCCCGATGCAGTTGCTGGTTATCAGCGGCAAGTTTATCACTGACATTAAGCAGTCGCTGCCAAGCCCTGTCAAAGCTGAAATCTTCAGCAAAAACGGAGGGTAGCGCCAGTGGCCACAATAGCAACCAGACGAATCGCAGTCTTTTCATTCACACCTCTAGAGTAAAAACTCTAATTCCTTGTTGAATGATAACATTTAAGCTTTTGCCTTACTACTGGCGCAAAAGCCTCCAGATCAGGCAGTACCGCCAACGGTAAGCCGTGCTATTTTCAAGGTTGGCTGACCAACGCCCACAGGCACACTCTGCCCATCTTTACCACAAACGCCAACGCCTTGATCCAGCGATAGATCATTACCCACCATGGCGATTTGTCCCATGGTTTCCGGGCCATTGCCAATCAGCGTTGCGCCTTTAATGGCCTGAGTGATTTCACCTTTTTCGATGAGATATGCCTCTGAAGCAGAAAACACAAACTTACCGGACGTAATATCGACCTGACCGCCACCAAAATTGGGCGCATAAATGCCCTTATCTACTGAGCGAATGATGTCTGCCGGATCTGACTCGCCAGCCAACATATAGGTGTTAGTCATGCGCGGCATCGGTAGATGGGCGTAGGATTCACGGCGACCATTACCGGTCGGTTGCTGCCCCATTAACCGCGCGTTGAGTTTGTCCTGCATGTAACCTTTAAGCATACCGTTTTCAATCAATACGGTACGGTGAGTTGGTGTACCTTCATCATCAATAGTGAGCGAGCCGCGACGATTGGCAATGGTACCATCATCCACAACTGTCACTAACGGTGACGCCACTTGTTGACCAACGCGACCACTAAAAGCACTGCTGCCTTTGCGGTTAAAGTCACCTTCTAAGCCATGACCCACGGCTTCATGCAGCAACACTCCCGGCCAGCCAGGACCAAGCACTACTGGCATTTCACCTGCTGGTGCATCTACCGCATTAAGGTTGACCTGTGCTTGGCGTACCGCTTCGCGAGCAAAGGCAAAGCACACTGGCAAACCATCGTCGCCAGCAAGCATCAGCGCATGGTAATCGTGACGCCCACCGCCACCGGAACCTCCGCGTTCACGACGGCCATTTTCTTCCAAGATCACCGAGCAATTAAAGCGCACCAATGGCCTAATATCAGCCGCTAAGGTGCCATCGCTGGCGGCGACTAGGATCTCTTCATAAACGCCTGACAGGCTGATCACCACCTGGATAATTCTGGGGTCGAGACTGCGCACATAGGCATCAGCCTGTTTTAATAGCTGGATTTTCGGCGCTTCGGTCATTGCCGCAATGGGATCGGCACTCTGGTACAGCGACTTTACACCGCGCCGTTTCCAGGCATGAACTTTGCCTTTGTCACCACTTTGGGCAATACCACGAGCCGCCTCCACCGAGGCATTCAGCGCTACCGGCGAAATATCATCGGCATAAGCGAATCCGGTTTTTTCACCAGTGATGGCGCGCACGCCCACCCCACGTTCGATGTGGAAACTGCCCTCTTTGATAATGCCATCTTCTAGTACCCAAGACTCATGACGGCTGCCTTGAAAATAAAGATCCGCGAAATCCACTTGATGCCGATGGATCCGCTCAAGATAGCGGTGCAGGTCTTCCAGTGTCAGTCCCTGCTGCAGCAAACTTTGTCCCACTTGGGTTAACAATGACATGTATGCTCTCTCAATGGGCCACGGCCCGTATAACTGATTAATATTTGGCTGACGACAATAATGTCGGCGGCGAAAATCGATTGTGTTGTGACACCGGCATCTGCTGGCGAATTTTTTGCAGTTCATCCATATCGAGCCGCGCCTGTAGCCAACCGGTGCCTGCTGGTAACTGCGCCATAATCCGTCCCCAGGGGTCAACTATCATACTCTGCCCCCAAGTTTCCCGGCCCCCTGATTGTGGCTGCCCCACTGCGCGGCCGCCAACACATAACACTGGGTTTCAATCGCCCGTGCCCGCAACAGCACTTCCCAGTGGGCCGCCCCGGTAACCCGGGTAAACGCCGCCAGGCACCAGTATGATCTGCGCACCTGCTAGGCGCAATGCCCGGTACAGATCGGCAAAACGCAGATCGTAGCATACCGACAAACCAATGCAGCCAAACGGGGTATCGACCACACTGATGCGATTGCCGGGGCAGAAGGTGTCGCTTTCGCGGTAATTAGCGGTATTGTCGCTGACATCCACGTCAAACAGATGCAATTTGTCGTAGTCGCCCAACACTTGCCCTTGGTCATTGAACAGGTAAGTGCGGCTGTAAACCCGGCCATCACCACTGGCAACCGGAATAGTGCCCGCTGCCAGATACACTTGATGCTGTGCGGCCATCATAGATAACTGCTGTTGCAGTGGTGTCTCGTCACTGTGACCCGCATACGCCAACTGTTCACCTTCGTGACCACCGAACAACAGGGCACATTCAGGCAACACCACCAGTTGGGGTTCGTCCGGTTGCCGAGGCAACTGTTCAAGCTGCGCGTTGATAAACGCCAGATTCTCTACGGGCTTGCGGCTGCTCTGGCACTGGAGAAGATTTACCTGCATCTACCGGTTCCTCTGTAGGCTTTTGTGGCGGTTCGGCGGTTTTTGAGGGTGTAGCACTAGCTTCGTGTTGTTGAGCATTGACTGCCGCCCCTTGAGTCGAGGTCGCATTAGCTGCTGACGGTTCGATAGCCGCGTCATTGGCTACGGGTTGCTCCTTAACTGGCAAAGCGCTTTTAGGAATTTCAATCTCTTTACTCTTGCGCTCCAGCTCTTCGAGCTTAGGATCTGACATGGTACCCGTCAGGCGGAAACGAATTTCAGAGATAACCTCAATCATGGGTTCTAACACTTTGGTTAAAGCAAATGCCCCGATGCCCATAGTCCAAGCACTGGTACTCAGCAACACTACGGTTGGCACACTGGATGCCAACTTAGGCGCAAACCGGATATCGTAGTTGAGACTCTCAGTATTAAGGTCAGTATAACCTCGTACCTTCATGTTACCCGCGATAGCATCCATTTCGGTATTGGTAGTTTTTACCATGCCGTTATCGATACGCAAATCGCCACCAAAGCTATTGAAATAAAGACCTTTACCAAATACATCAGAGAAATCTAGCGACAATTTACGTAGCAGTGAATCCAGGCTAAACAACGAGAAAATACGTGCGCCCTTGTCACTGATCTGCTCCATGTGCCCCTTGCCTAACTCAAAATGCACATCACCGTTTAATGAAGGCAGATTAAACGCTGTCGGCGCGCCACGCCAATCCAGTGTCGCCTTGAGCTTGAGTGGTGATTCCTTAACGCCAGGATTCACATCAAACAGTTGTGCCAGTTGTTCAAAATCCGGTGAGTCGATATTGAAACTGACTTTGGTCTGGTTCGCACCGTCGGTAGATAACCAATCCCCTTGACCTTCCAGTTTGCCCTGCGGGGCGGTGACCGATAAGGTCTGAATATGATAACCGCGCAGTGCCGGTGCGCTTTGCAGTATCAGATGACCCATAGCAATGTTTTGGAAGCGAAAATCATCGACGTCTACGGCAAGCGGTGGCAGATCATCCACTTGCTGAGTGGCCGCTCTCTCGGCGATATCGGCGGCACTGCCCAGCGGTTGTAACGGGTTTAAGTACAAACGTGAGGCTTTAAGTTTCAATCCTTGTCGATACCAGTCAGGGAAGATTTCCACGCTACCGGAAAATTCTGGCGATAGCCCTTCAAACTGCCAGGACTGGCCGGTTGGATGCGCGGTCATCTGCAACTGAGTAAATCGCTGCCCTAGCAGGGACAGATCATTAATCCTGGCCTGAATGCCTTTAAGTGCCGGGAAAAATGGCTATCAACCGTAGGCTGCTCGGGGTTTGGCGTATCGTTCTGCGCTGCCGCCGCTGGCACCGGAGCGGGCGATGGCGGATTAGCAACGTTTGCGGTGGCTGGCGCAGCCTCAGTAAATGCGGTAATGACGGGCAACCACTGGGCAAAATCCGCATGCTCCAAATCCAGCCGTAATTGCCCACCGTCTTTCACCAGTTGATCACCACTGCGGAATAATCGGCCGAGTAATAGGTCATAGTGTTTTAGACGATCGCCCGAGTCGGCCGCGAACCCGCCCCAAAACTCGGCTTTATCACCCACCTTGATACCAAGAGAGGCTTGTTGATCATCCCCCAGCAGTTCGGCCTGTAACGCTAGCGGTTGCCCTTTGCTCTTGGCAAAAGGAGCCGGCAATGACAGCGCGGTATTGGCTAGATCAGCATCCACATTGGCCTGAAGCGTGTAACCACTGCCATCAAAAATCAGTTGCAGCGCCCCCGCCCAACTGCTGCTCCCTTGATAAAATGGGGTCAGCGGATTGTCCAGTTCTTCGGGCAAACGGGATAATTGCCAATTTCCCTTGGCATGCAGATTCACGGCAAATTTGTCATTCTGATCGCCGGTCGTGAAGTCGATACTGGTGGGTTGCCCATACAGCAAGGCACTGATGCCCTGCGCGGTGACCACCTCATTATGAAAACTGACGGTACCATTAACCTTGTTGAGTTTCACCCCGGGTTTGCGGATATACACAGGGGTGTCGTGGAAGCTGACCGTTCCTTGTATATCGGGGGCTTCACCAGCATATAACGGGATGTCTAACTGCAACTTACCCGCCACGGTATCCTGGATTTTTACCGTATCCAGCGTAGTACCAACGCTTTCTTTGAGTGGTGACTGCTGCATCACAGCGGCAATATCCCAGCCCTTGGCGGCAATAGCGGCATCCACTAACAAGTGACTATGACGTTCAAGGCTAGGGATCACCACGCTAGCGCCGCTGATATCCACATTCAGCAGTTTGCCCGCCAACAACTTCAGCTCCATCCGGGCATTTTCAAATAACCCATCCAGCTTCAATCCTTTGACTGTTGGCCAGTCAGGTTGAAAAGCAAACTGACTATCGTCCATAGTGAATGCTGCCTGAAACACACCGCTATGCTCGGCAAAAGGGAAGTCATGCAATGGACCGCGCCACACCACGGCAGCATTGTCACTGTGGCCAGTTTTCAGTGCCTGTTCCAGATATTGACTCAGATCTTCCCCATCTGTCGCCGCGGGAAATAACGGCCAGCATGGCTGGCATTGTGTAACTGGACGGCGGCCGCCAGCGCCATGCTCGGTTCATCGTGTAAATCCAGCCGTAAGGCAGCATCAAACTGCAAATCGTCGTTGCTCGCTTGCAGCTCCGACACAAACAACTGCATGGCTTTGCTGTCAAACCCCACAGAGAATGCCGAGCCATCAAAAGCCAATGGTGATTTAAATTCTTTTGGAATATCAATTTGGTAGTGCTGTGCTGGCAAGCTGGCACTCAAATAACCATCACGCCAGCCTAAGCGCAAATCGACAGCCGTAGTACCGGGAAAATCACCTGCGGCACGCCATGTCAGAGCATGAATCGGCAGCGCCGCCTGCCAGTCCTTATCCGCTCCGCGATAAACTTGCAGCGGCCCCAATTCCCTTGTAGTTGCAGCGCCAGCAACTGTTGTAACTGCGCCTGATCAATGCCTGGGATAAGCGGCAATAACGGTGTTAACTGTTCGAGCTTAATACTATTCATCGTACCGAACAGCTGCTGTTGTTTGCGTAGTTGCAGCTGCAACGGTTGCCACGGTTGACCATTAGATTGCAACTGCAAATCTTGACTCTGCAACTGCCAACCATCAGGCTGCGGCTGCCAACTGATACTGCCGCCCTCAATGGCAAAACGTTGTTGCTGTTTCCCCAGTGACCACTGGAACCATGAAGGGCTAAAGCGCACCATGCCTGAACGCAAGGAGCGGTGCGCGAACTCCACCCAACCTTGCAGATTTACCACGCCTTCCAGCGGAATATCAGCCAATGCTGGCTGGGTTTTACTCTGTTCCGAAGCCCAGCGGCCAATATCCAGCGACTGCGCCTGTACATACGCCTGACCACTGAGGCTATCGGGTGTATAACCATCCCCGCTCAGATCGATACGCAGGGTAAGATGCTGTTGCAGCTGCTGAGAATCGTCCAGATACAGGGCACCGCTGCCCTGATGTTCATGGCCATGATTCAGCCAACGCAGATTGCCGATATGGATTGGGCGGTAATGAATATCACGCGATACCAGTTGCACCGTGGCATCACCAATGGAAAAGCGCTGCAATTGTTCCAGTAACAACGCATACAACCAGTCCATGTTGGTGCTGGCATGGTTATCACCCGCCGCTGCTTGATTGGGAGCATTGAGTTGATCGAGATCCAGCGCCAGCTGCACCCCATTAAAAATGACGTTCTCGACTTGGGGTTTAGCGGTCAGCAAGGTTTCCCAGAAATCTAGTTTTACCTGCACGTTCTGCACAACTAGAGTGATAGGCAAGTGTTCCTGCTTTGGCAACACCAGCCGTTCCACCGTCAGTGATGGCCCATATGCCTGCCAATGCGCAGATAACTGCCCGACTTCAACTCGCACCCCATATTGCTGTTCGATGTAACTGGTCAATTGCTGCCGCACCTGATCCAACTGTGGCAATAAACCACGGATCAGACTCACCAGCAAAGCAAACAGCAGCAGTGATACCGCTAGCAATTGCCAGCAGAAGCGGCCAATTTTAAAAGGGCTAACGCGAAAATTCACTACACCATCACCACGTCGTATTTGCTCTGCACATACATAGGTTCACACTGAATGCGCACCCGTTTGCCGATATAGACTTCCAGTTCGGCGACTGAATGTGCCTCATCTGCCGCTAACACTTCATAGACCGCGGGGGCACAGTAAATCAAAAACTCGTCAGCCTGATAAGTACGATTGAGGCGAATGATCTCCCGGAAAATTTCGTAGGAAACCGTTTCCACTGTCTTCATCGTTCCCGTTCCACGGCAGGCGGGACATTCGCCACACAGCACGTGTTCCAGACTTTCACGGGTACGTTTGCGGGTCATCTCTACCAAGCCGAGGCCAGAAAACCCGGAAATATTGGTTTTCACCCTATCGGCACTGAGCGCTGACGCTAAGCTGCTGAGAACCCGCTGTTTGTGCTCCTCTTGCAGCATGTCGATAAAGTCGATGATGATGATCCCGCCGAGGTTACGCAAGCGCAGTTGGCGAGCAATGGCCTGTGTAGCTTCCAGATTGGTGTTGAAGATGGTTTCTTCCAGATTACGGTGCCCGACAAAACCACCGGTATTGATATCCACAGTGGTCATGGCTTCAGTCTGGTCGATAATCAGATAGCCACCGGATTTCAGCTCAACTTTGCGCTCCAACGCCCGTTGGATCTCGTTTTCCACATCGTACAAATCAAAGATGGCAGCAGGCCCAGTGTAGTGCTCAATCTTGGCCGCCACATTTGGCATAAACTCCTGCGCAAACTGCAACAGTTCTTCATAGGTGCTTTGCGAATCGACGCGAATGGAATCCAGTTCGACCCCCACAAAATCCCTAACAACCCGCACCGGCAGCGCTAAGTCTTGATATAACAGCGTTGCGCCTTGGCGTTTGCGGCGCTCACTGACTTTAGCCCACACCCGCCGCAAAAATGCAGCATCTTGGGCTAACTCTTCTGCGCCCACACCTTCGGCCGCAGTACGGATGATAAAGCCACCATCATCATCCACAAATGGCAACGTGATGTCTTTCAGCCGCGCCCGTTCTGCTTCAGATTCAATTCGCTGTGACACCCCGACATGGCTAGAGTCAGGCATAAACACCAAGTAACGGGACGGCAAGGTAATATCTGTGGTTAACCGTGCACCTTTGGTGCCCAAAGGATCTTTGACCACCTGCACCATGATGTCCTGCCCCTGACGCACCAACTCGGCAATATTGCGTACCACAAAATTACCTTTCTCGGCGTCTGCCACACATTCGGTATGGGGAAAGATGTCTGAGGCGTGCAAAAAGGCAGCTTTATCCAAGCCAATATCCACAAATGCCGCCTGCATGCCCGGCAGTACCCGACTGATTTTGCCCTTGTAGATATTGCCCACCAAACCACGCTTCATGCGACGTTCAATGTGGACTTCCTGCAGGACACCATGCTCTACCAGTGCCACCCTGGCTTCTGTCGGTGTCACATTGATCAGCAGTTCCGATCCCAGTTTTCCGGGAATTCTGTGATTTGCTGTGCCGCTGTGTCTCACGTTAGACCCTTTAATGAATGCCGATGGAATGATTTTATCCACAGAAGGCGGGGAAATCTGCCAGAAATTGCGATTTTATCTCAATGCCGCCCTATAACAGCAGCATCTTTTGTAACAGGATTCTGGTTTCCACCAAGGGCAGACCGACTACCGCGGAGTAACTGCCGTTGATCCGGCTGATGAAACTGCCACCAAGCCCCTGTATACCATAGGCACCGGCTTTATCCATTGGTTCCCCACTGGCAACATATGCCGCAATCTGCGCGGTGTTTAGGGAACAGAAAGTGACGTCAGTGCTCACTAATACCGATTCGCAATGCTTGCCATCGGTTACCGCAACTGCGGTCATGACCTTATGACTGCGGCCACTGAGTTGTTGCAACATGGTGTGTGCGGCCGCCGCATCAGCAGGTTTACCCAAAAGGGTGTCATCTACCACAACTATGGTATCAGCCCCCAGTACAACCCCATCTGGATGCTGCCAGCGACTGTGGCCGGCGGCCGCTTTTTCACGCGCGAGACGACTCACATAAGTCGCGGCGTCTTCTCCCTGATGCTGAGTTTCGTCAATATCGGCGGCTAAGATTTCAAAGGAAAAATCCACAATCCCCAACCCCAGTTGCGCTAACAGTTCACGACGGCGCGGAGAGGCTGAAGCCAACAACAACTGTTTCATTATCTAACCTTGTAACGGCGCCTTAAACGGCGCAACAACCAATAGATCCACGGCCAGATCACCATTCCAGAAAGCACCGGCAACAGTTGCTGCACTTGGAACTCACTGTGGAAAATAACGAACTGCATCCAGTAGATAATCAAATGATATAGCAACAACAAGAAGGCAATAATCAACGCCTGTTGCCATATGGGAAAATTACGCAGTTTCTGATAGTTAAGCACTATGATGTAGATGACGAGCGAGAAGGTCAGCGAACGAATGCCCAGATAACTCCCTAGCAGCACATCCAGTACCGTGCCCAACACCCAAGCAGTCAGGATGTTATAACGATGGGGTAATGCCATCGCCCAATAAATCATGATCAACAGCAACCAGTCTGGACGAGAAGCATCGACGATTTCTGGCACTGGCATCAGTTGAAACAGCAACCCGAGGAGCATGGAGAACCATACCACCAGACTGCCACGGGTATTTTGCAGCATCATGGGGTTTCTCCCTTACTGGTATCATCTGGGGTTGCCGGCGCAGTGGTCTCGGTAGCAGGTGTTGGCTGTTGTTCTGGCCAAATCAGTAACAGATAACGGATGCGATCCAACGCTGCCATTGGCTGTGCCATCACTTTCAGATAACTCTGACCATCGTCATTGGTAATCGAGATAACCCGAGCCACCGGATAACCTTCTGGGAAACGGTTACCTAGACCCGACGTCACCAACAAATCGCCCACTTTGATATCGGTGCTTTTGGGCACATAGCGCACTTCAATTTCATCCACTTCACCAGTGCCGTTAGCAATCAACCGCACATCATTACGGGTGATACGTACGGGCACCCCTTGTTCAGGATCGGATAACAGCAACACTCTGGCGGTCAATTCACTGACCTGTACCACCTGACCGACAACGCCCTGGGCATCCACAACGGGTTGCCCGACAAACACGCCATCGCGGCTACCGTGATTGATCACTACGTATTGATGAAAGGGATCGGAGGCCACTTCCATCACTTCAGTGACCATCTTGCGCGAATCCATATGCACCGGTGAACCGAGCAAGGCTCTGAGCCGTTCATTTTCCTGGCGCAGATGTTCATAGCGCTGCAAGCGCTCGCTCATCAACAGTTGCTGTCGCAATAGCTCCTGATTTTGCTTTTGCAGCATCTCACGGGTAGCGATGCTTTCTGAGCCCCAATCGAGCAGTTGTCCAGGCACATTGGCCAGGTATTGAATCGGGCTGAGCAAGGATGCCAGTGACTGCCGTACTGGCTCCAGCCGATTATTAGCCAGCATCAAGATCACCGACAGAATAACTGCCAGTGTCAGACGGAATTGGTTGGAAACACCGCGAACAAAAATAGGTTTCATAATAAAACCAAGGCGGTGAATTCACCGCCTTGACTACCTGCTATCAGGTTTCTTCCGAGAACAGGTCACCGCCGTGCATATCGATCATCTCCAATGCCTTGCCGCCGCCACGGGCAACACAGGTGAGAGGATCTTCTGCTAGCATCACCGGAATACCGGTTTCCTGCATCAACAGGCGGTCAAGATCGCGCAGCAGCGCACCACCACCGGTAAGCACCATGCCACGTTCAGAGATATCAGAGGCCAATTCTGGTGGTGACTGTTCCAGTGCCACCATCACCGCACTGACAATCCCTGACAACGGCTCTTGCAAGGCTTCGAGAATTTCATTGCTGTTCAGGGTAAAACTTCTTGGTACCCCTTCCGCCAGATTGCGCCCACGCACTTCTATCTCCAGCACTTCATCGCCAGGATACGCCGTGCCAATGGTGTGTTTGATTCGTTCAGCCGTAGCTTCACCAATTAGGCTGCCATAGTTACGGCGCACATAATTGATAATGGCTTCATCAAATTTATCGCCGCCGATACGCACGGAAGAGGAGTACACCACGCCGTTCAGCGAAATAATCGCCACTTCAGTGGTACCACCACCAATGTCCACCACCATAGAACCTGTGGCTTCAGACACTGGCAAGCCGGCACCGATTGCCGCCGCCATTGGCTCTTCAATCAGATAGACTTCACGAGCACCTGCCCCCATCGCCGATTCTTTAATGGCGCGACGTTCAACCTGAGTGGCACCTACTGGCACACACACCAGCACGCGCGGACTCGGCCGGAAGAAACTGTTGTTATGCACCTGCTTGATAAAATGCTGCAGCATTTTTTCAGTCACATAGAAGTCGGCAATCACGCCATCTTTCATCGGTCGAATAGCCTGGATATTCCCCGGCGTTCTACCCAGCATCTGTTTTGCTTCCATCCCCACGGCCGCAACGGACTTCTGTCCGGAGCTATTACGCTCGGCGCGGATGGCGACCACAGAGGGCTCATTCAGTACTATGCCTTCATTACGAACATATATAAGTGTGTTGGCTGTACCCAGATCGATCGAAAGATCATTAGAAAAAACGCCACGCAGCTTTTTGAACATGTAACTTGCCTGTATTCTGTGGAATCAGAAGAGAAGAATTAAAAATCAGCTAACTTTATCAATGCCACCCCCATACCACAAGCCTTGCTAGACCAACATTTGCGAATAATTGGATTTTTTTAGCTGGGCGGGCAATGACACCGGATCACAGCATTGAGTACTGTAAAATGGCACAGATTGAGCGCTGATTTTCTGCCACAGTCAAGTAGTTTTCCGGCAGTTAATCAGCGTACCTCGCGCCAGTTAATAATACGGTCATTACCGCGGTAACGGCCAAAGTAAGCACTGGCACGCGGGTCAAGCAACTCACTGTTATTGCCGTTCCAGTCCCAATACCACTTGAGCCAATCGGGCACCGCCAGCGGAGCGGTGACTTTGCCTTGATAACCACCATCAGCGCGCCACAGCAATTGCAATTCGCCATGACTGAGTTTGCCGTCGCCTGCACGCTGGATACTCTGACCATTCGCCAACGCGGGATCAAACACATAACCTAAAGCGCTGTCATCTACCTGAGTCTGTAGTGCGGGAGTTACCAGGCTACAACTGTCATCGCTATTCAGTTGCCAATGACTACCGTTCCAATACTGCGCCTGCCCCGGCATTAACAATTGCTGGTTTTCCGGCCCATAGGTATTGGCTAGCACTATGCGGCCATGGCGCATGTTGAGATTCCCCAGTTTGACCGCGGCTAAAGTTGGCATCATGTGCTCGCTGTCTCGCATCATGGGTATCGCATCTGGATCTACAGCCACCACGCCGACGGCTAGTACCGGAAACGGCCCATCCACGTTTGTAGGTGCCAATCGCTGAAAACTGAGCGTGCCATTGTTGAGAATGATCTGCCCATGATCCCAACTACCGCTAAACTCGCTCATTCTGGCCGATAAATCTGTACCGCTATTTTCCGCTTGCCAGGAGGCAATTCCTTTAGCGAATTCGCCGTGATAGTTCAAGGTTATCTGTGATGCAGTGTTGACGGCATTCATCACCAGTTTTGTTACATTAACCTGCTGATCCATATAGGTAAAACTACCGCAACCTTCGGTAAGGGTAGCGTTTTCCACCGTAAACGCGGCCGGATAAAATCGGCCGACTCGGGCCTTATTACCCGCCGGGATCTTAAATGCTGAACTCCCTTCATACGGTAACTCTGTGGAGGCATCAAAACCAAAAATCCCCACTTCACTAACACTCTGCTCCACTAAGGTGCCGTCAGTGCCTATTTGCTGACGAAACTGCTTGGTTCCTAATTCTCCGGGATTACCATTTATTGGGGCCAACAGCTCGTGCGCCATGGTGATACCATTCATAGCAAAGGAGGGCGTATCTGGGTTATCGCAGATGTCAGGATCGTTGTCAGCGCTCCAAGCTTTGGCTCGTACCCGTAAACTAAAGGAATCGCCCGCTTTTTTATACCCGCTGCAAGCCGCATAGTTATTAGCGCTACACTGGATGTCATCTTTGGGCGTGACACATAAGCCCACAGGGAAACTGACAAAACTGCCAGCACCATCCATCACCAGCCCTTGGTCATTACTACTAGCAGAACCGCTGTAACGGACATCAAGTTCAACTTTACCAGCGTCCGCATAATTAACATCTATGCGGGCTTGTCCTTGGTTATCGAAAGCCAATGCAAATGTTTTAGCGCCACTTTCTTCATTGCCGATATTGGTCCAACTGGTTTGTCCCGAAGGCCTTAACTGTACGCTATAAGGACTTGCAATAACTTCAGAAAGGTACTGACTCCAGAAGTTCACCTGCCGAGTCACATTGGCAAACGCAGGAACGCATTGGGCACTACCATCGCTTTTTACAGCCTTGAGTAAAACATTACTTACTGGCTTTCCGGCCAACTTATCAGGAATATCCAGCATAAAACCGCTGTCAGCAAATGTAAGAGTGCACGCGGCGGCGCTCAATGCACCACTGCCCTTACGGCATAATGTTTGACTAAACGCTTTCGTTAAAGGCTCAGATCCCAGCACGCCTACAGTGACATTTCCCACTTGTGTGTGTGCTAAGTCCACCGTGGTACTGCCGCCAGTGAAACTCACCACATTGCCACCGTTCCAGCCTCCTGTTGCATTACTGGTTGGCGTTAATGTGGCTGTCACCGTGCCAGTATACAACTGGCTGCAATCAGCATTGGCACAGGCTTTTAGCGTCAGAGTCTGAGGATTACACGTAAGCGGAGTTCCCGAGTAATCAAACTCGAAATGATCGATAAGCGTGTCAACTGGTGAGGATTTCAGCGCACAAATTTGTAAACTGCCCAGTTCGTGAATATTGGTCAAACTGCCAGTAGACCCCGTCAGTGATAACAGGAAATTATCCGGGGCGGCACTCTGTCCCGACTGTGAATTGACATTGAACGAATCAATCAACGTGTTGTAACCGTTGCCAGTATTACGTTCAACTTTAACCACAGAACCGCCAGCAACTCGCGAGTCGATAGTAATACGATAGCGATAATTGCCATTACTGTTGCCATCGATGGCAGGAGACAGGCAGTTAGTACCTGTGTTATAGGCGCCATTGTTACAAGTACCGCGCAAGTAGCGATAGCCAGAGGTGCCACTACCAGAACCACGGATCACCACCGACTGCCGACGCGAGCCCACATTGGTTGAGCCACCTTCGGCCGAGTAATTGCCGTATTCATCCAGACCGATCCCTAACCAACCACCCGCAAAACCTGGAATACCCGGCTTAAAACCGTACCCCAACGGGCCACCAAACGCGCCGGGTTGCGGTGTTACATGTGCATCAGACACCACAATTGCCATACCGTCAGCACCACTGCCACCGTACGCATAATGGTTGAATTCAATGGTGACGAGATTGTCATCACCGGGGAATAACCGCTGATATGTTGCTGAAGTGGCTTGGTTAACGATATTTTGCGTTAATCGCAGACGCTGATTCACAATAGAGGGGATGAAATTACCACTACTGCGAGCAGCCACCCAATTGTCACCTAGTGTGTTACTGGTAAAATTATCGGTAAAACACGTGAGCGGCGTTACTGGTGAAGATCCTGCATAAATAATTTTACTGCCCGATTTAATATTGACGTTTCTGGCACTGACCTGTCCGGTGATAATAGAGTTGTTTTCCAGTGTCACATCGCCTTCCACATAAAAACTACCCTGAGTTTGGCTAGTGCTGGTCATGGTCATGTTGCCAGAGACATAAACATCCAAGGCACTATCCCCAGACAGAGTTGAGGCACCATCCGAACGGTAATCACCATTGATATACAACTTGGTAGAGCCGCTACCAACAACACTGATAGCACCCGAGTTTATATTCAGCGTACCGTCAATAATGTAGGTTTTGCCTGCCAGTAACGTTAACTTGCTATCGTTATAAAAAGTCAAACCGCGAATTACATAGGTATCATAACTATCAGAAAAGCTAGCGCTCCCATAATTAATAACAACCCGTCCCACATCCCAGCGACTACTACTTACCGCATAGCCGTACCAAAAATTTTGGCCGAAGGTGACTGGGGTGTCGGTCCAAGGAGACACGGTGTAGCTATAAGGATCATTAGATTGTAAAAAACTCACCTGATTGCGGACATTACTGGGTGAGTGAGTCACCTCGCACTTACTGACACCGCAGGCGGTATTACTCATCTCAGAGTCATAATGTTTGACATTCACAAAGCAGACATCCGGCTGGTTATAGCCTTCAATCTTGGAACTCGACTGCATGTATAAGGTTCCCTGCGCATCATGGCTCTGCGCCGGGCCGGGAAACACACTATTACAGTCAATTGCCGCCAATGCCGGAAGCGATGTCATTAGCCATAACATAACAGCAATTAGCCTCGGCCATTTATGCACTCGTGACGAACTAGTGATACCCAGCAGACTATTCACGGGCTTCAACCTCCACGCTACGACTGACACGCAAACACTGCTCACTATCGCCACTACTACAATCACCCGTTTCACACACAGCAGTGCTGCGCACAATATATTGAGTGACATCATTGGCGGTTTGGCTGACGCAACTCAGAGATACGCTACAACCGTGAAAACCGGGTTTATCTGGCGGTGTCCAAATAGAACTCGACGCACATGTTGCGACACTGCCATTGAGTGGGAATAACTGTGCCAAGGCGGCATCAGCGCCGCTATTGGCTGCGGCGAAAGCCCGCAGACTCCATACTTCCAAGTTAACATCTTCATCAGCGTTATTGCCCATGCGCAGCAAGGCTACCGCTAAAAATGACATCATCACAATGACAAAAATAGCAATCACCAAGGCACTGCCCTGTTGTTGTCGACGTGGCTGAATGGGGTTCGGACTAAGGCACATTAAACACCTGCACCTGGTGCTGATAAGTGAAAGACTCGCCTAGGATACTGAATCTAGGACGTAACTGCACAATGGCATTGTTAGTCAGGCTCGGAGGTGTCAGCGCTAACGGTAACTCTGCTAAAAAATCATTACTGAGATCTTCTGCCATGAGCACTCCGGTTGCCGCCGGTGGCAATGGCTGTAACGCCTGATAACCATAATTGCTATAACGACGGATCTGACCGCTGGCAAAAAAACAGTAGCTGACAGGTTGCCAAGCGGCATACCAGCGACGGCCAGGAGACTCTTCAGCAAAGGCAACTGAACTATCAAACACGATTTCAGTGGTATCACCTGTGGTGGAGGCGTTCTTGATATTATAACGTTTATGATTGGCAACCGTATAAACGTCAGCCGTAGACAGCGGATACACCAGCAGTTGCATGCCATTTTGCAAAGAGGTTGGCGGTGTAAAAACCTGCATACGGTCAGCCGTAGTATCCGGCGCCATTGGCAGCGATAGATAACTGCCAGAAACACTCACAGGCAAAAACTCTAAGCATTGCAAATTGCCACTGTCGGCTAGGCGAACACTCCCCGGCACAGTATTTTGCAGTTCACGGGTGAGCCGACTCATAACAAAACGGCTGCTGCCGATGATGCGATCCACCGCGCTGGAATCCATAAAAATACGGGTGCCAAAGATAAGAAAACTACTAACACCCACCGCAAGAATACCGAGAATAATAATCACGGTAACCAGTTCCACCAGCGTAAACCCCATGTGCCGACGCATCAGTAGTTACTCCTGAGCGCATTAAACTGGATAGCTTCGCCTGCGGGCGTTGTGACTGTGATGGTAATCAGCTTACTGATTTTCGGATCATCACTGCTGATGTTGACAACCAAGCCATAGCCTGGGTAGGTATCGTGATAAGTCTGACCGCTGTTAAGCATCTCTGAATTTTCGTTCAGACCATCATAATCATCCACAATATTGTAATTATCGCGATTCTTTACTGTATGACTGATGGAACAAGGATTATCAGCCCGGCTACCGCACGCTGGCACACCGCCGAAGCCAGTATTTTTATCATAGGTTTTACCCCAGATTTCATTCAGTACTGAACCTGCCAGTTCGCTGGCACGCACTCGTTGCAAGGTGGCGGCCGCGCGGTCACTCTGCGGAAACAGCACGCTAGTCAGTAACACCATCGCAATACTCAACACCAACATGCCGATGACCAGCTCAATCAATGTGAAGCCTTGCCGCTCAGCCTTCATGGATATAGCCCTCAGACTCAATGGCAATCCCCAGCGTTTCATCCGCAATCACCTGCAAACAGGCGCCGCTACAGCTTAGGCTTCCGGGGAAAAAGATACTACGACCATCGCTATCAAACTGGATGGAAAAGGTCGCATTATTGTGAAATTCAAGGTGTGAGTAACGCGGGAAAAGTTGAGTGTTACCGTTAGAGGGCACCTGAGCCTCATCTTTGGGCTCACTATTACAATCACTTTCTAGATGATCAACCCGATAACCCTTGTCATTAACCTGCAGCCAATAACAACGATCGGGATTGTTCACGGCAAGCATCTGCACCCGCCGTAACTCACTGATAAATTGCTGCTGCAAAGCGTAGGCGCTGAACGAACCAGCGCCGATAAGCTTGGGCAACACTACCACTGACAAGATTGCCAGCAGTAGGATGGTGACTACCAGCTCAACTAGCGTGAAGCCCTTATTTAACCGGGTTCTTAAAACAAGAGGAAAAATCACCTGTACATTTAATTCAGAACCCAAGGCGACCAATCCTCCTATTATTAGCAACCTGTAGTAACAACTACCACAGAAGGCAGACTTTTACTTGTCGCTTCAGTGTATGTAGCACTGCAAGTATTACCGTCTGCATCAGCTGGAGCGCCCTTCTGCCATATTGTTGCTGTACCAGCGGTATCATCGGTACCGGCCGTAACATTTATAATCCAGTCATTTGTAACCCCAGCAGTAGGTCCTGAACCTGCACCTAGATCTATGTCAGCACCTTTCTTTAATCCATCGATAGTTGCAGGTAAATAACCATACACAATGTCTATTGTCTGATCTTGGTTGTCTTTAATTGTCGATTTACCTAATTTTTCTTTCCCAGCCAACGCAGCTTTTGAATACACCAGTGAGTTAGCCCCCTGAATCGCGCCTTTTAATCCCTGCAAGGCGGAGACGCGGGCATCTGACTGCAAATTCAAAAACTTAGGTGCCGCCACCACTGCCAAGATCCCCAGAATGATGATCACCACCACCAGTTCGATCAGTGTAAAACCTTGTTGCTTTCTCATATAAAAACATCCCTTAAACGTTTGTAATAAAAGTTAATTGGTAAAACTCAATACCTGACCGGTACCCGGATTATAGGTAATGCCTTTAACACCAGAGGTGTTTATATCCGGTGTAGGACTTGGAACACCATTTGTCTGATTAAGCACTAGCGAAGACACTTGGTAAAACACACACAGATCCAGATTATTGACCACTGTGCCATTGATTGCGGTAGCACTGCCACCGCCACCACTGATAACCTGCACCACATAGCGCTGGGTTCTGGCATCCTGAGTCACACGCACATTCTTAGGTGCGCTTTGCAATACATTGTTAAACACTTCTTGGCAACTGGCGCTGGTCATGCCAGTAGCCGAAGTATTGGTCAAGCCAGTGGGATAACCGAAGCGGCTGTCTAGGGACACGGTAGTGCCGTCCAGCGTGACATTAGTGTTGTTGCGACCATCCACTTCCCATTGTGATCGCACAAAAGCTACCGCAGTAGCCAAACCGCCAGTGACCCCTTCAAGACTGGCATTTTCCGCATCATCGGTGACATTAAGAAATCTAGGAATGGCGGTTGCAGCCAATAGTCCCAAGATCACAATCACGATCACCAGTTCAATTAATGAAAACCCCTGCACATTCCGCTTCATCTAACACTCCTCTCATCAGGAAAGTCGATCTTAACAACTATATGGCTATTTGCCTCATTGTTCTGCTTTGGCAGTCAAAAAAATGACTCTACCGTTACGCAACTGGTAGCGGATACTTGGCCCAGAACTGCTCTGATAATCGCACTGCTGTGCATCCGTCTGATAACTCACCGTAATACCAGCCTGCGCCACCGAAGCTCCTAATAGCTGTTGCCAGAGTTGCTGGCAACCCGCGGCATCAAAGGTCGCAGGCAACGGCCAGCCGCCCTTATCCATCAACAGTGCATCTTGCTGAGGCACTCCTGACAGTTGCCAGTCAGCCAGTAAGGTGGAGGGTTTGCCCTGGCTGAGCCACTGTGAGCGCACCATGGCTAACACATTCAGTAAACGGTTATGCTCCAGCTGTAAACTGTTGTCTGCCACTTGCTGCAAGCCATTAAAGTAGCGGATACCGATAATCCCCAGGAGTAACAACAACAGCGCCAAGGCAATAAGCTGGCGATATATCGACATCAGGCTGTCATCGGCACTGCGCTGCGCTGCCATTATCGGCCGCCCTTGACCACACTGAGCATATCCCACATCGGCAGGTAGATCCCCAGCGCCAGCACCAATACAATGGCCGCCACAAAACCGATAAGAATCGGTTCCAGCTTGGCGGTGAGATTCTTCAAATCGAAATCCACTTCACCTTCATAAAAATCGGCGGCATCATTCAACAATTGGTCTATCTGCCCCGTTTCTTCCCCGACCGCCACCATCTGTAATACCAACGGGGTGAACAGATGGCTGGTGTTAGAGACCCGCAACATCGACTCGCCAGCTTCAATGCCGCGCCGCATATCAACAATCTTGTCGTGCATATAACTGTTATCCACCGCATCGGCCACTAGACTCAACGCCTGTGTCATGGGCACCCCGGCACTCAGCATCATGGCAAAACTACGGCAGTAACGCGCCAAGGTGGAACGTTCGATAATGGAACCCACTGCCGGGATATGCAGCTTCCACTGATCCCATTGCTTCTCGCCTTTTTCGGTGCGGTGCCAGTAGCGGATCCCCACAATTGCCAGCAGCAGCGCAAATAGCATCAGCGGCCAGTAATTCACAAACAAGTTGGAAGTACCGATCAAAATGCGGGTGGGTAACGGCAGTTCGGCGTGAAAACGGGCAAACATATCAGCAAATTTGGGGATCACCATAATATTGAGGATCACCATCGCCAACGCGACCGCGATCAACACAAAAGTTGGGTAACGCATTGCCGATTTAATCCGTCGCCGTGTCTCCTGCTCCCGCTCGAGATACACCGACAGTTGCATAAAGGCGTCTTCCAGTTTGCCGGTGTTTTCCCCAACATGCACCATAGAGACAAACAAGGCGTCAAACACATCAGGGTGATGGTTCATCGCTGACGACAGGGTATGCCCGGCAGTAAGTTGCTCAGAAACATCTTGCAGCGCTTCTTTCATTCGCTGTGAATGGGTGGTTTCCGACAGTCCAGCAATAGCCCGCAGTATTGGGATACCGCTGCGGGTCAGCGAATACATTTGCCGGGTAAAAATTTGTAGTTCATCCAGCCGGACTTTGCGCTTTAACAGGCTAGATAAATCCAACTGTTGTCGCGGTTTGATTTCGCGTAACTGCAATGGAATAACCGCCCTTGCCAACAGCATATCGGCAGCCGCACTCTCGGATGTTGCTTCCAATGTGCCATTGACCGCCACCCCGCTGCCATCGCGTCCGCGATATTCATATAGCGCCATCAGTGTGCCTCATCCCGTGCTTGCAGCTGTTGCGATAACGACTGCGGACTTTCGGAGACATCTTCCACCAGCTTGGCCACTTCCTCGATGGTAGTGAGCCCCTGTTGCAGGTAAGTCAGAGCAGAAACCAACAAAGGGGTAAATAACTGGCTGGCCTTGGCGGCTTCCGCAAAAGCCTGAGGGTTGCCAATGCGCATGGCATCAATCATCGCCTCGTCCAGCTCCAGCAGCTCAAACACCCCGATACGACCGCGATACCCAGTGCCAGCACAACTCTGGCAACCAGTACCCACGCGGAATGTGGCTTGACTGAAATCCTGCTGACTGACACTGGCTAACCAGGCGTGTTCCTGGGCTGTTGGCTGATAAGGAACCGCACAGTTTTTACAGACGCGGCGCACCAGCCGCTGTGCAATAATCACCCGCAAAGCACTGGCCACCAGATAGCTGGCAGCGCCCATATCCAGCAGTCGCAAGGCACTGGTGATGGCGTCATTGGTATGCAAGGTAGAGAGGACGAAGTGACCAGTCAGTGCCCCACGCAGGCCAATTTCCACGGTTTCCTGGTCACGCATTTCCCCCACCATGATAATGTCGGGGTCTTGACGCAACGTAGTGCGCAGTACGTTAGAAAAATCGAGGCCAATTTTATGGTTAACTTGTACCTGGTTGATACGTGGCAACTGGTATTCCACCGGATCTTCCACTGTGATGATCTTGCTCTCGGCCTTGTTCAGCTCACTCAGAATGCCATACAGCGTGGTAGTTTTACCGCTACCGGTCGGGCCGGTCACCAGCAGCATGCCGTGTGGCCGTTTTATCTGCCGCCGAACCCGATTAAGAATATACGGCGGCATCCCGGTTTCATTTAATGTTAGCAAGCCAGCGGATTGATCCAGCAAACGCATCACCACAGATTCACCGTGATAAATGGGCATGGTGGACATACGCACATCGATTTGATGGCCTTTGACTTCAATGTGAAAACGGCCATCCTGCGGCAAGCGTTTTTCAGAAATATCCAGCCCGGCCATGAGTTTCAGACGCAGCACCAACGCTGATGCGATATTGACTTCCTTGAGTACGGTTTCCTGCAACAAGCCATCCACCCGTTGGCGGATACGCAGCGATTTGTCACCCGGTTCGATGTGAATGTCTGAGGCGCGAACCTGCACCGCATCTTCAAAAATGGTCTGTAACAATCTGACGACAGTGGTTTCGTTGTCACTGTCACCCTGCGTCAGGCTGGCAAGGTCAAACTGCTCATCGGCGGCATATTCCTCTTCCAACTGTCCGGCCATTTCAGCGATATGTCCGGTAAGACGGTAAAGGTTGTCAAAGGCATCAAATAGCTGTTGTTCCTTAACCACCACCAGTTCCAGCCGCCGCGGCGCCAGCAGTATTTCCAGTTCATCCAATGCCTGCAAATCGGCCGGATCACTCATTGCCACTTGCACACTGTCACCGCTGGCGCTGATAACTAAGGCGCGGAAACGCCGAGCTTGGGTTTCGGTCAGCAGGTTGACCACTTCCGGCGGGATCGCCCGGCGACTGATATCAACTAAAGGAATATTCAGCTGCTGCGACAAAAACTGGAGCAGTTGATCCTCGGAGATATAGGTCATATCAATCAGTGTACGCCCCAGCTTGCGACCGGTTTTTTCTGCTCTGCCAAAGCGTTGAGCAACTGCTGTTCTGAGATGATCTGTTCTTGAACCAACAGGTCACCAAGGCGCATTTTCAGCTTAGGCTTCACTGACGGTCTCCTATCTGGGCAATTCGGTTTTCAATATAAGCGCGGGCATCTAGCGACAGGTTGTCGCGTTGCAATGCCTGACGGTATGACGCCAGCGCGGCCGGATAGTCGCTAGCGGCGTCCTGCGCATGTGCCAAGCCCAGCCACCAGCGGCCATCATTGGCAGCCGAGGCAACCAGTTTCTGATAGCTCTGCTGCATTAACACCCAGTCACTGTTCTGCTGCCCAAGTTTAGCCAAGGTTAGCCATTTATCGGTGGCCAACTCGGACGTATCAGCAATATGTTGCAAACTGGCCTGTGCCTCGGCAGATTTGCCCTGCGCCAGTTGTACGCGACCCAGCAGCAACCAAAACTGCTGCTGTGAGGGATAATGATTAACTCCGTTTTGCAGCAAGGCGGCAGCATCGGTTAACTGTCCGGCACCGTAATAAAGCGCCGCTAACTGTGTACGAGCGGAATGCAATGCCGGATACAACTCCAGCGCCCGCTGCAAGGCGGCAACTGCGGTAGCCATATCACCGTTTTGCTGGGCATTCATGCCGGCCTGATATTGCCGCTGCGCCAGTTGTTCCGGCGTCAACTTGACTTCAGTGATCTGCATCTTGCCGGTAGTTGCTGTCTCTGTTGGTTTGACTGCGGCAGCGTTAATACTGGGTTTGCGAGCGTCTGCTACTGCGGTTTGCGGATTACCGTCTGTATCACTCGCGGTTTGGCGGTTAGCTTTTGGCAACTCTGCGGCTACCGCAACCTCAGGAGTTATGGTGGGCGCAGCAACAGCAGAAGACGGGCGTGATGCCGCATCTACATGAGTCGTTATAGGCACAGCAGTCGCTGTTGGCTGCGCTGCCGTTTCTTGAGTAACCGTTGTTGGTGCTAGTGCTGCTTGAGGAGTTTCCGTTGTAACGGTTGGCGCGGCAACTGTCTGAGTTTCGGTCGCGCTTGCAGCCGCCACCGCTGGCGTTGGCAGTGCTGACATTTGTGGCGCTGACGGTGAAACAGTGCCGGCATGAGGACGGTTGTTAAAGATGGTCCAACCATAAATGCCCACGGCGACTAGCAGCACACCAGCGATAAGTCCTAACCAGAGTAACCGCCAGGGCTGTGATGCTGAGAGCGGCACTGCGGTATGTTGTGGCACGCCAGACAAGGCATGCGGTTGCTGGCGCTTGTCGAGATCTTTTAGCATCTGATTGACAACGCTCACCAGGACACTCCTTTTATATATCCAACCACTGCCAGCGATACCAGTAACAACGCCCCCGTCCACAACCAACGATGGCTGTTCAGTGGTGAAGCATCCTCGGTATCGGCAATGGCCGCCCGCAACTGTTTATTGGTCACCTTGGCAAGCCCCTCGCCATAACTCAGCAACAGTGCTTTATGGGCAAGAATGTTGATCAATCTTGGAATACCTCGGGATGCTTTGGTCAGTTTTTTAATCATGGAGACGCTGAACAACGGGGCACCTTGATAACCCGATACCGCTAAACGGTGTCGCAAATAGGCGCCGACTTCTGCCCCCTGTAGTGGCCGCAACTGATAGCTAAAGGTGATACGTTGGCGCAACTGTCGAAACTGTTTTTGCGCCAAACGCTGATCCAGTTCAGGCTGCCCAAACAATACCACCTGCACTAACTTGCGCTGTTCGGTTTCCAGATTGGTAAACAGCCGTAATGCCTCCAAACTATCATCAGGCAGCGCCTGCCTCATCCAGTAGCAGCACTATCTGCTTATCTTCCGCACTGAGCTGCAACAATCGCTGTTGAATAAGCCCGGTTAAATGCTGTTGGTCACAACTCTGCGGCAATGAAATCCCTAATTCCTCGGCGACCGCGACTCGCAACTCCGCCGGAGTCAGGTAGGGATTAGGCAACCAAGCACAGACAAACTGCGCCGACAATTCGTTAAGCAGTTTGCGGCAGATTAAGGTCTTGCCGGTGCCCACTTCGCCAGTAACTTTGATAAAACCTTCACCGGTCTGCAACGCCACTTGCAGCACTTGCAGCGCCTCAACATGCGGCGGCAGTCCGAAAAAACTCGGTGTTCGGCGTCAGTGCAAACGGCATGCTACGCATACCAAAATGCTGCAGATACATGGCACCTCTGGCCTGTTAGTTACTCTGCGGATACCAGCGATCCAGCAGGGATTGTGAACGCTTTAATTCCTGTTTCCAGGTATCACCTTCTACCACAGTTGGTTTTAGCAAGATCACCAGTTCGGTTTTCTGCACCGCTTTAACCTTGTTGGTAAACAGTTGTCCTAAAAGGGGCACATCGCCCAATAACGGCACTTTGGAGACTTTCTCTGAGGTATCACTTTTCATCAGGCCGCCAATCACCACCACATCACCTGATTTAGCGCGAATGACAGTGTCAGACTCACGGATCTGACTCTGAGCTAATGGCAGATCCAGCGTTGAATCGCCCACTTGGATACTCTTTTGCTGGTCATTCACCTCGGTGACTGAGGGGTGAACATGCAGTAATACATTGCCGTTATCATCAATCTGAGGGGTCACGTCCAGCGCAATGCCCGAGAAAAACGGGGTTAACTGCACATCTGGCGTGGTGACGGATGTGGCAGAGCTGGCTACGGTAGTAGAAGAAACATCGGTGACATAGTATTCATCGGTACCGACTTTAATCACCGCCTTTTGATTGTTGGAAGCTGTCACCCTTGGGCTAGACAATACGTCTACATCGCCTTGCGTATCGAGCAAGCTGATCAGCGCCGAGAAATCCGACCCCGTTAATGACAAAGAGGTCACACCGCCCAATGACTGACTGATAGTGTCACTAAACTGTCCAGGGCTGGTATTGAAACTTACAGAGGTGTTGCCATGCGCTAAAGCACTGCCGAGCACATTCTGCCACTGGATCCCTTGTTGGTAGCCATCAGACAGTCGCACTTCCAAGATTTTCGCTTCTAGGATCACCTGGCGTTGCAGATGATCTTCCGATTGTTTCAAGAAGCTATGGATCTGGCGTAATTCATCGGGATAGGCGCGTATAGTTACCAGTCCGGCCTGCGGGCTGACCACAACGCCACGACCATCACCCGACCCGACAATAGCTTCAAGAGTCTTTTGCAGTTGCGTCCAGAAGTCAGTTTTGGTTTCGGAACTGATAAAAGTGCCATTAGTGCTGTTGCTGCGGCTATTGCTATCACGGTTATTGCTATAACCTGATGAATCAAACTTGGACGAAAACGAGCTGTTTCCTGTTCGGTTATTTTGGTTATTGTTATTATTGTTGTTGCCATCACTGATACGGCCAGAACTGACCGAAGTCAACGACAACCCCACCCGTTCCATATCCAGATAATTCACCGGGAAGGTTTCAGTGCGCATGCCCGCCGGGAACACCTGTAGCACTTTGCCATCGCGGCTGATTTCATAGCCGTAGATATCCTGCACGACTTTCAGCACTTCACTGAGCGTGACTCCTTTCAACGATAAGGAAATGGTGCCGCTAACATTAGGGTGCACCGCAACACTGAGTGGTGTTCCTTCAACTAAGCTGGCAAAAAATACTTTGGCATCCACATCGTGCGCAGACACGTTGAAACGACGTTCCGCCGCCACTTGGGTATCAAGGCCACTGAGCAGATTATTTCCTGTCAATTCTTGTTGTAACTGCTGCGGCAAGGGCGCTGCGGGTGGCACAGGTTTCGCCGTTGCCGGTTGTAAAGATTCCCGCAGAGCCGAGCGAGAAGCTTCTGGTGCCGGACGTGTGGTCTGACAGGCCGCCAGCGTCACCGCAAGCAAAGGCAGAATAAAAATAAGTTTGCTCATGCGTTATCTCTTCTTATTTGGCTCGGTGATTTTTTTGAACAACTGTAACCTGCGGCCATCTGCCAACAGCACTTCGTTAGCGCCAATATAGCGGATTGCCGTACCTTGCAGTCGCGCACCTTGGCGATACAACTGATTGTTAATAATCGCTTTGGCTCCAGTAGCCCCTTGAATAATGCTGTTCAATACCAGCGACTCAGCCGTGCCACTGTGAGTGGTGTTAACACTTGTCATCCCTACGGGAGGCATAGTGGGGTCACGCAAACTGGCGGCCTTGGCGGGTGCTGCCAGTATCAACAGTGCCAATACGGCCACATTAATGAGTTGCCACACTGATAAAGTCCTTATTGATGCTGACGGTATACAATGCCAGTTTGACACTAGCTTCGGGGAACTGCTGTACTTGATAATCCAGACTTTGCCAGTAGAGTTTTTCTGGCATCTCTTCTACGGTACGGACGAATTTCAACACAGAAAAATAATCCCCCACAAATGTCAGGCTGATGCCATGACTATAGAGGTTCATCTGTTCCTTGCCCTCATCGCCCACCACCAACAGCGGCGTAGGAGCGATAGAATGGAACTCTTGCAATTTCACCCCTGACTCTGCTGTAGCAGTTTAGTCAATAATGCAGGCATACGCGCCGCCGGGATGAGATCGACCGTTTCACTGTTTAGCCGCTGATCCAGCGCCACAATCTGTTGTTGCAGAGTATCAATCTGCTGGTGCAATGCCTGATTGGGATCTTGCGCAAGACGTTGCTGTAACAATGCAATCTGCTCACTATTGCCCTGGCGCAGATTGACGACTGAGTGTAACTGTTGCTGTTGCCGCTGATATTGTAGCCATAGGGATTCCATAGGCAGATACAGCAACACGGCGATCAGCACCCAGCAGACACCAGCGACCATAACCCGTTCACGCCGCGACAGTTGGTCAAACTTCGATGACAAATTCCCGAAGGCACTCATTGTTTTTCTGCCTCCTTCGCCGCCGTGGTCAGCCGGAAGGCCAACGGTTGTTGCTCGCCACGATTCATGGTCATTGAAGCGAACGCTTTACCTTTAAAACTTTCGGTGTCACTGAGACGCACCACCCAGTTAGGCACATTTTCTGGCTTCAGGGTATAACCTTCAAACAACAGGTTTTGTGGTGCTAAATGGATATGGGATAACCAGACACTACCATCGGCCACCTTGGCCAACTCCTCTAGCATGTTGGTAAACCCCGATGACTTGAATTGCTCACGCTTAGCCAGTTCCGTTAATAGCAGTGTTTTAAGCTGCTGCTCCTGAGTCATCTGGCTTAGTTTTGCCTGTAGAGCGGCGTCCGGCTGATGTTTGCTCAGCGCCTGTTGCAGACTATTTTTCTGTTGTTCTAGCGTGGCATTTTGTTGCTGTAACGTTTGCAGTTGCTGATTGACTTGTTGCTGTTGCCACCAGCCAAATGCTAGGAACACGCCCCCAACAGCAGCAGTCCTAAAGAAAATAACAGCGTTCTGGCAAAACTCAGCCGTAACTTAGCGGGCAGCAACTCAGCGCTATACAGATTGATCCGGGTTTTACTCATGCCCTCTCCCGCTGTAATTCGGCAAACGCTAACGCCGCCATTTTCGCGCCCACCTGTTCACAGGCCGTTGCCTGTACTGGCTGGTTGAAATTCGCGGAAACCGCTTTGACCAAGGCATCCGTTGCGCCCTGTACCAGCAGGTCGATAGCCGCTACCGGCGGTTGCCGCAGTTGGCTTTCAAAGAAATCCATGGAGCGCTGGATCTCTAGGCTAAGATTATCCGCAACTCCCAAATGCAGGGCATCGGCATCAACATTATCCAGTTCCCGAAAACCACGGATGCGTCGATGCATACACAATTCCCCGGCACGCACCACCGTCAGCAGTACATCTTCAGCGGGGACATGACTGATAACCAGTCTGGCATGTGACTCATCAGCAAACAGGTTGGTTGGCATCAACTCTTCCACTGAGATGCCGGCAAAACGCATACCCGCCGCATCAGCACTTTGGGCAATAGCTGACAACACGGCTTTATCCGTAATAACCACTTGTAACTTGTTGCTATTGGTCAGTGACGACTCAAAATAATCCAGATGAATATTCTGTGGCGGCATTGCCACCATATCTTTAACCGACCAGAGTAATGCCTGTGCCACTTCTTCGGCAGCCACTGCTGGTTTATCCGCCGTAACCAATTGATAAAATGTCGGGCAGAGAACCAACTGGATCAGTGATGGGCCGATGTCGGCAGCGATGCGGTTAAACAGTGCAGACCAATTTTGGCTGTGGGGATAACTGGCGCTGTAGGGCGTTTGTCCCGCCGCCGAACGGTATACCCAGGCGGTGTCATCTCCCAGAAAAATCCCGGTAGGTGTTACTGCCAAACGAGATTTCATAAACGGCATTTTTATTAATGGTTTATTTGCCATATCAACAATCGGTTCCACATCCTGTAAAAATCGCTTTGCGAGGCCTTAACTTGCGGCTTAATACATTTGACAGTGTCAATAAAATGTCATGACAAAGTTATTCTACACGCTAATTTTTTCATTTTATAAGGAATATTTACGTAAACCCTGAGGTAGCGCAAGCCTATCAAAATATTTAACTCACCGCGGCCGGTTCTGGATCAGCAAACCAAGGGCCTTGTGCGGCACTGACCCCCAACACCCGTAATGTCTGCCACTCTTCAAACTGTTCAACGCCCTCGGCGATCACTTCCACATCGGTTTGATGCAAACCACCGAGCAAACTACGGATAAACAGTTGATTCTCAGCCCGCAGGTGGATCTGTTTGATCAGCGAACGATGTAACTTTAACAGCGCAAAACTACCTTCAGTGATGTA
This sequence comes from Shewanella dokdonensis, assembly GCF_018394335.1. Lineage (NCBI taxonomy): Bacteria > Pseudomonadati > Pseudomonadota > Gammaproteobacteria > Alteromonadales > Shewanellaceae > Shewanella > Shewanella dokdonensis. Next base: position 2,306,468 of record NZ_CP074572.1, on the reverse strand, counting down.
CTGGCTGCTGACCACCTGCAAGCCCACATGATCGACACACAAGCGGGCGCCCATTTTGCGGATCAGCCGTAGCTTAGGTTGTAATTCCTGCTGGCAACGGCTGGCAACCGCTTCATCCACTTCGAAGATCAGCCGCGGCGCCAAATCCCGATGTTCCAGTAATAAAGTACGCAGCCAACGCATGAAATCATTATTCATCAGTGTATCTTCCGAGAGATTCACGCTGAAAATCGCCTCGGCGTTGGCTTTAGGCAGTAGTTCATAAACCACTTTTTCTATCGTTTGTCGTTCAATTTTAGGCAACAAGCCACATTTTGCCGCCATTGGCAAAAACAGGGTCGCTCGCACCAAAGTACCATTGGGTTCCTTAGCGCGGGTAAATATTTCCTGGTGATGTAGCTTACCTTCCGTATCAAAAACCGGCTGCGCAAATACAACAAAACGCCGCTGTTCTAATGCCAGTTCCAAAAAGCTACGCCAACGCACGGAGCCTCTGGCAAACTCAGCATCGACCGCCCCTTTATCATACATAAACCAAGTGCTAACGCCTTGGATCTGTGCGGCTCTGAGGGCCATTTCAGCTTCTTCCAACAACTGTTGTTGGTTATCGCCCAACTTGAAATATGCACCACCAAGATGACAACTGTTACTACGGTTTTGCAGTTCGCGTGGTAACAGGCTGGTGCACAGTTTAATCAACTTGGCCGCTAGCTGCTCCGCTTCTGCCAGACTGATTTGAGTCACCACAATCGCCAACTGATTGTAACTGCGGCGGGCGAACACACTGTTGGCTTGGCTATGTAACAACCGACTGATATGGGCAACATTGAGATTGAGATAATCGCCCATTTGCCCTTCGCCGCTGAGCTGCTCCAACTCTTCAAATTCCAGTAACAACAATACGCCATGCGCCATCATGCCCTGTGCATTACTTAGCGCATTCAGACGGTTGTCTAAAAACAGGCGGTTGCCGATATGGGTTTCATGATCCAGAAAAGTATTGCTGCGGATGAAATTATCAAAACGAGCACGCTCTTTACGGGCATCGGCAAGCTCATCCAGTAACTTACTTAACGCCCGGTTGATAAAACGAGGATGACTAACACTGCTTAGATTACGTGCTTGCGGGTAACGCCCTTTGAGGATCAAGCGGCAGCGGTCGGCAACGGTTTCCATCCCTTGCAGTTGCTGCGAATACCACAGATATCCGAGTCGCAACAGCAGCAAGAGTAACAACAGCGTTGTCAGTAATAACCACCAGTCACCGCTCGATGGGAAATAATGCTGCCATGGCGAGCGCAGTCGCAATTCAGCCCAGATATCCGCCTGTTCATCCAACAACAGACGCATGCTACGCTGGCCGTTTGAGGCATGAGCGCGACTAAATTGTTGTCGCAGTTGTGTCCCTTGCCAGATCCGCACTTCGGTAATATCGGTCAGTGCCAATAGCGGTGGTAACCAATTATCGGCCTGGGTTAGCTGCCCATCCCGATAATGTTGCAACAACTGTTGCTGTATCACATTTAGCTGTTGCTGTTGCTGCTGGCTGACAATGCGCCAGTAGCCAACAAAAGTGAATAGCAAACCAATAACCAACAACGCCAGCAATGACCACAACCAGAAGCGGGTCAGTCGGGTTGTCAGCATACGGGTAAGATTCATGGTCTGGCGTTCCTGCCGTTGGTAATAAGACATCCAGCCACAGTGCAATTGATGCAAACTGCAGTGCCACCTGGTTGATTATTAAGCTGAATTAACCAAATGGCAACCATATAAAGGATTAAGAAGTCGGCCGCAAACGCACCAGATGCGGCCACGACCCAAACGATCAGCGCAGATAATCTGCCGGCAGCTCAGTCACCTGGGCACTGCCAGAAGCAATCGCTGCTTCAGCAACCGCTCGGGCTACTCGCGGCAGCAGCCGTGGGTCCATCGGCTTTGGCAACACATATTCAGGCCCAAAACTGAGCGAATTAACATCTGGATAAGCAGCCAACACTTCGGCGGGAACCGCTTCCCGAGCCAAACCGGCAATGGCATGCACCGCCGCCAGTTTCATCTCATCATTGATGCGCCGTGCTCTGACATCCAGCGCCCCACGGAAGATAAATGGGAAACACAGCACATTGTTGACTTGATTAGGATAATCACTGCGACCAGTGCCCATGATTAAGTCTTTACGCACCGCATGGGCCAGTTCCGGTTTGATTTCTGGATCTGGATTTGAACAGGCAAACACAATTGGCCGTTCTGCCATGAGTGCAATATCGTCGGCGCTTAACACATTGGCGCCAGACACCCCAAGAAACACATCCGCCCCTTGAATAACATCATGCAGGGTGCGTTTGTCAGTGTTGTTGGCAAACAACGATTTATATTCGTTAAGATCGCTGCGGCGGCTATGGATAACGCCTTTACGATCGAGCATATAGATGTTTTCCCGTAATGCCCCACACTTAACCAGCAGCGACATACAGGCAACGGCCGCAGCGCCCGCACCCATGCAAACAAATACCGCTTGCGCGATCTGCTTGCCCTGAATTTCCAACGCATTCAGCATCCCCGCCGCGGTGACAATAGCGGTACCATGCTGATCATCGTGGAACACCGGAATACTGCAACGCTTAATCAGTTCCTGTTCAATTTCAAAACACTCTGGCGCCTTAATATCTTCCAGGTTGATACCGCCAAAAGTATCGGCAATGGCCGCCACCGTGTTGATAAATTCTTCATTGGTACGGTGTTTCACTTCAATATCGGTAGCATCGATATTAGCAAAGCGTTTGAATAACAGTGCTTTACCTTCCATCACCGGTTTCGAAGCTAAAGGCCCAAGATTACCTAGCCCTAAAATAGCGGTGCCATTGGTGATCACCGCTACGGTATTGCCTTTATTGGTATAGCGGTAAGCCTCGGCAGCGTTGGCGGCGATTTCTCGCACTGGCTCTGCCACGCCGGGGCTGTATGCCAAGGCCAAATCCAAACTGGTGCTAGCCGCTTTCGTCAAGGCAACGGCGGTTTTTCCGGGAACGGGGAACTGATGGTAATCAAGTGCTTTCTGACGTAAATCGCTCATGGTGGATCCTGATACAGGGCAAAGTATTTTAATAATTATTCGCGAACCGAAACATTAAGAGCAAAGCATCGGAACGCCTGAAAATAGGGGCTGTAAAGATACTTGAAAGCTTAGGTGAATAAAACTGCTTCTGGCTATTTTTTACTATAAAAATAAGAATTTATCTAATGGATGCCAAAGCGAAGTAACGCATGTGCGAGAGAATAGAAGCCAGATTCCAAGAATGTATTAAAACAACATTCTGCGCCCCCTAAAAGCGGCTTTTAATGGTGATATTGCGGCTAAATTTAATTAACTTACTGATCTCTGATACTAACTGACATTTTCATTGGTAAACCATTTTTTTGCGTAACGACACCACAAGCGGGGGCAGTAACAACCGCTAAACCTGCTTGCGCAACTGACCACTTACGGACAGATATTACCCTACAGTGCCCATCTTATTGATGAAGAAGCACAGAGTGAGGCACGCGAACAGTCGATGTCCATCCGTTTACTGCGTGAAATGCGCTCAGCGTTTAACAACAAGCGGTACGGCAATGTGCGTAAACCTGGCTCAGCTAAACACCCGCGTTTGCCTATTTTGCGCACTATGTTTGCTGCATCGGCTTACCTGAAAAGGTGTTTATCCTTTTGCTTGCTCACGACTGATAGGTATTAACAGTGATTGCCGCCGAGCAAAACGCAGACACCCCGCAGATTTTGACCTAGAAAAACATAAAAACAGTTATTACTGATAAATATCAAACTATTACAAATCATCTTGGATGATAAAATTTTGCTTATTCGACTGTGTTATTTGACAAAACATCACCATTAATAGCACTATATAGCGCTATTAAGCACTTATAGTTAGCCATTTTATGTCCTTACCCATAGAGCAATACCTGTCAGTCCCGATTCCTGAATCACTCTATCTTGCATTAGCACAACATTATCCCACTGGGGTCGCCGCCAGCATCGCTAACATTCTAAGCGACCATTTAGCCAATAAAGATGAAAACGCTCGACAGGAATATAGTGGTGAAGGCAGTTTCCAATGGGCGCAACTCACGCTGCCACACAAAACGCAACTGCGAACCAAATACTACGGCAAGTATCTGATAGCCGATATTATTAACGGCAAACTGATCTGGAACAGCAAAAGCTATCTTTCCGTGAGTGAACTCATCAACACCATGCGTGGCGGCACCCGCAATAACGCTTGGAGATGTACTGAAATAAAATATCCCAATGAGACTAGCTGGCTGTTGGCCGATCGCTTAAGAAGCCATGAAACCAAACGCTTTCCACTCTAACGTGGTGGCAGGAAGTGAAGTAGCGGGGCAGTAAAAGCATAGGTTTGGCGGCGGTGAGTAGACGAAAAAACTGACGCTCAGATACAACAAGGGCCGTAAACCTTGCGGTTACAGCCCTTGAATCAGCTTGCCAGGCGCATGACCTGAACAGCGCTAGTCGTATTATTTTTTGCCCAACATGCCGAAGCGTTTGTTGAACTTTTCAATACGGCCGCCGGTATCAACAACTTTCTGAGTACCGGTGTAGAATGGGTGGCAAGCACCACATACGTCCAAGTGCAGATCTCTACCTGCAGTGGAATGAACTTTGATCACGTTACCGCAAGTGCAGGTAGCAGTGATTTCTGCATAGTCAGGATGAATACCTGGTTTCATTTGGGATTACCTCAATAAAAGGCCATGTCGCTCTTCCAACCCGAAGTCGGACACCACATGCGGTTATACATAGTTTCAGGGCGCAGAATGCTACAGTATCTGCACACTAATGGCAATAGCTTACAGCAATGCCTCAAATTTTTCCTTTGCCAACGCCTTGTCTTGATAAGATTGCCACTGCGCGGGTTGTGGGCAATGTAGCTGTGCATCACTCCGCAAATTTCCGGGCTTACCTTTGACAAACGCTTTAGGGTTTGCCTCCATGATTGCCAGCGCCGCAGCGTACACATGCGTACGCCATTGCTTGGCATAACGGCTCGCCAGATGCCACAGTGTTTCGGTGCCATGATAATCCAGTAGACACTGGGCGGAAGCTATCTCAGTAACTGCCTTTTTAGGCGGAGCAACGGGCTCTGGAGCGCGGCTTGCTGGCATCGGCGCTGGTGGCACTACCTCGGTAGCCGGCACAATTTCAGACGGCGGTAAGACACTGGGCTTAACTGGATTACGATACATCGAGAATCGCGCGGGATCTGGCGGATTGCCCACTGGCACTGTTTTGGCAAACAAGGGTAACTGGCTGATCTCCTGCCATTGGTTGGTTTGATACAACTGCACCAGCAGCAATGCGTCGGCGTCAGTCACTTCGTCCAGCCCCATCAGCAACAACAGGTAATTGTTGATTGGCTGCACCATCAGTTTTTCTTCACCGCTCTTTTGCCGCAAAATAAATTGCATACGGTCAGGATCTGTCGGTGCGGCAACGATATTAACCTTAATTAACGGCAGCTTGCCTAAATCAAACAGCCGTTGATTAATGCTGACATGGGTGACTTCGGCCTGAGCCAATGGCATCAGCAAGAGCCCAAGCAGTCCGCAGCCGAGACATCCCAGCCAATGGAACCCTGTCGTTACGCGAGATATCTTCATGCCGTCTTCCCCTGTAACTAATTCACTTTGCTGATTTATTTTAGAATATTCTGCGCAGGACTGGCTCTGTTGTGTCAGCCTGAGTACACTGGCCGTCATGTCTGACCATTCAATGCCAATCACCATGCCGCAGTTTGCTGAAGTTGCCCTGCCAGTCCCTATGCGGCAGAACTTCACCTACAAGATCCCACCTAATCTTGGCTGGCCGCTGGAAGTCGGCATGCGGGTGCGCGTTCCGTTTGGGCGGCAACAGCTGATTGGTTTGGTCGTTGCGACCACAGATGAATGCACGTTAGCACCGCAACAGTTAAAAAACCTTACGGCGGTGCTGGACAGCTCACCGTTATTGTCTGATCCACTGTATAAACTCACCTTGTGGGCAGCAAGATATTATTTGTGCAGCCAAGGTCAGATGCTGACACAAGCCTTACCCGTCGCGCTGCGTAAAGGCGCCAGTGCTGCACCAGAATTTATCAGTTACTACGCGCTCACCGACAAAGGAGCGGAGGCCACGCTAGCAAGTCTCAAACGCTCGCCAGCTCAGCAAAAAGTGTTGCAGCAACTGCAACACGGCGAACTGACCACCGAAGAAGTCCAAGTACTGGAACTCAGTAAAACCGCGATCAAGGCACTGAAAGACAAAGACTGGATTGGGCTTTATGAGCGGCCATTAGTTGCCGACCGCCACTGGCGCGAGCAGCTGGAACTGGGTGAGCAGCCGCTTAAACTCAACAAACAGCAGGCGGTAGCGGTAGCAGCACTCACCGCACAAAGTGGCTATAAGTGTACGCTGTTGGAAGGGGTCACAGGTTCCGGTAAAACCGAAGTCTATCTATCGTTGCTAGAAACGGTACTGAAACAAGGCAAACAGGCACTGATCCTGGTGCCAGAAATCGGCCTGACACCACAGACCATCAATCGCTTCAAACGCCGCTTTAAAGTGACCATTGCGGTGATCCATTCTGGGTTAACCGATAAACAACGGTTAGACGCCTGGCGACAGGCTCGCTGTGGTGAAGCGGCGATTATTATCGGCACCCGCTCCGCCTTGTTCACCCCCATGATGTGGCCGGGAGTGATCATTCTTGATGAAGAACATGACGCCAGCTTCAAACAACAGGAAGGCGTTGGCTATCATGCGCGCGATCTGGCGGTGATGCGCGGGCATCTGGAAGATATTCCGGTACTGCTTGGCAGTGCCACACCGTCGCTGGAAACGCTGCACAATGCCCTTAATGGCCGCTACGCCCACCTGCAACTGGGAGAACGCGCCGGTGGCGCGCTGAAGGTACGGCAGGGGATCATTGATATCCGCAATCTGCCGCTGCGTGCCGGCATGTCACAACCGCTGCTGAACGAAATGCGTTTGCACTTGCAAGCGGGCAATCAGGTGTTGTTGTTTCTCAATCGGCGCGGCTTTGCACCGGCGCTCATCTGCCACGAATGCGGTTATCTGCATGAATGTGACCGTTGTGACGCATTTTTACTGTGCATCAAGCACTGGGAGAAATCCGCTGCCATCACTGTGGCAACCAGTATGCAATTCCGCGCCAGTGTCACAACTGTGGCAGTACCATGTTGCAGGGACAAGGCATAGGCACCGAGCAGTTGGAAACCATGCTGACCCAAGAATTCCCCGACTACCCGGTGGTACGTATTGACCGCGATACCACCAGTCGCAAAGGCTCGCTGGAAAAACAGCTGGCGGCCATCCACCGCGGTGAATATAAAATTCTGGTGGGCACCCAGATGCTCGCCAAGGGCCACCATTTCCCCGATGTCACCTTGGTAGGATTACTGGATGTGGATGGCGCACTGTTCAGTGCCGATTTTCGCGCCCCGGAACGTTTTGCCCAACTGTATACACAAGTGGCTGGACGCGCAGGTCGCGCCAGTAAACCCGGCACGGTATTGCTGCAAACACATCAGAGCGACAATCCGCTACTCAAGGATTTGCTGCATCGCGGCTATGGCGAATTTGCCCGCAGCCAGCTCAGCGAACGACAGCAGGCGTTGTTGCCACCGGCATGGCATATGATCCTGATAAAAGCCGAGGCGCATCAGGCTGTCGATGCCGACACCTTTCTGGCAGAGTTTGCCGCATTATTACCGCAGGATAATACCTTTGAGGTGATTGGTCCGATGCCGGCACCACTGGATCGCAAAGCCGGTAAATTCCGCCGGCAACTGCTGGTACAAGCTGCTGACCGCAGGCGTTTGCAGCAGGTTTTTGAACAACTATTGCCGCAAGCGGAAGCACTAACCAGCGGCAAACGCTGTCGCTGGAGCCTAGATCGTGACCCGCAAGATCTGCTGTAACCTCGCGGCATTTCAGCGCTGTTAACTGAAACCGCGCCACAAAAATGGCCGCAAGCGTAGCAATCTTCCTGCCATAACGGCTAGAATGTGCGGTTATTCGTTATCAACCCTATTTTTGTAGTCAGTACCGACAGAACGCCAATGAAATCACATATCCAAGCTTTACTTGAACAGACAGTAGCCAAGTTAAAACAGCAGGGAATTATCCCCGAAGATACTGATCCGCGCATTCAGGTAGACCGAACCAAAGATAAGAGCCACGGCGATCTGGCGACTAATCTGGCAATGATGCTGACCAAAGTGGCAGGGAAACCACCACGGGAGCTGGCGCAGATGCTTATCGACAACCTGCCAGAATCCAGCCATGTCGCTAAAGTGGAAATCGCCGGCCCCGGCTTTATCAACTTCTTTCTCGACGACAATGCGCTGGCCAAACAGCTACAACAAGCGCTGGCAGATGCGCACTTGGGTGTAGCGCTGCCGCCCGCGCAAACTGTAGTGGTTGACTACTCATCCCCTAACCTTGCCAAAGAGATGCACGTGGGCCATCTGCGTTCCACCATCATTGGCGATTCCGTTGTGCGCGCCCTAGAATTTCTCGGCCATAAGGTTATCCGGCAAAACCATGTGGGCGACTGGGGCACTCAGTTCGGCATGTTGCTGGCCTATATGGAAGAACTGCGGGCGGCCAATGGAGCTGAGTCGGAAATCGAGCTGTCGGATCTGGAAAGCTTTTACCGCGCCGCCAAAGTGCGTTTCGATGAATCCGAAGAGTTTGCCAACCGCGCTCGCCATCTGGTGGTAGAACTGCAATCCGGTGACGAGTATTGCAACAAACTGTGGCGCGAATTCAATGAAATCTCGCTGAGCCACTGTCACAAGGTCTATCAACGCCTCGGCGTTAGTCTGACCCGCAAAGATGTGCGCGGTGAAAGTGCTTATAACGACGATTTGCCACAGGTGGTACAAGATTTAGAAGCGCAGGGGTTATTGACCGAAAGTAATGGCGCCAAGGTGGTGTTTCAGGAAGCATTTCGCACCAAAGAAGGCGAACCATTACCGGTGATCATCCAAAAAGCTGACGGTGGTTATCTGTATGCCACCACAGATCTGGCCGCCATGCGTTACCGCTCATCGGTATTGCACGCCGACCGGGTGCTGTATTTTGTGGATCTGCGCCAAGCGCTGCACTTCCAGCAGGTTTTCAGCCTGGCGCGTACTGCCGGGTTTGTGCGCCCAGAAATGTCGCTGGAACACATGGGCTTTGGTACCATGAACGGCGAAGATGGTCGGCCATTCAAAACCCGTACTGGCGGAGTGGTAAAACTCATCGACTTGCTGAATGAAGCCCATGATCGCGCGCTGGAACTGGTGCGCAGCAAGAACCCTGATATGGATGCCGCGACGCTGGAGCAAATTGCTGCGGTGGTGGGCGTTGCTTCGGTGAAATACGCTGATTTGTCAAAAAATCGCGCCAGTGATTACATCTTCAGTTTCGACCAGATGCTGAGTTTTGAAGGCAATACCGCCCCTTATCTGCTGTACGCCTATACCCGCGTCGCAGGTATCTTCAAGAAAGCCGAAGATATCGACCTGTCAGCCGCCACCATTCTCTTAGAACATGACAAAGAGAAAGATCTCGGCAACAAGCTGGCGCAGTTTAGCGAAGTGTTGGCTCGCATGGTGGATAAAGGCCAGCCACATCTGCTGTGCGCTTATCTGTATGAACTGGCAGGTGCGTTCTCCAGCTTCTATGAAGCTTGCCCGGTACTGGCTGCGGACACAGCAAGCCAACGCGATAGCCGCCTGTTACTGGCGAAGCTAACCGCGAAGACCTTGAAGCAGGGGCTGTCGTTATTAGGGATTGATACTCTGGAGCAGATGTAACCGATGCGCAGCGATTACGCTAACAGCAAGCCGCGCCGACAACAGCGCGGCAATCTCAAGAAACCACAGCCGCCCAAACGGCCGCCGTTGCTGCTGTTTCTGGTGGTATTGGTGGTAGTCGCTGGTTTTGGTTATTTTTTGTGGACGCTGAAGAACGGCAGTCCGGCACCGGTAACTCAAGAACCAGTAAAAGTGGTCATCCCAGAAAAGACCGCGCCCAAGAAAGATCCCAACGCCCTGCCGCCCAAACCCAAAGAAGAGTGGACGTATCAGCAGGAGTTAGAGAACAAACAGGTGGAAGTGGATTTACCGGAAAAGAGCAACCAACCAACACGCCCCTATCAGATGCAGTGTGGCTCCTTCCGTAAAGAATCACAGGCGCAGGAAATGAAAGCGGTGATCGCCTTCCAGGGGCTAGAAGCGCAAGTGCGAAAAGTCGATGGTAGCAGCGGTGTCTGGTACAAGGTGGTGCTAGGGCCCTATCAGAGCAAACGCAAAGCCGAAACTGATCGTCACGAACTGCAACGCGCCGGTCTCAACGGCTGTATGATCTGGTTCTGGGAAAGTTAACAGCCCCCAAGCACACAAACCAAACCGCAAGTCATTGGCTTGCGGTTTTTTATCGCTAAACCTGATGGTATACCCTTAAAAACTGCGGTTTCTGTGCTTGATATTCATCAGGCTATCCCCATATTAACCTCTATCGCACCCTGACGGCGCCGCCCGTCAGCCAGCTAAGAGGATTTATCGTGACAACAATCGTATCAGTACGCCGTGACAAACAAGTGGTAATGGCCGGTGATGGCCAAGTTTCTCTGGGAAATACCGTCATGAAAGGTAATGCCCGCAAAGTCCGCCGTCTGTACCACGACCAGGTGATCGCCGGATTCGCCGGTGGCACTGCCGATGCGTTCACCTTATTCGAACGCTTTGAAGCCAAATTGGAAATGCATCAAGGGCACTTGATGAAAGCCGCCGTGGAACTGGCCAAAGACTGGCGCACCGACCGTATGTTGCGCAAACTTGAAGCACTGTTGGCGGTGGCCGATGCTGAGTGCTCACTGATCATCACAGGTAATGGCGATGTACTACAGCCGGAAAATGACCTGATCGCCATCGGTTCCGGTGGTAACTACGCCCAGGCAGCCGCTATCGCCATGCTGGAAAATACCGAACTTACTGCACGCGACATTTGCGAAAAAGCCTTAACCATCGCTGGCAACATCTGCGTGTTTACCAATCAGTTCAAGACCATTGAAGAACTGAATTACTGAATTCTGCGTGAGGAAGTACCATGTCGGAAATGACACCCCGCGAAATCGTCCACGAACTGGACGCCCATATTATCGGCCAGCAAAAAGCCAAGCGCTCAGTGGCGGTCGCCTTACGTAACCGTTGGCGGCGAATGCAGCTGGATAGCGCGCTGCGCCAAGAAGTCACCCCTAAAAATATCCTGATGATTGGCCCTACCGGTGTTGGTAAAACCGAAATCGCTCGCCGTCTGGCAAAACTCGCCAATGCGCCGTTTATCAAGGTAGAAGCCACCAAATTTACCGAAGTGGGTTATGTAGGCAAAGAAGTGGATCAGATCATCCGCGATCTGACCGATGCCGCCGTCAAGATGACCCGCGAACAGCAGATGCTGAAATGCCGCACCCGAGCCGAAGAAGCGGCAGAAGAACGGGTACTGGATGCACTGTTGCCCAAGCCCAAAAATGATTGGGACAGCGAAAAAGAAGACAGCTCGCACACCCGGCAGATCTTCCGCAAAAAACTGCGCGAAGGCCAGTTGGATGACAAAGAGATTGAGATCGATGTCGCTGGCCCGCAGATTGGCGTGGAAATCATGTCACCTCCAGGGATGGAAGAGATGACCAACCAGTTGCAGAGCCTGTTCCAAAATATGGGCCAAGGCCAGACTAAACGCCGCAAACTGAAGATCAAAGACGCCATGAAGCAGTTGACTGAAGAGGAAGCTGCCAAACTGGTGAATCAGGAAGACCTTAAAGATCAAGCGATTGAACTGGTCGAACAGCACGGCATCGTCTTCTTAGATGAAATCGACAAGATCTGTAAACGTGGTGAAACCTCTGGCCCCGATGTCTCCCGCGAAGGAGTACAACGCGACCTGTTGCCATTGGTAGAAGGCTGTACCGTTAATACCAAGCACGGCATGGTGCGCACTGACCACATTCTGTTTATCGCTTCTGGTGCATTCCAGATGACCAAACCATCAGATCTGATCCCCGAGCTACAGGGGCGTCTGCCTATTCGTGTCGAACTGGATGCCTTAACCGCTGGCGACTTCAAACGCATTCTCACCGAGCCACACGCATCGCTGACCGAACAGTATGTCGCCTTGATGGCAACCGAAGGCGTAACGGTAGAATTTACGGAATCAGGCATCGACCGCATTGCCGACGCCGCCTTCCAAGTGAATGAAACCACCGAAAATATCGGTGCAAGACGGCTGCACACCATCATGGAAAAGCTGATGGAAGATATCTCCTATGAAGCCGCCGACAAATCCGGCGCCAATTACCTGATTGATGCCGAATACGTCAACGCTCATCTGGAAACCTTAGTGCACGACGAAGATCTCAGCCGCTTTATTCTTTAAAAACAACCTAATATTGTCTTTTACTGCCGCCTTAAAGGCGGCAGTCTGCTATCTGGCATAATTATTTTGCTATCTACGTCTATCTTTGCATCCGTTGTAACAAAAAAATGCTGCACCCTCTGCTGCCACTTGTTAATATCGCTTACCGCAAGTTAACATTTATAACCCACAATGGCACGGAAGCTGCTCATTTGTCCCCAATGTCAATGCCCGTGCCGATTCCAGAGAAAGGCACCATGAAAAAACTCGTTACGTTAGTAATGGCATTCAGTCTGCTGACCGCTTGTACTTCTGCGACAAGAGAATCAGTAAACACACTGCCAATAGCCACGCCAAAAATTAGCCCAACACTCCAAACACCAGAACAGCTTGGTCTAAAACGTGTCGTGGCCATTGCCCGTTTCACTGATGAAACTAAACGTGGAAGTTTCCTCCTTGATAAAGATGGTGATCGGATTGGTAAGCAAGCGGCGGATATCCTCGCTGCGCGCCTGACTGAAACACATAAATTCATCATGTTGGAAAGAAACGACCTGAATAAAGTGTTATCAGAAAATAAGTTGGCCGGTACAACCATGCAGTCAGTGGGAGCTGATTTTCTGATTATCGGCTCAGTTTCTGAATTCGGTCGCACAACCACCAGTGAAGTCGGCATTTTCAGCCGTAATAAAATTCAAAAAGCCAATGCAACTGTTAACGTACGTTTGATTAACACACGTACAGGGGAAATCGCCTATTCAGAGGAAGCCTCGGGGAAGCTGTTGTTGAAGCCAACCACGTATTTAATGTTGGTGAACGTGCCAGTTATGACTCATCGCTAGACGATAAAGCCGTCTCTGCTGCCATTTCCAAACTTGTCAGTAATATCACCGAAAATCTACTCGATAGCCCATGGCGTGCTTACTTGATCGGTCAGCAAGGTTCGCTATGGATGATGACAGGTGGACAATCACAAGGGCTGAAAACCGACGAGCTTTTTGACGTTCTCAAAGAAGGTGAAACGGTCAAGAACCCCCAGACCGGACTATTAATAACGTTGCCAGGTGAAAAAATCGCCACGATTAAAGTTAAAAGTTTTATTGGCAAAGGTAGTAATGAATTGTCTCTATGTGAACTGGTGTCAGGAACAATCAATCCTAAGCAGCTCTCAGGTCTTGTGGTTCAAGAACAGAAAAAGGCATAACCCATGAAAAAAATATTTCTCATAGCCATAACGCTTTTTCTAAGCGCTTGTAGCTCACATTATGAAACAACAACTCAGGTAGATGACAAAGCTTATCTCCAATTAACTGGCAGTCTGGCGGGAGCACTGTTGGTTTTAGATAAACAACCGGCGATAAATTTAGATGGGGTCACTAGTTACACGGAGAAAGATGAAACGGTGATCAAGTTTGTGGTGGCGACTGGCAACCATTTAATTGAAATCCAGAAGAACGGTGAAACATTAGTTAAACGCAATATTTTTGTGACTAACGGTAATACTTTTGAGATACGGATCCCCTGATGAGAAAACATAACACCATACTCACAGCAATAGCGCTGATAGTACTTAGCGGTTGCGCGGCCCATAGTAACAGTATTTATTATTGGGGTAATTACTCACAGACTGCATATGAATATCAAAAATCTCCAAGCGAAAGCAGCCGCCAGGCACATGTACAATCACTGACTGCCATCGTTGAAAATGCGGTGGCGCAACATAAGAAAATTCCACCTGGCATTTGTGCAGAATTAGGTATGCTACAAGCTCAGAACTCACCGGAACTAGCACTACAGTATTTTAATGAGGAAAAAATTTATTCCCCGAGTCAGCACCGCTTATGGATAAGCTGATAAACGATCTACACAAGGATGCTCGTTCACTATGAGAAAAATAATTCTACTACTATTAATCACCACCGCATCTTTGCTGACAGGCTGTGCAACTCCCAATTATGTTACTAAGCAGGCTGCATATCCCCTGATGTACCAACAACATCCACTCTCAATATTAGTGGTGCCAGCAATTAACCATTCAACCGCTGCCGATGCACCAGAACTGTATTCGACAACCATAGCTACCCCGCTGGCCGAGGCTGGATACTATGTACTGCCGCTACCAATTACTAATATGCTGCTCCAACAGCAAGGGGTTGTTGACGGAGAACAGTTACAGCAGGTTGATGCCACTAAGTTCCAAGGACTGTTTGGGGCTGATGCGATTTTGTTTGTTACTATTAATCAATGGGATACAAACTATTATATTACTGGTGGCAACGTAACGGTGGGAGCCGCTTTTCGATTAGTCTCTACCAAAGACAATGAAGAATTATGGCACTATAGCCAGACCATTGTTTATGACACCTCAGGCAACAGTGGCGGAGGTCTCCTTGCAGCGATTATTTCAACGGCGATATCCACTGCCACAACTGACTATGTCCCAATTGCCAGAACCGTTAACGGAATCGTGGTCAATACGCTTCCTGCTGGCAAATACAGTCAGCACTACGATAAAGATGGCACAGTAAAAATTCTTGAACAGAAGCAAGTGAATTAATCACTATATCTTCCTTTGGGCGGCTGTCTTAGCACAGAGCTAAACAGTCGCCACCCTAAGACTATGATTAAAGGAAAAACACCAAGAAACTTAATCAGAATACCGGTTTATAAGTTTCTGCGGTTGTTATTTTCACGCCTTCATTTGAGAGTTTAACTTTGGTAAAAACCTCACACTTAACAGAACAGTGAAGCCAAAAAAGACTCACGCAAATACACCATTCAGTATTATAAATAGCCACAACCTTAATCGCGCTGCTGCGTCTGTAGGGTTTTCAGCCAGAAAATCTCTTGGCAATGATTGGTAAACGCTTTGCGCTGAGGGGAGATAGCGATATCTGCGGGTGCGCTGACAACCGTGTACGTACTCCAACATTCGGCACACAGTTGCTCATCTTCGACGTCATCTTTTTCGTACTGATGCTGCACCACCACGCCATCGGCGAAGTGGTACTGGGTATCAATGGCTGTCACCGTCACACCATCATCTTGATACGACAAATCTCGTTGCTGCTGAGCCACAATCAGGGCACTGCGCTGGTGAATAGCGGTAATATAACGGGCGAGTGATGTCATACAATGACCTTTTGCGATAGGAGTTAGCAGGATATTCTTGCTGTCTGCGCCATTTTAGCAGACGATAATACACCAATCATTGGGTTGTGGGCGTGACCGATGTCGGCGCTTAGCAGCGCTAAGCTTTTAATCGTCGTCACCGCCAACAATGGTTAGGATTCAATTATTGCAATCTGGAGTGTTCATGAAAACCACTGCCTTTATCTGCGCTGGCCTGTCATTGCTGGCCAGTTCATTAGCTGCCGTCCATGCCGAAGAGTTTACACTGAAAAGCCCGGATATCAGCCCTAACGGCACCATTCCTGCCCGTTTTGAAACCAATACTTTTGGCTGTAATGGCGATAATCAATCACCTGAACTGCGCTGGAGTGGCGCACCATCAGGGACACAAAGCTATGCCCTGACAGTTTACGACCCAGATGCACCTACCGGCTCTGGCTGGTGGCACTGGATGGTTGTAAATATTCCCGCCAGCACCACGCATTTACCCGCCAATGCCGGGGTTTTAGGTGATGCCAGTTTGCCAAAGGGTGCAAGCCAGGTTCGTATCGATTATGGCGTAAAAGCCTGGGGCGGCACTTGCCCACCAGCAGGTGACAAGCCCCATCGCTATATTTTCACGCTTTATGCGTTGAAAACGGCCAAACTAGAAGTTCCGGCCGAAGCTACCGCTGCTGTAGGTGGTTTTATGATTAACGCCAACGCACTAGCGAAAGCTAGCTTTACCGGTTACTACGGCCGTCCGGCGCAGCAGTAAGCCAATGAATCACCGCATCAGTAAATCCTTGCTGATGCGGTCTGGCAATCAAAGCAAGCGCGCCAGGCAACCCTAGAATGCCTCAAACACTGTCTTGAGCATGCGCGGCAAACTCCGCAAACGCCTGCAATTGTTTACCCAAAAAATCACGCGTCGCAACATCGGTCAGTTTACCATCACTGATTTTGTCCAGAGCCTGCCCTATCATTGCCTCGGGTTTGTTCATCACTTTGGCATCAAAAAACACCAGAATTTGCCGTAGGTGATACTGCATCCGCGCGCCACCGATCACGCCAGGAGAGGCACTTTCGATCATCACTGGCTTGCCTGCTAATGGCTGTGGGCTTACCCGCGATAACCAGTCGAGAGCATTTTTCAACACTCCGGGAACAGAGTAATTGTATTCAGGAGAGACAATAATCAGCCCATCAGCCTCAGCAATTCGGTACGCCATTTTCAGCACGGCATCAGGGAACCCCTGAGCTTCCTGCACATCGGCGTTATACAGGGGAAATTCACCAATAGAACCCAAAGGCACAATTTCCACATTAGCAGGTGCCAGTTGCGGTAATGCCCGAGCAACGGTGGCATTCAGAGAATCCTTACGCAAACTACCAACC
Organism: Shewanella dokdonensis; assembly: GCF_018394335.1. Classification (NCBI taxonomy): domain Bacteria; kingdom Pseudomonadati; phylum Pseudomonadota; class Gammaproteobacteria; order Alteromonadales; family Shewanellaceae; genus Shewanella; species Shewanella dokdonensis. Next base: position 2,289,475 of record NZ_CP074572.1, on the reverse strand, counting down.
AGCGTGACAAACTTTAAGGTGTTTTCGCTCATAAACCTGACTCCATGTTAGCGGATATAACTCTTTGCATCATACGCTGGAGTCAGGGGAGTGTCACATGTCTATCCGTTAGCCGCTTATGCCAAAAACGCTTGCAGACTAACATTACCGCTCAAGCCTTTAAGGTTAAAGCGGTCACCCGCAGGCCCTTGCGGCAGCAACTGCTGGTCGCCCACCTGCAATTTCTGCCAGCGTTTCCCCTGCGGTAATCGCAGCGTTAGCCATAACGCTTGTGGTTGTCCATTCGGTAGACTTAGTTTGCCATCAACCCGCTGTAATTGCGGATCATATTGCAGGCTCAAGCCTGTTTTCCCCACGGCGTGGGCACCGGCTCGCAACTCACTGGCTTGCCACTGAACAACCAGGCATGAGGCACGGCTTTGGCTAAATGCAAACCATGATCGTCATCGAACACCAGTGCCCAACGTAACAATAACGGTATCGTCAACTGTGCCAGGCATGCAGAATAGTGGCATTCCGCCAGTGATGTCGGTCACCTCGCCGGCCGTCCAGCTGCCGGGAGTGTGCGCATGGTGACGATGGGCGTACATAAACAACAGATACTCGTCTACCCGTCCGAGCGATAACAACTGCCGGGCGTAGCCATATGAGATAAAGCCCAGCAGATTGCGCTCATGCTCGTTAGCCGCGGTGATATTGGCCACCACCCCCATACTGGTTGCGCCATAGGCCCGCATGCAGTCGATTACCAGATGTGACAATTCCGCTGGCAACACGTCTGCATGCAGTAACTCAGCATAAACCCGATGCGGCCATCCCTGCTCACTGGGTTGTTGTTGCGCCAAAGCCTGACGGAAAGTGAGTTTGGCGCCTGGCAAGGGGCCGAGATAAGGCGGTTTCATATCGTAGCGAATGTTGGCGCGAATACTTTGCTCCAGCCGCGCATTCAGTTGTTTAGCCCGCTGTTGCCAGTGTTGCGCTAATGCTCGCTCGCCCCCAATTTGCCCCAAACGGCGGCGATATCATTCAGCCCACGGACGGTCATGGCGCTGTTGGCAAAATAGGGTTTCCACCAGATAGCCGGATCTTCAAACAGGCCAGGCATCGGATTCATTCCAGCCATGGATCAGTCCATAGCCCGGATCGTCTACGGGCAATTGCAAACTGACATCATGCAGCTCCAGCAAAATACTGGCGGTAGCGGCAATTTTGTGGCGATGCTTCTGTAACAAGGCTTTATCTGCGGTATACCGGTAGTAACGAGCCAGTAGCGATAATGTCAGTCCGAACTGGGCGGTTTCTGGGCCACGCATATTGATCATGCCATCATCGGCGACAAAATCGCTAAAATAACCATCCAGCACCGCCGCGGCCAGTGCAAAACGGCCCCACTCCAGATTGGCATACAGCGAACTGGTAAAGGTATCCTGAAAACCATCGTATTCCTGGCCGTAGTAATCGCGATCTACCGCGCCATACTTGGGATAAACACCATCCGGACGCACAATTTGCTCACGGGCAAAAGCAAACTGCACCATATCGCCCCAGCTTTGATCGGGTAAGGTAACACTGGCGCAATCTTGCAATAACTGTTGCCAGTAACCACTGAAATGCAGCAGTGCCCGGTAAAAATCGGCAGCCGCCGGCGGCTGTCGCCGTGGCGGGTAGGCGGGATAGCTGTAGCCATAATGCACTTCGCTGACTTTGCCATCTTCAATCAATGCGGAACGATGCCAGGTCTGGGTGATAAATCGATCGGTGGCATCCACATCGGCAAATACCAGCAGGTCATAGTAGCGGTTGCTGCTGATTGGGATCACTTTATGCACTGCTGGTAACCAGCCACCTAACAGCCCCTCATAACGCTTAGCCGCCAGCGCATCATCACCGCAGCCCTTCAGCACCTGCCGTGGATGATAAGTGCGGGTGCGGCCATTGGAATAAACCATCATGGTGTCGTCGCATTGGCGAGTACCGATGAAACTGTTCCATGGCAGACGACCACCATAATCTTCAGCATTGAGCTTGGACGCCAATGGCGGCGCAACGGTGCGCACTTGCTGTTCATCCGGCTCACCATTTGCCAGCAGTTTATCTGCCAGCAGATCCGCATCTGCCATCGCGACTTTTGCCAGCGACATCCCAAAATAATAAGCGCTATCGTTGGCAAAGGTGGCTTCCAGCCGTTTATCCAGCAGCAACACTTGTTGACCATGACAAAGCGCTAAGGCACCGTCAGGCTGTTGCAGATCTTCATACACAGACCAGCTAAGCCCCAGTTCATCAAATTCGCCCATATGCGTGAAGCCATCGAGTTGCGAACCTGATAATGGCTGTAATCGTGGGCTGGCATTCAGTTGCGGCTGCGAAGTGGCCGCCTGCAATCGGCCAACCGCAACGGCGGCGGTGGTTAATGCCACTGATTGTAAAAAGTGCCTTCTGTCCATCTGCAATCCCCGGTTTGATAATGGTAGGTAAAGGGTAATCTCTCGTCGCTGCACTCACGCGTGCTTGGTTGATTAGTGTTCAACAAATAACATTTTATATCGTATACCATATAAAATTATTAGGTTGCAACCTTAAATCATTCATCGACCAGCTAAGGAATGCGGCTTGCCAGGTTTACCTACCGCTATCGATGGCGCTGATAACTGGATAATTGGGGAAACCTCAAGTTTCCGTTATCATGCGCTTTTTGCCAGTGATTGCTGGCAGTCTGAGCATTGGACAAGGCATGTCAGAACAGTTGCAAACAGCGCCATTTTCACTACGCGATTACCGCATAGTAGCGCTGTCGGTGCTCGGTGGAGCACTGGAAGTCTATGACTTTATTATCTTTGTGTTTCTGTCGGTAACAATTGCGGATGTGTTTTTCCCACCATCGGTTCCGGAATGGCTGCGCTTGCTACAGAGCCTAGTGATCTTTTCTGTCGGTTATCTGGCTCGCCCGCTGGGCGGCATTGTGATTGCCCACTTTGCCGATAAATTCGGTCGCAAACACATGTTCAACTTTACGGTATTGTTTATGGCACTGCCCTGTTTGTTGATCGGCGTGTTACCCGGCTACGCCGCCATTGGCGTCTGGGCACCACTATTATTGTTACTGGCACGTATTATTCAGGGTGCGGCTTTGGGCGGCGAAGTCCCCAATGCTTGGGTGTTTGTGGCAGAACATGCGCCACCACCACATCGCGGTTATGCCTTGGGACTACTGCAAGCGGGGTTAACAGTGGGCTATATGCTCGCGGCGTTAACCGCGACATTAATCACCCGCAATGTGTCTGATGCCGAGTTACAACAATGGGCCTGGCGTATCCCGTTCATCATTGGCGGCATTTTTGGCTTTATTTCGGTGTGGCTACGGCAATGGCTTAGCGAAACACCAGTATTTATGGCGTTACAACAGCAACAACAATTAGTGCAGAAACTGCCGCTGTCCGCCATCTTCCAACAGCACAAGTATGCCGCGATACCCGCAGCACTGCTGACGGCTATGCTGGTGTCGGCAGTGGTGATGACGGTCGTCGTGACGCCCATTGCGCTGCAAAAATTTTATGGGATGGACGCCGCAACCACCTTTGAAATCAGCTGTATCGCCATTTTGTTCCTGAATGTGGGCTGTGTGATAGCGGGTAAACTGGCAGATTTGCTGGGGCGTTGGCGCACGCTGGCGCTCTATAGCGTGTTACTGGCCATTGGTACATCGGTGCTAACCTTGGTGCTGGATGCGCCCCCGAAAACACTGCTGTTAGGATACGCCATCGCCGGGCTCTGTAGCGGTATTATCAGCGCGGTGCCTGCCATCGTGGTGCAGTTATTTCCTCCCGCAGTCAAGGTCACTGGGATTTCGCTGGTATATAACCTGACCTACTCCATTTGCTCCAGCATTATGCCGCTGGCGCTGCTGGCATTACTGCATGCGCACCGCTGGGGCATGGCAGTGTTTGCCTGTGGCATGATGTTGCTTGGTCTGGCAACGGCTTATATGTTCCGCCATGTCAGATGTTACAGTGATTAAAGCGGTTGCCGTTGCCACCGATGTTTTTTGCCGAACCCCAAGCGATTATCGACCATTTTTACCGTCTGTAACTGCAACTGCCATAGCGGTGCAGACTTGAGCTTAGCGATGGGAAAACGCTGGCAATAAAGTACTTTGACTGCGGCTATTTCGGCCTCTGCGACCTTGGCGGCCAGCGCCGTATACTGAATGCCCTGAATATGCAGTACCGATTCTGTTTGTTCAGCAATAGTGCCTGCTACCTGCGCATTCGCCAGCATTGCTTGCGTATGGCGACTGTTGTCGGCAGTCATCAGATAACAGCACATGGTGGCGGCATCAAACACGTAAAAACAGCTGGCACACCACAGCCCTGCGGGATCTTGAGTGCAAAGTGTCAGCACATGCTGCGCCGACAGATAATCCACAATCGCTTGGGGGACATTAGCTTGTGAGATATTGTCCAATGTTGCATATTCCTATGGGTAACAACATCTTAGTATAAAATACTCAATCCCTCAGTGCTGCCACACCACTAACATTTCAGCTCTGCGGTATGCCACCACATCACATAACTGCGCGTTGGGCAGAACAAGCGCCATCCACTTTCGGTGGGCGTGAGATGTTTATCGACATTGGCTTGGTATAAGGCTTCTTTATCTGGTGGGATCTCACCAACAAAACGCAAGGCATCATACGCTTCCTGCTTATGACTAAATTCCGCTTCAAAACCATCATCCAAGATCCGAATATTGGGTTCTGCGCCCATGTCATACAGCATGTTAAAGGTGACGTTATAACTCAGTAGTCTGTCTTCCTCCTGAAAACGGTGTTGCGGAACATCACTGATCCCCGCCAGAAAACTCAACTGAATTTCACGCAGGCTCGGTGCGTTAGCAAAGCTTAAAACCACCGCATATTTACGGGCGATACGATTCAATTTGAGTAGATCATAAAAGCCCACGGAACGGGATGCGACCGCAATATCATGTACACCGATCTGCGCTACAGCATCTTCCTGCTGCCAGTCTTGCTGTAAGGCTACAACATTACTCAACCCCGCTTCACGCACATTGTGCTGACAGCGCGCCAACATATTGCTAAAGGCATCCACACTGGTGACACTGCGCGCTTTTTTAGCCATAGGGACGGTCAAACGCCCGGGGCCGCAACCAATATCGACCACAGTGTCATCGGCGGTAATTGGCATACAATCGACCTGCATCTGGGTAAAACGCCGTTCCAAACGCGCCATACCATCGTACATTTCGGTGATATCGTCCCAATTGACCGCCGGCATTGCACCACGGTGCACTGGTCCCAACATACGCTCGCGGATCAGCCGCCAATTTACCAGCCCTTGCATAGATGCTCCTTGAGAAATTTTTAATTCCAGCCTTTACGCGCCCGATGTAACACCAACAGAAATAACGGCAAGCCGAGACACTCGGTAACAATCCCAATAGGCACTTCTACCTGGCTGATAACCCGCGACAAGCAGTCGGCCAACAACAGGAAGATTGCGCCCAGCACTATGCTCACCGGCATTAATCTGGCGTTAGCAGGCCCTACCAACATACGAGCGACATGAGGAGTCAGCAGCCCCACCCAACCGACAATGCCGGCAATGGATACCGACAAGGCGGACGCCATGGTCGCGGCGATAATCACGCCATAGCGCACCCACAATACCGGAACGCCCAAGGCTTTGGCCTCATCGTCGCCCATAGACATGGCATCCAGCGCTCTGCCAAATCCGCAAAGCACCAATACCGCTAGCAGCATCACCGGAACCAGCCACAGCACGTCCGACAGGCTTGAGAGCCCTAAGCTGCCCATCAACCAATAGATAATCGATGGCAGTTCGTCTTGCGGATCGGCGACAAATTTCACCATGGATAACAGCGCGCTGAACAAGGCGCTGCTGATAATGCCGCCGAGTAGCAAGGTAATGATGGAGCCGCGCCCAAAAATCATGCCGATGGCAACGCCTAACGCAACCGCCAACAAACCAAACAGGAAGGCACTGCTTTGGATGACCAACCAGCTGCCATGCCACAACATTCCCAAGGTGGCGCCAAAGGAGGCGCCCGCCAACACGCCGAGCATACCGGGTGACACCAAAGGATTACGAAACACCGCCTGAAACGCCGCCCCAGAACCGGACAGCGCCATGCCCACCAGCACCGCGGCGAGCACGCGCGGTAAACGCACATCGATGAGAATGTTGTATAACAGGTCATACTGCGCTGCATCCATGGCGCTAATGCCAGTTAATGCCCCCAAAAAATGCAGGATGTCAGTAACCGTCATGGGGTAATTGCCTAATGACAGCGACAACAACATCGCCGCCAAGAGCAACAGCACTAATCCCGAAAACTGTCCAAACAGGGTCATCGTTAGCCCACCATTCCCCGAGAAAACGCAGCAAGTTCCTGTACGGTCAGATCATACAATGACTGTATCGTAGGCGCAGAAAGCACCATGCTGGGCTTGCCTTCTCCCATCACCACCCCGTCTTTCAGCAGCAACGCCCGATGCGCAATCATGCGAGCATGATGCGGGTGATGGGTCGTCATGACAACGGCGTAACCTTCATCGGCCAGTTGTCGCAGTTGTGTCAGCAAGCGTGCCTGATGACCAAAATCCAGTGCCGAAGCGGGTTCATCCAGCAGTAACAGTGTGGCCCCTTGCACCAATGCGCGGCACACCAGCGCCAACTGGCGTTCGCCACCAGAGATTTGGGTATACGGGCGATCCGCCAGGTGTTCAATGCGTAACCGCCGCAAATGTTGCTCAATAAGCTCATCATCTTGATGACTGCGGCCAAACATTCCGGCCTCATGGTATCGCCCCATGGACACAATCTGCCGCACTGTATAGGGGAACGGACAAACATGATTCTGCGGCACATAGGCAATTTGTGCGGCAATGTGGCGACGGCTTAATGATGCCAGTGGTTCACCGCGCAATAACACACTGCCTGATGCCGGCGTTTCGAGGCCGAGCAGCAACCGTAGCAAGGTACTTTTGCCGGTGCCATTCGGTCCTAATAAGGCCAGAACTTCACCGGCATAAACCGTCAGACTGACTTTTTCAGTACTGGGCGATCGCCATAGGCATAAGCCAAATCTTTGGCTTGTAACAAAGGTGATGCGGCAACCGCCGACGAAGATGGAGACGGCACTAACTACTCCTGAGGATGCAAAAAGTCAGCAACATCGGCATCCGTCAAATGAATGTTATAAAACTGCTGATAGAACTGTTTGGTTTCCTGCGGCATATCGATGTCGGCAAAATGTGTGGGATACAGCAGTTTTGCCAACCACAAAAATTGTAACGCTTCTTCTGAGGTTTCACGGCACCACCAAAACAATCCGCGCGGGTTAGCATATACTCGGTCATTTTTTACCGCTTTAACATTGCGCCAACGAGGATCCTTATGCAGCATGGTCGCCACATCACCAGCACGCATGCTGATAATCACATCCGGCGCCGCGGCAATAATCGACTCAATGCTAACATTTGCCGAACCATGGTGCACATCACTCAGTTGCCAGTGCTCGGCAATATTGATCCCACCCGCCAGATCTATCCAATCCTGATTTAAAGAGGGTCGTCCCGATGTGGTCAGCGGTGTCCCCGAAGCAATATAGACTTTGAGCCGTTGCGCTTGCGGAATATTTTTCAGCCGTTCTGCCACCAGCGCTTTGTTGCGGGCAAAATACTGTTGATAGGCTTGCGCTTTGGCTTCAGCCTGTGGCCCAAGCATTTTTCCGGTCAGCCCCACACGTTCCACTAAGGCGTCCATAGAATTGGCGCGGAACCACGCCACGGCAATCCCAGCCCGTTCAAGTTGAGCCGCCTTGTTTGCTGGAAATCCTTGAGAAGCAAACAAAATATCTGGGTGTAACGCAATTAACTGTTCAACGTTGATGTTGGCCGAACCACTCATAGTGGTGAGCGCCGCATCTTTTATGGATGGTACAAATTTCTGAAACGCTGGGGTATCGCGGGCATAACGGGTAGTGGCGACAATTTTGTCACCATAGCCCAGCATGGCCAGAATAGAATTCTGCGCTTCCCAACTGGTTGCCACGCGCGTGACCGTATTGGGCACTGTCACCGCCACATTGTCGTAATAACGCACTGTATGCACCTCATCGGCCGCTACAGCGCTCGCAGATGCTAACAGAAAAACGAACGCGCCATAATACTTCGCTAGCATTTCCAGCAGTCCTCCCCCAATGGGCGTGTTAAGGTGCCGGGCGTAACGCCCGGCGGGTTAGATCAGAATTTCACGGTAGCGGTTAACCGGATCTGCCGCGGTTCGCCCAAAAATGCCGTATTGCTAGCACCGGGAGTGCCGTAAATATTGCCAGGGAAAATCGCCGCCCAGTAATCGCGGTCGAACAGGTTGGTCACATTGAGTCGCAAGGTGGTTTCACTACCAATGAATTTTGGTATGACATACTTCGCGCCAATATCCACTGTGGTATATGAACTCGCCCAAGTGCTATTGATATTGTTAGCAGCGCGTTTGCCGGTATAGTGCACGTTGGCATTGAATGACACGCCAGCGAGTTGTTCTACGGTATATTCGGCTAACAGGTTACCTTGCCACTTGGCAACGCCCACCACTTCTTTGCCAGCGGTGCGCGGGTCATAACTGTCCTGCAACTCCGCATCGAGATAGGTTACCCCACCGTATATTTTCAACTCAGGAGTCAGATATCCGTTAATGCTCAGCTCTGCGCCATTGTTACGCTGCATCCCTTGCTGACGGTAGTAACCATCTTCACTTTCATATGCCAGCGGCCGTTTTACTCTGAACACTGCGGCATTGATGTCGAAATCCCCTAAACTGGCTTTCGCGCCCAATTCTGTTTGATAACTTCTGACGGGGTCGAGAGTTTCACCAGCATTTTGTGCGTCTACCGATGCACTACCGCCCGCTTCCAGACTATCGGCGTAAGTGATGTAAGTGGAAATTTCAGCAATCGGTTTGAAAATCATAGACACGGTGGAACTTACGCCATCCTTGCTATAATTGCCGGTTTTATCGCCGTTACGGTTATAGTTAGACACATCAAAATCACTGTAACTGCCAATCAACATGGTGGACAGATAGTCATTCCAAGTGATGGTGTCACCGATAATGCCACTCTGAACCTTGGTATTACCAGATTTGTATGTGGGCACATGCAGATTGATTTCTGGTGAGTCATAAACCTGTGGCTCATCGATGGGAGAAGTGCCCAATACCGCAGAAGAGCGGCCAGTGGCACTGTAGATTTTCCAGCTATAGCCGGTAGTGCCAAACACCAAATCATGACTAACACTGCCAGTGTTCACGCGGCCGGTTAAGTTCGCCATATTGCTGGTGACGGTAAATTTCCCAGCAGCACCAGAAGTTGACATGCGCGAAGTAAATGTCCCATCCGCATTCAAGGTGTTGGTTGCCCCAGTGAGGGTACGTTTGGCTTCCTGATACAAGGCACCGGCGCTCAGTTTCCAGTTTTCATTCAACTGATGGATCACTTTACCGCTGCCGGTGGTGGTTTCTAGGCTGCTACCACTGAATACTTGCCCATAACCCCGTTTAGTCGGGTCCATTGCCGATGGCAGATCGATAGATGACGCATATGAAAAACCACCTGGGTAACCAAACTTGTCAAACTTGTAATAGCTGCCGTTCAATTGAACAACGGTGTTTTCCCCTGGATTGATATCCAATGCCAGACCTGCCAGTTTACGATTGAGGTGGGAACCGCTAACGTAACCATCCCCTTCTTCCTGCAACAGGTTAACCCGGTAACCAAAGTATTTGTTAGGGCTACCACCAGTATCAGCATGCAACAACCAGGCACCATCATCTGTCATGCCAGCAGATACTGCGTTGTAGTAATCCTGAGTTGGCCGTTTAAACACATAGTTAAAGTTACCAGCCGGGCTTGCGGGGCCATACAAGGCGCCAGTCAACCCTTGGATCACCTCAATCCGTTCGTACAGTTCCATTGGCTGGGCAGTGGTGGCTACCACGTTCATACCATCCAGATGGTTGTTATCAACTACGCCACCTTCCATACCACGGGTTTGTGGACGACCAATGTCAGTGCCGCCGCGCGCTTCCATTTGTGTTGATGGCATGTACTTAAGCACATCATTCAAACTGGTAGCATTGACACTGTCCATAAGCTCCCGGTTAAAGATACTGATGGCATACGGGGTATCTTTCAGAGACCGAGTCCCCAACGGCCCCAAGTCAACGGTTTTTGGACGATAACCGTCTTTATTTTCACGTTCTCCCACCACGACAATTACTTCAGTTTTATCTTTGTCAGCCTTAGGCTTTTCGCTGGCATTGTTCGCCAGCGGCTGTGCAGCCAATGCTGGGCCAGCCAATACCAGACTGATAACCAGCGCGAGCTGGTTCCCTCGGAATCCCCTCAACATAACACGGCTCCTTTCTATAGTTACGACAACTCTTGAGTATTAAAAACAACGATTACTATTTGTTTTTATTAGTTTTCTTAGGGCGAACAGCACAGGCATACCACATGCAGCGTTCAGAGAGAGGCTCCGAAAGCGGCAATAAGATACCTCAATGTGTTCGTGACAGTACCAACGACGAATCACTGCGACAGGCAGCTAAACTTGGATAGCGGCGGGGAACGACAGACAACTCGTTATATATCGAGATATATAACGATATAATGAGTTAGCCACTGTGATCTACCGTGCTGGATCACACAATAACAGAATCACCTGAAATTCAGATTTGTCTCGGTAATGCGCCAAACAAGCTGGCCGGGCAAGCGCGGCAGCGGTAACGATAGTTTATATTTGCATTAAAAATCATTTGGTTAATAAAATTATCAACCACCATCGGCTATGATAGCGGAGACTTATCAACGATTGAGCTGAGATGTTTGCTCTAGCGCGATGGCAGCAACAGACAGATGGCAGTAACAGATGGGCAGTCGATTGCGCCGGCCAAAAGCCATGACGTCAAACTAGCGGAGCCAATGCCAGACTGGCGTTTGCGACTCACTTCGTTTAACAGGATCACAGCGTCACAGCCTCGGCGACGGCGCAAGCCAGAACGCCAAATGACGCCGATAAAAAGCGCATAGCAGTCGCGCCATTACGCATGTAATTCAGATGCAAACTGCAACGTAAAACAAGCACCGCCAGTGGTTTTGTTGCTTGCAGTAACAGTTGCGCCATGCAGTTGAGTCACCGCTTTGACAATGGCCAAACCCAATCCATGACCATTACGGTTAGGGGAAATTTGGCAAAGGGTTCAAATAGACTATCCAACAGTTGTGGGTGAATACCACTTCCTTGATCTTCAATCGTGAGGCAACCAGCGGCGGTCAATGCCACCTTAATTTCGCCTTGCTCAGGTGTAAACGAGATAGCGTTGTCAATCAGGTTAGACAATGCTACCTGTAGCAAATCGTCATCGCCTTTAATCACATAGCGTGGCACTTGGGCATCTAAACTCAGCGTACAACTTCTATCCAGTGCATACGGGGTGCGCTCGGCAATGACTTTTTTACAACAGGCCACTAAATCCACCTCTTGGGTAAGTTCTTTCGGCCCGCCGACCCGCATAAGTCGCAGTAATTGATTGACCAGATTAACCAATCGGCGCACATCATTGATCAGTTTTTCTTTAATCTCGCTATCGTCCAAGACTTCCAGTCGCGTGCGCAATATGGTCAATGGCGTACGCATTTCGTGGGCGGCAGTAGAGAGGAAAAAGTTGTGTTGTTTTTGGGTGTCATCCACTTTGGCAATCATTTGGTTGACCGCCCGCACCAGTGGCAACACTTCTTGGCTCAACCCGGTTTCAGGCAACTGCTGCTCTAGGTGTTTAGGGTCAAACGAATTAGCCAGGTTTACCAAACGGCGAATCGCCCGCATATTCAGCAGCAGGATCAATATGGCAATCACAAATACCCCACCCGCCGCATATACGGAGGTTCTGCTATTTGACCAGAACCAGCGTTCATAGTAATCGGTCAGATCATAGAACTTAGGCTGCAAGGGTTTAGTGATCCCCGAAAACTCCATGTAGTAATTCGCCCCGTCACAGTACGAATACATGACCGACACCTGTTTTTTCTCATCGGCCAGCGAAGTGCTGTAATTTGCATAAGTACACACATGCATATTTTTTTGCTGAGAAATCATTTGGTGCAATTGCTCCAGCTTTAACTGGGCCATGTAATGATTGGTGTCAGTGTTACTGTAGACATAATTATCCTGACGCAGGTAATACGTGAAATCCGGGTTACTAGCTAACACTTCGGCAATCGCAGGATAGGATTTTATTTTTTCCGCACTGTGCGGATTTTGTTTCATGTCATACAAGAACTGACGCATTTCACTGGTGACCAGACTGACTGTGGTCGCCATAGGGTCATCGCTACCGTCAGGCACATCCATTAATGGTTCGATAGCCATAAAATAAACAAATGTCCCTAAAAATATCAGGGTCAACAAGGCCATTTGTCCAAACATGGATTTGGGAAGTTGCAGCAGCAAGTGGTGTAATTTCATAATGCTTTGAGTAAGTAGCCCACACCGCGAACGGTTTGAATCGTGACGCCGGTATCGGCTTGAGTTAATTTTTTACGTAGTCGAGACATGTGCGACTCTAGCGTATTGGAGGTAATTTCATCATCAAAGCTGTATACCGCCTGTTCGATGGCTTCGCGGGCAATGACGCGATTAGCCCGTTTCATTAACAATCCCATAATCGCCAGTTCACGCCGAGACAACAAAAAGAGTTGGTCACGTAAAAATACGTTATGGGATTGGCTGTCATAACGCAACTGCCCAACCGTAATGATATGCTCAACGGCTTGTAAGGGATGGCGCATCGCCGCGCGAATACGCGCTAGCAGCTCTTGCGGTTCAAAAGGCTTGGTCACGTAATCATCAGCGCCAAGGTTGAGTCCGGTGAGTTTATCGTTCAGCTGATCCATTGCCGATAACACCAAAAAGCGGTTGAGCAATCCCTGTTGCTGACAAAAGCGGATCAGTTCAACGCCATCACCATCGGGTAACATTCTATCCAGAATTACCACTTCGTATGGAAAGCTCCGCAGGGCTTCGCGAGCAAAGCGCATCGAATCCGCAACATCGACGGTAAAACCTTGTTTTTTAAATACTCACCAGTGGTTTCCGCGATGTCTGGTTCATCTTCGACTAACAAAATACGCATAGACAGAGAGCATATAACCGATCCACGATGGCTGAAAATATCACCAAGTGTCAGCGACCACAACTTTTCAAGTTGCAAGGTTGGTGCAAGCAAGCTAGTGGATACTGACAAGCATAATGGGTCTTGAGGTAGCAAACACGAAAATGGATAACAATGAATTAGCAATCGCCAAACAACGCGCCGTCGAGTTTAAAACCACCTTTAACAAAATTAAAGCCGAAGTTAACAACATGATGGTGGGTCAGCAAGAGGTCGTAGAAGGTGTCTTAATTGCACTGATGGCTGGCGGTCACGTATTGCTGGAAGGTGTTCCTGGTCTGGGTAAAACCATGCTGGTCAGTTCTATCAGTCAGGCAGTTAACTTGCAGTTTTCGCGTATCCAGTTCACGCCTGACCTGATGCCAGCGGATATTCAGGGCTCTACCGTATTGACAGAAACCGCCAATGGCGGCCACGAATTGCGCTTTCAGCCTGGGCCGATTATGGCGAACCTAGTGCTCGCCGATGAAATTAACCGTGCCACACCGAAAACACAATCAGCGTTGCTGGAAGTGATGCAGGAAAAGCAGGTCACCGTAGGTCGTCAAACCTTAAAACTGGACGAACCCTTCTGTGTTATGGCAACGCAAAACCCTACAGAGCAAGAAGGGACTTATCCTCTGCCCGAAGCACAGCTCGACCGCTTCCTGTTTAAATTGATCGTAGGCTACCCAACCGAGCAGGATTACCACACCATTATTGACCGCACCACCAGCGGTGAAAAAATCACCATCAATGCGGTCACTGAAGCTAAGCAACTCTGCGATTTACGGGCGATTGTCCGTCAGGTACCGGTACCGGAACTGGCCAAGACCTACGCTATCCGCTTGGTTATGGCGACCCAACCAGGCAGTGAATATGCGCCTGATGAGGTTAATAAGTTTGTCAATCTCGGGGCCTCGCCACGCGGGATCCAGGGCTTGATGTTGGCAGCAAAGGTGAAAGCCTTGCTAGATGATCGCTTTGCGGTGAGTTGTGATGACATCAAGGCCATTGCCGCCCCGGTTTTGCGTCACCGTATGGTACTGAACTTCCATGCTCAGGCCAGTAAAATCACCAGTGACCAGATTATCCAGACCATCTTGGCGTCGCTGAAATTCAGTTGATAGAGAGAACTTTGCAACCGTAAAGAGATTTCCAACACTTGCGTTCCCAATCCATCGGATAACGGTAAACGTATCTAGAGCTTCCCTTGACTCGCCTGGGATACGTTACGTTTTGCAAACCAACCTTGTGTTTGCTGGGCGGGTTGTGAGTATAACGCCTGAGAGTTACCTTTTTGTGTTGATTTAAGAGCCAACACTTTTGTTAAACTGCAAACGGGTAACTCTCATCTTTTCAACATCACAGGTCAGCGGCTAGCTGCACGCATCTAAGCAAGTTCCCAATGTGTTAACTGATATAGCACTGTTATTAACAGCCAACTTTTCTATTTCACATAGGTTTACAATTCAGTAAATTCTAGCTAACGATACTATTTACCAGTAAGCCGCTATTGGCTACCTAGTAAGCCACTATTTGGAGATTTTCCCGACTTTAACGAGAGATCACTACAATAATTGCGCTATTTATCCCGCTGATCAGCTCTGTGCAAGGTTGGTGCAAGCTTTATCTGTTAATAAAAAGTTAGATCGATAGATCTAAAAGGTAATCACAAAAAATACCGACCCTCAAACAAGAAAAACAGACCAAAGCTGAAGGAAGAGACAAAGTGCAAAGACAACATTTCCGATTATCCGCGCTGACATTAGCACTATATGGGCTATCGTCCATGGCAATGGCAGCGGACGACACCGATCTGAAAGACATTGAGGTAAAAGCAGTAGCCCAATCTCAAACAGCTCAAACATCCACTCCCAAGAAGCAAAAGAAAAGTGACGATATCACCAGCGAGGCGGTAGAACGTATCGAAGTTACCGGCTCACGCTTGCAGCACGGCAATATCACTTCACGCCAAATGATCATCGATGCCGACGAGATCAAAGCGCGCGGGGTTACCAGCGTAGAAGAACTGCTACGAACCCTACCGCAAAACCTGGCCACCATTGGTGCGATTACCAATGAACGCTCAAGAGGTGAATTAAACCAACGAGGAAATCAGGCTTCGGTTTCCCCACTGGGTTCACTGGGGGTGTCAGCGGCTAACCTCGGAGGTATAGGTGCCGGGCAAACGCTGATATTGATCAATGGGCGCCGTATTGCCGGTGCCGCCGGGATTGAAGATGGCTTTGTTAACCTCAATGGCATCCCATTAAGTGCCATTGAACGGGTAGAAATCAGTTTGGACGGGGCATCAGCCATTTACGGGGCGGATGCCATGGGCGGGGTCATTAACTTTATCCTGCGCAGTAACTTCTCTGGCAGCACCGTCAGTGTACAACACGAAGTGTCTTCCAATGATGCAGACAATAGCCGAATTAGCCTGTTCACTGGTCGAACATGGACTAGCGGTAATGTGTCACTGTCTTTGGAACACAGCAAGCGCGACCCAGTTAATAACTACAAGTCTGGTTTTAGGACGTTGAACTACGCTGACTATTATAACGATAGCGCTTATGATCTGCGGAGTTACAGCAATGGTTCACAACCGGGTTTGATAACTTGGGGGCAATACGATGCAGACTGGAACTATAGTGAAACGGGTATCACACTGCCAAATGGCACGGACGGCGTGCCAAGCATAGGCGATTTTATCCCGTTAACCGATGCTGACAAACTGGACTATGTTCCGAAAGATGCGGGGCCTAAAACCAAGTCAACCAGCGCCACCTTAAATGCCGAACAAAAGCTGACCGAGCACATCAGCGCATTTTTTAACGGTCTGTATACCCGTAGTGAATATAGTCGTGAACTCGATTACAGTACATCAGCGTTAAACATAGAGCTTGCGCCCGGTCAGTACTATAACCCCTTCCCACTCGACTATTTTTATGACCGCACCTATAGCAGTGCCACCAGAGTGTACTATCGCCCAATCGATGAAGTCGCAACCGGCGTTTTACCCTCAGGCAGGATCAGCAGTACCCAAACAGCCTGGAACTTTAACGCGGGGTTGAGCTATGAGTTTAATAGTGATACCAAGCTTGACTTTATCTATTCAAAATCAGGTTCAGGCAGCGATGGCGATCAATACAGCCTTAGTTCATTAGTTTCCTTTCTTGCGGATCCTAACTCACCCAATGGGGTTGCCTGTTACAATGGCGCGCTGGCAGAAGGCAGCTATACTGCTAGCGAAGCTGAATATTACCAGCAAATTTTTGATAAGCAGTGTGAAGCCGTCACCAGCAACGACCCGAATGTGGCGTTTAACCCGTGGAAATCTACCGCTGAAAGTTCCGGCGCTAGCATCATGGATTTTTATGTCCAGAATATGGTCGAAAATCGTTCATCGTCTATGGACAACTACGAGCTACGGCTCAACGGTTCTGCCTATGAATTACCTGCAGGCACCATTTACTATGCCTTGGGCGGTGAATGGCACGATAGCGGTGTAAGTAGTAAGGAAGTCAAAAACTTTACCGGCGGAGAAATCAGCCGTGATATGTATGCGTTTTTTGGCGAAATGACCATCCCGGTATTTGGCAAAAACTTTACCGTTCCAGGCATCAACGCATTAACATTGAGTTTATCCGCTCGCCGAGACATCACTAAATCCAAAGGCGCCGTTGGTACCGTAGGTGGTGTGACATATGAACCTGGGGTTGAGTTGGTCTATGCTGACAATACCTTTGCACGTACCACTCCCAGCTTTGGCTTTTACTGGGAACCGGTAAAAGATATCAACATCAGAGGTAAGTGGACTGAGGGCTTCAAGGCTCCGGTTTATACATCATTATTTAATGTATCCGGCACCCACACCTATGACACAACTATTTCTAACGACCCCTATTACGACTGTACCGCGCATAACGACTGTCTGTATGACTATGGCACTTACAAAGCCTATGCTGCCGCAAGTTATCTGGCACCCAACCCTGATTTGAAACCTGAGACCTCTACCCAGGAATCTTTGTCAGTAGGCTGGCAACCAAGCGGCACGTTAGCGGGTCTGAATTTGACTGTCAGCTATCATCGCACCAAGCGTAAAAATGAATATGCAGACTTGAGTGACCTCATGGAATTAGTGGCATCTGATCAGCGCCTGGGCCTAGAGCAGTTTTATCCTCGTGATGAAAATGGCAAAGTCACCGAGCAGCGTGCTATGCAGTTTAATATCGCTGGCTCCGAGTTTGAGTCGATGACTTATGAACTGAGTTACTACTTTAATACCGCTTACGGTAGTTTTGAGCCAAAAATCACTTACCTAGACAATATGACTATGGAAACCCAAGCATTTAAGGGGGTGACAAAGTCTCACGTTTAGGGAAAATTGGCGGCGTTGATGACTACAAAATCAATGGTTCTCTGAGGTATAACTATAACGATTTAACCGCAACGTTATACGCTTACTACCTGCCCAAATATCTCAATAACTACCTGAGTTATATGTCAGCTGGTACTGTCTATGGAACAGAGCACGACCGCGAAGTAGACTCATACCTTTGGTTTGATTTAACAGCGTCATATCAACTGACCAATAGCTTACGGATCAACTTTGCTGGCCGTAATATCTTTGATAAAAAACCGCCACTGGCCGTAGTTGACCAACGGCCGTACGACTCTTCACGCTACAATGCAGCAGGTCGTACCTTCTCATTGGAAGTGCAGTACGAGTTCTAATCTGTACCAACAATTATGCTAATTAAAACGCCCAGTTAATCTACACACTGGGCGTTTTTGTCAGTTTTATGCAAGCTTATCTTCGTAGACTCGTCACATAGAAAGCTAATGACGAGGTCTGCCATGCGATTGTTGTTAATTGAAGACGAAGAAGGCATTGCCGAAACGCTAGTCGCGTTTTTAGAACGTCATGAGTTTGTGGTCGACGTTGCCCCAACCTTAGCGATTGCCAAGGTCGCCATACTGGAAAATGAATTTGATTTGGTGATTGTTGATCGGCTGCTCCCAGACGGGGACGGCATTAGCATTCTCAACTTTGCCAAGACACAACATAAACCGCAGCGTTTTATCCTACTTACCGCTCTGGCTGACAGCCATGACAAAATTCAAGGCCTAGAACTTGGAGCGCTCGACTATATTGCCAAACCTTTTGAACCCCGCGAGTTACTGGCTCGGATACGCAATTGTTTGCGGTTGCCATTAGAAGTTGCCGCCCAAACCAAACAGTTTGGCGCCTTGGTGTACAACTCCATCAGCCACACCTTCACATTGAATAAAGAGCCTTTGCTGCTCAGACGTACCGAAGCTTTGGTGTTAGAAGCACTGATGACCAGACCAGGAACCCTGGTTACCCGGGAAGCGTTAGAAGCTCGGGTATACGGTTACGATAAGTTTGTTACCTCCAATTCATTGGAGTCCCAAATCTCACGCCTACGTAAAAATCTGGCAGAAAAAAGTGACCACATTCGGATAAAAACGGTACGTGGCATGGGGTACAGCCTGGTAGAAGATGACAGTGATAACGAGTAAGGCAAGGGTAACGAACAAGTAACTGCCGAGCGACAGCTGAGCATTAGCAGGAACGGGTTGAACCCCGAGGTATAACATCCCCCATCAGCAAGACTCGAAACTAAGCTTTACACTTCGCGGCTGCCGAGAAAATCGCCATATAATCGATGATTAAGGTTTTCATTAAGATTTTATAAATGTTTAAAAGTATTGAAACTTTTCGCTAATAACATGGCCATTGTCTTTTTATGAGTACAATGGAAAACTATGAAATCGAAAACAGCTGTTTCGCTACTACAGGTAGCGATTGTTGGGGTGTTATTAGCAGGTTGCAACTCTGGTAGTAATGACAATACCGATGATACGGTAACCACGTCAGGACGTTGGTTAAGTGGTGATATTCATGTGCATACGGCGGTTTCGCAAGATGCGCGCTCACCACTAACCGATGTGCTAAATAAGTCGTTTAACTCTTTTGGTTTGGACTATGTCAGCATTTCAAACCACATGCGCAATAATAGTCAGGACAATGACGATAATGATGTCGGCGGTCTACTGTATTATGACGCGTTAAGCCGTTACGAATTACCGGCCATTAAGTCATTACAAGCCGAACAATATCCAAACAAACTGATTTTTCTTCCTTTGAGTGGGACATGCCAACACATGAGCATTATGGCATTGGCATCATTTGGGACGATGCAGATCAAGCACAAAGACTAGCCGCAGTTAAAGAATTTGAATACCGTTTCAGCAGTAAAAATACTCTGTCAGATTTCAATGTTGACGATGTGAATCAATGGAACGAAGCTGGAATTACGCGGCAAAATCAAACCCATGATGATGCCATTGCGGCATTAACCTGGCTTGAAGAGCACTTCCCAACTTCCAGTTTTGGCATGCTCAACCATCCTCGGCGCTATGCGAGTAGTTATACCATTGCTGATGTTCGCGATTTAAATAATGCCGCACCGGATGTGTTCTTCTTGATTGAAGGGATGGTAGGTAACCAGTTTACTGATCACCGCGGTGATTATGCCGACAGCAGTTTTGATGGTGTTTATGGCGGTGTAGATCCTACGGTGGCTCAAGTTGGCGGTTGGTGGGATGCATTGCTCGGGGAAGGACGTAAAATTTGGAACGTGGCCAACTCTGATCACCATTTTAAAACCAGAGACAGCTATGCCAGCGGCTATTATCCTGGGGAATACGCCAAAACCTACACCTGGGTTGATAATAAAACCGCGGCGGCAGATCCTATCTCAGCACAAACGCTACTGAATGCAATGCACACGGGCAATATGTGGGGCACTTATGGCGACTTAATCAATGCCCTTGACTTTAAAGCATCAAATAAGGCACGAGACTCGGTCACTATGGGTCAAACATTAAGTGCCAAGCAAGGCGAAGCCGTAACCATCACGATTCGCTTTAAATCTCCAGCCACCAATAACCGAGAAGCGGTTGTTAATAATGAAATTTATGCAGCAACCAATCCTGGCGTGAATCATATCGATTTAATCGTAGGTGATGTTGGCGAGAAAGCCCTGCCGGGTACAGATGCGTACAATAACTCAACAAATGCCTCCGCCCATGTTGTCCGTTCATTTTCAGCCCAAGACTGGACGGTGGATAGCGATGGTTATACAACCATGACCTATACCTTTACCGCCGCCAAGGATCAGTACTTCCGTCTGCGAGGCACAAATTTAGCGTATAACGTGGCCGGTTTAATCGTTAATGGCGAACCGCAACGTTCCGCAAATGTTGATGGTGCCAATCCGGATTATTTTGAACAGCTAAATGAACGTAACTACGCAGATTTGTGGTTCTATTCAAATCCACTGTTTGTTGATATTGATGGTTAATCATTGAACCGATAGATTCAACCTATAGACGGTGTCGCTTAAGCCAATATCTCAAACGATCTTGGCTTTTTCCTTCTCTGCTAGAAGCTGTTTATGCGATGAAACCGACAAACATACTTATGACAATAATCTCCAGAGAGAAGCGATTTAATCTTGAGTTGGATATAGTTGTTAAAGCAGTATCAGGGCAGCCAATGGCCAAGAGTTGGCTAGTCGTGGGTTAATACCGTGCGTTACAATTATATTCTGGGAGAGTGAGACAATCTGAGCAGATAACGCACACTATCGAGTTTCCGGTTCACGACCAATCGCAGCTCATGACTTAAACGAGTTAGATTACAATAATAAGCACCCTCCTAAAGAGCACATATACCGTTTATTGCCTTCTAAATGACATTAATGAGTGGGCTACACACTTGGACTAAAAGAATTCCCCCAAACGTTGATCTGGCAGTAATATCAGAAATAACCGCGGAATTGTAAATCTAAAAATCAAATATTGATCATGATCAATTACACCTAGTTTAATCTATTTAGTCCTTGACGTTTTTAGCTAAAACATGGCAACTTGCCAACGGATTTCTGCAACAGTATAGATAGCGTTCAATATGCGTAATTTGCTGTTATTAATGACATTGCTGATAATGCTAACTAGTCAGGCTATTGTTCCTAGGCTGGTTTTTGCTATGCCAATGTCGCAGCAAGTGACAGAAACTTCGCAAATACATAAATTTCAAACTCCCACTGACTGCTGTCAAGGGGGAAAAGGATGTAAATGTGATATGAATAAAAGTGGCTGTGGTCAACTAGGACATTGTTCAAGCCATTGCAGTAGTTTAGTTTCTATCATATCGCCAATTAATCCCCTCCAAATTCAACCAACGTTAACACAGGAAATTTCTTGCTCGACTTGGAGCATTCGCTCCATAACTGTAGGCGTACAAACACCACCGCCAAACATCCAGTAATTTTGATCAAAACAATCGTCTGATAAGCCAAAAGCTTTGAACTAAGATGTTGTATTTTTTAAAATTCTGGAGAAATTGTTATGTTCTCAAAAATAGCTATTACAGCAGTTGCTGTACCTACACTAACGTTATTGAGCTTCTTCACTTCACCAACACAGGCCGCTCAAGTCTTATTATCTAACCAGCTAGAGTTGCTTGATGTAGATGGGCATACCAATAGCAACATCCTTCATTCAGTAGAATTACCAAAAGGTTCACATGTTTTAGTTGTTCGCTATCGAGATCTATTCTCCGGTGTGAATGCGGATGCCCCATCCATTTGGGTAAAGTCACAGCCCCTGTTTCTACAAGTAGTTATTGCTTCTGAGAAAATCACCTTAGCCCCACCGCCATTAGATAATGAGGATGAAGCTAATGCGTATCTCAAGCATCCGTATCTGACACTAACACCAGATAAAGGTGCTAATACAAAATTATCACTACTGCCTATGACGAGTGTTATTACTAATTTGCTGTCAGCCAAAGATTAATTTTGAAAGAGTTATCGAGGTGCAGCATTACGTTGATATCACTTTTCCATGTGAATAAATTTCAGCCAATTTTGCGTTAACAGCTGTTATGTTGTTGTGCTCCCCAACTTCAGTTGTTATTGCAATCTAAACAATGGACTGTATTGGCTGTTATTTGGTGAATTAACAATGGGTAATTGACTATTAATTTCTTGATTAATAGTCATGTACACCCGCTGTTGTAACGCTGCGCCTCTTCTTCTCTTTCTGGTCTCACTTCATATTTAGCATGTTTCTACATTAGCAGTAACAGTTAGATTGAAGTGAATAATATGCATTGGCAAATAGCATTGGTATGGGGCCAATCTAAGTCATTGCAACTTAGATGAAATCGTAGAAGGGTAAATTATGAGTAATAAAAATATATCTATATTTACACTAAGTTTTATTTTTAGCACTTCAGTTTTTGCAAATGATACAGTTTCCAGTTTTGATCAATGGTTTTCTGCTGGAAATGTTCATGGTGCGATGAAATCATATTACTTCGTACAAACATTTGACAAAGACGGCAGCCATGATAGCCAAATCTGGGCAAATGGGGGAAATATCACATTCAATACAGGGAAGTTCAATGGTTTTGAATTAGGAGGTGAGTTTCAAGGCTCTTATATTAATAGTATCAATGATAAAGATGCAAAAACCGCTGGTAATATGGATGCAGATGGAGCAATTCTGTCGGAATCTTATCTTAAGTACACACTAGGCAATACAATCTTCAAAGGTGGCAGACAACATTTTTCATCACCATTTGTTGCTAACTCTGGTTCAAGACTCATCAAGGAGTCATTTGAAATGTATCAAATCCGTAACCACAGCCTAGTAAATACTGAAATTTCAGCAGGATATGTATCTAAATATCAAACACGAACTGATAAATCATATTATGCAGATAATGATTTTGTAGATTTTGAGAAAAAGGAACAGGTCGTCCAGGTGAATTTTATGACATTGGCAATAGCGGTATGTGGTTTGCCCAGATAAACACGTCACCATCTAAAATTATCAAAATTCAAGCTCAATACGCTAATGTAGTAGACGAGGTTAAAGCATTATATACAGATATAAAGTACACATTACCAATTCCTTTAAAAAGCTATATTGCTGCGCAATTTTACACCAACTCATGGGACAACTCTAATTTTGCTAATAATGACTTATTTGGGGTTAAAGTTGGTGCCTCCCATAAAAATTTCGAATTTTTTGCAGCATATACAACTGCAAGTGGCTCAGAAGGTGAGCATCGCGTTTTTAGAGGTGTTGGACAAGGAGCATATTATCAATTTACCACAACAACAAAAACTGCTGGCGTGGCCGCTTTTGAGGCCGGTACTAACTCATATCAGATCGGTATGGAATATAAAATTACCCAACTAGATGGAATGATAAGATATACATCATTTGATAATCCAGAAGTTGGAAAAGATCTTGATGAATGGACTCTCAACCTAGTCTACAACTTTCCAGGAAGCTTAAAAAATTGCGCTTTATCAGTTGATTTTTCAGTTCTAGATTATGAAGACAATGATAAAGATGCTACTGACTTAAGAACAAAATTTATCTATAAATTTTAATTTATAAAGATTCAACCAACTCATTATGAGTTGGTTGAATTCCATAAAAAACGAATTATTTAAAATTTGAGGAATAGCGGATATTGAGAGACTTCAAACCTGTGGGGCATATCAAGGCATCCACCAATATTTATGCTCAGTTACGTACAGCGATTTTAGATGGACGGTATGCGGCAGGACAAAAACTGCCATCAGAAAGTGAATTAATTAGTTATTTTAATGTGAGTAGAACAACAATAAGGGAAGCAATAAAAGGGTTAGAAGCTAGTGGTTTAGTTGATATTAAGCGTGGTGCAATGGGTGGAGCTTTCGTTAAACCAATTGGTTTTGAACGGGTCGAATCAGCATGTAACGACCTATTTTTCTCTGGGAAATTTTCATTCTACGAGTTGCAATATGCATTGTTACTCATTGGACAGATGATCGCCAGACAGGCTGCACATAATTGTACGAGTGAAGATGCCAAAATTCTCCAACAATTTGCTTTTGAAAACAAAAAATCGTGTCAATTTCTAGCTGAAAAAATAGCTAACTTAACACATAATCGCTTTCTTATTGGATTATTCCAATCACTGGTACAAGTAACTTCCGGTGTTAAAAAACAGCATCAATCTAACGCTATATCAGCTCATTTAGATTACCAAGGATCAAATCTAGTTAATGCCATAATTCAGAGAGATGAAAGCATGGCTGAAATGGAAATGAGCCAAATATTGAGGAGCTATTTTGATGAATTAACCTTATTTAATAATGAAATTTAATAAAAGCTAAAGTGACTACTGTAGCTTTTCAGTAAGGTATTTACAGTAACGATTAATCGCTAAAAGAGCTTCCTAATTTTTCGACAATAACATGAGATTCAGCTGTGTTACAGCCACCGATCGTCGAACAACAACGGTGTAGTATATTGCCACGACAATGCGCAGCGCTGGGTGATGTACAAATACCTTTTCTAGCATCTAGTGTTGCAGAGCCATAAAAATGACCGTTTTTATGGCTCATATCTTCCTAATCTGTTAGATGATGTAAGGTTATCTCTTTGAAATTAGTGTGTGTGGTTGTGTTTATGTTCATGACTACTGCCTTCGCCCATATCTTCATCGGGCGGGGCTTTAGCTACGAGCTCTTGGTATTGTGCAGGACTTAAATCTGGGAGTTTCATCAAAAATGCCACCATGCTCCAAATTGTCGGATCATCATGACTAAACCCCCAAGCTGGCATAGCGCTCATTTTTACACCGTGTTTGATCACCCAAAAACCTCATTAGGCACTACACGATGCAGCGAAAGATTAGGTGGCTGAGGGTAAAGACCCGGACGTATTTCTGAAGTAGCTTTGCCAGGCGCGAGATGACAGTCTGTACACATGGCAGCATATTGACCAGCGCCCTTTAAGATAAGGGCGGGATCATCCAAATCTGGTACTAGGATATCTTTGGCATGCTGCTCAATTGAGCTTTGACGTAACACTTTTAAAACTTCATACACGGGTTTTACATGAGGCGCGTCTGCACCAATGTTATAGAAACCAGAGTAGATTATCCCTGCCGCTATCAAACATAGGAGTGTTATAAATAATATAAAAGTCAGTAAGTAATGTTTTATGCTTTTCATTGTGTCGTAACCATTTTGTACGACGTCACAGACAACCGTGATGATTGCCACGCAACGCCTTACACACTGATGATCCAGAGTCAGATCAGTTCAAAAATAACAACTTAGTTGGATGTGATGATGGCACTCAGGTGCCCATCTCTAGCAGTTGTTTCTATCAATCTCAGAGCACCACAAATTGAAGATACAACTGTCCTGTACTAGGCAAAAATTGGCGGGCGGAAATTAGGAAAGACTAACAGAAAGAGGCGAGCATCAACCGTCATAGCGATGGCATCTGAACTCGTGATTAAGTTATCAATAGTTAACTTGTGTCCCACGGTAATTGCTGTGAAATGGCATGAAAAACAATGGGTTTTAACTTTACAGCATAGCGGTATCTGAGCTGCTTGTTGGCTATGGTTTGGCAAGGCTTGCTCATGCTCTGGTGACATCATATCGATATGGCTCGCAATAGCGCCATACGCCAACGTCTGCCCCATAAAAGCCATTAGCGTGATCCCAACCAGCCAATACAAGAAGCCACTTTTTCTCATGTTTAAGAGATAGAAACAAAATAGTGATAATAATTTTTAATTACATTACCAAAGAAAAATACATAGTTCTAGTCAGAACCGTACTGACGGTTGTCAAACTAACATCGATAACCTGACCACAGGTATCAGCATGAGCACTTTAGCCCTGATACTGACCTTCAGGTACTCACACTTTATTGCGTTGTGAATGTTGCTTGAGAATTCTACTTGGTCAATATTCATGGCAAATAGTGTCCAAAAGAACCCGCCAATTGAGACAAATACGGCAAGATATCTACAGCATCTGGATGAAAATGTTCAGTAACTTTTCCTGGATACACAAATGCCAAAATGCCATAGAATCGGCAATGACAGCTAGCCAGCGAGTTTTAAAGTTGATACGGCTAACGATATGCAGAACCGCAAGTAACATCGCCAGAAATACAAACTACTATTTATTTTATAAACAATTTTTAGAAAAAATCTTGGTACAAAATTAGCGATTCATCACCGCTTTTTAACCCAGATAGCCATGGCATACTTCACTGCCATGGCGGTATTCGAAATTCTTCCACCAGAAAGTCCACCAGCTTTCGTACCTTCAGCGGCAGCTGTTTCCGCGTTGGATATAGTGCAAAAATGCCCAAGGTTGTCGCTCGATACCCAGGCAGCAACGCTTCCAGACGCCCGGAACGCAGATCTTGGTATATCAAAAAGTCAGGCAGTAACACAATCCCCTGATGGGCAAGTGCGGCAGCGCGGCATGTATCACCGCTATTGGTTTTAATACGCGAATGAACATTCACGGTCACCTCGCCTCTGGGCCCATGAAAACTCCAAGCATTGCCAGCAGACCAATAGCTGTAGGAAATAATGTCATGTTTGACAAGATCTTCAGGACGCTGCGGATAACCGCGTTTACTCAAATACTGTGGCGATGAGCACAACACCATATTGGTGTAAGCTAATGGGCGGCTGATCAAGCTAGAATCGGGAAGTCGTGCAATACGAACAACGAGGTCATAGCCCTCTTCCACAACATCCACAATGCGATCAGATAATTCCACGTCGAGAGAAACCTGTGGATACAGCGCGGCAAAACGTCCCCATAACGCAGCCAGATGTAATAAACCAAAAGTCTGTGGTGCGCCAATTCGCAACTCCCCTGAACTTCAACAGTACTCGCGCCGACTTCGGCCTCGGCTTCACGCACCGCTAACAAGATTTCTTTACAGCGCTGATAGTACGATAACCCCTCGCGTGTCAGGGACAGCCGCCTGGTCGTACGCTGGATCAGGCGCGAACCTAAGTGTTGCTCAAGTTCGGCTATATGCCGCGATACCGCCGGTTTTGACAGGCCAATAGCACTCATGGCACCAACGAAACTTCCCGCCTCCACAACGGCAGTAAAGGTTTTCATTGCCTGTAAAACATCCATAGTCTCGAATTCCTGAACAATTTGTTTAAAAATACTTGGTTTATCTGCATTGTCAACCACCCTACAATGAGGCGCATTGCAGACGTTATTATGGATGCACAGATATGTCACATGTAAACAAATCAATTAAATATCATAATATTAACAATAAGCATTAGTATTGTTTGTCGCTACAACCGCGGTCTGATAACTCCGCTTCACCAAGGTTAACGATAGTGTTGAACTTGTATACAGTCTCCCGTTCAAGACCCAAGCACTTATCAACAGGCACTTATAACGTAGCTGGCGGCAATGCCAAAGAGGTTACACCGACCACATCCGTGATATCTCTTGCGATGGCCCGCTGAACACGTCGGTGGTGGCAAAAATTGTCAGTTAAATAAAGGCATTAGCCTTTTGGGAACGGGCGCCACGCTCAGATAAGTGCCACTGCCGATATTAACGTTAGCATGGTGACAGCATCCGTTTGATTGATTAGGCAACCGCCGCCAACGCAGCGCGAGATAAATCTTTGGATGGTATTTACCTCACGACGCGTGAATTAACATTTTCAGATGTGTTTTCTTGGAATCGCAAATACATCACATCGTTTTAACTTAAAACTAAGTGGATCAACATGAGTAATATATTAATCATTAATGGTGCAAAGAATTTTCTTTTATCAAAAGGGGAACTTAACAATAAGTTTGCCTCTCTCGCTTATGACTATCTGGCATCTCAGGGTCATAACGTATCGATGACAACTGTAGATAACGGATACTCAATTGATGAGGAAGTCACAAAAATCGCCAATAGCGATCTCATCATTTTCCAAATGCCAGGTTGGTGGATGGGCGAGCCTTGGACGATTAAAAAATATATTGATGAAGTGTTTACCGCGGGACATGGCGTTTTATACGCAAGTGATGGGCGTTCGCGGACTGATCTGACCAAAAAATATGGCAGCGGCGGACTACTTCTCGGCAAGAAATATATGTTATCCGTGACCTGGAATGCGCCGCTAGAAGCCTTTAATGACCCAACACAATTTTTCAATGGCGTTGGGGTAGACGGCGTTTATCTACATTTTCATAAAGCGAATCAATTTTTAGGATTAGAACCTTTGCCGACATTCATTGCGAACGATGTCCAAAAAATCCGCAAATTGAAAAAGATGCCGCCAGATATCTACAACATCTGCAACAAAATATTCGGTAATTTGCTTGCTCGTAATGCAACGCTGGTTTTCTCGCCGTTGGGACGTTAGTTAAACTGCCATTGATAGCAGCCAACACCTTGCCATATAGCGAGAGAACCAGCTGACTAAGTTGTGATTAGATTGAGTGAGTTACAGACGAGCTTCATATGGAAACCGACAACTATTTAAGGGAGTAAATTTATGCGCACCGTTACCCATTCATTCTTGCAGAGTCGCTGGCTGTGGTTACTTGCCAGAGTACTTTTAGCTGTGGTTTTCGTCTCATCAGGTTTGGCTAAGCTTATAGACTTCCAAGGCGGGATAGCCGAGATGCAACACGCCGGATTATCACCAGCATGGTTATTTAACATAGCAACAATTGTGACCCTGCTAGGTGGCTCAGCATTGTTACTCGCGGATAAAGCGCTATGGCTCGGCGCTGGGATTCTGGCATTCTTCCTGATACTTTCCATCATCATAGTGCACCATTTTTGGATGCTCCCCGCAGAGCGAGCAATGCCAGCTTTGTATATCGCACTTGAACATATGTCAGTGATTGGCGGGCTGCTAGCGGCAAGTATCGCCAGCCACCAGCGTAAAATTTATGCTAATGCGATACAGGGCTAACTTCCCTATTAATGGTTGACCTAGAAGCCTGCGGATATTTCGCTAAGTACCGCAGGTTAAAACCATGACCATATTCTGGTCAGCTGCTGACGTCGGCTAGACGCTCGCGGTGGGAAACGATACCGAGTATGCCACCGCTGCCGACTAAAACCGCCCTAGTCCATTGCAACAGATACCAATCACCAATAGCGGCCGTCACAACACAGCAACGCGGTAAATCGTGGTTAGCGCAACAAGATATTACAGCCGCTGTTGATGCATGGTATTAACCCGCCATGCATCAATGCCTCACGCAACCTTTATTGCGCTGGCAAAGGCTCCTTAGCCAGCGGCGTCAGTACAGTACGATAAACCTCACCCGTCCCGGCTGGTTGCAAGCGTTGTTTGGCCTCACTCATCAGATATTGCTGCCATTGCGGATTAGACCAATACGCTAAATCGCCAGTTGCTCTGAGCACATCGACAAGGCCCGGCCAAGCCTCCAATTTTTGCAAATTCTGTTTGCTGTACAGTCGCCCATAGAGTGGCAGCAAAGCATTCAATTGCTCGCCACCAAAGGTATTAGTGGTTTGCAAATTATCCAGCCACCGCTGCAAATGTGCTTTGGCGGCCTCAATATCATGTTGTGCTAACGCCTTGCTGACAGCCGCCAACCCGGCGTCAGAATTGTGAGAAATATCCTGCTCGGTCAAACTGAATTGTTGTTCGTTTACTTGGCTGTTATTGGGCAGCAATAATGTCATCCGCGTGATAAACGCCCGAATGTTTGCTGGGTCATTCACATCTGACTGCGTATTGAATACCCGCTGCATCAGCGTGGTAAATACCCGGTCTCGGTGTTCGCTGTCATCCCACTTAAGCAGTTGCGCAACCAGCATATTGATGCCCACGGAAGTGCCATCCACCAACAGCCCTTGCTGCATTGGCTCACTACCTGCCAGCAATTGCCAAGAGATCAGCTCAAGTAGCTGTTCCGCGTTGTCATAATCGCCAGCTTTACTGAACTGCACAAAGGCCAAATATTCCGGATAATCCGCCAACAAAGGTGACTGCTGCATTTTACTCAGTAACTGTTGCCGCGCCGCCGCTGACAAACTGTAGTCTTGCTGTTGTGCCAGCGTTAGCAACAGTTGCAGCCCATGATTGGAAATATCGCCAGCAACCAGTTGCTGCTCCAACGTTTGCAGTGTTTGGGCAGCATCGCCTTGCTTGACAATCCCCTGTGCCAAAATGCCATATAACGCTTGTTGATATTGGCGCTCGTCATCTGGCATGGCCTTGAGATAAAACGCTAATTCGTGGCTACCTTTAGCTGTTTTTAAAGCATCGACTAATGCAAAAACGTCCGCGGGTGAACTTTTTCTTGCCAGTAATTTTGATATTCCGATGTCAACACGCCTTGGGTTGATAAGCGGTAACGATTGTTCAACATGCTGTAACGGCTAAGCTCTTTACCGGATACGGAACTGAAGCGCCACAGTGCGCGAAGTTGTGACGTCCAGTCAGGGTTACCGGCAACATATTCATTAACGAGTGGCTGCAAGCGATTGAGGTTCTCGCGACTGTTGCTTTGCGCCATTTGCTGTGAGCCTTTTAACAAAGGTTGCCACTGCTCGTCGTGCTGCTTGGTTGCCAAAAACTTCTCAGCTTGCGATCTCAGCGCCGTCAGCACATTGGGTTCATAATTGCCGTATCTGTCATTGATGGCCTTCTTATAAAGCTCACTGAAGAAGGTGACATCGTCCAGTTGTGGCCCGCCATTGGCTTGCACTTGCGCCAAAACCGCATTGGCGGCAGCATCCTGCTGGGTATTTTTCAGCATGTAAAATAGCAAGGCGGCGTCATTAACCGGGTAATTTTTGGCTTTGACATAAGCTTGCAAATAATCGATTACCGTAGCGGTATCGCCGTGTCGCAGTAATAAGTCCAGTAAACCATATAAAAATATTTCACTGTCAGGCTTCAGTTGTACCAGCTTCTGGTAGTGTTTTATCACTTGCGCTAACTCGTCTTGGCCTGTAGCAAATCGCTGCCCTAGAGCAAATCGCTGATAAAACGCATAGATCTCTGCATCGCTGGCAGAATCCTTGCTCAGGAAACGCTCAATATGCTGGGTTTCTGGTTCCTTCAAATATTGCGCAACAATATCAAGGGTATAATCCATACCCACGGCGATAGCGGAGGTTTCGGCATACAGTTGCATCAAGCAGTTGTAGGCGGTGTTTTTTCACCACGGTAAAATGCCTGTAGGAAAGGCGCCAGTTGTGTCACCGTACTAAAGCGCTGTGATACAGCATTTGCCAAGTCTATCAATAACGGTTGCTGGGCAGTGGGTAAATCGAGCACTAATACCGAACGCACATAGTCACTGGCCGTGCGCGCCTGATCTTTTGTTTCAGCGCTTAATTCCTGTTTAAAACCTGCAATAAACCGTTGTTGCTGCGCCTTGGTCTGTGGTTGATGCACCAGTTTGTTGAACACCAGCGGTTGTACGTTTATGACATTGCCAGAGATTTGCAGGTGTTTGACCAACTGCAAATACAGGTCGATCTGGTCATCAGTATTCAGCCGTTGCGCAATAAAATCTTGCAGATTGGCTTGTGAAGCCGGACTAAAAAACAGCCCTTCTGTACCCGGCTGCAGCAATAGCTCAGTTAGTTGGCGATTACTCAGCAAGGTCTTGCCAGCACGTTGTTCAAGCAACGCAAACTGTTCAGGGTGAGAACTTATCAAATCCAGGTAAACCTGCTCAACGCCTGGCATTTGCGTTAATTCGGCCAGCACTGTTTGCCGGAAATCATCCGCCGACAACTGTTTTAGGGTGGCGCTGATGATGCTGTTCAACGCGTTATTGCCGTTATTCCCCATGCCTTGTAGCGCCAGTTGTTGCTGGCGTCTTACTTCAGCAGCAATGGCCTGTTTTGCTATCTGTGTCACTGTGCCCAGATCGCGTTTGGCCATCGCCATCGCCAACGTTAACCCACTGTCATTTGTTAGCGCTGCCCGTTGCGACAGCAGGTCATAAACCCAGTTGTCATTGCTGTGCGTAGGTGCTGTCCAGCCTGCCTGTGCCGCCAAGGTATCGGTCAGTTTCGATAAGTAACTGCCGTTAACTTGCAAAGGCGCAATGGTGCGGTTGATTTGTTCAAACCAGTCACGATGTTGTTGCTGCTGCGCCACGTTGACTAACAACTTCGTCCAGGCGGCAACCTGGGTCGCAGCGGCATGGTTATCGTTGCTAAGTTTGAACGCCTGTTGGGTTTGCTTAACTGCTGCGGCTAATGCTTGCAGCATCAAGGTGAAATTGTGGGAAGACTTAGCCGGGTCTTGCGGCCAAGTAATGAGTAACCCTTCACTCAAGCCACCATAATAGCGGTTGTAGTCAAGCACACTGCTGTAATAGATATCCTGACTGAGCAAGGGGATCTGGCTGAACAGCCCGGTTAATGCCTGCACGTAGATCTCTTGCGCACGAGCGAGGTTACCAGCTTGTTCCAGTAAGATGCCGCTGTTCAATGCCAACGACATATTGTTGTGGTCGTACAACAACGCTTGGGTAAAATTGAACCGGGCTTTTTGCGCATAGCCTTGCTGATCGAAAATCCGCGCTTTAATTTCAGCAACGTTGGTGAGCCCGGTCGTATCGTTGATCATGGCAAAGGCTTGTTCGGCTCCGGCTTCGTCACCTTGTTGCAGTAAGGTTTTTGCCAAATCGGCATAAAAATCTGGTGGATAAGCCCGTTGCAACGCTAATAAGCGGCGACCAAAGCGCAACTTTTGGGTGTTATCAGTTTTTCCTTGGCTCCCAGCCACAGCACCGCCACTGTATAAAGTGACCAATTGTCTTAACAGATAAGGCAGTTGCTCACCCGCATCCGGCATGATGTTTTGTGTGATCCGCGCCTGCATGGCGGTATCTTCACGCTGTTCTGCAATGTCACCCATGAGCGCAAGCAATGACGCATCGCCCGACAAAATATAACGTGAGAATAACTGCCGTTGCGCCCACGCCAGCATATTGGTCAGCTCTTTGATGCGATAAGTCTGCTTACCAATTTGGTTAAAGGCGCCGGAATACACATTGAGCAAGCCATCCATCGCAATGCTAAATTCTTTGTCATCGGTAGCGTTCAGTGCCACTTCTTGCAACATATACATGGTTTCAAAAAGCTGACCGCTTTTCATCATCAGATCGCTCAGCAGCAGCCAGTCATCGGTTTGTTCTGGATGCTCCGCCAGATTGGCACGGTAGGCGTTGATGGCCTCTTCCGGCAGATGTGCCATGGTGTAAATGCCAGCTTTAAACTCACTATCATTAGAACGCTGCGTGACCTTAGCAAACTTTGCTAGCAACGCATTAGCCTGCGCCGTCCGCGCGGCTTTATCAGCTTGGGCCGACATATCATTGAGTGTCACTATCGCAAAATTACGAAGATGACTCTCGGCATTGGCGGGATCGACATTGGCTAATTGCTGATAGGCCGCCAGTAATTTAGGGTTATTGTGCGTACGTGAATACAGTTTTACCTGTTGCTGCAATATCTGCGTCTGGTTTAAACCAATTTTCGGCGCTAAACGCGTTAATACCGCTTCGGCCCCGGCCGTGTCTTGGCTCACCATATGCAGCGCTACTAACAAATCAATGGCGGAGACACTGCCTTTGCCTTGTTGAAATTCTGCTTCCAGCTGTTTCTTGAGTTTGTCGATGCCTTTACTAACAGTTGCCAGCTTTACTATCTGGTTTTCCAGAAATGCCCGGCGGGCGGGCAAGCGCGTGTCACGCCACAACTGAATGTAGGCATCGAGCGCGGCCGCGGTCTGACCATTGCTAGCCGTTAGGCGTGCCAGATGCAGTTGTTGGTCGTAACCTATGTTGGGATTGGCTTGTGCCAGACGCATCAATACCTGCTGCGCCAGTTTTGGCATGGAAGCACGCTCGTAAGCATCAACCACTTGAACATTGCGCATATCCTTGGCGTTCAGCTCAGCGGTTAACTGTTTTAAGTTAGCGAGTACGGCTTCGGTTTGTCCCTGTGCCAGTAGCAAGTCAACCAGCGCGATAGTCTTGTCCACTCGTTGTGTAGTATCGACTTTGGCCGACTCAAGTAGTGCAACAGCCTGAGTGCCTAAACCCAGTTTCTGCATACTGCTGGCGGCGGGCAACAGTAGCGGCAACTGCCCCGCGAAACGGGCAAAGAGATCACGATACAGCTGCTCGGCTTCTGTCTGCTTACCCTCACTCATGTACACAACGGCTAGCGCCTTGAGTGCACTCAAATCTTTAGGTGATGTCTGCAACTGTTGCTGGTAGTACTTGCTCAGGGCAGCAAAATCGCCCTGCATGGTAAGTACCATCTGTTTTTGCAACTGAATATCGGCGTAGGGGCTCTGTTCAATATAAGCCAGTGCCTGCGTCAGCTCGCCACTCGCCAACAATAGATTCAAACGAGCTTGCGCCAGTACCTCAGAATCCGGCTGCTGTGCCAATTGCGTCAACGCAGTGTGGATATTCCCCTGCTGGCGGAAACCTTCCTGCCATAAAGCCAATGCGTAACGCTGCTGCATGGGATCTTTGGTGCTTTTGAATGCGCGCCAAGCGAATTCCGCAGCGCGGGTGGTGTCGCCACTGTTTAGCGCCCAGTCGGCCAACCGCACGAGTTCACTGTAGCCCTGTGGATCTGCATACAATTTGTTGGCGTCACTTAATTCACCACGCATTGCCAGCACAATAGCTATGCGCTTGCGTTGCTCGTCAGAGACTTGTGCCGTCCACTTGGATTGTTGCCCTAAGCCTTGTAGTGGTAACAACTCGGCATGAATTAAGCGCGTTTGTGATGTATTGCTTGCCAATGCCAACGCCTGTTGATAGGCCTGAATCGCTTCGGCAGTTTTGCCTGTGACATTTAACAACCTTGCCTGGCAATAAATAGCCATCAAAGCTAGGCGTTGCCAACACCTGCTGGGCGAGTGATGACGCCGCATCAATATCGCCTTGGCGCCACTTGGCATAGGCATTCGCTACCGTCTGGCTTTGCAGCTGTGTCTTTTGGGGGACCGCTTGGGCAGACTGGGCAAACACGTCAATGGGGGAAACTGTGCCCAACAACAATCCAATACTTAGCGGTAAACAGGCATACTTCATGCGGACTTCCTCACACCAGACTGGCGCGCAGCCAACGGCCAACGTCGTAACAGAACTTCAAACAAATACAGCAGTAGCGCGAGCAGTACCAACCAACGGGTCATGGCGACTGCCTGCCAGTTAGTCTCGCTTTCGGCAAGCTTAGGTAACGATGCGATATCAGCTTGTGCAGGCAGAAATACCCCGCCAGTGGCCGCCGCAATATACGCCAGCGGCATCTGTTTTGATAACGGCACCTCAGATTCAGCTAACCGGTCTGACGCCGCAATATCGGTCACATACCAAGGCTGTTTATCATTGGCGATCTCAAGATACAGATTGCTAGCGTGCGGGTAGCTAAATTGTGCGCGATACCAAGCTGGCGCCACTTGTTCTGCCACAACTGGCGCGGTGAGATACTGAGTTGATTCGCCCTTTGGCATTAATGTGAGCATGGCGCTGTTGTTATCCGGTAGCGCAGTATTACGTTTAAGCCACAGTGTCAGCTCATCGCCATTTCTATTTATCAGCGATGAAAAAGCCGCTGAGGTGTGTGCTACTTGCCGGATTTGGGTCGCTAACCAACTGCCATAACCATCCCACTGTTGCCAGTTTTGCAAGC
The DNA here is from genome assembly GCF_018394335.1 of Shewanella dokdonensis. Taxonomy (NCBI): domain Bacteria; kingdom Pseudomonadati; phylum Pseudomonadota; class Gammaproteobacteria; order Alteromonadales; family Shewanellaceae; genus Shewanella; species Shewanella dokdonensis. Next base: position 2,253,603 of record NZ_CP074572.1, on the reverse strand, counting down.
CTGGGCCAAACAAGGCGCTAGAGAGCGCGGCGATTTCTCCGCGGCCAACGGGCCAACTGGCATAAAACGGGGTCGGCTGTGCGGTGGCACCATTAGCGACCGACAGCAACAGCCGTGCATCGGTTTGTAGCTTAGTTTTGCTATAACCATTGATAGCGGGCAGTTGAAGGTTTTGCGGCGCGCTGTTACGCACGTCAAATTGACCGGCTTGCCTATTGGCTTGCGGTTGAGGCTGTGGCAGATGGAAATCCAGCTCTACTAAGCTAAATTCATCATTGATCACATAAAAACGCCCCTGCCCCCAATTGGCCAGTTCCTGCATTTTATCTTCGCCCATGCCACTGCCACCGACCAGCAAGGTAGACACATTGATGCCGTCCTGGGAAATAGCACGTAACAGTTGCTGATAGTTTTCTTCTTCAACCCCCGCATCACTAATAACCAGCATGTGTTTGAAGCGAGTTTTAGCTTGCTTTAAACCGTAATAGGCTTCTTCAATGGCGGGATAGAGTACGGTTGAGCCAGACGCTTGAATTCGGCCAATCGCCCGCTCAATGTCAGCAGATTTGGCGACAGGTTGCATGGGCACGGCCCACTGCTTGTTACCATAAAATTCCACAATACCAATCTGGTCGCTCGGCTGTAGTTTGCGTACCGCCAGTCGCGCAATTTTCTTGGCAAGCGATATGGGCTCACCTTCCATCGAACCAGATGAGTCGATGATGATCGCCAGTGCCACGCTGGGATCTTTAATCTGCTGCTGTGGGTCGGCAATTAAAGGCAAGCTCTGTTGCAAGGGCTGGCTCAGATCTTTTTTAGCAAAAGCATTCTGGCCCCCGCGTATAGCAAGCCAACACCTTGTTCATTCACTGCCGTCAATAACCGCTGTTGCTGCGGTAACGGCAGTTGTTCACTGGCAACATCATCCATAATCACTGCGGTAAATTGCGCCAAATCCGCGACATCATGTAACGCCGTTGGCGTCACGGAGGTAATGGTAAAACCGCTGCCCAACAGCGTTGCCAAGGCATTGAGCTGTTCTGGATGAGTACTGACATACAGCAAAGAAAGTGGTGCCTGACGCCCCAGCGTCAAGGTCTTTTGGCTGACGATGGTGGCACCGTCCATTAATGCCAATTCCAGCGTATTGATCTCATTATCAGGCAAGGCCGCCTTAATGCTGACAAGCGCCTGCTGATTGTTGATGCCCTCAACACGGGCTAACTCACGGCCTTGTTGGCGCAACACCAACCTTAACTCATTGCCACTCTTCGCGTTATCCGCACCGAGAATATTGACCTCGGCTTGAAACTGCTGCCCGTGATACCAAGGCTGAACGGCAACATCAGCAATCACAGCATGGGTTTGCTGGGCTGGTAATGCTAGCACTGAAAGCGGGATACCTCTGGCGGCCAAGTGTGCCACCGTAGTTTGCCAGTGCTGATCGGTTGCCATACCGTCAGAAATCAGCGTGACTTCGCCACTGGCATTATTGGGAATGAGCGCTGCGGCTTGCTGCATTGCGTCACTGATAGTATCCGCATGTTGCACACCCTGAGTATTGAACTCGGTGAATCCTTCCGGCATCACCGAACGATGAGTGACCATAATCACTTCTGGCGATAATGCCCCATGCTGCTGTTGCCAGTGCTCGAATAACACCTTGGCACGTGCAACCCCTGCGACCCGACACTCTCGCTCAGGTCAACAATAACCACTTGTTTGGAAGTTGCCCGCTGGCTAACCCATACAGGTTGCATCAGCGCCAACACCAATAAAGCGGCCACCAAACTACGAACCCAAGGTAACCAAGCATGGCGTAACTGGTGGCGTCTGAACCAAAGCAGTGGCAGTAATAACAGTAAAACCGACCACCACGGAGACAGAAAACTAAACGACATTGTTGACTCCTTAAGGGATCAGATTACGACGCAGTGCCAACCATTCAACGGTCAGCAACGACAGGATGATGACCAGCAGCATGCTCAGCAAATGGTTGGCCGACCAGGTAGCAATATCAAGGTTGGCGGTCACGCTAGTGGCAGGCGCTTGCTGCTCACTCAGGGTCTTCGCTGGTTCAATAGAAAGGTATTGCGTGGTGTTACTGTCAAGCAATCCTGTTTCCGGCGCACTTTCAGCCGCGATTTGACGAGCAACAACCGCCGTTTTCGATTGCACTTGAGTTAAAGAACAGGCATCCAGTCCTGCTTGTGACAAACGGGCAGACACCTTCAAGCAAGGCGAATCGGCCAGCCAGCCAAGCAAACGGGACACCACAACAGGCAACATCCGCGGTGCCTCCGCTGGGTTATTGAACCAAGCGACCGGCAGTTGCACGGCACGATGAGCCGCCGCAGTAAACTCTGTCGGAACGCCATTATCGAGTAACGCGATCACTGACTTCAGTTGTTCGGGGCTGTCGCTCTCTGCCACATATTGCACTTGCACCTTTCCGCCCTGGACTAACACCAGCGTGGGAATAGACGCCGGCAATGAGCTGTTGGTCATTGATGACATCACCGCAACTTCAGGTTGCATAGCGGGGTCGTCAGTTGTTAGTAGCTGCAATGCCACGTTCAGTTTGAGCATTTGCTGCAACCATACAGGCGACTTGGCATCCAACTTAACTGTGATTGGTGATGCTTGGGCTAGCTGGATACTGGCGTGATTATCGGTATTCAAGGCATCAGGCTGTGTCAGTTCAATACTCAGCGTCTGCCCATTGGCTGCCAGGTTGCGCAGGATAAATTGCTCACTGCCCAGCGCCTGTGGCGTAAGCATGGTGTTGGCTTGTAAGTCAGAGGTAATCTTGAAGGTGGGCGCCTTGCTCACGGGCATATTCGTGGCGATGCGAAAGTATACATCGCGCTTATCCACCTCACCGGAAGCCGCTGGCTGTTGCGCCAGCGCCACAATGCCCACATTAGGTTCATTGACTTGATAAGCGGCTTGCTGCGTAACGCTCAGGTTAGCGGCTAACCTTGGTGGTACAGGTACGGCTGGGCCGCCAAATATATGAATATCAACCGCTTGTGGTGCGGCAGATAATGACTCATTGGCTATCTGCTGCGCCAACCATGACGGCAAGGCAGACGGCTGCGGCACAAATACGGTGGCGTCTAAACGCTTTTCCATCAACACTACCGGTTCACCGGGCGCCAAGATGGTTGTAACACCAGTTCGATTGGCATCTGCCAGCAAGACCCGCCGCGATTGCACCGGGGTATGTTGCAAGCTTTGCAGCAAGGCCTGCCGTGCCTGCTCAAAACGGCCATGCTCCTGCATAATGGCGGAAGCATCCAAGTAAAACAGCTGCATCCGTTGCGGTTTGTCAGCTGCCATATGTGGTTCAGCAATCACCAGCCACATCAACAGTGCCAACAGTAACACCAGCAACCAAGCCCAAAAATGCCGGAACTTACCAACAATTTGCCGAGCGGGCGCATTTTGCAGCGCAGTGGCCCAGAACTGGTTTGTCGCCAGCACAACTTGCCGATAGCGATGGCGTAAAAATTGTAATGCCGTGACCACTGCCGCCAGTGCTGCAATGCCAGAAATAAAAAGCCAAATGGGCATGGTTAGCAATGACATAACAAGGCTCCGAAATTCAAGAAAAGCGGCGGCAGACCAAACTGCGACACCGGCTGCACAGTGCCAAAAGGAAATGAAGCAACAAGGCTATTGACGGTGACACTCACAGACTAACCCCTTGGGACAGCCAGTCGCCCAATTGATCGACAATATCTAACTGGCAATTGAGTTGTAGCAACCCGGCTTGGCGGGACTGAGCATAATCGGTCAACTCAGTATTAAAAGCCTGATACACAGCTTGATAAGCTTTCACTGCCTGCGGTGATAACACCACTTCGGTGACACCCAGCGTTTCACAATCCTGAAACCGCACTTCCGCACCACTATTGTTCAAATCAGGATGTAACTGCGGTTGGGCATCCCAAGGTTGGGTTAATTGCACCAGCAGTTTAGCGTGGGGCAAAGTGTCCAGCGCATCCGCCAAAGCGGGTAAGCCTTCGGGACTAAAAAGTCAGACAACAGCACCACCAGCCCACGTCGCAAAGGCATACTGGCAAACTGCTGCACTGCCGCCGCTAAGTTGGCCTCTGGGAGCATCTGCACTTGGCTAAGTTGCTGTGCCAAACGGGGCAAACTACCACGGCCAGACAGGCTTCGCTGAATTTGCGCCGCCTGCTGTCCCAAGGCAAAGACGGCGACTGAATCATGCTGCGACAGTACTATGGCCGATAGCGCCATGGCACAACGCAGTGCCGCATGGATCCGTGGTGACTGTGCTTCACTGAACATGCTGGCCGATAAATCCACTAAAAAGTACACAGGCATGGCCTGCGGCTCTTCAAATAACCGTACAAACACTTTGCCGAGGCGGCGATAACTGTTCCAGTCAATCGCTCGTAAATCATCACCTGCCACGTACGGTTTAAAATCGGCAAATTCCAGCCCTTGCCCACGCGCCCGAGTACGTTGCTCCGCCAAACGGCCACCGAGCTGAACATTACGTACAGAGAGTGTCAGATGTTCAATGCGGCTAAGCAGTTCAGGATCAAAAAGCATCTGTGGATCAATAACCTGACGATCAATTGCCATTCTGTTCACTCTGATTAATAGTTGACGGTTGTGGCGGGGTATCAGTCGCTGCGCGCTGATAAAGCTGCTCTAACAACTTCTGTTCCTGGGCATCCAGCACACTGTCAGCAGCCGCTTCATAAGGCTTGGCCGGGATCGGCGCCGCTGGATTAACCGCTGGTGAAGTGGTCGGCTGTTGGCCGTTGTAAGCTTGTTGGGTGGTTTTTCTCGGCCCGCGTTAGGGGTTCCCACTAACTGATCACCCATGGGCACTGACAGCAAGAGTTCCGCCACACCACGGGTTTTCTTCAGCGCTTCACTGGTGCCGTGACTTTTATTTCCCCGCTGTCCTTTTCCGCCATTGCCCTGAGACTGCCCTTGATTACCACTCTGATCGCCACTTTTCGAATTGGCATTTTGCTGTTGCTGGGCACCGCCGTCCTTATCGCTCCCCGAATTCTGTTGCGTACCGGTGGGCAGATTGGCATTTTTATTCCCCGGACTTCGCCGTCACCAGCCTGATCGCTATTTTTTGAGTCTGCTGCGCGTTATCATTTTCGCGAGTCCCGGCCGATTGCCCTTGATCTTGTGACGCTAACGCCGCAGTTTTAAGCGCCGCGTCAGCAGCTGAGGAGATGTCACCAAGACTGTTTTGACTGGCCGCGGCACTCTGCTGCATTGCACTCACGCCAGCATTGCTCTTGGAAGATTGCATAGCGGCAGCGCTCGACGCGGCGGCTGACTGAGCGGTGCCGTGCCCATCAGCACCACTTGGCGTAGCGGTAGCTAGGTTGTCGTCTTGCTTAGCGTCAGAGGTTGAAGACACTGGCGCCGCTTCAGCAGGTGGGCTTTTTCCTGCAACGCTGGTGCTTGAGTCTGAGACTTGAGGTTATCTTCAGCTTGGCTAGCAGCATGAAACAAAGTGTTGCCGCTATCAGCCGCGATGGATGCGGTTGCCACGTCAGGTGCGCCATGTTGTGGGCTTTGAGATAGTACAAACCAGCCCACCAACACACTTAATAGCAGTGTTAGCAACAAATGGGGCCAACGCTTCACCTGTGGGAGAGTTAAGGGGTGCTCAAGGGCTGAGCGCGGCATAGCTAAGGCTTGTTTGATGACAGCTTTGGCATCATCAACCGCCAGTTGATAAAATGGCGTTGGGCCGTCGAGCAATAAAAATTCGTCTGCAGTGGTCAGGCGGTCATCATCTTTAAGCAAACGTCCAAATTGCAACAATGCCTGACTACGGCTAAAGCTCACGCCGCGGATATTGAACCAGTAGCCCACCACCAGCAATAACAACGGCAGCAGGCATAACAAACTCAGTGCAACCGACCACGGCAGCAGCCACGCCACACAAAGGATCAACATTGGCGCAACGGGCAACCAGGGCAGCCATCGCGTCCATACTTTTGCAAGAGCGCTCGCTTTAGCCGCCTGTTTTAGGCTAGCATCGCCCCGCAAAACCAGCGTGTTAAGCTGCTCTTTCAAATCCTTTCGGTCATTGTCGCACATAATGCCGCGGTTACCATTTATCGTTATGTTATTCCGGTATCCGATATTTCACTACAGTAAACTTGCACCAACCTTGCAATCTGAAAAAGATGTTCAGCAATTCGTCAGGCTGGTGCAAGGTTAGTATGACTAAATGTCATCGTTATTTTACATCCTGTGAGGAGTTTACTGGTGACATTTATAAGAAAAACCTTGGCGCTTGTAATGCTAAGCACCACATTAACATCGTGTGCCGCTACGCCACACCCGGAGCAAGCGACTGCGCCTGAAGTTAAGGCAAGCGTGCCTGCAATCAACATTGGTTATGAAAAATTTGTGCTGCCCAATGGCCTGACCACTATCGTGCATACCGACCACAGTGTACCCGATATATTTGTGGGTATTTGGTACAAGGTCGGTTCAAAAGATGAGCCAGAAGGCAAAACAGGTTTTGCCCATTTATTTGAACATCTGATGTTCCAAGGTACATCAAACCGCAAAGGCGAATATTTCCTGCCATTCGACAAGATTGGTGCTACCGGAATGAACGGTACTACCAGTCTGGATCGCACTAACTACTTTGCTACCGTGCCTAGCAATGCGATAGACACCGCACTATGGATGGAATCAGATCGTATGGGTTATCTCCCTGGCGCGATCACACAGGATGCACTGGATGAACAACGCGATGTTGTAAAAAATGAAAAACGTCAAGGCCAGTTACGCCCAGGCAGTAAAGCCGGCCAACGTTTCCAAGAACTGTTTTACCCCATCGGCCACCCGTATGCCCATACCACCATTGGTTCCATGAAAGATTTGGAAAACGCCTCACTGGCTGACGTAAAACAATGGTTTAAAGATTACTACGGTGCCAGCAATGCGGTATTGGTATTATCTGGCGACATCGATTTAGCAACAGCAAAAGAAAAAGTGAGCCACTATTTTTCTGATGCTCCAGCCGGTAGACCTACCGATAAAATCGATCAGTGGGTGCCCACTATTTCAGAGATCAAACGCGACATTAACTATGATCAGGTCGCGACCACCAGCTTTGTTCGCACTTGGCCACTGCCTAACAGCGACACTCGTGATGCGGCCCTGATGGAAGTTGTTGCAGCAACCCTAGCCGGTGCTAAAACCACGCCACTAAACCAGATACTGGTAGACAAATTACAGCTAGCAAACAGCGTTGGTGCCAGCGTATCGCCCAATGAAGTTAACAGCACTTTCTCTATCTTCGTATCACTCAGACCAGGCGTTAGCGTTGAAGAAGTAGATACTCAGCTCCAGAAAATTCTGGCTGACTACTACACTAATGGCCCGACACAAGAACGTTTAGATGGCTTGAAACTTAGCCTAGATATTAGTTTGATCCGCTCACTGGAAAGCCCAGAAGGTGTTGGTGAAAAACTGGCAGAAGGTGAAGTATTCCATGACAATCCAGCCTTCTTTGAAGTGCAACGCAACTGGCTCAATACCACCAATGGTCAGGAGCTTAAAGCACTCGCCAAAAAATGGCTCGACAAACCTTACTTTGAATCACAGCTACGCCCACTGCCTCTTGTACAGGCAATGAATGGTAAAGTTGACCGCACTAAGATCCCAGAAGCTGGTAAATTTACTGGCAAGGTAACCTTCCCGGATATCCAGCAAACCACGCTAGCCAATGGCATGAAGGTTGTCGTTAGCCCACGCCCAGGTCTGCCGGTCGTGGACATCAGTATGCAGTTTGCAACAGGCACCGCGCTTGATGACAAATACGGTACCAGCGTTGCGGAAAAAGCCTTTGGCATGCTGTCGCAAGGCACAAAAGACATGAATGTCGATGCCATTGCCTCAACCATGGAAAAAATCGGTACCACTATTGCGGGTGCAGCCAGTGAACGCCAGAGCGGCATTAACTGGGGTCCGTTGACACAATATCTGGAACCTTCTTTTGCCTTGGCGGCCGATCTCATTCGCAATCCTAGCTATCCACAAAGTGAGATAGATAAAGCGGTTGAGCGGGTCGATATGGCCTACGACAATTACGAACGTAATCCGATGAATGCTGCCGGTTCTGCCTACAGCCGTGCTATCTGGGGTGCCGATCATCGCTTTGGTCATATCCCTTCTCGTGAAGAAGAAAAAGCGTTAACTCGCCAGAAGATCGTTAATTTCCACGACCATGAAATCGTGCCAAATAACGCTACGCTGTACATGGTGGGTGACATCACCTTAGAAAAAGCTACCGAACTGGCAAACCGCTATTTTGGTGACTGGAAAGCTGGCACTCCTGATAAGCTTCCTGGCGTAGCCGCAGCCCACAGTGCTGTTGGTAAAGTGATTCTGATCAACGCCCCAGGCATGGTACAAAGCAGCATTACCGTAGGTCATGCCGTAGCACCGTTTAACGCCGATAATTCAGCCGCACTGTCATTGATGAATGCTGCATTGGGCGGTGGCTTCAACAGCCGCTTGAATATGAATCTGCGTGAAGATAAAGGCTGGGCTTATGGCTTTGGCTCAGGCATCTCCAATGCGTCTGTCGGTCAACAGGTGTTCACCGCCAGCGGCACTGTGCAAGCAGACAAAACCGCCGCCAGCATGAGTGAAATCGCGAAGGAAATTCGCCAGTTCGTTACCACTCGGCCGATCACTGCTGAAGAGCTGGAACGCGACAAAGAATCAGCTATTCATTCAATACCGTCTGGCTATACCACAAACGGTGCATTCGTGAACGCCATGATCAGCTCACAGCTATTTAACCTGCCATACAAATACGCCGAAGGCGCTATGGCGCGGTTGGATAAAGTAACCTTAAGTGACGTGCGCAACATGGCAAAAGCAACACTTCACCCTGACCAATTAACTTGGGTAGTCGTAGGCGATCTCAGTGTTATTGAAGCTGACATCCGCGCGCTCAAGTTAGGCCAAGTTGAAGTTTGGGATGTATACGGCAACAAAGTACGTTAATGTCAATTGCTGACAGCAAACTACTCAAACCGTAATCTTTTGCTAGGTGGGAAGAGTTAACACGCTCACCTAACACCAAAATCCGATGACCAACGTCATCGGATTTTTTTATGCAGTGAACTTGCTTGCCTGTTTGTTTGCCAATGGTTATGTCGACAACACTAGGCGTTCGCAACATCAGACAATATTTACCACGCGCTAAAACTGTCACTAACGCGGTGGCTACGCCTAAACCATAAGCAAACGCACACGTTCCAAAACAAAAATGCCAGTCAGCTTAACTGACTGGCATTAACCATAGTGCCACCTGCTAGCGGCTACGACAGCGGATGAGCCTAAGCATCGCCCCATACTTCATGCGCGATCTCTACCACCAGTTCCAGCTTACGGCGCTGTTCATCAAAGGCGATATTGTTACCATGCACGGTTGAGGAGAAACCACATTGCGGTGACAGTGACAACTGTTCCAGCGGCGCATAACGGGCGGCTTCATCAATACGGCGTTTGATAGCATCTTTGGATTCCATCTGCCCGAATTTACTGGTGATCAGCCCCAATACCACGTGTTTGCCTTTGGGTAGAAAACGCAGTGGCCGAAAATCACCCGAGCGCTCGTCGTCATATTCGAGGAAGAACGCATCCAGTTCCATTTTGGCTAATAGCGCTTCCGCCACCGGCTCATAGTTACCTGCTGCCGCGTAAGTGCTGCGGAAATTACCGCGACACAAGTGAATGCCCAAGGTCATGCCTTGAGGTTTATAAGCCACCACCCGGTTAATAAAATCGGCGTAGCGATACGGTAGTTCATTCGGATCATCACCGCGACTACGCGCCGCTTCACGCATTTTTTCGTCACACAGATAGGCCAGATTGGTATCGTCCATCTGCACATAGCGGCAGCCCGCATCCGCTAGTGACTGCAACTCGGCACCGTAGGCTTTGGCTACGTCTTCATAGAATTCAGGTTCCAGTTGTGGATACGCCTGTGTGCTGATCCCGGCCCGACCACCGCGAAAATGCAGCATGGTGGGTGATGGCAAGGTCACTTTTGGCACCAGCGCACTAGCTAATGCTTGGGTCTGCTGTTGCAGATAGGCAAAATCCGCCAGTTGGATATTTTTCACATGGCGTACTTTGTCCATCACCTTGATAACGGGCGGCGCTAATTCCAAGCTGCCATCGTCACGGGTAATAGTGCGCGGTTCTTCACTGACTACGCCACCTAACTGCCGCAAAAAATCCACATGAAAATAGGTGCGCCGAAACTCACCATCGGTGATCACCTTTAGCCCAACATCTCGCTGCATGCCAATCACCTCGGCAATGGCGCGATCCTCCACTTGCCGCAGTTGTGCAGCGTCAATGCTGCCGCTGGCAAAAGCCGCTCTGGCCTGCAACAGGTAATCTGGACGTAGAAAACTGCCGACATGTTCGGCACGAAATGGCAACGGGACAGCTGAACTCATGGTTCCTCCGACGAGGGTAGAAAATACTAGACAGGACATGCTAGCACTGGCGCTACAATTAACGGCAGCAATAACACGCTAGACACTGACTTAGTTGAACAGGTTTCAGCAAACGCCGTGTTGATCATGAAAAACTTTCAACATCCCAGATATGCCCTACGTTTCCACGAATGCCTTGACCGCAGTGCAACCGCGGCGGCACTATGCAGTTTTCCGTCGACACCTGAACACACATGCCTGCTGAACTTTTTATCCTGCGTCACGGCCAGACCCGCTTTAATGCCGAGCGCCGCCTGCAAGGCCAATGTAACTCGCCACTCACCACCTTGGGTGAACGGCAAGCGCATGCGATGGGCGTTACCCTCAAACAACACATCCGTGATATCCAGCAGTGGCGCGTTGTTAGCAGCCCCTTGGGGAGAACGCTGCAAACGGCGCGGTTGGTATGTGCAGGCCTTGGCATCGGCAATGATCACATCGGCATCGATGCACGCGTGCAAGAGGTTGGGCTAGGACAATGGGAGCAGTGCCGTATTGATGAAATTCTGGCATCTCAGCCACAACTGCAACAACTGCCAGACTGGTATTTAAAAGCACCGCAAGGGGAAGATTTTGCCGCCATTCGTCGACGACTCAACAACTGGCTAGCGGAATTGCATTCTGGGGACAAGCTGATAGTTATCAGCCACGGATTAACCGGCATGATACTGCGGGCATTGTTGCTACAGTTGCCTTACGAAGATATCTGGCAGCAGGAGCGGCCACAGGATGCGTTTTACTACTATCGGCACGGCGGTCTTAAAAAAATCAGTGTTCCGCCGGAGTTGCTTGCGTCAAACGTCTATCAATAGCACAGAGTAACCGGCTGATAAACTCATTGTCGGAGGCATCATGGCTGCCCGTGTGCGCATGGCACAAACATAAATCACTCAATAACATCTTACTGAGTTCATCATGACAACACGCCTGCCATAACTGTGCTGCCGCCACTTCGGCCGTGTTGTCATATTGCTGCCGCTGTAACCACAAAAACGCCATTACTCGCTGCTGTGGCAATGCGTGGCTAAAGATAAAATGCCAATCCATAATCGTTGCTTTCAGTTAGACAAGTTAACCCGATCGCGGCCGTCTTTCTTCGCCCGATACAGTGCGGTATCGGCAGCAAACAGCAGTGCTTCAGGAGTACGGAACTGACCATTAACCTCTGCGGCAATCCCCTGGCTCACGGTAATTCCTGACTTGCCCGCCAGTTCACCGCAATTAATCTGCGCAATACGCTCACGCAAACCTTCGGCAATGGTCTTGGCCTGAATACCATTCATGCCCGGCAGGATCAGCGCAAACTCTTCGCCACCATAACGTGCCGCCAAACAGTTATCATCCGGCAGGGCTTGTTGCAGTGCATACGCCACCTGCTGCAAACAACGGTCACCCTGGATATGGCCAAAACGGTCGTTAAAGAGTTTGAAGTGATCCACATCCACAATCACTATGGAAACCGGGTCGCGGGCCGTGGTGCACTGTTCCCACAGTTTCTGCAAGGTATCAAAAAAGGCACGGCGGTTTGCCAGCCCGGTTAACGCATCGGTACACGCCAGTTGATGCAACCGCTGGATTTCGGCTTTCTGCGCTCTCAAATCTTGAAAAGTCGCCAGCAAACAAGGCTGTTTTACCGGCATAAACGACAGCGACATATTCACGGGGACGGCGGTTTCATTGATATCGATCATCATTTCAGAGGCACTGTGGATCAGCGCTTGCGGATCGCCATACTGTGCAAAGCAATTACGATAGAAAGTTGACCATGGCGCAGCAAGAAACGAGTGTAATTGCTTACTTACCAAGGTATCGGCCGTGGCCGCAAACAGCGATAACGCCGCTTTATTGGCATAAACCACTGTGCCTTGTAAGTCCACCTGTAACGTGGGCTGCTGCAGCCGTTCCAATAACAGTTGCAGCAGGTCTACTTCATTGGCAGCCTGGGCAATTTCCGTTGGTATAACATCTTCAACTACAGCGATAGACGGTTTTGAGTTTGATTGTGAAGACATTGTCCTTCTCCTGTTATTTATGTCTGACTACAGACACAGTTTTCAGGGTTAGGCTACAAACTCCGCTCGGCAATTACCTTCTGCCAACCTTACGATGTAATATATTGATTAATATTGCTTTATTTTTACTGGGTAACGTGAATCAAAGCAGCATCTGCCATCAAGCAAGCGCAATTTTGACATCACATATCTGTAACATATCAAAAATCATGGGGCTGGTTTGCCGACTTAGACATGCAACCCTGTCGCTGTTATGGGTGAAATTAACTAAGGAGGAAACGCAAGGGTTTGATAGTGCAAGGTGTAGTTGGGACAGCCATCAATTTGCAGTATTGACAGGTATCAACTACGCTGAGTCATTCACATGGAGTGAAGTTACTACAACAAGGAGTGTATTATGACCGTTGCCCGCCGTCGTTTGATTGATGTTGAATCAACCCCTTACTATCACGTCATTAACCGTTGTGTCCGCCGTGCATTTCTCTGTGGTGAAGATACTGTAACCGGACGCAGCTACGAACATCGCCGAGGTTGGATAGCCAGCAAAATCCGTCAGCTTTCCGCTATTTTCTGTATCGATATTTGTGCCTATGCGGTGATGAATAATCACTATCACCTCGTGCTAAAAATTGATGCCGAACGCCAACAGACATTGAGCCCGACAGAGGTCATCGAGCGCTGGACGCAACTATTCCATCCTACCATATTGGTAACTCGATTTATCAAAGGCGACAAGCTCGATAAAACACTGCAATTACAGTTGGATATGTTGATTGAAGAGTGGCGTAAACGCCTCGGTGACATCAGTTGGTTTATGCGCTGCTTAAATGAAGACATCGCCCGTAAAGCCAATAAAGAAGACAACTGCACCGGCGTATTTTGGGAAGGCCGCTTTAAGTCGCAAGCGCTACTTGATGAACAAGCACTGTTAACGTGCATGATGTACGTTGATCTAAATCCCATCCGTGCCGGGATTGCAGACAGCATTGTGAACTCAGATTTCACTTCTATTCAAGCACGGATTAAAGAGCAGCAAAGTGCTCAGCCAGATAACCCAACATCACCGCACAAAACCACCCCATTATTAAAACCGCTATTAGATTTTGACGGTGCTACTCACACTGCCACACAATCAGGCATTCCGTTTCACTTTGCTGATTACTTGGAACTGATTGATTGGACCGGGCGCGCTGTCCGCACAGACAAACGCGGTTCCATTTCCGAAACAGCACCTAAGCTATTACAACAATTGGGAATAGCATCAGACGCTTGGATGCGAAGTGCTACCGAATTCAGCAAACAGTACGCTCGCGCGTGTGGCAGTTGGGCGGCGATGTGTGAATTCAAAACCCGCCAAGGTGGCAAATGGTGTCGCGGTAAACAATACAGCAGTGAGCTATATCAGTAACACAAACAGATAAACCAGCTGTTCATCAAGAACCAGTGAAACTAGCGCGGCGTTTCACCCACTTCGTCTACCCAAATCATGCGATTACACCGGTTTTATCGTCGTCAGACTAACTGTTCGACGCTAAACAGCTTTATTTATCACCTAAAAGCGATTTAACAACAAAAGAACGAACTAAAGAAATAGCCTACAAAAGTGATGCCTGTCCTCATATTTCATTCACTTGCATGATGTACGTTGATCTGAATCCCATCCGTGCCGGGATTGCAGACAGCATTGTGAACTCAGATTTCACTTCTATTCAAGCACGGATTAAAGAGCAGCAAAGTGCTCAGCCAGATAACCCAACATCACCGCACAAAACCACCCCATTATTAAAACCGCTATTAGATTTTGACGGTGCTACTCACACTGCCACACAATCAGGCATTCCGTTTCACTTTGCTGATTACTTGGAACTGATTGATTGGACCGGGCGCGCTGTCCGCACCGACAAACGCGGTGCCATTGCCGAAACAGCACCCAAGCTATTACAACAATTGGGAATATCATCAGACGCTTGGATGCGAAGTGCTACCAAATTCAGCAAACAGTACGCTCGCGCGTGTGGCAGTTGGGCGGCGATGTGTGAATTCAAAACCCGCCAAGGTGGCAAATGGTGTCGCGGTAAACAATACAGCAGTAAGCTATATCAGTAACACAAACAGATAAACCAGCTGTTCATCAAGAACCAGTGAAACTAGCGCGGCGTTTCACCCACTTCGTATACCCCAAATCATGCGATTACACCGATTTTATCGTCGTCATACTAACTGATCGACGCTAAACGGCTTTATTTCTCATCTAAAAACGATTTAACAACAAAAGAATGAACTAAAGAAATAGCCTACAAAAATGATGCCTGTCCTCATATTTCTCCCTGATCGATGCTAAACGGCTTCATTTCTCACCTAAAAGCGATTTAACAACATAAAGAAATAGCCTACAAAAGTGATGCCTGTCCTCATATTCAGTGCTTATTCCTTGTATGTTATTTAAGAAGATGGCGAGCGGATGCTCGCCATTATTAATATTCTATAGATAGAATGAACTTATCGCTTTATTCAACACCTTTATTTATCACTTCAGGATCAGGACTCATCATAACCAAGGTATTTTCATCACTCTTAAGTAAGAGGTGAAAACCTGTAGTGCCGTTATCTTTACACAAATCTTCTAAAATCAAAGTAGCACCATCATCACTTACAAAAGCATTTTCTATAATGCCATCATAGGGAGTTTTAAATCCTGCACCGATAAATTTCAGGCCTTTCGGTGCCATATTAGTATTAATTAGTTTATAAAATATAATTGTCGGACCAGTCACTGTAACTGCTCGTTGTTTTTCATTTAATGGCTCAGGATTCCCTGGTTCATAATAGGTAAACGTGGGAACTTTATTTGCATTAACTGTAACACAAACATTAAACGTATATGTATCAACTTTTTCGCTTCCATATCTAGCATCCTATTTTAAAGTGTACCCTTTCAAACAGTTTTCGATCTCTTTATTCATAAAAATAAATGCAGGGTCATTTGTCTGCATTAAAAGTTCTTCATTAATTTTTTTTGCCTCCATACACTTATCATTCTGTAAAAAGCTTCCATAAGCAAGTTGTTCCAGTTTGGTTCCATAAACTAAATACCGAATGTATATAAGCTTCTCATCTACAGTATTTGCTTCTATTTCTGATAAATATTTCTTCATATTTAAATTAATTTCTACTGCTTTTGAAAAATCATTTAATTTAGTAAATAGAATCAATTTCGATATCCCTATACTGGAATATAAGAATGGATAAGATTTCTTATTCTTCGAAGATTTCAATAAACTCTCAACTTCATTATACTCCGAAAAATCAAAATCAATACCAAGTAATGCTTTAAAAAGAAAAATTTTTGCCTCTATCTTAATAAGATCTTTCGTCCAGAGGAAGTTTTTACTATCCTTATTCATTTCGCCAATAACTTTCAGTTTTGCCATATTTAAAATATTTAAAGATTCTTTGAAATTCCCCACATAAAAATAGTACCCTCCTAACAAACTCATTGCAGAAGAAATACGATCTTGAATATAAGCATTATCTTTATATTCCGGCTTATCAAAGTCTCTACGGATCGATTCCCACATTTTAATAGCGGCATTTGTGTCGCCTTCTGCCACTAACGCGCTGGCGACCCAAGATCTCGCATTTACCACATCGCCCACTAACGACTGATTAGCAGGATCGGCGGCAAGCATTTTTTCTTTTTGCACCAATGACTGTTCAAACAAGGTCTTGGCTTCTTTAAAGTGTTTTAATTTGAGCTGCACCGAGCCCAAGTTATTAAGGGCGTAAGACAGTTCCATCTGTGCATCTTTGTTATCTGGTGCAATGTCCACCATCTTCTGGCTATAAGTTAAATACTGCTTAAAGTGTATCGACGTTGGCTGCCAATCGGCTTTGTCAAAGGCCAATTGTCCTTGCCAGAAAGCATTGGCACCGAGGGATTTGAGCAGTTCCAGATTATTGGGCTGTTCATCCAATAGCGGCAAAAACTCTTGCTGTGCGGCCAGTAAGGCATTTTTTGCCTCATCGATTTTACCGCGGGAATGGGCTACTTCGCCAATGGCTTCCAGGGTTTGCCCATGCTGAAAGCGCCCTTCAAAGCCCAAGGTTTTGTCCTGAATATTGTCTTTGGCGGTAAAGTATTCCAGCGCTTTATTGGAGATACCGTCCAGCAAATCCATACGGCCGATACTGCGCAGTTTGTCAGCAAAATCACCCACCATAAAACCTAACAAATTTTCGGCATCTAAGCGCCGAGCAGTGGCTTGCTGCTGCGCCTGGCTGGCTACGCAGGCTCATGGTTACTGAGATCACCGTTAACACACATAACAGCAGCACCGTGCTGCGGCGCGTCCAGCGACGCCAGAATGCCCGTTGCGTTGAGGCATGAACAAATTGCTGCTCGCCGGCATCCAAGGTAAACAGCGGATTTTGGGTCAATAGTTGCGCCTGTTGCAGAGGTTTACCATCCACCAGCAGGAAGGCCCCACTTTTGTGTTCCGCCAACCAGCGGCGGCTTTGATGATACAGGCGAGCCCGCTGCGCCAGACTGTCTTTGTGCTGATTGATCCACGCCACCGCTTTAGGCCAACGCCGCAGCAGTGCTTCGTGCGCCACATGAAATCCAGCCTGTTGCTGATTTAGCGAGGACACAAACAGACGCTGTTCCACCATCGCCTGGCACCAGTGTTTTTTCAGCCTCGGTTTGCAGTTGATCCCAGCGGGCACTACGGCTGGTGATCGACTGTTCATCTTCCCGCAAGGTCACCAATAGTGACAGTACCCGCGACAGCGCCTGTTGCTCCGGCTCACCAAGGGACGCCAACAGCGCATCGGCGGTTTTCCCAATGGCGCCTTCGATGCCACCCAAAGCTTGATACACGGCAATCTGCATGGTGCCATCGGCGGCACGTTGCAAATACAGTTGCTGCAAGGTGTATTGCAGCAGCGGCAAGGCATCAGGATTGCTAGCCGCATCGGCACAGAGGATTTCATCCAAGGGCATAGCGGTGTCAGGGTCTTGCTGCCAGCTCAGCCCGGCGCTGACTGCTGGCAAGCGGATCATCTGCAACAGTTCCTGGCGCCCAGGAGGTGCCAGATCGAAATGCGCGCCGCTGCCCTTACCCGCCCGCAGGCTCGGATAACTCATCAGTTGCGGGTAAAAATCGTTACGGCAGGCGCTGAGCACCAAGATCGCTCGGCTATGAGCCAGTTGTTCTAGCACATCGACAAACTGCTGCCGCTCGTCATCACTGAACAGGGGTGACGATAACAGTACTTCTAACCGATCAATAAACAGGCCGAAACGAGCAGTGCCATATTGAGTGTGTTGCAGCAAGGGTTGCAACCCCGCCAGCAGGGTGGCAGGTTCCAGCAACTTAGCGGCCAAGGTACTCGCGCTTTCGCCTGCAAATACCGGCGCGTCGTTCAGCTCCCAATCCAGCATAGTGCTTGCCAGCGACAGCAACAGGTCGCCCGCTTGCACATCGGCCAAATCGAGCGTGGTATGGTCGAGTAATCCTAAGCCGTTAGCGCCCTGTTCCGACATCAGGTTGGGCACAATGCCCGCATGGATCAGTGACGATTTACCGCTGCCGCTGGGGCCAAGTACCAGACAAAAATCGCGGCCAAAGCGCACTTGCTGGGCAATTCGTTCCAGCAGCAGTTGGATCTGTTCACTACGGCCGAAAAACACGCTGGCATCAGCGGCACTGTATGCACGCAAGCCTGGGAAAGGTGAATCCCCTTGCCATTGCTGCGGTGCCACACTTTGTTCATGACCAACCGGGAAACGCACTTCAGCCAGCGTGCGATAACCGCGCTTACGAATGGTTTCGATATAAACTGGGCTGGTAGCGCTGTCATCTAAGGCGCGCCGTAACTGATTGATAGTCTTGTGCAGTGGGTTATCGCCAGTGTCGATACCCGACCAACATTCGCTGAGCAGGGTTTCGGCACTGATCACCTCTCCCGCATGGCGACACAGGTACAGCAGCACATCCATGGCTTTGGGTTCTACTTGTTTCTGCCGGCGTCCTTTCTGCAGAGTGTTGGCATCAGGGTTTATCTGCCATTCGCCAAAATAAAAGGTACTTTGGGTCATCAGTTTGCGTCCACTGCGTCAATAATGCTGCTTCTGTCAAAAAACAGAAAATACAAGGCATTATTACAAGTGTTTTACATAACTGCCAGTGCTATTTATCACAGAAGGGGCTCCCCAATTAACACTTATGTGCGGTTGGGATTCACTTTTGCGGCAGAGCGAGTCACCATAGCGCAAATGTTTTTGGTTAATGGAACACTCATGAGCAGTCACAAAGTCACCTCTCTAAAACTCAAACGTAAGTCGCGCCTGCTGGAAATCGCTTTTGATGATGGCAATGAATACCAGCTTACCTGCGAATTTTTACGGGTTAACTCACCCTCAGCCGAAGTGCAAGGACACGGTAATCCCACCTTGGTTACCCATAAACGCAATGTGAATATCAAGGCCATTGAACCTGTAGGCAACTATGCGGTGAAACTGATCTTTGATGACGGCCATGATACCGGTTTGTTTTCTTGGGATATTTTGTACCAGTTCTGTGTCAA
Source organism: Shewanella dokdonensis (assembly GCF_018394335.1). Classification (NCBI taxonomy): domain Bacteria; kingdom Pseudomonadati; phylum Pseudomonadota; class Gammaproteobacteria; order Alteromonadales; family Shewanellaceae; genus Shewanella; species Shewanella dokdonensis. Next base: position 2,234,450 of record NZ_CP074572.1, on the reverse strand, counting down.
TCGTGAAGTGCTATGGCAGCAGTATCTGGCACGGTTGCGCGCCGAAAAAGGCAGTCGCGAACCATTAATCGACATGCAAATCCGTTACAGCTAAGGGTTCAGCGCGGCATTGGCCGGGTCAGGGTTTGTCCTAACGCTTGGGTATCCTGGCGTGAAAACCAACTGTCCGGCAACTGCACTTTTGACCACATCTCCTGACACAGCGTTTGTGTGTCCTGCCAGTTGCCTTGCAGCAACCAACTGACCAGCATGTCACCCACATCGGGATAACAGATAGGCTGCGGATTACTGGCGCGTAACCAACGGCGTAACGTTTGGCGGTTGAGGCTGTGCATACTTTCAGCCGCCGCCAGCAACTCCAACGCCGCCACATTGGATAACTGTTCGAACTGCCCCATCAACGGTTTTACCAGCAATTTTTTACCCAGTGTCATCGCTTCGCTGGCCAGCTCAAACCCCGCATTACCTATCACTCCGCCACAACGCGCCATCGACGCTTTAAACCCCTCACGATTAAACCCGTGCCAATGCACATGTGCGGGCAGTTGTTTAGGTGCGCTAGCGGCGTGATAGACATGAAACTCATAGCCATCAAACGGTAGCAGTAACGTGCAGATATCCTCGGCACTTTCAAATGGCAGATACACCAAGATCTCATGGGTCTGCTCGCAGGTAACGGCAGCGACTTCCACAAAGGGCGGTAGAATCGGAAAACCAAAATGATGCCAGTGGCACCCTAACGCCATGGTGACTGGCGCAAAATACTCGAGTAACCCATCATTGAACCAACTGCCGCCCACCTTGGGCACTGGCCAGCGTAGTGCGGCCTGATGACTGATACCAATGCAAGTAACCCCTTGGCGCCGCGCCGCCCAGGCCGATACTGGCTCAAAATCATTCAACACCAGATCATAACCGGAGAGATCCAACGCCCGGATATCACGCCACAACCCCAATAGTGAGTTACGCTGCACCGTTGCAGCAATATTCACCTTGCCACGGTGAGTAGCAAACGACAGTCCGGCAAGTGCCCGGAAATCACCAAACGCCTGCATGTCAAAGTATTTATCAGCAGCGCGGCCACTGAACAGATAATCCACATCAACGTTGTGAGCCGCCAACGCTTTCGCCATGACTCGAGCGCGGCTCAAATGGCCGTTCCCCGTCCCCTGCACTCCATAAAGAATCCGCATTGATTAACCTTGTAACAATTGTCCGGCCCAATAACCGGAAGAACAGCCAAGCAGCATGCCGGCCACAATATCTAGCGGATAATGCACGCCGAGCACTATCCGCGAACTGCCCACCAGCGCAGCCCAACACAACACCGGAATACCAAATTGCGGATATACCTGCAGCACGGCACAGGCAAACACAAAGGCACCCGCGGTGTGACCAGAAGGCAGGCTGTAACGATCAGAGGGTTCAAAATCGTGCACCAGTCCCGCAGGTAAGCAGTGACAGGGGCGCGTTCGGCGAATGGTATTTTTCAGCAGCAGATAGCAAGGCAATTCCAGCAGAAAGCTGGCTAGCAGCAGGTTGAAGAAAGACTGGCCATCACGATGCAGCAGCAGTAACAACACCGCCAGATATAGGTAGGTTGGGCCGTTGCCCGAAGCCGACAGCTTTAAGGCTATCGGTGTCAGCCGGTATTTTTTGCCCCAGCACAATAATAGGCAAAATCCCCGGCGATCCAGCTCAGCAAGGTGTAACAGCATGGCGTTAACTCCATCCAGTCATCTGTTGCAGAGACTAAGAATCGGCGATGACGCGACCGTGACAGTTACCCTAAGCTTTTATGACAAATGCAACATTAAGATAACATCGCTGACTGGCGAGTTTTCAGCAGATAGTAAATGTTGACGCAGACCCCAAAGGCATTCATCGACACCACCGGCCAGGATTCAATGGCGACACCATAGGCCACAAATAATCCGCAACCACACAAGTTGACCCAGCGCAGGCGCACTATATCTTTCATCATCAGCGATAACGCCACCATCAAGGATGCGCTATAGCCAATCACCTCAATCACATTAAGCGGTGCCATCTTCAGACCTCAAACTAGCAAAGCCTTCTGCCATCCTTGAGCTAAACGGGGGTTCCGTGCCCCAAAAGCAGATAAAAAAACAGGGGAAAGCAAATTTAAGGGGCATATACTAGCAGACGCTATTCATCGGGCGTAGCCAATTGCAACGGTAAAAGGGTCTACCGAGCTGCAGTCCAGCTAAGACAATTGCGTGATTAATGGCACTTTTCTTTTAACGAATCCCTTATATACTGACGTTTAGTGCGCTAACTGATGCCTTCTCAGGCTGAGCGGAAAACAGGAGTTTGATTATGGAATACAACACTTCAGAACTTTGTGACATGTACCTGGATGTTGTTGACGTTGTGGAACCCATGTTCAGTAACTATGGTGGCTGTAGCTCTTTTGGCGGCGCCATCAGTACCGTGAAATGCTATGAGGACAATGGACTGATCCTGGATATTCTGCAGGAAGATGGCGAAGGTAAAGTGTTACTGGTGGACGGCGGCGGTTCGCTGCGCCGAGCGCTGGTAGATGCCTCAGTCGCCGAACTGGCAGTGAATAATAATTGGGAAGGGATCATCGTTTACGGCAGTGTGCGTGAAGTCGATGCGCTGGAAGATATGGACATAGGGATTCAGGCCATTGCGTCAATTCCTGTGGGTGCCGATACCAATGCCACTGGCGAAGTGGACGTCCCGGTAAACTTTGGCGGGGTAACCTTCCTGCCGGGCGATCATATCTATGCCGATAACACGGGCGTTATTCTGTCACCGGAACCATTAGACATTGAATAATGCTAAGGTTCTGAGCTGACATCAAAAAGTCGACATTGTCGGCTTTTTTGTTGCCACTTTTTGTTGCCACTTAGCGCACGAATATGATGCGTCACAGAGCTATGCTCTTGCGGCAGATTGTGGTCTAATGCTCAACCTGATTGAAACAGGTTTTTCCTGCAGTGATCACAGCTTGGCAGTGCTGAGATTCAGCCGACACCTCTGAAGGCATACACTGCCAGCCATCATTAGTTAATCAAAGGAATACACGATAGATGTCTGAAGATTCTTCCAAAAGCACACATTTTGGTTATAAAACCGTTGATGCTGCCAAAAAGGCCGAAATGGTTGCAGGTGTGTTTCACTCTGTGGCCACGCGCTACGACATTATGAATGATGTATTGTCCTTTGGTATTCACCGTCTCTGGAAACGCTTTACCATCGAATGTGCCGGCGCCCGTCCTGGAATGAAAGTGCTGGATCTTGCGGGTGGCACTGGCGACCTTACCGCAAAGTTTTCACATCTGGTGGGTGATACTGGTGAAGTGATCCTAGCGGATATCAATGACTCCATGCTGAAAGTCGGCCGCAGCAAACTGCGTGATAAAGGCTTTGTGGGTAACATTAGCTACGTGCAAGCCAATGCTGAAGCATTGCCATTCCCAGATAACACCTTTGATATCATCACCATCGCTTTCGGTCTGCGTAACGTGACCGATAAAGATGCCGCCTTACGCTCAATGCAGCGGGTACTGAAACCAGGTGGCAAGCTGCTGGTTCTGGAATTTTCCAAACCGCAACACGCCATCATGAACAAAGCTTACGATCTTTACAGCTTCAAGATGCTGCCGCTGATTGGCAAGCTGGTGGCACATGATGCCGACAGTTACGAATACCTAGCAGAATCCATCCGTATGCACCCAGATCAGGAAACCCTGAAAGGCATGATGGAAAACGCGGGATTGGAACAGGTGGACTACATCAACATGACTGACGGTATTGTGGCGCTGCACCGGGGCTACAAGTTCTGATATGACCGCATTAAGCCTTGAGCGTCAGTGGCGACTGTTAAGTTGCAGCGCACTGGAAACGGCGTTAGCCAAACTGGTGCAGGCCGCAGGCGGCGAAGCGCTGCGGCTGAAACCTCTGCACGGCAAAGTCTTCTGTTTTCAACTGCAACAACTGTCGTGGCCCTTGTATCTGGTGTTTGCCAATGAGATCCAGGTACTCAGCGACTATCAAGGTATTGTCGACGTTAAAGTGATTGGCAATGCTACTGATCTCTATCGACTGCGCGAAGGTGAAAGTCTGACCGAGCTGATCAAGCAAGATAAGCTTCGCATTGAAGGCGACCTGACCCTATTACAGCAGTTCAGCAATTTTTTGCAAAATGTCAGCATGGATATTGCCGAACCTTTATCAACACTGCTGGGTGATGCACCAGCTTACTGGCTCAGCAGTAGTGCTAACCGTGCCAGTGAAGGATTGCGACAGGTACTGCAAAAAACCTGGTCTCATCTTGGTCAGTTAGCCACCGAAGAATATAAAGTGGCACCGCATAAGCTTGAATTTATTCGTCATTGCGACAGAATTGACGAGCTAACTGCGGCAGTGGATGCGCTGGAGCAGCGAATTGCCACATTGAAGGATAAAATCAGCCCATGAGTTTCACCAGTATCAAGCGCGCTTATCAGGTTATCAGCATCGCCTTACACTACGGCCTAGATGAACTGTTACCCCCAAACTCGCGCCCTGGTACTTCCGTTTGTGGCGGTTAAGTCTGTTCTGGCTGCGCAACAAACATAAACAAAAACCCGGTGGTGAACGCTTAAAACTAGCATTACAAGAGCTTGGGCCGGTTTATATCAAATTCGGCCAAATGTTATCGACCCGCCGCGACCTGTTGAGTGACGAATGGGCCTACGAACTGGCGATGTTGCAAGATCGAGTGCCACCGTTTGACTCCAAACTTGCCCGTGAGGCCATCGAAACCGAACTAAAAGCGCCTATCGAATCACTGTTCGATGATTTTGATGAGAAACCGCTGGCATCAGCCTCCATCTCCCAAGTACACACAGCAACACTGAAATCCAACGGCAAACCTGTGGTACTAAAAGTGCTACGGCCAAACGTTGAAAAACAGATAGTGGCCGACCTGCAACTTATGAGTCAGACCGCGGAGTTATTGGAAACCCTGCTAGGCCCCAATAATCGTTTGCGGCCCGCCGAAGTGGTGGAAGATTACCGCACCACCATCATGGGTGAACTGAACCTGAAACTGGAAGCGCTGAATACTATCCGGCTGCGTAACAATTTTCTGGATTCCAATTCCTTGTATGTGCCTTATGTGTATGAAGAGCTGAGTCATCCACGTTTACTGGTGCTAGAGCGCATTTACGGCATTTCGGTGTCGGATATTGCTGCATTGCGAGCACAGGGCACCAACCTCAAACTGCTGGCAGAGAAAGGCGTCCAGCTGTTTTTCACTCAGGTATTCCGCGATAATTTCTTCCACGCGGATATGCACCCCGGCAATATTTTTATCTCCCGTGAGCATCCGCAAGATCCTTATTACATAGGGCTGGACTGCGGCATCATGGGCACCCTCAGCGATACCGACAAACGCTATCTGGCAGAAAATTTTCTGGCCTTTTTTAACCGTGATTACCGCCGTATTGCTCAGCTTTATGTGGAATCTGGCTGGGTTTCACCTGATACCGACTTGTTAGCCTTCGAGCAGGCAGTAAAAGTCGTTTGTGAACCTATGTTCAATAAGCCACTGAATGAGATCTCTTTCGGTCATGTGCTGCTAGAACTGTTCCGTACAGCCCGCCGCTTTGACATTGTGGTACAGCCGCAACTGGTGCTACTGGAAAAAACCTTGTTGTATATCGAAGGCTTAGGACGGCAGTTATATCCACAGTTAGATTTATGGCAGACCGCTAAACCGTTTCTAGAAAACTGGATGGCAGAACAGGTTGGCCCCAAGGCGATGCTGCGCAAAGCTAAAGCACAACTGCCCTATTGGTCAGATAAGCTGCCAGAAATTCCAGAGCTGATATATGACAACCTGCGACTAGGCAGAAATCTGCTAGGTTCGCAGCAGCAAATGTTAGATAAGTATCTGAGACATCAACAGAAGTCACATAAAAGCAACTATCTGCTAATCACTTCTGCCGTTTTGTTGATCTGTGGCACTATATTATTTAGCCGTGACGTTACACTTTGGTTCTCCCACAGTTGTCTGGGCGCTGGGGTGATTTTTTGGCTTATCGGATGGCGATCTAGGCCAAAAATCCGAAAATTTTAATTCGTATTTGCTAATCAAACGTTCATAATAGAACCGAACAATGAGTTAAGAGGAAACCTTCATGGGTGGTATCAGTATTTGGCAACTTCTCATCATCGCATTAATTGTTGTACTGCTGTTCGGTACCAAGAAGCTGCGTTCACTTGGCAGCGATTTGGGTGGCGCTGTGAAAGGATTCAAGAATGCTATGACCCCGGAAGAGGAAACCAAAACCATCGAAAATAACGCTGCGAAAAGCGAATCTGCCGAGGCAACTGAGAAGAAGCCTGAGTCCAAGGACAAAGAACAGGCGTAATCTCACATGTTCGATGGTATCGGCTTTTCCGAACTGCTATTGATTGGGATCTTGGGGCTGGTGGTACTCGGCCCCGAACGCCTACCGATAGCCGTTCGTACTATCTCTAACTTTATCCGGACCATGAAACGCATGGCAAATTCGGTAAAGGATGAGCTTGAACAAGAACTCAAGCTGGAGCAACTGCACGCCGATTTGAAAAAGGCGGAAAGTAAGGGGCTGGGTAATCTGTCCCCGGAATTGCAGGAATCCATAAACCAGCTAAAAGAAGCAGCGCAGTCCGTTAATCGTCCGTATCAGATTGACAATGACAAGCCTGCCAACGCCGTAGAAGACACCAAACCAGCAGCACCAGAAGTAACTGCTGAGACAGCTACTTCCGAGCCTTCATCTGCCTCCGACACTGATAAAAAATAGCGGGTAAAAAATGTCGCAACAGCAGCCGTTAATCAGTCACTTGCTGGAACTGCGCAATCGATTGCTCAGAGCCACTGCCAGCGTGTTAATCGTATTTCTGGCAATCGTTTATTGGGCCAAAGATATTTATCACTACATGGCGGTGCCATTACTGAAGGCGCTGCCATCCGGTGGTACCATGATTGCTACTGATGTAGCCGCACCATTTTTTGCGCCGTTCAAACTGACATTAGTCTTGGCATTTTTTATTGCCATTCCTTACGTGTTGTACCAAATCTGGGCCTTTGTGGCACCTGGGCTCTACAAACACGAAAAACGCTTGATTGCCCCCTTGTTATTTAGTAGTACTATCCTGTTTTATCTAGGGATTAGTTTTGCCTATTACGTAGTGTTCCCACTCGTATTTGGTTTCTTCGCCAATGCCGGCCCCGAAGGGGTTCAGGTTGCTACCGATATCAACAGCTACCTCAACTTTGTGTTGAAGTTGTTTTTTGCCTTTGGTTTGGCCTTCGAAATCCCGATTGCTGTGGTACTTTTATGCTGGGCAGGTGTGACAACTCCAGACGATTTGAAAGCACAGCGTCCATACATTGTTGTAGGGGCGTTTGTTGTGGGGATGTTGCTAACACCACCAGATGTGATATCACAAACTATGTTGGCAGTACCTATGCTGTTGCTGTTTGAAGGGGGATTATTTGCCGCCCGTTTCTACAGCAAAAAAACGGATGATACCGACGCCGATACCAGCGAAGAAAATCAGTAGCCAACCCACAGCATTTGCCGTGTTAATTTTCATATAAGGATGGTTAGATGCGTTATTTGTGGATTGCTGCCTTCTCTTCTTTACTCACTGTTCAAGCTCATGCGTCAATAGAGCAACAGCTGGTTCAATGTGCTGCCATCGCCGATGATATGAGCCGATTACAGTGTTACGATCAGTTGGGGAAAGGTGTTTCACAGCATGTTGCAACAGTGAAGACATCAAAAGATGATGTAACCCAGAGTTACCATGAATCAACTGCTGTTGAACACAGCCAGCAAAATGCAAAACAGACACAAGTCGATAAGTTTGGCATCAGAGAAAAAGCGCCAGAACCTGAACTCAATGACATCAAATCAACCACAACCGCAGTCACTAAAAATCCCCACGGCTCATTAGTTATTGATTTGTCGAACGGCCAACGCTGGCAACAAATTGGCTCGGCATTTTTTAGATTAAAACAAGGGCAAAACGTGGTTGTTAAACGTGCAGCATTAGGATCATTTCTTCTTTCTGTAGATGGGCTTAATAGCAGTATTAGAGTCAAACGTCTGCAGTGACCGTTAAATGCGCTATATGGACATAGCTGTCAATCTGATCGGCAGCAAGCTAGAACAGGATTTGCTACAGGTGCTCCAAGACGCCACAGACGTGCGTGTCTCACCTTTATTGCTGATCGGCAGTGACCTTGCCGAGAGTGAGCGCTGTATCCAAGTAGCACAGCAGTACCCACGCCAACTTTATACGACTGCGGGGGTTCATCCCCATCATGCGGATAGTTGGCAAGCGCACAGTTTGCAACAACTCACCGAGTTGTGTTCCCATGCCCCAGTAGTAGCCGTAGGGGAATGTGGTCTTGATTTCGACCGCAATTATTCCAGTCGGGCACAACAGTTAGCAGCATTTGAAGCACAGCTTGCATTGGCCGCTGAGTTACAGTTACCAGTGCTGATGCATCAACGTGAAGCCCATGATGATTTTCTGAACATACTAAGCCGTTATCGTTCATCACTACCTGCGGCAGTATTACATTGTTTTACTGGTGATAAACAGCAAGTTGCGGATTATAACGCACTGGATCTGTATTTAGGCATTACTGGCTGGGTCTGTGATGAGCGACGGGGCCAAGCGCTGGCAGCAGCGGTGCCTGAAATACCGGCAGATCGTTTAGTGCTAGAAACTGACAGTCCCTACTTGTTGCCACGCAGTATGCGGCCAAAACCCAAATCTGGCCGTAATGAACCCAAATATTTGCCTTATATTGCTGAGGTTGTCGCAGAATTGCGACAGCAACCGCCACAACAGCTTGCGCAACAATGTTATCAAAACAGTCTGCGGTTATTTGGACTGGAGTCGATATAATGACACGCTGGCTGCTGATAGCATTACTGCTGGGGTTTACTGCTGAAGCCTTGGCTCACGACCCGATGCCTTTGATGGTTAACGGCTCTGACACTAGCGCCATAGACCTCAAACGATACACCTTATTTACTCAACAACCGCCAGAGGCAACCTTGCAGCAGGTAATGGCCTTACCTGAAAGCGCATGGTTACCAGCAAACAAACAACTGCTGCTCTCGATGGGGAGTGATGGTGACTGGTACCATTTTCGTTTATTACAGGCACCAAACGCTCCCCATAAATGGTTATTGGAATTTGATAATCCCAATATAGATCGACTCACGTTTTATCATTTCATCAATAATAAGCTGCAACACACGATAACAATGGGCGATGCGCTCCCCTTTCGCCAACGCCCTGTATTACTTAATAATTTCATTTATCCGTTGCTGATGCAGGCAGGGGAACTGCACGATTTCTGGATCAAAGTAGACACCCAGGGCACGAGCTATCTACCAATAAAATTATGGACACCAGACCATATGCTGCGGCATGTGAGTGATGACAACATGATGATCGGGATCCAGTTAGGGATCCTTGGTGCCATAGGTTTGTTCTCACTGTTTATGGCCATGACCACCAGTTCTTACAGCTACGGTTACTACTGTGGCTATGTTATGACCATGGCGCTGTTGGTTGCTTGTGCTAATGGCACCGCCTTTAATCATATATGGCCAAATTTCCCAGCATTACAAAATCATATTATTGCACCACTGATCCCGCTGGTGCTGGTGTTCAATGTCCTTTTTACTGAAAAAGCCTTACAACTCAAATACTTTAGCCGTTCACTGTTACGATTAGGGCGGCATTTAACCGCCATAAGCACCGTCCTCATCCCGGTTTCATTAGTATTACCCTATAAAATTGCCCTGTACTGCGACCTAATCGCCGTCGTAGTTGTCTCGGTTATTCTGCTGCTGCTGAGTATTCAACAAGCGATTATCGGTAACCAACTCGCACGCCTGTATGCCATCTCATCGTTAGGCAAAACCGCGGGAGTGCTGTTAAGTGCCTTTATGTATATTGGGATTTTATCGCTGCCCTTAAATCCCCTCACACCTGTAATGTTAGGACTCACGGTCGAAGTTATTTTTATGGCCGCCGTTTTGGCCGTGCGCTATAACGAAGAACGCAAATCCAAAATGCGCATCCAGCATGAAGCACTTATTCAGGCACAAAGGATCCGCGAAGCCAAAGAAGAAGCTCTGTTACTGGAAGCCAAGAGTAATGAACGGCTGGAACACATGGTGCAGGAACGCACGCTAGAGCTGGAATTTGCCATGCGTGAGCTCAATGAAGCGAACCGCAAACTGACAGAAAAGTCACAGATGGATGCGCTCACAGGGACGCGCAATCGCGAAGCCTTTGATAAGAAATTACAGGCAGAAGGCCGCATCAGTCGTCGCCAGCAGACGCCTCTCGCCATGTTGATGCTGGATATCGATAAGTTCAAAACCATCAACGATAGCTATGGGCATCTGGCCGGCGATCAAACATTAAAAGCCATTGCGGCAACATTGAAAGTGCATCTAAAACGACCAGGCGATCTGGTGGCCCGTTTCGGTGGCGAGGAATTTGCGGTGATCCTGCCTAACACCGATATTGATGGGGCCAGACAGTTAGCGGAGCAACTTCGACAAGCGATTGCGGCATTAGCCGTGTCATGGGATGGGCACGCCATTGCGCTCACCGCCAGCATAGGTGTCAGTGCCGATGTGATTAAAGCCGATAGCGATACCGTGCAACTGCTAGCCCAGGCCGATCAGGCGCTGTATCAAGCAAAAAATCAAGGTAGAAATCAAGTTTGTTGTCATGTGCCACAAACGGCGATGCCCTCAGTGGAAGGCTGAAATTCATAGTGTTTTCACTCCCATGAGTTGTTTAGATAAATAGCGCTAATTCAGACACTAATTTAGTGATCCTGCTAACATTCATACCCTTTGCTCCTTTGTCTATAGCAATACTGGTGGTTGAATCATTACCTTGGTTTAGGATGCTTAAAGGAAGTACAATGCAGCAAAATGTAAAAGTATTGCTGGCCACCACAGCGCTGTTTTTCAGCTGCCAGACATTGGCCAATGATGGTTGTAATTTTAAAGAGAATGAAGGCGGCTTTATGGCGACCTGTAAGCAAGAACAGCAGGAAGTAATCCTTACCGGTGTTATCGATGGTAAAAAACTGGTCACTGAGTTACCGCCATTTGAAAGCGGCTACCAGAGTTATGAGGTAGATACAGCGGCAATTGCCCCATTAAAAGCGGTCAGCAAACCGACTCAGATTGTGGTTATCATTGGGACTTGGTGCCCGGATTGTCATCGGGAAACCCCGCGTTTTATCAAGATCATGGAAGCAGTTAACAACCCCAATATCTCAGTAAAATTTATTGGGGTCGATCGTAAAAAACATGATCCTGAAGGGCTAGCAGCCAAATATGACTTCAAGCGCATCCCAACCTTTATGGTGATCCAGGACGGCAAAGAGATTGGCCGCATTGTAGAACGTCCAACCGAGTCTCTTGAAAAAGACCTAGCGAAAATTCTTGGATAATCACGCGTAATAATAACAAAAGGACCACATAGGTCCTTTTTTGTTATTGTCGGTGAGCTTGCTTGGCAACAGTGCCCAAATCATCCCGCAACGCGCTTGGCCAGCATCAATAACACCCCTTCACGGAGTGCCCCACCTGACAAGGCTAGCTGTTGGATTTTTAAGAGTTCAAACAGTGCTAAAAGTATGGCAACCCCGGCCGCAAAAGTCGGAGCCCGCTCCCGCGATAAGCCTAAGATCCCCGGTAACTCCAGTGATTGTTCTGCCAAAATTTCCAGCTTGAGTTGCTGTAACACTTCAGCGGTGATGATTTCCGAAGCTCTGCGGTGCTGCAATAGCTCCACCACAGATTGCACCGCCCCAGAAGCGCCGACCACAGCATGCCAGCCTAAGGCCAGCAGTTGCTGCCGATATTCCCCTAGCGCATTGGCTACACTCAACTGCACGTCATCAAAATCCATCTGTTGCAGTGGTGCCGAACCGAAAAAGCCCGGTTGTAGGTGACGCTGCCAAAAGGCAAACTGGTTTTAAACAGTAACTGCTCGCCATCACCAATAATAAATTCGGTACTGGCACCGCCAATATCGATCACTAACCGACGGCCATGACCTTGAGTGGTGGCTACCATGCCTTGATAGATAAGCTCGGCCTCACGCATACCACAGATGATCTCGATCGGCAGCCCTAATATCGGCAGCGCACGAGCATTGAATTCATCGGCATTATTAATACTGCGCAAGGTAGCTGTGGCCACTACTGCCACATTAGCAATCGCAACACCGTGTTGCTGCAACATCTCGGCAAACATCGCCAAGCAATCAAGACCGCGCTGCATTGCATTCTCTTGCAAGCGCCCATCACTGCCGATCCCTTCAGCCAAACGCACTTTACGTTTGTATTTTGCGATGACTTTCGGCTGGTTGCCCACGGTATGAGCCACCAGCATATTAAAACTATTGGATCCCAGAGTTATGGCCGCGTAGAGACTCAAATATGTCAGTTCCTGCGGCTACGGTCAGGGCGACGTCCCGATGGTCGACTCCCTTGTGTCCGTTCTCTTTTATTACGGGGAGCCCGGCGATGCAGTTTCACTGGCGCCGGAATATCATCGAGCAAGGCTTCACGATCATAGGATGTGAGCGGGATGGGATGCTCAATATACGCTTCAATAGCCGGCAGGTTCAGCGCATATTCCTCACAGGCAAAGCTGACGGAGATCCCTTTTTCACCGGCACGGCCAGTACGGCCAATGCGATGCACGTAATCTTCGCAGTCATCTGGTAAATCAAAGTTATAGACGTGAGAAACATGCGGAATATGCAGCCCGCGGGCGGCCACGTCAGTCGCTACCAGAATGTCCAGTTCGCCCTTGGTAAACTGTTCCAGAATTTTCAGACGTTTCTTCTGTGGCACATCGCCAGTGAGTAATCCCACCCGATGACCATCACCTTCAAGCCAACCCCAGAGGTTTTCACATTGGTGTTTGGTATTGGCAAAAACAATAGCTTTTTCTGGCCAGTCTTCTTCAATCAAGGTCAATAACAATGGAATTTTATCTTCCATCGAAGGGTAAAACAGCTCTTCTTTGATGTTCTTTGAGGTCTTTTCTTCTGGCGCAATTTCCACTTTGACCGGGTCGTTCATATGGTCATATGCCAGTTCCTGTACCTTCATCGACAGCGTGGCTGAAAACAGCATGTTCAGCCGCTGGTCTGCGGCAGGCATGCGCCGGAATAAGAAGCGGATGTCCTTGATAAAGCCCAGATCGAACATCCGATCCGCCTCATCGAGAACCACCGCCTGAATGGCGCCTAAATTGATCACCCCTTGACGCACATAATCGATAATTCGTCCGGTGGTGCCAATCAGAATGTCGACCCCAGCATCCAACACTTTACGTTGGGCATCATAACCTTCACCGCCGTAAACAATTCCCTGTTTTAGGCCCGTATGCTTAGATAGCAACTGGCCATCTTTCGCAATCTGGATCGCCAATTCTCTTGTCGGGGCCATAATGATGGCGCGGGGTTGATTGAGCTGATGATTTTCAGGGGCCGGATGAGCTAGCAGATAATCAAAAGTGGCAACCAGAAATGCCAATGTTTTTCCTGTACCCGTTTGTGCCTGACCAGCAATATCCTTGCCTTTCAATAGCACCGGCAGTGACAGCGCCTGAATTGGCGTACAGTATTCGAAGCCGTTCTCCGTCAGCGCCTGAATCACCTCAGGGTGCAGCGGCAGATCAGCAAATTTTTGTTGAGATAAATGTGTTTCGCTCATAGCGGCAGCATACCAGTTTTGGGTTGCAATAAGATACTCGATAGTTTGAAATAGCAACAAGGGAAACGATAACTTGATTTACCGTTCCACGACCCCAATATACAGGTAATGCCGATTACAGACCAGTAATGGCACCCAATGGAGAAGATCATGAGTGATAAAATTATCTATGTAAGCGATGACAGCTTCGAATCTGATGTGTTGAAGTCTGACAAGCCAGTGCTGGTAGACTTTTGGGCTGAATGGTGTGGTCCATGTAAAATGATTGCACCCATCCTGGATGACATCGCGACTGACTATGATGGCAAACTGACCATCGCTAAAGTCAACGTAGATCAGAACAACGCCACCCCAGCCAAATATGGCATTCGTGGCATCCCAACACTGCTGCTGTTCAAAAATGGTGAATTAGCCGCAACTAAAGTTGGTGCGCTGTCCAAGACCCAACTAAAAGAGTTTATCGACGCGCAGATTTAGCTCAAGAAGTGATACCCGGCACGCAATTGCAATAAATTGCTTGCCGGGCAAGCAAAGCGCTGGACGCTCCCGTTTTATAGTGCTAACTTATTAACCAGATTCTATCTAAAACCCACTTCTCGCAGTTCAATCAATTTCCTTCAAATCCATTTTGAGTGATTGAGCACGCGCGTAAGCTTTGTCGCTAAAAACAAGACCCACCAAAATGAATTTAACTGAATTAAAAAACAAGTCTATTGCTGACTTAGTCGCTCTCGCCGAAGAAATGAACTTGGAGAATATGGCCCGTGCCCGCAAGCAGGACATCATATTTTCTATTCTTAAAGCCCACTCCAAAAGTGGTGAAGATATTTTCGGTGGCGGCGTACTGGAAATTCTGCAAGATGGTTTCGGATTTCTACGCAGTGCCGATGGTTCCTATCTCGCCGGCCCAGACGATATCTATGTTTCTCCAAGTCAGATCCGTCGCTTCAACATGCGAACGGGCGATACTATTTTTGGCAAAATCCGTCCGCCAAAAGAAGGGGAACGTTATTTCGCCCTGCTGAAAGTGAACGAAGTCAACTTCGACAAACCTGAAAATTCCCGCAACAAGATCCTATTTGAAAACCTTACGCCGCTGCACGCAGAAGAGCGTTTACGTATGGAACGCGGCAATGGTTCAACCGAAGATATCACTGCCCGTATATTGGATCTGTGTTCGCCTATTGGTAAGGGTCAGCGTGGTTTGATTGTCGCCCCGCCAAAAGCCGGTAAGACATTGCTGCTGCAAAACATCGCTCAGTCCATCACCTATAACAATCCTGAAGTGGTATTGATGGTGTTGCTGATCGATGAACGTCCAGAAGAAGTGACCGAAATGCAGCGTCTGGTGCAAGGTGAAGTGATTGCTTCAACCTTCGACGAACCCGCCAGCCGCCATGTGCAGGTTGCCGAAATGGTGATTGAAAAAGCCAAGCGTCTAGTCGAACACAAAAAAGATGTGGTGATCCTGCTGGACTCTATCACTCGTCTAGCGCGGGCATACAACACAGTAGTGCCTTCATCTGGTAAGGTATTGACTGGTGGTGTGGATGCTAACGCCTTGCATCGTCCTAAGCGCTTCTTTGGTGCTGCCCGTAATATTGAAAACGGTGGCAGCCTGACCATTATCGCGACCGCATTGATCGATACCGGTTCAAAGATGGATGAAGTGATTTACGAAGAGTTTAAGGGCACAGGTAACCAAGAACTGCATTTGTCGCGCAAAGCCGCAGAAAAACGCGTGTTCCCGGCCATCGACTTCAATCGTTCAGGCACTCGTCGTGAAGAGAAACTGACTACGCCAGATGAACTGCAGAAAATGTGGATCCTGCGGAAAATCCTGAACCCGATGGATGAAGTCAGCGCCATGGAATTCCTGATCGACAAACTGGCGATGACCAAAACCAATGAAGAATTCTTTACCGCGATGAAACGCGCCAAGTAAAGATTAGCTTGATGCGAGCCACTATCAGTGGCTCATTGCTGAAAAGTCAAAGGCTGCAAGCATGCGGCCTTTTTGTTACGCAAATGTCAGTTGCTGCTCTTATCTTCCTGTAGACCAATAGCACTCATCCACTGCTGAAAATCTACCAGATTGGCGGGCACAACCACGCGACTCCCCGTTTTCCCCAGTTTATTGAGTTTGCCAAGATACTGCTCACCCAACTGCATCCGCAGTGCATTGCGGCCACCGGGCGCACTGATCACCGCCGCTAGCTTTTCAATGGACTCGGCCGTTGCTTGCGCCAACGCTAAGATCTCCTGCGCCTTACCTTCGGCCTCGTTAATACGCCGCTGCATCTCCCCTTCTGACAGGTTGATCATCTCCTGTTTCACCCCTTCAGAACGGTTAATTTTACTCTGCTTATCACCTTCACTTTTCGCCAGCAGCGCCCGTCGCTCACGTTCAGCATTCACCTGCATTTCCATGGCATTTTTAACGGTTTCTGGCGGTGTTATATTCTTGATTTCGTAGCGGTGCACTCGAATACCCCAAGATGCCCCGGCCTGATCTAACACCTCCACCACTTTGGCACTGATAAGATCCCGCTCTTCAAAAGTACGATCCAACTCCAACGTTCCAATTACTGAACGCGTGGTTGTCTGAGCCAGTTGAATCGCCGCATAACGGTAATCGGTCACGCCGTAACTCGCCTTAACCGGGTCGACAACCGACAGATAAATCACGCCGTCAACTTCAACATTTACCTCATCGCTGGAAAAACATTCCTGTGGCGGTACATCAATGGTTTCTTCTTTAAGATCATGAATATAAGCCACCTTATCCACAAAGGGGATCAAGGCGTGAAACCCCGCATCTAAGGTTGCATGATATTTACCCAGTCGTTCAACAAGGTAGGCAGATTTAGTTGGCACCAACCGAATAGAGCGGAACAGATTCACAATAAAAATCAGAAAAATAATGCCCCAGATAGCTAACACCAGCATATCGGTATCAAATTCTGTCGGGATCATACTTTTGCTCCTTGTACGCTGTCGGCCACTTGTTCCATACCCGCAAAGAATCCTTCCATTTTGGCAAGTTCTGTCGGTACTACGGCAATATCGGCCTGCGCGATCACCTGCCCAATCTGTTCAATAAACTGCTCTTTCAACTGCATATTCATCGCTTCATTGCCACCATCGGCGGCTAATGCCTTAGCAACCAGCGACATTGCCTGCGCCTGGGCATTGGCCACAATGGCAATTTCTTGGGCGGTACCTTTGGCCTCGTTAATACGCTTCTGTTTCTGCCCCTCGGAGATATTGATCGCCTCTTGACGTTCTCCCTGTGACAGATTGATCGTGGCTTCTTTCTCGGCACTGGCGAGGGTAATCTCCGCCCGTTTACGCCGCTCAGCTTCCATCTGTTTTTCCAGCGTATGGATCACATGCCGTGACGGACTGATATTCTTGATTTCATAGCGCAACATCTTAATCCCCCAGGGATCTGAGGCTTTATCTATCTCCCGCACAATCGCTTCATTAAGGCGTTCGCGTTCTGAAAAAGTCTCGCTGAGGCTAAGTTTGCCTATTTCAGATCTCATAGTGGTTTGTGCCAGATTGACCGCTGCCATGCGGTAGTCTTCAATACCATAACTGGCGAGTTTGCCATCCATGACTTTGAGATATACCAAGCCATCGACTTCCAGTTGGATATTGTCCTTGGAAATACAGCTTTGGGGCGGAACATCCAGCACTTGCTCGCGGGTATCGTGGCGATAGGCGACGCGGTCAAAGAATGGGATTAAAAAGTGAAAACCTGGCTCCAGCACAGTACGGAATTTTCCAAGACGCTCAATAACATGTACTTCGCGCATCGGCACGATGAGCAATAACTTATAAAGTATGAATCCTATAAAAAGGATAAGAATGGTAAAAGCAAACATAGTGTCCTTCCTGTTTGTGATCACTCACCGTCCTGCAACGGCTCCACCACCAAAGCGATATTCTCGCGGCAGATAATTCTGACGGCTGTTCCAGCGGGGATCACACTGCCATCCCCCAATGCTGGCCAGTCGGCCCCTGAAACGTAATACGTCCGGTCTTTTCACCCGGCCCTATGGTCTCCTTCACCTGTGCTCGCTGATTGTAGATGTCCAGTTCTTCATCGGTATTATCAACATGGGAGTCACCGCCCACCATGCGTTGCGTCACCTGTCGGAACCCCAGTAGCAGCACAATGGAGCTGATAAACCAGAGAGTTAAACTCTGCACCCAACCATGTACCATACCGGTCCAGAGTGCACCGGCCACCACCACACAAGCCGCCCCGAGGAATACCACTATGCCGCCGGGAATCACTAATTCCGCCAGCATCAGCACAGCCCCGGCAAGCAGCCAGTACCACACAGCACTCGAAGACATCATATTTCTTCCCCCGAAATCAACTCTGCACCGCACCACTATAGCAACAGTTTTTAACCGAATCGACATAATATGTCAAAAGATGAAATAAAACTGAATGGGAAATAGATAAAACTGTGGTGAAAATCCCGGCAAAAGTTGCAACGAGATCACAAATTCAACATCTGTGCTGATGCCACGGCCTAATCCCTACGTCGTTCTGTTGTTTAAAATTGATATTTTATGTTTGTATTCAATAGATTGAAGATTATTCAACGAAAAACAAAAAATGTAAAAATCCTTTGAGTCCCGCAGCGTTTTTCCCTATATTGCCTTGGTTTTTTAAGCCGGGTGCGGATCAAAGAATTCAACCATAGGACGTGATGATTTTTGCACCAATGGAACTCGATACCGGTCGCGATAATTACATTGCTTACTACTCTACAACTAGGGATAACCCATGATGAAAAAACCTGCCTATTACTGGCACTGTTGCTGTCACCACAAGCCTTCAGTGAAGACTTGGTACAGTGGACAGATACCAGTGTCACCGTACTGTACGGCGACGACTATAAACTGGCACCTTCAGACGAACAAACCACTGTGACCATTGAGTCTGCTGGTGGCTGGAAGTATGGCGACTGGTTCCTGTTCCATGACTTCATTCATCTGAATGATTCCAATGGCGAATCAAACACTAACTATGGTGAAATTTCACCACGCTTCAGTGCCAGTAAAATCCTGGGACAACCAGTAGGTTATGGTGCCATTACTGACGTATCCCTAGCGCTGACCTATGAACACGGTGAAGGGGATGTTGAAAGCTTCCTGTACGGTGTGGGGCTGGATGTCAAAGTGCCTTATTTCTCTTATTTGCAGCTAAACACCTATCGTCGTGATGCTGACAATAATAACAGCAGCGGCTGGCAGTTTACGCCTGTATGGCGCATTGATATCCCGGTTGGCGATAGCAATATCGTGTTCGATGGTTTCATTGACTGGGTATTCGCCTCTGACGGTGACCTGGGTTACAAAGAAAATATCCATATCAATCCACAGATCAAATACGACCTTGGAGCCCTGATCTTTGGTTCAGCACAAAAGAATCGTTTGCTGGTGGGGATTGAATACGATTACTGGAAGAACAAATATGGTGTAGACGGTGTCGATCAGGATACCTACTCCGTGATTGTGAAGTATCACTTCTAATTTTCAAACCGCATACAACTCAACCCGGGTGCCAATGCCCGGGTTTTTATTGGTTTTTATCCACACTTTCACACTGTTGGACAGATTCACGGCACACAGGATTGAGCACAGTGTCATCTACAGGTAACATAAGCGGTCGAATTTCTATCCTGTAGCGGAGCCCTGACGTTGTACTTTATTCGTGGCTGTCTCGCCTTTTGCTGTTATGTCATTAACACCTTGTTGTGGTGTGTCCCTTTATTATTGGGCAGTGTGATAAAACTGCTGTTGCCGCTACCTGTCATTAAACGGCTCAGTAGCCGCTTTCTCGATCGCTGTGCGACTGGCTGGATCAGTACTAATGGTTTGATTGAAAAACTATTTCATCCGCTAACAATTCACGTGGATGCCATGCCGCCGCTGTCCGTCAATGAATGGTATATGGTGATTGCCAACCATCAGAGTTGGGTAGATATTCTGGTGTTGCAGCGGCTGCTTAACCATAAAATCCCATTCCTGAAATTCTTTCTCAAACAGCAGTTAATCTATGTGCCGGTATTGGGATTAGCTTGGTGGGCGCTAGATTTTCCCTTTATGCGGCGTTATACCACTGCGCAACTCAAGAAAAACCCTAAGCTACGTGGCAAGGATATTGAAATCACCCGTAAGGCCTGTGCCAAGTTCAAGCACAATCCCGTCAGTGTGATGAATTTTGTGGAAGGTACCCGCTTCCGTCCGGCTAAACATAAGCAACAAAATTCGCCCTATCAGCATCTGTTACGACCACGGGCCGGCGGCATGGCATTTGCGTTGTCAGCCATGGGCGAACAGATCAACAAAATGCTAGATATCACCATCTATTATCCGCAACACATTCCTACCTTCTGGGATTACATCAGTGGACATCTGCCTGAGGTCTATGTGCACCTTGAACTGCAAGAGATCACCGCCGATATGCGTGGTGATTATATGAATGATCGCGAGTTCAAACAGCATTTCCAAGAAAGGCTGAATCAGATTTGGCATCACAAAGATCAGGTACTGGATCGTCTGCAAGCACAGACGCGAGGAGATGCCTGATGCTGAATTTTCTGCCTAGTACCATCTTGTTTGCGTTAAGCACGCTACTGCTGATACTGAACACTATTCTCTGGAGTTCGTTGGTCTGTGTTGGGGGCTTGTTTAAACTGTTGTTGCCTTGGCGCCCCTGGCAAGTATTGGTCACCCGATTGATGAACACTTTTATGTGGGCTTGGGCGACCTGGAATGGCGGCATTCTGCATCTGATTGCGAAAGTAGAGTGGGATGTACAAGGACTGGAACATCTTAAAAAAGATGGCTGGTATCTGTTAATCAGTAACCATCTGAGTGGTTTTGATATCGCGGCCCAGACTTATATATTCCGCAATCATATTCCTATGTTGAAGTTTTTCTTGAAGAAAGAGCTTCTTTATATTCCGCTGATGGGGTTAGGGTGCTGGGCGCTAGACATGCCCTTTATGAACCGTACCAGCCCGGAAAAACTCAAGAAGAACCCCAAACTTAAGGGCAAGGATCTGGCCACGACCCGGCGCTCTTGCGAAAAATTCAAGGATCTGCCCACCTCCATCATCAATTATGTGGAAGGCAGCCGCTTCACTGATGCAAAACGCAAACGCCAAAATTCGCCCTATCGACATTTGTTGAAGCCTAAAGCTGGCGGAATTGCCTTTACCCTATCGGCCATGGGTGAACAGTTTGATGCGTTACTGAATGTCACAGTGGTTTACCCAGATGCCCCAAAAGATATTCTTAATGCGGTGATGCACGGTAAGGTACATAAGATAGTGATCCGGGTTGAAGCTTTACCGGTTCCAGACGTGGATGCCGAACAGTATTTCAGTGAACCGGAATATCGAGTGGCCTTCCAACGTTGGCTTAATCAAATATGGGAAGCCAAAGATCAGCAGATAGACAACTTACTGACCCAGCATCAGCAACGTACAGCTAACTACAACGACAAGGTGTTGTCCTAGTCACGCCTCATCCCGTAAACGCCGTTGCCACCAGGCAATGGCTTCGGGTAACTGCAATTCACTAAATACCTTTATGCCCATCTGTCTTAACGCCGCGGCGGTCACACCATCGCCAGCAATGAGCCGTCGGCTAAAGCTGCCATCGTAAATCTGCCCGACACCACAAGATGGACTCCTAGCCTTTAGAATAGCCATCACCACCTGCTGCTGTTGTGCCAATTGCCGCGCACACTCAGCGCCACGCTGAAATGCGGCGGTAACATCAGCACCATCACAGGTGATCACCCTAGCGCCTAGCTGCTCCGCAGGTGCCCGTGGAACTGGCAAACCACCCGCCATTTCCGGACAGATAATCAGCAGACGTTGCGCTTGCTGCCAACCTTGTATCACTGGATGCGTTATCAGATTGTCTTGGCCATCATAACGCACCTTTTCGCCCATCAAACAGGCGCTAATCAGGATTTTGCCACGCGACATGAAAATACCATTGCGCTTGTTAACAATGGCTTGATTGTAACAAGCCATAAGAGATGACGCATTTATATCAGTTCGAAATATTGTCTACAAAACACATCAGCATTAACTTAACTTAAAGAATATTTTTTGCACGATTTATATAATTAATATATTGATATTAAACATAAATATATTTATTAGATATTTTTGTTAGACTTACGTCTAACATTGCATATTGTTGACAATTAACACCCACAACTTTAAGGTCAATGCACATTTTGTCAACAGGACTGCACATGGGACAGGCGCTATCACCCCAGAATTTGCCAGAATTTACGCCGCAGGAAAAAGCCTCACGCTGGTGGAACAGGTATTGGTGCAGATCCAGACCAGCATCATCAAAGGTGAGCTGCCCGCCGGTAGCAAAATCAACGAGCAAGCATTAGCAGAAAAATATGGCATCAGCCGCGGTCCAACCCGCGAAGCATTGCAACTGCTAGAGCGGCAGCGCTTAGTGGTGCGGGTGCCCCATATTGGTGCCAGAGTGGCGGCACTGACGGTTGAAGAACTCAACGACCTCTATGAATTGCGCAGCACGCTAGAAGTCATGGCCTGTGAACTGGCAGCCAAGCGTATTACCCAACAGCAACTCGATAACCTGTGGCAGTTATTAGAGCGCCAAGAGGCCGCTTTAGCTGACGGTGACAGTTATTTCCAGCAAGAGGGTGATGTCGATTTTCACTATCAGATCATCCGTGCCAGCGGTAACCGTCATTTGCAGGAAACCCTGATTGGTGGCCTCTACCACCTGTTACGTATGTACCGTTACCAATGCACCAACAACAGTCGCCGTCCGGTCAGAGCCATCGCAGAACATCGTCGTATCGTTGAGGCCATCGCCCAACGCGATGCCGAACTCGCGGGCTTGCTGATGCGCCGTCATATCGAGCAAGGGCGACAGAACACCGAACAGAGATTGAAACAACTTCAGGCGCAAACGCTGGCGGCCAAGCCCCAACAAGTTTGCTGAGGACACAAGGAGCAACAGATGAAAGCAAGTGCCGGATTGAGATTTCGCCAAGCGGTGGCAAACAATAAACCGCTGCAAATCGTTGGTACCACTAACGCCTATTTCGCCTTGATGGCAGAACAATGCGGCATTCAGGCGCTATACCTTTCGGGTGCCGGCGTGGCCAACGCCTCTTATGGCCTGGCCAGATCTGGGAATGACCTCGATGAACGATGTGCTGATCGATGCCAGTCGCATCACCTCAGCCACAGAGCTGCCACTGCTGGTAGACATTGATACCGGCTGGGGCGGCGCATTTAATATCGCCCGTACCATTAAGGAATTTGAGAAAGCCGGTGTGGCCGCAGTGCACATGGAAGATCAGGTATCGCAGAAACGTTGTGGTCACCGACCCAATAAAGCGGTCGTCAGCATTGATGAGATGGTTGATCGCATCAAAGCCGCGGTGGATGCGCGCCAGGACGAGAATTTCGTCATCATGGCGCGGACAGATGCCGTGGCCGTGGAAGGGTTGGAATCCGGTATCGAACGTGCCGCGGCATACATTGAAGCCGGTGCCGACATGATTTTCGCTGAAGCGCTGACCGAATTGCAGCAATACGTGCGCTTCAAAGAAGTGGTCAAAGCCCCCATTCTTGCCAACATGACCGAGTTTGGCAAAACCGAGCTGTTCAATAAGGAACAACTGGCGGACGTTGGGGTGGCGATGGTGCTTTATCCATTGAGTCCATTCCGCGCGGCGAACAAAGCGGCACTCACAGTGATGCAAGCTCTCGTGGCCGATGGGCACCAGCGCAATGTGGTTGACACCATGCAGACCCGTGAAGAGCTGTACCACTATCTGGGATATCACCAGTACGAAGACAAGCTGGATCAACTGTTTAGCAAATAACCGGCAGCACATGCACCAACCTGCTGCCCGATTGCGGGGGCGAACGGCAGCAGGCTGGGCCGGACCAGGCAATGATTGCCAATATATAAAAATGTTCAACGGAATAGAGGAAGCAGCAATGACTGATAAGAAACTGAGTGGTGCTGGACTGCGCGGACAAAGCGCGGGTGAAACGGCACTGAGTACCGTAGGGAAATCTGGCTCCGGCCTGACCTACCGCGGCTACGACGTAAAAGATCTGGCAGAACATGTCAGTTTTGAAGAAGTCGCTTATCTGATCCTCTATGGTGAACTCCCCAACGTGGCCAAGTTAGCCGCCTATCGGCAAAAACTTAAGGGCTTGCGCGGCTTACCACAGGCGTTGAAAGAAGTGTTGGAACGCATTCCCGCCAGTTCCCACCCTATGGATGTGATGCGTACCGGTTGCTCCATGCTCGGTAATCTGGAGCCAGAGAAGGATTTCAGCGAACAGCAGGATGTGGCTGACCGTCTGTTAGGCGCGTTCCCGTCCATCATCTGCTACTGGTATCGTTTCAGCCACGATGGCGTGCGGATTGAAACCGAAACCGATGACGAGCAGATTGGCGCACATTTCCTGCATCTGCTGCATGGCAAAAAACCAGCTCCGCTGCATGCCCGCGTCATGGATGTATCACTGATCCTCTATGCCGAACATGAATTTAACGCTTCCACCTTCACCGCTCGGGTTTGTGCCTCAACCTTGTCGGATATGTTTTCCTGCATCACCGGTGCCATTGGCTCTCTACGTGGGCCACTGCATGGCGGTGCCAACGAAGCGGCAATGGAGCTGATCCAGAACATGCGTGATGAAGAGGATGCCCGCGCAACCTTGCTCGGCAAACTGGAACGCAAAGAAAAGATCATGGGGTTTGGTCACGCCATCTACCGGGAGTCCGATCCCCGTAACGCCATTATCAAGAGCTGGTCTGAAAAGCTGTCAAAAGAAGTCGGCGATGAACGGCTTTACAAGGTGTCAGTGGCGTGTGAAGCACTGATGTGGCAAGAGAAAAACTGTTCTGTAACGCTGACTTTTTCCATGCCAGCGCTTATCACTACATGGGCATCCCGACCAAACTGTTCACGCCCATTTTTGTCTGCTCCCGCCTGACGGGATGGGCGGCACACGTGATGGAACAACGCGCCAACAACCGCATTATCCGCCCCAGTGCCGATTATGTAGGCGTTGCCCCCGTGAAGTTCCCCCAATCGAGCAGCGTTAATCCGGCCAATCTTGCGAGTGATTGCGGGCAATGTGCCCGCACAGCTTAACTGACTTACGGGTGGAAGCACCATGAATACAGCATTCCGGGTGCCGCTAAACGGCACTTCTTTCTCTTACTATGATGCGGCAGCCGCCGTAGATGCCATCAAGCCGGGCGCCTGGGCCACATTACCCTACACTTCACGGGTACATGCTGAAAACTTGGTACGCCGCGCCGCGCCAGCCAAACTTAACGACTATCTGTCGCAACTGATTGAGCGTAAACGCGAACTGGATTTTCCTTGGTTTCCGGCGCGGGTGGTCTGCCATGACATTCTTGGGCAAACCGCACTGGTAGACCTTGCCGGGCTGCGCGATGCCATTGCGGCCAAAGGCGGTGACCCGTCCAAGGTGAATCCAGTCGTTCCCACGCAACTGATTGTCGATCACTCGTTGGCGGTTGAGCATGCCGGGTTTGAAGCCGATGCCTTTGAAAAAATCGCGCCATTGAAGATCGTCGTAACGAAGACCGTTTTCATTTCATCAACTGGTGTAAGACAGCGTTTCGCAACGTTGATGTGATCCCGCCGGGTAACGGCATCATGCACCAGATCAATCTGGAGCGGATGTCGCCAGTAATCCATGCCAAAGATGGCGTTGCTTTTCCCGACACCTTAGTTGGCACTGACAGTCACACACCCCATGTGGATGCGCTCGGGGTGATTGCCGTTGGCGTGGGCGGTCTGGAAGCCGAGAGTGTCATGCTGGGGCGTGCATCTTGGATGCGGCTGCCAGATATTGTTGGCGTGGAACTCAGCGGCAAGCCGCAACCGGGCATTACCGCCACCGATATTGTGCTGGCACTGACCGAATTTTTGCGCAATGAAAAAGTGGTGTCGGCTTATCTGGAATTTTTCGGTGAAGGCGCTGCCCATCTGACCCTAGGCGATCGCGCCACTATCGCCAATATGACGCCTGAATACGGCGCCACCGCAGCCCTATTCGCCATTGATCAGCAGACACTGGATTATCTGCGTTTGACCGGCCGTGACGAGCAGCAAGTACAGTTGGTCGAAACCTATGCCAAACAGGCCGGACTGTGGGCCGATACTCTGCAAGATGCCCAGTATGAACGAGTGCTCAAGTTTGATCTCTCCAGTGTTGGCCGCAACATTGCCGGGCCATCTAACCCACATAAACGGGTCGCCACCGCCGATTTGGCAGCCAAAGGTATCAGTGGCAAAGTGGAGCATCTGGACAATTTAATGCCGGATGGCGCGGTGATCATTGCCGCCATCACCAGTTGCACCAATACCAGCAATCCACGTAACGTTATTGCCGCTGGCTTGCTGGCCAAAAATGCCGTGAATAAAGGGCTGGTGCGCCAACCTTGGGTGAAAACCTCACTGGCACCCGGCTCAAAAGCCGTAGCGCTGTATCTGCAAGAATCTGGGTTATTGCCTTACCTAGAACAGCTAGGGTTTGGCATTGTCGCCTTTGCCTGCACCACCTGCAACGGTATGAGTGGCGCGCTGGATCCGAAGATACAGCAAGAGATTATCGACCGCGACCTGTATGCCACGGCGGTACTTTCTGGCAACCGTAACTTTGATGGCCGCATTCATCCCTACGCCAAACAGGCATTCCTAGCCTCGCCACCACTAGTAGTAGCTTACGCCATTGCCGGTACTATCCGTTTTGATATTGAAAAGGATGTGCTCGGCACCGATGCACAAGGGCAGCCCGTTACCCTGAAAGATATCTGGCCAGATGATGCCGAGATTGATGCCATCATCCGTCAATCGGTAAAACCCGAGCAGTTCCGCCAAGTGTATGAACCGATGTTCAACTTGAAAGTCGAATACGGCGAACATATCAATCCGCTGTACGACTGGCGGCCAATGAGTACCTATATCCGCCGCCCGCCTTATTGGGAAGGCGCGCTTGCCGGTGAACGCACTTTGAAAGGCATGCGGCCACTGGCAGTATTGGGTGACAACATCACCACCGATCATCTGTCACCTTCCAACGCCATTTTACCTAGCAGTGCCGCCGGTGAATACCTGACAAAAATGGGCTTACCGGAAGAAGACTTTAACTCTTATGCCACCCATCGAGGGGATCATCTGACGGCACAACGTGCCACGTTTGCCAACCCGAAACTGTTCAATGAAATGGTCAAAGACAGCAACGGCAAAGTGATTCAGGGCTCACTGGCGCGCATCGAACCAGAAGGCAAGCAGGTACGGATGTGGGAAGCAATTGAGACCTATATGCAGCGCCAGCAACCTTTGTGCATTATCGCCGGTAAAGATTATGGTCAGGGTTCTAGCCGTGACTGGGCCGCCAAAGGCGTGCGGCTTGCCGGCGTCGAAGTCATTGTGGCTGAAGGCTTTGAACGTATTCATCGCACCAATCTGGTGGGTATGGGAGTTTTGCCATTGCAGTTCCTGCCTGGCACAAACCGCAACACCTTAGGGATTGATGGCAGCGAAACCTTTGATGTGCTGGGCGAGCGCACTCCCGGGACACAACTGACATTGCGGCTACACAAAACAGACGGTAGTACCGTAGAAGTACCAGTACTGTGCCGCTTGGATACCGCTGAAGAAGTGGCCATCTATGAAGCGGGTGGCGTATTGCAGCGTTTTGCTCAGGACTTTTTACAGGAGCAGGGGCAAGCGTAATGGCTAAAGTACAGATTAAAATCCCGGCCACTTACATGCGTGGTGGCACCAGCAAAGGCGTATTTTTCCGGTTGCAGGACTTACCACCAGCGGCGCAGCAACCAGGTGCCGCCCGTGATGCTTTGCTATTGCGAGTGATTGGTAGCCCAGATCCTTACGGCAAACACACCGATGGCATGGGCGGTGCAACCTCCAGTACCAGTAAAACCGTCATTCTCAGTCGCAGCGACAAAGCGGAACATGATGTGGACTACCTGTTTGGTCAGGTGGCTATCGACAAGCCCTTTATCGACTGGAGCGGCAACTGCGGCAATCTCACCGCGGCAGTTGGTGCCTTCGCCATCAGTAACGGCCTGGTTGCCCCAGAACGCATCCCCGATAACGGCATATGTACCGTGCGCATCTGGCAGGCCAATATCAGCAAAACCATTATTGCTCACATCCCAATTGCCAACGGCCAGGTGGTCGAGTGCGGCGATTTTGAACTCGATGGCGTGACTTTCCCGGCGGCAGAAGTACAGATTGAGTTTCTTGACCCCGCCGACGATAGCGCTGGTGGCGCGATGTTTCCCACTGGCAAGCTAGTGGATGAACTGCAATTGCCGGACGATTTAGTGGCGGGGGCAAACTCAAAGCCACTTTGATCAACGCTGGGATCCCAACCATTTTTGTCAACGCCGCGGATCTTGGTTATAGCGGTACAGAATTACAAGACGCCATCAACGGCGATGCTAACGCGCTGGCACGTTTTGAGTTACTGCGGGCCTATGGCGCTATCAAAATGGGACTGATTGAGACATTGGCGCAAGCCCAAACCCGCCAACATACGCCGAAGATTGCCTTTGTTGCGCCACCGGCGAATTACACCGCATCCAGTGGCAAAGCAGTTAGTGCTAGCGATATCGACCTGCTGGTTCGCGCATTATCCATGGGCAAATTGCACCACGCCATGATGGGCACTGCCGCTGTTGCCATCGCTACCGCCGCCTGTATTCCTGGCACGCTAGTCAATCTTGCGGCTGGCGGAGGTGAACGGGGACAGGTACGTTTTGGTCATCCTTCCGGTACCCTCAGAGTGGGCGCAGAAGCCCAATGCAATGACGGCCAATGGCAAGTCAGTAAAGTCATCATGAGCCGCAGCGCCCGAGTATTGATGGAAGGCAGCGTGCGCGTACCAGAAGACTATCTGCCTGTCTGAACCGAGTTCAAAGCAAAAAGGCCTTGCTTCCTCCCCTTCCGGCAAGGCCTTTTTTATCCGTAGCAACGGTAGGCAGTTTCCACTGCTTGTTATAGGATATGTAACTCATAACCTATAGCAATGTTACAGGCTACTTTTGCGTCGATTTCTGAGTATATTCATGCTGCTAATGGGCCTCGGAGTGCTATCTCCTCCGCTGCAAGCCGTGGCTTTGTCGCAGCTCAGGTTTCAACATATTAATAGCCTTAACGGCCTGCACCAAAACAGTGTCTATTCATTGTTTCAAGATAACGGCGGCATCTTGTGGATTGGCACTCAAGATGGCTTGCAGAGTTACAACGGTACTGACTTCAATCTCTTCCTACATGACCCGTTTCGGGATGATAGTCTGAGCGACAGCTTTATCACGGATATTGTCCAAAGCGCTGATGGCACTATCTGGGCCGGAACCTACAGTGGTGGGGTAAACCGCTTCCAACCAGAAACCGGCAGTTTTCGCCGTTATGGTAAGGCTCAGGGGCTGAAAAACTTACAGATTGTGGAAATGGCAACCGTAGGGAAGCAACTCTGGGTTGGCACGCCACAAGGATTGTATCGTCTCAGTGATGATCAAAATCAACTGCTGCCAGTGGCCGTTGGTCAAAGCGCATTTCCGGTCGTTACCAGCCTGCATGCCCTAGACGCCAACAGCTTGTTTATCTCTACCGCCAATTCAGGCGCTTATATTTTCCGTGCCGGACAATGGCTCCCCATCACCCTGCCACCCGATAAACAACGAATTCGTCAGATAAGCAGTTCTCCCGATCACAGCCTCTGGCTGGCACAAGGCAATAGTCTCTGGCGCTACCACAATTTATCGGCGGCTCCGGAACGGATATACCAGTTACCACAAGACAATCAGGTGATTCGCGATATCGTCTTTGTCTCTGATGACAACATCTGGCTTGGGGGCGATGGTACCGGACTCATTAACCTACAACGTAAAGGCGAGCAATGGCACACCACGGTTTTCCGTTATAGCCCGTTCGACGCTAACGGCTTGAGCGATAACGATGTGTTTAATCTACTACTGGATAAGCAAGGGAATCTCTGGATCGGGACGCGCTATTCGGGACTCAATCGCATCAACATTACCCGGCAATATTTCACTCATATTTACAATCAGCAAGATCCCTTCAATCAGCAGCATTTCAATAATTTCCGCGCTATATTCCGCAGCAGCGATGGCAATCTGTATCTGGGCACCAACAATGCTGGGCTGTTCCGGCTGGATGCCAATGGTCATTTTCATTCCTTTAATGCGCAGTTCGCCAAGGTGTTGAATGTACCGCTGAAAACGCTGCATCTGCGCATCATGGACATTGTTGAAGATAATGAGCAGCAGCTATGGCTGGCCACCAATAGCGGTTTGGCCAAGCTGACATTGGACGGACAGCTAACGGTATATACTGAAACCACACAACTAGGATTTATCCGCACCCTGACCATAGATGCGCAACAACGCCTGTGGTTGGGTGCGGGTCGCCAGCTCTATCAATTTGATCGCAAGACGGCAACCGCAACCGCGTTTACTGCGGCCAATAACATCCTTCCCGCTAACGATGAACCCCAGCAAGTCATTCTCAATGTTAAGGCGAGCCCAGAGGGTTTATGGGTCAGCACCATGATGGGCGCCTATCGTTTAGATCCTGACAGTGGCGACAAGCTAGTATTTCCAGGCAAAGCTTTGCCACACCCGTTTGTTCGTGATGTATTGCAAGCGCAAGACGGGAGTATTTGGCTGGCAACACACGGCGGCCTGACACGTTATTACGATGGCAAACTAACACAAGTTGCCCCACAAAACGGCCTGCTTAATAACACCACTTATGCCTTGGTTGAAGATCGTCAGGGCTACATCTGGTTCAGCAGCAATGCCGGGATCAGTCGCCTGATCCAAGCGACAATCGCATTGAGAGTTTTAATGAAAACGAAGGCTTGCAAGCGCTGGAATTTAACGGTGGTGTCCGTTGGCAAGATAGTGACGGCAGTATCTGGTTTGGCGGCATCAATGGGCTGAATCACTTTTACCCAGCAGAGATCCCCCCAAACGTGCCAAGAATCGTATCGCCTTAGCCGCGTGGCAACTCGGGGCGTTACACCACCCCTATTACCATCTCAACAATAGTCATCTGATAACACTGCCCTACAGCGATAAGGTGCTTAACTTTGAAGTGACCTCCAGTGACTTCAGTTATCCAGGGCACGACAATTTCAGTTTTTATCTGGAAGGGCAAGACAGCAGTTGGACACCGCTGCGTAACCAACATCTTGTAAGCTACACCAATCTGGCACCGGGTCATTACCGTTTATGGGGGCGCTATCAACTAGACGGCAATAGCCTTGAAGCCCCACAACTGCTGGCGGATATTCATATCGAGCCGCCCTACTATCGCACCACCTCGGCTTATGTCATCTATGTGCTGCTAACGGCATTAATGTTTAGCTTGCTGACCCGTCGTTATTTTAAACAACGTTACCATGCCCAACGTATTCAACAGGAAATCAGCACCTCAGAGAAACGTTTGCGCTTGGCCTTGCTGGGCTCAGGTGGACGTATGTGGGACTGGCAGCTTAAACATAATCGCCTGTATATCACCAGCCAACATGATGGTGACGAGTACAGTGAAGAGATTGATCGCCAACAATTCTACAGCCAGGTGCACCCAGATGATTTACCCAAAATTACCGAGGCGCTACAGCTCTATATCAATGGCGAAACCCCGTTTTACGAAGCCGAATATCGTTTAAAAAATACGACTGACGGTGACTGGTTATGGGGGCTCGATCGCGGTAAGGCAGTGGAATGGGATAAACATGGCAACCCTATCCGCCTAGCGGGAACACTGACCGATATCTCGTTGCGTAAACGCCAGGAAGACCAGTTACGACTGTCTTATCAGGTGCTGGAAAGTATGAATGAGGCGGTAGTGATTACCGATCTGGATTATCGGGTGATTGACGTTAATCCCGCCTTCACTGACATCACTGGCTTTACCGAGCAGGATATCAAAGGACGTCCCGTATTATTCCTCACCCGTGGTCTTTATCCTCGCAGTTTTTATCAACAGGCGGAATCCGTCATGCTCAACCGCCACAGTTGGGCGCGGGAAATGCAGATCCGTACCCGCCGAGGCAAGCTGCTGCCAGTCTGGATGGAAGCCAATCAAGTGCTAGATCATCGTGGTCACACCAGCCATCTGGTCATGGTGTTCAACGATATAACTGAGCGTAAAAAAGCAGAAGAAGACTTGCGGCTGATGGCCAACTATGACCAGCTAACTGACCTGCCCAACCGCACTTTATTTCAGGATCGCTTGCAACACGCTTTGGCACAAGCCATCCGTTGTGACACCAAGGTGGCACTGCTGTTTCTGGATCTCGATCGCTTCAAAAATATTAATGACACCCGCGGCCACCAAGTGGGCGATCAACTGTTATCGGCGGTGGCTGAGCGGCTACGCCGGGTGATCCGCGAAGGCGATACCGTAGCCCGCATCGGCGGTGACGAGTTCACCATTATTCTCGAAGGGGTGCATAAAACCAAAGCCGCAACCGTTATCGCCGAGAAAATTATCGATACGCTGAAACAACCGTTCGCCGTGGGGCAGATGATGCTGGATATCACCACCTCCATCGGTATCAGTATCTTTCCTGACGATGCTGACAATACCGAAGAGCTGCTGAAATTCGCCGACACAGCCATGTACCATGCCAAAGCGATGGGACGGAATAATTTCCAGTTCTACACCGCATGTATGAACCAGGCCGCGGTCAGGCATATGCAGTTGGAGAGCGGCCTAAAACAGGCTCTGGCAAATAATGAGCTGTATCTGGTGTATCAGCCGAAATATGAAGTCAAAAGCGGCAAACTCATCGGCATGGAAGCGCTACTGCGCTGGCACAGTGACAAACTCGGCCCAGTCTCGCCGGTGGAATTTATTCCATTGGCAGAAGAAACCGGCATGATCAACACCATCGGGGGCTGGGTGCTGCAACAGGTGTGTCAACAGCTAGCGCAGTGGCGCCAGCAAGGATTACAACCCGTACCGGTGGCGATCAATCTTTCGGCAAAACAGCTGAATAATCACATTGTGGATGAAGTACAGCAAGCATTAACAACTTGTGAGCTAACGGCCTCATTACTGGAATTGGAACTGACAGAATCCGCCGTTATGCAACATCCAGCGGAATCTATCGCGATTCTGGCACGCTTGGAAGCCTTAGGACTGACCTTAGCGGTTGATGACTTTGGCACTGGCTATTCCAGCCTCGCCTACCTCAAGCGTTTCCCTATCCACACGCTCAAAATTGACAAAGAGTTCGTACGGGATATTTCGGATGACCCTGAAGACGCCGCCATCACCAGCGCGATTATCGCTTTGGCTCATAGCCTAGATCTGCTGGTGGTCGCCGAAGGTGTAGAAACGCAAGAGCAATTGCATTTCCTCGCCAGTCAGGGCTGTGACCAAGTGCAGGGATACCTGCTGGGCAAACCTATGTCCGTAGCCGATTGCAGCGGTTTACTGCAAGCCAAGGCTGAGCCATAAAAAAACGCGGTTCTATCGCCGCGTTTTTAGTTGAGGTTCGCTTAATGACCTAAATGAGGCACAGGTTGTAACCACCCGGCGGGCGCTTTACGCTCACCACGCTGTATGGCGGTGTACACTTCATAGATGTGCTTCACGTGTTCACCCACCTTGCCATCACCTACGTTAAGACGCCGACCATCTTCGAAGATGTAGGAACCCACGGGTGATACCACTGCGGCAGTACCAAAGCCACCGGCTTCGATAATTTCACCGGTTTCGATGCCTTTAACGAAGTCATCCAGGCGCACCATTTCCTGACGTACCGGATAACCCAGTTCAGTCGCCAGATCGATGATCGACTGCGAGGTAATGGAACGCAAAATGGTGTCGGTAAATTCAGGAATAATCACTGTGCCATCTTTCAGGATATGGAAGTGGTTCATTGCGCCAGCTTCCTCGATGTACACATTGTTGTTATCCAGGTACAGCACCTGTGATGCGCCCACTTCTTTAGCGGCACGCCCTGCCCGTAATGATGCGGCATAGTTACCAGACGCCTTACTAGCGCCAGTACCACCGGGAGCCGCACGATGATAATGGGTACTGATCAGTAAACTGATAGGACTCAAACTGGTGCCGTAATAAGCGCCGCTCGGACTCAACACCACGCAAAACGTGTATGACGTTGACGGGCTCACAGAGAGGCGATCTTCCGTTGCAAAAATAAACGGCCGAATATACAAACAGGCGCCATCCTGCATTGGGAACCACAGACGATCCACATCAATCAACGCATTGATTGCCTGCAATTGCTGAGCTTCCGGCAGATAGGGAATACACAGGATATCGGCAGAACGATTCAAGCGTTCCGCATTCTTGTTGATACGGAAAGTGTAGATCTCGCCGTCTTGATGCATGAAAGCCTTAGCACCTTCAAAAATAGACTGACCATAATGGAGAGCCACTGCACCCGGAGCAACCGAGAAAGGACCATATGGAACAATACGCGGATCACGCCATTCACCGTCGTAATAATCCATTAAAAACATATGGTCGGTACGCAACCGGCCAAACCCGACATTACCCTCCGGACGGAACTGCTCCTGGCGGCGTTCTGCGGCAGGTTTTAACTGATACTTGATTTCCATTTTGAACTACCTTGACTATTGTTCAAGCAGACTAGGAAGCGCGACAGTGAAAGTCAATAGGCATCGGGGATTGCAAACGATAACAAACCGATTTTTTCCATAACAGGCGGTAACAAACTCATAAAGCGCTCACTGACCATGGAATATGAGTATTAGGCCGAGGCGCTACGGCGACAAATGTTAATGATTTCGCCTGCCAAGCCACGACTTGTTGTCCATAATTTGCAATCTCGTATGGTTTTTCGGCAGTTACCTAGCGGTCACTATTCGTCAGCTAGCCAGCACGGTAGAATCAACCCACATTTACTCAATGACCGGAAGGACTTTCCCCATGAGCCTTGAATTACTGTCCAAACTGGAAGCCAGTATCCAGAATGCACTGGAACAGATTGAATTATTAAAATTGGAACTGGATGAAGAAAAACAGAAAAATTTGTCACTCAGCGAGCAGAACCAACGACTACAGCAGGAACTCAACACCTGGAACGACAAAGTGTCTGGGCTGGTAGGCCTGCTCACTGATAAAGTAGATTAATTACACCGATGACGCGCCATGCGTCTGCTGATCCAGTAATTGATTAAGTTCGATGACCGCCTGCTTCACCTTGGGCAGGCCCTTTCCTGGCAATAAAAAACGCCCTTTTTCAAATTCAAGCCGTCCTAGGTCTTTCACCCAGACCGCACCTTTCAGAAAAATCCGCGCATGTTTGGCAATGAGTTTCGGAGCATAAACGGGAAATACGCGCACGGAGCCTCCATATTTGTTGTTGTCTGACATTGTCATTGGACAAGCAGCAACGCCGCTGAGTTTCATCCGCATGACGTTTTTTTAAGTGGTTAAGTACTGTTCACTTAGAAAAATAAATAAAATCAGTGATTGCCAATTTTTTGACGCTTAGATATATTATTGACGTTACTCAGGGTAAAAACTGAGCCTCTGGCTCTAAATCCGTACGTCTCGTCATGAGAAGTACGGTTTTTTTGCCTAAAATTCCCCAACAGCCACATTTTTACTGCGCTCTAGCCAGTAAAAAACCGGACACAAGGCCCGGTTTAATGGAGTGGGGAAGCGCTTATTCCAGTTTGCTGAGATAGTTGATGATAGCGGCAAGCTGCTCAAAAGATTTCAGTGATGAGGTATCGATCAGATACTTCTCATTCACCACCAGCGCTGGCACACCTTCAATTTGGGCATTTTCAGTGCTGCGTTTCATGCTCGCCACCATGCTGTTAACCATAAAAGAGTTAGCGGCGGCTTCAAACTCTTTAGCATCAACGCCTTCGGCCACAAAGAACTGTTTTACGTCCTCCATACCACTAAAACGCTGATGTTTTTCATGGATTGCCGCAAACAAAGTCGGTTCGATTTTGTCACTGACGTTAAGCAGTTCGGCAATTGCCCAAGCGCGGGACATGACAACCCCCATTTCACGTCCAATAAATTCCACATGAACCTGCTTGAACGTCATGTCTTTCGGCATATCGGCTTTCAGCTTAGGCAGAAATGTTTTGGAAAAGTGATAACAGTGAGGACAGTAAAAAGAGAAATACTCGGTGAGATTGGGTTTCACTGACGCTGGCTTGTCAGAGATAATTTTGTAGTTCACACCTTCTTTAAACTCAGAGGCGTTTGCCGCAAGTGGCAGCAACAGCAATGCCGCAGCCAATATCAGTAGTTTTTTCATTGGGGTTCCTTGCTTTATTATTCTGGACCGGAATGACTGGTCGCCGACTAAAATAATCTTCTTTTCGAGTGCAACTCAAGCCCTGAGTTCCAAATTTCCGGGAATTAACCTAAATCAATAAGGGATCAGGCTCAACGGCGGCTGTAACATGCGCTGCTGTTGCTCGGCAAACACGTGTAATTGCTGTTGCCAATAATCTTCGCTGGCAAACCAGGGAAAATGTCTAGGAAAGGCCGGATCCTGCCAACGTCTGGCCAGCCAGCCGTTATAGTGCAGCAGTCGCAACGCCCGCAAACATTCAATCAACTTCAGCTCTGAAGGATGAAAATCACCGAACTCGCTGTAAGCCTCCAGCAATACTTCCAATTGCAGTTGCTGCTGGTTGCGATCGCCACTCAGCATCATCCATAGATCCTGTACCGCCGGGCCATTGCAAGCATCATCAAGATCGACAAAGCCGGGGCCGTCAGGTGTCCACAAGATGTTGCCCGGATGCAGGTCGCCATGTAGCCGCATTTTAGAAGGGGTCTGCTGTTGCCACACTTGGTTCACTTGTTGCAGCAGGGCGACGGTAACCTCCTGCAGCGGTTGCCGCAGTTTGGTCGGGATCAACTCACACGCCAGCATCTCGGCTAGCCCCGTGTCACCAAAAGTCTGTGGGCTAATGGCTATTCGCGCCTGAAAACGGCTGCCTTTGGCATACTGGTGCATCCGCCCAATAAACTGACCGACCGCCTCCAGTTGTTCCAGATTATCCACTTCAAAACTGCGGCCACCAATGGATGGGAACAGGGCAAAACGGTATCCCTGAAAGTGATGCAGGCTGACACCATCCACTTGGATCGGCGCAGCCAGCGGGATTTCTGCTTGCTGCAATTCAAAGGTAAAAGCATGTTCTTCGAGGATCTGAGCATCACTCCAGCGCTCGGGTCGATAAAACTTCACCACATAACGTTGGCCGCGGTCACAACGAAACTGATAAACACGATTTTCGTAGCTGTTCAGTGGTAACAGCCCACTCTCCGGATAGATGCCAATATTTTCAATGGCATCCAGAATCAGTTCCGGTGTCAGTCCGCTGAAATGAAATGCGGCACTGTTATCACTCATCATTGTGACTCCCATAATTTTTTGAGGTACTGCAACACCTCAAAATCCTGCGGTTGCTGACAGCTAAGCCAGCAGCTACCACTGTAAAATTCAAAATGCAGCCATAAGAGCGTGCCTTCAAATTCCACCAACCACTGATGCCGATCGGCGCCCCAGTTACGCTCTCGCACCTGCAAATCTAGCCGTTGACACAGTTGCACCGCCAGTGGCGGAAATTGCTCAAAATCGCAGGTCAATTCGAACAGTAAAGTGTGCTCTGAGTTATCGAGTGTGGCACAGCCAACACCCGCTATGAGTTGTTGCAAATCAAACGCTCCCTAACTGCTGCAGGACATAATCAACCCTTCACCCCATGCGGGTGGCCGCTGGCTAAATTCAGCAAACTCCGAGGTAGTATCATAAGGGCTTCGCAGCGCGCGATACAATCGCTGTAGTGGTGCGGTATCGCCCTGTTCCGCAGCCACTATCACCTGCTGGGCCAGATAGTTACGCAAAATATATTGGGGATTATGTTGCCGCCGCTGCGCCTGCCACTGGCCAACATCCGGGATTGGCCCGAGACGCTGACGATATTGTGCCAGCCAGTGATCAAATGCTGCGGTATCAACAAATTCATCGCGTAATGCCGAGCTAGCCGAAGTGGGGTCTAACGAGGCAAATTGCCGGAATGTTAAGGTGTAATCCAGCCCTTGTTGTTCCAGCATGGTGGTAAACGCACCGATAAGCGCCAAATCATTCTCGGCAGGCACTGCACTAGCGTCTGGGAGCCCCATCTTTTGCCGCATCAGTTGCAGGTAGTGTTTGACCAGCATCGGCTGATAGCACCGTAATGCGGCCAGCAACGCATCAGATGAGATGATGGGAGTCAATGCTTGCGCCAAACATTGCAGATTCCATAAGCCAATGCCGGGCTGTTGTCCAAAGGCATAACGCCCTTCGGGATCGGAATGGTTACAGATAAAGTCTTCTTTGAAAGTATCAAGAAATGCAAATGGCCCGAAGTCAAAACTGTCACCCACAATCGACATATTATCGGTATTCATCACCCCATGGGCAAAGCCAATCGCCTGCCAGCTTGCAATGAGCCGAGCGGTGGCTTCCACCACCTCAACAAACCATTGCTGGTAGCCCGCAGCATCACAATCAAGGTGTGGGAAATGCTGCGCGATAGTGAAATCTGCCAATTGCCGCACTCGTTCAGCCTTGCCGCCGGTACTGTAGTAACAGTGCTCAAAATGCCCAAAACGAATATGACTACGCGCCAAACGCACGGTGATGGCGCCTTTTTCCAAGCTCTCCCGCCATACTGGCAATTCTGAGCCGATAACGGCTAACGCCCGAGTGGTGGGGATGCCGAGATGAAATAACGCTTCTGATACCAGAAACTCGCGAATAGCAGAACGGGTCACGGCTCGACCATCACCATGCCGCGAAAAAGGCGTTGGTCCGGCACCTTTAACGCTACATCCCAATGACCTTGGGGGCCAACCGCTTCCCCCAGGATGATTGAACGGCCATCGCCCAGTTGTGGACTGTAACCGCCAAACTGATGACCACTATAAACCTGGGCATAATAGCTGGCGCCCGGCATTCGTTGGTTACCGGCCAACTGCTGTAACAACGGCTCATCGGCTTGTTGCAGCCCGAGCAATGCGGCAGCGTCGTCACTCCACGCTAACCAATGGGGCGACGGTAAGCCAGGCAGTACCTCTTCATAAAAATCCGGCAGTTGCTCAAAAAATCCTGTTTGAAATGCATCAAGGCTCAGGGGTAAAAGTGTGCCATTGATCACAGGTTACCACATTCGCATCATCCAAGCGGCAGCGATGTGCACACTGAAAAACCGCCGGCTCGTCGGCCAACAGTTGCATGCCATGGCCCTTAGCTTCACATTGCTGCAGCGTTTCATAATAACCACTGATGGCTTCATAGTGGTGTACCG
The DNA here is from genome assembly GCF_018394335.1 of Shewanella dokdonensis. Taxonomy (NCBI): domain Bacteria; kingdom Pseudomonadati; phylum Pseudomonadota; class Gammaproteobacteria; order Alteromonadales; family Shewanellaceae; genus Shewanella; species Shewanella dokdonensis. The sequence goes on along the minus strand of NZ_CP074572.1, from coordinate 2,195,143 downwards.
TTTGCGGCAGTTGCTGTTGCTGCGGATAGTAGAACAATGTCCATTCTGGCACCTGAGTACATGCAGTACACAGCAAGATGGCCACCAGCCCAAAACATAAACGTTGCATCCGCGACCTCTACTTGAAAAAATAAACCCGGCACGATTGGCCGGGTCTGAATCATAAAACCCACAATACCCTTACGGCAATCAGCCGCCCGCCTTCAGCCGGGTCTTTTCAATGCGCTTGATGCGGCCATCGAACCCGGTCACTGTGCCATCGCCTAACCCCAAGTCCAGCGCTTGCTGGCATAGGTCGATAGCCTGCTCATAATGGCCGGAATCGCTGCATAAGGTTGATAACTGCATAAACCCAACCCCTTTTAATTCGGCTTTGGCATCGGCCGATTGCAATGCCGCCATACTATCGCGGAAGCGTTGCGGATATTCCTTAGCAAGGCTCTGCCCCAATTGCAGGTAGTGCGGGTTTTTACGCTGTTTGTAACATTCAGCAACTACCGCTAGCAGCGTTTCATGACGCGCAACCGCGCCATCGGCCGCGGCATATTGCGTCATGGCGCGTTTGAGCGTGACATTGCCCCAACTGATATCGCCTTGCGTTGCCACTGCTGGCTCTGGCTCTGGCTCTGGCTCTGGCTCTGGCTCTGGCTCTGGCTCTGGCTCTGGCTCTGGCTCTGGCTCTGGCTCTGGCTCTGGCTCTGGCTCTGGCTCTGGCTCTGGCTCTGGCTCTGGCTCTGGCTCTGGCTCTGGCTCTGGCTCTGGCTCTGGCTCTGGCAGCGGAGTATCGTCGGTTGCTGGCGCTTCTGTAAAATCTGCATCCTGGTGCTGTTTCGCTGGCACAGCATCCCGTGGTTGCCGAGGGCTCTCTTTCGCTGCTAGCGTTTGGGCCCGCCGGTATAAAAATATCCCCACGCCGATCAGCGCAATGATGGCTATCAATTTCAACATGTTGTTTCACCGTTTGACTGGGAGGGTGGCATGATCAGCAAGACACTATGCAAGGTTTGCTGATCCGACTGTGTTACCAACCATAGATTTAATGTATTCTCTCCGTAAAAATCAAGTATTTAACTTTACGGATTTACCCTGTCGGTCCTCAATCCTGTGACCAGTGTAACGTCTCGTGGGTAATTCGGTCATATAGCTGCCATTTAATTCAGGCAAATAAGGATATCGGTTATGCAAAAAATATTGATTGTGGCTCATGCCAGCCCTTATGGCTCAGAAAAAATGTTTAACACGCTGCGTATTGCCGTAGCGATGAAAGAATTTGCGGCAAATGAGGCGGAACTGAAACTGTTCCTGATGTCAGATGCCGTATTCAGTGCGGTCAAAGGACAGCAAACCCCAGATCTCAGCTACAACCTGCAACAGATGCTGGAAATTCTGACGGCGCAGAAGGTACCGCTGTTACTCTGTAAAACCTGTGCTGAGTCTCGGGGCGTCACCCAGGAGATGCTGGTTGATGGTGCAGCTATCGGCACGCTCGGAGATCTAACGCGCTGGACGCTAGAAGCCGATAAAGTCATGCATATCTAAATGCCTTAAGGGTGCGCATGATAACTTGCATTTTGTGCGCACCTTCAAACTCTCCACGACTGTCACTACTGCTCTACATCGCCCTTCGCTAAACTTGTGACATGGGCTGTTCGTAGGAGCCGTTATGTCACTGCTACAAGGTAAGCTACAAACCGAATTACAAACCATTACGGCGATGACACACATATATTGCCGCGCACATCATCAAACACAGGATGTCTTGTGCCAAGAGTGTCAAGCATTGCTAGACTACGCCGAAACACGGTTGGATCGCTGCCCTTATGGTGAAACCAAACCCGCCTGCAAACATTGTCCGGTACACTGTTATAAAGCCGAGCCGAAAGAGCAAGTCAGACAGATCATGCGTTACGCTGGCCCGAGGATGCTGTGGCAGCACCCATTGCTGGCTATCCGCCATCTACTGAACGAACGTAAACCGTTTCCCGATAAACCCCCACATAATGCTTCCAATCGCGCCAAGCGACAAAAAACGCCATAGTACATTTTTATTGCAGTTGTCGTTCGCTGTGATAACAATGAGCTAAGTAGAGCTGGCGGAGATCGCCGTGGCGGCACTTGGTGGTTTTGTTACAGATGCCTACTGGTGGTTATCACTCCTTGGCGGCCTGCATTGTCTAATGCTGGCGGGCTACGTGCTGTTTTTCTACATTGAACGCAGTGAACAGAGATGGCTGCTAACCGGTATTTTTGGACTGATGGCGCTGTACTTTTTTACCGGCATGCTCAATCGGGATAACATCCCCACACCATTGCACCTGCTGTTTATCCTGCTGCAACCTACCTATTTTCTGCTGTTGCCGCTGTTATATCTTTACTGCCGTCGCTTGTGTTATCCCCTGCTCAGCATTCAATTGCCATTACGTCACCTGTTGCCAATGCTGCTCACTATGTTGCTGGTAATGCTGGCGCTGTTACTGCATCACGCCAATATGACCGACATACTATTGAGCAAAACCAGCAATCCGCTCAATGGACTTGCGCTGTTGCTGCCACTGGCACTGAGTCTGCAAACCTTGGTCTACGTGTGGTTGATCCTGCGTTTACTCATCCGACATCGCGGACAGATGACACAGAGTCATGACCCAATGTTGCAACTGCGTTTTCGCTGGCTACTGCTGCTGACGATAGCACTCATCATCAATTGGTTGGTACGTAATCTGGCTTTTGTATTGCCGTTGCTATTTGGTGACCAGTTGGCCTCTGTCAGCCGTACGCTTCCTCATGTAATACTATTGCTAACGCTTTATGCCCTGGCGCTTTACGGTTTAAAGCAACTCACCCATATCGCTTATCTTCGTGGGCGCGCAGCACGAGAAAACCGCCAGACCACCACCCAAGATGATGTGTTAAGTGATGAAGAAAAGCGTTTTATTCGCCAACTGTTAAAGCAACCGAAAGATCGTCAGTAACCGTCTTCATAACATCTATTAAGATATGCAATAGCGCTATTCCGTACAGCGTTTTATCTGAACCTAAGCTGACAAGTAGCCAAAAAAGAACGCTTTTTTATTTTGTCACTCTGTTTTTTTCAGCATTGGACGGTAAGCTAATGCTCAATCGACAGGGACACCTGCCGTTAAACAGATAGATGGAGGTTCCGATGAAAACCTTTAGCAGTATTTTACTGGCAGCGGCTGCGCTGCTCGCCAGTCTGAGCTTTTCAAGCCAGGCCTTAGCTGAAGACAGCTATAACGATGCATTGGCAACTTTTCAAAAGGCCAGCGAAACCCACAAATTCTTTAATACTGCCTATGGCTACGCGATCTTTCCAACCGTAGGCAAAGGGGGCATTGGCATAGGTGCCGCCTATGGTAAAGGTCGGGTGTACCGCGGCGGCGTTTACACCGGCGATTCATCTTTAACCCAGGTTTCCATTGGTTTTCAGCTTGGTGGTCAGGCCTACAGTGAAATTATCTTTTTCAGAGATGCCAAAGCCTACAATGACTTTACCAGTGGCAGTTTCGAATTTGGTGCTCAAGCGTCTGCCGTTGCCATTAACCTCGGGGCCAATGCTCAGGCCGGCACTACCGGTAATTCAGCTGGTGCCGGACAACATGGCGGCAACCAATCCGCCACCGCGGCTTACATCAATGGCATGGCGGTATTTACCGCGGCCAAAGGTGGGCTGATGTTTGAAGCGGCTTTAGCCGGACAATCCTTTACCTTTGACGCAAAATAGTCATAGCCACAGATGAATAATAAAGGCGGCATTAAGTCGCCTTTATTATTACCAGCCAATCCACTGCCGCGAACCGTCTCCGAGCCACTTCTTGATGGCACTGGCAATCCAGACACTGCCGTACAGCAATAACAGGAAGATAGCTACCGATAACGCAATGGATGTCAGCGCCGAACCGGGAGCCAGTTTAAAGTGTAATAATTTACAGGCATCGGCGAACAACATTGAAAAAATCGGGTGCAGGAAAAAGATAGCAAAGCTCATATCTGCAATCCGCTCCAGCCAAGGAAACTCGCCGCAACGCGCCAATATTTCACAGCCTTTCAGCACCAAAATACACAGACAGAATTTCTGCACAAATTGCCAGTCTATGCCGCCATAACTCAGGGCATATTTGTGATAATTGCCCACATGCCCATCAATGTTGGTTTGCACCCACAAACTGATGAACAAGCCGAGCCACGCCAGAATATTGAGCACAACCGTCAGCCGTTTGACCACAGCCTCTTCTTGCGAATAAAGCATCCCCAACAGATAAAACGGCGTGAAATACAGCAAGGACTGCAACACATTGACATTGCCTATCGGCCGATGCAGCAATATCGACACCAACATTGACAGCAACAACAACCCCAGCCGCCATGAGCGAGATAAGTGAATGTAAAACAGAAAAACCGGTGACAGCGCAAACACCAACATGATAAACGGCACGTACCAGTGTGGAAACAGCACATAGCCATTACGAACGGTGTACCAAACATCAAGCAATAACTGTGATGCTGAGTGGCCCTGTAACCAATGCCATTCCACCAGCAACAGCATTAAACCTGCCAGCGAAACCCACAAAAATGGCAACAGCACATTACGGATCTTGGACGTCATAAATCCTTGATAGGCAAAGCGCGGATAGAACACCCGGTGGAAGAAATAACCGGAAATAAACACAAACAAGGCAGTGCCCCCGCGCAGCAGATTTTCCAGCATCAATGGAAAGCCTTCGCCAGAGTTGTAAACGCTGTGCCCGGCCACAATCAGTAAAATGGCAACACCACGCATATAGGTAAATTCGGCTTGTTTCTGGCGCATAAAGGCCTCTCGCAACCAACAGGGATTTAATATCAGGGGAGTTGAGCGACCGGAGGTATAGATGCCGGGCACTGACAGCGGAAATGATCTTCAGAGTGAAAACGCCGTCAGCATAGCGGTAATGCAGTAAAAGCGGAATAGCCGCCAGAAAATATTTTTTACCGACAAACAGAAAATAAAAAGTAAAAAATATCAGTCTATTACATCAATCGCCAAACCAACGTTTCAGGGTTGAAGCGGCCTCAGCGTGAACACTATCGTCAATGTACATGCTGACCATAGCTAACGCCGCCGCCAAGGCTCCGAGATCATCACTAAAACCGACGATTGGTGTGAGATCCGGAATCGCATCCAATGGTGAGATAAAATAAGCCAGTGCGCCAAAAATGATCGTTTTTGCCCACTTGGGGTATTCTCGCGCTTAGCGGCGTAATACAGCAGTAACGCATTTTCAACAACGTCCCTGCCAGCCTTTAGCGCAAACCCTTTCAGCTTCTCCCAAAACCCCTGTTCGCTGTATTCCTGCTGCATAATGAACTCCCATTCATCAAGTGTTATATCGTTCAGGGTTGCCACTTACCAGCGTTCGGCACATCCACCAGCACATTACAACTAAGCGTTAGCAATTTAACAACATTCTACTTTCAAACTGTCATCAGATGTTCTAAGGCAAATTTCATCCGTTGGTCAGCATGTACCGGGGTTGGCGTCATCCATTTAAGCCACTGGCTAATCTGTTCCCGAGTCGGCACACGTTTGTCTGATTGCCCTAACAGCTGTATCAACGCATAGCAGTATTGATAGTAGAGCTGCACATCATGAGCATCAACAGCCTCTTCACTGACGTTGATCATGGTGCCACGAATGAAGTCCCGTACCAATGTGCAACGGTCAAAACCTTGCACTTCCCCCATCTGTTGGATCTGCTGTCGATTCCAGTACAGATAGCGTTCATAGGCTTTTGTAAACGCCGCCTGATGATCAGCACTGGCCTGTTGCTGCAACTCGGTATTGGGCATCACCCGTGAAATTACAAACCGTTTGCGACAGGTCACTTCATGTAAACGCCAGCAATAATGGTACAGATACCAATATAAAGGGTTGTGCGGATACTGGGTGATACTTTGCGCCTGATGCCAGAAATCATTAAATTCAGCCGCCGCAACCGCAACGATTAAATCTGACTCATGTGGAAAATGATTATAGATTGTCCCGCGCGATATTTGGCTAATTTCAACAAGATGAGAACGACAAAGGTCAAATACTTTATGGCCACGTAATTTATTTTGTGCTAAAGACACTAAATAATTACAACGCTGTTGCCAGCTGCTCATTTTGGCCTCCTAAATAATAGCCTTTCTTCACACTCTCATAATATCAGCCTAGGGAGTTAATCCTTATTGAGTAATAATTAAGGCACCATAAGCAACTGCAATATTTGATGCTGAAATTAGAATTATTGGAAAGTCTGATTGCCGTTGCCGAAACCGGTAATCTGTCAAAAGCCGCTGAGCGCCTCTGCCGTACTCAGTCGGCGCTCAGTTTGCAGATCAAGAAGCTGGAAGAGAGCGTTGGTCAGGTATTGTTACTGCGCGATAACAAAGGCGCCAAACTGACAGACGCGGGCGAAAAACTGCTGAACTATGCCTACAAGATGTTGCAACTCAGTAGCCAGGCGATGGATGAATTGAAAGAAGACAGCCAGCAAACAATTCGCCTGGGGATCCCCACCGACTATGTCAAATGGTATCTGGAAAGCGGTCTGATCGAATTTATCCGCGAATTTACTCACTTGCAGTTAGTGATAGATACCGATGTTTCCGGCAATCTGTTCCGCCGGCTGCAAAATGGGGAATTTGATGCCATTATTGCCACCCACTGGAAACCTCAACCCAACAGTGAATTTCTCTTTGAGCGACGCTTTGTGTGGAGTGCAGCCAAAAATGGGCAGGCGTACAAACGCACCGTGATCCCGGTGGCACTATATCCAGAAAATTGCCCCATCAGGGTTCAGGTATTTGCGAACCACAATCTGTTGATGCGGCCACTGAATGTCCTGCTAACCACACCATCGCCGCAGGCAATCTGCAGTGCCGTGGAGGATGATCTAGTGATTGCACCGCTGGCAGAATTCCGAGTCAGTGACAAAATGCAGATATTGGATCCCGACACACATGGACTGCCATCATTGCCATTGTTCAATGAGTCGCTGTACGTTAACCCGGCATCTGAATCCAAAGCGATTGAACAGCTAAAAGAGCTACTCAAAGCCAACTTGTCACGGTTGTCACTGCGACATAAAAAGAGTGGTAACTATTCCTAGTTACCACCCACAGCGGTCACAAATGGTGATCACTCTTTGAAGTTACTGAATTTAAAGGTATGGCAGTCCTTACAAAGCGGCTGTTTAACGACATGTTCACCATGACATTCAGTACAAGGGACATCTTTACCATAATGCAGATTATTGTGCGGGTTTTGCCATAGTTCATCGCCCTGTCTGGCGGTCTGCTGCGCCAGTTTGTCGACAGAATGGCATTTTAGACAGCTGTTATCAGGCGCACGACTGCTCGGTTTATCCACCCCATGACAGGCAGCACACTTATGCTGCGTATACAGTTGTTGGTGGTAACTACGTCCGAGTATTTTGCCTTGCGCCACAAGGGTTTCGCCCGCAACCACAGTGGAAGAAAATGCCAACAGCATTGCCATCATCGCGGCACCGGAAAAAATGATTTCATTGTCGATTCCTCCTTTAAGCGCCCATCATGCTGCGAGCAGCGGTCATGCCCATCACCATACATTCAGGGATGGAGCAACTGCCGAGCCGACTGACGCCATGGATACCGCCACACACTTCTCCAGCTGCATACAACCCTTTGATTGCTTTACCAGTATTACTGTCTAGCACTTCGGCATTGGCATTGACCTGCACCCCGCCTTGGCAGTAATGCACCTTCGGCCACAAGCGCACAACTGTGTACGGTGCAGCGATATACATGTCTTTGGCCTTAGCCATGCTCTTACCAAACTGCTTATCGTCCCCCGCCTTCACATAGGCATTGTATTCGTCCACTTGCTGCTGCAATGGCTGCAACGGAATGTTGAAACGCTTAGCAATGGCTTGCAAACTGTCAAACTTCCAGCCGACACCATACTTCAGCACTTTCTCGCAGGTAGGATGTTCCTTGGCGTGGGCATAACTGGTAATCATGATAGGTGGTAACGGTTTACCGGCTGCATCCCGACAGGCTAATTCGGCATCGGCGCGGGTTTTACGGTCTGCAATTTCATTCATGAAACGCTTACCGGTCAGGCAGTTCACCGCAATGGAATGAGGGAAATTAAAAATAGCGTAGTTAGAAACATAGCCAAATCCACCTTCATCCGGCGATGCCCACGGGCCAGACTGAATGTAGGCCAGATGCACTGGAACCGCTCCTAGACGGAACATTTCCAACATGGCTTCACCGGTGGCCCCTTTGGCATTCGTGCAGCCAACTTCTGCGGTCAGCGTTGGATCCTGAGCCATACGCAGATTGACATTTTGCGCGAACCCACCGGTTGCTACCAACACCCCTTTGCTGGCACGGATATTCACGATGTTGCCGCTATTTTCATCTTCAAAATAATAGGGATAGCGAATACGAATACCGGCGACGGCGCCCTCTTTGGTCAGGATGAAACCTTCAAACTTACTGCGGTTTTGCAGAGTGACACCAACTTTCCGGCACTCATGCAGCAAAGGCTGGGTAATGCCCGCACCACAACTGACCTTGGTCTGATAGGTTCTGGGAACAGAATGGCCGCCAAGCTGCTGTAAATAGGGATAATATTCAGCGCCCGCGTCAATGGTCATCTGTAATGCATCGCGGGCATGCGAGGCGATATGGCGCAATAATTTTTCATCAGCCACGCCCCGGCCTGATTTCAGTTGATCCGCCACCATGATATCGACGGAATCGTTAATCCCTTTCTGCTGTTGCAGTGGCGTATTCGGCGCGGCAAACAGTCCGCCGTTGATAGCCGAGTTACCACCATATACCGCCATTTTTTCATAGATGGTCACCGCCTTACAGCCGTGCTTTATCGCTTCAATTCCGGCCGCTAATCCGGCGAAACCAGAACCTATGATGGCCATCTCTACCTGTTCGTCCCAATGAATGCCATCCGCCGCGATAGCAGTTGCCATTGAGGGTGCCGCAAACACCACCCCAGTAGCGCCAAGTCCTTTAATAAAATTACGGCGAGTTAAAAAATCGATTTTGTTCATATAATATTGCTCCCGTGCTCACTTTCCAGAAAAGTGTATAAATGGAATGATTTCCAAAATAAGAAGTGGGAGTAATCGCTAAAGATTAATTCAGTCGGCCTTACTAATCCTGGTCGCTTTTATTTAAAACCGCTGACTCAATATCAAATTGGAGCTGAATCCGATTCATGAGCTAGTTATTTTTATCGATTTATTCTTGTGCAAATAGAGATATATCAATATTACATTTCAGCTGTTAGTAACTAAAAAATTTTTTATTCTTATTTAATATCTGATAAATTAACCAGACTTAATTTACCTCAATAAAAATGATGAAAACCAGAGCGGTCACCCATCACGATGCCCAAGCGCTATCGGCTTATTTCTACCGTAATCAGGCACATTTTTCGCCGTGGGAACCATTACGGCCGCAGGAACACCATTCACTTAGCAACTGGCAACATCGGCTACAACAGCTGTTTGCTGAGCCAATTAACGAATACTGGTTTGTGCTGGACAGCGGCTTGCAGATTGTTGGACATTGTACCTTGAGTAACATTATTCGCGGGCCATTTCAGGCATGCTATATGGGCTATGGCATTGATGCTACCCTGCAAGGTCAGGGCTTGATGCCACCCCTATGTCAGGCCGCGTTGGACTTTGCATTCAATGAGTTACGGCTGCATCGGGTGATGGCTAACTATATGCCTAGCAATCAGCGCTCCGCTAAACTGTTGGCGCGGCTGGGGTTTGAAAAAGAAGGCATCGCCAGACGTTATCTTAAAATCAATGGTCAGTGGCAAGACCATGTTTTGACTGCCAAGCTGGCAACGACCGATTAGGTTGCACACAGGGAACATTCAGGGAGCACTATGATCCAAGTTCATCATCTCGAATCATCACGTTCTTACCGTATCATCTGGCTGCTGGAAGAGCTGGGGGTAGAGTACGAAGTCATCACTTACCGCCGCGATCCGAGTTATGCCGCCCCGGCAGCACTAAAACAGATACATCCGCTGGGCAAGGCGCCGGTGCTCACCGATGGCAATCTTACCATTGCCGAGTCTGGCGCCATTATCGAGTATCTGCTGGATCGTTATGACAGCGAGCATGTGTGGCGCCCCCAAACCGGGCAAGCGCTGTTGGACTACCGCTACTGGTTGCACTTTGCAGAAGGTTCATTGATGCCCTTGCTGGTGATGCGACTGGTGTTGGGCAAAGTCAAAGAAAAGCCGATGCCATTTTTTGTCCGTCCGATTGCGCGCAAGCTGGTAAACGGGATTGATCAATTATTCATCCAAGCCCGCCTGACACCGCAGTTGAATCTCATTGAAAGCTGGCTGGCACGGCACCCCTGGTTTGCCGGAGAAAGCATCTCGGGGGCAGATATTCAGATGGAATTGGCACTGCAACTTGCCGCGCGCAGAGCGGATTTAAGCGGTTATCCCTGCATTCAGGCCTATCTGGCAAAAACGGCGGCCAGACCTGCGCACCAATTGGCGCAGCAAAAAGCCGCCTGACGCCAGATTACCCGCCGCTTCAGGCGGGTTTCTTCTTACCAAAAACTGGCCGGGCACCAGGTCGGTTATGACCACGTTTGCCCGCACCCTTGTTATCGGCTATCGTGTTATCTGCTGTCGTGTTATTGGCCTTCGCCCCTTGGCGTTTAGTGGGGTTTCCTGGCCCTTTATCAGCCTTGCTCGCCCCAGTGGGCTTATCAGTAGCAAACTGATTGCTGCTAAAACGGGTCAGCCCCTGTTGCCCTTTGGCGGCGGGTTTATTGCCTTGTTTACGGGCAAATTGTTCAGCACGCCCCGCCGGTGGCACCAGATGCTGTGGCCCAGTACCTATCAGATCTTCGCGTTGCATATTGATCAACGCTTCGCGGATCAGCGGCCAACCTTCGGGATCATGATAACGCAGTAGGGCTTTATGCAATCGACGCTGACGCCCCTTCTTGGGAACCACCACCTCTTCACTGTCATGTTTAACATTACGCAGTGAATTCAAGCCAGTGTGATACATGGTGGTGGCATTGGCCATCGGCGACGGATAGAAGTTCTGCACCTGATCCAGCTTGAACTTACGGGCCTTGAGCCATAGCGCCAGATTCAGCATATCTTCGTCAGTGGTGCCGGGATGGGCCGAAATAAAATAGGGGATCAGGAACTGCTCTTTACCCGCTTCTTTTGAATACTGGTCGAACATCTCCTTGAACTTGTCATAGGTGCCCATGCCAGGCTTCATCATCTTCGACAAGGGCCCTTCTTCGGTATGTTCCGGCGCGATCTTCAGATAACCGCCCACATGATGCTTCACCAGCTCTTTCACATAACGCGGATCTTCAATCGCTAAGTCGTAGCGCACGCCAGAGGCGATCAGCACTTTTTGATCCCCGGCACATCGCGCGCCGCCCGATACAGGTCGATGGTGTGTTGATGATCCGTGTCCAGATGGCCACAGATTACCGGATAAACACAGGATAAACGACGGCAGGTCTTCTCGGCCTTTTCGCTCTTGCAGCCCAGCCGGTACATATTGGCCGTTGGCCCGCCAAGGTCAGAGATGACCCCGGTAAAGCCTGGCACTTTCTGCTGAATATCTTTGATTTCGCGGATAATGGAATCCTGCGAACGACTCTGGATAATTCGGCCTTCATGCTCGGTGATGGAGCAGAATGAACAACCACCAAAACACCCTCGCATGATGTTGATGGAGGTTTTGATCATGTCATACGCCGGGATCTTCTGCTTGCCATAAGCTGGATGTTGTACCCGCTGATATGGCAGGTCGAATACGGCATCCATTTCATCAGTATTCAGTGGAAACGCTGGCGGATTGACCCACACACCGCGATCGCCGTGCATTTGAAACAGCGCTCTGGCACAGCCGGGGTTGGTTTCCTGATGCAGTACCCTTGACGCGTGCGCATAGAGGAACCGATCGTCACTTACCCGTTCAAATGCAGGTAATAACACATAGGTTTTTTCCCACGGTTTGGGGCGGGGTGGCTGCACAGTGATGGCTTGTGGAGCGTCATTATCAAAAACTTTGTTGTTGCTGGGGCCAGACAGATTCTGGCAGCCAACATCATCAGCACCATAAGGATTGGGAATGGGATCGATTTTATGCAGTTGGTCGATTTTGCGGGAGTCGACACCTTTCCACTCTGGCAGCGCGGTTTTACGCAGTACCGCGGTGCCACGAATGTCCTGCATCTCACTGATATCATCGCCTTTCGCCAGACGATGTGCCACTTCGGCCAAAGGCCGTTCGGCGTTGCCGTAAATCAGCAGGTCGGCCTTACTGTCAAACAGGACACTGCGGCGCACTTTATCTTGCCAGTAATCATAATGGGCTATGCGGCGCAGACTGGCCTCAATCCCCCAATAATCACCGGCACCTCTTTATAGGCTTCTTTGCAGCGCTGGGTGTAAACCGTTACCGCCCGATCTGGCCGTTTGCCCCCACATTCCCTGGGGTATAAGCATCATCGGTGCGCAACCGGCGATCGGCAGTGTAACGGTTGATCATCGAGTCCATATTGCCAGCGGTGACACCAAAGAACAGATTGGGGCGACCGAGGCGCATAAAATCGTCTTTGCTCTGCCAGTCTGGCTGGTCGATGATGCCGACACGGAATCCCTGCGCTTCCAGCATGCGGCCAATTACCGCCATACCAAAGCTGGGATGATCCACGTAAGCATCGCCAGTCACCACAATCACATCACAACTGTCCCACCCCAGTTGCGCCATCTCTTTGCGGGACATAGGCAGAAACGGTGCTGGTTTCAAATCAGCACGATAGCGGGGATAACGGAATAAACTGGACTCGACTTGCATGTGTATCCAACCAACTGGGTTAAACAATATCCGGCAACTGGGCCTTCAGGGGCGCGGAGTATAACAGGGCGATCAGAATAAGTGTGAACGTTTTTTCAGCAAAAAGCGTTTTTTCGAGCCACAATTTAATACCCTTATTTTGTCAAAGGGCTTTATACATCAAGGAATAGCACGATATTGACCACCGCCAGTGCCACCATCACGCCCCAAGTTCCCAGCACCCCCAACAAGCGGCCAATATTGGTCTTGCCTTTGCCCTGGGTCAAACCGATAGCATGTAACAAACGAGACACCAGTAACACGGTACCAAACAGATGTAACCAGCCCGCATGTAAGCCATCCAGCTCGGCAATAGCGAGCAGTAACAGTCCTAGTGGCGCGTTTTCCAATAAGTTACCGTGGGCACGGCGCGCGATATAAATTTCCGGATGATCACCGTTGCCGATCCCCACTTTAAAACGTGCCCGCAACTGCACCACCCGCGCACTCAAAAACAGCGCTAACAGCGTAGTTAATGCGCAATAAAAACCTGAAATATACAGTGTCATTATCATTCTCCGAATACTGCCATCATTATGCCTGAATGGCTTAATTAACCTTAGGAAATTTAATTTTTTATGTCATTATTCCCTTTGTATAAATTTGCTTTAAAATGCGCGCCAAACTGGCAAGTTGCCTTGTCGGCGACCTTGATACACAAGTACGAGGCATCCGAGTGGACAATCAGGAATTTCTGGAAAAGCGCCGCTTTATCATAAAGCTGGGCAAGGCACTGCACAAATTCGGCACGCCGGCCTATCGGCTGGAAACGCACCTGCAAACCGTTGCTAACACACTGGGGCTCGATGGCTATTTTTTGATCTCGCCCACCTCCATGACCTTTGTGTTACAACACGATACCGATCAGGAATACAACCACGTAGCCCGCGTTAAACCGGGAGAATTGGATCTCGGAGCCCTAGCTCGAACCGACGCCTTGGTGGAAGAACTGCGCAGTGGCCAGCGCTCACTGACAGAAGCGCTACAACGGCTCGAGCAAATTGCTGAAATGCCCAATCCTTACGGGCCATTGCTGACACTTGCGGCTTACGGTTGTGCAGCTGCCGCCTTTGCCATGCTGATGGCCACCAGCTGGAATGATGTATTCTGGTCAGGTGTTGTTGGGCTGGTGGTCTATGCCTTGGTATTCGCGGCCGAACATTCTAAACGGATGGCGGAGTTGCTAGAGCCGTTGGCGGCAACCGTTGCGGGCATTGTCAGTTGCGGATTAGCGCAGCTAGACCCATCCATCAATATTCCGGTGGTGATCTTGTCCGGCATTATTGTGTTTATCCCTGGACTGGCATTGACACTGGGGCTGGCAGAGCTGTCGGCCCGCGATCTGATGTCCGGCACCATGCGTATCATGGATGCGGTGATGGTGCTGTTCAAACTGTACTTTGGTGCCGTTTTAGGCGTAGCCATTGGTAACGCGCTGTTTGGGCAGGATCTCTTTGTTGAACCGACATCATTACCGCGTTGGGCCAGTTGGCTAGGGGTGCCTTTGTTGTCATCCGCGCTGGTGTTTATTTTCAAAGCGCGGTTGAAAGATGCACCGTGGGGCATTTTTGCCGGGATTTTAGCGTTTGTCGCCGCCATGTTCGGTGGCATCTATCTGGGCGATTCCATTGGCATTTTTTTTGGTGCCTTGGCAGTAGGGATCTACGCCAATCTGTTCTCCCGCTGGACCAAAGCCCCGGCGTCTATCGCGCTGCTACAAGGCATAGTGATCTTAGTGCCAGGGAGTAAAACCTACCTTGGACTTAATGCGTTTGTATCGGGCGATACCTTGCTGGCGCAGCCGCATCTAGGCGCGCAACTGTTCCTGATTTTTATGTCGCTGGTGGCGGGATTGATCTTCTCCAACGTAGTGGTAACCCCCGTTCTACTCTGTAAATGAATCGTTAAAACGCTAACTGCATTCCGCCACACTCACCAAAAACGACTATGATTCAAATAGTCCGGTTAACAACCGAGTGTATTTGGGGAGCGCAGAATGCATTATCACCAGCTACTGTGGTTACTGGCAACGAGCGCTATTGGGCTGTCGGTGAATGCAACACCGGCAAGTAACAATGACGCTAACAACACCTTTGTGGTTGGTCACATTCAGGTTGTCAGCAACCCCATATTCGATGAATCAGCGTCCAATGCCATCTTTCTGCATCACTGGGCCAACGCGCTTCATATCAATACCCGCGAGTCTGTGGTCCTCGACCGTCTAAGTTTTAAAGAAGGCGATGTGATTACGCAAAAACAGCTGGAGGAAGCGCAACGAATTTTACGCAAAGAGCCTTATCTGCGTGATGCCAAAATTGTGCAAATCCCCGCCAAAGATGACCAACCACAACCACAGGTGAATTTGCTGGTGGAAACCTGGGATCAGTGGTCATTACTCCCTACCATTGACTGGGGCCGCAGTGGCGGCAAGAACCGCTACTCGTTTGGGATTAAAGACGACAATATTCTGGGGTTGGGGATGCAAACCCAACTGGAATACCAATCCGATGAAAACCGCACCGGTTATAAGTTTGATTTCGAAACGCCATTGACCGTGGTTAAAAATGCGCGCGTTGCCGCCAGTTTTGCTGATAATGATGACGGAAAATCCACCTGGCTGATGTTCGACAAACCGTTCTACACACTGATGGACACTCGGGCTTACGGCGCGGAATATCAAAGCGTTGACCGCACCAATACGTTTCGCCAGAACGGTGAAGACCTGCAGGAGTATCAGGAAAGTCTGGATTTTGCCGAATTTTACTGGGGAATGTTGCTGCAACAGCAAGGCGATGTCCGGCAGCGCTTGCGCTTTGGGATCACCCGTGATCGTCACGCCTTTACCGCCATTGTCGGCCAGCCCATGTTACCACTGCCACAAGATCGCAATTTTACCTATCCTTGGGCTGAATGGGAGTATCTACAAGACGATTATCGGGTAATGACTAATGTACATCTTATTAATTTTACTGAAGATATTAATCTTGGCTGGCACCATAAGCTGCGTTTTGGGGTAGAAACCAACGATGGTGACAGTCTGGGTTATCATCTTGATTGGCAACTGAACCGTGGTTATGCCGATGACAACGAATTGCTGCTACTGCAACTCGACGCCGCCGGTATTTTTGCTACGGCACAACCCGACTACTACCGGGTAGCAGCCACTGCCGAATATTTTTACCGTTTTAATCACAAGTGGTCGGCTTATTCTCGAGTGCAGCTGATTAGTTCACGGCATAATTTCCGTGATTTACCTTTAGCGCTGGGCGATGAAACCGGCATGCGTGGCTACCCGAATGATTTCCAGCATGGGGATCATCAATGGTTGGTCACCACCGAATTACGTAATTACCCCAACATTAATCTGTATCAGCTAGCAGAACTGGGCTGGGCCGCCTTCATCGATATAGGTCACGCCTTCGGCGGCCCATTAGCCGAAGATAATGAGATTTCTCACCCGATTGGCGCCATTGGGATTGGCGCTCGTATCTATTCATCCCGTTCCAGTTACGGCAACGTGGTACACATCGACTTTAGCTTGCCGATGAGCAACGGCGAACATGTCAGTGGCTGGGAATGGCGTTTTGAAGTTAAAAGCCACTTCTGAGCAAAGCATCTTGCAAGCTATCGCGTATTGGTGCTTACAATGACCACTATCACTGCTAGTCGCCATCCGGTGACAGGCAGCCATCTTTGCAAAGGAGGCGTTGTTCGTGGCTAAGCTTTTCAATCCCCTGAGTCTGGGCAGTCTTACCCTAAAAAATCGCATCATCATTGCCCCCATGTGTATGTATTCTGCCGACAACGGCGTGCTACAACCTTGGCACTGGCAACACTATGGCAATCTGGCACAGTCCGCCGCTGGCATGCTGATCATTGAAGCCTCTGCTGTGGCCCCGGAAGGCCGGATTTCCTACGCTGATGTGGGTTTATGGAACGATGAGTGCCAGCAAGCGCTGCAACGGTTGGTACACGATATTCGCCGTGATTCAGCTATGCCGTTGCTGGTGCAGTTAGGCCATGCCGGACGCAAAGCCTCTTGCAATAAACCTTGGGAAGGCGGCCAACAACTCCCCGCGACCGATGAGCGCAGCTGGCAGACCATCGCTCCCAGTGCTATTCCTTTTGCCGAAGGACAACGGCCACCACAGGCCATGACGCGCGCCCAGATAGACGACTGTATCAGCCAGTTTGTGGCTGCCGCCAAACGGGCACATGCAGCGGGGATCAATGGTGTAGAACTGCATGCGGCTCACGGCTATCTGTTGCATCAATTTCTGTCACCACTAAGCAATCAGCGTGATGATGAATTTGGTGGCACCCTCAGCAACCGCATGCGACTGCCGCTGGCGATATTCGATGCCGTGCGGGCAGCGCTGCCACGTGATTTTGTCGTGGGTGTGCGCATCAGCGCTACCGATTGGGTTGATGGCGGCTGGGATCTGCCACAAAGTATTGCGTTTGCACGGGAACTGGATCATCGCGGTTGCGATTATATTCATGTTTCCAGCGGCGGCTTATCGGAAAAGCAACAAATTGCCATCGGCGCTGGCTACCAAGTGCCATTTGCCGCCGCGATTACCGCCCAGGTACAGATGCCGGTAATTGCCGTCGGGCTTATCACCGACCCGCTACAAGCCGAAAAATTCTGCAACAGGAACAGGCTGACGCCATTGCGCTAGCGCGCGGCATCCTTTACGACCCACGCTGGCCTTGGCACGCTGCTGCCGCCCTGGGCGCTGAGGTACAAGCCGCACCGCAGTACCTGCGCTGTCAGCCTCATGGCCTCAAAACATTACTACACCGCTAGCTAGCCGCTGAGGCACGAGATGTTAGCACAGACGTGCCTGGGCAAAGCGCACACTTCCTGGTGACTCACGGGAAATACATTCCTATAAACTCGACGCCTGCATCCATACTGGCGTCGTTCAAAAGCATAGATATACTTTAAATTCAATATATTAACCTGTGAATCGCTAAGTGATTTCAGACTTTATTAAAGCTTAAGCCAAGCGTTAACTTTGCTATTTCCTCAAATCACCGCCAAATCTAAATAATGCGATGGAGCACATGGAGGTGCGAAAACAGCAAATGCCTCACTTGCGCAATGTCTGTTCAATACTCCTACACCGAGCCGATAGGAATTCGGTGTGACCTGCTGGTTGCTAGCAATTGTTGGACAAAAGTTAATGGGAACTACAGGCCTTTGGTACGCCTTAGATTACTATTTGTATAAATTACCCCCACTTAACTGGCCTGAAATACCTTGGATTTTTAGAGCCAAGTACAGCTCATTGTGTGTGGCTCACAGATCATGCGTTTGTTAGGCATCGGCAGCCTTCAAGTGCATAGATGTATTTTTTAGAATAACTATCCCTATATCAGCTCTTTCTTTGTTTAAAATATTGGAAAATGCACTTTGCACAAATGGAGCAACCCAGTGCTGTGAATTTTCCGGAAGAGTCATACCGCATTCTAAATGCTCAAGGTAATCACTAGCCATCATATAATGTTCGCAAACTGTAAGAATGTAGCTCAAATGAAGAATGAATATAGAGCTTATATCTTCAGACAGCTCATTTAGGGATTGAGCTCGATTCTTTAGATATACATCACTATCATTTAGAAGAACATTCTGAAAATAATTATAATGCGTATGGTCATTACAGCGATCCCTGATCATCTTATAACGACAATCAGAATATAAGAGAGCATTTATTTCATTTAGCACACTACTATTTCTTATGTATTGTGACATTACCCTAAATTCTGGTAACTTCTCCTTACCATGAAGCCAGTTGTTTATCTTTTCTACAATTTTATTTTCAATGCCACGATGTTCTTCGAGATATAAATTCGAATACGTATTTATAATTACAGAGTCATAATACTTCCTAACCAAGCTATAACAATCATTAATCCTCCCTTTTTCCAAAAGAGTCCTTATCGAATCAACGGTTCCCTGAATTGAAGAATAAACATATGTATCAATATTGATTAAAGCCGTAGTTCCCATAGTGGCAAAACTCATCACCGACATGGACAATCTACGATAGAAATTTATGTATTCAGCTAACTTGGCGAATATCTTATGCTGTTTATAGCTTTCATCGTTCACCATCACGTGACAAGAACTCCTTCTGTTATCAAACGCACTAGTAGCGGACAATATGTAGTTTACGTTGTGTTAATTTAGAACGCAGCGATAAAGCAAACGGAGAGTTTTATGTCCCAGACAAGCGTGTTTGGCTAACACAAACTACAGGCTTTTTCTAAAGACAAAAAACCTTTTCTACCCATTCGTCTTTTGCAAATGGACCATGAATTGATTTGAAACAACCGCGGCTCTCTTCGATGTTGCGGTTTAAGTCAGTAGCAACCCAGTCAACTGTACATACAACTTTATCTATATCTAGGATGACACCTTTGATAATGCCAAGATGAAGAACTTTTATGCCAGTTTGACCACGACCTTTCATGCGTTTAATTGCAATTCGGTCACCAGCTTTTATTTGTAAAGCATTTTTATATTGTGCTGGTTGATCTTCTTTTTCCCAACCAAGCATCCATATTCCCTGTTGAAGGAATTTTTTATCTTGATGTTCAGTCCCGCCCCAAGATGCCCCAACTACCCAATACTGACTCATTTATTGTTCCATGTATGATGGTGAAAACGCAATGGTAAAACCTAAGTCTATAAACACTCTGTAGCATTAATAAAATTTGGTCAACCAAGTGGTTAACAAAAATCAAAGATTGGTTGCCACTAACAAACATTGGGACAAATATTCTTGATAATAGCTGCATCTCAACACCAATAATTCAGGAGAACACCTAAATCCCCAGCACATGCGGGTCAGTGGCCGTTGCCAGCATGGATGCTGGCGACGAGCTTCCAGGGATGGATTCACAGCGTGCCACTGAACTGCATGTGCATACAGCCCGTGGCAGGCTATTTAACACATTAAGCTATTCAGCACAGCTAAGCGCAGTGAAAGTGGAATATTTTCGCCAACGCAGCTTGCCATCGCGTGCGATAAATCTTGCACAGGTGTGAACCTTACAACACCACAAAGAAAAAGCCCAGCTGGTTAGCTGGGCCTAAAAGAGGTGAGTTGGCACTATATAAGCCGGGTTCTGTTCTCCCCGAAGGGAGCGGCAGCCATTCCTCTAGGCCTGCAATCACTCGCAGGCTCAAGCAATCTACCCGGTTCCGACGCGAGCCACGCCATAAGGAACCCTATTTGATCTTGCTCCGGGTGGAGTTTACCGTGCCACGGACTGTTACCAGCCGCGCGGTGCGCTCTTACCGCACCCTTTCACCCTTACCGGCCCGAAGGCTGGCGGTCTACTCTCTGTTGCACTGGTCGTCGGCTCACGCCGCCCAGACGTTATCTGGCACCCTGCTCTATGGAGCCCGGACTTTCCTCCCCGTTCTTGCGAACGCAGCGACTGCCTGGCCAACTCGGCGCGGATTATAGCCTAGCCGGGCTCACTGGCAAACTATTTCTGTTACCAACCCAACTCCAACCCTTGCTTGTAAAGGGCATTTTTTCAGTCCATAAATTTCAGCCGTGATAGCCGCGGCTTTTTTCAGCGGTAGTTCGGCACACAGCAGTTTCAGTGTATCTAGCGCTTTGGCGGGAATGACGTCTTCATCAGCACTGATATAACCGTGGCACATCAGTATCATTTCGCCTTTTTGTTGGTTCGGATCGGCCTCCACCTGGGCGCGGATCTCGCTGATACTGCCCACCAAAAAGGTTTCAAAGGTTTTAGTGAGTTCCCGGGCCATTACCATGGGGCGCTCGGCACCAAAAACCTGCTCCAGCGCGGCCAGACTTGGCAGGATGCGGTGAGGCGACTCATAAAATATCAGCGTGCGACTGTCTTCCTTGAGCGATTCAAGTTTATCCAAGCGGGCTTTATCTTTGGCAGGCAAAAAACCTTCAAATGAAAAACGGTCTGACGGCAAACCAGAGGCGGACAGTGCCGTAATCGCCGCACAAGCTCCCGGCAAGGGACTCACCTGAAAGCCCGCTGCACGCACTTGAGATACCAAGTGATAACCCGGGTCAGAAATCAGTGGCGTACCAGCATCGCTGATCAATGCAACCGATTCACCTGCCTGTAGTTTTTCGATAAACCACTGAGCCTTAGCGCGCTCATTGTGATCATGTAGTGCCATAGTGCGGGTGGTAATATTGAAGTGACTCAACAACTTACCGCTATGCCGCGTGTCTTCACAGGCAATCAGGCTTACCGCTGATAGCACTTCCACCGCACGCGGCGTCAAATCCCCTAGATTACCGATCGGTGTTGGAACAATATAAAGTGCAACAGGCACGCTCATAACTACCTCGGAGAACAGATTGTCCGGTCTTTCGCTGGACAACATAGAAGGTTAAACTAAGGCCAGCATCTTACCAGAGTACAGCCTTGTGTTGAAAAGCCAGAATATGATTAAGCCTACTATTGCCGTCCTGTTATTGGTCAGCCTCTGGGGCTGTGGCAGCAGGCCATCACAACCAACGATAGTGACTGATAACGTTACTACGTCGTTGGCCACAGCAGAAGCTACCCCTGCGGTCTATATGGCGCAAGCAGCGAAAGCCTCCGAGCCCATGGCGCGCCAGCGCTTGCTGTTACTGGCGGCCAAAGCCTATCTGAACAATAACCAGCCGGAATCTGCCGCAGAGATCCTCAATTCATTACAGGCAAAGCTGCCAGCAGAGCCTGAGCTACAGGCAGAGTACCGTTACCTCAGTGCTAGAGTGCTGGAGCAACAAGGGCATATTGGTGATGCGCTGACCAAATTGCAATTCAACTCGGCATGGCAGTTACCACAATGGCAGTGGAACAACTACCACCAGATGCGCGTACGACTATATGAAAAAACTAAGCAACCCATTCTGCAAGCTCGGGAATTAAGTGACTGGAGCGGTTATCTGTCTGCCGAAGAAGCACACAAATGCTATCAGCAGATCTGGTCACTGCTAAAATCGCTGCCAGAAGACGCATTGGAAGCTCAGGCAAACAAGAGTCATGACACCATGTATCTGGGATGGTTGCAGTTGGCTTATCTGGCCAAACATTATGCGGTTGATCCCGCCAGTTTGGTCAGCCATCTCGACAGTTGGCAAAAGGCCAATCCATCGCACCCGGCGGCATTACAACTCCCGGCCGATTTACAACGGGCGCTAAGTACCAAGCCCTATCATCCACAACGCATTGCGGTACTGCTGCCCTTGACCGGTGAACGAGCAGATATTGCTGAACCATTGCGGCAAGGTATTGTGGCTGCATATTTGGCAGAACCAGACGAGAATATCAGCATCAATTTTTACGATACCGCCGTTGCTGCCGACAGCGCTTATCAGCAAGCATTGCAAAATGGTGCTGATTTTATCATTGGGCCATTACTGCCCAATGCCGTTGACCAAGTGCTGAAACTACAACAATCGCCCGTAAACCCGCAACCAACCGCAACATCTGCTCCTACGCCGCAGCAGAATGTTGCAACCGCCATGCCCAAACCACCAGAGCTGTTTTTGAACCACACCAGCCGATTAGTCGTGGATAAGGACAAGTATTATTTTGCCCTGTCACCTACCCAGGAATCGGCCGATGCTGCCCAGCGTATGTACCAGGATGGTATCGAACGGCCATTGCTGTTGGTTAGTGATGACAATATTGGCCACCGCATGGCCGAAAGTTTTAATGTGAACTGGCAGTCTCTCACCGATGAAGCGGCTGAAGTGCATTATTTCTCAGCTGATAAAATGCGTGACACAGTGCAGGATGCCTTGGGGTCAGCGATAGCCAGACCCGTATCAATCAGATTAAAAATCTACTGGGGAACCAGATTAAAGCTGATTTCCGTTCGCGGCGCGATATTGATGCCATTTACATGATCTGTAGTAATCAGGCATTACCGCTGCTCAAGCCTTATATCGATGTGAACTTCAGTGTCTTCGCCGAACCCGTGCCCATTTACACCAGCAGCCGGGCACGCCAGGATGACAGCCATCAGACGGTGCAGGAATTGAACAATATCACCATGAGCGATATTCCATGGTTGTTACAAAATAGCTCTGACGCCAATGTCGCGGCACTTTGGCCTTCTTGGGGAACACCCAGAAACGCCTATATGCCATGGGTTATGATTCACTACAATTGGTGAACAAACTGGCGCAAATGCGCGCGTTCCCAGGTTATCAGTTCAACGGCCGCACCGGTCAGTTGTCAGTAGGTGCCGATGGAGTGTTGAACCGGCAGTTACAGTGGGGCAAATATTGGCACGGAGTGCTGCGGCCCCAGTAATCACAAGGAATTGATGACATGACGAGCGGCAAGGATGCTGAACAACTCGCCCGGCGTTTTCTGGAACGCCAAGGCTTAAGGTTTGTCGAACAAAATGTTCGCTATCCCTTTGGAGAGCTGGATCTGGTGATGAAACAAGGCTCCGAGTGGATATTCGTTGAGGTAAAATATCGCGCAACCAAAGGGTTTGGCGGCGCCTTGCAGGCACTTTCGGCCGCCCAGCGGGAACGCATCCGCAAGGCGGCCAGTTTATATCTGCAACAACACAATATCAGGGAAGGTTGCCGCTTTGATGTGATAGCTATCGACGGCACCGAAGTGAGCTGGCTCGCTGGAGCATTTTAGCAAGCCATTGATCAACATTATTTTTACACTTTTCATGCCTGAAAAATCACGGCAACTGTGGCATGATAGTGACTCTTGTCAGTGAAGGATGAACGGATGTTAGAACGTATCAAAGACTGTTTCACCGAGTCAATTCAGACCAAAATCGATGCAGCCGAGGCCTTGCCTGATGATATTGAAAAGGCCGCTGCCATGATGGTGAACTGCCTGTTGGGCGGCCACAAAATTCTCGCTTGCGGTAACGGTGGTAGCGCGGGTGATGCCCAGCATTTCTCAGCAGAGTTATTAAACCGTTTTGAAATCGAGCGCCCGCCTTTGCCGGCCATAGCGCTGACAACCGACAGCTCGACTCTGACGGCCATTGCCAATGATTACAGCTACGATGAAGTATTTTCCAAGCAGGTGTTAGCCTTGGGTCAGCCAGGCGATATTCTGCTGGCGATCTCCACCAGCGGTAATTCTCGCAACGTGATTAAAGCCATGGAAGCCGCCCTGAGCCGCGATATGACCATAGTGGCGCTGACCGGCAAAGACGGCGGTGCTATGGCGGGCTTGTTGAGTGCCAACGATGTCGAGATCCGCGTGCCATCAAATGTAACGGCTCGCATTCAGGAAGTGCATCTGCTGGTCATCCACTGCCTTTGTGACAGTATCGACCGCACCCTGTTCCCTCAGGACGATAATCAATGAAATATCTGCTCCTGCTGGGACTGATTTGGCTGCTTAATGGCTGTGCTGGGGCGATGATGGCCGGAACAGTCAGCGGGGCAGTTATGCTCAACGATGAGCGACCGATCGGCACCCAGCTGGACGATACCAATACTGAGTTTCGTATTAGCAGTGCTTTATCTAACGACGAAGAACTCAAATCTCAGTGTAATCTCAGCGGGATCAGTATGAATGGTAATGTGCTGCTGATAGGTCAAGCGCCTAACTCCCGCCTGCGTGATAAAGCCGTACAACTGGTGCAAGATCTGCAACTTGGCGGCAAGATACACAACCAGATCCGTATCGGTAATCCGGTTTCGTTCACCACGCGCAGCAATGATGCTTGGATCACCACCAAAGTGAAGGGCCGCATGCTGAATGATAAAAATCTGGATATGACCCGCATTAAAGTCATCACTGAAAATGGTGAGGTTTTTTTATTGGGCGTCATCAGCCGTGAACAAGCGGATCTGGCAACCGATATCGCCCGCAACACCTCTGGTGTGCGTAAAGTTATCCGGATGTTTGATTATGTAGAGCCCAAGCCATAAGTAGTTATGGCAGACAAACACGCGCACAAAAAAGCCGGAAGCGACTAAGCATTCCGGCTTTTTGTTACCGACTCAAGGCTCAGAGTAGGAAACCTAATTTATCATAAGTATCTTTAAGCGTTACGGCGGCGCGAACCCGAGCTTTTTCAGCCCCTTCATGCAAGATCTGGTTGAGATAACCAGGATCCTGTCGGTATTGCTGATAGCGCTGTTGCAGCGGTTCCAGCATCGCAACGACGGCTTCACCCGCGGCAGTTTTCAAATGCCCATACATCTTGCCTTCAAATTGCGCTTCCAGTGTTTGTACGCTTTCCCCGGTTACCCCTGACATCAAGCTCAGCAGGTTAGACACCCCAGGTTTGTTTTCCACATCAAACCGTACTACAGGCGGCTCTTCACTGTCGGTCATGGCTTTTTTGAGCTTTTTCATTACCGCTTTAGGGTCTTCCAGCAAGCCAATCACGTTGTTGCGATTGTCATCGGACTTAGACATTTTTTTAGTGGGTTCCTGCAACGCCATCACCTTGGCGCCCAGCTCTGGAATAAAGGGCTCAGGAACCGTGAATGTATCGCCGTAAGCATTATTGAAGCGGATAGCAATATCACGCGTCAGCTCCATATGCTGTTTCTGATCCTGGCCCACCGGCACTAGGTTAGCTTGATACAGTAAAATATCTGCCGCCATCAACACCGGATAGTCGAACAAGCCCACGTTAACGTTGTTCGCATGGCGTTGCGACTTATCTTTAAACTGCGTCATACGACTCAGCTCACCCATTTGGGTGTAACAGTTGAGCGCCCAAGCCAGCTGTGTGTGTTCTGGCACTTGAGACTGCATAAAAACGGTACTTTTTTTAGGGTCGACACCACAAGCCAAATAAATTGCCAGCGTATCGAGACAGGCTTTACGCAGTTGCTCTGGATCTTGGCGGACGGTGATGGCATGTAAATCCACTACGCAGTATATGCAATCATGGCTCTCCTGCATGTTCACCCACTGCCGCAGCGCTCCGATATAGTTGCCGATGGTCAACTCGCCAGAAGGCTGAGCTCCGCTGAATACAATAGGTTTACTGTTACTGCTCATGATGTTTCATATGCTCCGTTTATTTAGATGCTAATAACGCCAGAATTTGCTCAAAATGGTCACAGACAGCATCCGGGCCGCTGAGACTGATATCTTCACCGTAGTTGTAACCGTAGGTCAAGCCGACTGAGGCTAGCTTTGCCGCTTTCGCGGCTCGAATATCGTTGCGAGAATCGCCCACCATCAACAACTGCTCACTGCTCAGTTGCCATTGCTGCTGCACATGCTGTAGCGGTAACGGATCTGGCTTCATCTTTGCCAAACTGTCGCCCCCAAGCACCACAGAAAACAGCGGCGCGATACCGAAAAACTCAAGTAATGGCATGGTGAAGTGGTATGGTTTATTGGTCACTACCGCTAACTGATAGCCCTGCCGATGTAACTGCGGTAATACCTCAGCAACGCCAGGATACAATTGGCTATATTGATTGAGGCAACGCTCATAATGCCGCATAAATAAAGGCATTGCTTGTTGCATCAGCATTTCTGAGGGTTCATCACCGAGGCTGTTATGCAGCGCACGCCGCATCAACATGGTGGTGCCATTGCCGACCCAGTTCCGCACCTGTGCATCGCTGCACTCGCTATAGCCCATGTCGCATAACACCGCCCGACAGGCGGCGCCCAAATCAGGTACGCTATCCACCAGCGTACCATCCAAATCAAATGCTATCCCTTTTATCTTACTGAAATCTGTCATCCTTACATCCCTGCTAATGCCTGCCGCATCCGGTCAATGACCGCGCGGTAATCATCCTGTCCAAAAATTGCCGAGCCAGCAACAAACATGTCGGCTCCCGCACTGGCGATCTCTGCAATATTATCTTCCTTGACGCCGCCATCCACTTCCAGACGGATATCGTAACCGCTGTCATCAATCAACTTGCGTACCTGAGCTAACTTGGTCATGGTTGCCGGGATAAACGATTGCCCACCAAAGCCAGGGTTCACTGACATCAGCATGATCACATCCAATTTATCCATGACATAGTCAAGGTAAGTCAATGGTGTTGCTGGATTAAACACCAGCCCGGCTTTACAACCATGATCGCGGATAAGCTGCAACGAGCGGTCAACATGTTCCGAGGCTTCTGGATGGAAAGTGATGATGGAAGCTCCCGCTTTCGCAAAATCGGGGATCAGGCTATCGACGGGTTTTACCATCAGATGCACATCAATATCCGCTGTCACCCCGTATTTCCGTAGCGCCTTACAGATCATCGGCCCAAACGTCAGGTTGGGCACATAATGGTTGTCCATCACATCAAAGTGGATGACATCTGCTCCGGCCGCCAACACAGCATCAACTTCTTCACCTAGACGGGCGAAATCAGCCGACAAAATAGAAGGGGCTATCAGAAAAGGTCGCATAAGATTCTCACGGGATGTTGAAGAAGTCGCTTATTTTACCCGGCGTAGCCGCTTGGCTCTAGCAAAAGTGCGGTATTTCTGCGGCAAATGCCGATAAAAGCGGATTTTCACAACACCGTCAAAAACCTGTTTAATTTAACAGCAGTTTTGTTATACTCCAAGGTTCGTGACATCTTTGGTACAGGGAAAATGACTTCCAGAACTGAGCATTGTGTCTCCAGCATAAAATCCGCAGTGATACTGGCTAGTGTTGCCGGTACGGTGGGGATTGCTGCACTGGTAGTTCAGGCCCTAAGCGCCGCCGATAATACCCTCTCGCAAAACTGCGGCAGTGTCACTGAATACAACGCTAAGCTTCCCAGCAGTCATCCCAATAACCGTTGTGCGGTACAGGATGATGATCTCAGTTGGACGAATTGGCTCAGTGGTAAGAGTCGTTCTGGTCAGTTCCACTTTATTGATTTACTAGAGCTATTACATGGCCATGAACGTAAACCACTGGATGACATGACTCCCAACAACTCCGGTAGTTCGACTTCCAGACTGTAAATTTATAGCCGCATTAACCCGTTATGATGACTGTTCGTCCAAGGTTCTGGGACAAGTGTGATCATATAAAGCGATTAATTCATCCACTTTATTTCTGGCACTGCCTTTTTGGCTGATATTTCGCTGAACGCTGACCGTTTCCATTTTAGCGCCACGGTATAACTCACGCGTCAACGCAATATCATGATTGCTGATAACCACCGGGATCCCTTTATCCAATGCAGTAGTCCGTGAGCAACGCGCGAGAATTGCCTGGTCATCCAAACTGAATCCGGCACCAACATAAGTGGTAAAACTGGCCGTGGTGGACAAAGGGGCATAGGGCGGATCGCAATAAACCACATCGTCATGTCGGAGCTGCGCAAACGCTTGTTCATAGCCGATACAGACAAACTCTGCCTGTGAAGCTTTGTGCGCAAAAGCCCGTATTTCCTGTTCTGGGAAGTAGGGCTTTTTATAGGAGCCGAATGGCACATTGAAAGCCCCGCGGCGGTTATAACGACAAAGCCCATTAAAGCCATGACGATTGAGGTATAAGAAACTCACCGCCCGATCAAAAGCACTACGGCTACGATTAAACTTGTCGCGCACCCGATAAAAGGCATCACTGGCATTCATGGCCGGCACAAACATCTCACCAACAGCCCCGATGTAACGTTCCGGTTCTCGCTGAATAATTTGGTACAGGTCGATCAGATCCTGATTGATGTCGCACAACAGGTAACTCGGATAGTCAGTATTGAGAAATACTGAACCAGCTCCCACAAACGGTTCAACCAGCCGCTGGCCTGAGGGCAAATGACGGGTAATGGCATCAACCAGCTTGAATTTTCCGCCTGCCCATTTCAGAAAGGCTCGTTGTTTTTCTTCATTTATGCGTTTGATGCCAACTCTTACAAAGCCCAGGATTGTACCCTGTTTAACAATAAATATCACTGCTGAGGCAACGGCTGTGGCTGGTAATTTTGCAAGGTTTTCCAAGGCCGAACCCAAGGTGCTTCACCCCTTGTTGTTGCCAGTTTTTGGCGGCCTGTAATGCCTGTTGACGCGAACTGAAATGACCGCTAAAAATCACCCACCACGGGCCATTGCGACAGAGCCAAACCGGGCTGCCCACAGGTAAGGCCGCCAGTTGTCCCGCCACCGACTGCTGTTGCTTCACGCTGGCAATTTGCAGGGTGTATCCCTCCTTGGGAATAGATGGTTTGGGAGCGGATGATTTAGGCGTAGATGGCTTAGGAGCGGATGGTTTGGTAATGGCCGGGGCTTTAGGCTCAGTGGTTGTTGCGTTAGTTTTCTTGCTTATAGCAACGCCACCAGCAGCACTTGTTTTCTCAGCGGTGACCAGCGGGGTTGTTTCGGCTGAGGTAGAGTTTGCCACTTGCCCCAACTCCACTTTTTGTGAATTATCCACTACCGCTATTGCTGATGTGGCGACATCGGCCGTGGCAGCAGCGTCCTGCAATAGTTCGCTGGTTTCTGTCGCTATCGCTATATCGGGCTCTGGAACTTGTGCCACCGACCTTGTCATGGGCACTCCATCGCGCCAAGGGATGACGGCTGTTGGCAAAGCACTGTGACTGTCTGGTCGCCAGGCGTGAGGCAGCCACGCCAGTAACATCGGAGGCAAGGCAGTTGTTGTGCTAAACACCAGAGTAGTAGCCTGCTGTTTAGGTAAAGGCGTTCTCATCTTATCTGTGTACCAGATAGCGATAGCCAGCACTGTCACGGCGACCACGGCTGATGAGATAATCCGACGCCATGGCTTACGCGGCGCGGCTGGCGGTTCACCATGCAGCGCCAACTGCAATAGTTGCAACACCTCAGCGGGAGTGCCCGCCTGCTGCTCCAACTGTTTGATGACAATGCTTCTCGGCGTGAATGTTGGCTGTTGTGCGCGCGCCAGCAGTGTTTGGTATAAGCCTTCTCGCTCAGCTAAAGACAAGGGTTCAATACTGACAGGTAATAACCATTGTCTTTGTTGCTGTGGCAATTGCGGTAACAGTTGTTTGGTAAATGCTGGTGGTGCGGTAAGTGTTAGCGTCACGGCCATGCCCGCACACTGCAGTTGGGTTAAGAATAGGCATTCGGCCCATAATTCCAATGGAAGATTATCGGCATCATCCAGCAAGATATGCAGCGGTTTTTGTAGTTGTGGCACAAATCGCAGCAAAGTATCAACCAGCGGCGCTTCATCATCAAATAACGGATCTGGCAACAACTGCATAATGATTTTGCGACGAATTTCTGCCGCACTGGCATGCTGTGGACAAGCCACCAATGCCAGATTGTAGTCTTCCAACTCATTGGCTAATGCCGTAATCAGTGCTGTTTTTCCTGCACCTGCGGCCCCCGTAAGCAGCACCAGCTGCTCACCATAACTGGCAAGATGCTGTAATCTGTGTAGAAGTGCTTCCTGAGAAGGTAAAAGAAGTTGTTCGCCAGCCACCCGTCTCACCACAGTGATTAATGTTGGCGGATAACCTGCTCCAGCAGTGCGTCACTGACATCGGCAAAAACACCGGCACGCCCTAATGCAGTAGGCAATACCAGGCGGATCTGACCAGCCAGGACTTTCTTATCTCGCCGCATATGTTTGATAAAACCACCAAATCCCATAGATTGCGGCGCCTTAACCGGCAACTCGAAAGTAGCCAGCAGTTGGCGGATGCGACAAACAATTGACTCATCCAGCAATCCCATAGCATTTGCAGTTTCAGCAGCAAGGACTGTGCCAGCGGCTACAGCTTCCCCATGCAGCCAATTGCCATAGCCCATTTCTGCCTCAATCGCATGCCCAAAGGTATGTCCTAAATTGAGCAAGGCTCTGACCCCATGCTCGGTTTCATCTTCGGCCACAACTGCGGCTTTTATCTCACAACAGCGGCGAATGGCATACGACAGGGCTTCCGGGGCTAATGCTTTTAATTCATCAACATGCTGTTCAAGCCAAGTAAAAAACTCAGCATCCCAGATGATGCCATACTTGATCACTTCTGCCATTCCTGCGGCAAATTCACGGGCAGGCAATGTTCTTAAGCAATTGGTATCTATCAGAACCGCTTTGGGCTGGTAGAACGCACCAATCATATTCTTGCCCAGCGCATGATTGACCGCCGTTTTGCCCCCACAGAAGAGTCTACTTGAGCCAGCAGCGTAGTGGGTAACTGTACAAATGCAACACCGCGTTGGTAACTGGCCGCCGCAAATCCGGCCATATCACCAATCACTCCACCACCAAGCGCGACAATGACAACATCCCGCCCACAGTTATGCTGCAATAATGCAGTAAAAATATGCTCCAGATGTGTCAGGGTTTTGAACTGTTCGCCGTCAGGAAGCTCTACCGCATGGATCTGTTTGGCGCTAGCTGCCAATACGTTGGTCACCTGTTGTAAATACAGGGGACCAACCGTGTCATTAGTGACAATACAGAGGGTTTTTCCTGCCAATATTGGCAGCAGTTTGTCAGCCTGCAGTAACAGATCCTGGCCGATATAAATAGGGTAACTACGTTGGCCCAACTCCACCTGGATCTGTTGCTTCATTAGCTTAAAAACCTAACTGTTCGATGATCTGATTAGCGACAACTTTGGCGCTCTGTTCATCGGTTTTCACGACGATATCCGCAATTTCTTCGTAAAGTGGATTACGCAGCTCTGCTAACTCTTCCAGAACTTCACGTGGATTATCCACTTGTAACAAAGGTCGGCGTTTATCACGTTGAGTTCGCGCCACTTGTTTGTCGATGGTTGTTTCAAGATAAACCACAATACCTCTGGCAGAGAGGTAGTTACGGATGTCTTTGCTCTGAACCGAGCCACCGCCTGTTGCCAGTACAATACCTTGTTTTTCAGTTAAATCGGAGATGACCTGAGCTTCACGGCGGCGAAACCCCTCTTCGCCTTCTACGTCAAAAACCCACGCAATATCTGCGCCGGTGCGACTTTCAATTTCCTGATCAGAATCGTGGAATTCCAGGTGCAGCATTTGTGCTAAGTGGCGGCCAATAGTGCTTTTGCCCGCACCCATGGGACCTACCAAAAATATATTACGTTTTTCAGCCATTTCTTATACGTCTGAATCTTATGAAAAGTTTGCCGAAAGCCGGTTTAGGGTCAAACCGACAGGATGTTTTTACCTTGCTCTAATGAGACTTGACCGGGGATTATCTCAGCTAATGGCGGCGTTAGGCAAGCTCACCCCACCATTAAAGCCAAAATTCTTGAAAGTAAAGCCAATGACTGGCACTGGCTTTACCGACAGTCACTGCAATATCAGAAATTTTCAGTCACTATTTTTGGGGTTACAAATATCAATAACTCATGCCGTTCATTGGAATCTGAAGTGTTACGAAATAAAGCCCCTAACACCGGGATATCGCCCAAAACAGGCACCTTATTGACACTGTTGATCAACTGCTGTTGATAGATCCCCCCAACACAATAGTCTCCCCATTATTAACCAACACTTGAGTCCCCACTTTCTGAGTGTTGATTGATACGGCCTCACCCAAAGGTGTTGTCACGACCTCGCCCTTGGAGTCTTGAGTGATCTCCAAATCCAGAATGACTTTATTATCTGGCGTAATCTGAGGTGTTACCCGCAACGATAACACAGCTTTTTTAAAACGCACCGTTGCCGCACCGCTAGAAGCCGATTCAACATAAGGTATTTCCACCCCTTGTTCAATATATGCCGCTTTTTGATTTGAGGTGGTAATCCGTGGACTGGCGATAATCTCACCTTTATTTTCCTGTTCCAGCGCACTCAGCTCTAAATCCAAAATTGTGCCATCAGCCAGTTTAGACACATTAAATGCAATACTGGCCGCATTATTGGCACCTGCGGGCAGGTTCACGTTCAGACGTTCATCTAGAGACGGCGTAGTACCCGATACCAACGATGAAGCCCCTCCAATGTGCCAGAGGTTCCTTTATTCCCCTGCAGATCGGTAATACCCCAACGCACCCCCAAGTCCTGTGCAACAGTATCACTCACAGTCACCATGCGCGATTCAATCAACACCTGTTTAATCGGAATATCCAGCACATCCACCAGGCGGTGCACATTTTCTAGGGTTTCGGCAGTATCTTTCACCAACAAGGTATTGGTGCGCTCATCTACGGCAACTGAGCCTCGCTCTGTCAGCAAACTGGTGCCTTCACCTTTCAGCAATTTGGCAACGTCGGTGGCTTTGGCATAATTGATCTGCAGATATTCAGAGTACAAAGGCGCCAGTTTTTGTACTTCCTGTTTATTTTTCAGATCCTGACTTTCCCGAATGGCAATCTCTTCTGCGGGAGCCACCATTAAAATATTACCTTCAATGCGCTTATCTAACCCTTTGGTTTTCAAAATCAAATCTAACGCTTGATCCCAAGGGACGTTATCCAATCGCAGGGTAATGCTGCCTTCCACGGTATCGCTGGTTACCAAGTTGAAGTGGTTGTAATCTGCCAAGATCTGCAACACGGTACGCACCGAAATATTCTGAAAATCTAACGATAGCTTTTTCCCGGTGTATTTTTCTCAGGCTCCACAACGGTAGTTTTTTCATCCTCACTCATGGTCAGCATGAACAGGTTACCCTCCTGTTTATAATCGTATTTATACGGTCCCTTAATATCGATCAGAAAGCGGGTAGTTAAGTCATCGCGGAAGGTCTCAAAACTGCGCACCGGCGTGGAAAAATCCTGCACATCCATCACATACAGCATGTCATCCGGGATATCGGTGTTATAAAATTTTACTTCCAGTTTGGCGCCGACCTGTTTTACATCCGCAGCCACGGCAGAGTTGCCCAGTTGCACCAACAGCTCGCCACCTTTATCCCCTGCACGATGAAAATCGATGTTTTTGATTTTATTGACAAAGGGACTGGCCGCTTTGTCGGCTGCAGTCATGGTTTCATCATTAATGGTCAGCCGATAAGTACTGCCGATGACTTTCCCCTGATAGGGGCGGATCTTATCAAGTTGCAACGCAACCTGTAGCAGCTCAGGTTGTTGCTCAGTGGCCAATTGCTCAACCCCAACCTGCTTGATGGGAATTACCGCTTGTTGCAGTGATGATACTGCGTCATGGAAATTAAGTTTGATAGCAGCAGGATCGGCGCTGAGTTTGATTTCCGGTTCAGAGACCGGGCCATCAAATACCAGCTCTAGTTCCAATTGATGATCTATGATGGTGTGATATTTCACATCGACAAGTTTGTTCGCAGCCAAAGCACAAGGAACAAGACTCACCATCAACACGCAGCCCAATGCAACTTGCCACCAGTTGCCTGCCGTTTCATGGATTTTTTGCACCAAAGAAAATCTCATTATTTCTCTTCCTTTGCTTATTATTCGCCGGTCAAATCCAGACTGCTGCTGCGTTCGGTCCAACAACCGGAGCCGTCCGGAATCAATTCTGTAAGCTCAATACGACTAGGCGTAATTTTGGTAATGTGACCACTGAAAAGTCCCAGATAATTGCCAACGCCAAGCCGATAGACATTACTGTCAGTCGTTTCAATCAATGCCCAGATAACGCCACCGTCACTGAGCGTGCCGCGCATTTTCAGGTTATCCAGCGCGTATGTTTCCAGCCGCTCTTTGCGCCGATCGAGGTCTGGATGACGGCAGTCTTTCGTCGTATCTACCGCTTCGGCAGTCAACTCCCGAGATGGCGGCACAAAAGGACTCCGCAACAAGTCAGCATCATACTGAAAATGCTCAAATTTAGGTGGTTCCTTCAAAGGAGGAATACGAGCTACATGATTTTGTTTCACGCTAGCAACAAACTGTTGTAGATCGGCACGGTCACCAATACAGCCGGCCAGTAGCATTGTTAGCATCAGGGGCAATATCCATCTCATTTGCTCTTCCCCTTAGCCTTGGCATTATTTGCCGGCACTTCAGCGCCTTCTTTAAAGCGATAAGTCTTGGCAAGCACTTCCATTGACAGATTGCCGTCAGTCTCACGCTTGATCACAAAATCATGCAGACTGACAATGCGAGGCAACTTGGCAACACCGCTGACCATGTGCCCCATCTGGTGATAGTCACCGGTCACGGCCATGCGGATGGGATATTCGATGTAAAAATCGCGCTGAATCTCAGCATCCCAGTCGATGCTACTGATCCGTAGTCCTGAGTCGGTGGCGACAAAGGTCAGGTCATCCAACAACCCCGGCATCTCATTTTGCGAAGGCAGCATCTTCAGCAGCTCAGCAAACTGAGCTTCCATCTGTTTTAACTGTTCCCGATATAGTTCAAGGTTAGCGGCTAACTGGTACTTAGCACGAAAGTCTTCACGGAGCTGTTGCTCTTTACCCTGTTCAACCTTGTAGGCGTCGATGGCATCCGAAACAAACAGGAAATAACCGGCAACAAATACCAGAATGGCTAAGATAACGGCAAAAACCGCCTTTACCTGTGCCGGCCAGCCACCGATATTTTCCATGTCTAGGTCATTGAACTGACTGAAATCAAATTTCATTTAGCCGTTCTCCCACTAGCCGTCTGGGTTGTAGTTGCTGGCGTTTCACCTTTAATGGTGACTTTGAGGCTAAATCGTTGTAACGCTCTAATATCATCTTTTTGAGAGACGATAGATTGCATGGTTGGATCTTGCAGCCATTCTGACGCTTTTATCTTGCGCATCATGTTGGCCACATTGTTATTGGATTCACTGCGGCCTTCAATCCAGATAATGCTGCCTTTTTCTCAACACTGGACAGATATATACCAGGAGGAATGACCCGCACGAGTTCATCCAAAATATGCGTTGGCAGGTTACGCGATTGCTGCAAATCCAGGATGATCTCGGTACGTTTTTCAATATCGGTTTTACGTTGTTTAATCTTATTGATCTCAGCAATCTGCTTATCGAGCTGCTGAATTTCATGTTGCAGGTAAGCATTACGTCCACGCTGATCATCCGTCATCAGGCCAATAAACTGTAATGCCAGATACACCAATATGGCGGCCCCAATAAAGACCGCGGCCAAAATGCCAATATAATCTCGCTTCTGTTTTTCCCTCGCTTCATCACGCCAGGGCAGCAGGTTTATGTTCGCCATTGCCCATAACTCCTTAATGCGAGACCGCAAGCAATCATATATTTGCTGATATTGGGCTGTAGTTGTTTCTGCACACTGTCATCTGCCCGCAACGCACCTTTGAAAGGGTCAGCAATGAGCGTTGGCACGCCCAGTTCATTGGTTAACAGATTAGCCATGCCCTGTAGCTTGGAAGTGCCGCCACACAACACCAGTTGGTCAACTTTATCTTTACCGCTAGAAGTGCAGTAGATCTGCAATGTGCGCTTGATCTGCTGTAGCAACTGATTCTGGAATGGAGAAAGCACTTCAAACATATAGTTGCGCGGTAGATCGCCTTCTACTTTGGCTTTCTCCGCTTGTTCATATGGCATGCCATAAAAAGAAAGGATTGATTGAGTAAAGATTTCACCGCCAAAAGCCTGTTCGCGGATAAAGGTAGTTTCTCCGTGCTCCACCACCGCAAACGTGGTCATATTGGCACCAATATCCACCAGCACCACTACGCCTTTAGCGATATCTGCCGGTAATTGACCAGCAATAAGTTCATAAGCCCGCCCCAGCGCGTAGCCTTCAACATCAACTACTTTAGCTTCTAGATCTACCGCATCTAGCACATCTACCCGGGAATCGATATTTTCAGTACGGCAGGCACTCAGCAACACATCCACTTTGGATGGGTCAGCTTTGTTAACATTTAATGTTTCGAAATCGATGGAGACTTCATCAAGGGAATAAGGGATAAGATTGTCGGCTTCAATCTCGATCTGGGCTTCCATTTCGGCTTCTGTCAGTGCCGCATCCATGTATATCACTTTGGTCATCACCGCTGACCCGGAAACGGCCACCGCCGCAAATTTACTGGATTTTGGCAGTTGGCGACGGAGTTGCCGTAATGATTCAATAACGGCTTCTGCGTCCCTGATATCATGGTCGCTAACAGCGCCCTTTTTCACGGGAACCACCGCGTAAGCCTGTATTCTATAACCATCAGCAGTCTTACCCAGCAAAACGGCCTTGACCTCGTGCGAGCCGATGTCGATCCCGACCATTTGAGGGGCTTGACGCTTCCATAGATTAGAAAGCATTGTCCCAGAGCCTTATTGTTATTGTTGAACCAAAGCGTAGCACAATCATAGTTTAGTTGTGATCTTTATATAATATTCTATTAACATTTTTGCACAGTTTATTTTTAATAATTGCAATTCACTTCACCCCAGCCGTTGCGCCTTATATACTATTGAACCCTCAACAGGTTATGGAATAATCCGGTGAAGTGGTTAAAACGTATACTCATTGCTGTTTTTAGTCTCGCGCTATTGGGAATCATCGCAATTGCTGGCGCTTATTTTTACGTTTTGCCAGATCTTCCTGACGTTGCCACCCTAAAAACCGTAAAATTGCAAACACCACTGAAGATATATTCCAGTGATGGCAAACTTATTTCACAATTCGGCGAAAAGCGCCGGATCCCATTACAGCTAAACGATGTACCTAAACCGTTATTGCAGGCGTTTATTGCTACGGAAGATTCCCGGTTTTACGAACACAATGGTGTTGATCCGGTCGGGGTGCTACGGGCGGCATTGGTGATGATCACAACCGGCCAGAAACGCCAGGGAGCCAGTACCATCACCATGCAGGTGGCACGGAACTTCTTCCTGACCCGAGACAAGAAATTTATTCGAAAAATCAAAGAAATATTTATTGCGCTTCACATAGAGCAACTCTTGACCAAAGATGAAATTCTCGAACTCTATGTTAATCGCATCTATCTCGGTCAGCGCGCTTATGGCGTGGGCGCAGCGGCACAGGTGTATTACGGCAAAGATGTACAAGATCTAACGCTGGCAGAGATGGCCGTGATTGCCGGACTCCCCAAGGCACCGTCCACCGTAAACCCTATCACCTCGCCAGAAAGAGCGATGGCACGGCGTAATGTGGTACTCAGACGTATGCTGGATGTGGGTTACATCAGTCAAAACGAATACCAGACCGCTGCGGCAGCACCCATTACCGCCAAGTATCACGGCGCAGAAATCGATCTATATGCACCCTATGTTTCGGAGATGGCGCGTGATTATATGGTGCAGAAATACGGTGAAGAAGAAGCCTATACCGGCGGCTATAACGTCTATACCACCATCAATTCTGATTTACAGCAAAAAGCCCAGAAAGCGCTGCGCAACAATGTTTATGCCTATGATGAACGGCATGGTTATCGCGGCCCCGTAGCCGTATTGTGGACGAATACACCACCGCCACAGAACGAACTGCTGGAAACCCTGAGAAAAACTGAACCTGTACAAGAATTGCAACCGGCTGCGGTTGTCAGCGTTGAGGATAAACAGGCGGATGTGTTGCTGACCAATGGCCATACCGTCACTATTCCATGGCAAGGACTAAATTGGGCCCGCAGCTTTATCAGTGATCGCCGTCAAGGCGCCTCACCAAAATCCGCTGCTGACGTAGTAAAAGTTGGGGAACAGATTTGGGTCAGACCGATGGCCGATGGCTGGCAATTGTCACAAGTGCCGCAGGTTGCCAGTGCCATGGTGTCGTTGGATCCACATAACGGTGCAATCCGCACTTTGGTTGGCGGCTTTAGTTTCACCCAGAGCCAGTATAATCGAGTGGTACAAGCCAAACGCCAGCTTGGCTCCAATATCAAGCCATTCCTTTATGCGACCGCACTGGAGAGAGGCTACACACTAGCAACACTGATCAATAATGCGCCCATAAATAAACCCGACTTGAGTCAGGGCATCGCTTGGCGCCCGAAAAATTCACCTGATGTCTATGGTGGTCCAACCCGGCTGCGTGTGGGATTAGCACAGTCGGTGAACGTGATGGCAGTAAGAACATTGCGTTATATTGGATTGGATGCGGCTGTCGATAAACTGAGCCAGTTTGGTTTTGATCCAAGTGATCTGAACCGTAATGAGTCGCTGGCGCTGGGTTCACCGTCTGTCACACCTTTGCAAGTGGTGACTGCCTTTTCTAGCTTTGCTAACGGCGGATTACTGCTGGAACCTTATTTTATCGACAAGGTAGAAGATGCTTACGGTAAGACCATAGAACATGCCGAACCCACTCTAGCCTGTGATACACCAGTATCAACAATTGAGCCCGAAAGTTTAGCTGCGGCACCTGCCGCAGCCACAGTCACCACGCTGGAACAAGCGGCGGACAATCCTGTGCCCGTCACCAATAGCGCTAATAATTTGCCTTACACTTGTGACAATCCTCAGGCACGGCATGCTAAACGCGTGATATCGAAACAGATCGCATTTTTGATCACCGATGCGCTCAAGAGCGTGATCTGGGGTGGCGGTGACTGGAATCATGGTACTGGCTGGAATGGTACTGCTTGGCGGGCCGCACGCGTCATCAAACGCCATGATATTGCGGGTAAGACCGGGACAACCAATGAATCGCGCGATACTTGGTTCAGCGGTTTTAATCCTAGTCTGGTGACCACTGCCTGGGTTGGATTTGATGACCACAGCCGCCAATTAGGGCGTGTGGCCTGGAATCCAAACGGTGCCAAAGATCAGATCTCTGGTGCCGAATCCGGTGCCAAAACCGCTGGCCCCGCTTGGAATGAGTTTATGCACGATGCGTTAGAGGGCACCCCAGAGATTTCCATAACCCCGCCGCCAGGGATTGTTTCCGTGCGTATTGATCTGGCGACCGGCAAGTTATCCCGCAAAAATGACTACACCAGTGACTTTGAATACTTTATTCAAGGAACTGAGCCTAAAGAATATGCCAATGACAGTACGGAAGATGGCAATATCTTCCTCGACTCAGGCAAATCGTCAGAAGAACTGTTTCATTAATTTTTCGAGTAACCGCCCATAAAAAACGCGCCGAAAAGGCGCGTTTTTTATGGCGCTGACTGATTAGTATTTCTTGGCAGCCAATGCGGCCTGGATCTGCGCTACGGCAGTACCGCCAAGTACATTCCGTTTATCGAGACACGCTTCAATGGTGAGATTGGGATAAACATCTTCGGCAATTACTGCGGCATAGGACTGTAAAGTCGCCAACGGCAACTGTTCTATCGGTTTACCTTCGGCAATCGCTTTTAACACCACTTCCCCCACCACATGGTGTGCTTCACGGAATGGCATGCCTTTAGAGACCAAGTAATCGGCCAATTCGGTGGCATTAGCGTAGCCCTGCTGGGCGGCCTGCAAAGCACGATTACGGTTTACTTTTACACCTTCCAGCACCAAGGCTGCCATCTTCAGACACAAACTCCAGCTGTCCATCACGTCGAACAAGCCTTCTTTGTCTTCCTGCATGTCTTTATTGTATGCCAGCGGTAACGCTTTCATAGTGGTCAGAATACCGGTCAAAGAACCATACACCCGGCCGGTTTTACCGCGGATCAACTCCAGTGCATCCGGGTTTTTCTTCTGCGGCATCAAGGACGAACCCGAGGTGACGTTATCAGCCAACTCAATGAAATTTGCTTCGCCGGAATTGAAGAAAATCATATCTTCCGCCATCCGGCTAAGGTGCATCATGCTGATAGCGGCATCACTGCACAGCTCCACCACATGGTCACGATCAGAGACGCTGTCGAGACTGTTCAGTGTCGGGGCAGCAAACCCCAAGCTTAGCGCCAAGGCTTTACGGTCAACCGGGTAAGCTGTGCCAGCCAGTGCACCACTGCCTAATGGGCAAGTGTTAAGGCGAGTCATGGTATCTTGCAAGCGGCTGAGGTCACGCTCAAACATCTCCACATAGGCCAAGGCCCAATGCCCCATAGTGATCGGCTGCGCCCGTTGCAGGTGGGTGTATC
The DNA here is from genome assembly GCF_018394335.1 of Shewanella dokdonensis. Lineage (NCBI taxonomy): Bacteria > Pseudomonadati > Pseudomonadota > Gammaproteobacteria > Alteromonadales > Shewanellaceae > Shewanella > Shewanella dokdonensis. The sequence continues at coordinate 2,154,390 of NZ_CP074572.1, read as the reverse complement.
CTGGCATCACCGCATCCAGCTCGCGCTCAGCAAGCGCCAGCATGGCCTGTTTTAACTGTACCAGTAAGGTAAGTAAATGCTCACCTTCTTCTTTACACCACAGTTTGAGATCAGTGGCGACCTGATCATTGCGGGAACGTCCGGTATGTAGTTTTTTGCCGAGATCGCCCACTTTTTCGATCAGCTTTTGTTCCACAAAGCTGTGAATATCTTCAGCGCCGGAACTCAGGATCAGCTGTGGCTGATCTTTTACTTCAACGAGCAATTCCTGTAGTGCTTGTTGCAATGACGCCAGTTCCGCCTCAGTCAACACGCCAGCTTTGGCAATGGCTGCCGCCCAAGCGACTGAGCCCTGAATGTCCTGTTCTACCAGACGATAATCTACCGGCAATGAGTCGTTGAAGAGTTGGAAAAGTTCGCTGCTCGGGCCACTGAAACGGCCGCCCCATAATGCCATGTTGAAATTCCTCTGTTGCTGATAAACAAAGGGGCGCCTGAGCGCCCCATAAATCACAGACTTACTTATTGCTGTTGATGGCGCGAATACGGCTTGCCAGAGAATACAAACGGATAAAGCCTTCTGCATGTTTCTGGTCGTACACAGTATCTTCACCAAAGGTGGCAAATGCTTCTGAGTAGAGGCTGTTAGGCGAGCGTTTTTTCACTGGAGTCGCCTGACCTTTATAAAGCTTGATCACCACTTCGCCGTTAACATCTTTCGCCAGCGCTTCAGAAGCGGCTAGCAGCGAACCACACAGCGGGGTAAACCAGCGGCCGTCATACACCAGGTGCGCCATCTGCGCCGCAACTTGTTCACGCCAGGCGCGACTGGTCTTGTCCAGTACCAACTCTTCGACAGCACGCAACGCGGCCATCATCACAGTGCCGCCGGGTGTTTCATAGCAGCCACGAGATTTCATGCCCACCAGCCGGTTTTCGGTGATATCGACACGGCCAACACCATGAGCCGCAGCGATTTCGTTGAGCTTCACCAAGGCGGCATAAGGTGCTAATTGTTCACCATTAACCGCGGTCACACGGCAATCTTTCACTTCTACAGTGACATATTCAGGTGCATCTGGGGCGTCTTCTGGTTCAACGGTCCAAGTCCACACTGCTTTGCTAGGCTCGTTCCATGGGCTTTCCAGCTCACCGCCTTCGGTAGAGATGTGCCAAGCGTTAGCGTCACGGCTATAGATCTTGGTTGCTGACGCGGTAGTTTTGATATGGCGTTCCGCCAGATAGGCCAGCAGGTCTTCACGACTCTGCATGGTCCATTCCCGCCACGGGGCAATCACTTTCAGATCCGGCGCCAAAGCAGCAAAACAGCCTTCAAACCGCACCTGGTCGTTACCTTTACCGGTACAACCGTGCGCCAGCGCATCAGCACCTACTTTACGGGCAACTTCAACCTGCGCCTTAGCGATAATGGGGCGCGCCATAGAAGTACCCAGTAGATAAGTTCCTTCGTAAATGGCACCTGTGGCGATGGTTGGGTAGATGTAATCTTTAACAAATTCTTCTTTCAAATCGACGATATGGCACTCAGATGCGCCTGATGCCAGCGCCTTTTCAGTCAAGCCCACCAGCTCTGCTGGGTCCTGACCGATATCGGCACAAAAGGCCACAATTTCGCAGTTATTATAGTTTTCTTTCAGCCATGGGATGATGGCCGAGGTGTCCAAACCACCAGAGTAAGCCAGCACCACTTTTTTCACTTGAGTGTTTTTCTGTGCAATAGACATCTTATATTTCCTGGATTAAAAGGCCGTTGGCCATCAACTTAACAGAGTAACAAGTACCGCATTTTGGGCGTGCATCCGGTTTTGTGCCTGCTGCAGGATCAACGAACCTTCACCGTCCATGACTTCATCCGTCACCTCTACCCCTCTGTGAGCGGGCAAGCAATGCATGAAATACTTGACCTTATATTTTTCCATCAGTTCTTTTGACACCTGATATTGCGCAAACTTGACGGCAATATCTGACAATTTGGTGCTGTCACCCATGGAGATCCATGTATCAGTGTAGACCGCATCTGCGCCTTCGAGTGCACTCACATCCGGTGTTAGCAATAAACTGCCGCCGTGAACTGCCGCCAATTGCTGCGCTTGAGTCACAGCAAAACCGTCAGGGAAATGCCCTTCTGGACAGATGACCGTCATCTGAGCACCAAGGATTGCGGCCCCCAGCATCAGAGAGTTAGTCACATTGTTACCATCACCAATGTAAGCCAGTTTTAGCCCTTGCAGACTGCCAGTGGCTTCCTTGAGGGTCAGAAAATCGGCCAGCACCTGACAGGGGTGATACAGATCCGACAAGGCGTTAATCACTGGCACTGTGGCGTATTCAGCCAGATCTTCCACCGTCACATGGCTGAAGGTCCGCGCGACAATGGCATCCGCCCATTGTGAAATGTTGCCAGCAAAGTCACGCACGGATTCCCGTTTACCTAAAGCACCATTTTGCTGATCCATGTAGACACAGTGACCACCGAGCTTGTTGATACCGATATCAAAGCTTACTCGGGTACGCAATGAGGGCTTTTCGAACAGCATCACCACACTCTTGCCATCGAGTGCATGACGGTATTCGGCTGGGCTGGCCTTGATCTTTACGGCGAGATCCAGCAATGCCAACAGTTGCGATTGGCTCAGGTCTTTAAGGGACAACAGGTGCTTCATAACTAATCCTTACTTACGGTTGAATTTGGGTTCCGATGTTCTCTCCCCGGGCAAGGGCAGCCAACTGGGCTGCATCCCGCCATGAGGCTACCTGTACCGGTTGCCCCATCTGCTCCGCCACATCTAGCGCAGCTTCTACTTTAACTTTCATGCCTTTTTCGATAACGCCCTGCTTTACCAGCTGTTGGATCTGTTCGCGATTCAGTTGTGGAATTAACTGGCCTTTACCGTCCAAGACGCCAGATACGTCAGATAGCAATACCAGCTTACCGCCCACGAGTTTTGCCAGTACGGTAGCGGCTTCATCAGCATTCACGTTCAGCAAATCGCCGCTTGTTGACACAGCGATAGAACTGACGATTGGCATCCAACCTTGTGCCAGCACAAAATTGATATATGTACCATCTTTAGGTGACACTTCGCCCACCAAGCCAAGGCGTTCATCTTTAATACGTGCATCCACCAGATGACCGTCTGCCAGACTCATGCCCACGGCCACAATCCCGGCTTTTACCGCGGCAGCTTGCAAAATTTTGTTAGAGGTGCCAGCTAAAGCTCCAACAACGATGGGCATTTGCTCAGCAGGGGTGACACGCAAGCCGTCCAACTTAACGGTTTCCATGCCATTCACCTGTAACTGTTCGTCCACCAAATAGCCGCCGCCGTGAACCAGTACCACTTTCTGTCCCTGGGACAACATCTTGGCAGCCGTTTCCATCAGTCGTGCCATGCCCATCTCGCACTGCATCAACGCGCCACCGACTTTCAGAACCAACACACTGTCATTTGTGCTCATAAAGAAAACTCTCAAAATGCCTCAAGGGTCGATTAAATCAAAGATTAAAATGAATCTTTATGCACTGCAGCGCCTGGCTAGCAGCACCTTTCATCAAATTGTCGATAGCACTCGCTACCACTAGATAACCACTCGCCTCATCAAACTTCCAGCCGATATGGCAGTTAGGTGTCAACACCACATCATCAACTTTCGGGAAGCGATTATGGTTGACCTTTACCAGCGGTGAATCATCGTAAATGCTATAGGCCTGAGCTACTTGTTCAGTGGTGGTTCCAGGCTGCAGTTGCGCGGTAATGGTTGCCAGAATGCCCCGCTTAAAATTGCCCAGATGCGGCGTAAAAATTACTTGCTGCCCCAGATGAGTGGCAATTTCTGGTTGATGGCGATGGCCGAGCACACCATAAGGCGTCAGGCTTACTTCGCAAAAACTGGTATGTAACTGCGCCTTGCGGCCGGCACCCGTCACCCCACTGACGGCATTGATCACCGGCCAATTAGCGGTGAGCAGAGATTTCACGGGTTTCAACGCTAATAAGGATGCGGTTGGATAACAGCCAGGCACCGCAATCATGCGTGTCGCGGCAATCTTGTCAGCATTCCACTCAGCCAAACCGTAAACCGCCTGCGCTAATACTTCAGGCTGTGTGTGTTCAAAGCCATACCATTTAGGGTATTGCGCAGCGTCAGCAAAACGATAGGCGCCACTGAGGTCAAACACGCTCAGCCCTTGCTGGTAGAACCATGCGGCCAGTTCCAGACTGACGGCATGTTCCGTTGCTAGCACCACCGCAGCGGATTCGGCAACGATCTGCGCTTTAGCGGCTGCAGTTAGCGGCTGCAAGACATAGGGAATGTGTTGATATACTGGATAAAGGTCAGCTAACGCTTTGCCTTTGTCGAGGCTATTTTCAGAAACATACAATCCCTGCACACTGAGCCCGGGGTCATTTTCAATCAACGCGGTTATCTGGGCTCCGGTGTAGCCACTGGCACCGATAATGGCAATATTTTTCATGATCTCAAATCTATATCTAGTCAAAAGGAAGGGCTAAAGTCGTGCCCGGGCAGAATGCCTGATGACAAGTTTAACGCTGCTGGGATTATCTGCAGCTTTTATCTGTATTAAGCTCAATAATGAGCACAAACAGGGTATTTTAGGCTGGGGTCTGCGTTTACCTGATGACACCAGTCTCAGCTGTTTGCTAGACTACCACACTAGTTTATTTATGCAATATATGTGAATAGTTATTTTAACTATTTTTGGCGGAATTATGACCAAGCTACCGGAACTTAAGCACAGCTTCAGCGCACTTATCGCATCCCCTCCATCAGCGCGATAGAAGCTGACCAGGATCAAAGCAACAAGGGAGTACTCGATCTACTCAGTAACTGGTTTACCGAACTAGGGTTTCAGTGCCAACAACAGGCGGTGGCCAATAGCCGTAACAAATATAATTTGCTGGCATCGTTAGGCGCTGGCAGCGGTGGCCTGTTACTGGCTGGGCATACCGATACTGTCCCATTTGATGATGGCCGTTGGCATCAGGATCCGTTTACGCTGACAGAGAAAGATGGCCGCTGGTACGGGCTGGGCACCTGCGACATGAAAGGCTTTTTTGCACTGATCCTCGAAGCCCTTAAAGATATGCCGTTATCACAATTCAAACGGCCATTGTATATCCTTGCCAGTGCTGATGAAGAAACCACCATGAGTGGCGCCAAGACGTTTGCCGCTAACGCCGCCATTCGCCCCGAGTATGCCATCATCGGAGAGCCAACCAGCCTGCGGCCGGTCTATATGCATAAAGGCCATCTGGCGCAAGGGATCCGCATAACGGGTCGCAGCGGTCATTCGTCCGATCCGTCGAAAGGGCTAAATGCCATCGACATCATGTATCAGGTCATCGGACAGTTACTGAAATTAAAACAACATCTGGCCGACAATTATCGGGAAAACGCTTTTAGCGTGCCTTACCCAACCATGAATTTCGGCCATATCCACGGCGGTGATGCCGCCAACCGGATCTGTGGCTGCTGTGAGCTGCACATGGATATCCGCCCCTTGCCCGGTATTGCCATCGCCGATCTGCAACTGATGACACAGCAGTATCTGCTGCCTATCAGTGAAAAATATCCCGGAGCCATCAGCATCAGTACCTTGTATCCTGGTGCCGAACCTTTCGCGGATACCGCAAACTCGGCCTGGAGTCAGTTAGTAGCCAAACTGTCTGGCAACGCCCCTGAAGTGGTGAATTATGCCACTGAGGCACCCTATATTCGCAGCCTCGGCTGTCATACTTTGGTGCTGGGGCCGGGCAGCATCGACCAGGCGCACCAACCGGATGAATTTTTGGATCTGGCGCAGGTCAAACCAACTATCTCTCTGTTAAAACAGCTGATTTACCACGCCTGCATCGAATAAGATAAGCAACAAAGCAACATCAGCGCGTTGACGGCTAGGGTGTCCGCTGGGTATGGTGACGAGCGGCAACAGCCACACATTTTTGGGGAATGGGAGCCACAATGGAACAAACGACCGATATGTACGCTTCACTACGGGCCAATGTCAGTAAACTGGGGCAGATCCTTGGCGACACCATGCGTGATCATCTGGGTGAACCGTTCTTGGAGAAAGTCGAACAGATCCGCCAGTTGGCTAAACGTTCCCGTAATGGTGACAGCGCCGCCCGCGAACAGATGCTAGAACTGCTCAATGCGCTGCCCGATGACGAGTTAGTTCCGGTAGCCAAAGCCTTTAACCAGTTTCTCAATCTGGCCAACATCGCCGAACAGTTCCACAGTATCAGCCGCAATTGTGATGAGTTGGTATGTGTGCCCGATCCGGTTGAATTACTACTTGGGCGCATGCTCAACGGGCCAATCGATCAGCAGCAGATGCTCGATTGCCTGAAAACTATGGACATAGATCTAGTTCTCACGGCACATCCCACTGAGATCTCACGGCGCACATTGATCCAAAAATATGCTGCGGTGGTTGACTGTCTGGCGGCCCTAGAAAACGATAAGCTCGGCCAGCGAGAGATGAAACAGCTGACATTACGGCTGCGACAACTGGTGTCACAGATCTGGCATACTAACGAAATCCGTAGCGTGCGTCCGACACCAGTAGATGAGGCCCGCTGGGGACTGGCAACCATTGAAGCGTCGCTGTGGCAAGCAGTGCCGGACTTTTTGCGACAGCTAAATGATCAGATAGAGGAACGTACCGGCACCCAACTACCGATTGATATCGCGCCGGTAAGATTCTCCAGCTGGATGGGCGGCGATCGCGATGGCAACCCGTTTGTCACCGCCAAAGTCACCCAGGAAGTGCTGGATCGCAATCGCCACGCCGCCGCGCGGTTACACCTGAAAGATGTGGTGGAGTTAGTGGCTGAGTTGTCGATGGAAGATGCCAATGACGAACTGATGGCTTATACCCATAACAGCCGCGAGCCTTATCGCGATGTCCTGCGCGACTTACGCCAGAAACTGCGCAACACCATCGACTTCCTCAATGCCCGCATTGCTGGCCACCAACCAGAAGTGGACTACAGCAGCATCATCTGGCACAAAGCCGATCTACAAGCACCGCTAATGCTGTTATATCGCAGCCTGTGTGATTGTGGTATGCGATTGATTGCTAATGGTTTATTACTAGATATGTTGCGGCGTCTTTGCTTTGGCATCCACATGCTCAAGCTGGATATTCGTCAGGATGCCGCCAGACACGCCGAAGTGCTAGGCGAACTCACCCGTTACTTGGGGATCGGTGATTATGCCCATTGGGGCGAATCGGAAAGACAGGGATTTTTACTGAAGGAACTGAGCAGTCGTCGACCACTGCTACCGGTCAACTGGCAACCATCGGAAAACGTTGCCGAGGTGCTGGCAACTTGTCGGCTTATCGCCCAACAACCAGCCCAGGCGCTCGGTTCTTATGTGATCTCAATGGCGGGCAAACCATCCGATGTACTGGCAGTGTTACTGCTATTAAAGGAAACCGGCTGCCCACATCCAATGCGAGTCGTACCGCTGTTTGAAACCTTAGAAGATTTGAATCATGCCGCCAGTTGCATGACCTCCTTGCTGAATATTGACTGGTATCGTGGCTATACCCAAGGCACTCAGGAAGTGATGATCGGCTACTCCGATTCCGCTAAGGATGCCGGGGTGATGGCCGCGGCCTGGGCGCAGTATCGAGCACAGGAACAGTTGGTTGCCGTCTGTCGTAATGCTGGCGTCAAGTTGATACTGTTCCATGGCCGCGGTGGTACTGTAGGCCGCGGCGGCGCACCAGCACATGATGCCATTCTGTCGCAACCGCCAGGCTCTGTTGATGGCCGGATCCGCGTCACCGAACAAGGGGAGATGATCCGCTTTAAGTTTGGCTTGCCCAAACAGGCAGTGCAATCGCTGGCGCTCTATACCTCAGCCGTCATGGAAGCTACCTTACTGCCACCACCAGAACCCGAACCGCAATGGCGTGAGTGCATGGAACGAATTGCCACCGATTCCGTGGCCGCTTATCGCAAAGTAGTGCGTGAAGATCCGGACTTTGTTGCCTATTTCCGCGCGGCTACGCCAGAAGTGGAACTCGGGAAGTTGCCACTTGGCAGTCGTCCGGCCAAACGTCGGGTTGACGGTGGCATCGAAAGTCTGCGAGCGATCCCGTGGATCTTCGCCTGGTCACAAAATCGCTTGATGTTACCCGCCTGGCTCGGTGCCGGTGAGTCGTTACAAGCTGCTATCGACCGTGGCGAAAAAGCGCTGCTGCAAGAGATGGAACAGCGTTGGCCATTTTTCCGCACCCGGATCTCTATGATGGAGATGGTCTACGCCAAAGCTGAACCCAATCTCGCGCGTTATTATGAAACCTGTTTGGTACCGCCAGCACTACACCACCTAGGCGATGCACTGATCGAACGGTTACAACTGGGCATTAAGGTGGTATTGGAACTGACAGAAAGTAATACGCTCATGGCGCATACCCCGTGGAACCGTGAATCCATCAAGCTGCGTAACCCCTACATAGACCCGTTAAACTTCCTGCAAGCCGAGTTATTGCGGCGGACTCGCAAAGAAGCGCAAACCTCAGCAACGCTGGAACTTGCATTAATGCTGACAATTGCCGGTGTTGCCGCCGGGATGAGGAACACAGGTTGATGAAATACTTACTGTTATTAGTCGCGATACTGTATTTGGCGGGTTGTGCCAGCCAATACAGTATCAGCGAGCAACAAGTCGAGCACTATCTTAACGATAAGCTCGCCAAACAATATCAGCTAAAAGAAGGCTCATCGGCACTGTCGATGGGACTGCGCAGCATGTCGGTCACCCTTGGGGATAAACCCGGCGTTATGGCCGTCACGGCAAGGGCTGAAGTGAAACTGGCTACGCCTATCATCCCCCTCAGAGCAGAGCTACAGGCCACATTTGCGGCCAAGCCGATGTATGACCGTTCCAGTCATAGCATCTTTCTGAAAGACCTGCAGTTGCTGCAGTTAACCTCAACACCGGCCAAACTGCAGCAGTTACTTAGCGGTGTAACACCACAGTTAGTGGAGATGACCAGAACCCTGCTGGAAAACCAACCTGTGTATGTATTGGATAGTCACAACAGTACTCAGGCAAAACTGGCCAAGATCACCCAGGATATCAAGGTAGAAAAGGGCAAGCTGGTTCTGCAATTTGAGTAGCCACCGCACGAGTGACTACTCACCAGCCCAATTATTTGGGATAACGCTGAATGAAGGAGTAATCAACGATGACCGCTTCATTCAGCAGTTCCCGCCGCAACATGTCATAAGCTACCGCGGCGCTAATACTGCGCACCAATTCTCGTGAACGGCCAGATAGCAGGATCATCTGGCTATATACCGCATTACGGGTCGCCAGTGCGATAGCTACTGTGCCAACTGGTTTTTCCACCGTGCCACCATCAGGCCCAGCAATACCACTGGTTGCCAGAGCAAAATCACTGTCCAGCAACTCACGGGCACCTCGCGCCATCTCTTCCACCACCGGAATAGAAACCGCCCCGTAGTCATCAAGTGTCTGAGGCTTAACGCCTAACACCTTCACCTTACTTTCATTGGAGTAGGTCACTAAGCCCTGATGTAAATAGGAAGAACTTCCCGGGAAGGCAACTAACTGGCTGGTGATCATGCCGCCAGTGCAGGATTCGGCCACACTCAGGCTTAAGCCGGATTGATATAACCGCTGATGGATCTCTTCCGCCAGTGATTGACGGTTTTCGGCCACGACGGCGGTTCCCAGCGCGGCCTTCACGTTTGCAGTCACATCCGCCAGCTGGGCAATCGCCGTTTGTCCTCTGGCAAAAATCTTAATTTCGATGTGTGGCATCGCTGAACGGTAACCTAGAGTGATGCCATCCGGTAACGTCAGAGGTTCCAGTTTTGCAGCCAGTGAAGATTCACCGTGCCCAATGGTCAGCAGTTTTTCTACGGCGATGTCGGATTGAATGGCAAATTCTTCACGGATAAAGGGTAAGAACTGCTCCTGCACCATGTGTTTTAGTTCAAAAGGCACCCCGGGCGTAAAGAACAACCAGGCCCGATTGAGCTTGACGCGAAATCCGCAGGCGGTACCAACGGGGTTATCAACCATAATGGCCGATGCTGGTAACAGCGCTTGCTTGAGATTGTTGGCGGCCATTGGGCGATTATTTCGGGCAAACCAGTCGGTAATGCGCTGACGCCAGATGGTATTTTCGACCAAGGGTTCTTCTTTAGCCTTGGCCATTGCCTCGGCGGATAAATCATCCGATGTCGGCCCTAATCCACCATTAACCAAAATCACATCGGCATGCATGCTGCGCTCACGGAATACAGCAATAAGGTCTTCCATACGATCACCTACAGTGACCCGGCGCTGCACTTCTATACCTTGTTCCATCATCAGATTGGCAAACCAGGCAGCATTGGTATCCACTATCTGTCCGGAAAGTACCTCTTCACCGGTACAAATCATCTCCAATTTCATTAACACACCTGCTTATATTCAGATTCCCTCAACGTACACAAGGTTACGCTAAATCATCTGATAAGGGTATGAAAAGGAGAGCGTTGCTAGAAGCCAATACCGTATGGCGCAAGAAAACAGCCCGTAAATACGGGCCGTTTCGAGCTAGCGATTACTGGAGCTGTGGCGCCGGCTGTAGCGCTAGCCCCAGCGAGGCCATGATCCCCAGCGCAGCTTTGCGACCATCCGACATGGCGGTCACCACCAGATCTGCGCCACGGACAATATCACCACCGGCAAAAATCTTGGGATGATTGGTTTGACATGGGAAACGGCCGTTTCGTGGAGCTTCAATCAAGCCCCAGCGATTACACGTTACCTTAGCGGCTTCCAACCAAGGCATTTGATGAGCACTAAAACCAAAGGCAATAATCAGCGCATCAGCTTCCAACACAAATTCGGAGCCGGCGACTACTTGCGGCCGTCGCCGACCGCTACTATCAGGCTCACCCAACTCGGTACGCGCCAGGCCGATACCCGCAAAATGCCCTTGCGCATCCAGTTGAATAAACTGCGGTTGCACATTAAAGAGGAACTCAGCGCCTTCTTCTCGGGCATTTTTCACTTCTTTTTAGAGCCGGGCATGTTGGCTTCATCGCGGCGATAAGCGCAAGTGACGCTAGCAGCCCCCTGCCGCAATGATGTGCGCAGACAATCCATTGCGGTATCACCGCCCCTAAAACCACTACTTTTTTACCCGCAAGATTGATATAGGGTTCATCGGCTAACGCCGGTAAGCCCATTTCGTGTTTGGTATTGGCAATCAAAAACGGTAGCGCCTCATAAACACCTGGCGCATCTTCATGCTCTAGACCCGCTTGCATCGACTGATAAGTACCAGTGCCGACAAATACCGCATCAAATTCATCTAACAGCTGTGACAGCGATACATCGCGACCGACTTCAGTATTCAGCCGAAACTCAATGCCCATGCCGCTGAACAGTTCACGACGATTAATTAATACCTGTTTATCCAACTTGAAGGCCGGAATGCCAAAAGTCAGCATGCCGCCGATCTCAGGATGGCGATCAAACACCACCGCCTGCACCCCATTACGACTGAGGATGTCAGCACATCCTAATCCAGCCGGGCCAGCACCAATAATGGCAACACGCTTACCAGTAGCAACGACATGGCTAAGGTTAGGCTTCCAACCATTGGCCAGGGCGGTGTCAGTAATATAACGTTCCACATTTCCTATGGTGACAGCACCATACTTATCTTTGAGTGTGCACGAACCCTCACACAAACGATCCTGCGGGCACACTCGGCCACACACCTCAGGCAATGAACTGGTTTTATGGGATAATTCAACCGCTTCGTCTATCCGCCCCTGTTTTGCCAACGTCAGCAACTGAGGAATATTGTTGTGTAGCGGGCAGGTCCACTCACAGACTGAGCGATCACTACAACGCAAGCAGCGATCCGCCTGAGTCTCTGTCTGTTGTGCAGAAAACGCTTGGTAGGTTTCCACAAAGGTTGTTTTGCGTAATGCCAGGGAGTCTTTAGTGCCTCCTGGCGTGGCCGTTCTGCCAATGAAGCCAGCATTGGCGTCAATCGATGAATCGGTGTAGCGCCCAGATCATAGGCAACGCCAGCACTGCGTAGTTGTTTCTGTCGCCGCAATTCTATCAGCGCTGCTTCATCCAACAAACGCAACGCCTTGGTCGGACAAGCTTGCACACAGGCAGGGCCCTGTTCACGCGTATGGCAAAGGTCACACTTATGAGCGTAAGCCTTACCCTCAGCACCTGTGGCGTCTTCATAGATCATATTGATGGCGCCAAATGGACAAGCCAGCACACAACTCTTGCAGCCAATACATTTATCCTGTTGCAGTTGGATACTGCCATCCTGACGCGTAATCGCACGCACCGGGCAAGCATTGGCACAAGGTGCATCTTCACAATGGCGACAGACGGCAGCAGAGATCCGCGATCCCCCTCTAACGACTTTAATCCGGGGCTGGAATGATTCAACAGTATCAGGATAACGCCCATCATTGTGCGACAAGACACAGGCGACTTCGCAGGCCCGGCAACCAATACAGTCATTGGCGTTGGCAATCACAAACTGATTCATTAGTTCTCCCCAAAAACAGTTAGGCACCTCAGCTGCATTCTGCTCCCCAACAGTATTTAGCTGAAACAGGCAACGGGCCGTTGCACATTTGAATATTCTAACCTGCTAAACTGGAGTGAAAACTTGATGCTGGACAGGAAGCCAACAGTTTTTAATCAGGAGAAAGTAAGAAAAGCACTCATCCGATGACATAACATCAATAAAATTGCCGTTACAGGGATGTGAGTTCTAACAAAATAAGGGTTTATATGGGGAATATTGATTAAAGATTCCCTGGTGTTTACGGCAAGGCAAAATAATATCACTCGGTCAAAGACGAGCGACTTGATTGATTGCTAACTTCACCGTTAAAAACACTGAATGATAAAAAGCAAAAGGCCTCGTCATAGACGAGGCCTTGCTATTAGTGGCGGGATGGACGGGACTCGAACCCGCGACCCCCGGCGTGACAGGCCGGTATTCTAACCAACTGAACTACCACCCCACTGGGCCTAAGCCCAATCCTTACGGCCAGACGCATCGCATCTGACAAAATAGGCGCTTGGCGATGACCTACTCTCACATGGGGAGACCCCACACTACCATCGGCGCGATTGTGTTTCACTTCTGAGTTCGGGATGGAGTCAGGTGGGACCACAATGCTATTGTCACCAAGCAAATTCGGTCAATTCGGAAAGCTGCTTTCGTTAGTAGACGGTTCTCTTACTTCAATCAAGCCTTGCCATTCACTCAAGCTTCTTCAAAACCCATCTGGGTTGTATGGTTAAGCCTCTCGAGTCATTAGTACAGGTTAGCTAAACGCCTCACAACGCTTACACACCCTGCCTATCTACGTCCTGGTCTCGAACGGCTCTTTAGTGGACTCATGTCCAAGGGAAGACTCATCTCGGGGCTCGCTTCACGCTTAGATGCTTTCAGCGTTTATCAATTCCGAACATAGCTACCGGGCAATGCCATTGGCATGACAACCCGAACACCAGCGGTTCGTTCACTCCGGTCCTCTCGTACTAGGAGCAACCCCCTCAATCTTCCAACGCCCACGGCAGATAGGGACCGAACTGTCTCACGACGTTCTGAACCCAGCTCGCGTACCACTTTAAATGGCGAACAGCCATACCCTTGGGACCGACTTCAGCCCCAGGATGTGATGAGCCGACATCGAGGTGCCAAACACCGCCGTCGATATGAACTCTTGGGCGGTATCAGCCTGTTATCCCCGGAGTACCTTTTATCCGTTGAGCGATGGCCCTTCCATTCAGAACCACCGGATCACTATGACCTGCTTTCGCACCTGCTCGACGTGTCTGTCTCGCAGTTAAGCTGGCTTGTGCCATTACACTAACCGTACGATGTCCGACCGTACTTAGCCAACCTTCGTGCTCCTCCGTTACGCTTTAGGAGGAGACCGCCCCAGTCAAACTACCCACCAGGCACTGTCCCTAATCCCGTTCAGGGACCCAGGTTAGAACATCAACACTGCAAGGGTGGTATTTCAAGGTCGACTCCATCAGGACTGGCGTCCCAATTTCATAGTCTCCCACCTATCCTACACATGCAGGGTCAATGTTCAGTGCCAAGCTATAGTAAAGGTTCACGGGGTCTTTCCGTCTAGCCGCGGGTATACGGCATCTTCACCGCAATTTCAACTTCACTGAGTCTCGGCTGGAGACAGCCTGGCCATCATTACGCCATTCGTGCAGGTCGGAACTTACCCGACAAGGAATTTCGCTACCTTAGGACCGTTATAGTTACGGCCGCCGTTTACCGGGGCTTCGATCATGAGCTTCTCCTAAGATGACCCAATCAATTAACCTTCCGGCACCGGGCAGGCGTCACACCGTATACTTCCTCTTGCGAGTTCGCACAGTGCTGTGTTTTTGATAAACAGTTGCAGCCAGCTGGTATCTGCGACTGCCGTCAGCTCGGGGAGCAAGTCCCTCCACCAACAGCAGCGTACCTTCTCCCGAAGTTACGGTACCATTTTGCCTAGTTCCTTCAGCCGAGTTCTCTCAAGCGCCTTGGTATTCTCTACCCGACCACCTGTGTCGGTTTGGGGTACGATTCCTGCTAACCTGAAGCTTAGAAGATTTTCCTGGAAGCTTGGCATTAACCACTTCATCACCTTAGTGACTCGTCATCAGCCCTCAGTATTATGTGCCCGGATTTGCCTAAGCACACTACCTACAGCCTTAAACGCGGACGACCGACGCCGCGCTGGCCTAGCCTTCTCCGTCTCTCCATCGCAGTTAGCAGCAGTACGGGAATATTAACCCGTTTCCCATCGACTACGCCTTTCGGCCTCGCCTTAGGGGTCGACTCACCCTGCCCCGATTAACGTTGGACAGGAACCCTTGGTCTTTCGGCGTGGAGGTTTTTCACCCCCATTATCGTTACTCATGTCAGCATTCGCACTTCTGATACGTCCAGTGTGGGTTACCCCTTCACCTTCATCCGCTTACAGAACGCTCCTCTACCGCTCATCCATAGGATGAACCCGTAGCTTCGGTGAATTGCTTAGCCCCGTTACATCTTCCGCGCAGGCCGACTCGACTAGTGAGCTATTACGCTTTCTTTAAATGATGGCTGCTTCTAAGCCAACATCCTAGCTGTCTAAGCCTTCCCACATCGTTTCCCACTTAGCAATTACTTTGGGACCTTAGCTGACGGTCTGGGTTGTTTCCCTTTTGACGACGGACGTTAGCACCCGCCGTCTGTCTCCCGAGTAGTACTCATTGGTATTCGGAGTTTGCAAAGAGTTGGTAAGTCGGGATGACCCCTAGTCTTAACAGTGCTCTACCCCCAATGGTATTCGCTCGAGGCGCTACCTAAATAGCTTTCGAGGAGAACCAGATATCTCCCGGTTTGATTGGCCTTTCACCCCCAGCCACAGGTCATCACCGTCTTTTTCAACAGACGTGTGTTCGGTCCTCCAATTGATGTTACTCAATCTTCAACCTGCCCATGGCTAGATCACCGGGGTTCGGGTCTACACCTAGCAACTATTCGCGCAGTTAACACTCGGTTTCCCTACGGCTCCGCTATTCGCTTAACCTCGCTACTAAATGTAAGTCGCTGACCCATTATACAAAAGGTACGCAGTCACGGTCTCAAGAACCGCTCCCACTGCTTGTACGTATACGGTTTCAGGTTCTATTTCACTCCCCTCACTGGGGTTCTTTTCGCCTTTCCCTCACGGTACTGGTTCGCTATCGGTCAGTCAGGAGTATTTAGCCTTGGAGGATGGTCCCCCCATCTTCAGACAACATACCACGTGTGTCGCCTTACTCGTTTTCATCATCGGTTAGCTGTCGTGTACGGGACTATCACCCTGTACCGTGGTGCTTTCCAACACCTTCCACTAACACCCCAATGACTTAAGGGCTACTCCCCGTTCGCTCGCCGCTACTAGGGGAATCTCGGTTGATTTCTTTTCCTCGGGGTACTTAGATGTTTCAGTTCTCCCGGTTCGCCTCTGCATGCTATGTATTCACATACAGATAGTTGCTTATGCAACTGGGTTGCCCCATTCGGATATCTGTGGCTCAACGGGTTTTATCACCTCACCACAGCTTTTCGCAGATTAACACGTCCTTCATCGCCTCTGACTGCCAAGGCATCCACCGTATACGCTTAGTCGCTTAACCATACAACCCGGATGAGTTTCCTCTTTGACTTGCTACTCAATGACCTGTCTTTATTGTTTGTTTCGTTCATCAGTTATGTAGTTGACTACACGCCTTCTTCACTCAACAAACGGCTTCGACACGCTATCGATTAGCTTCGCCAGTCCGAATCGTATCAACGACCCATATTGGTTTTTCTTTCGCCTTGATGTGTTTCATCGCTGAAACACTAGAATCACAAAACACTTGATTGAAGTATTTTGAGAACTCATTTTGATTAAATATCACTATTTAATCTCTACTATCAGCTTTCCAAATTGTTAAAGAACAAACATCACTTCCGTAATGCCGGTTTGAGACAAACCTATCTGTGTGAACACTCACAACAAATTTCATCGTTTAGGTAAGGAGGTGATCCAGCCCCAGGTTCCCCTAGGGCTACCTTGTTACGACTTCACCCCAGTCATGATCCACAAAGTGGTAACCGCCCCCCTAAGGTTAAGCTAGCTACTTCTTTTGCAAACCACTCCCATGGTGTGACGGGCGGTGTGTACAAGGCCCGGGAACGTATTCACCGTGGCATTCTGATCCACGATTACTAGCGATTCCGACTTCATGGAGTCGAGTTGCAGACTCCAATCCGGACTACGAACAGCTTTTTGGGTTCCGCTCCACGTCGCCGCTTTGCTTCCCTCTGTACTGTCCATTGTAGCACGTGTGTAGCCCTACTCGTAAGGGCCATGATGACTTGACGTCGTCCCCACCTTCCTCCGGTTTATCACCGGCAGTCTCCCTACAGTTCCCGGCATTACCCGCTGGCAAGTAAGGATAAGGGTTGCGCTCGTTGCGGGACTTAACCCAACATTTCACAACACGAGCTGACGACAGCCATGCAGCACCTGTCTCAGAGTTCCCGAAGGCACCAATCCATCTCTGGAAAGTTCTCTGGATGTCAAGAGTAGGTAAGGTTCTTCGCGTTGCATCGAATTAAACCACATGCTCCACCGCTTGTGCGGGCCCCCGTCAATTCATTTGAGTTTTAACCTTGCGGCCGTACTCCCCAGGCGGTCTACTTAATGCGTTAGCTTGAGAGCCCAGCGTTCTAGACGCCAAACTCCGAGTAGACATCGTTTACGGCGTGGACTACCAGGGTATCTAATCCTGTTTGCTCCCCACGCTTTCGTGCCTGAGCGTCAGTCTTCGTCCAGGGGGCCGCCTTCGCCACCGGTATTCCTCCAGATCTCTACGCATTTCACCGCTACACCTGGAATTCTACCCCCTCTACGAGACTCTAGCTTGCCAGTTCGAAATGCGATTCCCAGGTTGAGCCCGGGGCTTTCACATCTCGCTTAACAAACCCTGCGCACGCTTTACGCCCAGTAATTCCGATTAACGCTCGCACCCTCCGTATTACCGCGGCTGCTGGCACGGAGTTAGCCGGTGCTTCTTCTGTCAGTAACGTCAATGTGCTGAGGTATTAACTCAACACCCTTCCTCCTGACTGAAAGTGCTTTACAACCCGAAGGCCTTCTTCACACACGCGGCATGGCTGCATCAGGGTTTCCCCCATTGTGCAATATTCCCCACTGCTGCCTCCCGTAGGAGTCTGGACCGTGTCTCAGTTCCAGTGTGGCTGATCATCCTCTCAGACCAGCTAGAGATCGTCGCCTTGGTGAGCCCTTACCTCACCAACTAGCTAATCCCACCTGGGCTTATCCATTCGCGCAAGGACCTAAGTTCCCCTGCTTTCCCCCTTAGGGCGTATGCGGTATTAGCAGTCGTTTCCAACTGTTATCCCCCTCGAATGGGCAAATTCCCAGGCATTACTCACCCGTCCGCCGCTCGTCATCAAACTAGCAAGCTAGTTCATGTTACCGCTCGACTTGCATGTGTTAGGCCTGCCGCCAGCGTTCAATCTGAGCCATGATCAAACTCTTCAATTAAAAGTTTTGACTCTAATGAATGACTGTTCTATTCGAACACTCTTCAGTGAGTTTTAAATCGTTTTGCGATTTCATTCACTGCGAGTGCCCACACAGATTTGCTTGTCTCATCAATTGTTAAAGAGCGTTGCCCGGGGTTCTCTCCGAGCAGGGAGGTGCATTCTACACCACCCCAACTTGGCGTCAAGTGGCTTGCGCCAATCTTTTCGCCCAGACAAATCAGCGTCTCCGCCTTGCCTGCCTGCACCGCCAGCGTGTTGCTGTTGCCGTGTCAGTGGGTGCGCATTATAGGGGGCTTAATCTTTTGTGCAAGAGGTATTTTAAAGAAAAAGATCGCTTGCCGATCTTTTAGGCAAAAGCGATCTTTTTATGGGATCTTCGTAGTGTTCAGGATGACTTTGTGGCGGCTTTAGCTTCGGCTTGGCGCTGCTGTTCTTTCTCAATAAAGCTATTGATGAGCGCTTCGGCCTGAGGATCGTCCCAGTCAACAAAACTACGTACAAACGCAATCAAGGTGCCATTGCCATCGAGAATGAAAGTCGCGGGGATGGTATCTAACGGGAATATAGCGTCTAGTGCCATCTTGGGATCATAGAAACTGTCAAACTCCGGCATCCCCAACGATGTTAAGAACGGCACTACTTGCTGTTTGCCCCTTGATCGATGGAGATGGGTAGAAATGCGAATTTACTTTGATCGAATTTCTTCTCGAAACGCTGTAATGCGGGCAGTTCCCGCACACAAGGTGGACACCAAGTGGCCCACATATTGATGAGCACGACTTTTCCACGATATTGGGCGAAGTCATGGCTATGCCCTTGAGCGTCAGTGAAAGGAACAAGCTTTAGTGGGAAGCCATGAGCGAGGATATTGATCTTATCGACGCTAGAGTCAGCACTCGCTTTTGCCACAGCTTTGGGTGAATTATCCTGAGCAGCACTGCTGGCAAATGCCAGCAGTGCCCATCCCAGAAATAACGCTGATTGCAGCAACTTCATTTATGTTGCTTCAATAATTCAGCTAGCTGCTGCTGATCTTCCGCCGACAACTCGGCTGGCTTGTCAGCATGACCACGCTGTTTGCGGATAAAGATAAATGCCACCAGGGCACCAAACAACAGTAAAGCAACCGGACCTAACCACAGAATGTAGGTTTTGGTTTCCAGACGCGGTTTGTACAGCACGAATTCACCATAGCGACTGGTCATGAATTCGATAATCTCGCTGTCGCTCTTACCCGCATCAACCATTTTGTACACTTCCATGCGCAGATCTTTGGCCACTGGCGAGGCGGAATCCACAATATCCTGGTTCTGACACTGTGGACAACGCAAGCTGCGAGCCAATTGCATGGCATGTACTTGGTTGGCTTCATTCTTGAACTGATAGGTGTCAACCGGAGTCGCTGACACCTGATACGCGAGGCCAAATGCCAGCACTGCGCTAGTCAATATTCTCAGCAATGCTTTCATGACGCTGTTCCTTCTGTCGCATTTCCCTGCTGGGCTGTCGCCGCTTCTTGTTGCAACTGTTTCACCAGTGGGTAAATGGTTTCATTCCAGACGCGCATATCTATCGGCCCGGCATAACGGAAGCGAATGATGCCGTTGTGGTCAACAATGAAACTTTCCGGTGCACCATAAACCCCAAGATCCAGCCCAAGCTTGCCATCTGGGTCAAAAATATTGAGTGAATAAGGATCGCCCTGACGTGTCAGTTCCTGCACCGCCATACCACGCTGATCCCGATAGTTAATGCCGTAAATGGGCACTAACTTCTGCTGGGCTAACTGCAGCAAATATGGATGTTCATATTTACAACTGGGGCACCAGGTTGCCCAGACATTCATGATATACACCTGACCCTTGAGGTCATGATTGGAGATCATGACCTTAGCGTCTTCCAGTTTCGACAAGCGAAACTCTGGTACAGGTTTACCTTCTAGGGCGGAATCTAGCTGTTGGGGATTCAAGTACAAGCCACGGTACAAGAAAATCCCCATCACCAGAAACAACACTAGCGGAATAAAAAGTATTAACTTCTTCATAATCTCAACTATCCGTCTCAGGCAGATGCCAGACTGGCTTTCTTATCACTTACTGTATCTGTCGCCTTCTGCTTCACGCGGTAGCGTTTATCAGAAGCCGCAAACAAGCCACCAATCATCATGAATACACCACCGAACCATAACCAACGTACAAAAGGTTTATAGTTGAGGCGCACGGCAAACTCAGTACGGCTAACAGGGTCACCCATTGTAATGTACAGGTCACGGAAGAAGCCCCAGTCGATGCCAGCTTCGGTCATATCCATGGTACGTACGTTATAGATACGGCGATCCGGTTTCAAGAAGGCGACTTCTTTACCATCTTGAGTTACGCGAACTTGCCCCTGCTTGGCGGTGTAGTTAGGGCCTACCACATCTTTCGTTTCTAGATAGTGGAAAGTATACCCGGCCAATTCTTGGCTGATCCCAGGGCCCATGCGCACGCTTTTTCCTGTGAGTAGTTAGACACCATAGTGGCACCCACCACTGACACCGCGATACCAAAGTGCGCAATCAGCATACCCAGTTGGCTACGACCGATACGGGCCAGACTGAATTCAGCATCGCTCGGTTTCGCAAAATTGTAGGCAGCGCGCAATGTAGACAACAATACCCACAACGCCATCCCCAGACCAAACATCACCCAAGCATTAAATTTGCCATCAATCACGAATGGCATAGCAACACCAAACACCAGTGCCACTAGTGCAGGGATTAACAACTGCCGTCTTAATTCGCCAGGCTTAGCCTTCTTCCAGCGGATGATGGGACCAATCCCCATGAAAGCAAACAGAGCAAAGGCTAGCGGTACAAATACCGCGTTGAAGTATGGCGGGCCAACAGAGATTTTACCCATGCCAAGCGCATCGATCAGCAGTGGGTAGAGAGTCCCCAGCAGCACAGTGCCAGCGGCCACCGTCAGCAACACGTTACAGACTAACAGCATGGTTTCTTTAGACAGCAGTTCAAACCGAGCCGGGCTGCTCATTTCACTGGCACGGAAGGCAAACAGCGTCAACGAACCACCAATAGTCAGACCCAACAGCAGTAGGATGAACATACCGCGACTAGGATCGGCCGCAAACGAGTGTACCGAAGTCAGCACCCCAGAACGTACAATGAAGGTACCAAGCAGACTCAACGAAAAGGCAAAGATAGAGAGCAGCACTGTCCAGTTACGGAAAGCCCCACGTTTTTCAGTCACACTCAGTGAATGCAATAACGCAGTTCCCACTAGCCAAGGCATAAAGGAGGCGTTTTCTACCGGATCCCAGAACCACCAGCCGCCCCAGCCCAGTTCGTAGTATGCCCACCAGGAACCCAGCGCAATGCCACCAGTCAGGAAAATCCACGCGGCCAGTGTCCAAGGACGAGTCCAACGTGCCCAAGCAGAATCGAGACGGCCACTCATCAAAGCAGCAATGGCAAAGGCAAAGCTGACAGAGAAACCGACATAACCGAGATACAGCATAGGCGGATGGAAAATCAGCCCCACATCCTGCAACATCGGGTTCAGGTCGCGGCCTTCCATCGGTGCTGGAGACAAACGCTCAAACGGACTGGAAGTCAATAACATGAACAGGCTGAACCCAATCACGATAACCGCCAGAATCGCCAGTACCCGCGCAGTAAAGACTTCTTCTAACCCTTTACTGAAAAAGGCCACCGATGCGGTCCAGATGGACAATGCAAATACCCAGAACAGCAGTGAACCTTCATGTCCCCCCAAACGGCCGCGATCTTGAAAAAGATCGGCAGTTCAGAGTTCGAATGATGTGCCACATAAGCAACTGAGAAATCATCCACGGCGAAGCTGTATGCCAGAGAAACAACAGCAAGAAGAATAAATAAGGTCATACCGTAACTGAGTGGCCAAGCATAGCGCACCAGATACTGGTCTTTTCGGGCAACACCGATCAATGGCACCGTGGCTAGCAATACCGCAAATGCTAACCCAATGATCATTGAGAGATGTCCAAGTTCTGGAATCATGGTTTTTCCTCGGTTCTACGTTCCACATCATTCCCTAAAGGAATAACGACCACACACGACTTAAGAGCTACAAAATCCTAAGCTAATGATTAATTTAAAAAATAATGCTTTATTAACTAGAATATCTTATTTGAGCTTTGGCTCATTTTAGTATTTGCTTTTGTTCCTGTCTGCCCCTTTGCGCTAAATCTGGGTGACGGCTCTCATTCTGCTGCAACGCCCGGATTTTCTTCATATAACGGGTAAGACTCTATGCTGTGACAGAGCTTCGTCATATAAGTTTCATAAGTTTTTGAGTGGTGAATTGGAACTGTGAACCAAACCCCAACTATCGCCTTTAACCGCTAACACTATGGTTATATTACTGTTCAATGAAACATCTTTACGTATAATTTGCGCTCAAGGCTTGCGGTAGGCGACTTTCCGCTTTATCTCCAACCAAAGTGAAACACGATAATGACCACATTCTGGATTTTCATCGCAATCGTTGTGCTGATCAGTTTAGCGCTGATCTGGGTCCCGCATTTCCGCCAGAAAAAACTCCTGGAAGCGGGCGAAACTGAAGTACGTAAAAAAACCAATTTGGAACTGTTCAACGAACGTCTGGCTGCACTGGAAAAAGAACACAGTGAAGGCTCCTTGGATGAACAGGAATTTGACTCTCTGAAAAAAGAGCTCGAAATCAGTCTGCTGCAAGATATGAAGCAAGCAAAAGATGAAACGCTCGAAGTCTCAAGCAAACCTCGCGGTTTATTGTGGCCCAGTCTGATGTCGGTTGCCGTATTAGGGCTTGCTGGTTATGCCTATTATCATCTGGGCGCCTATCAAGAAATTGAAACCGTTCAAGCGACACCCGTCAATCCGCATGCTGGAATGACCCCAGAACAGCTGATGGCCAAGCGGGTGGAGATGCTGGAATCAGCAGTACAGAGCCAACCCGATGACAGCCAAGCCTGGTTTAGTCTTGGTCACGCTTACATCTCTGCTGGCGACTACGATAAGGCAGTACAGGCCTTTGATAAAGTTATTGATTTAGTCGGTGTACATGCCGAACTGCTCGGTCCGAAAGCAACTGCGCTGTACTATAAAGCCGGGCAACAGATGATCCCGATCGTGCAGTCACTGATAGATCAGGCGCTGAAGCTTGACCCTAAAGATCCATCAACCTTGTTGCTGGTAGGGATGAATGCTTTCTACACCGCCGATTATCAGAAAGCCATCGACAGCTGGCAGACTATTCTTGATAGTGACCGGAGTGATGTTGACAGAGCGGCGCTGATCGATGCAATTAACACTGCCAAGATCCGCATGCAGGGTGACACTACCGCTATGCCAAATGACGCGACCCACAGCAAGTTAAAGCAAGAACAAGCCACGGAAACAACAGCTGCGCCGCAAACTGCCACCGCAGGTAAAGTCACAGTGCAAGTATCTGTTGCACCAGCACTGGCCGCCAAGGTTGATAGTACAGATATGGTGTTTGTTTTTGCCCGTCCGACCGAAGGGCCAAGTGTGCCGGTTGCCGCGACCAAAATCAGCGCTAAAGCGTTGCCAGTTACCGTGACACTGGATGACTCTACCAATATGGGCGGTAATGTTAAACTGAGCAGCACCAAAGCGGTTGAGATTATTGCTGTGCTGTCCAAACATGGTAATGTAAAACCACAAGCGGGTGATCTACAAGGTAAAATAGCCAGCGTAGATGTGGGTGGTAATGGTTCACTGGTACTGGATACCGAAGTAAAGTAAAACCTTAACAACCCAAAACGCCACTTTACTCCAAAGGTGGCGTTGCCCCGTAGGCCCCTCGATGGGGCCTTTGTTTTACTCGCTGATTATATTTCCGAGGGCGTCGCTACCGATTTACAGCTTTTCTCTGTTGGCGTTACCGATTGCTTTATCCCACCAACACGAGCGCGTTCATCCACCGCCGCTGGAGTAAAAGTATTACGCAGGCCAGCGACGGAAAATCAGCGAGGTGTTGATGCCACCAAAGGCAAAGTTATTACTCATCACTAACTCGGTTTGTAATGCGCGTCCATTATCGCGGATGTAATCCAAGTCAGCGCAGTCCTCAGCAGGATGTTCAAGATTCAATGTGGGGACAAACCAGCCATCACGCATCATCATGATGCTCCACCAAGCTTCCAACGCACCGCAGGCTCCAGCGTATGGCCGGTATAGCTCTTTAACGAAGATATTGGTACTTGGTTGCCAAAAACAGCATAGGTGGCCTGGCTTTCGGCGGCATCACCACGATCAGTGGCTGTGCCATGGGCATTCACATAGCCAATTTGCTGCGGTGTGATCCCGGCGTCATCCAAGGCTAATCGAATCGCGCCTTCCATGGTGGTCGCATTGGGCTGGGTGATATGTGCGCCATCGGCATTGGTGCCGAATCCTATGACTTCCGCATATATCCGCGCACCACGCGCCTGTGCATGTTGTAACTCTTCCAGTACCAAGGTACCCGCGCCCTCACCAATCACCAGGCCATCGCGGTCGCGATCGAACGGCCTTGGCGTTAACTGTGGGGTATCATTGCGAGTGCTAGTGGCAAATAGCGTATCAAATACCACAGCTTCGCTAGCACAGAGTTCCTCGGCACCGCCTGCCAGCATCAGTGGTTGGCGACCATATTTTATTGCTTCATAGGCATAGCCGATGCCTTGACTGCCTGAAGTACAAGCACTGCTGGTGGTAATAGTGCGGCCTTTTAAACCGAAAAAGACCCCGACATTGACAGCCGTGGTATGGCCCATCATGCGGATATAGCTGGTAGCATCGATACCGCTCATATCGCCATGCTTGAGCATGTCGCCAAAACCTATGATGGCAGAAGGGCTACCCGCCGACGAGCCATAAGCAATCCCCATAGCACCAGAAGCGACAATAGGATCATCCAGTAACCCCGCATCAGCTAACGCGAGTTCACTGGCACGGGTGGCCATCAGGGCTACCCGTCCCATTGAGCGGGTTTTCTTGCGGGAATAATGCGCAGGCACCGTAAAATCGTTGACGGGCGCTGCCAACCGGGTATTGAGACCATCATAACGATCCCACTCTGGCACACGCTGCACCGCATTACGGCCACTCTGTAAGCGCGCTTTAATCGTTGGCCAATCTTGCCCCAATGCCGAAATACCCGCCATGCCGGTAATGACAACTCGTTGACTCATAACATACCGCCATTGACTGAAATCACCTGGCGGGTGATATAGGCCGCTTCATCAGACATCAGGAAATTTGCTAAGCCAGCTATCTCTTGCGGTTTGCCCATACGGCGTAGCGGTACCAGTTGCTGAACCAATTCCTCACTGAAATTATCCACCATCTCGGTATCTATGATGCCGGGCGCAATGCAGTTGACGGTAATTTTGCGTTTGGCAACTTCCAATGCCAGTGCCTTGGTAGCACCAATAATACCGGCCTTGGAGGCACTGTAATTCACCTGTCCACGATTGCCGGCCAAGCCTGAAACCGACGACAACGTGATAATGCGGCCACCATGACGAGCTTGGATCATCGGCATCAATAACGGCTGCAGTACATTGTAAAAACCATCGAGATTAGTATGAATAACACCATCCCATTCCGCGTCTGTCATGGCCGGGAAGGCGGTATCGCGGGCAATCCCCGCATTGAGCACTGCGCCATAATAAGCGCCGTGGGCGGCAATATCGGCGGCGATGGCGCTGCGACAAGTCGCTCTGTCGGCCACATCAAACTGCAACTGGCTTACCTGTACACCAAACTCAGCCAATGCTTGTACGGTTGCGTTGGCCGCCTGCTGATTACGATGAAAGTGCAGCGCGATATCGTAGCCTGACTGTGCCAGACGCAAAGCAATCGCTTTGCCGATACCACGACTGGCACCGGTCACCAAAATTCGTTTACTCATGTGCGAGCTTCCACAGATACTTCGGCACCCGCCGCAACATAAGCGGCGGTGTCCTGGGGTTGAAATACGTTCACATTGGCACTGGCGATAACTTCGCCATGATGCAATATCTGGCAGTCAAATACCGCCAATCCACTCTCTTCCTGATAAAGCCGTCGTACGCTAGTCTGATACTGTTGTCCTGAGAAAAAGCCGTCACAATGTAATTGCAATTTGCGGCTTCCCAGCAAGAATCCTACTCGTATTGGTTCACGCCGGAGTTCCGCCTCAACCCCGCGAGGGCTGCAATGCTCTGCGCCATATATTCAATACCGACATAGTTGGGCACTCGCCCGAGAGCAAGCTCAAAAAATGGGCTCTGTTCATGGATGTTGATATTGGTCAGCAGCGAGTTGTCGCTGTACTGTTCAATGCTGTCTATCAGGATCATCGGTGGCCGATGGGCCAGAAAATCGGCAATATTCCGCTGCCGTAATGCTTCACTCATGCAGGTTTCCACGACTTAAAATCAGGCTGACATTACTGCCGCCAAAAGCAAAAGAGTTACTCATCAGATGCTGCAAACGGCCACGGTCACCCGCTTGCACCAGTGGCAATGGCACTAGTTTTTCATCAACAATGCCGTCCCAAAGATGTGGCGGCAACAACTGCTCGTTATTATAGTGAGACAGCAACAACCAACAAAATGCCGCCTCAATGGCCCCAGCAGCGCCTAATGTATGACCCACCAGCGGTTTAGTAGAGCTACAAGGGGGAATCGTATCAGCCCCAAATACACTGCTCATTGCCAATGCTTCCATGGCGTCATTTTTTCCGTAGCGGTACCATGCAGATTCACATAATCAATATCTGCCGCGGTTAATTGGGCTTGGTTAAGCGCTGCCTGCATTGCCGCAATGGCACCGCGCCCTTGCGGATGTGGAGCTGAAATATGATAGGCATCGGACGACTCGCCACAACCACTCAGCAAGATCTCGCCGTCGCCCCGCTCTAAGGTAAATACCGCGGCACCTTCACCAATATTGATGCCGTGGCGATTGCGACTACAGGGATTACAATGCGCATCATCGATAGATTCCAGTGCATCAAACCCATTTAGCGTCAATTGGCTGAGGCTATCAACGCCGCCAACAATCACCAGATCACACAAGCCGCTGAGTAACAACCGTCGCCCACTGGCAAATACCTTGGCACTGGAAGAACACGCGGTGGAGACTGTGTACGCTGGGCCTTGTAGCCCAAGTAGCTGTTGCAGAAATTCAGCGGGGCTGCCTAACTCCTGCTGCACATAGTGATAATCTTCTGGGAAACGCCCATGTTGCTGGAGGTAAGCCAGAGCCTGTTCGCCGTTGGCGATGCCAGAGGTGCTGGTGCCCAACACTATGCCAATGCGATCAACACCATAGCGCTTGGCAGCGGCGCTGATAATCTCGCGCAGAGGTTGCACCGCTTGCAACAGCAGCGCATTATTTTTGCATGAAAATTTTGCCAATTCAGACGGTAATGCTGGTAAGGCCATCGACACTTCGCCAACCATTGCCGGGCGTTCAAATAACAGCCCATCACGACTTACCATTGCCGAGGCATCACCCGCAATTAACGCCTGTAGAATGGTGTTGGGCTCATGGCCCAGTGGCGTACAAAATCCAGCATGTCTGATGGTTATTGGCATCTTATCCCTATGCGGTTCACATCGGCTGCAGCGTTAACCGGACATCGGCATCCGGTAGTTCAACGGTGGCTGGACTTAGCCAGCTAGGTGTTTGTGTATAGTGTATGCTGACTAAGATTTTGCCGTTGAGGGTTAGTTCACGGCAATAATGCTGCTGACAACGGAAATCCCGGACAGCTGCACTGGGGATTGCTTGCTGCACCATGGCTGTTGGCCAGTAAACCAACTGCTGGATGGCCATCAGATAATCGCCACGGAAGCCGCCTGACAGCAATACACTGTGTTCGCTGACCAGTGTATTGCCATCATAACGCAGGGTAAACAGTGATTGCCCGAGCGGTGCCAACCCCACCATAATTTCGCTACTTGGGCTGAATTGTAGCTGTACCAGCAGCTCCTGAGCCTTGCCCTTGTGTTCGAATCGCACCTGTTGTGCCATATCAGCGGGTATGGCTGTCAGGTGTTGCTGCCACGGTAAAGGTGCCAAGCAATAATTGGCAGTTGCAGCCAAGGGGACGCAGGTTTGCTGCCAGTTCTGACGGCTTTGGCAGCCACTGATGCTGCCCAATAACAGGAGATAAAGTATCCATCGCATCAGCGCAGCTCCTCTGTATTACCGGCATTCAATAAGGCCAGTAACAGTGTAAACAGAATACCTAACGCCAGTGTTTGACCAAATGCGGCAATTGCATGGGTACTGCTAAATCCCAGTAACCCGAACGCCAATAAGGTCGAGGCGGCAGACAACAGTACCGCTAGCATTACGGCTGCCGGGTGACGTCCGGCACTGGCAAAAAACAGGCTGTAATCAACCCCAATGCCAAACACCAGCAACAGCGCCAGCGTGTGGAACAAGGTAAGTCCTGCGCCAAACCAGCCCAGTGTCGCCAACGTCAGCAGTGCGGCCATAACCGGCACAGATGCAATCGAGAGTCCACGGTGCAGTCCGTAACGCCAGACGAACAACAAGGCGGCTAACACCAGTGATAATCCCAGTAACCAAAACGTCAGTTGTCGAAAATGCGCCATGACGGCAGAGATATCCGCCACTTTATCCACCAGAATTACTCCGGGCACAGTTTCGCTGATGGCTTTCACTGCCCCCAGCTCCTTGATCCCACCCAATAGTACAATGCTGCCGTATTGCGAGTGACTGGCATCCGCTGGCAACCATAGCTGTGCTAGGCCACTCTTTTGTGCCGCGGCTGTGGTTAACCATTGCTGGATGGTGAGCGGATTAGCGGCCGCAGCACTATATTGCTGAAGCAATGCAGGGGCGAGCGCTTCATCCAGCCCCAACTGTTGCAGCAGTGTCGGCAATTGCTGATAAATTTGCCCCTGTAACTGATAGTTGCGTTGTTGCTGTTGCGCGCTCGGAACAAAGCGTGACAACGACACAAAGTTGCCCAATTGCTGCTGATGCTGCAGTGCTTCCAGTTTAGGGGTTAATTGTTCGAGTCGTTGCAGCAATTGCTGGGCGTTATCGGCCTTAACTAACAGGAACTGATTATCGGTGCCACCACTTAACAATTGCCGCAGTTGCTGTTCCTCGGCGGTAACGCTGGCCGGAC
This sequence comes from Shewanella dokdonensis, assembly GCF_018394335.1. Lineage (NCBI taxonomy): Bacteria > Pseudomonadati > Pseudomonadota > Gammaproteobacteria > Alteromonadales > Shewanellaceae > Shewanella > Shewanella dokdonensis. The sequence continues at coordinate 2,125,032 of NZ_CP074572.1, read as the reverse complement.
TCTGTTGCAAATTGCGGATATCGTCATCGTGATGCAGTTGTAGCAACCCGACTAGCAGTAGGACTAACAGCAAACTCAGTAACCTGCGCCAGCGCCTAAACTGTTGGCGAATGGCCAGGTAAAAGTTATGGGCCAATTGCAGTTGTCGCGGCCCCGCGGGCAACGGACTGGCCGCCAGTGCCGGATAGGCCAGCATGAGTGTCAACCAGCTAAAAACTAACCCCACCGCGCAGAATACCGCCACTTGCTGCATCCCTGGGAAAGGCGTTAACCCCAACGCCAGATAGGCGATGACACTCGACGCCAGCGCCAATGTCAGTGTTGGCGCGATGTGCCGTAGGCTATCTTGTACTGTGGTTTGCGGTGATTGCAGCCGTTCACAATAAAAATGAAAACTGTAATCGATGGCAATGCCTACCAAACTGGTGCCAAACACCAACGTCAACAGATGCAAGCCATTGAAACACAATAAAGTGACGGCCAATGCCACCCCAAAGCTGCTACCAAGGGTGAGCAGCGCTACGGTTAACGGTTGCAGTGAACGAAACCCCAGCAGCACCAACAGCACTACACCTGCCAGCGAAATACTGCCAATTATCCCGATTTGTGCCTTGGCACTGGTAGTAGCGGCGGCGGCATGAAACAGCGCCCCAGCTTTTAGCACTGCAACCTCGGCCGGTAAACTGGACAACGCTTGTCTAAGCGCTTGCAATTGCTGTTGTTGCGCCTGTGGATTGAAGGCGCTGCCACTCGCCTTGGCAATCACGATAGCCGCGGTTTTGTTACCACTGCGTGTCAGCAGTATGCCATCTTGCTGTTGCAACGACTGACCATTGGCGAGCTGCTGCAACCAATCGGGAAACAGCAGTAACGGATCCTGCTGTAGTAATTCACTATTGGCGCTGCCAAAAGGGCGGTAAAACTGTTGCTGTACCGATTGTAATAGTGGCTGTAGCTGCTGTTGTTGCAACAGTTGCCGTTGGCTTTGTGTCAGTAGCCGCATGCGATACGGGAAATAAAAATGGCCAAGCGCTTGCAGACTACCATCATCGCCACTGCGTACCTGGGTAAACGCGGCAGACTTGGGTAATTGCACTAGCAGTTGTTGTGCTGCACTGATCGCCTGTTCGCGTGAGTCTGCTAATAGCGCCAGATAAATTTGTTCACCAAACTGCTGTTCTACCTGCGTCAGTGCCGCTTGGGTTAACGGCGCTTCCTGCACTTTAGGTAACAATGCCAGAATGTCAGTTTCAATATGCGCCCCGCGTTGCCATTGCCATACACCGCTGGCAATGATAGTCGCCAACAATATCAGCCAGATAACCAGTCCCTGGCGTGGTGTCAAACGGGGCGCAGGCATCAGTTAGCGATCCCACTGGGTGTAAATAATTGCTGCTCAGCGGCACTGAGCGGGCCGGGATGGATTTGACTGAAACGAATATCGCTAATATCGCCTTGTTGCCCCAGCATCAGCAATTGCTGTGGCTGTGTATCGCCGATGAGAACCAACTTAGGTAATACGGCTTGTAGCTGATTATCTTTGGCAATTAATCCTAGTTGCCAAGACGATTGGGCTTGCAGGTACAGCACAAAATGCTGTTGCAGGTAATCGATATTGCCCGCCAATAAGGCCTGCATCAGTGTTGGCAATAAGCTCGCCAACGCCGTTGGCGCCGTACTAGCTTGTTGTACGCTGAGATGACCCTGGCTATCGAGCTGAAGCAGTTGCTGCTGTTTCAGGATAAGCGTCGTAGCAAAGGGCTGTTGCTGCTGCCACAACATGCCCTGGGTGGCGGCAAAAATAAAGTGGCCACTACTAAAGAGTGGTTGCTTTAATACTCTTAGCCAGCGCGTCTGCTGAAAATTGCCGCGACTGGTATCAGTGAGAGCCAGCCGCTGTTGCAGTTGTTGCAGTTGCTCGCTGCTGGCTTCTGTTGCAAACAGACTGTCATAATCGCTGAGTTGCGGGCGATTATCAGCCATGACCTGATGGCATAGCAGTAACAGTAGTACGCCAAACAGACAACGCCTCATTGAGCCTCCAAAAACGGTTGCAACCGCTGGCGGAACACTGGCGGAGTTTCAAAACACAGCTCTTTGGTCTGCATATTGACGGCGGCCTGGATGGTGTAGCCTTTGGTCAGGCGTTCACCACTGCTAACATCGAAGATCAGGTATTGGATTTTCAGGCGGTTTTCCCATTCCACCAGCCCAGCGACAACGCGAATTTTTTGCTCAAAGGTAGTGGATTTCACGTATTTGACTTGAGCATCCACAATTGGCCAGCCATAACCGGAGGTCAACATCTGCCGGTAACCATAGTCGATTTTATCCAGTAGCTTGCAGCGGGCGATTTCAAAATACCGCAAGTAATTGCCATGCCAAGTGATGCCCATAGAATCGACATCAAAAAGGAATTTCCAGTTCCACTTCCGCAGTTACCACAGCTTTCATCAGCAAACCTCCCAAAAACCTTGCTGAATTTTCAACAAGGTATCACGCAATGTGGCTTCCAAAGGCCGATCCTCTTGCAGTAGCGGCAACTGTTGCGTCAGTTGTGCTAGGGTTTTGGCTAGCGATGGCGTCAGGCGCTCTGCCGCCAGTTGCTGTTGGCGGATGCGCAAACGTATGCCCTGACTCATGGCTAATAGCGCGGCCGCGGCTACCTGTTCGGTCAATTCCAACACCCGCAGGCAATCACGGGCGGCGATGGTGCCCATGCTCACTTTGTCTTGATTGTGACACTCGGTTGAGCGGGAAAACACGCTGGCGGGCATGGTCAGTTTCAGCGCTTCGGCGGTCCAGGCAGAACAACCAATCTGCACCGCCTTAAATCCGTGATTAATACTTTGGCGTTCGCTGTCACAACCGGAAAGGTTGGCAGGCAGACCATTATTGAATTTAGGATCCATCACCAGTGCCATCTGCCGATCCAACAGATCTGCCAGATTCGCCACCGCGTTTTTCATAGCATCCATGGCGAATGCAATATGACCACCGTAAAAGTGACCACCGTGCAACACATGTTCGCCGTCACCATCTACAATCGGGTTGTCATTGGCACTGTTGAGTTCATTTTCGATAAACTGCCGCATAAACGGTAGTGCATCTGCCAAGACCCCGATAATGTGAGGCGCACAGCGGATGGAATAACGGTCTTGCAGTCGTTCGGAATTACGTGGATGTTGCTGGTGATTAAGATCCTCACGGATCCAAGCCGCCACCTGATTTTGCCCAGGATGCGGCTTTACGGAAAATAGCAGCTCATCAAAATGATTGCTGTTGCCTAGCAACGTCAAGGACGCCATGGCGGTGATGCGGGCACATAAGCGTTGTAGATACTGCGCGCGCTGATAAGCGAGACACGCCAGTGCGGTCATCACTGCAGTACCGTTCATTAACGCCAATCCCTCTTTCGGGCGTAGTGTCAAAGGCTGCAGTTGCTGCGCGCCATAGACCTCGGCGGTATCGCAGATTTTGTCCTGAAAGTAGACCTGACGCTCACCTACCAATACCGCAGCCAAGTACGACAGTGGTGTCAAATCGCCACTAGCCCCCACCGAGCCTTCTTCTGGGATCAGTGGAATAATGTCCTGATTCAGCAATAGTGCGATACGCGCCAGCAATGCGTAACTAACGCCGGATTTGCCGCGAGCGAGTGAATTCAAACGACAAGCCAGTACCGCCCGCGCTTGCACTTTATCAAGATGACGCCCAAGGCCACAGCCATGAAAACGACTAAGATGCAGCGGCAGTTCTGCTACCAGCTCGGGAGCGATGGCAACGGTGCAGGAATCACCATAACCGGTAGTGACGCCGTAGATCACCCCATCCTGGGCTAACAGCTTGTCGATAAAGCGCGCGCCGCGTTCTATGTATTCACGGTAATCATGGCTATCATCCAGTGCTACCTGAGCACCATTAGCTACCGCAATTATCTGTTCTAGTGCTAATGGATTACGGCCAAAGGCAATCGCCTGGGTCATGACATCTCCTTGCGCGTTGTATTTTCATCTCGGCGCCAAAAATCGTAAAAATTAAACCACTGCAACGGCACTCGCCGCGCCATGATTTCCAAGCGCTCGGCATAAACCTGGGCTGCCTGTTGCAAGCGTTGCTGGCGCTGCGCTCTGGGGCCGCTAAGTGGTGCGGTAAAAGGCTGTAATGCCACCTGATAACGCCCATGTTGGCGCACACAAAACATAGTGAAAACCGGACAATCCAACATACCAGCCAGAATAAACGGCCCTTGCGGCAGTGCGGCTTCAGCCCCGAGAAATGGCACATAACACACGCGCCCCATGCTGTGGCGCGAAGTGCGGTCGGCGGCAATCACTACCAACTCTCCAGCATCGATTTTGTCCTGCAACAACATCGCCGTGGCGGGGCTCAGCTCGCTCACTTGCAACAGATGTAACTGGCTATCTGGATTTAACTGCTTGATGATTTGATTAAAATTTTCCGCATTGTCGGTCATCACCATCACGTTAACTTTAATCTGGCGCTGGTGGATGGAAATGGCTCGGCATAATTCAATATTGCCAATATGCGACACCAGCAGCACTGCACCGCGGCCACTGGCGAGTTGTTCTGTCAGCAACTGTTTTTCGGGGAAATCGACTTGATTGAGGGTAATACGCTCGCACCAAGCATCGATTCTATCTAACGCGGCGTTACCGAAGCTGAAAAAGTGGCGCAGGCTGTCGCGCCAGTCTGTCGGTCGCTGTAAGTCCGGGTGTTGCGGCTCTAGTGCTTGCACTCGCTGTAGAAATTGCCGCGAGGCCGCACGCGCGCTGCGCCCTGTCGCGAAAAAATAACCGATGACCGGATACATCACCAGCCGTGCCAACCAGTGACCACCAAGGCGGTAACACGCGACTAAAATTTTCAGCCCCAACAGACTGCCACGTTCGCGGATACTGGACCAATGGCGCGTGTCCTCAGCCGTTTTTGGACCCAATGTCTGTCCGCTAATTTTGCGTCTCAGCATGCCGAAGAACAGCCGACTGTGCATCTTACTGATGCGCCAGTTATCGGCCCAGCCCTGAAAATGGCTTACACCGTCTTGCGGATAGATCACTCGTGTCGGCAGATGCAGCGTTGGCGTGCCGCGCCAATACAGCCGCACCATAATTTCAGTATCAAAATCCATCCGCTCACCAAGCGGCTCGCTACGAAACAGCGCTTCACAAGCGGCTAAGGGATAGACACGAAAACCACACATGGAATCGCGGATACTCAGGCTTAGAGTTTCCAACCATACCCAGAAATGGGTGATATAACGGCCATACAGGCGAGCTTTGGGAACGCTGTCGTCATATTGCGGTAAACCGCTGATCAGCGCCTGAGGATGTTGCTGTGCCAGTGCCAGCAGTTGTGGAATATCGTTAAGATCATGTTGACCATCAGCATCCACCTGCAACGCATGAGAATAACCTTGTTCCCAGGCGGTGCGCAGACCACTGACCACCGCTGCACCTTTGCCGCGGTTATAGGGATGGGTCAGCAAAGTTACCCAATCACTATGCTGTGCCGCCAGTTGCTGCAACAGATAACGAGTTGCCTCATTACTGCCGTCATCCACCAGAAAACAGTGCATTCCCAACGGCTTTAATGTTTGCAGCGTTTGGGCAATGTAGTTGCCGTGGTTGTAGTTAGGAATGACCAATGCAGGCTTCATGTGCGCTCCTGCAAAGCAAAGGCAATACGACCAGAAGCAAAACGTTGTTCGCCAGCACTGAAGCTAAATTGCAGTTTCCGCTTTTCAGCCAGATGCTGGATGCTGAGCAAAACCTGCATGCCCGGTTGGATTAACTGCTGGAATTTCAGCACTTCCAACTGCGCTACTGCAGTTTGATAGCCAAACTGCTGACAACCGAAGCGTATCGCCCAGTCGAGCTGCACCACCCCTGGCAGCACCGGATATCCGGGGAAATGCCCGGCAAAAGCGGGATAATCCACCGGCACTTGTAGCTGCCAATGGGCCTCGTCACCCTCAAAATAATGCGCCAACACTGGCGGCAATACTGATTTAATCATGGTCAAACAGTTGCACTATTTCTTGCTTCAGCAGTTTACCTTGGGCGTTCATCGGCATTTTCTCTGGGTAACGCCAGCGGCGTGGCAGCGTAACGCGCTCAAACTGACTCAGCAGGTGAGCTTTGAGACCATTGTTAATGCTGAGTTTGCCTTCGGCGGTCAGTTGCTGTTTACCGTAATCCGATAACTCCACTACCGCACCTAACTGCTGACGCGGTGTTTCCAACAACACCAGATGACTCTGTTGCACCCAAGGGTGGCTATTCAATAGTGCTTCCATCTGGGTCAGTGACAGCCGCTTTTCTTCAATTTTTACAATGCGGTCGAGTCGTCCTTCCAGCCGGAACAACTCTTTATCCAGCAAGGTGATTTTATCTTCACAGCGCAGTACCTTATCGTCTTCCAGATAGGGCGATTGCAGCAGCAAGGCGTTATCTTCTGGGTCAACGTCCAGCACCATGGGCGCAAACGCGCGCCAAGGAGTGTCGGCATTATGCTGACGCCGATAGCCGATGCCACCAGTTTCGGTGCTGCCATACACTTCGATTGGCAGACTGCCATAACACTGGCGAATGCCTTGTGCCGCTTCTAGCGATAATGGGCCGCCGGAGCTGAAAATCAGACTGGGAGTATGGAGTTGCCGTTCAAACCCCAATGCTTCCGGTAACCGTGATAGCTGCGCCGGACTACTGATCAGGCACAGCTTAGGAAATAGTGCGGTGTAATAACTTAAGGTTTCTGGGTATTCCACCAGATCTGACAAGAATGGCCGACTGGCCGCAAGTGGCCAGAGGATTTTAAACAACAGACCATAAATATGCTGATGGCTGACGGTGGCAATCACACTACAGTGTGGCAAATGTTTAGCAAACGTTTGTTCCAGCACTGTCACTTCAGCATCGAGCTGCCGCAACGTTTTACGAACCGCTTTGGGATAACTACTAGAACCGGAAGTAAACAATACCAGCTCGCCAAAATCACTGTCAGGGGACAATTGTGGCCAAGGTGCTAACGGCTGGCCGAGCTCTTTTTCAGCTCAATGTATGGTTTGCCTTCACACAAGGGCTGGTCAGCCAATACCGCATCAAATTCATCGAAGAGTTCGCTGAGCGTTCCAGGCTGGGTGTTAGCCGGGAGGATCAGTTGTTTGCCCGCTAACAGTGCCGCACACAAGCCAACGGCAAACTGGTCACTGCTATCACAGGCCAGCAGCCAACGTTGTGCACTACTGGCCACCAGCTGTTTATGCAGGTGATGCACCTGAGTAGCAAACAGCCCACCGGTCACAATATCGTGATGGTTGAAACTGATCAGTTGTTGTCCAGATGGACCCTGGCTCAACCAGGATTTCAGTAACTCTGTCATAACCGTCTCTTACGATCTTGTCAGCCAAAAGTGGCGGTATAGCCATTCACTACCAGCCAGCAGGCCAATAAGCAGATAGGCAATGAAGCCGTTGTATAAGGTCCAGGTAGCTAAGCTGGTATACAACGCAGTGTAGGTTGCCATTGCACCATTTATCACAAACAGTAAACACCACAGCCAGGTCACTTTACGTAAATATGGCCGCGCGGCATCTGGCAACTGAGGTTCAGTAATGCTTGCCAGCCGTTCAACCATGCTTGGACCTTGCAGCAATGAACCGCCAAATAGCCCTAGCATGCACAGATTCATCACTACCGGATAGTACAATAACCAATGCTGCTGCTTTGCCACAAAACTGCTGATGGCTAGCAACAAGCCAAAAAATATCGGTAATGCTAGAGCCTTGAGCTGTTGTTGCTGTGTGAGCAACCGTAACAGCAGTAATAGCGCCAGTAGTGGTGCCAACAGATTGCCGGGCAGATAATTTAGCCCGAGATAGACTGCCAGCGGGTAGCCCAGCAGGAGTATCACCGTCACTGCTTGGGCCAGTTTACGCATCACTCATTGACCAGTTGCTGAATGGCACTGACCACATCATCCACGGTTCTTACCGCTTTGAAGGCCTCTGGCTGGATTTTTTGCCAGTGATCTGCTGCAGTTTTATCACTAAATCCACAGCATCAATACTATCTAAATCCAGATCCTGATACAGCGATGCTTCAGGCGTGATATCTGCCGCATCTATTTCAAATTCATCTTCCAGAATACGGCTCAGCATCTGCAGGATCTGCTCACGGTTTTGCATGACAGTCTCCTACACTCGCTGTGATTCAATAAACTTAGCTAACGTCGCGACACTGTAAAAGTGATCACGGGTAGCCTCAGAATTGGCTTCGATCTTGACATCAAACTGCTTTTTAATTGCCAGTCCCAACTCCAAGGCATCAATAGAGTCCAGTCCCAAACCGTCGCCAAAAAGTGGCGCGTCAGTCTCGATGTCAGCCACGCTGACATCCTCTAAATCCAGACTATCAATAATCAATTGCTTGATTTCGTTATGTAAGCTCATAGTGTTCATCTAATTGTTGTCTATAGTAAATTTCTAACTCGTGCGTGAGTTTTCTGGCTTGCTTAGCACTGCTGTCAGATGCAGCTTCTGGGGTGTCGATATGCCCAGCGAGCAACACCTGAATAGTCATGGTCTTGCGTGGGATTTCATACCAGGGATCCTGTTTGGTCAAGCCAGGATCTGTCACTTTCAACACCACGGGCAACAAGTTTGCGCCGCAGCGCAGTGCAATATTGGCAGCGCCGCGAGCGAAATCATTGATAACAGCACCTTTTACTGTGCGAGTACCTTCAGGGAAAATGATCAGATTTGTGCCCCGATTTAGCACTTGTCGGCAGTCTGCCAGCAATAGTTCAGCACCACGGTTAGGAATATAACCGGCGGCGGCAACCACACCGCGCATAAATGGATTGCGCCAAATCCCCTGTTTCACAATACAGCCAGCATTAGGCATCAGACTGATCAGCACCACAACATCAATCAGCGTCGGATGGTTAGCCACCACAACCATCCCCTGAGCCTGTCGCAGCAGTTGGCTCTGCGGTACTTGCAGATGGATCACGCCAGCCCAAGTCAGCATTCTGACAAAGCCACGGAACATCAGATGCACCGCCTTTTGTACCCGTTGAATACGTTTTGCTGGTGCCCCAGGCCAATACTTGAGAATGGGCAGTATTGTCAGCGAACTAAGCAGGCCACCAATACCAAAAGTGATATAACAGCTCATGCCTGCCAGCCACCGTGGTACATAGCCAATACCGTTAGCTGAACTCAACATGAGCGGCTCCCAGCAAGAAGTTGCCACTGCATTCCCGCTAGCGCGCCATCCAGACAGTCACCCGTTGCCAAACTCTGTAGCAACTCACCGTAGCAGAGTTGTCTGGTCTCCACCTTTTGCGGCGTTAAGGTCAAGGTTGCTATCCCTGGATGCGGCGCGGGCGCCAACACCAACGCCAGTGCCAACGGGTATTCGGGTTCATCGGTGAATTTATCATAAACAGGAGGCACTGGATCATCACCAAAAACCAACAGTATTGGGCTAGGATCTTCGGCTAACTGACCCCAACTTTCCAATAGCGCTTGAGCTAAGGTATGACTGCCAGCCGCAATGGAGGTGGAAGCCGCTTGATTCTGCGTCACTATCCCGAAAACGCCACTGGCCGTGTTATGCACTGACTGGCTGAAGCCTGTGGGTGACAACGGCTGTTTACTGAGAATATCCTCCAACAACACCACAGTTCGGTGTAGCTCACCATGTCGTGACGCAAAAACTGAACGGCAGTGCTGTGGCGCTGCTGCCTGAAAGGCGGCTTCTAGCATCATTTTAGTCAACCGACTAAAACGGCGTTTTTGCATAGAGGGTATTTGTGTTAATGACGGTGCAGCAGCAGACACAGGTGCAACTTTGTCGGCATGCTGCCAGTGTTGCCAGTCCTGTTGTTGCTGATAATCGGGAGACCATGCTCCCCAACTGAGAATGCTAAAAGCTAGTTGCACCGTTGAGTCTCTGAACTGTTAACCATCGCCTATGGCATGTCGGCAACATCCATGAGGTCCGGCAACAACTCTTCCTGTGTTTGATTCAGAATAAGTGGCTAGTTTACATTGAATGACGGCGTCTACAGAAGGTATTTGTTAACAGGATATTTGACCGTTAACAAAAAATGCCCATGGGGTCACATGGGCATTCATCTGTTATTGAGGCAGCAACGTTTGCAGATGACGTAACACTTTCTTGAGCTTTCGCGTGTTATCTGGCCCCATGCGGATCAGCAATTTCTGGGCATTGGGCAACGCTTCTAGTTTGGGATCAACAAACTTGTAATTAACACTGATGGAGTACAGTTCGATGGGTTCTTCAACAATCGGCGTTGCCAGCAGCACTTTAAGCGCCTGATGCAACCGCTGATTAAAACTGACATTGGGATAACCCAGTTCGGAAAATGCCTGATCCAGCAATGGTAACATCTGTTTATAGGTTGTCAGCAATTGCTCATCATTAAGCCCGCTGACAAAATCAGCATAAACATCATACCGATGGTAACTATCTGGATCTAGATAAGTTTTATTGGTGATATCCGATACGCTGAATTTTTGTGTTGGCGCTTTCATCGGACTGGTTTTACGTGCCAATTCCCCTTGCGCCAGATTGTCTACGAAGACCACAAATTGCCTGACCATGTCACTTTCATTCAGCAACGGATTGATATCCATGCCATCAGACATTTTCACCACTTTGTCATGCACAAATTTATCGCTGTCTGCCAGTGCGGGCAAAGGCTCTTGGGGTGGAGCAGTTGGTGTTTCTGCTGCGGGTTGCGCTTGTGGCGCCACAACTGGCTGCGGCTCTGGTGCTGGCTCAGGCACCGGGGCCTCAGTGGGTAGCGGCTGTTCTGGTGCAATATCAGGCAGACTAACGGCAGCTTGTTCTTCGCTCTGTTGCGGTGCTTCGTCTTTGGTCAGGTAATACCAACCACCGCCAGCCAGTACAACCACCAATAACGCTAGCCCCCAGACAATACCATTGCCACTGGCTGCCTGTTTGCCGTGAGTAATTCGGTCTTCTTCATTGACTTGCATAGGATATCCTTTCATCACAACAGTGAGGAGCGCCCCCTCATTCTGCAAATTTTATCGTGGTTGTCCACCCGGCAGCGCCAGGCTGACCGTGGGAAATTATGTAACAGAATCCTTTGCCGAATATTGTGCGGCAAGCGGAGTGAATATCACCTGAACAGATGCGGCTTTTTTGCTCAGGCTTGTACATATTGTTGTCTGTCTCCCAACCAGCGCTGAATAATGCCGTCAACATTTTCTGGTGCCTGCTGCATTAAGTGCTGGGCCAACTTCTGAATATGTGGGATCAATGCCTGATCACGCACTAAATCAGCTACTTTCATCTCAGCTAGCCCCGTCTGACGCGTGCCTAACACTTCACCTGGACCACGTATTTCCAAGTCTTGTTGAGCGATCACAAAGCCATCATTGCTTTGTCTGAGTACCCCCAAGCGTTTGGTTGCTGTCGGTGACAATGGCGGCTGGTACATCAAAACACAATGGCTGGCGACTGCCCCGCGCCCCACTCGACCACGTAGCTGATGCAACTGTGCCAACCCTAACCGCTCAGGGTTTTCGATGATCATCAGACTGGCATTAGGGACATCCACACCGACTTCTATGACGGTGGTTGCCACTAACAGGTTCACGGTCCCTTGTTTAAAACTGTCCATGACTTGCTGTTTTTCTGCACTTTTCATGCGGCCATGAACTAGGCCAATCTGCAATTGTGGCAAGGCAGTTTTCAGCTCTTCCCAGGTGTCCTCGGCGGCTTGGCACTGCAACACTTCAGATTCTTCAATCAAGGTACAGACCCAGTAAGCCTGGCGGCCATCCTCGAGTGCGGCTTTGCGCACCCGCTCAATCACTTCTTGGCGTCTATGGTTACTGATAGCCACCGTAGTCACGGGTGTTCTTCCGGGGGAGTTCATCAATGATAGAGGTGTCCAGATCGGCATATGCCGTCATCGCCAGCGTCCGTGGGATTGGGGTAGCAGTCATGATCAGCTGATGAGGATAATACCCCTGTGCCGCCCCTTTTTCACGTAACCCTAAGCGTTGGTGCACACCAAATCGATGCTGTTCATCAATGATAATCAGTGCCAAGTTGTGAAACCGTACCTGTTCTTGAAAAATCGCATGGGTGCCGATGACCATCTGCGCGCTGCCATCAGCAATCTCCTGCAACGATTGTTCACGCGCCTTGCCTTTCAGTTTTCCTGCCAACCAGCCGACTTTCAATCCTAAGGGAGCAAACCAGAGGTTGAAATTTAACGCATGTTGTTCTGCTAGCAGTTCGGTAGGCGCCATCATTGCCACCTGATAGCCGTTTTCAATCGCCTGTAGTGCCGCCATTGCGGCCACTAAGGTCTTCCCGGAACCGACATCTCCCTGCACCAGCCGCATCATTGGCTGTGGTTTTGCCATATCATGGCCGATATCCGCCACCACTCGTTGCTGAGCGTTGGTTGGCCGGAATGGCAACGCCTGGAGAAAGGGTTGCAATAGCTGGCCCGTAGCAGGCAAGGATACCGCTTTATCATGGTTACTGCGTTGCCGTAACTTCAACATACTGAGGTTATGCGCCAGCAGTTCCTCTTGCACTAACCTTTGTTGTGCCGGATGCTGCCCCTGCAACAGGCGGACTTGGTCAACATCGGCTGGGGGCCGGTGCAGTATGCGCACCGCGGTTGCCAAGCTTAACTGGTTGGGTTGCAACGCCGCAGGAATTAACTCCTGTAGACCGCCCTCTTGCAGTAATTCTAACGCCTGACCGCTGAGCTTGATCCAACTGGCCTGTTTCAACCCTTCGGTGGTGGGGTAAATAGGGGTAAGACTATCACTAAGTTCTGCGGCTTCTCCCGCACGGAAGATTTTGTACTCTGGATGAATGATCTCTGCTTGATGATTGCCGTGACGTATTTCACCATAGGCTCGGATCATCAACCCCTGTTGCATGGCATTACGCTGCGCCGCCGAAAAATTGAAGAAGCGTAAGGTCATAGTGCCGCTGGCATCCCGTACATTGCACAGCAGCATACGCTTGCGGCCATTGATAATCTGACTCGACTGAATTTCAGCCTCGATGGTGCCATAGTCGCCAGGATGCAGTTCAGCGATGGCGTAGATACGCGTACGGTCTTCGTAGCGCAGCGGCAGGTGGAACAGCAGATCCTGTACTGTGTGAATTCCCAGCTTGTCCAGCTTGCCCGCCATTCTGGCAGCAACGCCTTTCAGCTCGGTAATGGGAATAAGATCCAGTCTCTGCAAAACATTAGTACCGGATTACTGTGAATTTATACATATATTATCAAAGATTAGCCCTTTGACAATGCGATAATTGCCCGCTGCCACATTATCAGGCCGTTGCGTGAGTCACCAGCCAACCCATGTACGCCAGATATGCCAGCAACAACAGTAAGCCATCGCGGCGACCAATACGGTAACCGCGATGAGCCAGTGGCAGCAGTAAAATTGCTAATAACAACATCACGCCAAAATCGAGAATGCTGAAACCAGCAGCACTGATGGGGTGTACGAGTGCGGTAATCCCTAAAATCCCTAACAGGTTAAACAGGTTAGAACCGACCACATTGCCAATGGCAATATCACTTTGCCCCTTGCTAGCCGCAACCATTGAGGTCACCAATTCCGGCATGCTGGTACCGATGGCGATGATGGTCAGGCCAATAACGACTTCACTGATCCCAAAGGCGCGCGCTAATTCCACGGCACCGTCAACAAATAACACACCGCCACCGACCAAGCAGCCGATACCTACTGCGATAAAGGCTAGTGACAGCAATGGATTACGCGGACCAGCTTCTATCTCTTCCGCATCATTGTCGTTCGCGGAGTAGTAGCTGTAGATGAGATATCCTAACAGCAGTAATGACAGCAACAGACCATCCAACAGACCAAGGGTGCCATCCAGCAGTAACAACCATACCAGCACTGAAGCGGCAATCATCAGCGGGATATCTCGGCGTACCATCTGTGACTGCACACCCACCGGACGGATCAACGCGGTTAACCCTAGGATCAGGCCAATATTGGCAATATTGGAACCAACCACATTGCCCAACGCTATGCCGGGGCTGCCCGCCAATGCCGATTTGACGCTGACCGCCAACTCTGGCGCACTGGTGCCGAATGCCACAATGGTCAGGCCAATAACAAGGGGGTTACACCAAGCCGCAATGCAATGGCACTGGCGCCTCTCACCAAGGCTTCTGCACCAAAAGTGAGGATCAGGAATCCCCCAAGAATTGACATGAAAATCAGCATGTTTATTACGGCCTACGAGTTAATACGGTGAATAGCGTTGGAGTGTCAGCATAAGGGGTTTACTTGGCAAAGCAAGATTTTTTGACAGAATATGTCAGAAAGGTCCCATGAACATCAGGACCTTTCAGACTGGAGTCGCTTAAATCTCATCTTCCCAGACAACCACTGCCCCTCGACAGCCGTCGACTTTAGCTGTGTAGCGTTGCTCTAACACATGGCGTTTGATTTTCAGTGTCGGGGTCAACACATCATTTTCGATAGTCCATGGCTCATTCACAACGACGATGGCATCGACTGTCTCATGGGATTCTAAGTTGGGATTAATGGCATCCAGTGTCGCTTTCAGCGATGCCCTTACTTCCTCTCTGGGTTGCAGTGTTGCCCCTTCTGCGAGTTGTACCAGTGCCACCGGATGAGGCAGACCAGAACCAATCACACACAGCAGTTCAACATGTGGATCCTGTGCCAGTTTACGTTCAATTGGCACAGGTGCAACATACTTGCCTTTAGCGGTTTTGAAGTTGTCTTTCACGCGACCCGTAATGCTGACACAACCCTCTTTATCAATCTCACACAGATCGCCAGTGCGGAAATAACCCTCTTCATCAAAAGCGGCGGCGGTGGCTTCGGGCGCTTGGTAATACTCTTTCATCAACCCTGGGCTTTTGACCAGTAATTCGCCGTCAGCCGCACGTTTAATGCTGCAACCAACTATCGGCTTACCAACGGTGCCAATTTTGCTGGCATCAAACGGATAATTGATAATGGAGTAAGCACAGTTTTCAGTCATTCCCCAGGCTTCACAAATATCCAGTCCAATGCTGTGATACCACTGCACCAGTGACGGTGGAATAGGGGCAGAACCTGAACCTAATAGTCGTGACTTGCCCAGCCCAAGCCCTTGATGGATCTTACGTTTTACTAACCAATTCAGTAGTGGAATTTTCAGCAGCAGATTCAGTTTGTTAAAGCTACCGACCTTGTCGATAATATTTTTCTGGAACAAGGTCCACAGCCTTGGCACTGAGAAAAACACGGTAGGCTGCATCCGTTGCACATCCGTAACAAAGGTATCTAGGCTCTCAACAAAGGCGACTGGGCAGCCCGCATAAAATGATGAGCCTTCAATGGCAACACGCTCTGTGATGTGTGCCAATGGCAAATAGGATAATAAGCGATCTTGCTGGTTGGCTTTGAGATCGCGCACCACGGCATTACAGGTCCAGCTGTAACTGGCAAAAGTTTGCACGGCACCTTTGGGCTTACCGGTAGAACCTGACGTATAAATAAGCGTCATTACCTGTTCAGGTAATGGCTCTGGCGCTTCCAGTAACGGTTGCCCCATGTTCAACAACTGCAACCATTGATATTGGGCGGGCATAGTATCGTAAGGCAGTGCCAGGCGCAGTAATTCACCACCGACGCCCGTTTCCTGTTCCGCCCAGTGATCCAGCTTACCGACAAAAATGGCTTTGCTGCCGCTATGTTCCAGCACATAACGGATAGTGTCAGCGTTAGCGGTTGGATAGATAGGCACACTGATATAGCCGCCGTACATCAGCGCCAGATCCGTGATAAACCATTCCGCACAGTTCTTTGACAACAGAGCTATTTTGTCTCCTGGTTGATAGCCAAGATGGCGTAGCGCTCCCGCCAGACGTTGCACGGTTTGTTGTACCTGACGCCAACTGTAATCGCGGAACTGACCTTTTATTGGTTGCCGCAAATACACCGCGTCCCCCTGGACATCAGCCCACTGAGCTAACATTTCTACTGGGCTTTTATACGATGCTGACATGGCCTTTCCCCTATTAGGTTAACGCGCCGCAGTATTCCCCAAAAATACAGTGGCTACTGAAACTCTATGTTTTCTAAAATATAAAACGCTTGTTTGATTATGAAGGGCAAATAACCAGGGCGCAAATCCGATGAGCCTTACCGATCATCAATCGACAGATATTATATTGTTTGTACCTACAGAGTTTTCCATCTGTGAGAAATATCTCCGTACTACCAAATTGAGTGTTGAGCAATAATAGATTAGAGATCGTAGGTCAGAATAGGATGTGTGGCAGGAATATACCCCCACACCCGCCGAAAAATATCGCGCAGAAGTGTGGTTTAAACAAGCGGGCCTAGCCCCATCGACAGTTGGGAATGGTGGTCGCTAGCGGATCACTTCCATAGAAAAGGCGCTATTTAAGCGCCTTTTCTATGTTCGCTGAAGATAACGATTAGAGTTCTAGCACTCCATCCATCTCCACCTGGGCGCCTTTAGGCAATTGCTTAACCCCAATGGCGGCACGGGCAGGATAAGGTTGTGGGAAGTAGCGTCCCATCACTTCGTTAACTTTGGCAAAGTTAGCCAAATCAACCATATAGATATTCAGTTTAACGATATCGGCCAGACTACCACCTGCGGCTTGGCAGACAGCCTGCAAATTCTCGAATACCTGAACAACTTGGGAGTCAAAATCATCACCAACGAGTTCCATGCGGACAGGATCCAGCGGGATCTGCCCGGATAAATACACGGTAGTGCCGACTTTAACCGCCTGGGAATATGTACCAATCGCCGCTGGGGCTTTGTCGGTTGCAATAATTATTTTTTCCGCCATAACGTTTGCAAACTCCTTATGATTTAGCGGTTACGGGAAATACGCAGCACTTCAGGTAATACACGAATACGGCGCATTACATTTGCCAGATGCACACGGTCACGCACCGAAATACGCAGATGGATCAGATATACTCGGCCATCGCGTTCTTCGGTACTGATGTTACTGATATTGGAACCCTCGGCCGCAATAATATTGGTAATTTTCGCCAAAGCGCCCTGGTGGTTAACAATCTCAATACGCACATTGGCCTGGAATTCAGTGCCATCCACCGCATCCCACTGTACCGGAATATATTTATCAGGCTCACTCTGGTAACCACGGATATTGGCACAGTTTTCCATATGCACCACCAAACCTTTGCCAGGGCTGACATGCGCAATCACTGCGTCACCGGGGATTGGGCGACAGCAGTTAGCAAAAGACACCAGCATGCCCTCGGCGCCACGAATTGGCATCAGATTGCTGTCATCATCGCCCTTTTGCGAATCGACTGCATCGCCTTTGAGGCGCTGCGCCACCACCAGACTCATGGCGTTACCAAGGCCGATTTCAGTCAACAGCTCATCAAAATCTTTGTGTTTAGTGTCAGTAACCACTTTGGCAATCTGTTCCTGACTGAACAGCTCCAACTTACTGTCACCTAAGGCGTGGTTAAGCAGACGTTTGCCCAGTGCAATCGCTTCGTCTTTTTTAAGATTTTTCAGTACCTGGCGGATTTTCGAGCGCGCTTTACCTGTCACTACAAAATTCAACCACGCCGCGTTAGGTTTGGCACCTTTAGCGGTAATGATTTCTACCGTCTGACCGGATAACAGCGGTTGACTCAGCGGGTAAGACATACGGTTTACTTTGGCACCCACGCAGGTGTTACCCACATCGGTGTGGACTTCATAAGCAAAGTCGACCGGGGTTGCACCTACCGGCAATTCCAGAATGCGACCTTCCGGAGTAAACACATAGATTTCGTCCGGGAACAGCTCGGTTTTAACGTTCTCGACAAACTCAAAGGACGACGAAGCACTTTGCTGCAATTCCAGCAGGCTTTGCATCCATTTACGGGCACGCAACTGAGTGGTAGTGCCACCGGTGCCAGGGGCCGCAGTGCTTTGACCACTCTTGTACATCCAGTGTGCCGCCACCCCTTTGTCGGCCATCTGATCCATATCTTCGGTACGGATCTGGATCTCCACTGGCACGCCATGTGGGCCAATCAGTGAGGTATGCAGTGACTGATAGCCGTTAGCCTTGGGAATCGCGATATAGTCTTTAAAACGTAGTGGTCGTGGTTTGTAAAGGCCGTGCATCACGCCGAGCACGCGGTAACAGGTATCAACACTGTCAACGATCACTCGAAACGCGTAGATATCCATCACTTCCTGGAATTGCAGCTCTTTGCTGCGCATCTTGTTGTAGATGGAATAGAGGTTTTTTCCCGGCCCTTAACCTTGGCATGGATGCCGGTATCTTCCAGCCGGGTATGCACTGCTGCCTCAATGCCTTGGATCAGTTCTTTACGGTTGCCTCTGGCGGCTCGAACCACTTCTTTTAATACCCGGTAACGCATTGGGTAATAAGCCTGAAACCCCAGATCTTCCAACTCGGTTTTAATATTGTGGATACCGAGCCGATTGGCAATCGGCGCGTAGATTTCCAACGTTTCACGGGCAATGCGGCGACGTTTATCTGGCCGCAAAGCGCCAAGGGTACGCATATTATGGGTGCGGTCAGCCAATTTGATGAGAATAACTCGGATGTCCTGAGTCATCGCCATCATCATCTTGCGGAAGTTTTCGGCTTGGGCTTCTTTCTTGTCGCGGAATTTGATCTTATCGAGTTTAGAGACACCTTCCACCAGCTCTGCCACCGACTCGCCAAACATATTGGTCAAATCCTGATGGGTGACATAGGTGTCTTCAATGGTGTCGTGCAGCAATGCCGCCATCAGCGTCTCATGGTCGAGACGCATATCGGCAAGAATATGAGCAACAGCAACCGGATGGGTAATGTAGGGTTCACCACTGGTACGCATCTGCCCTTCATGAGCATCACGCGCGACCTGATAAGCCTGTTTGAGTAATTCTACCTGCTCCGGCTCCAGATAAGCGGCCGCGGCTTCCTGAGACCTTCAAACAGATACAAGTGGCGATACTCCTACTAGCAGCCTGCCTTACAGCGACTGATGGCCTTCAGCAATGGCAGCCACGGCAGCAATTTCAGCTGCTTCACGTTCACGCACGCTCTGACGCTCATCGGCTTCGAGAGTTTGTGCATTCACCAGACCCTGTTCAATTTCACGCAGGGCGATGACGGTTGGCTTGTCATTTTCTTCTTCCACCAGGGGATCTTTACCCTGAACGGCGATCTGACGGGCGCGACGGGCCGCAACCATAATCATGTCAAAACGGTTGCCGATCTGCTTTACGGCGTCTTCTACAGTTACGCGAGCCATGTGTTGGAACTCCAGTGTGTTCGGTGAAAAAATGACGCAAAAGTGTACACGATGACAGCTAGTCTGCCAACAGACCTTTAAGCATATCACTGTGGGCATTGATTTGACTAGCTTGAGTCAACCGTTGGCTGCGGATAATTGCCCGCAAATCGGCCAGCGCCTGCTCAAACTGATCATTCACAATAATAAAATCGTACTCGTTATAGTGCGACATCTCAGAAACCGCTTTTTCCATTCGGGAAGCGATCACGTCTGCCGAATCTTGTCCCCGCCCTTTAAGGCGCAGCTCTAGCGCCTCACGAGATGGTGGCAGAATAAAAATCCCTACCGCTTCCGGCATCTGCTGTTTTATTTGCAACGCACCTTGCCAGTCGATATCAAGGAATACATCAATGCCATCTGCCAGCGCTTGCTCAATCACTTTGCGAGATGTGCCGTAGTAGTTTCCGAAAACTTCGGCCCACTCAAGGAAAGCGCCTTCGGCAATCAGAGCCTTGAATTCATCAACGGAGACAAAATAGTAATGCTGTCCGTGGCTTTCTCCCGGGCGAGGTTTGCGGGTGGTATGCGATACAGACACCTGCATATCTGTGGGTTTGTCGCTAAGCAGTGCAGCAATCAAAGATGATTTCCCTGCGCCGCTTGGTGCCGACACAATAAATAGGTTTCCACGGGCACTCATAAGTTTATATCCCGATAACGTTGGTTATTGGCTTGACGGAAAAATAGGGGCGACATTATAAGACCGTGGAGAAAGCCTTACCAGTGCCGCTGACATTTGAGTGTAAATTCGTTAGTCTGTCATCACATTATTTTACTGCAGCGACAAGCTTAGCAAAGAGGATATCGTGCTGTTTAAATCGCTTATCTGTTTTCGGGGCTTTGACCGTGGCTGGCGTCACCTCGCGATCAGTGTTGCCGCTTATCTGTTGTTGATGCTGGTATGGTTGCTGTTTGGTAATGGATACTTTATTTGGCTGCCTGGCTCGTTACTGGCGGTGGTAGTAATAGCGTCAGCACTACGCCGGGTACGTGATGCCAGGCAGACCTTTAGCTATGGCCATGACGCCGATATTGCCTTGGCTGTTGGTGTTGACCGCATTATCTACGGCGGCCTCAAGCGCAGGTGTCTACGTTAACGTTGGCTTAGTACTGGCGGCCTTATTACACCTGGGATTGGCATTTTTACCGGCAGTGTCTGGTAAGGGCGCCGCCAACCGCCGTAGTTATATTCAGGGCTACTCTGGGCCAGTGAACCTATCACCAAAATCCCGAGGTTATCGGGTTGAACCCACGTTGGGTGGCGCAGGTGCCGCCCCCGTTAATATAATGGCAAGCACTGAAGTGCAAGCTGCTCCGGCATTTATCGAGCCGTCAGAGCCGCGGTTTGCTGCTG
The DNA here is from genome assembly GCF_018394335.1 of Shewanella dokdonensis. Taxonomy (NCBI): domain Bacteria; kingdom Pseudomonadati; phylum Pseudomonadota; class Gammaproteobacteria; order Alteromonadales; family Shewanellaceae; genus Shewanella; species Shewanella dokdonensis. The sequence continues at coordinate 2,104,249 of NZ_CP074572.1, read as the reverse complement.
AGAGTGAGAGCTTAAACGATATTGATCCGCGTACCGACAGTGTCTGGCAGGATGAACCACAAACGGGGTCGTTATCGGCCTTGCTTGCCAGTTGGCGTGATGCTGGTGCTGAGGGACTGCAGCAAGCATGGCACTACCGTAAGCTGCTCGGTGGGTTTACCTTAATCTTGCTAGTACTGGCCGTAGCTATCGTGTGGTGGCTAAGTCCAGCGGCGCCTGTCGATGCAACACCCCCAACGGCGGCGCAGGCAAGCGCAAATGATAATAGTGCACGCGACACCATAAAGCTGCCTGATCATTTTGATTTATCACTACAGGGCGATGTGCTGTCTTTGAGTTGGTTTGGCGATACCTTAACCCCGGGCATCATCTGGGATCTGGCAAGCGCCAAAGGCGATAAACACTGTGCCGAACTGGTATTTAACGATGATAGCCGTTTCCGACCGATGCAGGTGAGTATCGTCAATGGCAATGGGCGAGTCGAGGCCAGATTCAGTCCCTTAGATACTAAAGCTTTGATTAACAACGTAGCACTACGGGGCAGTATCAAGCTCTGCGGCTATGATTTCAGCCTCAAAGGTAGCCAGGCAGCGTTACAGGCTGATACCGCATTCAGTCGCTATCTCGATTAAGGATTTTCATTTGTCTCACGCAAATGTTGCTGTTACCACAGCGTTCATCCGGCATGAAGTATTACCTCATTACCTCAACGACCAAGAGCTGCCTCAAGCACTGATCCAGCCCTTGGGCAATGGACATATCAACAGTACGTGGCAAATCACCAGTCAGCGTATCTCATTAGTGTTGCAGCAGCTCAACACGGGGGTATTTCCGGCGCCTTGGGCATTGGTGAATAATGCGGCGGTTATTGCCCAGCACCTATCTCTGCCACAAACGGCTTACCCGTTAGCAGTGACACAACCATTGACAACCTTGAGTGGCGAGTTGGCTGTTGATATGGGCGAGCGAGGGTTTTGGCGCGCTATCAGTTATATCAAAGACAGCTGTAGTGTTGAACAACTCACGTCGCCGCAACAAGCACAGCAATTGGCGCGGGCATTTGGTCAGTTTGTTGCGGCTCTTGCCGACCTTGATCCCGATAAGCTACAGGAGGTCATCCCAGCGTTCCGTTCACTCTCAGCCAGATTGGATGCGTTGCAGCAAGCAGCCGCGACCGACCACTTGCAACGCCTCAAATGTTGTCGTCAATGGTATGAATTCGCCTTGGCTCAGCAGGCATTAGTAGCCGAATTGGCAGAGATAGAACCGCAGCTACCACGGCGTATTTGTCACAATGACACCAAGAGCAATAATTTGCTATTTACTGAAGATCGACAGCACCCATTAGCGGTTGTCGACCTCGATACCTGTATGCCTGGATATTTAATGTACGACTTTGGCGACATGGTGCGCAGTTGCTGTGCCGCTGTCGCTGAAGATGCCACAGAGCTGCAACAGGTACGTATGCTGCCGGAGTATTTCTCGGCGCTAGTAGCAGGCTGGCAACAAGCGCTCGGCACCACCATGACGCCCGTTGAACAGCAAAGTCTCTGGTTGGGGATCCGCGTAGTGACACTGATGTTAGCGGTACGTTTTTTAACTGACTATCTGGATGGGGACCGTTATTTTCGCATCAGCCATCCACAACACAATCTTGAACGGGCAGCCAACCAGTTTACCCTTTACCAACAATTACTGGCGCAAGAAACGGTTATCAGGGCCATTCTAAAAACCTAATGCCTAAGTGCCTAGCTTGGGTTTTCACCATGATGAGCTAACAATGCCGTTAATTGTATCGTGGTGTAAGACGTTGTCTCAATGCGGCTATCCGCTTAAGATCAACCACAATTTGTGGGAAATCCACTGGAGTAACTATGACCACTACCCGCCACCCAGATTATGACTGGGTGCTGTTCGATGCCGATGATACGCTGTTTAACTTCGATGCTGAGCGAGGATTACGGCTGATGTTTTCCCGCTATGGGGTGGATTTTGGTCCGGCAGAATTCGCTGATTACTCAGCGGCAAACGTGCCTTTATGGCAGGCTTATCAGGCACAACAGATCGATGCCGAAACGCTACAAAGTCGCCGTTTTGCCTTCTGGGGGCAGCAATTGGGCGTTGCCCCTTTGCTATTGAATCAGCAGTATCTGCTAGCAATGGCTGAAATATGCGAAATGCTACCCGGTGCAGCGGAGTTATTGGGTTGCCTGAAAGGGCGTACGAAACTAGGCATAGTCACTAATGGGTTCTCAGCGCTGCAACGTATTCGTTTGGAAAAAGTCGGATTGACTGAGTTAATCGATGTATTGGTTATTTCCGAAGAGGTCGGTGCACCTAAGCCCGAGAAAGCGATCTTCGAGCACGCGTTAGCGCAGATGGATAATCCCCAACGCCATCGAGTGCTGATGGTTGGCGATAACCCACATACCGATGTCCAAGGTGGCCTGAACGCCGGACTACATACCTGCTGGCTCAACAGCCACGGAGCATCACGCCCAGAAGGTATCACACCTAATTATGAAGTGACATCATTGCCAGAACTGCAGCAATTACTGTGTTGTGCAGCTTAACAAGGCAATAAAAAAGGCGCCAATGCGCCTTTTTTATTTTGCATGCTTTACTTACTACCACCAGATGCCATCTGTTCTGCGGTGTATTCCATCTTCTGATGGTTTTTACCCATAGCGGCAGCTACTTCTGGCGGCATGTAGTTTTCGTCATGTTTGGCTAACACTTCGGTCGCTTGCAGTTTTCCAGGAGCAACCAGTACCCCTTGAGCAACAACGCCCTGACCTTCACGGAATAGATCCGGTAATAGATCATCATAGGTGACGGTCACTTGCCCACCATTGGCATCGTGCACAGCAAAGCTGACGTCTAGACTTTTGGGATCTCTAACGACAGTACCTTCTGTCACCATACCACCAATACGGATACGGTCACCGATTTCTGGTTTAACGCCTGTATCCACTTTACCGTTGATGATCTCAGACGGGGTATAGAACAGGTTAAGGTTAGAATTCAGCGCGTACAGCAGCAATGAGGCCACTGCTGCAACACCGCCCACCAGCGCACTGGCCAGAACTAATCTCTTTTTGCGTCTTGAGTTCACTGTTTGTTACTCCGATGTTGCGCCAAACGCTCTTCACGCTTGACCTTTGCTGCAATCTCTTTCAATACCCGCCGCTTACGGGTGATGCAAAAACCAATCAATATGCCCAACGCGCCATAAGCAACGCCATAGGACAGCCACACGTAAAAGGCATATCCGCCCATGTGGAAGAAATCTGCTACGGACTGAAATTGTGCTTGCATCATTTGACTCCTTCAGCTTGTGCCAGTTCCCTTACCCAGGGACGCATACCGTTACGAGCCAACACTTCGGCGCGGAAGCGTATCAAACTCAATGCCGCAATCATTACCCCAAAGCCCAGAATATTGATCACTAGCGGTACCAGCATATCGGGTGGCATGGCTGTTTTACCGGTCATTTTGATAGATCCCTGATGCAAGGAGTTCCACCAATCCACAGAATACTTAATTATAGGAATATTAATTACACCTACTATGGCTAAAATGCCAGCAGCACGGGCAGCTAATACCTTATCTTCGAACGAAGCGTAGAGCGAGATCACACCCAGATACAGGAATAGCAGCACTAACTCGGAAGTCAAACGCGCATCCCAAACCCACCAGGTACCCCACATTGGCTTGCCCCAAGTAGAGCCAGTAACCAATGCAATGAAGGTAATGACAGCACCGACAGGAGCAATGGAGGCGGCCATCCAGTCTGCGAGTTTGATTTGCCAAACCAGACCAATAAACGCTGCAATCGCCATCCCAACATAGGCACTCATTGACATAGAGGCCGCAGGCACATGCACAAAAATGATGCGATAGCTATCGCCTTGCTGATAGTCAGTCGGTGAAAACACCATGCCCCAGATAGTGCCAGTAAGCAGCATTAGCGTGGCAAGAATAGATAACCAAGGAATGAATTTCCCGGCCAACTGGTATGCCCTTTGGGGCTCAGCGTAAGGATGTAACCATTTCCACATATCAGTTTGTACTCACACGTAAGGAGGCGCCAATGGCAAAGGGCGCCAAAACCAAGGATCCGACCAGCAAAGCGGCAATAATTGCCAACTGGCCATCATAGGGTTGTTTAGTTGCGGCAAATTCTATCGCGCCAGTAGCAAAAATCAGTACTGGAATATACAGCGGTAAAATTAACAAACTCAGTAATACCCCGCCTTTACGCAGCCCAACGGTTAATGCCACACCAATGGCACCCAACAGGCTTAACACTGGGGTTCCCAGCAGCAGGGTTTCAATCAATGCTGGATAAGCGTTGCCATCCATGTGCAGCAACACGGCCAATAATGGGGCCACAATAATTAAAGGCACGCCGGTCAGCAGCCAGTGCGCCAACACTTTGGATAACACTAATAGTTGTAGCGGCTGAGGGCTGAGTAGCATTTGCTCCAGACTGCCATCAGCAAAGTCAGCTTTGAACAGCCGCTCTAGTGATAACATTGAAGCCAACAACGCCGCGACCCAGATAATCCCCGGCGCAACTCGGCTGAGAATTTTTGCTTCAGAACCGATCCCCAACGGGAACAGGGTAACGACAATGATAAAGAACAGCAGCGGGTTGAAAATATCACCACGATGACGCACAGCAATTTTCAGGTCGCGCTGGAGCAGAGTGAAAAATGCCTGGGTGTAACTGATACCTCTGTTCATCTTATTCCCTATACGAACCGATAATCCAAACGGATTTTGCGTAACCTGTCATCGGAGATGATCCCCATATCCTGATGAGTGGTGAGAATGACACAGCCACCGTCATTAGCATGGGCAATAAACAACTCTTCAAGTTCTGCAACCCCTTTTTTGTCGATAGCCGTAAAGGGTTCATCCAAGATCCAGATTTTGCAGGCGGTATGCCACAAGCGAGCCAAGGCCGTACGGCGATGCTGGCCTGCCGACAAATGCCCGGCTAAGGCGTCTTCAAATCCGGTGAGGTTGACCTTAGCTAGGATCTCTCTTGGATCAAACTGAGCGTAACCGCTAATCCTTAAGTTGAAGTTAAGGTTCTCTTCCGCAGTCAGCTCGCTCTTGACGCCAGCAAGATGCCCGAGATACAGCAGATCTTCGTTGAATTCATCACGGCAACGGACGATGGGTTCTCCCTGAAATAGCACTTCTCCGCCATATGGACGAGAGAGACCTGCGAGGATCCGCAGTAAGCTAGTTTTACCTGCGCCGTTGGGGCCTTCAATCTGCACAATATCGCCACCGTTGATCTCGAAGCTGAGATCATCAAACAGGATCCGTTCTTCACGGATACACGTGAGGTGGCTGGCAGACAGTAATGGTGGGTTGGATGGTGCTGTCACTTAGCCCTCGATAAACATGCACTTCTGAACGCCAATGATCCTAACATAAAGCAACAATTGGGTTTACATCTGCTTTTGATTAAGTTTCAGCAATTTGATGTGCTTCCAATAAAAGGGATCTTTTGGGAACTTTTTCATAAGTGAATAATATATTAGTGATTTACAAAACTTTATCTGCTAAGCAATTTTAAGATGAGAGTCAGCTCACAAAAAGATGAGTTTCCCGATACTTTGATGTAGGCTGGTACAGCACGCAACAACAAGTCTGCCACATAACATAAGGCAGCTGTGTACTTGATAAGTCTTTGCTTTAGGAACGAAGTTTATGAAAAAGATATTTATCACTGCCGCACTTACTGCGCTCAGTTTCACTGCTAGCGTTTCAGCCCAGGATGGTGAAGCCGTTTACAACAAATCCTGTATGTTCTGTCATGCCAGCGGTGTGGGCGGTGCGCCAAGAGCGCATCAGGAAGCCGCATGGAAGTCGTTGATGGATAAAGGTATGGATAGCTTGCTCAAGAGCGTCAAAGACGGTAAAGGCAATATGCCTGCGGGCGGTATGTGCAGCAGTTGCTCAGACGACGAGCTTAAACAAGCCATTGATTTTATGGCGAAGAAAAAATAACGTAGCATTATCGATGAGCTAACCAACAGGTTGTTGCCAGCAAAAATTCAACAACACCGTTAGTCAGCTAGTGCATCGGATCTGTATAGAGCCTCCATCGGGAGGCTCTTTCGTTCAGCAAGCGCCATGAGCTTAATACTCATCCCCACAAAAACATTGCTGCCAGTCTTTATTTATTAAGTCCCCATGTTTCTATCGTTCAGCCCTGCAAACACACTCAAATAGCAGTCTCGCTGCATTAGCGCCAAATTTGGAACAGGTCATTCGTATCAGCGATTGGGAAATGAGTCTGGCACCATGTTAGCTGTCTAGGCAGTAACGTCTTCACCGAAGAGCACGACTTCAGTTTCAACGGTACCCGTTTCAAAGGGAGGATGTTTATCTCGATACCATAACTGAGGAAGATAAGGCACCATAACAACAAGCCCCGATAGACTATCGGGGCTTGAAATGTATCATCGTTCGCTGACAGCTACGATGCAATCAGGTGCTAATTGTTACACTGACAGCTTATCAATCGCTGCTTTGGCATCAGCGATACCTTTATCGTGTGGTTCATCGCCCATGTTCAGTGCTTCTGCATAAACCACATCAACATTTGTGATACCAATAAAACCAAGCACGGTTTTCAGGTAAGGAACCACAAAATCTTCAGGTGCATTTTTGTGGATACCACCAAAAGTAGCAACAATCACGGCACGCTTACCAGTTAATAGGCCTTCGGCACCTGCGGCTGTGTAGCGGAAAGTGACACCAGCACGAGCAATAAGATCGATCCAAGTTTTCAACTGCACCGGAATAGTGAAGTTATACATAGGGGCAGCAATAACCACTGTGTCACTATCTTTGATCTCACTCACCAGTTTGTCTGACAGTGCTAGAGCTTCCTGCTGACGGGCATTCAGATTATTGCCACCACGTAGACCACCGGCTAATTCACCATCCAGTACAGGCAAAGCATCTGCCGCCAGATCACGTACGTTGATAGTGGCACCCTGTTCCTTCCAGGATGCAGCCAAATAGTCCAGTAGCAGACCTGACTGTGAATAACCACCTAGAATGCTGGACTTCAATACTAAAACCTTGCTCATAATTCACTCCGCTATATTTGGATAACTGCTCAGGGCTTTCCCTAAATAATGGAGCCAGTCTATAGACAGAGAAATTAGATAAAAAGCGGATAAAATTTGATTTTTTATTCGATTAAATAGAAAGGTTATAAGACCACTGCACCATAAGCCATTATGCTCGTAAGTTAAAGGTCACAGGCCCATCGTTGATGAGAGCCACCTGCATATCGGCCGCAAAACGACCGTTTGCCACAGTGATTCCCGCATCCCGACAATACCCAATAAAGGCTTGATAAAGTTCATCAGCCTGAGCCGGAACGGCGGCACTGGAAAAACTGGGGCGCAAGCCACGGCTGGTGTCTGCAGCCAGAGTGAATTGCGATACCACTAATAAGCTGCCCCCAACCTGAGATAGATTGAGATTCATCTTACCCTGCTCATCGCTGAAGACCCGATAATGCAGCACCTTGTGTGCCAGTTTGGCAACTGTGGTGGCATCATCCTGATGTTCAACACCCAGCAGTACCAACAACCCCTTGCCAATTTCCCCGACGACTTGTTCATTGACGGTAACACTCGCTTGTGTCACTCGTTGGATCAGCGCTATCACTCAGTTGTTCTCATTGTGATTGATGGTTCGATATTGTCAGCCATTTGTGCGATGGCGGCAATCACGGCTTGTTGCATCCGGGCATCCAGCAATGAGTGATGCCCGCCACGGATCAGTTGCAGCGCTACGGGCTGTTGCTGTTTGGCTAACAACTGTTGCAATAAAAATGGTGGGCATACCCAATCTTGCTCGCCCTGCAACAACTGCGTCGAGGGCGGCCAGCGATTAAGGGTGGCCCGCATCAATGTATAGGCGGCAAAATAATGATGGCAGGCAAAATGGTTTTCAATCAGCGCACAGCTGCGATCGGCAACTGAATAGTCTGCGGGTAATAATGTCCAAGGATGCGCCAGCGTTCGTTCCCAACGACACCAAGCCGCAACAGCTCGGCGCTCCTGTGCCTGTAACGCCTGGGCATATGCCTGTAATAGCTCAGTTTCATTAGTGCCAGTGACGGGGTTGCGCCAACCACGATAATCCACTGGGAAGCGTTTGGCCGCCCCGTGACTACCATAGAGCCAACTGCGGCCAGCAGCAGAAGGCACAAAGACGCCCCAGTAGCATTGCGCTAGCACCCGCTGCGGACACAGACCACCGTAGATGAGCCCCAAGGTAGCACCAAACGAGCCTCCCGCTAAGCACCAGCGTTCAATCCCCAACCAGTGTCGCAAGCGTTCAATATCGGTCAGCAGGCACAACACATCGTTATGCACCAGCTTACCCGAGGGCTGCGACTGACCGGCACCACGTTGATCCAGCAGCAATACCCGATACCGTTGCAGATCAAACAGCGCCAGATCGCTTGCATGACAGCCACTGCCAGGGCCACCGTGCAAAAATAACACGGGGATACCATCGGGCTTGCCATATTGCAGCAGATGCAACAGATGCCCATCCCCCACATCTAGCCATTGTCGCGATAGCGGTTCAACTCTGCTCATCTGGAGTCACATCATTATCGGCAACCTGTTGTAGTTCTTCCAGATACTCAGGTAAAGATGCGGTTATTTCGGCGCCTAACAACACAATCATCCAAGACAGGTAGACCCACAGGAACAAAATGGGAATCGTTGCCAGAGCACCATAGATAGCTTCATACGTCGGGAAATGTGTCACATAAAAAGCAAAACCTTTTTACTCGCTTCAAACAGCAAGGCTGCAACCACGGCCCCCAGTAACGCATGTAACAGCTGTACTTTCTGGTTGGGCACCACGGTATAAAGCAACAGGAAAGTGGCCACCGAAAATAAAAAAGGCAAGCGTGCAACGAAAAAAGCGCCAACACCGTAAGTGTCGGCCTCATTGAAAATCTTTAGCGATACCACATAAGAGGTGGCGGCTAGACTAGCGCCAATCAGGATGGGACCTAAAGTGAGGATCATCCAGTACATGGAGAAGGACAACACCAATGGCCGTTTGCTGCGATTGCCCCAGATATAATTCAGCGCCTTATCGATCGCTGAAATCAACATAATTGCCACCACCATCAATGCGCCAATACCAATGGCCGTCCCCTTGGACGCATTCCCCACAAACTGGTTGATATACACCTGCACAGTGTCACCAGCGGCGGGCAAAAAATTCTGATAGATAAAGTTTTCGATCTCTTTGCGAACCCCTTAAACACAGGGAAAGCCGACAACATCGACATAGTCACCGCCACCATAGGCACCAGCGACAACAAGGTTACATAGGCCAGATGACCAGCACGAATATTGATTTGGTCATTCAACACCCGACTTTTGACGTGCAGAACATAGCACCAAACACTGCGCCCAATAGCGCCGGTACGTTGCAAACTTAATTGAGATTTCACGGTAATCATGATTGTTGGATGACTTATGCCGATATCTTCGTACAATAACAAACAGATTACAAAATCCCGGCATAAAAAGCGCCTGGCTTTTTATATCGGAAACCAAGGAGATATTTGATGGCACAACAAGGATCTGCCGGCAATGTTATCGCAGCGCTGGTAAATGTCTTTTTCCCCGGATTAGGACAACTGATTCAAGGACGTATTCTGGCAGCAATACTATTTTTCGTTATCACAGTTGTCGGTTATTCCCTGTGGTGGTTGGTCATACCACCAATAATCGGCGCTATCGCCCATATATGGAGCATCATTGATGCCGCCAAATTTCGCGCCTGAAACATAAAAGGGATACACGATGAAAGCACTTGTAAGCAGCGGTCTAATAAGCCTGATATTACTGTTAGGTGGTTGCCAGTCAGCCTATTTTGGCGCCATGGAAAAAATGGGATATCACAAACGGGATATCATGGTAGATCGCGTTAAAGACGCACAAGAATCACAGCAGGACGCGCAAAAGCAGTTTAGCTCGGCACTGGAAGAGATGCAGGCCTTGCTGCATCACAATGGCGGCGACCTAGAAGTGGCCTATGACAAGGCCAAGGACGAATATGAATCGGCCCAGTCAGCCGCCGATAAAGTCAGCGATCGCATCAATAAAGTCGAAAGTGTGGCCGATGCCCTGTTTGATGAATGGCAAGATGAAATTGGGGAAATCAGTAAAGCGAGTCTTCGCCAGAAGAGTCAGCGCAAATTGAACCAAACACAGCGTTCCTACACTCAGATGCTGAAAAGTATGCGTCGTTCAGAAAGCAAAATGGCCCCAGTACTGACGGCGATGAAAGACAACATGCTGTATCTCAAACATAATCTCAATGCTCAGACCATTGCCTCAATCAAGGGCGAGTTTGCTAATCTGCAAACTGATATTTCTTCATTGATCAAAGAGATGAATCGCTCCATTGATGAATCCAATAAATTCATTGCCAACATGGAACCCTGATCTTCCTTCCGCAGAGGCGAGGATTATCTTGCCTCTCGCCCTCTGTGCTGTTGTTTATCTAGGTACATAGCACGGTCAGCAATGTGCAGTAATTCCTCAATATCATCCGCATCTTTAGGGTAGCAGGCGTAACCCATACTCATCTGTATCGGCAGGTTTAGCCCTCGCCAACTAAAGTCTGGTGCACATACCTGGGTCATAATTTTTTGTTGAATTGCCAGAATACTGTCGGTATCGGATATTCGTGGCAAGATCACTAAAAATTCATCGCCCCCGATGCGGGCCACCATGTCGCTCCCCCGCAATTCTCGCTCAAGCCTCGCGGCAATCTCAATCAACAACGCATCACCCGCAACATGACCATAAGTATCGTTAATCTGTTTAAAATTATTAAGATCGATATTGAAGATGCAGAAATGACTACCATGCTTCTGTAGCTTATCCAGCACCCGCATCGCCCGGCGACGATTGCTGATCTTGGTCAGCACATCTTCATAGAAATAACGACGAGCATTACGATAGGCATTTAACAGCAGCATAACTACGCCAAATAAGACAAATGAGAGCGTGTAGCCTAATAACCTTACTAAGTTACTCCGAAACCATAATTCTGTAGAGTTGCTGGGTATTGCCCTAATTGCTAACTCCCAAACGCCACTGACCAGATTAACGGTTTCGCTACGTAGCGGTTGGAGGAAAACCGCAGGATCGCCATAAAACACTGCGCCTAGCGGCCCTAGGCCATCAACACCGCGCATTGCCAATTCGATGTCATCGGGGAAGGAATCACTGCCAGCGTCATGCAATAAGCGATGCCAGTCCAAAGCAACACTGCATACGCCCCAGTAATGGGTATTGGCTGGCGGATCAGAAAAAATAGGAATGCGGACAACCAGACCTTCTCCGCCCTGGACTAATGTCAGCGGCCCAGCGATGAAGATGTTCTGTTGCTGACGAGCCAACTGCACGGTACGCCACTGCGACGTCTCTCGAAAATCCAGTCCCAGAACCTTTTCATTGCCAGCCAAAGGAAAAACAAAACTGATAACATCGTCAGGAGCTACCGCTATGTTACGAATATGGATAGCTTTACGAATGATGCCTCGCGCCAATGGAAGCCATTGTTGTGGTGTGGAATGCGGGCTCACAGAGATATAAGACGCCAAAGCATTTGCCTGAAAAACTTCAGCGGTGACAGAGGCTTCCAGCCGATAGCGCACCAACGCCAGTTGCCGTGACAAATCGTCTGCGCGATCTTCCGCAATATCCCGACTATAACTGCGTTGTAAATACTCAACGACTTCATAAGTCACCGCAAAGTAACACAACGCCAGTATTCCCCAGAGGGATTTGCTAATGATTCCTCTGTAATTCCGCATCGGCCACCCCTAAGATAATTAACTCAATTTTAACAATTTTTTATTCTAGCGAAAATAGCGGAATATCACTGCCAGACCACTTTCTGACAGCATTTTTGACACCATATTTTAACCTTTACCGGACTATCCATCTATGTGAGCCAGAACACGAATTTTTACTATGCCGTTAGCATTGTTGGATCTGGTGCACAAATCCTACACCTCAAATACAACTATTTTGCCTGCGGGGTTTCACACTAGGCACAGACTCTCAGATGTAGGAAATCTCATGACCATTACCGAATCCGTCACCTTAATGTTGGCATTGCTTTATGGTGCCAGTCAGCTGTGGTGGGCGGGTAAACGCTATGGAGCGGTTGTTGCGGCTGCGTCTTTACTCATAGCGTTAGTTATTAGTGCCAGCCCGGTGTTACTTGGTGGCACATTGCTGGCAATTGCTGTTTTGGCATTGCTACAGTGGCGCAAACCCGCCTTTGCTAAAGGTGAAATGCGGATCAACGAGTTACGCTCCGCATGCCAACACCTCATCGCCCTGGCACTGTTAATTGTTGCGGTGCAGTACACCATCAATAGCCTGATGCTTAAAGCTGGCATGACCCCGGTGGTGGGTCGTCCCAATGTAGTGGATGCCTTTTTACCCATTGCCGGTGCCATAGAAGTTAAGGGGATAGTGTCATTAGGCTTATGGGATCAAACCCATCCGGCCGCCGCGGTGATGTTAGCAATCGTGTTGCTCACAGGTATTCTATGCAAGCGAGCATTCTGTGGCTGGGCCTGCCCGATTGGACTGGCCGGCGAACACTTATACCTGCTGCGAAAGCGTTTTATCAAAGAAGAACTCATGCCGCCAAGATGGCTCGATTGGCCCTTACGCATGCTTAAGTACGTCCTGTTAGCTGCATTTGTCTCCCTAGTGGCAGGCATGCCAGCGATGGGCATTCCCAGCTACCTGCAAAGCAACTACCATAAAGTGGCTGACCTCAAGATGGCATTGTTCTTTGTCACTCCTGGGCTGGTCACCTTATGCGGTTTTGCCTTAATCCTGATGCTTGCGTCATGGCGGCGCCAAGGATTCTGCCGTTACCTGTGTCCTTATGGTGCCGTTCTGGGCTTACTTAGCTTTCTAAGCCCCTTCAAAATTCGCCGGAATGATAACGCTTGCTTACTGAGCAAAGGCATGAAATGTGACAAGTGTACTCGGGCATGTCCGGCCAATATTATTGTTCACACCAAAACTACGGTTCGTAGCGATGAATGTCAGGCCTGTATGCGCTGCGTTGCCGCTTGTCCGAAGAAAGAAGCTCTCGGACTGGCACTACCGGGCAATCATGCCATTTCTGCGCGGTCACTCATGCTGGGCATGCTGACTATTATGTTCTTTCTCCCCTGATAGCCTGGCTGTTTGGTTATTGGGATAGCCAGACACCTGATGCAGTAAGAATGCAACTACTGCAGATGATTGACCATGTAAGCCATTAATTCCTAAGTCCTGCACGGGTTTATTATTCAGTAAACCTGTGCAGCACCCAGCGCTATCAGACAAGCTGCCGCACCAATATATCACCCGCGAAACACCACCAGCTCACTTAGCTATCCTGGTGATGGTCATTCAGGGCCAAACTGTATCTCTCGGCCACCCAGTTGCCCTAACCATGGACAGCAGTAACCCTCACAGTTCATGAGCCAATTTGCCAGCGATAACCAATGATGGTGGTGCTGCTTACTGCACCTCTGTACCGACAAAATTACCACCCAACGTTAGCGGACAAACACCTTTTGATATTTGGCGAAGAACATAAGTGAACCATTAGCGGTCATGAGCCGAAGTCAAAAGTGCCCCATCACACCCTATGGGGATCACACTGTCGTGTTGGCCGATGGTCGGACATTAACGACAAATTTGTGACACACTCCACAATTTACCCCACATTAAGTATGGGTAATTTTGTCTCAGTTACGCATTTTCACTTGTTTAAGTCACTTTGAACGCCGCTTCAAATGTGATCTAAATCACATAGCATCTCCCAGTTATTTATTTATGGACAATTTTGCCACTTTCAATAAGTCATTTTGACCATAGATATTTTATACATAAATACCTATTTTTTTATATTTTACAGTTTTTAATTCTTAAAATTACCAATTAATTGCATTTTTATAGATGAATATTTCACTTATTGAAAAACAGGATATTGATCACATGTCATAATTTGTTATTTAAAGTTATTTAAAAAATAATCACGCCCTAAGTAGGGTTTATTCCTGCTACTCAACGCCGCCGCTATTTTGGGTGACGTGCCACAACTCATAACAACAAGCGTGTGAGAGTGAAGTATGAACAGACGACAGTTTTTCAAACTGTGTGCCGCTGGAGCAGCCACATCAGCCATTTCCGCATTGGGGCTGATGTCTGATAAAGCGTTTGCCGCAGTCAGAGAATTTAAACTCATCAGGGCCAAAGAAACTCGCAATAACTGCTGTTATTGTTCAGTTGGCTGCGGTCTGCTGATGTATAGCCACAGCAGCAATGGCAAAAATGCCGAACAACACATCTTCCATATTGAAGGTGATGCTGATAACCCAATCAACCGCGGCGCATTATGTCCAAAAGGCGCGGGCTTGGTAGATTATGTCAACAGCCCACACCGGCTGAAGTATCCAGAAGTACGCAAGCCAGGTAGCAATGAATGGCAACGTATTAGCTGGGACGAAGCGTTCAAACGCATCGCGCGTCTGGTAAAAGATGAACGTGACGCCAACTTAGTTGAAAAAATGCTAAAGGCCAAACCGTTAACCGTTTGACCAGTTTGGGGATGATGACCTCGTCAGCACAAGCTAACGAAGGTTGTTTCATGACCCATAAATTTGGCCGTGCTATCGGTATGCTGGGCTTGGATAACATCGCCCGCGTATGTCACGCGCCAACTCCTGCCGCGATGGCACCAACCTTTGGCCGTGGTGCAATGACCAACCACTGGGCCGACATGAAAAATACCGACCTCGCAATCGTGATGGGCGGAAACGCAGCAGAAGCTCACCCAGTAGGTTTTGGTTGGGTCACTGAAGCAATGGAACACAACAACGCCCGTTTGATTGTGGTTGACCCACGTTTCAACCGTAGTGCGGCTGTAGCAGATACCTATGCCCCACTGCGTTCAGGTACTGATATTACTTTCCTGCTGGGGATGATCCGCTATCTGCTCAGCACCAATCAGATCAACGTTGAATATGTCAAAGCCTATACCAACGCCCCCTATATCGTGCGTGAAGACTTTGACTTTAACGATGGTTTGTTCAGTGGCTTTGATGATACCACTAACACTTATGACCAATCTTCTTGGTTCTATGAGTTGGATGACGAAGGCTACGCTAAAGTCGACCCAACCATGAGCCACCCACGTTGCGTACTGAACCTGTTGAAAAACACGTTGAACGCTACGATCCAGACACAGTATCAAGCATTACTGGTACACCTAAAGATGCTTACTTAGACGTATGTAAACAGATTGGCGCCACCCATGTTGATAACAAAGCGGCGACTTTCCTCTATGCCTTGGGTTGGACACAGCACAGTGTAGGCGCACAAAACATCCGTACCATGGCCATGATCCAGTTGTTGCTGGGTAACATGGGGATTATGGGCGGTGGTGTTAACGCACTGCGTGGTCACTCAAACGTACAAGGGGCAACTGACTTGGCACTGCTATGCCAGGGTCTGCCTGGTTATTTGAAGCTGCCACAAGATCAAGATATCAATCTTGAAGCTTACCTGAAGCACTACACCCCAAAACCACTGCGTCCGAACTCAACCAACTACTGGCATAACACGCCAGCATTTACCGTGTCGCTGTTGAAAGCGTTCTACGGTGATCACGCAACAGCTGCAAACGATTTCGGTTATGACTGGTTGCCAAAATGGGATCAGCAGTACGATATCAACAAACAGATCGACATGATGGTTCACGGTGAAGTGCATGGTTACTTCATTCAAGGGATTAACACCCTGAACTCTCAGCCAGATAAACAAAAAGTATCTAAAGGTTTATCTAACCTGAAATTCTTGGTCATTCTGGATGCTTTGGCAAACGAA
Organism: Shewanella dokdonensis; assembly: GCF_018394335.1. Lineage (NCBI taxonomy): Bacteria > Pseudomonadati > Pseudomonadota > Gammaproteobacteria > Alteromonadales > Shewanellaceae > Shewanella > Shewanella dokdonensis. The sequence goes on along the minus strand of NZ_CP074572.1, from coordinate 2,088,254 downwards.
ACTTCCACCTTCTGGCGTAACGCTGGCCAGTTCAACGATGTTGACACTGCAAATATCCAAACTGAAGTTTTCCGTCTGCCAACCACTTGTTTTGCTGAAGAAAGTGGTTCAATTGCTAACTCTGGTCGCTGGTTACAGTGGCATTACAAAGGCGCAAATCCACCAGGTGAAGCTCTGTCAGATCCGGCTATTCTGTCTGGCATCATGCTGGAACTGAAACGCCTGTATCGTGAAGAAGGTGGCCGCCTGCCTGAACCTATCGAAGCGATTAAATGGGATTATGCTATCGAGCATGAACCTAGCTCCGAAGAACTGGCGAAAGAGATGAACGGTTACGACCTCAATACTGGCAAGCTGCTCAATAGCTTCTCAGAGTTGAAAGCCGATGGTTCAACCTCTTGTGGTATCTGGATTTATACCGGTCAATGGACCGAAAAAGGCAACATGATGGACCGCCGTGACAACAGCGACCCATCTGGCAAAGGTATCACGCCAAACTGGTCATTCGCTTGGCCGGCTAACCGCCGCATTCTGTACAACCGTGCCTCATGTGACGTACATGGTAAACCACGCGATCCAAGCCGTGTGTTGCTTGAATATAAAGACAACAAATGGCAAGGCATTGACGTACCAGACTTTAACGCTAAGTTAAATGCAGAAGATTCAGCCCATCCATTCATCATGCAAGCCGATGGTGTGGGTCACTTGTTCGCATTGCGTGCCTTGAAAGATGGTCCGTTCCCTGAACACTATGAACCATTTGAATCACCGCTGGCCAGCAATCCGCTGCATCCAAAAGTCACTAACAACCCAGTTGCTCGTATGTTCCAAGGTATGCGTGAAACCTTTGGGACTAATGAAGAGTTCCCATACGTAGGGACTACCTACTCAATGACCGAACACTTCAACAACTGGACAACTCACTGTCGTCTAGCCGCGATTACTCAGCCACAACACTTCATTGAAATCGATGAAACGCTGGCGGCCGAGAAAGGTATCGCTAACGGTGATTGGGTGAAAGTAACCTCTAAACGTTCACACATCATCACTAAAGCGTATGTGACTAAACGTCTGCAACCTATGATGGTACAGGGCAAACCGGTGCACACTATTGGTATTCCGCGCCATGGTAGCTATGAAGCGCTGACTCAGAAGAGTTATATCGTCAATGAGCTAACTTCCGCTGTGGGTGACGCTAATACGCAAACACCTGAGTACAAAGCATTCCTTGTGAATATTGCTAAAGCGGAGGGCTTCTAATCATGGCTACTCAAGATATTATTCGTCGCTCTGGCACAACCGATATCACCCCTCTGCACAAGCTCGTACAGGGGCAGTGAAAGAGGTAACTAAACTGTTCGACGCTACTAAATGTACTGGCTGTAAAGCCTGTCAGGTAGCGTGTTCAGAGTGGAACGATCTACGTGACGAAGTGGGCACTTTCCAAGGCAGCTATCAAAATCCAATGACGCTGTCTCCTGAAAGCTGGAACATCATGCAGTACCACGAAGTGATGGATGAAAACAAACTGCGTTGGCAGTTCACCCACACTGCATGTATGCACTGTGCCGATCCGGCTTGTTTGAAAGCTTGTTCAACTTCAGGCGCTATCGTGCAACACGCCAACGGTACTGTGGACTTTGATTCAGACAGATGTATTGGTTGCGGTTATTGTGCCAGTGCCTGTCCATTCAATGTGCCTAAAATCAGTAAAAAGGACAACAAAGCCTATAAATGTACTTTGTGTTCTGACCGCTTGGCAGTGGGCTTAGAACCCTCATGTGTGAAAACTTGTACTGTAGGTGCACTGCGTTTTGGTACTCGTGAAGACATGCTGTTCTATGCAGAAGAACGTGTTGCCCAGTTGAAAGAACGCGGCTTCGCCAATGCTGGTCTGTACAACCCAGAAGGCGTTGGCGGCACCCACTACATGATGATCCTGCACGACATCAATAAACCAGATACCTACGGCATGCCAACAGATCCTGTGGTACCTGCTGCTACTGAAATCCGTCAGGATTGGCTGAAACCTTTGGGTACCGCTGGCTTGTTGGCTACCGCTGGTTTTGCCTTGCTGCATCGCATCACCGTAGGACGCAATATTGTTGAGGAAGATCAGCCAGGCTATGTTGACGCCGCCGCTGAAACAGAGGAGGACAAACAATGAGTAACAAACAGATGATTGTTCGTCATAAGCTCATTGACCGACTCTGTCACTGGACCATCGTCTGCGTTGGCTTAGTGACATTCTTAACCGGTTTTTCATTCTTCTTTCCATCATTCCAATGGTTGGGTGGCATTGTTGGCACACCACAACTGGCGAAAATCATGCATCCGTTCTTCGGTATCGCGATGTGTGTGTTGTTGGCAGTAATGCTTATCCGCTATTACAACCACAACAAATGGAACAAATATGATTTGCCATGGATGAAAGCTGTAGTCTGGGTTCTGCTGCAAAAAGAAGACAACATTCCACCCGTGGGTCATTACAACCCTGGTCAAAAAATGTTGTTCCGCGCCTTCGTGATCTTTGTGCTGGCATTTGTGATCACTGGCTTCATGATGTGGCAGCCCTACTTTGCCCCCATGTTCTCACCAGAAACCGTAAACTGGGCCACCCTGATCCACTCAGCCTGTGGCATCCTGATGTTGATCTCGTTAGTGATACATGTGTGGATGGCTACCTGGATTGAAGGTTCCATTACCGGCATGCTCTATGGCAAGGTGTCCAAAGCTTGGGCTAAAAAGCACCATCCAATGATGCTAGAAGAGGAAGACCATAAGTAATCCTGTGGTCGCTAACGCGGTGTAATATCGCGTTAGCACTTCCCAGATAAGGCACTATTGACTTAGGTTGATAGTGCTTTTTTATTTTTGCCTTACGCTACAAGCGAGAGATAAGCTATCTAAAGGCTATTTTTAGACAAAAAAATCCCCCATAAATGGGGGATTAACAAGCTGGATGACTTTCGATCAGCAGATATTAACTCTGACGGTATGCGCGTTTACGATCCATCTCGGTCAGATACTTCTTACGCAAGCGAATGCTTTTTGGTGTAACTTCCACCAGTTCATCATCGTCAATGAACTCCAGCGCTTGTTCCAGTGTCATCACAATCGGCGGAGTCAGCGTCTGAGCTTCGTCAGTACCGGAAGCACGGATGTTGGTCAGCTGCTTTCCTTTCAGACAGTTCACTGTCAGATCGTTGGAACGGCTGTGGATACCCACAATCTGACCTTCATAAATTTCTGCTGCGTGACCAATAAACAGACGACCACGTTCCTGCAAATAGAACAGTGAATAGGTCAGTGCCTTACCGGTAGCATTAGAGATCAATACGCCATTGGCCCGCTGACCAATATCACCTTCTTTCAAAGGACCATAGTGATCAAAAGAGTGATACAGCAGACCAGTACCAGAAGTCGAGGTCATAAAGTCGGTCTGGAAACCAATCAGGCCACGGCTAGGGATCATAAAGTCGATACGCACACGACCTTTACCATCGGGTTGCATGTCCTTCATATCCGCTTTACGGATACCGAGTTTTTCAATAACAGTACCTTGATGTTGTTCTTCCACATCAACGGTCAACTGCTCGTAAGGCTCGCATTTTACGCCATCGATCTCTTTAATGATCACTTCTGGACGAGAAACGGCTAGTTCGTAGCCTTCACGACGCATGTTTTCGATCAGGATCGACAAGTGCAACTCACCGCGACCAGACACTTTAAAACGATCTGGGCTATCGGTTTCTTCCACGCGCAGCGCTACGTTGTGTACCAACTCAGTCTGCAAACGTTCGAGAATATTACGGGAGGTGACAAACTTACCTTCTTTGCCGGCAAACGGTGAAGTGTTTACCTGGAAGGTCATGGTCATGGTCGGTTCATCAACGGTTAGTGCAGGCAAGGCTTCCACATTGCCAGTGGCACATACTGTGTCAGAAATCTTCAGTTCACCAAGACCGGTAATGGCCACAATGTCACCCGCATCCGCTTCGGTAACTTCGTTACGTTCCAGTCCAAGATAACCCAATACCTGACCCACTTTGCCATTACGAGTTTTGCCATCGGCACCAACCACAGTCACCTGCTGGTTAGTTTTTACACTACCGCGTTTGATACGGCCAACCCCAATAACACCAACATAAGAGCTGTAATCCAGTTGCGAAATCTGCATCTGGAACGGACCTTCATCATCCGCATCTGGCGGAGACACTTTGTCGATAATGGTCTGGAACAGCGGGGTCATATCATCGCTGTGAGTGGCAGGATCCAATGAAGCGTAACCGTTCAGTGCTGAGGTATACACAATTGGGAAATCCAGCTGTGCATCAGTCGCACCTAAGTTAACAAACAAGTCGAACACCTGATCAATCACCCAGTCAGGGCGAGCCCCAGGACGGTCAATCTTGTTGATAACCACAATAGGTTTCAGTCCCTGAGCAAAGGCTTTCTTGGTCACGAAACGGGTCTGAGGCATTGGTCCATCAACGGCGTCTACCAGCAGTAAGACCGAGTCCACCATGGATAACACACGTTCTACTTCACCACCGAAGTCAGCGTGCCCGGGAGTATCTACGATATTGATGCGATAGTCCTGCCAACGAATGGCAGTGTTTTTCGCCAAAATAGTAATACCACGTTCTTTTTCCAGATCGTTGGAGTCCATTACTCGCTCAACCGCTTCACCACGGGAGGCCAAAGTGCCGGACTGCGACAATAACTTATCCACGAGGGTAGTTTTGCCATGGTCAACATGCGCGATAATCGCGATGTTTCTTAATTTATTGAGTTCACTCGACATTTTACTTGTGACGCCTTTGTTTGCATCGGGGACTGCATGCCCGCGGACAAAAAATTTCGCCGCCGGATACGTTAATTCTTGCGGAAAGGCGGCGATTATACACTGAGCTATGTGTCATTGATATTAATTTATACAATTTACTCTCTACACCCGAGCCGTAGTAGCAGTGGCAAAAGTCGCTTCGTTTTTTCTGGGCAGACATATCACCAAGTTGGGGCAAGATTGTAATGTGCATAAAACGAAGGGCTCAATGTTGACCACTTTTTATCCATGATAATAGTTGTTAAATGTCACCATAAGGAACCCTTGTTATTTGTGCATGTGAAAAGCATTTTTTAGCACGCTAACCTTTTATAGTGCAAAATTTGCGGCTCATAAAAACATTGGTTTATAGGAAATGTCGGCGTTCTTTTAAGATTTTCACAACAAGGCGATAACGGTTGATTTACCCTCAAGAGCGCTCTACTCTAGCCAAGGCAGATAGCAGCATAAGTGGTCATATTTCGGCGAAGTTACATGACTCCGTACTAGTGCGCCGCAGCATGACTTGCACCATAAAATAGCAACATTGCACCAATAGCGTGCAATATTAACTACTTTATTTGCGCCATATTCAAACATACCCTTTGATTTCAGCGTGTTAAAAATCTGGCACAGCTCTGGCTTATAGAAGCCCTAATTACAGGCAGCGCCTAGCGCAGAGCTTACACAAAGTTGACAAAGGGCATAAACCATACCCTATCCGGAGGCTTTAGAATGTCATCAGTTGAGTCCGTTTTAAAACAACTCGAAGAGTTGGAAGTAAAGTTTGTCGATTTGCGTTTTGTTGATACCAAAGGTAAAGAACAGCACGTATCAGTACCTTCTCATCAGGTAGATGCGGATTTCTTCGAAGACGGTAAAATGTTTGACGGTTCTTCTATTGCTGGCTGGAAAGGCATTAATGAATCTGACATGGTGCTGATGCCTGACGCGTCTACCTTTGTACTGGATCCTTTCACTGAAGAAACCACCGCTATCATCCGTTGTGACGTGCTTGAACCTGCAACTATGCAGGGCTACAACCGCGACCCACGTTCTATTGCCAAGAAAGCAGAAGAATATCTGAAAGCAACTGGCATTGCCGACACTGTACTGATTGGCCCAGAACCAGAATTTTTCGTATTTGACGATGTGCGTTTCGGTTCAGACATGTCTGGCAACTTCTACAAAATCGGTGCTAAAGAAGCGGCTTGGAGTTCTGCTAACGAATATGAAGAAGGCAACACTGGCCACCGTCCAATGGTGAAAGGTGGTTACTTTCCAGTACCTCCTGTCGATTCATCACAAGACTGGCGTAGTGCCACCTGTCTGGTGCTGGAAGAAATGGGGCTGAAAGTTGAAGCTCATCACCACGAAGTGGCCACTGCTGGGCAGAATGAAATTGCGACTCGCTTTAACACTCTGACAGCCAAAGCTGACGAAATCCTGACCCTGAAATATGTTGTGCACAACATGGCGCACGCCTACGGCAAAACCGCCACCTTTATGCCAAAACCTATCATGGGCGATAACGGCAGCGGTATGCACGTGCATCAGTCACTGGCAAAAGATGGGGTTAACCTGTTTTCTGGTGATAAATACGGCGGTCTGTCTGAACTGTGTCTGTACTATATTGGTGGCATCATCAAGCACGCTCGTGCACTGAATGCTTTCACCAACCCAAGCACTAACTCATACAAGCGTCTGGTTCCACACTTTGAAGCACCAGTAATGCTGGCTTATTCTGCCCGTAACCGCAGTGCGTCTATCCGTATTCCAGTGGTGCCATCACCAAAAGCACGTCGTATCGAAACTCGCTTCCCTGATCCAGCAGCAAACCCATACTTGGCCTTTGCCGCGCTGATGATGGCGGGCCTGGACGGTATCCAGAATAAGATCCACCCTGGCGATGCTATGGACAAAGACCTGTACGATCTGCCTGCCGAAGAAGCGCTGGCAATCCCAACAGTAGCTGAGTCACTGGATATTGCCCTGGAAGCATTGGATGCCGACCGCGACTTCCTCACCAAGGGTGGGGTGTTCTCTGATGACTTCATCGATTCTTACATCGCCCTGAAGACTGCTGAATCAGAGAAAGTTAACCGTACTACTCATCCAGTAGAATTTGAGCTGTACTACAGCCTGTAAGGATTGCCCTGCAATCAACCCGATGAGTCAAGCCATCGGAGTATAACAATAAAGCCCCGGGTTTATCCCGGGGCACTTATTTTTAGGCCACCAATATCTTCAACAACTTAACACTGTGCCCTCGCCAGCAGCAAACAGCTGTGTTAGCCAATCACTGAGTAAACGTAACCGCTGTGACATGTGACGACGATGGGGATACAACAAATACACCGGCATACTGGGCACCAGAATATCCGGCAGGATCTGCTGTAACTCGCCGGTTTTGAGATATGGATTCAGGCCCATTATTGGTGACTGGATAATGCCGAGATGACCACGACAAGCTGCAACATAAGCGGCACTGTTATTGACAAACACTCTGGTCGGCATTGCCAATATTTGTGATGTTTTTCCATCAATATATTCAAAGCCGCCGACATTACCGAAAGCCGTGACATATTGAACCCATTGATGTTGTGCCAAATCCTTGAGTGTTTGCGGCATACCATAGCGTTGTAAATATACCATTGAAGCCACACTCACCTGTTGCAGATACCCCAGTTTTTTCGCCACTACGCCTTCCTGCTCCAGTTTGCCGACCCGTAGCACCGCATCAAACCCTTCAGCCACAATATCCACTTTGCGATCGGTACTGCTGATCTCCAATATCAGCTGTGGATGCTGTGCCATAAATGTCTGCAATGCCGGAAACAACAACTGTCGAGCAAAGCCTTGTGACATATCAAGACGGATACGCCCACTGAGCACCTGCTCCCGCCGCAGAAACTGCTCTTCCAGTTCGCTATATTCGGCCAGAAGCGCCTGACAGCGTTGCAGACACTGTTCACCGTCCACCGTTAACCGTACTGTGCGGGTCGTCCGCTGTAACAAACGAACTTGCCATTGCTGTTCCAGCTGTTGCACCGTTTTAGACACTTGGGTGCGCGAAATTCCCAGACTATCGCTGGCGCGGGTAAAACTGCCTAACTCTGCTACTCGCAAGAAAATACGGATCGCCTCCAATCTATCCTGCATTTAATTATCCCTAAATTGGCACATATCTATCCTTTATAAGGATGTTTATCCACTAAATGCAAATCAATATGCTGATCTCGACATCAACTCATGTGATATTGGAGACAACCCATGCAACAGATAACCCTGATCACCGGTGCCAGCCGCGGCCTTGGAAGACAAATGGCTTTAGCACTTGCTGCTCGCGGACACGACCTTATTCTCACCTACCAACATAACGCCAGCGCGGCAACGGACGTCCAACAACAGGTGTTCAAACTTGGCCGTAAGGCTGAAATACTGCAATTAGATGTGGCAGACAGCAGTCGCTTTGCCGACTTTACCCATACCGTAGCCAAGCTATTACAACAGCAGTGGCAGGGAGCATCCTTGAACCATCTGGTCAATAACGCTGGCACGGGCCTGCACCAACTGTTAGCGGAAACCACTGAGACGCAATTTGATGAGCTATACCGCATCCACCTCAAAGGCCCGATGTTTCTGACACAGGCATTACTGCCGTTGCTCAGTGATGGCGGCTCAGTACTGAACATCTCCAGTGGTCTGGCACGCTTTGCCATTAATGGTTCAGGTGCGTATGCGGCGATGAAAGGTGCCATAGAAGTGCTCACTCGCTACTGGGCAAAAGAGCTCGGGCCACGCCAGATACGTGTCAACGTGCTCGCCCCCGGTGCTATCGAAACCGATTTCAGTGGTGGTGTGGTACGCGATAATCCAGAGATGAATCGCTACATCGCAGCACAAACCGCACTGGGACGAGTTGGCTTGCCAGAAGATATTGGCAATGCAGTGGCGCTACTGCTATCAGAAGAGGCTCATTGGATCACCGCCCAGCGCATTGAAGCATCGGGGGCATGTTTATCTGAAAATTCAGAAAAATATCTGTGGGTAGCCACTGAAATAACCGTGGGGAATGGATTAAAATAAGCAGTAGTTAATTCATCCCCACATTTGATCCCATGTTTTCCAAAATAATAACGCTGGTGCTGCACTGGTTACCGGATAGATCTGATCTTCCAGAAGGACTGCGCATTGGCCTGCCAATGATGGCGGGGCTATTGTTGTTTTCAGCCGTTGGTGATACCGCGAGTGGTGTCAACGCCTTGATTTGCGCCTGGCTGGTAGGAGTGCAAGGCCGTAATATTGCCTATCCCAAGCGTCTGACGTTGCTGAGTTTATCGGCGGTGTTATGTTGTATCGGGGCGGGGCTGGCGCTGCTGAGTCTCATCCAGCCGTTGCTGGGGATTGCCGTGCTGATGCTCATTGGCCTGTTGTATGGCTTATGCTCCAACCAACGTAAGTATATTCAGCTACTAACGTACAATGCGGGTTTTTCATTAATCTGTGCCATGCATCTGCTGGAAACCGATACCCCTTGGCTGATGGTGCTACTGTCCACCGCGTTTGGTAGCTGGAGCGCCATGCTAAGCGCCGTAATAGCTGGCCCGTGGTTGTCTATTCGCCAAGGCGAGCAACTGCTCGCCAAAGTTACCCAGCAGTTTATCAGTTGGTGTGCCATTCTGGGCTACTCTGATGCCGCTAACGTTGGGAAACGATTGGCATTGCGTGAGCAATTGGATGATGCGATTGCCGTATTGGCTCACTGGTTACAGGAAATGCCCGACAATAGTGCCGTAAAGCGTATTGCCGGAGGGTTACGCTCACAACTGCAACTAATCGAGGCCATGGAAGAAGTTGGCCGTATCCGTCAGCATGAAACCAGTGTCAACAACGCAGAGGCATTGCAGCATTATCTGCTTGAATTTGCAGCTAACTTTGACCGTTTTCTACATCGAGAAGCGCAGCTACCAACACTGCCGCTGGAAAATGGACAACATCCTACACTGGCGGCGGTTGAGCAACAGATCCAACAGGCATTACAGCCTGACGCTCCGCTACCTGCCAATTGGCGCACAATTCTGAAACTTATCTGGCCTTCCGATGCTGACAGCATAAAAACCCAGTGGCGCAAAGCGCTGCATAAGGGGTCGCGGGAATGGCACCACGGCTTACGCATTCTGTTCACTTTATTCTGCTGTCAATTAGTCGTTGAACTGCTGCCATTCCAGCAAGGGTATTGGGTCACATTGACCGCTTTTATTCTTTTGATGGCTGCGCCACTTGGACAGTTGCAGTTACGTATCTGGGGCCGCTTTTATGGCACACTGCTGGGTTCATTGCTGGCATTGGGGCTCGTGTGGTATTGCGGCACAGGCGCCTGGTTGTTGCCCGCCACCTGCCTGACACTATTTTTAGCATTTGCCACTTACTATAAAGCCCGTTACGAGATCCATGTATTCTGGCTGACAGTCATGATGGTATTTGCCATTACACTATTACTGCCCGCCGAACCTTATATTGCATTTTATCGCGCGCTAGATACGCTGACAGGCGTGGTATTGTCGGTTTTAGCCATGTACCTGTTTATTCCCAGTTGGACCCGTCGCTGGTTGGATAACTATGTCTGCCATTTTGTGGAACTGGAACAACAATGGCTACAGACCATTGCCGATGGCGCACCAGACATCGCCTTACGCTGGCAGGCTCATGCGGCACTACGCCAATTGAGCATGGAGATCAGCTATATGAAATTAGAACCCAACACCTCCGCCAGAGAGCTGCAAGACTGGCAGAGTTTCCTATGGCTGGGGCTGACCTTACATTGCACGCTGGTGGTATTAGCGCGACAAGGCCAGCAACCCCAATTACAGCCATTGAGTCAGCAGTTGGCAGCCTGGTCACCATTGTTCCGTCGACGTCTGCAACCGCAGTGGTCGGTGTTGCCTGAAACCGCAATTGCCAGTGATGAGGTACATTTGTGGCTGCTGCAAGATATTGCCCAATTATATTCCTGGCTGCATTGGCAACGGCCATTCCAGCTAGCCGCTAGCCGCCAATAAATCTTGTTATTGAAGCGCTGGATTTCGCTGGGCAAGGCGCTTTTTACAAGCTAGTCTTAACAAAATAATAACCAACGACAGGAATGGCTCATGCGCACTTGGCTGGTAATCCTTTGCCTGTGGTCAGTTGCCGCTCAAGCAACCGTCTATAAATGGGTAGATAAGGATGGCAACATCCATTACAGCGATCAGCCACATGCAGATGCACAGCAGGTGCAGTTGCGTGAAAATACCAGTAATCAAGTCAGTATGCCGCCGGTTAAGCCCATTTCGGTTGCCAATGACAGCGAAGAAACCACCGAGCAAAAAACACGGTACCAGGTCAGCATTGTGTCGCCGCACCATGAAGAAACCATCCGCGACAATGCCGGAGACTTCACGGTGACGGGGAAGTTCAACCACAACTGGCGTCCGGCCATTATCTGCAGCTGTATATTGATGGCGTCGCCACCACTGACGCCCAAGCCTCAGCCTTGTTCTCCCTGAAGGATATTGACCGCGGCGAACACCAGCTGCAACTTAAGGTCGTACAGCAAAACGGCAAAGTCCTTGCATCCAGCTCAGAAATTACCATTTTTCTGCACCAAGCTGGGCTAATCAAACCTGCAATTCCGGCACCGAGTGTTAAAAGAGGCAATGGATAACTATTTAATTCATATAGTTATATACATTATTGCGTCTTTTTACGGAACCGGTACCGTCTTGCAGCTCGCACCAGAATGGCGCACTATTATGGTGCAAACGATCTGGAAATATGCCGATGGACACGAATTTACTGCTCAATCATCTGGTGACTGCGGTATTGGTTATCGACGGCGAGTTGCGTCCGGCGTACGCCAATGCAGCAGCAGAGCAACTGCTGGGAGTTTCCAGCCATAAGCTGAAAGAACAGCCGTTGACCGACAACCTGCATATGCTGGTCATTGATGCCAAAGTGCTTAAAAGCGCCATCACCGGCCAACAGGGACTCACCGTCAATACCACACAATTGGTCACCCTTGATGGGCAACACCACACGGTTGACTTAACACTGGTGCCCATAGAACACGATGCCGAACAGCCACCGCACAGTGTGCTGGAATTACGGCAAGTGGATCAACAGCGGCGTATTCACCAACAACTGACGCTGGATGCCCAACAACAGGCGGCACAGTTTCTGGTGCGTAATCTGGCCCACGAGATCAAAAATCCGCTGGGGGGACTGCGCGGCGCAGCACAACTGCTGTCCAGAGAACTTAGCGATGAACATCTGCGTGAGTTCACCACACTGATTATTGAGCAGGCAGACCGGCTCCGCAGTTTGGTTGATCGCCTGCTTGGGCCGCAAAAACCTTCGCTACACAAGGTACTGAATATTCACATGGTCATTCAGAAGGTATTGAATCTGGTGAGTGTCACCTTACCGCCGAATATCCGGTTGCGGCAGGATTATGACCCTTCCATCCCCGACTTGCCGATGGATGAAGACCAACTACAGCAAGCTATTTTGAACATTGTGCAAAATGCCATTCAGGCGCTGGAACAGCAAAAGGTCGGAGACATCATGATCCGTACCCGTACCGCACATCAGGTCACAATTGGCACACAACGTCACAAGTTAGCGTTGATCCTGTCGATCATCGATAACGGCCCAGGTATTGCGCCTGAATTAGTCGATACTTTGTTTTATCCAATGGTAACCGGTCGTAAAGATGGCAACGGTTTGGGGCTCTCTATCGCCCACAACATTGCTCGTTTACATGGTGGCCGTATCGACTGTAATTCGGCCCCTGGCCACACAGAATTTAGCCTGACCCTACCTATCAATCTGGATCAGGACAACTTATAAGGTCTGCAGAAGAGGGAACAATATGAGTGAACAAGTATGGATCCTCGATGACGACAGCTCGATCCGCTGGGTACTAGAGCGAGCGCTACGCGGTGCCAAAATTAGCTGCGCTAGCTTCGCCGCCGCCGAGTCTTTGTGGGATGCACTGCAGATTTCCCAACCGCGAGTCATAGTGTCTGACATTCGGATGCCAGGCACGGATGGGCTGACATTGTTGGAACGTATCAATGTCCATTATCCGCATATTCCGGTCATCATCATGACAGCCCATTCGGATCTGGATAGTGCCGTCAGCGCTTATCAAGCGGGAGCATTTGAGTATCTGCCTAAACCCTTTGATATTGATGAAGCCATTACCCTGGTTGAGCGCGCTATCACCCACGCCACCGAACATTCGCCAGCCCCCGTGGAGTCTCAGCTCAACACCCCAGAAATTATCGGCGAAGCCCCGGCCATGCAGGAAGTGTTTCGTGCCATTGGCCGTCTGTCACGTTCTTCAATTAGCGTACTGATCAACGGCCAATCCGGAACAGGGAAAGAACTGGTGGCCGGAGCACTGCACAAACACAGTCCTCGCCGCGACCAATCCTTTATTGCACTAAACATGGCGGCCATCCCCAAAGAACTCATCGAATCGGAACTCTTTGGTCACGAAAAAGGAGCCTTCACAGGTGCCGCCAACGTGCGTCAGGGACGCTTCGAACAGGCGAACGGTGGCACGCTGTTTCTTGATGAAATTGGGGATATGCCTTTAGATGTACAGACGCGATTGCTGCGAGTGCTGGCAGACGGCCAGTTTTATCGCATCGGCGGACATTCCCCGGTGCGGGTGGACGTGCGTATCATCGCGGCGACCCACCAGGATTTAGAGTCTTTGGTGCAAAAAGGGCAGTTCCGCGAAGACCTGTTCCACCGCCTTAATGTTATTCGTATTCATCTGCCACCGTTGTCACAGCGGCGGGAAGACATTCCACAATTAGCTCGGCATTTTTTGGCCCAAGCAGCTAAAGAGATTGGGGTAGAAGCGAAAATCCTCACCAAGGAAACTGCCGCAAAATTACAGCAGTTGCCGTGGCCAGGAAACGTCAGACAATTGGAAAACACCTGTCGTTGGCTGACAGTAATGGCGTCAGGGCAAGAGATCCTGCCACAAGACCTGCCACATGAACTGTTCAAAGAACCGATCGCGCAAGCCAGCGGCAATGGTAATTCGCTGGACTGGCAAAGTGCCTTACGTCTGTGGCTGGATCAGCGTCTATCTCAGGGAGAAAACGATCTGCTGACAGAAATCCAACCCGCGTTTGAGCGTATCTTGTTGGAAACCGCCTTGGAACATACACAGGGCCATAAACAGGAAGCCGCGAAACGCTTGGGTTGGGGACGGAACACGCTTACCCGTAAACTTAAAGAACTATCGATGGACTGATAATAAGACCTAGCCGGCGACGAACGCTGGCTAGGTTTTACCTGAGATATGCATTATTTGGTGAGGGCCCAGCTTAAAACCGATCACTCTTGCCGCGCTACAGCTTGAATCTATTTACGATGGTCACAAGTTGGCCGTTTACTTTTTCAATATCGGCGGCATTGGCTGAGGATTCCAACCCCACAGTTTCAAGTTCAGACACAATACCGCTGATGGTATTCATGTTGTGACTGACTTCTTTAGTAACACAGCTCTGCTCTTCAGCTGCTGTGGCGATTTGGCTACTCAGATCATTGATATTATTTATAAAAACAGTCAATGAATCCAAGCTGTTAGCTACTGCATCTGACTCTACAGCGGTTTCCTGGCAGCGTTTTTTTGTCTCTTCCATCGAATTAACGACTTGCAGGCTTCCCGACAACAGATTTTCGATTGCCTGTTCGATTTCGGCCGTACTTTCTTTAGTCCTATTGGCCAGTTCCCTTACTTCATCGGCAACCACGGCAAAACCACGCCCCTGTTCCCCGGCTCTCGCCGCCTCAATGGCAGCGTTTAATGCCAGCAAGTTAGTTTGCTCGGCTATCTTGCCGATAACGTTGAGTACAGTGCTGATCTCTGTCGTATGTGTATTCATTTCCTGCACATATTGAGACGCCTGTTCAACATCGGCGATGAGTGCTTTGACCGCCTGCTGAGATTTGGCAACAATGGTTTGAGACTCTGCACTCGTTTGATTGGCATCATCGGTCAGCTTAGCAGTGTTAGCAGCATCACCCGCCATCGAATTAGCCGTTGCGTCCATTTCCTCGATAGCCGTGGCAATCTGCTCAGTTTCTTGGACATGGCTATTCAACATGCCACTATTATTATCCGCTAATTTTTTTAATTGCCGAACATTTGCATGCAATGTCTCAGTGGAGTTTTTCACTTCACACATCATTTCTTGAAGATTGGCAATAAATGTATTTATTCCTTTGCAAATTTCGCCTATATCATCATTTGCCATAATCTTAAGACGTTGCGTTAAATCTCCATTACCACTTGATAAATTAGAGACCATTTGCCGTAGAGAAATAATTGGACGATATAGAAAATTAATAACAGCCAATGCAATTAAAACACATATAATGGTTGATATAACGGTTACCATTATTGCATGTTGCCGCGCTGTTTTTAGTGCAGCAAATGCGGTTTCTTTTTCTAAGCCGACTACCACATACCATTTTTTATCCCCAACATTGATACGCTGAGAGAAAAGAATTTTATCAGTACCATTCACTTGATATTCAACCATTGCATTATTATTGCTAACAACGTTCAGCGCGGCATCTTTAAACCAAGGGTAACTGGTGGCAGTTTTTCCTGTTTCCACTAACGTTGAAGATGATGCAAGCAAGGTGGTGTCTTGATTTAAAATCACAACGACTGCATCCTGCATTTCATCAGAAGGCTTAAATAATTGATTCAAAAATGATAATTTTAAATCTACCGAGACAACACCGCCTTTGATTTTCTTAACGATAGTAATCCAATAAACGCCGTCAGTTCCCAGATACGGTTCAGTGATAGTGACAGCAGAGGTAGCGAGAGCATCCTTATACCAAGGCCGTTCAGTCACATTTCCTTGATATTTATGATCGGGCCAATGATCGTCGGTCTGGTTCCAATAACCGTCACCGTTATCAAATGCCACAATGGCACTACCAGAGTTCATTGCGGCAGCAATTAATTTAGTGAGTGCGATTATTTCAGCTGTGGTGCCGTTAATTCCAGTGTCATGAAAGTTTTCGGATATTTTGCTAATACCATCCACTTTCTCGTTAATCATTGTTTCAATGACTTCAGCTCGGCCATTAACATAGTCTCGGCTTTGCTTGATAATATCATCCGTGAGGGCACTTTTTTGTTGAAAATAAGCAATAACGCTTGCTGCAGAAACGGATATAGCCACCAAGAACATAATGGCGATCATTAGTGTTCTTTTCAAACCCATATTCATCATCAAAGCCACCTCAGTATATAAGCTTGCCATCTTATAAATCACGGGATTTTGATACTCATACCGAGTATTTTTACACGAGTATCCCGTTTAGTTTAGGCCATATTGGGACGTGATGAGTTTGCTATAGTTTGAACATCATCAAATATATCGCATTAAGGTTATCGTTCTTCCACAACATCATCAGGATCTTGGTGAATGATCACTTCAGCACTGGGGAATGACTCAAGAATGCGATTTTCAGTTGCCACCGCGATTTCATGGGCATCATGTAGTGACAGATCGCCATCCAGTTCTAGATGTAACTGGATAAAAACCGTCTGACCAGACTGCCGAGTTCGTAGATCATGTGCCCCCAATACCCGTTTATCCTGGCGGGCAATGTCTAAGATTTGTTGGCGGGTTGCTTCGTCTAATTCTCGATCCAACAATGCTTGAATAGCACGATAGCCAAGTCCCCAAGATTGGTGGCCGATATAAAGGGCAATCAACACTGCAAACAGACCATCGGCCCACCACCAGCCATATTGTGCCAGTACCAGTGCGAGCAATACGGCGCCATTCAGAAACAGATCGGATTTATAGTGCAGCGAATCGGCTTCAACCACGCTGCTGGCAGTTGCAGCTAGCGCCTTTTTCTGGATTAACACCAGCGCCAGAGTCAGTACTATCGCGATAACCGATACGATGATCCCAACCGTTGCATGCTGCAATGGTTCTGGCGTTATCAAGCGCCCGCCACCATGCAACAACAGCAAGAAGGCGCTCCCCATAATAAAAGCGGATTGTGCCAGCGTCGCTAGATGTTCAGCTTTACCATGACCATAACGATGATCATGGTCGGCAGGGATCAGGGCGTAGCGAATGGCAATAAAATTAACCACCGATGCCATAACATCGGCAATCGAGTCCGTCACAGATGCCAGCATACTGGCCGAGCCAGACCACAGCCAAGCCAGTAATTTGATCACGATCAGCGTTGAAGCCGTTGCGATTGCGGCACGACTCGCCAGCTTTACCCAAAATGCGTAATGAGAACTTGGTGTCATCTAACAGGCTCAGAAAATTAACATTCACTGAGCCTATGTTAACAGAGTTTAGTCGTCTTGGTCTGTGTTCCACATGGGCATTTTTTCTAGCTGTTTTTTGAGGTTAGCCTGCTGTTCTGCCGTCAGCAGCTGGTAAATCTGATGATGCAGTTTCATACGTTGTAACTGCTGCTGTGTACGCCATTGCTGTTGCTGCTCAATCAGCTTTTTCGCCTTGGATTCATCAAATTTAGCGGCAGTCATCACCGCTTGCATAGCCTGATGCCGAGCGCTACGTTCTGCTTTCATGCTGTCGCGCTGGGCGTCAAAGAGTTTTTTAATGGCGGTTTTCTGCTCATCAGTCAGATCCAACTGATGCAGTGCAATAAACCCCATGTGATCCCACCCCATGCCCATGCCACGCTGGAAACCGCGGTGCATAGCGCCAGGCATTCGCTGCCCCATCATCCCCATACCTTGCCCGCGCATCATCCCCTGTCCCATATATTGTGGACAGGGACAAGTGGGCGCGGCTGACGGAGTCACATCGGCTTTATCGGCCTTGTCAGTATCTGCCGCAAAGGCGCCTGTTGCCCAAAGACTAGACGCTGCGACTAACGCTACCATACCGGTTTTAAGATGTTTAACCATTGCTCTATTCCTCCTATTGCGAAGCTATTCCCATAGTGAATACATTAATTTTATATCCTGCATCGTAATCGTGGATAATTAATGGGTAAATGACTGTAAATAAAACGTTATCCCGCTGAAAATCCGCATCTTTACCCAGACTTACACTGCATGACTACAATTGACTGAGAAATAGGTATACTGCTGAGCAGTATGCAAATGAGTGGCGTGAGGCAGGAAAATTCACTATGAGCCGAATTTTGTTGGTCGACGATGATTTGGCACTAGCAGAACTGCTGGGGCAATTGCTTGAACTGGAAGGTTTTGAGCTAACCATGGCCCACGATGGTCAAGTCGGGCTAGACATGGCGCTGGCAGAAGATTTCGATATTATTTTGCTGGATGTCATGCTGCCAAAACTAAGCGGTTTTGCGGTATTACAGGAACTGCGCACTAAAAAACAAACGCCAGTGTTGATGCTGACCGCTAGAGGCGATGAAATTGATCGCGTGATTGGCTTAGAACGCGGTGCCGATGACTATCTGCCAAAACCGTTTAATGACCGGGAACTGGTCGCCAGGATCCGCGCCATCATCCGTCGCGCCAACACACCGCTGCAAGAGCGACATCACAATAATGAACTGGCGTTAGGGGACATCAAAATGGATCCAACCCGTCAGGAAGCCTATTGTAATGAACAGTTGTTGATGCTCACCGGAACCGAGTTCAGCCTGTTATTTACGCTGGCACAGCAGGCGGGCGAACTGATCAGCAAAGATGAACTCAGTGAAAAGGTGCTGGGTAAAAAACTGATGCCCTTTGATCGCAGTCTGGATATGCATCTGTCTAATCTGAGAAAGAAATTGCCAGAACGTGCAGATGGTCGGCCACGGGTCAAAACAATCCGTGGTAAAGGTTATATCTGGCTCCCTTAATGTCTGCTTTCTTTCTACCTAACCGTCTGTTTATTAAACTGTTGCTAGGTTTCTGGCTGTGCAGCAGTTTAATTATTTTAGCGGTTGGCAGTCTGCCATTATTACAGCAGAATCATGAAGCGGGTGACATACCACCGCCGATAATGAATCTCCTGCAACGATCGGTAGAAAAACTGCAACGTGCCCCTGAACGCTTACACAATCGACAAGCACTGTTTGAGCCGCCTCGGCCACTGGAGGAACTCAGCCGCCAGGATGCAGCCACCGCGACCAAGTTCCCGAGACTTGACCCGCCCCGCCGCCGCAGGAATCTGGCAGAACAGCCGTTTCATCTGTTTGTGTTTGACGCCCAAGGACAACTGATTAACAGCCCTAAACTCCCACCTGCGGTACGGAATAATTTACTGATGATTGCGGCGCTGGAACGCAATAATCCACGGGCCTTCAGCTTTCGTGATGAAATGTTTTTCGGGCCAGTCCCTTTCAGTGCCAATGGCAATGACTACCGGCTATATGGTGGCTTGCCTGGGCCACATCGGCTGCCTTGGTTCTTCTTTTTATTGAACACAAGTTGCTAACGTTGTCACTGGCAATTCTATTGTCTGGGGTGTTATGTGCGCTGCTGGCATGGCATTTAGGTAAACCACTGAAGTCCTTAAAATTGAGCGCTAATGCCTTAGCTCATGGCGATCTCACCAACCGCGTGGATGATGCCACCTCTAAACGCCACGATGAGATAGGCGAATTAGGGATCGCCTTTAATAGTATGGCGGATGCCATCGAACGCATGGTCAACAGTCAACGGCGCTTGATTAGCGACATCTCGCATGAACTACGTACCCCTTAACCCGATTACAGCTGGCGCTAGCGTTAGCGCGTAAAAAAGGGGTCGCAGGAGAAGAAACTGAACGCATAGCTTATGAAGCAGATCAGCTGGGGCAGATGATTACTGAGTTATTGGAATTGTCGCGAGTCACCCTTAAGACACCAGAAGAACAAGTCACGGTAGGTTTGGCGGAATCCTTGAGCCAGGTGCTGGATGATGCGGAGTTTGAAGCCGCTCAGCGGGAAAAAACATCAATATCCAAATTCCGGAAGAGTTATTAGTGCCGCACTATCCTCGACCTTTATCGCGTGCCATTGAAAATCTGTTACGTAATGCCATCCGCTATGCCGCAACGGCAATCACCCTCAGCGCCCACGTGGAAAACCGCGAGGTGGTAATCATCATTGCCGATGATGGTCCAGGAATAGACGAACAGGAATTGCAGGCGATTTTTAAACCCTTTTATCGTCCGCAGTCCGCCCGCGATCGCGAAACCGGTGGCTGGGGATTGGGGCTAGCGATTACGGAAGCGGCGGTCACCGCACATCATGGCACTATCAACGCGCGCAATCGCCCCAGTGGTGGGCTTGAGGTTACCATGCGATTACCGCTGACAAGCCAAGCCTGAGCTGTCAGGCCCTTTTCGGACAAACCACCCGCAGGGGCCGCAAATGATACATCACGACCGCTGGATGACTAAAAAAGCCCACTTCCCACGGATTTTTACAGATAAACTGTTCTTTGATCTGTTCAAATAACGGGGAGTGCTTAGGGACTTGGTACATCTCGCCGCTAATGATGCTGTAGTTCCACTCAATCGCCACCTCAAAAGCAAACGTCGCTCGCCCATCGATAGCAAAATAACAGCGATTATCCCGGCTCAGTAGCTGCGCCTTAAACGTCTCTGGAAAGGTGATCAGGAAAATATCATCATCAACCGATGACAAAAATGCCATAACCGTTGAGTGCGGTTGGCGCTCTGCGCGCGTCAGCAATACGCCGATTTTATTATCTTGTTCGCGGAGATCCATCTGCGGTGCTTGTTGTAACGGTGACACAGGCAATTCGTCAGCTTGTCGCTCATCCAGTGGATACTGATAATCCGCAGCCCGATATTCCTTTACAACCGATGCGCCATAAAACACTTGGTACTCTTGCGCGCTTATCCTGACTTCGTGAGGCGCAACCTGACTGACCTTGCCTTTGTAGGACAATCGAAACACTTGCAGCTCCGCATCATATTCAGAGACACCAGTGCGATTATCCAGATGCAGTGTGACCCAAGCGCCAGCGTCCAATTGATGCCCTTTGGGAAAGGTCACAGTCAGTTCGGTATCACTGTGCACATGCACACCACAGATATAAACATCCATGCCATTGGTGGACGCGCCATATGTTCCCAAAACCCCCAATACCCGCTGACCAATCAGCTCTGAAAGCGTTCGCACTGCCATAATCCTGCTGGTTACCTC
Source organism: Shewanella dokdonensis (assembly GCF_018394335.1). Lineage (NCBI taxonomy): Bacteria > Pseudomonadati > Pseudomonadota > Gammaproteobacteria > Alteromonadales > Shewanellaceae > Shewanella > Shewanella dokdonensis. The sequence goes on along the minus strand of NZ_CP074572.1, from coordinate 2,067,220 downwards.
ACTAAAACCAAAATCTTGCGGGCTAATATGACACGCTCATCAACAACAGGCGAGCTGTTACCTGCAAACAATTGCTTTTATAATGCCTAGGTTTTTTAGCAGTCGGCCACACTTATCATGTTTCACATCGCGTTATATGAGCCTGAAATCGCTCCAAATACTGGAAATATCATCCGCTTATGTGCCAATAATGGCAGCCAGTTACACTTAATTGATCCACTGGGATTTGATTTAGAAGAGAAAAAATTGCGCCGCGCCGGACTTGATTATCGCGACCTGACCTCAGTACACCGCTATGCCAACTTCGATGCGTTTAAACAGGCCATGGCGGGTAAGCGCATGTTTGCCTGCACCACCAAAGGCAGTCGCCCCCACTCAGAAGCACAATATCTGCCAGATGATGTACTGCTGTTTGGCCCCGAAACTCGCGGCCTACCGTTATCCATAATTGAATCACTCCCCGCCGCACAACGTATCCGCATTCCTATGGTGGCGAATAGTCGCAGCCTCAACTTGTCTAACGCCGTGGCCATCATCAGTTATGAAGCCTGGCGCCAACAAGATTACGGTGCCGCCCGCTAACGCTTCTCCGAACGCCACGATTTTGATAAGGTGCTGATTACCAGGCGCCTTATCAGGAAGTGGCGGAATGAGTAAACTGAAAAGCCGCATCAAAATCCAGCATCAGCTCAGTTTTGCCGGTGATTATAGTTGTGAAACCGTTGCGTTTTTCAACGAGCACATACTGGTACTGCGGCTGTGGGATCAACAAGCCAGCCAACCCTTGTTACAGTTTCGCCGCACCGAGGATCTGCAACTGCTGCTGTCGCTACCGCTAGCTGAATATGACGGCAGCCAGATCTTTTGCCGCTGGGGCGAAGGGCTGGCACTACTTGGCAAAACCGGACTGTGGTTTTGGCCAAGCATTGCCGAACAAGACGCCGAATTTTATCCGTTACATAACGGCGAAGTGCTACAGCAACAACTCAATGGCCAACAGTACCAATTTACGCCGTTACAAATGTTAGCCCTCGATGAGCAACAGTTGCTGCTGAGAATGAGTGGTGCCAATAATCGCAGTGGCCGTGCGATTTCTTGGCTGTTTGTCAACGAGGATGGTGACAGTCATATTGTTAACCGTTTCAAAGAACTCGATGACCCGGAGATCCTCCAGCTACCCGAATTGGCACAATCGTTACCCGAGCTTGCCGCGTTAGCGGTCAACGAGCACACCATTTGGGGATTGTGTTATCCAGCGCCTAGCGGCAAACAGCCAACTGCAAGCGCTAATATATTGGTGCCCTACCAATATCGGCTGCCTAAAAGCCTACTGGGTTCGTTATCAAAACTGCTAGGAGCGGGTCAAAAACGCGAACTGCTGCTGCAGCCGGGGCTACAGACACTTGCGGCCGGAAGAGCTTGTTTCAGTGAGAATCACCAGTGGTTATGGTTACAGCCTAAAGGCAAGAGTAGCTTAGAGTGTTATGCCATTGGCAGTAGCGTGAATCGGCATCAGCTTAGTCTAACGCCGGCGCAGAATCTCGGCGACATCAACAAACGTCAGGCACGCCTGAGTTTCTGGGACGCAACACAGTTTCTGGTACACAACAGTTCGCAGCTTAATCTATGTGAAGTGCTGTTGCCCGTTAAGAGTTGAGATATCAAGCAAGTTAAAGCAGACATTTTCTGAATAGCGCATAAAAAACGCCGACACATGGTCGGCGTTGCTCAGCCTGACACTATAGCTCAGTCACCAAAACCAACCGCTTTGATATCCAGTTGTGTTACCTGACCATACTTGGCGGCAATCGGCGCAATCTTGGCCGCATTACCAATCAGCACAAACTGTAACTTGTCTTGCGGGAAATAGGTATTGATCAGCCGTTTGGTATCCGCCACGGTTAGACTATCAACCCGTTGCTGAAAGTCATTGATATAAGAGGCATCAAAACCGTAGACATACATATCGGACAACAAACCTGCCAAAGCACCATTGGTTTCATAACGCGGTGGGAACTGTCCCTTAACGTAGGCTTTCGCCGATGCTAGCGTTGCCGCATCAATCCCCTGTGTCCATAATTTCTGGTAGGTTTTCAGCGCTAGATCAATGGCCTGCTCTGTTGATGATACCTTGGTAAAAGTGCTGATCCTAAACAAGCCGGCATCGCGAAAACTCTCGAAACCAGAGCGCGCACCATAAGTCAGCCCGGAGTTCACCCGCAGTTCATCGTTGAGCCACGAGGTAAAACGCCCACCAAGAATGGTGTTCACCACGGAAAGCCCCACATAATCTGGGTTGTTCCGGGCAATGCCCAGTCCGCCGATCAGGAAGGTGGTTTCAATCGCATCCGGCTTATCCACCAGCAGCACTCGCGACTGTGTCAAACTGGGTAACCCTTGACTTAAATCTGGCAATGTAACCGACTTTTGTGCGTGCCAATGACCAAATAACTGCTGCAATTTGGCTTTCATCTGCACCGGGTCAAAATCACCAACCACGCTGATCGCGGTGTTAGTCGGCTGATAAAAGCGCTGATAAAACGCTTTTACATCTGGCAGTGCTAGCGTTGCCAGCGAATTACGATCACCAGATGTGGCGTTACCATAGGGATGTTGGGCAAATATCAGCTTGTTGAAATAGCGATCAATTACCGATTTAGGGCTTTCTTTGGATTGCTCCAGTTCGGCAATGTTGCGCTGCTTGAGTTTGGCAAACTCCTGTTTATCGAACTGTGGCTGCAGCAGTACATCGGCCACCAAGCCCAGCATGATATCGGCATCCTTAGCCATAAAATCAGCACTGAGATAACTGCCTTCCAGATCACCACTAGTGCTGAGGCTGGCGCCGAGAAAATCTATCTGTTGTTCTAACTGCTGCTTGCTGTGTTTGCCCGCGCCTAACAGCAGCGAATCGGCCGTCATACTGGCAATACCGCCAATATTGTCATCGACACTGCCCGCGTTAACGACAGCATTAACGGTAATGAGCGGCACTTCTTTTGAGGCATCAGCATCAGCGTCAAGCCATTGTCCAGTTTGACCGTCTCATAGGCTGGCAGTTGGAATTTGCCGGTGTCTTGGCTGACAGCAATGCTAGTTACCGGAGTAGCATTGCTGGGTTGTGAAACTGACTGACATCCCGCCAGCATAAAAATGGTTACCGCTAACAGCGTCAATGGGGTTGTAAAATGTTGATTACTCATTTGTCTGCTTCCTCTTCAGCCGCCAGTACGCCAACAGTGCGGTTGACACGGCTGAGATAGCGTTGCGCTACTCGTTGAATATCTGCCAGAGAGACTTTGTTATAAGCGGCAGGCGCATCAAACAGTTTCTGATAACTGCCAAAAAACAGCTCATAGGTGCCGACAGTATCAGCCTTGCCGTTGATGGTTTCCATGGTGCGATAAAAGCCCATCAATTTGAGATTTTTCGCTTTTTCCAGTTCCTGCTGTGTCACCCCATTGCTGGCGATATGATTAATCTGTTCGATCAACGCATGTTCCAACTGGGTTTCGGTCACGCCCGGAGCCGCCACCGCCAAGACGTACAGCAGATTCGGGTCAAATGCCATGGGCATATAGGACTCGGCACCTAACGCCAACTGTTTATCTACCAAGCCGCGATACAAACGGGAACTGTTACCGTCACTGAGAATTGAGGTCAGCAGATCTAACGCATAATAGTCTTTATCATTGCTGGCCGGGACATGATACGCCAGCATGATATTAGGGGTGCTGACAGATGCTTTCTTGACAAAAATCCGCCGCTCACCCAACTGTTTAGGTTCCACTGTTTTGATCGGCTCTGGCGGTTTTTGCGCCGGAATTGGGGCAAAATACTCATTGGCTAGTTGCTGCACCGCGGCCAGTTTGACATCGCCGGCAATCACCACCACCGCATTGTTAGGGGCGTAATAGGTTTTGTGATAGTCCACCAGATCTTGTTGCGTCCAAGCCGCGATGTCAGATTCATGCCCAATCACCGGCCAGCTATAGGGATGCGCTAAAAATGCAACACCTTTAACGGGGCCTTGCAGTGCCTGGCCAGTTAGAGTTTTCCAGCCCGGTAGTACGTTCAGAAGCAACAACACCACGTTCGCTGGCCACCATTTTCGGATCAATATCCAGATTGGCAATACGATCGGCTTCCAGCTTAAAGATGGTTTCTAGCGCGTTGGCTGGGAACCAGTCGGTATATACCGTCACATTTTCAGTGGTGTAGGCATTGTTCGCGCCACCAGCGGCTTCCATCGTACGGTCAAACATCTTTGGCCCGTAATGTTTGGAGCCATTAAACATCATGTGTTCGAAAAATGCGAGATACCGGTAATGCCGGGCCGTTCATTGCGGGAACCGACCTTCCAGAATAGATACATATTGGCATTGGGAATGGAAGGATCCTCCAACACCATAATTTTCATGCCATTCGCCAGAGTAAAACTCTGAATATCTTTGGCGGTGGTCGCTTCTACTGTCGCGGCACTGCACAGGCCAAAGGACAACAGCAAAGCGGTCAGCTGACGCTTCATGGGGTGCTCCTGAGATAAGTATTCTCAGGTATCTTGTGGTGCCGATGTCAGAATGGCAAGTTCATCGCTGTTACAAGCAGGTGCTTTTTGTAAACAAGCGTGTAAACACCGTCATTAATCATCCACTTTCTTACGTTTGATAAGTTTCATCTTAGGCGCTTCCATTTTATGATCCTTAGCGGCCGCCTCTTTGGCTTGCTGCAAGTATTTGGCTTCCCGTTGCCCACGCTCATCAAACTGCTGTTGCGCTTTTTGGCGCTCAGCCTGTTCCCACGGTTCTGGCTGTTGCCGCATCAGCACTGCTTGTTCCCGAGTCGCGGTTTCATTCGCGGCGGCGCGGGCTTTCTGCAACTGCGCCGCCTCAGTTTGCTGCGCGACTTTACTTGCTTGTTCCGCCGCCTTTTGCCCAACCTGACTCAGTTCTGCCGCGGCAACCAACCCCGGCAACAGCAGCAACACGCCTAATAATGATTCACGCATCTTGTCACTCCGACAAAAACTCGTTATCTGACAATCATAGTCACACAACTTTGCGCTTGGATAAGTAATAATGATCTTTTTGCAATAAATCAAAAATTTGATTGAGGAATGCGCCAAAACTGTTTATTTTTTGCTACCCAGAAAATAGACAAGCGGCATAAGGATGTCTCCCGTAGGCGGGACAGCAGCGGAGCAGCGCGGATGATGGATTGGACACAAAAATTGGCGCAATTGCAGGTGGATGCCGCATTGCAACCGCAGTTGAAGATCTGGCAGAAGCAACCGCATGAGACTCCGCTGGCGCTATTCCGTAATGCCACCATCATTGCCGCCAATCAGGCTGCGCTAGACTACTTTGCTTGTTTACGTACCGAAATCCTGAATGCTGCATTATATGATTTTGCCCCTCGGCTGCAACTCAATGGTCAGAGCAGCATTGAGCAGGCACGGCGTTTATTTGAAGCCGCTGCCGACAAACCTCAAATGCAGGAATGGCTACACCTAAATCGCAACGGTAAAGAACTGCCCACCCGCCTTTATCTGTATCCCGTTAAATTAAATGACGATGTCTTAGTGCTGGCACGGTTTCAACACTTGGATCGCCGCAGCCAACCGCGACAACGTCGTACTGATGAGTTTGCAGCAATTCCACGCGGGGTTCTGTCCGGTATTCTAGAAGAGAGTGCCGAAGCCGTTGCCATCACCGATGAGCACAATCTCATCCTAGCTGCCAATAAAGCCTTGTGTCGGCTGTCAGGATACAGCACGGCGCAACTGCTGGGTAAGTCGCTGGAGGTGCTGGAAGTCACAGACGATATTCACCAGCAAGAATGCAGTGCCGCCCTGAAGGAACGCGACTTTTGGCAGGGGGAAATGTTCAAGCAAAAAGCCGATGGCAGCCAATTTTCGGCTTGGCAAAGCAGCCGCCGTATCATCGCCGATGGCAAACCCTATTTGGTGACGATTTTCAGTGATATCAGCGACCGTAAGCGCTTGGAAAGCCGCCTCACCGAACAGGCAATGTATGATGTCCTTACCGGCCTGCCCAATCGTCGTCATATGAAAAAGCTGCTGAATGAAGCGCTGGAATTTAACCATAAACACGCCGATAACGGGCGCTTAGGCGCACTGATGTTTCTGGATCTCAACGGCTTCAAACACGTCAATGACTGTTTTGGTCATTCGATGGGAGACCGGATTCTGCAACTGGTTGCGGCAAGACTCGAAGCAGGTTGCATTGAAATGGCCGACATCGCCCGTATGGGTGGTGATGAATTCACGCTAATTCTGACCGAATGCGAGAGCCGCAAAGAGATCCGTTGGTTCGCCGATCAGATAGTCAAACTGTTCGACACGCCGTTTGAGCTGGAAGGCCAGAAATTTTACCTCGGCACCAGCATAGGGATCAGCCTGTTTGATGGCGAACAGATCAACTCGTCACAGCTACTGAGCCAAGCGGATACTGCCATGTACTGCGCCAAACGCAGCGCTGACCACATCATGTTTTATGATAAGAGCATGAGCGACGCAGCCGAACATCGGCTAAAACTGCTGGGCGATTTGCGCCACGCCATGAGCTTGGGGCAGTTCAGCATCTACTATCAGCCCATTGTGCAGTTGAAAGATAACCACTTACTGGGCGCGGAAGCGCTATTACGCTGGCAAAAAACACCGCATGAGTTACTGGAAGCCGCTGATTTCGTACCATTGTTGGAAGAAACCGGGTTGATTGTCAGTGTGGGCAACTGGGTGCTGGAACAAGCCTGTTATCAGGCGGCCATGTGGCGCAAACATGATCATCCTGACTTCACTATTTCAGTGAATGTATCCCCCATGCAACTAGAGCATCTTGATTTTATCAGCCAGGTTAAAAAGGCGCTGAAAAGTGCCGGATTACCTGCTGACGCGCTAGCGCTGGAAATCACGGAATCCGCCCTGTTGCATTATCCCCAACAAGCGCGACAGACATTAGAAAAACTCCACAATTTGGGACTAAAAGTCACCATAGACGATTTCGGTACAGGTTTCTCGTCACTGAGCCGGTTGGGTAATATGCCAATCGATGGCTTGAAGATTGACCGGGAATTTGTTTGCCAACTGGATAACTCCCGTGGCCGCAAGTTATGCCATGCCATCGTTCAGTTAAGCCAAGCGCTAGAATTATCTTATGTGGTGGAAGGGATAGAAACCGAACAGCAAAAAGCAATATTGTTGAATATGGGGAAGGCCAGGCTCAGGGCTTCTTCTTTGGTTACCCGCTACACCCACAACAGTTTGCACTCGCGCATTTTCAACAGCACGTTGCTCGCTAGTCAGATAGCAAAAGACAGAAAGCTGCCAGCTTCAGGAATTTCCTGCATAGCTCCCCTGCAAAGCAATGTGCTGGCAGCCCTGACACACCAGATCTCGTTGTGGTGCGCGCACATTAGAAAAGCGTTAGCGTCTGAATGCCGTGATCTGGGCGGAATTTCACAATGTTAATTTGTCATGCCAGCCTGATTGCCCAATCCGTAAACAGTTACCGTGGATACCAGTACACAATCTGTACGACATTTTCCGCAAAATATCGGTAACTTTCACCAAATTTTAATACTTCCTTAAGATGTCGTTGGACATAATGCCCACGGTTATTTAATTCACGGTGACCAATAGTAGCCCGTTACGGGTCAATCCATGCACCGTGAAATCACAGGAGCCGTTATGTCCCGTTTGTTTGTGTGGCAGCATAAGTCCGGTGTTGTTGCGATTATTGGCACACTGCTAAGCGCGCTGGTTTTTTGTCTGGCACTGCTGATACTGCCATTAGTGTTACTGGCGGGTGCTGGGCTGTTGTTAGCATTGAGTCTGTTTGGTCGGCGCTACCTGAAACAGCACATGGCGAGAATGCAGCAGTATCGTGTGCGTGCCAGTAAACGGGATATCTATGATGCCGACCCGCACGTATGTCGCGATAATCCCAGCCAATGGCGTTGTAAAGGCCGGGTGTGGGAACATCAGGATTAGTCGGTTAATAACTCCTTTGCCCGTTGTAACGACCGCTGCTCCGCTTGCTCTTGACTGAGCGCCAGAGCCCGTTCTACTTGCTGCGCCAGAGATTGCCACAACGGCGTAATAATTTGTTGCTCGTGGGCATCTCCACGGCTCTTAGCCAATTTCAGCCAAGCTGCGGCTTCCACCACATCAATCCTAGCTAAACTGCCATCGGTTAGCGCAATAGCCAGTTCAATCATGGCCGGTACACTGTGGCCGTATCGAATGACCTGTCGTAAATAACTCTCAGCCTGGGACATATCACTGCCAAAGGCTTGCTCCTGATTCAGCATGTGCTGCGCGCGTGCTAACATGGCCTCTAGCTGCCCTTGTTCAGCCGCCTCCGCCAACCATTGCTCACTGCCCGCCAAATCGGCTTGGCAGCCCTCACCACGTGCTAGCATCAGTGACAGATGGTACTGCGCGTGAGGATAACCGCTTTGTGCCGCCTGTTTAATATGCTGGAATGCTGCGGGCAAATTTCCCTGTTGGTAACGTAGTACCCCCAGATTGGCCATGGCCTCGGTGTGTTCCTGTTCGGCGGCAGCCTTCAGGTATTGCTCGGCCAAGACGAGATCTGCCGTTATATCGCCACTGCCCACTAAGTAGAAATAACCCAACAGCGCCATCGCATCGACAACCCCCGCTTCTGCCGCTTCACGGATCAACTGCTGCCCAGCCGCTAAATCTGGCTCACCACTGTAACCGTGCAGCAATGCCACCCCATGTTCAAAACGGGCGCGAGGCTCTTGTGTGGCCGCCTGAGCAAACCAGTAAGCCGCTTTACTCAGATAATGTTTTGCCTGCTGTGGCGGTGGCAGCTCGCTATCTGCTAATGCTTGCTCTTGCTGCCGTGCCATCAACGCTTGGCTTTTGAAAGACATGCCGAGCAGATATTGCGCTTCACTGTCATCTTGCATCACCGCCCGGAAACACAGCTCTCGGCCACTCAAAGCATCATATTCATCAAACTGATACGCTGGTGCCGGGCACTGCCGCAACAGTGGATACACTAGCTCTACCAGCTTCAGCAGATCGCGAATTGCTTTCTGCGCCAGCTGCTGTAACTGTGGTTGATCCAGATGATATTTTTCGGGGTGAGCACCGCGGTTACCGTCCGCTCGCAAGCGATGCAATGCTCGGGTGATGCGTACATCAATCAGCCGCAAGCGGTTGAGCTGCTCAATCCTGTCGTAAAGATTCGGGCTGTCAAACACCACGGCCTTAGGTTCTGCTAGCAACGCTGTCAGTCTATGCGCAAAGCTTCGCACATGCAGCAATGACTGGGTCGGCACATCACTTACATAACGCTTGGCACTACGGTATTCTGTGGCCAGGGCATCCGATACACCGGCGACTAACTCGATATCGTTCACCCTGACTCCTGTGATTTAGGAAGGTTGACGGCTGACCCGATAGAGTCGGAACAACGCTACATTGACATAAAGACTGATAAAACCGGTGACACTTTCTACCACTAAGCGCAAGACCACTGGTGCATGTTCCACAGCCACAGAAATCATACTGCCCAGTAGCATCAGCGGGAAGTACAGCAACAACACTAACAATGTTCGACCGGTGATCTTCTGACTAAATACAAAACTGGCCTTAATGGCCTGCAATGGTGACAATCGCTCCACCACCACCATAAAGTTGACATAAGACAGGCGGGCAAACAGATACAAACTGATCCCCAACCCAATAACGCCAAGGGGCCCTAACGCCGACAGTATGACCACTGGCGCCGCAATTGCCATCCCGGAAAAGATCCCCGCCACCATCAGCCATGGTAGAAACGGCACGCTGTTTTTCAGCACGGACAAAGTGCTGGGTTGATAGCCTTCCGTGCGCAGTTCCATAAATAGCGTTAACGATGCAATCAGCAAGGAAAACACCAGAAACAGCAATAATGCCGCCAGTACATGCGGGGCGCCGATATGCGGCGCTTTGGGGTCCATTGCCGCGAACTCAGCGCCCAGCCACAACTGAATTCCAACCTGCAGCAGCAGAATAGGTAAGGTCAATGCCGCCAGTTGCAGCAGATGATTGCGGAAAAAATAGAAAGCTTCAGAAAGGATCGCAGACACGGACATGCAGCATTCTCAACAACAGTGATAACAGTATCGGATTTGCTGATTAGGATACCCAAAATCCCCCTTTAATGCACCGCAGAAATAAAGAGCAGCGGCGTTTTTACCGGAGGAAAAGCCGTGCATCACCTGCGCAGTTGTGCTTAGAATAAAAACCATTACCGAAATGAACAAAGGAATGACCCAAATGAAAGCGCCAATATTAACCCTCACAGCCCTACTGCTGACGGTACCGGCCCATGCTGGCTTGCTGGATAATATCAAGTCGCAGGTACAACAAACTGCCACTAACACCGCCACTGCGCCAGTTACCGATAATCAGAGTACCAGTCTGGTCAGCAGCGTGATGTCACAATTGAATCTGAACCAAACCCAAGCCGAAGGCGGGTTAGGCAGTCTGCTGAATCTAGCAAAATCCAACCTCGGCACCTCGCAGTTTTCACAGCTTGCTGACACGATTCCCAATGTTGATGGCCTGTTATCTGCCGTCCCTGCCACCGACAGCAAGTCTGGCATGAGCGGCTTACTGTCCAAAGCGGGTAATCTGGGGAGTTCACTGCAAGGTAGCGCCATGGTTTATGACGCTTTTTCAAAGTTGGGGATCTCTAAAGATCTAGTTGCCCCGATGGCCGAAATTCTCAAGAACTATCTGCAAACCAGTGGTGGTGAAGGCACCGCATCATTGCTGACGCAAGGACTCGGAGCCCTCCTGTAAAACACTATGTCCGGGAACTCAGGCAACGCAGGTCATTCTAACGTTTGAGCATTGCAGTAAGGAAATGACAGAATGATAGCCAAACTAAAGCAGTTTTTTAAAGAGTTGCAGGACACACCAGATCCACAGCAACAGACCCACAGCATCAATCTAGCGGCCGCCTGCATGCTGCTGGAAGTTGTGTATGCCGATGAGCATCTTGATGGTGCCGAGGCGCGACTGTTGCCCCATCTGCTAGAGCAAACCCTGGGCATCGCAACAACAGATGCCAGCGAATTAATCGATGAAGCGCGCCGTAACCGTAACGACGCGACTTCACTGTTTCAATTCACCTCGGTGATCAACGAGCACTTCACCTTGGAGCAAAAGCAGCAGTTAGTCTTATCTATGTGGCAGCTTGCTTACACCGATGGCGAATTGTGTCGTTACGAAGACCAGATTATTCGCCGCTGCGCCGATTTACTGTACTTGAAGCACTCGGAATTGATCCAACTGCGTAATCGCGCCATTGAGCGCCAGCACCACGATGAGTAACCACTAGCGCTAAGCCAGTAACAACTAGAGCAGCTGCCTTGCGGTTTCTTCACCAGCCCCTAGCATTTTTTCCAGTCGACTTGCCAGACCATCCATCTGCAAGCGTAATCCAAAGCGTTCGGTCTGCAGCGCTAACCAGCTGGTTCGTTGTGCATCGGCGCACTCATCCCAATGCAATGGCAGGTATTTCGCTAGCGCTAACACCAGCGCCAGTTTGGACGGTGATTTGGCTGATGGCGGATCGTCTTGATAACGTAACCCCGTCACCAGTTCATCCGAAAATCGCCATTCACTGGCCAGTTGCGCTGCCACGTCAGCGGGCACAGAGCCCAACAGATACAGGCTGATTTCTGCCTGCTCCGCGCCTTCTGCCACAGCAGCCTGCACCTGCCGCCATTTGATGGGTTCAGTCAGCGCCAACAACAATTCACCAATGTTGTGTAATAACCCACAAGTGAATGCCGTGTCATGACGTAACGACGCCCGTTTCCCCAACTCCTGGCAAAAGAATGCGACCTCGAAACTACGGCCCCAGAATTTGACTAAATCAACACCATTTACCGAAGGGATTGCTGAGGTGACGGCCGATGCTGTCACCAAGATCCGTAATGGTTGGATCCCCAGACGTATCACAGCTTCCTCAATGGAGCCGATTTCACGACTGCGGCCAAAGCGAGCGGAATTAGCCAAGCGCAGCAGTTTGGCGCAGATCAGCGCATCATGAGAGATTTTTTCCGCTAGCAGCCCCAGCTCAGCATCATCATTGTTGACGATTTCTAGAAGTTCACTCAGCGCTTTTGGTAGCCGTGGCAACTGCTCAACTTTTTGGATAATAGAGGCATTCCCCATGATGATTTTCCCCAGTTAAAAGTGCGACTTTAACTATAGGTCATCGTTGTTAAACTGCTGGGAAGAAATCAGCCCCAAAGCTTAAGCAGTAGTTATCGGTGGCAATGGTGGCCGCCGCAACTTCATTTGTAACCAGAGTAAAGGTAACAATACCAGCATCAAAATAATGGCATAGGCCATAGCCGTTGCTAACGCGACCCCAAGCAGTAGGCACATCAGACTACTCAGCCATGCCCACAGCCGATAGCGCTTACTCAGCAACCGTATTGCCGCTAACATCGACAGCAAGTAGATAACGACAAACACGCCATTTGCCCAAGAAATTAACTGATCTAACCGAGTATCGGTCAAAAAATTGGTCAGTAATACTAACGCCATCAGCGACAGCATCATTACCAGAGCGCGCACCGGCACCTGATACTGGTTACGCGGGGCAAACCAGCGCGGCGTAATGCCTTGTTCGCTAAAACTGCTGAGCAAACGGGCCACGCTGGCCGCATATACGTTGGTTGTTGCCAAACCACTGGCAATACCGAGAATACCGATGACCTGAGTACCATAACCGCCAAGCAAGCGGTCAAACGCGCCCATCATCGCTAACGGTGCCGCTGATGGTGCCAGTAACAACACCCAAGTACAGGCCAGGTAGATAGCTCCGACCAGCAAGGTTCCTATCATCATCGCCGGAATAAAATCCGTTCTTGGATTACGGAAATCGGCCGTCAGGTGGGTCATGGCTTCGACCCCGAGAAAACTCCAGAAAGCGATGCCCATCGCTTGCATTATTCCGTGGCTATTGAGTGCAGCTTCCGGCTGCTGATATTGGGCCGCATGACTGACACCGCTGCCGAACATCAACACAACCACCGCCACTATACACAAGGTCAAGGTGAACTGCGCTTTGGCCGATACCTGAATGCCACGCAGGTTGAGGCCTAGCAGCACTAACAACACCATCAGCTCACAAGCGAGCTGCCCCCACCCACTAATAGGCACCATTGCCTGAAAGAACTGGAAAGTCATCATAATGGCGGCAGGGGCACCAATAGGCACAATCAACAGAAAACTCAGTCCAACCGCGCGCCCCACAACCCGTCCAAAGGCTTTTTCCACAAAAAATGCCGGGCCAGCCGCGTGCGGGAAATGTGCCCCCAACTGAGCAAATACCACAGTGATGGGAATGATTGCCAGCGTCAACAACGCCCACGCCAACATAGCGCCGTGTCCCGCCATATTGACGGTCATCTGCGGCAAAATAAATACGCCTGTTCCGAGCAGAGTGGTGGCCATCAACCCCGCACCCTGCCAGCGCCCAATGGTTCCTGAAGTTGGATTCATCTGATAAATTAGCACCGAATGTGATAGCCGCAGTATAGCGATTCCGCCGCAGACAATCTGCGCCATTTCACCATAATAACCGCCGTATTGGCCGACGAACTGACGGCTATCTGCCACCATAGTCGGTAATTTCACAGGACAGACACCATGGATAAATTTGATCAGGCGATTATCACTGCATTACGGCAAAATGCTCGCAAGAGCGTATCGGCCATTGCTGACGAGGTCAGCCTGTCGCGTAGTGCCGTATCAGAACGCCTAAAAAAGCTGGAACAGAACGGTGTCATCCGCGGCTATCAAGTGTTACTCAGTGAGTCACAAAAAGAGGGCGTTAGCGCCTATTTTGAAATTCAACATCAGCACCGTACCTGTGCTGATATTGCCCATTTATTTCAAGCCGTACCTGAAGTGGTCACTTGTCATGGTATTTCTGGCGAAATGGATTTACTGGTTTACGTTAAAACGCCGTCAATGCAACGACTACACGAAATCCACGAAGCTATCGAATCTCATCCGGCCATCTGCAAAATCAAAACCCATGTGGTGATGAGTGAATGGATCAACAATCGGCCAGACTAATAGCTAAAATGGCATCATGCATTGATGCTGGGACGTCACCACTGGGAAAGGTCGATTTATCAGTTGACGCTAGGAGTTGAAATCCACATTCACTCAATGTGTGCAATGACTGTTTGCACGTGGTTGGTATATCGATGGGGTTTCGAGAGCGGACTCACTGAAGTGAAGGTTTTGTCCGCAGCCTCGGTAAGTAGCGTCAGCAATTGCAGAAAATCGGCTGCGCTGTGCTCTGCGCATGTAACAACCAATAAAAAGCCATCTGCGTGCTCAACAGATGGCAAACCCGTGGAGGTTCGGGTAATGTGTGGATAAAGAGCAAAATGGCGTCCTGCCCAATGACCTCCGTGTTTTACGGCATACATAACTGCCTTAAACTCGAATGCAGCTCTTTTTAGCTTTATTGTTATTCTCTAAGCTCACACATATTCATCAGGCGATAGTCATCTGACCTGCGTACAGAATAAAATGACGCAGCAGTATCACCCCAATCAAACTACAAGTCGCGGTTCCAGCAACATAGGCAAAACGACGCTTAGCGGTTGCTGTCATGAACAGATTCATTGCCAGCGGCACAGATAAGCCAACCAACAAGATACCGACCCAGAACACCACGCCCCAGAAACCGAAACCTAATGCATTGGCAGCGGCCACTTTGGCCTGACCACCCGTTAGCACTAACCCGAGGAAGAAGGTGAAGATGGCAACCATCTCAACCATGATCAGCGGGATTTCGATCTTATGGATCATATGTACTTCGCGGCCATCAGGATTGCCTTTCAGTAACACGCCACCCAACAGTGAAGCTGCGGCACCGGAAGACAGTGCTGATAACAAGAACAGAATTGGCAATACCGGGTTTTTCAGCATTGGATAACCAGGCAAGGCTGACAACAAGAAGCCTGTGTATGCCCCCAGCGCCAGTGCGAGGATAACCAATAATCCGGTAATGGTGGCTTCGCTGCGACTCAGGAATGCACTCAGTTTAAGCACCCAAGGGAAACGGCTACGGCACCAGTCGTCAATCACTGGACGGAACACCAACGCAATCCACAGGAACATGAACACCATGTAAATACACAGGATGATCACGCCCACTGACATAACGGAGGTCAGGTTGTAGAACACCATGATTTTCCAGAAATGCAGTGGTTTGGTCAGGTCGGTTACCAGAATTCCCAAGCCGGCCATCACAGTGACAGGCGCCACTAGACAAGCAGCCTGTACAAATCCAGACTTGTACGCAGCTTCACCGCGCAAGGTAAAGTTTTTCAACAGTACGGCGAAGAACATTGCGCCGCCTGAAACCCCGGCAAAAAACAGGTAAAAAGCGATTGGCCAATGCCAAATCAAGTGTTCAAAATGGAAAGGGCTCATACGTTTATCCCTCCCTGCTTAGCTTGAATACGGAACAACTTGGGATGAGTTCCCAAATCTCTCTTGTTGCGATAAACCGGATTTTCTTCCAGTGCTTTAACAATCTCTGAATTCGGATCATTCAGGTCGCCAAACACCAGCGCTTTAGTCGGGCAAGCTTCCACACATGCGGGCTTTTTGCCTTCTTTCAACTGGGTTTCACGGCAAAAATCACACTTATCAGCAGCTTTCGTTACTGGATTGATAAAGCGGATGTGGTAAGGGCAAGCAGCCAAACAATATTGACAACCCACACACTTCCAGGAGTTGACGCTGACAATACCGGTTTTCTCATCCTTAAATGCTGCACCAGTTGGGCATACATGCACACAAGGTGAATCTTCACACTGTTCGCAGGATTTACGGGTAAAGTGGTAGAACTGATTGGGATATTCACCAAATGGGCCAGTGCGGATGATTTCTAACCGCGCTACGCCTTCAGGCACCTTATTCACTTTACGGCAGTTATCGGCGCACGCATTGCAACCGATACATTTGTTTTCGTCATGCAGCATGGCGTATTTGATAGTACCAGTCTGTTGTTCACCAGCCACTTTGCCATTGGCCAACATGTACAGAGAGATACCGGCAATAACTGCCCCACTGCCTTGTAAAAATTGTCTTTTTGATTTATCCATCACGCACCCCCTACTTCGCATGACATTGACGGCACAACTGACTATGTTGCGTACCGGTCATTTTGGTCATTGGATCTTCCGCCGGGTGCAATTTGTGGCAGGCAGCGCAACTCACTTTATTGGCATGGACGTTATGGGTCCATTCGCCTGCTGCTAGCTTTTCCGGACGGTGACATCTGAGACAAGTCTTATTCTGATCTTGGGGAGCAATCTCAGGGTTTGGAGAAAAGACTCGGATGTCGTTGGGTTTGCGGGGATGGACGCCCTGTTCACCGTGACAGGTACTGCAAGTGAAGTGCATTTTGTCCTGTCCGTGAACCCCCAGCATTGTGCCATTGCGCTTGTGGCATTTTAGGCAGGGGCCATCGTTGATTTTCAGCGCGGTAGATGTTTCTGCATTGGCGGTACCAGTTGTGCCGTAACCCAACAGGCATGCCAATGTGGCAACACCGAGCACTGTGCGCCAAGTATTCCTGAACATAATTCGTACCTGATTATTAGTTTGTTATTTTTGAGAAGATTGGTGACAACCTGCTTCAGGTTGTCACCGACATCGGCTGTACACATCAGGCAGCCAAGGCCTGCATCAGATGTTGTTTATCCATAGGGCAGTTCCGCTTCATATCAATCAATCGGATGTTGAGTTTCTGAAGCAGTGGTTTGATTTCTGCACTAGATTTATCACTGAAGTCAGAAATCACCATTTTGATTTCGGATGAGTTCTGGTCAATCAGCACGTAATCCAGATACCCACGAGGTTTAGCTTCGTCTGCAGCAACTTCGATAACAACTTCCAAAGGTACATGACTGCAGATTTCATACTCACCTTTAGTCAGACTTTTCAGAGACTTCAGAAAGCCTAAGCTTTCGTTATCGAACAGACGATCTTTAATTTTTGCATGTATTGGTGCAGCAGTTTCTGACTTGAAAAACTTAATGCAAGTCATCACAAAAGTAACTGCGATAAAAGGAACTGCGATGAACAATACAAAATAAACAAACGCGTAACTGAGATATACAGATGCGGTGCTCATATTTACCTCCAACTATCATATTTTATTTATTTATTAGCGATTATTTCGCAATTAAATTATTGGCAGAAAGCGCAAGTATATTAGTGATCCGAATCACACAGAGCTGCCAGACATACTAGTAAATAGCAAAACCAAGAGATCAACTTGATTACCGTTTTGTAAAAATAAACAATAGGAAATATAGTTACTAAAAAACAGATATCTAATTATGTAAATTGCATTTTTTGAAACATGAAAATAAACTTAAGTCTTAAATTTATAAAGTCCAAATGAAATACATTTTTAAATGTGATTTGGCACAGCTTTTGGATTTTCTATTTTTCATTTTTTTCATTAAACTAATTGCAATAGAAAATTCCATAAAAGGAGTACTAACAATGAAACACATAGATTTTGAAAAACTCGACATGCTGAGTTTGATGATCATTGTTGGGTTATGTGAAAACAAGTCAGCTACCCATGTTTCAAAGATCCTTAATGTACCACAGTCTAAAATAAGCCGTTGTTTAAGAAACATAAGAACCATTTTTGGCAATGAACTATTTTATAGAAAAAAATATGGCTTAATCCCTAACGAATATGCCAAGCAGATCTACCCCATTGCAAAAGAAATAGTAGATCATGCTCACAGTTTTAATAACCTTGCGACGAATAAACAAAATAATGAGCGCTGGTTTGAAGTTGCCGTTCCAGATTTAGTCACCTATTTATATCCCAAAGCGTTAATGCAATCCATTCGCATTGAAGATAAACAGTTACACCTGAATATTGTACCGTGGAATAACAACACACTACAGGGAATTATGGATGGTGAAATTACCATGGGTGTTTGCTGTGATAGCCTAAAAGATTCGATGAAACTGCTTGAAAACGAATATGAGATTGAGCCAGTTAAACCGCTAACGGATCTATATCTTATCTGTAGTAACACTCATCCATTGTTACAACAGGAAATTACCTTGGAATCTATCGCTAAATATCCCTATGTAAAAACTGATCAAGGTTGTAACCCTTCTGCAACTTGTCCGTTTGAAGACTGGTGTCATCGTAATGATATTGCACTAAACATTGAGATTAACATTAGCAGCACTTCGTCCCTGTTTACTTATTTACAGGAAAGTCTGGCGGTGTGTTTAGTGCCCTATAAAGCTATCTACGATACCATTCCTGACGTTCCGTTTTTGCACGCTTGTAAATTGTCAGAAACCGAAGTCAGCAGGATTTCTACGGTTTCCCAGCCAAAGACTGTGAAGATGGTGGTACCGACAGATCACGACGATGCCGAACTTAACTGGCTGAAGCAAAAAGTTAGAGAAGTGACTGAATCGCTTCTATAAACCTTTTTAACTATCGGAACATGCATCGCACCAAGCAAACAGGTTACACTAACAGCCATCCACAATTGGGTGCCTGTTTATGCAAAAGAATCAACATGCCGAACTGAATTTGCTTTGGGGCGAACTCATCCTAGAAGAACTGGCGCGGCTGGGAGTACAACATGTGTGTATGGCTCCTGGTTCCCGTTCTACCCCTTTGACACTGGCTGCGGCCAAACAGAATAAACTGCAACAACATCTGCATTTTGATGAGCGCGGGTTAGGCTTTTACGCCATGGGACTGGCCAAAGCTAGTCGCGCCCCGGTGGCTGTCATTACCACGTCGGGAACCGCCGTGGCTAATCTTTTCCTGCGGTGGTTGAAGCTTGGCTGACGCAAGTCCCTTTGATTATTTTATCGGGAGATCGCCCGCCTGAATTAATTGGCTGCGGCGCTAACCAGGCGATTCACCAACCCGATATCTATGGTCAATATGCCCTGCCAGTTAACCTACCGACACCAGATCTATCTGTTGCCCCGCAGATGTTGCTGACTAGCGTAGATGAAGCAATCTGCAATCAGCAAGCGCCGGTGCATATCAACTGTATGTTCCGTGAGCCCCTGTATCCACAGGATTTAAACGCACCGCTGACACAGGAACTGAACCATTACCTGTTGCCATTGCAACGCTGGCAAAGCCATGACAGACCGTATAGCCAATATAGCCGCTTGATGTCGGGGCAATTACCGAGCCGCGATATGCTTAATCGTTTTGCACACGGCCAGGGCGTCATTATTGCCGGAACCTTGGACATAGCAGAACAGCCGGCATTGCTGACGGAACTGGCAGCCAAATTGGGCTGGCCACTGCTAACCGATGCCCAGTCACAACTACGGCAGCACCCGGCGGTCATTGGTAATATTGATCAACTGTTGCAACAGCCCAAAGCCAAAGCCCTGTTAGAACGTGCTGACCGGGTGTTGATATTTGGCGGCAGATTGCTGTCAAAGCGGTTAATAGCCTATTTAGAACAACAAGAGTGGCAAAGTTATTGGCAGGTATTGCCAGCACAGCAACGGCTGGATCCCAGTCATAAAGCGAAAGAAGTCTGGCTGACACCGCTGGCAGAGTTTGCAGCGCTCGGCTGGCCGCGCTCGTCTGCCGCTAATTGGGCACTGGCACTGGTCAACGCTAACGAACAGTTACACCAACTGTTCCGACAACAGATAGATGATGGCCCCTTTGGTGAAGCCCAAGTGGTCAGAGCCATTGCCGCCACGCAGCCAGGGAAGCAGCAACTCTTCATCGGGAATAGTCTACCGGTTCGCTTATACGATATGTTTGCCCCAGTGACGGCGGATGCAGCGCAAACCTATACCAACCGTGGCGCTTCCGGCATCGATGGATTGATAGCCACCAGTTGTGGTGTTGCTGCCCACCAGCAGCGGCCAACCACGCTAATCATCGGCGATATCTCGGCATTGCATGATCTGAACTCGTTGGCACTGGCGCGACAAGCCAAGGGGCCTTTGGTGCTGGTGATCCTCAACAACGATGGCGGCAGCATCTTTAACATCTTGCCAGTGCCAGATGAACAAGTGCGCCAGCGTTACTATCGCCTTGGACATGGACTGGAATTTGGTTATGGCAGCGCCATGTTCGGCCTGCCCTATAATCGAGTTGAAGATTTGCAGGCGTTTAACGATGCCTATCAAGAAGCGCTGGCGTATCACGGCGCCTCCGTGATTGAAGTCCGCATCAGTCAGACCCAGGCCAGCGAACAGATTGCGCAGCTAGGCCAGTGGGTGAGACAAAGCTGATGCTGGCCTATCAATGTACTGGCGATAAGCAGCAACCCAAGCTAGTGCTGCTGCATGGGTTCTTGGGCAATGGCAGCGACTGGTTGCCACTCTTACCCCAATTAAGTCAGCATTTTTACTGTATCGCCATCGACCTACCGGGACATGGCAACAGTGGCGCACAATTGGTACCTGAACCCGGCTTCAAGGCGACGGTCGAATTACTGTTGCAGACGCTAGATCATCTTGGGGTTAACCGTTTCCACCTGCTGGGTTATTCCTTGGGTGGGCGTATCGCCTTGCATGTAGCGCAAATGGTGCCACAGCGACTGTTAAGCCTGCACTTGGAATCCTGCCACCCAGGATTGCTGACCGTGGCCGACAAAGAACAACGCGCCGTTAACGATACGCAATGGGCTACCCGGCTAGCACAATTGCCGCTACCGCAGTTTTTAACGCTTTGGTATCAACAACCAGTATTTGCTGAGTTATCAGCAGATGAGCGGGCAAGATTAATCCAACGCCGCAGTCATCAGAGCCATGAGGGGCTGTTGGCAATGTTCCGCGCCACCTCCTTGGCGTGGCAACAGGATTTACATCAACTCCCGACCAGCTGTGGCTGTCCGGTACACTATTATTATGGCCAGCAGGATGCGAAATTTTCTGCACTGGCACAACGCTGGCAGACGCGAAGCAACATCCACTGTCATGCCATCGCGGCGGCTGGACATAACAGCCACCAGGCCAACCCTCAACAATTTCTGGCAGCACTGTTACCTGCTTTGGGTTCATCTGCGGAGGTTACCCCATGATCGCCGACTCCTTTGCACTCGCCCGTTACCATATTCCGTTGGAAGCCCCGTTACCGGTTGGGAAACAGCGCATAGAGCTGCGCCAAGGACTGGTACTTAAAGCCAGTGTTGGTGAACAGCAACACTATGTTGAAATTGCGCCGTTAAGCGGTTTGGATCGTGATGGTAGCCCGCTTAACGGTTTCAGCCATGAATCTGTGGATGAGGTGATTGCGGAAGCGCAACTGTTGTTACAGTCCGTGATAGAAGGCGGACATGATCTCATTGCTGCCAGCAACCTCACCCAACTGCCCTCGTTAGCATGGGGATTAAGCCTGTTAGCTGCCAAAATCAACGGGCAGCTACCGGTACATCATCCAGAATTTGAACCGATTCCGTTGCTGGTGCCCAGAGAAGGCGAACCCCTGGCCCTGACCAAGCAGCGGATTGCTGCGTTACCGGCACAGATCCGCCGGGTCAAAATCAAAGTGGCACAAACGTCCATGGCGGAAGAACTAGCACTGATCTATGCCGTGCTAGAACAGCGTCCCGAATTGAAACTGCGGCTGGATGCCAATCAGGGATTTGAACAGCAACAGGCAGAAAGTTTTTGCGCCTGTCTCCCCAAAGCGGCGATCGAGTATTTCGAAGAACCCTGCCGCATCTGGCAAAATAATCGATCATTGTATGCCAGTACCGGGATCCCATTCGCGCTGGATGAAACGCTGGCCAAAACCGCCGATTTTAAAGTGGCCGAAGACTCCTTTGAATACGGGCTGCGGGCACTGGTGCTCAAACCTATGTTGCTAGGCACATTGCAGCGGCTGCAAAGGCTCATCGAGGAAGCCAATGCATTGGGCATTCGCTGTGTGTTGAGTTCTTCGCTGGAAGCCTCATTGGGGATCCGTGATCTGTGCAAAGTAGCCGCCCTGTTAACCCCCGATGAAACACCTGGAGCCGACACGCTGTCCCCTTTAGCAAAGATCTGATCGTGGGTGATAACCACAAAAGCTGTTTGCAATTTTCCGCACTCAGCCCTGTATTCACCATCGAGAACTAAGCCATGTTATCGCCTTTGCACCAGAGCGCCCGCCAACATCCCGCCGCTATCGCCCTGATGGTCAATGGTCGAGGGCTCAGCTATCGCAACCTGAGTCAGCAGGTGTTAGCGTTGGGCATACAGTTGCGTGAAGCCGGGTTACAACCGGGCGATAAATTGGCCTGTATTGCTGGCAACGGCGCCGAGCTGGTGAAACTGTACTGGGCCTGTATCGATAACGGCTTGCTGTTCTGCCCCTTGTCACCGAAATTTCCTGACAGCCAACTCACTGGCTTATTGCAACGCTTTGCTATCCAGTATCTCTGGTGTCCAGATGATGCTCGTCAGTCGTTGTGGCAACAATGTCATAGACTTGTGCTCAATTTTAGTCTGAGCGCCACTCACGCGGCACCAGATATCATAGCGGAACATCCGGTTGATATCATTCTCACTTCCGGCTCCAGCGGCACGCCCAAAGCGGCGATGCATTCTCTGGCCGGGCATCTTGCTAACGCCGAAGGGAGCCGCAGTTTAATTGCCTTGCAAACCGACGATGGCTGGTTGGCTTCATTACCGCTGTTTCATGTTGGGGGACTGGCGATTATCAACCGCTGTGCCTTAGCGGCGGCAACTGTGGTATTACCGGACAGTAACCTGACCCTATCACAGCAACTAAAACGTGATCCCATCAGTCATCTGTCTCTGGTCGCTACCCAGTTGCAACAACTGCTAGATGATGCGCCCACCAGTCTGTTATTAATTAAGTATCTGTTGTTGGGAGGCAGTGCCATCAGTCAGTCATTACTGGATCGTCTGCAACCACTGGATATGCAGGTTTTTACCAGCTACGGCATGACAGAGATGGGCTCGCAGATTACCACTGGCCCAGTTCGCACTGATGGCAGCAGCGGTAAACTGTTACCCGGGCGCGAATTGCAGATCCGCGACAATATCATCTGGCTGCGGGGAGCAACGCTGTTTCTCGGCTATCTACAAGATGATGGCCGCGTCGATAAAGCTACTGACGAGGCGGGCTGGTTTTGCAGTAAAGACCGTGGTTTCTGGGACGAACAGGGGCGACTGCATATTCAAGGACGCGCCGATAACATGTTTATCTGCGGGGGCGAAAATATCCAGCCAGAAGAGGTTGAGGCAGCACTAAAACTGCATCCAGATATTCTTGAAGCGCTGGTATTTCCTGAGCCTGATGGCAAATTTGGTTACCTGCCGTCCGCGGTGGTGAAAACCCGCAGTGGACAATTGCCAGATGCCGCGGAGATCAAAGCATTTCTCAGTCAACATATGGCGTCATTCAAACGTCCTAGACGTTACTATGTTTGGCCCGCAACCGAACAGGCTGGACTAAAAGTGCAACGACAGCAGATCATTGCCCAAGTGGCAGGCACCGACCCGCACTAAAATCGAGGTTCTCATCATGTAAAAAGCCCGGCAGTTGCCGGGCTTTTTGATTATTCTGACTCAGTCTCAAATTTCCATACACGCCTTGAGCTTGTTCATGGCATTTTTTCCAACTGCCGGATACGTTCCGCAGAAACCTGATACTGGTCTGCCAAGTCCTGCAAGGTGGTTTTATCATCGTCCAACCAACGTGCTTTCAGGATATGCTGACTACGTTCATCCAGCGTTTTGATTGCTGCCAGTAAACGCGCTTGCGAATTAGCTTCCCAGTTGTCATTTTCCACTTGAGCCGCAACATCAGAAGAATGGTCTTCCAAGTACAAAGCGGGCGCAAAGTCGTGGTCGTCGTCTTGATCGTTGCTCATATCAAACGCCGCATCCTGAGCGGACATACGTGACTCCATCTCAGTCACATCGGCTTTGGATACGCCCAGACTATCAGCAACCATAGAGACTTCTTCATCGCTGAACCAGCCAAGACGCTGCTTAGCCTTACGCAGGTTGAAGAATAGTTTCCGTTGGGCTTTAGTGGTGGCAACCTTAACGATACGCCAGTTTTTCAGAACATATTCATGGATTTCCGCTTTAATCCAGTGCACAGCAAAAGAAACCAGACGCACGCCGACATCGGGGTCGAAACGTTTTACCGCCTTCATCAGACCTATGTTGCCTTCCTGAATTAAATCTGCCTGAGGTAAGCCATAACCGGCATAACCACGGGCAATATGCACCACAAAGCGCAGGTGCGACATAATAAGCCGCTTAGCTGCCTGCAGGTCACCTGTTTCCTGCAAACGCTTAGCCAGCGCATATTCCTCATCAGCTTCCAGCATTGGCATGCTGCTTACTGAATGAATATAGGCTTCGAGACTGCTGCTTCCCTGAGGAACCATCAGAGTCATTGATTGCGTTTGATCAGTCATTCACGCTCCCTTTCATTACTACAGTTCAATTAAAGGATTTCAACCGAACCTTTGCACTATCGGTTAATTGACATTATATGTCAACACAACTCAGTGTGGAGTGTTATTTTTGCTCCACTGATAGGACAATGCAAGCCCCAATTAGTTCACGGAAAAATCAGCTAGGTTCTATGGCACGCAGGTGCTGCCGCACCGATAAATAAGACCCCAGCCAACCGAGAAATGATGCAGCCAAAATCATCTGTAGCAATTCACTGAAACTCAGCGACTGTAGCTGCATGTTGCTGCCATAAAGCCCCATAAAGGTGGTTAACGCGCCGGACAGAAACCACACTAGCAGATTGATAATCAGCCAGGCTAAAGTGCCACCAATCACACCATACCAGATGCCAGTATACAAAAATGGCCGTTGAATAAAGGCTTCGGTTGCGCCCACCAGCTTCATGACTTCTATCTCACTGCGCCGATTCATAATAGCTAAGCGAATGGTATTCCCGATTACCAATACCACTGCGAGGATTAACAATGCAGCCAAGCCAAACACTGTGCGCTCCAGCACTTTCACCAGTGCCTGTAATTTCTCTAGCCATTCAATATCCAGCCGACCGAAACTGACTTCGGGTTCCTGTTCCAGCTTAGCTAACAGTTCTCTGGCCCCTACCGGTGTCGAGTAACGACTGGTAGGCGTCACGGTTACCACCGCCGGTAACGGGTTGTTATCCAGATAGGAAAGCGCATCACCAAACCCCGATTGCTGTTGAAACTCTGCCAACGCCTGCTCCCGAGTGATGTAGTTGATGTCGCTGATTTCAGGATAAACCTTGATGCGGGCGATCAGGCTTTGAATGCTCTGTTCGGAGCGAGCACCATCGATAAACAAAGAGATCTGCGCAGCGCTGTTCCAAGAGTGGGTAATATTTTCAGCATTCTTGACGAGCACCTGCAATGCAGCTGGCAGGCTTAGGCTAACGCCCAATACCGCCATCGTCATCAGCGATGACACTGGGGTACGCCACAGTTCACCCATACTGGCAGTTGCATGCTGGAGGTGACGGATAAAAAACATCACGATACGGCCGGAAAGCGGTAACTTGGAGCGGGTCAACGAAGAAGGGGACATGGCAACTCCTAATCGCTCAAAGGGTCAATAATATCGGCTTCGCCACCGAGCATGCGGCCCTGGCGCAATGTCAGGGTGCGATATTTCATGCGGGCAATCAAACCCAGATCATGCGTTGCAATCAGCACACTGGTCCCCGCATCATTAAAGGTCTCGAACAGCCGCAAAATATCCATCGACAATTTAGGGTCTAAGTTTCCGGTCGGTTCATCAGCCAGCAGCAACGCGGGTTTGTTGACAATGGCACGGGCGATGCCAACCCGTTGCTGTTCACCGCCGGACAACATAATGGGATTATGCCGTTCCTTACCATACAAACCGACCATATCCAGCGCCCCGGCAACCCGTTTGCGGATTTCGCCCAGCGAAAAACCTTCAATCACCAACGGCAGAGCCACGTTGTCAAACACACTGCGATCCATCAGCAGATGGTGGTTCTGGAAAATCATCCCTATCTGCCGTCGCAGATAGGGCACATGCTGGCGCTTGATGTGAGCAATATCGTGACCATTGATATACACCTTGCCAGCGCTGGCACGCTCGATCACTGTGATCAATTTGAGCAGGGTACTCTTGCCCGCGCCGGAATGGCCGGTGAGGAATGCCATTTCACCCCGTTGCAGGTGAAAGTTCACCTCGGTCAGCGCTTTCTGACCGCCGGGATAAATTTTACTGACCTGCTCAAATCGAATCATACTCAGCTATCCGTTTTCTCCTGACTGAACAGGGCATCGATAAAGTCCTTAGCGTTGAAGGTTCGCAGATCATCAATCTGCTCGCCAACCCCTATGTAACGGATAGGAATAGCAAATTTATCCGCAATGGCAAAGATTACACCGCCTTTGGCAGTACCATCCAGCTTGCTAATAGTGATACCAGATACGCCCACGGCTTCGTGAAATAATTGCGCCTGACTGATGGCATTCTGGCCAGTGCTGGCATCCAATGTGAGCATTATTTCATGTGGTGCGGCCTCATCCAGTTTCTTCATCACCCGCACCACTTTTTTCAGTTCATCCATCAGATGCGCTTTATTTTGCAGACGGCCTGCCGTGTCAGCGATCAGTACATCCACTTTACGGGATTTAGCGGCCTGCAACGCATCAAACAATACCGAGGCACTGTCGGCGCCTGTATGCTGGGCAATCACTGGGATATTATTCCGCTGGCCCCAGACTTGTAATTGTTCGACAGCAGCGGCACGGAAGGTATCGCCCGCGGCCAGCATCACGGACTTGCCTTGGCGCTGGTACTGTTTTGCCAGCTTGCCAATGGTCGTGGTTTTACCCACGCCGTTAACTCCCACCATCAGGATCACAAACGGCCCTGCGGTATTTTCCGGCACCAATGGTTGGCTCACAGGTTCCAGCGTTGCCAGCATCTCTTGCTGCATCAAGCTATATAGGGCTTCAGCATCTTTTAACTGTTTACGGTTGGCATGTTCGGTCAGGCTGGTAATCAGCTTGCTGGTGGTTTCCACACCAACATCGGCAATCAGCAGTTGTTCTTCCAGCTCTTCAAATAACGCATCATCAATTTTCTTGCCACGGAACAAACCGATAAAACCACTGCCGATATTCTCGCTGGTGCGCATCAGCCCACGTTTCAGCCGGGCAAACAGCCCTTCCTTGTGAGGTTTAGCCTGCGGTTCTGGCTGTGGGACCAACATTTCAGCATCTGCATCTGCATCAGCGGTTGCGGCAATGCTGTTATCAGCAGAAGTGTCTGTGGTGCTAGTGACAGCAACGGCATCATCGGCGGTGGTGATTGCCAATGCATCAACAGCAGGCGTGTCCTCAGCCTCCTCCGCAGCAACATCATCCGAATCCTGCTGCGCAGGCTCGCTGTCTGAATGCTCCGGTGTATCGGCCTCTGTTTGTTGGTCTGCTGCATCTGCCGCTACAGTTGTTGCTAATGGAGCGCTGCTATTGTCACTTTCTTCAACCGCGGCGGTATCAGCGGTTGCTGTCGCCGTTGTTGTGGAGGAAGATTCCTCTAGCTCTGGCTTGGTTTCAGCCGCAGTGTCTTTACGGAACCAGGAAAATAAACCTTTTTTTGCCATCAGTATTCGGTGCTCAATCTCTTGGGTGGGAGTTTCCAGGAGCCTCAGGGGCCACTGTTCAGTGGTCGCGGATTTACCGGTTGCCAGCATTTTCGCCTTCGGCGGCAACTTTGTTATAGAATAGCGACGCTTTCCTCCCTCATCAGCCTTAACTGGCTGTTAATGCTCTGCATTATGAAGGGGTTTAAAATATTCGGTACAGTCTACCACTTTATTTCTGTCGGCAACATCACGGGGGCACCATGGCCAGAAATCGTCCGGGCAGCGGTCAGGTAAGGATCATTGCAGGTCAATGGCGGTCACGCAAACTACCCATTCAGGATCTGGAAGGGCTACGCCCAACAACAGACAGAGTCAGGGAAACCCTGTTTAACTGGCTCAGTGGCTATCTTACTGGTGCCAGCGTGCTTGATTGTTTTGCCGGTAGTGGAGCGCTTTCATTAGAAGCGCTGTCGCGCTATGCCGCCTTTGCCCGAATTCATGAATTGCAGCGCAGTGCGGCGGAGCAACTCAAAGCCAATTTGACCACACTAAAATGTGACAACGCGGAAGTGCTTATTGGTGATACCTTACAGTTACTGAGCCGCCCGGCTGATCGCCGTTTTGATATTGTGTTTATCGATCCGCCGTTTCGTAAAGGGCTGGCAGCGCAGACCATGGCACTGTTGCAACAAGGATGGCTCAACGATGACGCGCTGATTTATGTGGAAGTTGAAGCCGAGCTGCATGATTTGCAAGTGCCCGCCCAATGGCAGCCCATCAAAGAAAAACAGGCGGGTCAGGTCAGTTATCGTTTGTATCGCTATCAGGAGCAGACATCATGAAAGCAAGTATTTTCATGGGCAAGCTGGTCACCGCCTTTGCATGGCTGCTGATGCTGTTCAACCTGCTACACCCGTTTGATGGCAAGATTGCCATCATTCTCAATATCTTATTAGGTGTTACCGCTATTATGCACTGCGTGCAGACGCTGCTCTTTCATACACTGTTCAGTCAGGCGTTGCCACTGCGCGCAAAAGACTATATCAACGCGTTTGTCTTTGGCGTATTTGCACTGTTGGACTATCGTCAGCAACTGCTACAGCGCAATGCTGACGAACATCGCCGACGCTGACGCTGTTACAAAAAGCCAATGGCTAATGGATACTTGTAAACCTTGCCTTCGCTGGCTTTAATGGCGGCCACAATGGTAAAGATCACGTTCAACAACACCAAGAGTCCAATCAGAAAGAAACCTATCAGCAAGAACGCCAAGACAACGGCAATGACATAATAAATCAGCATGCTGATTTGAAAATTCAAGGTATTACGGCCACAGGCATCCACAAAAGCTGAGTCTTCCCGTTTCATCAGCCACACAATAAGTGGCCCCAGAATATTACCAAAGGGGATCAGATAACCGGCAAACGTTGCCAGATGTACCAGCATTCCCATATCACGTTCCTGTTTTGGTAATTCGTACATATTGGCTTAATTTCCCTGTAAATTTTGTAATTGTGCTGGACCATGCAAGCGCTTGCGCCAGTCTTCCACAACCCCGCTATTCAAGCGTTTTTGCAGATTACGCTGCCAATCGGCGGCAAGACCTTCGGCGGCCAGCAAGGTTTCGTAAGCAGCGGCATCATAGTGTGGTGCAAAATATAATGCCATTGCCTGTGCCAGGCTGATAGCAGAGCGCCGCTCCAGTAATCGCAGTTGATCCTGTGGCCGGATGCAGCCCTCATCCAGAACTCGGTAAAACCAACCACACATGGCGCTATCTTGCATGGTCTGAGAAAAACTCGGCTGCTGGAACTGCACATTGAGTTTAAAACAGGGCGAACGCGGTTGCGTTACCTGGAGGCGCACGGCACCGATGGCAACAATATCGCCAATGAACAGATCCTGCTCACTCAACCCCAAGGATGAAATATTCTCGCCCATAGCCGGGGCGGCTCTCGTCGCATCGACTAATCCCAACTGTTGATAACGCTGATAATGTTGTTGTGGGAAATGGTGCAAGACTCTGTCAGCACCGCCATGGTTTTTGGCATCGGCTTGTGCATCATGCAGCACACCGGCATAACCGACCTGCAATAACGGCTGCGGTTTTTTAGCGTCAATACCACTTGGCAATCCTTCACGAAACACTAGGTTGTCACCGGCAAAAAGGCCACAGAGCTGATGTGGCGGCAATGCACTTACTGACATCTTAACACCTTGATGAACCAATACTTAATGTGTTGTTTTTACCATAGACGTTACTTATTAGCTACCAGCAACACCCGGTAAATGCGGCATAAAAAACCCCGTTGGGGAACGGGGTGAAAGGAATAACCAGCAAATGAGCGAACCTCGTAGTTGCAGCAAACGAAGGTTACGTTGACC
This sequence comes from Shewanella dokdonensis, assembly GCF_018394335.1. Lineage (NCBI taxonomy): Bacteria > Pseudomonadati > Pseudomonadota > Gammaproteobacteria > Alteromonadales > Shewanellaceae > Shewanella > Shewanella dokdonensis. Next base: position 2,037,155 of record NZ_CP074572.1, on the reverse strand, counting down.
ATCATCTATTAAAGGCATGACAGGCGTATGACAGAAAAACAAAGCCCTGCATCATGCAGGGCAAAAAAACACTTAAAAAGGAAGAATGAAGGGAGAGTATGCAGACAATTGCATCAACACTCGCAGGGTATGCTATGGGGACTGCATGACAGCGACATGACGCCTGTATAGTGTTTTTGTGACATCAGCGATGCTTGTCATCCTGCAAATATTGTCGTAACGCAGGGCCAGGAACTGAGGTCTCCGATGCCACGGCATATGCGCCCCAAACCGCGGCTTCGCACATTGCCGCCGTAATCTCCAACCCCGACAATAAACCGTGGATCAGTCCCGCCGCATAAACATCACCAGCGCCAGTGGTGTCCACCACCGCCGCAGCAACGGCCGGGATCAGTGTTTCTCCCGCAGCACTGTATAGCCGCGCGCCCTGTTCGCCTTCGGTCACAATAAAATAGCGCAGTTCATCCCCCGCAATCTGCCGGGCAAACTGCCAGTAATCTAATGAGGTGCGCTCATGCATATCAGAATGAGACGACAACAGTACATGGCAGGGACGCTGCCGCTCATCCTTCGCCAGTTGCGCTACAACCAGTGTGTGCGCCAGCGCTGTTCGCGCCCAACTGACGGCGCCTTCTGCGGAGGTGTTGAGATATAGCGCATCCCAGTCTTGCCAACGTGGCGGCGTTGCTAACTGAAATGTTGGCCGTTGTGGCCGGATAATGGTGCGTTCGCCATCTGGCGTCATTACCAGCAAGATCTCACTGGTGCTGCCCTCATGCCGCTGCACCCGACGGCAATCCAGTCCCTGCATTCCCGCCTCGGCCAAGACCCAATCACCCAACTCGTCGCGACCGACCTGACTCACTAATGCGACTTTATGGCCCGCCCATTCCAAGCCGATCCCGGTATTGGCACCGCCACCGCCAAGACGACGGCCCCCATCTTGATAATGAAAACGTCCGCCAGTGCGTAATGGCTTGTTCAACAACAAGAGACGGTCACAGTTAAGATTGGCTATAAGCAGAATATTGGCCATATTTTCCCCAAGAAACACTTAAGCAACAGTATGTTGCAGAAATTCACGGACACGTGGTAGTTGTGCTGCGCCATCGCTCAGCCCCAAGCGATAAACCGCCGCTACTTTATCAATATCGCGCTCCAGCCGTGACAGTCCCAGCGGTGCCTTAGGCTGGATCACCAATGCCGTGCCCAGTTGTACCGCTTGCTGCAACTGCAACAATGCTTGGTTATAGCGTTGATGCCGCACCAATAACGCCTGAGCAACAGCGGGATAGCGTCGATAAACTCGTTTTGCCAGCCACGCAGGCTTAAAGGGAGATTTACGGTATGCGGCATCCTGGGTCAGGATCACTAGCTGTTTGCGAAAACCATCGGCCTGCGCCTGTTGCAACGGAATGGCTGCGGCAATACCACCATCCAGATACGGGATATTATTGAGCCACATCGGCGGCGATATAAACGGCAAGCTGGAGGACGCAATCAAGATATCCAGCAGCTGTTGATGACTGTGGAAATCCGCCATACCAAAAAATTCGGTGTTTCCGGTCAGGCAGTTAAATGCGCCGATCTTGAACTCTGCACCACTATTGAGAAAGGTATCAAAATCAAATGGCACCAGCTCATTAGCCATGCGGCGGTAGGCAAAATCCACGTTGATGTAGTTGCCGCCGCGCAGCCAATGGCTCAGCCCCATGTAGCGCTTATCATTAAGGAAATCTTGTTGGATCTGCAGGTTACGGCCGGCCTGTCGCGACAGATAGGATGCCGGATAAATCGCGCCAGCCGAGACCCCGACCAGATACGGAAACGTCAGCCCCTCGGCCAAAAAACTATCCAGTACCCCCGCGGTATACATTGCCCGCAGTCCGCCGCCTTCCAACACTAATGCGATTTGCTCCATTGCTGACCTCCTCACGTCACGGCAAGCAGCATACCCAAGCTAGCCTCGCTGGCAAACCTTTTGTACCGACATTGGATATTTTTCAACAGGTGTTAAGCTAGTGTTACATGAGTTTTCACTGTCACATGGAGAGAAATAGTGAAACGGCTGCTGATATATCTGATTTTTGCCTACGCCTGCTGGATGATCTGGCAACGCTTTGCTGGCCATCAAGCGAATGTTACGCCAACACCACAGTGGCAACAAACAGCCATCGAGGAGGCCAACAGCCGACTGCCGGCATATGGCGAGCGGATGTCGGAAACGCCGCAGTTTAAATGCGATGGGCGCCAGTACTGTTCACAAATGCGTTCACGGGCCGAAGCCGAATTTTTTCTGCGTCACTGTCCCAATGTCAAAATGGATGGCGACCATGATGGCATCCCTTGTGAACGCGACAGCCGCTGGTAAGCGCCAAGCCCTCATGCAACATTGGCCGATGGCGACTGACAACGGCCAATTTGTCTAGCCAACCCCAATTGTCATCCTTTATTGCTGCACCACATCACAATTAGCGCATTTGGTAACACAAATGATAATAGATATCATTTAACATTGATTCAAATTGTGTTACTTTTCGCTCATTCCGCCATCCTCAACTTGCTGGTGCCCGCACAATAAGGAATTTTCATGTGGTATGCCGCTTTAACTCTTACCATGTTGGCAGCAACGCTGTTGCTGTATTTGAGCAGTAAACAACAAGCGTTGTTACGCGAATCATTGCCTATCGCCCCTTATCGTTACCTGTCCTATGTACTGCTACTGGCAGCTTTAGCTGGCTGGAACCTGTTACTGAGTACCGCTGCGGCATGTTTCCTATGGCTGTTGCTACTAGGCAGTTTACTGGGATGGTTGCCCTTTTTATCGCTGTTACGCGGGAGCCCGTTGAAATGAGTGAACGCAGTAAGATCCGCCCTGACTGGTTTGGCAAAACGGTCTGTGGTTTGTTGCTCGGATTCAGTTTGGCACTGGCGCTGACCGGTTGGTTCGCGTGGTTCGGCCCAGGTGGCATTGACGCCCAGGACAAAAACCAATTCAACATGTGGCTGTTAACCTTCCTCTGGTTATGCCTGCTCAGCTTAGTGTATTTATTCCACTCCACTCGCCAAGCACTCTTGTGGCTTGGTGGTGCCAACCTGCTGGCCTGGGGCCTGCTGTTTTTGTTGAGGTAAACCATGCAAATCCGCAGTGATATTCTGAGGATCTATCAGAAAGTACATCTTTGGACCGGCATTACCGCTGGCATATTGTTGTTTATCTGCTTCTTCGCTGGGGCGCTGACCATGTTTAAACCCCAGCTGTCAGCTTGGGCATCACCGCCAAGCCATGTGTTACCCCAAATCCCCACAGCGCAGGCAGATAGACTGTTACAGCTAGCGTTGGCACAACATCCAGAAATCGCTAAAGGCTTCACGCTGCATCTCAATGACGACATGTACGCCCCGCTGACATGGTACAGCCGTGGTGGTGGCCGCAGACTCAATCTAGATACGCAGCAATGGCAAGCAACACTGGATGAAAATGGTCAGCTGTTGACTCAACAAGTGCAGCCAAGCCAACTCGGTTTATTGATCGATTTGCTGCACCGAACCGCTGGAATTCCCCATACCCGACTAGGAATTTCGGTGATGGGAGTGGCGTCTGTACTGTATTTCATGGCTCTGGTTTCCGGCGTTATCTTCTTACTGCCAACCTTGGTTAAAACCCTGTTTGCATTGCGGCAAAAGAAGGGGCCGAGCCGTTTCTGGCTGGACAGTCATAATCTGTTAGGGATTACAGCGCTGCCATTTCATATCGTGATTGCAGTCACTGTGGTAGTGTTTGCCTTTCACGATGTCTTTTACGATGCATTGGGTAAGTTCGTTTACGATAACCCGCCCGATATCATGCGCGGCGCGCCGTTAGCACAGCCGCTCAATATCTCCCATTTACCGCCACTCAGTGAAATTATTGCCACGGCTAACCAACATGCACCAGGACATGAAGCACGTTCGCTGATGTTTATCGGTTTAGATACCCCGCGTCCGGTGGCGAGAATCGAGATGTACAGTGAGCAAGCGTTGATGCGCGGACCGCTCGCCGACTTTTTATTCATGCAGCCCTATTCGTTGGCAACCCAATTCAGCACTTTCTCACCGACAGAAGGTGGCACCTGGGGACGTATCGTGGCGACATTTTTCGGACTGCACTTTGGTAGTTTTGGCGGCATGCCAGGACGTTGGCTCTACTTCTTTATGGGGCTCAGCGGTGCCATGTTGTTTTACAGCGGCAATCTGCTCTGGTTGGAAAAACGCCGTCAGCAGCAAAAGGGGCTGAATTACCACAACAACCGCGCAAAGTACGCCTGATGGCGGCGGCCACGGTCGGCTGTTGTCTTGGCTCAATGGTAGCCGTAGCAATAACCATGCTGGCGGGGAAATGGTTGTATCCGTGGGTTGCTAACATCAATTACGGTTACCTGTGGTGTTACTATCTGTGTTTTCTTGCCGCCGTGCTCTATAGCTTCTGGCGTGGGGCAGCCCGAGCGGCCATTCATCTGCTGCGCTTGGGGGCATTGGCCTGTATTGCGATACCCGTGACATCCATACTGGCCACCTTTACCCCATCATTAGGCATCTGGGCACCACACACTTTAGCAACCTTGATGGTCGATTTAATGGCACTGATATTCGCCTTCGGCTTTCTTTACAGTGCCCGGCTCACGCGACAACGAGCGCTGACTGGCCCAGCAGATAGCATCTGGGCTATCGCTGACCAGCGAGATACCACCACACAGGCTAATCGCTTGTCAGCTTACTGAAACTCTTCCGCAGTCCTGGCGTAACTGCCAGGACTCTGATTGAAATAGCGTTTAAATTCGCGGCTAAATTGTGCCGCACTTTCGTAACCCACACCGGAGGCGGCCTGCTTCACCCGCATGCCTTGCAGCAACAGTTCCCGCGCCCGATTTAAACGCAACTTTTTCAGATATTGGATGGGCGATGAAGCGGTGACTTCGCGGAAACAGCGATGAAACGCAGAACTGCTCATATTCACCAACTCGGCTAGATGCTCCACTTCAACCGTATCGCTGTAGTGTCGATGCATAAATTGCAACGCCTTGTCGATCCGTGCCAAACGGCTGTGCGCCGAAGCCAAAGCGTACAATGGTGCGGCATTCTCACTCAGTAAAATACGAAACAACAGCTCCCGCATTATGCCATCGCCCAAAACGGCGGCTTCCAGTGGTGACTGCAAAGCACATAGCAGTCGTTCAATGCAGCAGCTCAACAACTCACTGCTCTGGGCCAGAAAAACCGGGTTGACGCCCCCGCTCCTGAGTAAACGGTAACTGATAATGCTGATTGAGCTGCTGGATCACGCGGCTTAATTGCTGTGGTTCGATATCCACCATCATCACCAGTGTTGGCTCATCACTTGACGCAAAAGTCTCGCACTCCAGCGGCATGGGCACTGTCATTACTAACGGTTGCTGGGGGTTATACTCCAGCACTTTATCTTCAATAAACAGTCGCTTGCGCCCTTGTCCCACAATCATAATCCCTTGCCAGTAGTACATCGGCCGCCGACTGCGATAACTGTCTGCACGGAAAATGCGGATCCCGGGGATAGCGGTAGCAAAGGTGCCGCTCTTGGGCGCAAGCGTTGCCATCAAGCGCGCAATATTTGTCATCATTTACTCCTTACAGGCAGAAATCAGCAGTATTTAACCACTAAATACTCACTATTTCACAGTATGAAGCAGGAATAGGCATAAATCGGCCAGCAATGGGTATGGCGCTTCGCTGCCAGAGGACTACTATGGCCCCCATCAAACTATGCTTGGCAAAATGGAGACTGTGTCCATGTTTAACTTTGATTATCGTAACCCTACCCATATTGTTTTTGGTAAAGACCGCATTGCCGAAATCGACAAGCTAGTGCCACAACAGGCTCGGGTATTGGTGTTATATGGTGGTGGCAGCGTCAAAAAATTTGGCACGCTTGCGGCAGTCAAGCAAGCGCTTGCTAACCGCCAGGTCTTTGAATTTGGCGGAATTGAAGCCAATCCCCGTTATGAAACCTTGATGCGCGCCGCCGCTATTGCGAAAGCAGAAAACATCGATTTCCTGCTAGCCGTTGGTGGGGGTTCCGTGATGGATGGGACTAAGTTTATCGCGCTGGCAACCCATTTTGCCGGTGATGCTGCTAGCTTGCTGTGGAGTGGCACCGCCGCGGTCGACAGCAGTAAAATCTTACCGCTGGCCACGGTAGCGACGCTGCCAGCGACTGGCTCCGAGATGAATGCTTTTGCCGTGGTCAGCCACCCCAAAGGTAAATTCGGTATCACTCATCCGCAGTGTTATCCGCAATTTTCAGTACTGGATCCGAGCCTGACCTTCACGCTGCCGAAAATCCAGGTTGCTAACGGTGTTGTAGATGCGTTTGTGCACGTGTGTGAGCAATATGTGACTTATACCGCCGAAGCCCGAGTGCAGGATCGCTTTGCGGAAGGCTTACTGCGCACGCTCATTGAAGTCGGGCCCGTCACTGTGGCACAACCGCAGGATTACGATGCCCGTGCGAATCTAGTGTGGGCCGCCACCAACGCCCTCAACGGACTCATTGGCACTGGGGTACCGCAAGACTGGGCAACCCATATGATAGGCCATGAGCTGACTGCCCGTTTTGGCATTGATCATGCGCAAACATTAGCGATTGTGATGCCATCGTTGTGGCAGGTATGCCGCGAACAGAAACATGATAAATTGCTGCAATATGCTGAGCGCGTTTGGGATATCAAAACCGGCAGCGATGCCGAACGTATCGATATGGCGATTGCCAAGACCCGTGCATTCTTTGAAAGTCTGGGCATTAAAACTCGGCTCCGGGACTATGATGCAGCACAAGCGGATATTGACGACATCATCTCTGCCTTGGAAGCCCATCATATGGTCAAACTCGGAGAGCACCAGTCGATCACGCCCGCAGTTAGCCGCCAGATCCTTGAACAAGCTTGGTAACCAGTACTTGGGACTGACCGCATATTGCGGTTAATGATCGCTAATTGCATAAAAAAATCAGGGTCAACAGACCCTGATTTTTCATTTACCATTTACCGCTTACTTCGCTGCTTTTTTGGCTGGAGCGTTATCTGCTTGTGCCTGCCATCTCATGCCGCGCCCCATAAATCCTGGATGACCACCACAGTTACCTCGCATCGCAAAATGCTGGCCACGGCCACCGTTAGCGTGCATCTGTTGCATCCACTGCTGCCGGGCCTGAGGGTTATTACGCATGTTGTCACGCCATTTTTGCATTGCCTCAGGATCCTGATGTAACGCCTGCATGGTCTGATACTGTGGGTTATCGCTATTCATCATACCGGCACCATTCCCCCAGTATTGGGCTGATGCACCTGCGGAAATGACCAGAGCGGTTACTATCAAAGCGGCTTTAGTTAATGTTTTCATCTCAATACTCCTAATTGCTGTGTACGTCTGTATTACAGCAAGAAGTCGTCATCTATGTGTGTCGCAATTCCCTTCTTTTCTGACAAAGCGTCACAATCCCCACGACTGACAAACTTTGCCACACTTTCCCGCGCAATCTGTATATAGTAATGCTCAAGGGGTTTTATAAGAGGTTGAAATGGAACGGGCTTATCAAATACTTGTGGTGGATGACCACAAAGATATCCGCGACTTGCTACAACGTTTTCTACAACAGCACGGGCTGCGGGTCAGCACTGCGGCCGATGGCGCAGCCATGGAAAAATTGATGGCAACCCAGCGATTTGATCTGATTATTCTCGACCTGATGTTGCCGGGAAAAGACGGCATTACCCTCTGCCGCGAAATCCGCAGCAACAACAATGTGCCAATCATTATGCTGACAGCGCTGGGAGAAGAGATTGACCGTATTGTCGGCCTGGAAGTGGGCGCCGATGACTATGTTCCTAAGCCGTTCAACCCGCGCGAATTGCTGGCACGGATCAAATCTGTGCTGCGGCGCCATTTTGCCATTCCTACCATTGATGAACAGCTGAGTACCAGCCCCACGTTATATCGGTTCGCCGGTTGGCAACTCAATACCCTTTCCCGCGAGTTGAAAGATCCCCAAGATGCCTTAGTCGCCCTGACATCAACCGAATTTGCGCTGCTGCTGGCGTTTCTGGCACATCCCAATGTGGTACTGAGTCGAGAAGATATTTTACAACTGGTACAAGGCCGCGGGGCCGATGTTTATGATCGAGCCATCGACACGCTTATCAGCCGTTTGCGCAAGAAAATCGAACCGGATCCGAAGCAACCCAGGTTGATTAAAACCATCTGGGGCGGGGGTTATCAGTTCAGTTGTGAGGTCACACATGGTTAACTGGTATCAAAGGCAACCGCTGATTTACCAAATAGGGCTGGTGATCCTGATTGGCTTTGCCTTGAGTTTTTTGCTGACACTGTTTCTGTTGTCATACGATAAATCGCAACGACTTAATCAGTTGTCGGTGTCCGGCGCGGTACAGCGGGTGATTGCGGTTGCCGAGACATTACAGCAAACGCCAGCATCGCTGCACCCTTCCATCCTCAACGCCAGCAGTAGTTCCGACTTACAGCTGTCACTGACCGATGCGCCGAGGGTCACCACAGCCACCAGCCAAACTGATAACATGAGCCAACGGTTTGTTCAGCGCTTGTATGCCGCTGGCATCAAGGAAGCCAATCTAACGCTGGTTTCGCAGCCGCAACGGCCTTTGATGGATCTTTCCAGACATGACATGGAAGGCATGCGCGCCATGATGAATAATGGCGCGATGATGCGTGGTTCATCGACCATATCAGGCCGTAATGGGCCGCCGTTTGCTGGCCGGGGTCGCAATCTTAATTACAGTGCCACCATTGATGGCTCGGTCAAACTCGCCACTGGACAATGGCTGAATTTTTCTTCCGGCATCGAAACCGATATTACCCATTGGTCCAACAGCGTTCTCATTGCGCTGGTCAGCGTCATGCTACTGACCATTTTGCTGTCGTTACTGGTGATCCGCCGGGCCTTGACACCGATTGCGCAGTTGGGCAGCGCCGCCTTAGCCTTTGCCCGCAATAAACAGGTGCAGGAGGTCAACAATCATGCCCCGCGGGATCTGTTACCAACCATTAATGCCTTCAACGCCATGCAACAACAACTGACCGATTACATCAAGGAACGCACCCAGTTGCTCGCGGCAATCTCTCACGATTTACGCACGCCACTGACCAGCCTGCGGTTAAGGGCAGAATTTATTGAAGAGAGTGAAGATAAACAGCAACTGCTGCGCACCATCAATACCATGGAAAAAATGCTGACAGCGACCATGCGCTTTGCCAAAAACGATAGCAACCGAGAAGCACGGCAAATGACCAACATTGATAGTCTGTTACAGACAATTGTTGATGAATATGATGAAAGAGGGGTCGAGATTAACTATCAGGCACAGCATGGCTTAACTGGCAATATTCCGCCGGTGAGCGTGCGGCGCATGACCGAAAACCTGCTCAATAATGCTATCCAATATGCAGGAAACAACGCCCAGATAAGCCTGACATTAGCGCAAGATCATGAGCAATTGCGTATCTGTGTCGCCGATAATGGCGTTGGCATTCCCGCCGATAAAATGCAGGAAGTGCTGAAACCTTTTACCCGGCTCAGTGTAGCGCGAGACACCGACAGCTCCAATGTGGGATTGGGATTATCCATCACCCATTCACTGGCGACCGCTTATGGGGGTAACCTGCTGTTGCAGCCCAATCAACCTTCGGGGTTGCAAGCAACCATTGTTCTCTCGTTGCATTAAGGGCAATTCAGGCTGTTGTAATCTATATAAATATCGCTTTTGTGATCCTGCCGCTACCCAAACGCAGCACCAGATTGCAGTCTTGTGTACCTTAGTTAATTCGCGCCGGAGAGAAAGGATGCATAAGTCTGTCATCGCAACAGTGCTGCTGGCACTGACCATTACCGCCATCACCACAGTTACTACCCCGGCTGCGGCCTCAGTGCTGAATATCAGCCGTCCTTCGCAAGGCCAACTGGGGTTGGTTAGCGTCAATCCCTACGGTTATGCGCCGCTGACGGCGATTATTGGACTGGCAGGGAAACAACCAACCGACATGCAAGTAACGGTTTTAGGTAAGGGCAAAGCGGGCGTTGATATTCACTACAGTGTCGGTCACAGCCAACTGTTGACCTATGACGGTGTGCCGGTGTTTGGCTTGTACGCCAATTACCAGAATCGGGTGCGACTCAGTTACACCTTAGCCGGAAAAAGGTTGATGAAACCTACAACATCTTCACTCAACCGTTGCAAGGGATCAGCGTGGATAATGCAGTGGCGGCCTTTCCGACCATCAAACCGGTCACCGTTGCCAAAGGTTTTAAACAGCGCTTGTACTGGATAAACCATCTGGTCGCCGATCAGCATTCAGAATCGATGCAGTGGGCTAATGGTGGCGCACTAGAGTGGGATCGTTGGCCACTGGATTTCATTACCGATACCCAGGGTGAAGTTCGCTGGTATCTCGACCCGCATAAAATTCATGATCAGCAAGATATTGGCAAACGCGGCATTCTGATGGGCGTTCACCAAGTTGCTAACGGCGACATAATATTTTTGCAAGGGCAGCGCTATTACCGCATGGACTTGCTAGGGCGCATGGTATTTGAACGCTGGTTGCCCAAGGGTTACATCGACCTGTCCCATGACATGAAAGCCCTGCCGAACGGCCACTATCTGTTACGGGCAGCCAAACAAAACTACCATCGCGCTGACGGAAAAGTGGTAAATACCGTGCGTGACCAAATTCTGGAAGTCGATGAATATGGCCGTCTGGTCGATGTCTGGGATCTTAACCGCATCCTCGACCCGTTACGGGACAGTCTGATGAAAGCCTTAGATCCGCGCGCTGTGTGTCTGAATGTCGATCTGCAAGCCAAAGGCAACGAGCTGGAACCTGATGCGCCCTTTGGCGATCACATGGGCGTTGGCACCGGTCGCAATTGGGCGCATGTCAATTCGGTCGAATATGATGCCAGTGACGATGCCATTATCATCTCATCGCGCCATCAAGGGGTGTTTAAAATCGGCCGCGATAAACAGCTGAAATGGATTCTGGCACCACGCAAAGGCTGGAACAGCCAACTGGCAAGCAAACTCCTGACACCTGTGGATACCGATGGCAAGCCGCTGGACTGTGATGAAAATGGGGTGTGTCAACACAGCGATTTTGATTTTGGTTATGCCCAACATGCCGCCTACCTGGTGCCACAAAAAGGCACGCTAACCTTGTTTGATAACGGTGATGGCCGCCATCTCGCACAGCCGTTTTTTGCCAATCAGAAATACAGCCGCGCGGTGGAGTACCAGATTGACGAGCAAAAGCTCACCGTCCAGCAGCGCTGGGAATTTGGTAAAGACAAAGGCTATGACTGGTACAGCCCAGTGACATCCATCGTCCGTTATCAACCAGACACTGACAGCATGCTGATCTTCTTTGCCACCGGAAAATTACTGGAGCAGGAACTGACTGAACCCAGATTAGTCGAAGTGAAATACGGTACGCAGCAGATCGCCGTAGAACTGGATATGCTCGCGACCACACCGCAACAAGCATCGTATCGGGCATTAGTGATCCATCCAGAATTGGCATTCAGCCACTAACAACTGCCGCTAGTTTTAACCTTAGCGCTGCTGTCTTTATAAGACTTGCAGCGCTAGCCGTTTTCTTTTTAACGTTGGCCGTTACAATAGCCGACTTTTAACTTAACCCAGTTTTTACTGTTACTCTGGAACCCTTCATGGTCAGAACGTCGAGAAAATTTCTGTTAGCGTTTGCGGTGCTAATTCTCATCGCCGCTGCGGCAGCTACCTATCTTTGGCAAACGCCAGCTCATAATCCCGACGCCCTGTGGCACTTAATCAGTGAACGCTGTGTGCCAGATATGGAAGAACATGGTAAACCCGCGCCCTGTAGTGAAGTGAATGAATCCAAAGGCTATGTCACCCTGAAAGACCGGCATGGCATTCTGCAATATCTGCTGATGCCCGTAGACAAACTCTCGGGAATGGAAAGTCCTGAACTATTGCGCCCATTGACGCCTAATTTCTTCGCTATCGCCTGGCAACAACGCACCCTATCCAGCGCGCTGATGGCACAACAGCATCAAACCGTTCCAGATAGTGCGCTGTCATTGGCAATTAACTCCGAATATGGCCGCACCCAGAATCAGCTACACATTCACATTTCATGTCTGCGTCAAGATGTCAGGCAACAATTGAATGCCCTGATGCCGACACTCACGGCAAACTGGCAACAACATGAGCTTGGCCCCAATAGCTATTTATTGCGGACACTGACGTTACCGCAGTTACAAGAAGAGAGTGTATTTATCCGCCTGGCACAGGAGCTCCCTGATGCGGCTGACAATATGGGGCATTACGGCTTGGCACTGGCCGATTTACCCAACGGCCAACTGGTATTGATGGCAATTAAAGCCAACTGGTTCACCGCCAATAACGCTTCTGCCGAAGAATTACAGGATCATAGCTGCAAGATCCTGCAACCCAACAAGTAACTGCATTTCTGGCAGACTTTGTCTGAACGATAATGCCAGTTACAATTGCGCCTTCAACAAACAGGAGAATCTTTATGTATCGTTACTGTGGCTTGTTATTGTTGCTACTCTCCAGCCAGGTTCATGCCTGGGGATTTACTGGCCACAAAGCCTTTTGTGAAGCCGCCTATGATTTAACAGCTCCCGCCACCCAGAAAGCACTGGATGCTATTGCGGCCAAACAGGGGGATTATCATTCATTCGCTGAGGCCTGCACCTGGGCGGACGATATCAAAAAAGATCACCAGTGGGATTGGTCAAAGCACCTGCATTACATCAATGTCACGCGCAATGAAACAGACCTGCATAACGCCGACTGCAACAAGGGCTGTGTGCTGAGTGCTATTGCTGAACAACAAGCCAAGCTGAAAAAAGATCCGCAAGACTGGCAGGCGTTATTCTTCTTGGCACACTTTGTTGGCGATTTGCATCAGCCGTTACATGTCAGCTATGCCGATGATTGGGGTGGCAATAAAACCGAAGTCACCTTTTTCAATCAACCAGCCAATCTGCATGGCATCTTCGATTACGGCATCATTGAACATATGGTAGGTGACGATTGGCAAGGTTTTGGAGACCGCTTAGCCAAACTCGCCAACCAAGCTGATGCTAGTGGCACACCAGAACAGTGGGGAGATGAATCGCTCACACTGACTCGCGATATTTACGCCGGTTATCAACCTCATGAAATTCTCGGGCAAGCGTATGTGGAAAAATACGGCCCGATAATTGAGCAGCGGATTGAGCAAGGTGCCGTACGGTTGGCAAAAATACTCGACAATATCTACGCTCCCTAGTCTGCTATCACGGCATTTTCTGTTTGAATCCATGCCCGGCAATACCGGGCATTTTTATGGCACCCTCGCGGCCAACAACACTCAGGTTGCACCTTTCCCAACATAACCACAGTTCAACGACTATGATCCACATCAATTTTAATGTAAATGATAATCGTTATTGATCTCATTTTTATAAATCTCTATATTAGCTGGTGCTAAAAAGTGCAGACAAACTGCCATCGATAACACACATATAATCGGGAATTTTGTAATGAAAATAGCACCACGCCGCCACCGAAGGATTCGACTCGGCTCCCAGGTTCTGGGTTCTCTCACATTAGGTATGGCAATCTCCGCGCTGCCAGTATGTGCCACGGAACAACCACCCGCCGCCAACGAATCGCAGCACCATGAAGATAAAGCCAACGAGCACCATAAACCGCAACAGCCGCATCACGATAAGAAACTGGAACATATTGAGGTCAACGGTGACTATCAGGGATATAACACTCGCCGGGTACAATCCGGCAAATTCACTGAGGATCTGCTCAATAGCGCCAAAACCGTCACGGTGATCAATCAGGATCTGATGAAGGATATGGGCGCAGAAAGTTTTTCTGATGCACTGCGCGCCACACCGGGGATCACCTTGGGAACTGGCGAAGGGGGTAACCCGTATGGCGATCGGCCATTTATTCGTGGTTATGATGCGCAGTCATCGACCTTTATCAACGGTATGCGCGATGTGGGGTCACAGAGTCGCGAAACCTTTAATATCGAGCAAATCGAAGTGTTGAAAGGCCCAAGCTCTGTCTATAACGGTCGGGGGCCGTTGGTGGCAGCATCAATATCGTGACGAAAAAGCTCAGGCAGGTGACTTTATCAATGCTGACTTAGCCATCGGCACCGATGCGCTAAAACGTGGCACCTTAGATGTGAATACACAACTGAGCGATGAAGCCGCGTTCCGTATCAATATGATGAGCCACGATGCGGATACGCCCGGGCGTGACCAAGTATCCGGCAACCGCTGGGGGTCGCACCATCATTAACCTTCGGCCTGACAACCGCGACCCAGGTGACACTGGAATACTACCATTTTGAGAGCCACGATATTCCTGATTACGGGATCCCTTATGATCAGAGTTCCGGTCGTCCGGCCAAAGTAGATGAAGACAATTTCTACGGGCTGCTGAGTCGCGACTTTCGAGATAACAGTGATGACACGGCATCGGTGCTGATCACGCATGATTTCAACGATAAATTGCATTTCAGTTCCACATCGGTATACAGCCGAAACACCAACAACTATATCGTGACCAACCCTGATGACAGTGCCGGTAACGTTGCCAACGGTTATGTGTGGCGCAATACCAAATCGCGCAACTCGGTTACCAAAACGCTGGCAACGCAACTGCAATTGAGTGGAGAAGTCACTTTAGCCGGGATGCCTAACCGTTTTGCTATTGGCACCGAGTTGAGCAATGAACGCACCAGCAACCGCAACTATAGCGTCGATACCGGTAACGGCCGCAACGCTGGCTGTGATGATGCGATGTTAGCCAGTTATAACTGTACCTTGTTGTCAGCACCTAATCCTCACGATCCTTGGACAGGCACCATCAGCCTGAGCACAGATGCCACAGTAACAGAAACTGACACCCGTTCACTCTATGCCTTCAATACGCTGGAACTGAACGATGCTTGGTTTATCAATGGTGGTATTCGTTGGGACGATTACCAAACCAGCAGTGAAGCGGCGTCTGCCACCTTGGATAACGACAGCGACTTTTTCAACTATCAGTTGTCAGTGCTGTATAAACCCGCGGCGAACGGCAGTATTTACGCCGCGTGGGGAACCTCATCCAACCCGCCAGGAACCTCTAACGGGGATGGTAGTGATCGACTGGGCAGCAATAATGAAGATCTGCAACCGGAAGACACCAAGAGCTACGAGTTGGGCAGCAAATGGGAATTGTTCGATGGCCGCCTGTCGCTAAACGGCTCGATATTTCAGATTGAAAAAACAATGCCCGCGTTGCCACAGAAGCCGGACGTAGTGCACCGCAAGCCAATGTGGGCAAGCAAAAGGTCAAAGGCTTTGAGGTAGGGTTTTCCGGTGACATCTTGCGTCATTGGCATGGTTTCGGGGGCTATACCTATCTGGATGCCACTTTGGACAGTAACGGCTATAACAGCGAATATGACGGCAACCGATTCCCCAATACCGCCAAACACAGTGTCAGCCTGTTCAGCACTTATGATATTACTGAGCAGTTGACTGCCGGAGCTGGCGCTTATTACATGAGCAAAGTTTACGGTAATACCGCTAACACCTTGTGGATCCCTTCTTATTGGCGTTTTGACCTGATGTCGTCTTATCACGTCAACGATTACCTGACGCTGCGATTCAATGTGCAGAATCTTATGGATAAACGTTACTACGACAAAGCCTATGCCGCCCACTTTGCCAATGTGGCACCTGGACGCTTGGCGATGCTGAGCGCTGAAGTTCATTTTTAACTATTGAAACTGCGGCTTTCCGCTGGGGAAGCCGCCCTTACTATCTGGCAGATGGAGCCACATGATGTTAATTGAAATTCCCCATGTTTTTCCCAGCGACGAAGTCCGGCAACTCCGGCAACAACTGGATGCTCGTCCCTGGATAGACGGCAATCAAACCTCGGGAGAATTAGCCGCCACCCGCAAACGTAATCAGCAACTGAGTCAAGATGATCCGATTGCACAGGAAGTGGGGCAACGGATAATAGAGCGATTGCTAGCGCAGCCATTGTTTGTCTCTGCCGCACTGCCGTTAGAGTTCTATCCGCCACTGTTCAACCGCTATCAAGGCGGGCAGACATTTGGTTATCACATCGACAATGCGATTCGCGCCACAGACAATGGCATGCTACGCACAGACTTGTCTGCCACATTATTCCTCAGCGAACCAGAGAGTTACGAAGGGGAGAATTAGTAATTCAAGACACTTACGGCCAGCAAAGCGTTAAACTCAGTGCCGGTTCTTTGGTGCTGTATCCTGCCACCAGCCTGGCATCAAGTAACCCCCGTAACCTCGGGCGAGCGCACGGCAGCCTTTATGTGGCTGCAAAGTATGATCCGCGATGACGGGCAACGGCAAATACTGTGGCAACTGGATCAATCAATCCAGACACTTACCGCACAGCAAGCCGATGCGCAGCAAATCTTCAATCTCAGCGGTATCTACCACAACTTGTTGCGGCGCTGGAGTGAGCTGTAAGCCCTCGGCCATCAGGCATGAGCCACCGGATTGCGATGTTGTCCCGGTTTACGCAATAACATCAGCAGGTAGACAAATGACACTATCGCCATGGTCAGGAACAACAGACTGTCGGAATACTGCTGCATCAACAAGGCGATCAATGACGGGCCAACCAGGCTGCCAACGGTATAACTGAGCAACAGCGCCTGATTCATGGAAACCAGTTGCTGATGCGGCACCTTCTCGCAGGCCCAAGCCATAGCAACCGGATACAGGGTAAAACCCGCGGCACCGAGAATAAATAATGCGGGCGTCAACGCCGCATGCACCAGCATCGCCAACGCCCCCAGAATCAACACAAACACCTGTACCCGCAATACCATCAAACGACCATAGCGATCCGCCAGTCGTCCTATTGGCCACTGCCCAACAATGCCTGCACTGACCAGTAATGCCATCCAAAAACCCACCCGAGCATCATTCATGCCGAGATGATTCAGATAGAGCGGCATCAGTCCGTATAGAGATCCCAACACCACGCCAGAGATCAGGCAGCCGTGTACGCCGAGTCGTGCCTGAGATAATTTCAGCATGGGCAATACTTGCGGAGTCTGCTGTGATGATTCCTGAGTGTTAATAATGCGGGTAAAGAGCAGCGGCAACACTGAACTTAGCACCAACGCCAAGGCCCACGGCAGAACACTCATCAAGGCGGTTGGCAATTTAGTCAGCAGCAGTTGCCCAGCAACAGTGCCAAAGTAATACACCATCATGTAGGCCGCCAGCAGTCGGCCACGGTTGCTTGAGGTGCCGCTGCACATCAAAGCACTTTCCACCACCACCCAGATCATGGCACAGCCGACACCAGCAATAAAACGCCAGATAAACCAGCTGTAGAAACCTACCATCAGCCCAAGTCCGGCGCAGCCCAGCGCAAACAGCAAACTAGCAATGTAGTAACTGCGGTTAAATCCATAGCGGCTGATAAAGTGCCCCGCCAACACTGTGCCCAGCAAATTACCGGCAAAATAGGAGGAACTGACCATGCCAACCTGCCAAGTTGGCAGATTTTCATGCGCCAGCCATAAAGGCACCAAGGTATTCAGTACCGCAATCGCCAGTGTCAGCAACAGTAAGCCACTGAGCAACAACAGCACCGGTCGGGTATAGATAGACATGGAGTAAAACCACGGAGGGCACAATCAAAGTGCGCGCATTATTCCACCAGCGCACCGACAGTCAATCACCACTATGAGCACCATAATGACCGCAATAGCATCACGGACGAAAAATCTTACCGAAAATCCTCATTTAATAGTTATTAAATTGATTTTTATATATTTTTTATATGACCACTGACATATGACTGCTAGCTTTGTCCAAAAAATTTCATCAATACATTATTTCATGTGACTCAAAATAACGGCCAGATGTTCGGTGCTAACGGCAAATCAGGCCTCGGCGGTAACATAAAGTGCTGTCTGCACAGTTAGTTCATGTTATAACGCTAAGCCTTATTTGTTAAATATCTGCAACTTACTTGCGGCATAGCAGCTAATGGCATTATGAACGGTTCTCAACAGCCACCATCGGCACATTCACTACGCGGACAACAAGCCCAGTTTATTAAAGGCGCGATTGATATTATTCCCCTCTGTTTGGCGGTACTGCCATGGGGCATTCTCGCTGGTTCAATGGCCATTCAATCAGGGCTGGATGTGTGGCAAAGTCTGGGGATGTCGGCGATTATCTTTGCTGGGGCGGCGCAATTGGTCACCCTGAGCATGTTGATCTCTGGAGCCAACCTCTTCAGCATTATCGTCACCATCTTCTTTTTGACATCGCAGCATTTCATCTATGGGCTGACATTGCGTGAATTTGTCACCCAACTGAAACTCAAATACCGCCTGCCGATTGGTTTCTTGCTGACCGATGAGCTGTTTGCATTGAGTGTTCCCAAAGTCCGAGAACAAGCCTTGAGCGTCAGCTATCTGCTAGGGGTGGGCTGACGTTCTACCTGTTCTGGGTGCTAGTCAGTGCGTTAGGTATCTGGCTCGCGGCCTCTGTGCCCGATCTGGCAAAGTACCATCTGGATTTTTCCATCATCGCCACCTTTATTACGATTGTGGTGCCCATGGTCAAAAACCTCAGCACACTCGCCGGGGTGCTGTGCTCGTTACTGCTATCTGCGGCCTTGTCACTGGCACAGGTGGAAGGCGCTATCGTGATGGCGGGCATCGCCGGGATGATATTTGCCGTGATAGTTGCGCATCTGACGCATAAACCTGCGGAGGAAGCCCAATGAGTTGGTGGTTACTGCTAACGTTAGCATTCATCGTGTTTTTCAATCGTTATCTGTTTCTGGAACCCAGATTACCGCTACGTATCCCCAAGGTAGTGCGGGAAGCGCTATCTTATTCTGCCCCTTGCTTGTTGATTGCCATCTGTGCGCCGGTGATCTTGCTGGATCATGGAGAACTACGGCATTTTCCAGATAATCCTTATCTCTGGGGCGCCATCGTCTCGGTGATTATTGCCTACTTTGTCAGACATATGCTCAGCGCTGTTGCGCTCAGTTTGTTAGCTTTTTATCTACTGAACTGGTGGTAATTTTTGGTGAATATTCAAGCATATCTTTGGACTTTCCCCTGTAATCTTGCTAGTTTTGCGGCCGGATCACCTCAATAGCCAGGGAGTATCATGAGCAGCGCCACCAGCAGTAAAGTTGCTAACGACTGGAATGCTTTGATTTCTGAGACAAATCCAAACTGTATTCGACTTAATCGACAACTCGTTGCCATACATAGCAGCGAGCTGGCAACACAATTCTATCGCCATATGTTGGATGCCGAAGATGCCTCCGTCTTTCTGTCCCATGACCAAGTGAAGACTCGGTTACATGGTTCTTTGCAGCAATGGCTGGTCACGCTGTTTAACATTGATGAACAATATGATCTCGCTGCTACCATCGCCCTCCAGGTCAAAATCGGGGAAATTCATGCCCGAATTAAAATTCCGATGCACTTGGTGTTACGGGGAGCCCGCTACCTGAAACAACATTTTTCTGAATTACTGCAACAAGAACCGCTAAACGCACAGCAACAAAATGAATGTTTGCAGCATTTTTGCGATACGCTCGATATGTCTATGGAAGTGATGGGGCAGGCGTACGCCAGCTCTTATGACCGTAATACCCGTTCCGATGAAGTCTATCGGCTGTTTTCCATTACCCAGAATTTATCTACCGAGCGCGAAAAACAGAAAGGTGCGTTGCTGGACTGGGAAAACCGCTTGATGTTTGAATGCACTGTGGGCAATCCAGATGCAGAACTCCCCACGCTCGGCATTTCTGAATTTGGTTTATGGTTTACCCACAAAGGTTCACATGCGTTTCAGGATTATCCTGAAACGCAGATCATCAATGAACGAATCAAGATTATTGATGAACAACTGTTAGTAGAGATGCAGCAAGGGCATGACGTAAGGATCCAGAACCTACGCAAAGTACGGGATGAAACCAAACGTTTAAAATTCCTGCTGGATGATATTTTTGCCAAAAGTTCGGAGCTGGAAAGTGGTCGAGACGTACTGACCAAACTGCTCAACCGCAAATTTCTGCCTACGGTACTCAGCCGCGAAATTGCCCATGCTCGCCGCAACCACAGCCAGTTTGCACTGCTGTCATTGGATATTGATTACTTTAAAGGGGTCAATGATTCATATGGCCACGAAGCTGGCGACAGTGTGTTACAGCAGTTGGGCGGTTTTCTGGTCAGTAATTCACGTGCTGGGGATTTTGTCTTCCGTCTCGGTGGCGAGGAGTTCATGATTGTGCTGGTTGATGTCAATCCAACCAATGCCCGCAGTATTGCCGAAAACCTCCGTAACAACGTGGCCGCAGAACATTTCATGCTGCCAAACGGTGAGCGGATCCACATCACCATCAGCTCTGGCCTGGCATGCTTTAACGGTCATCCCGATTATCAGCATATTCTGCGTCAGGTTGATAAGGCGCTGTACGATGCCAAGAACAATGGCCGTAACCGTGTGATTATTGCCGATATCGACAGTGCTGATAATGAGAGTGCCGATATCGAAAGCTAACACATGAGGCTATGTGCTAAGCCATAGCCTCATTACGAATATCAATCGAGCCTTGCAATAGTATGGATTCCACCTGCTCCGCCGACATTGGCCGAGCAAACAAATACCCTTGGCCTTCCTCGCAGCCCAACTGCTGCAACAAGGTCATCTGTTCTGTGGTCTCAATCCCCTCGGCAATAATGGTACGGTTCAAGATATGGCCGATTTCGACAATTGCCTCAACCAGTTGTGCGTCTTTATGATCGCGCATGGCGTTAGCCACAAACGACTTATCAATTTTGAGCACCTTCATCGGCAAATCCCGCAGCCGGGACAGACTGGAATGACCGGTACCAAAATCATCAATAGCCAGCGTAAAACCCTGCTGTGTCAAGGCTTGTAGCTGCGGCATAATGCGGCTCATGTTGTCCATGATATTGTTTTCAGTGATCTCTAACTGCACTTGCTGTGGCGCCACCCCCAACTGCTGCGCTAACGACTGGATCCGTTCGCTGATGTTACTGCGCAGCAACTGTTTGACTGAGACATTGATGGCCATTTCTACGGTGATCCCTTGCTGTTGCCAACGCACCAATTGCTCCAACGCCTGCACCATCACCCAGTCACCTAGCTCCACAATTAACCCAGAGTCTTCCGCGATTGGAATAAATTCCGCCGGAGAAATCATCCCCTGCTGAGGATGTTGCCAACGCAACAGCGCCTCCACACCACAAATCCGGCCGTTGCGCAGATCCACCTTTGGCTGATAAAACAGCATCAGTTGTGAACAGTCGGTCATCGCCTGCCGCAGCTCCTGATCCAACTGGATACGCCGAGTCATTTTTGACGTCATCATCGGCTGGAAGAAACGGAAACAACGCCCGCCCTCATCTTTAGCAATGCGCATGGCCTGATTGGCATGCATCAGCAAACTGCGGGAACTCGCACCATCATCAGCATAGAAAGCGAGTCCCAGAGAAGCGGTTACCTGCACGCAAAAACCTTCGCCTTCAAACGGTGCGGCGACAGCCTGTAATAATTGCTGCATCAGGTGTACGAGTTCGAGATTCTCTTTCCGCTGATCCAGTACAATGGCAAATTCATCCCCGGTGATCCGTCCAAGGAATCCGTGGTATTGCTTCACCAGCGTTTCCAGACGCGTAGCAATACCGATGAGCAGTTCATCGCCTTTATCATGTCCGAGACTATTGTTGATATCCTTGAAGCGATCCAGCCCCACAGAAATCACCACCAAGGCACTTTTGTTCTGCCGCGCTAAATCGACACATGTCTGAATTTTTTCCAACATTGACAAACGATTAGGCAAACCCGTCAAGGGATCGTTAAAAGCCTGAAACCGTACGCGATGGGTGATTTCTGCATCCATTTTTCGCAGTAGCTGCAAATACTGTTTTTCCCTACGGTACAAGGAGATCAACAACGGCCGGAAGATAAATAGCGCTTCCAACAACAACGTAGTCAACATGCCTATCAATGACAGGCGGTTAAAATGCTGTAATTTGGCAATGGCGGCTTCGCTGTCTTGCTGGAATTGCAGCACCAACGCGTCGAGGGCGTTGAGAATGTCGTAACGCGCTAATGCCCGTAACTGTTGATATGCCTGTTCCCGTTCGGGGAAGCCAAGCGACTGATCCACTACCTGTGTGGCTAAATGAAAAAACGCTTGCAAGCGCTGGTCGAGATTCACCGGCGGCTCATGAAAAATTCGCTGCACGGCGACTGAACTTGGCGCGGGGATCGCCATCTGCGTTGAACCATACATCAACGCCTGATGTACCTTTTTCATCGTTGCCACAGTCTCCAGATATTCCCCGGAAACAGGGTCGGCGAGCGTTCATTTTTTCGGCTAACAGTTGCCCGGCAAACAGGGTAATGCGCTGTGATAACATGCGCTGCCGTCCGGCAAGGTTAACGATGCGGGCACTGGCTTCCTGTTGATTAACAATGCTTTGCACCAGATAGTGCGACAGTAATGCCAGTACGCCGATGATCAGCAATGCCAGCAGATATGTCAGGGTACCGCGGCGCCAGTGTAACCGCAGCAGTTGCGGGTTCCGATACAAAGCCTTTTTCATACTGTAAACACTCCCTGTTAACAGAGTCAGGCCATAATGTCTGACATAAAATCGGAGGAGTATGGCGAATTTATCACCATTTTTAGTGTAGTTGTCCTCGCTTGATTACGATGGAATTTTTTCATTATAAAGCTACGAAAAACTGCGGTGATAAACAACCCTTTAACAACAACATGGCTTAGTCAATCTCACCGCTTAATGGTAAAAAAACCTATTTTTTATTTCCCCGATGCACATAAAAATATACTTCATTGATTTATAACAAAATATTTATTGGCACAACATCTGCAAATACTGTGGAGAGTTCATCGATTTTGAGAATACCAAGGTTCAGCCGGCTCACACGGCGGAACACAATAATAAGGACGCAAAACTATGTTTGTACGCTCAACTCTGCTCATGCTGGCTTGTGTGCTGCCACTCACTGGCTGTGTTTTCTATGTCAATGGTGCCCATAGCGAACCCCTCAATCATGGTCACCGGACATTGCAACTCAATGCCGCAGAGATTCAGCAGTTAACCGCCGATACCGGAGCCGGAGATCTGGTGATTGTTGGCGTTGCCGAGCAGCAACAGATCACCGTGGACGCCGATGTTTACGACTATCCTGATGTACCGGCAAAACTGACGCTCGAACAGCATGGTACACAAGCCGTATTAGTCGCTAAATTCGATAGTCATTTCAGCATCAACCGCAACTCACCCTATATTAACTTACGGGTGACCGTCCCGGCCGCCATGGTGCTGGATGTGACCGATGGTTCCGGGCAACTGGAAATCCGCGATATGACCGCCAATATAAAAGTCGTCGATGGTTCCGGCGATCTCACCATTCGCGGTGCTCATGACCTCGATATTAACGACGGTTCCGGCAGCGTAACGCTCGCAAACATTAGCGGTAAAATTCGCCTTGATGATGGTTCGGGTGATATCGATATCCGTGACGTGGGTGGCGATATTCGCATTGATGACGGTTCTGGCAGCATGACAGTGAAAAATGTGCAGGGCACTGTCACCATTGACGATGGTTCCGGTGACATTGATGTACGGCACACACAAGGGCTGAATATCATCAATGCTGGCTCTGGAGATGTACACTTCGACAATATCAATGGCCCGGTGACAATGGACAAATAACCGCCATTAACGCAAAAAGCTGGACTTGCTGTCCGGCTTTTTGCCAGCATCAACGTAGCTGGCTGTCTTTGGAGCCACGACGATTATACCCCGCAAAACTCTGCCGACGCTTGTCTTCCAACGCCTGACAACTCACGCACAAACGTACGCCCGGAATTGCCAAACGCCGCGCCTCTGGGATGGTTTCGCCACACTCTTCACACTCTGTCAGGCTTTCGCCTTTGGGAAGCTCACCGCGTACCCGAGCAAGTGCATCTTCAACAGTGCTGTCTATCTGCTGTTGCTCAGCCCCATCTTGTGCCCAACCTGATGCCACAATGACCTCCACTTATCTACTTGGTAACTGACGGCCGCGCCATCTCAAATTCGGTCGCCGCGCTAATAGCAAAATAGCTCGCTGGACCACCCGCACGCAATATCGGCTCGGCGGCAATGGTTTGATAAATACCGTCTTTGATAAAGCGCTTATCGATATGCACACCCACAACTTCGCCCAGCACTAGCCAATTATCCATCGGCTGTTTTGCCGCCGTTTGCAGCCGGAGCAATTGGGTCAGCTTACATTCAAACGATGCCGGACTTGCCGCCACTCGTGGCACCTTCACCAACTGCGATGGCGCTTTCTCTAAGCCCGCTAATTGAAACTCGTCCACCTCGTTAGCAACATCAGCACAGCTGATATTCATCTGCTCCGCCAACGGCTTAGTGGCGAGATTCCAGCAAAACTCACCGGTTTGCTCAATATTGGCCACACTGTCTTTCCAACCCGAACTACAAAAGCCAATAATCGGTGGCATATCCGCAAACATATTGAAAAAACTATAAGGCGCGAGGTTAGCAATACCATCAGCATTACAGCTAGAGATCCAGCCAATCGGCCGCGGTGCCACTATCGATTTCAGCGGATTATGCGCCAGCCCATGATCTTGATTAGGCTGATAAAAATGAAACTGTCTCGACATGCAGCTCTCCTGAACGGTGCGGATTTTATCAATCACTCGCCATGTGATTTAACGAATTGCAGTATATCTATCTCAGTATGGGCGATGATGCTCAGATTCAAGTTTATCTCGCCTAGCAGTAACAGCCACACGTTGTGACACGATGCCAGTTCACAGGCAGCCAAATACCCCACGCACGACAGCTAAAAATGATGCTGACTCAAAATTTATTTGAGTCGCATTATTTTAATAATGTAAATAGTGCTATCTATTTCTACCAAACACTGTATAGTGCACTCAGCTCAAAAACATGAGCTATTGATGAAAAATTTAGTCCAAGTCTTCTCATAGTTTTCTTTCGAAGTATTTCGTTATTCAACTCCGGCAGTCACTTTTTCTTTATATTCCATTTTATAGCCTCGGTTTTCGACTTTTTAATAACTAACGAGGAATATATATGTCTGCAAAAATGACGGGCTCAGTAAAATGGTTTGACGAATCAAAAGGCTTTGGCTTTATCTCACCTGACAATGGTGGTGCTGATCTGTTTGTACACTTTAAGTCCATCATTTCAGAAGGTTTTAAAACCCTATCTGATGGTCAGCAAGTATCGTTTACAGTAGAAGCTGGTGCCAAAGGCCCACAGGCGACAAACGTTGCCACCGCATAAATGAGCATTTTTAATATTTTCTTGCATCATATTTATTTGGATGTGATGTAAGGATTTATGGCATTTATTTTTAGCCTAATTTTGAAATTTTATAATTAGGCTATTTATACTTGACCAACTATTAATTTAAATATTCTACTGCTCAACCTTAGCATAATTAACTGTTTAACTGGTTTTTCAGAATATATTATTTTGATAGCTTTTATTTAAGAGGTTTTTAATGAAAAAGAAGCGAAATGTAAATCAAAACAAAGTGCGTAAAAATAACCATGAAGAAATATTTGAATCTATGGTTAAAGAATATCAAGCAGCGAAGACCTTGCTAGATTCGATGGATGAAGGCACTGACGAACAGCTAAAGCAACAACGGCTCTGTGACAGTCTGTTTGCAAAAGCAGAAAAGTTCTTTAAGCAGCATAACTAAGTTCCACACCAACCCATCTTTGCGTGGCACATGCCATTGATAACCTGCATGCAGCCAACCACCTGCCATTGCAAACACGGAAGCTTTCGTGAGACATCCCCACAGAACCTATTCCCGCTAACGCTACTCAAGTAGCGTGGGGCATCGCTGCATCCGCCGTTGCCGATGATGTTTCCCCGATTCTGAAAGCCTATTACTGCGAGCAAAAATCAACGTGCTTTGCCATATGTCCTGATAAAAATGGGACAACCACCAATTCAATCTCAACTAATACACTGAATTTACAGGTAACAGCTATTCCCCTTGGCGCGGCGAAGGAGCATTGGGCGGGCATTAGCAATTGACGCACAGATGTGTCAAAGCCGCGCTGAGGAACGGATTCCGAGTTGGCGGCAATTTGCGAAAATGACAAAGCAAAAACGCCGTAGCGTTTCGTGACGTGGGGCGACAACGGGATTAATAAGAGCGAATACTCATCGGTGATGAGTATGCAGCCATAAATGATGAGCTGGCCGTTAGACATGGATATCGTTCGCGGCCGTTCAGCCCCCTTTTCCTCTGATGTGGAACGAGTAGTTTCACGACTTTCGCAAACGCAGTTCGCCATCGCGCAGCGATACCATTAAGCCAAAAACTCGCTTGCTAGGCGCTACCCTAAGCTCTAGCAAACGCAGTTTGCATTGGCACAGCCAACAACAGTGATGACTGTACTCTATTTTCGTTTACTGAGCTCCCCAGTCGAAATCTCCCACTTTGAAGGCAGTTTCTTAGACAGCGATGGTGCCGCCATCGACAGGAAGCGCCACACCTGTAACGAAGCCAGCGGCTTCGGACAGCAACCAAGCCACCGCTTGGGCGACTTCCTCGGGCTGGCCGAGGCGCTGCATGGGAACCGCGGCTTGGATAGCCGTGAAGATCTTGATCAGCTCCGGATCTTGTGGCATCCGTCCGACCATAGCGGTCTGGGTTAGGCCAGGCAGCACAGTGTTCACACGGATGCCCTTCTGAGCATAATCCACTGCGGCAGCACGGGTTATGCCGATCACGCCAGCCTTGGCAGCGATGTATTCTGCTGCAAAGGGGATCGCTGCTTGTGCAGTGGTCGAGGCAGTATTCACAATCGCACCACCTCCCGAGGCCAGCATAGCCTTGATTTCGTGCTTCATGCACAGGAACACGCCCTTGAGGTCGATGTCAATCACCTTATCCCACTGCGCTTCACTGATCTCGTGCAGCGGCTTTATCGCCTGTTCAACACCGGCATTGTTGAACGCGCCGTCCAAACGGCCGAATTCAGCCAAGGTAGTGGCGACTAGGTTCTCCACGTCGGCTTCTAGGCTCACGTTGGTTTTGACGAACAAACTAGTTCCACCAGCGCTGCGGATTTCCTCGGCGGTTACAGCACCGTCATCGTTTAGGTCTGCAACCACGATGCGGGCTCCGCAACCAGCCAGAAGTGTTGCCGTAACTTTCCCAATACCACTTGCGCCACCAGTCACGATGATTACTTTATCGTTGAGATCTGTCATGAGATGTTTCCTCTTTCGTAATGAGTCTGCTTGATATCCGGGGCAAGAGCATCGGCGACCTTAGCCAGAACAACAATTTTTGTGCCGTCATTTCAGTCGCTCACAACTGCCTTGATACTGGTCAATGCTGGTCCCGGTAAGAACTTACCTGTTTCTTCGTTTAATAAGTGCAACACACAAAAACCGACATGTGTCGGATAATAATAACCAACAAGTGTCGGTTTTCAATATTTTTTGAGGTTAGGTTACCTAGAATGAATAGCCGCGAGGGCAAAGAAGTCTAAAAAATAGAGCAAAAGATAATAGGGCAGCGACCAATAAATGACAGGAGAAATGAGGACAGCCACCAATTTATCTCAGCTAACATACTGAATTTACAGGCAACACAAATTCCCCCATCGACGCTGCGTAGGTGCGTTGGGCAGGCATTGAGCAATCGCGACATGGCCGTTCTCGGACTTCCATGTCCCTCACGGCATTTGGGCTTCCTGCCCGGCAGATATCGAGAAGCGATGGTGAGCGAGGAACCGCGAATCAGAACAATTTGCGAAAATGACAAACCAGAAGCGTTAGAGACGTGAAAAACAACACTGATGTGACAGGAGTACGCCGATATTCCTCAGCACATGCAGACTTGTGGCCGTCGCCAGCATGGATGCTGGCGTCGAGCTTACAGGGATGTACTTGCAACGTGCCACAAGGCTGCGTGTGCATTGCCCACCGCAGGTGATTTAGCGCATAAGCGCTTTAAGTACCGCGTAGTGCGGCATGGAAATGAAAAATAAACAGGCTACGCATCTGGTGTGGAGCGAGTAGCTCCACGACGTTTCCAAGCGCAGCTTGGTATGGCGCAGCCATAAATCTTTCGCAAACGAAGTTTGCAAGGCGCTAGCCTCAGCGCTAGCAACCGCAGGTTGCAATCCATCGCGCAGTGATGCCAATCCAGCCAACAAAAAAGGAATGCCTTAGCATTCCTTCCATCAAAATCAGCGCAAGCAACAGCTTGCAAGATAACTACATATCACAAGGTTTCAGTGGTTTCCGCAGCTGCGCCCGCACGTTATCCATGCCAGAATAGAATTCCTTCATCATCAACAAGCCCATCATCTTGCCGTTGTCGGTGACGATCAGCTCTTCTGGATTTTCGGGATCATTCTTCAACGCCCCAATCAATTTCATTGAGGTCATCTCTTTCAGCAACGCGGTATCTAAGTTAACGCCAAAGGTATCGCGGAAGTATTTGCGTGATAGACGGCCAGAAAACATTCCCAAAAGGAAACGGTACTGCATCACATCTTTCTTGCTGTAATTCTTTTGCTGTTCAACACCCATTTTGCCGTTTTTGATGCGTTCTTCATAATTACGTAGCGAGAAGGTATTCACATAAAGTGTGTCATTGAGGAAACTGAAAGAACCAGAACCGACACCGAGATATTCATCGTAATCAATGACGTATTCATCAAAACCTTCATTGTTGGCTTTACCGAAGGCCCAGGCAGACAACTGGTTATATTGTCCAACTAAGGTATTGAGGATCATCCGGTACTGATTTGCCATGTCGGCATGTGGTGCCGCCAGCGTGGCTTTGACACTCTTACGGGTCTGGTGGGTCACCATCAGCGGATAGGTGGTGATCTGTCGCGGATCAAGGCGAGAAGCCATGTCCAAATCATGCTGGATCACTTCATCAGTCTGACCACGGAAACCGAAGATCAAATCAACGTTGATGATGGGGAACAGCTCTTTGGCAGCCATGATCTTGTCGAACGTTTCCTGACCTGAGCCGAATTTATCCAAGCGTTCTGTCATCCGCAGAATGTCGTCATTGAAACTCTGTACCCCGATGGACATACGGTCCACCAGCCCTTTGAGCTGTTTAAAACCCGGGCTGTCCAGATGCTGTGGATCAGATTCACAGGAAACTTCTTTAATGGACGGGAACAGCGTTTTAGCATGTTCAATGGTGCGTGCTAGCTCATCTTCTAGCACTGTGGTGGTACCGCCACCGATATACATGGACTCGAAGTCGTAGCCCAAAGCCTTGACCATATCCATCTCTTTACGCAATGCCACAAAATAGCGGCGCGCTTTGTCTTCCTTAAACAGGAAACGGTGGAAAGTACAATATGAACAAAGCGTATGGCAGAAGGGTACATGGGCATACAGCATGTACTTTTTACCGGCTATTGGCGCTGGCATAACGTCGGCAGACATAGTATCCAGTCTCAGATTCTTGTCGACATAGTAGTGCATCACGTCTTCCATGGCTCGCAGCATCCAGTTAGGTACTGTGATATTGGATTGGTAGTTTGACACCAGTTGACGATCGAGAGTTTGGATAACAGATGACATAACGGTTCCTGTCTGGGTTACATAATCCTTAAATACCACAACTAGTTAGTGACTATCCAAGGCCGCGTCTTGAGTTTGCAGGGTACATCCTAAGTCCCCAGCAAAACGTGAACTGGCTAGAAGTTAGCATCACCTATTCGTTATGGTTGCCCGGTTTTGTTAAGGGTGTCATGTTTTAGCTAACACAAATAAATGTCAACCACTAAGACCAAAACTGCTAGGCATGTGGCATAAAAAAGCCGCGTGTGATACGCGGCTTAACTCAAGCTTAAAAATCAGGATTCGCGGTACTTCAGCGTGCCGTTGGCCTTGATTTCATCAAACCACAGATTGTGATGCTGAGTTGCCCAGTTTTCATCACAGTAACCGGAAACCATGCACTCCATACCACCTTCTGACATCACGGTTGCCATGAAGATGTGTACGATAGAGAAGGCACAGATGATGATGGCGCTGACGGCATGCAGGATCAGCGAAATCAGACTCAGGGTACGGCTGGGCTCGAACAGGTTCGGGAACAGCAGTAACATTCCAGAAGCCGAGATCACCAGACCGAACAAAGCAAAAGTCCAGAACCACATCTTTTCACCGGCGTTGGCAAAACCAGAATCCGGATGTTTACCTTTGAACGGCCCGAAGTTGATATAACCACCAACAACTAGGAACCATTTCAGGTCATACATCTTCGGCATCTGGTTTTTCGCCCACATCAGCGTCATCAGCAGCCAGCCGAACATAAACGGGATAGCCATGACGTTGTGTACCTGCTTGGCAAAGTACACTACCCCAGCCCAAAAACCTTCACTCACAATCGGCTGTAGGAAAAAACGACCAGCCAACAGGGTTAAACCGGTAAGGATTAAGGTCAGGCAAGGGATCGCCCCTAACCAGTGGATAGAGATATCCCGTTTTGACCAACGATGTACCATCTTGCCCGAGAAACCATGGTGCAGCTTAGAGATGCCATTCACCATAATAAACAGGGCGAAAATAATGATCATACCGAACAGTGCCAACATCAGACCGGGGGCCAACCAGCCACTGCGCAGTTTCAGTACCCGCAGATCATAGCTATTGATCGGCTGGTTATGAAACTGGCTCTGGGAGGTGGTATATCCGGTAGCGCCGTTTTTCAGATCGGTCCACAGCTGTGAATACTCTGATTGCTGCGCCTGCACTGCCGCAACAACAGCTTCTGGCTGTGCGGCGACAGTTGGCGTCTCAGCGGCAAAGCTCACTGTGCTAAATAACAGCGCAGCGGCCAAACCCAGTTGTTTGAACCATTTGTTCATTAAAACCTCTCTCACTGGCTCAATTACGCGAGCCAGTTATCTCTGTACGGACGCTTACTTCCAGGCTGCATTGTCAGCACCACGATAGGCTACGCGTTCACGGTAGATGCCAGAAACCACTTCAGCATCACCGGCGAGCAGCGCCTTGGTGGCACACAACTCAGCACACATTGGCAGTTTGCCTTCGGCAATACGGTTGGAGCCGTACTTCTGGCGTTCAGCTTCTGAGAAATTCTCTTCAGGGCCGCCTGAGCAGAAAGTACATTTGTCCATTTTACCGCGAGCAGCAAATGCGCCTTTTTCGGAAACTGTGGTGCACCGAACGGGCAAGCGTACAGGCAGTAACCACAGCCGATACACTTGTCTTTGTTATGCAGCACCACACCATCTTCGGTGCGATAGAAGCAATCAGCCGGACACACAGCCATGCACGGTGCATCAGAGCAGTGCATACAGGCCACAGAGATAGAGGCTTCGCCGGGTTGACCATCGTGCAGAGTGACTACACGGCGACGCTGAATACCCCACTCAAGCGCGGAGTCGTTTTCGTTTTTACAGGCGGTGACACAACCGTTACATTCGATGCAGCGTTTGGTATCACACAGAAATTTCATAGTAGCCATAGTGGCAATTCTCCTCACTTACGCTGCAATCAGGCTTTGACGATCTGGCACAGAGACGCTTTGGTCTCCTGCATCTGGGTTACCGGGTCGTAACCGTAGGTCAGCGCAGTGTTGGCAGATTCGCCCAGCACATACGGCGCAGTACCTTCCGGATAGTTCGCCTCCAGACTTTCACCATGCATCACACCGGCAAAGTGGTATGGCATCCAGGTTACGCCCTGTTTCACGCGCGGAGTCACCAACGCTTGAACCAGCACGCGGCCACCTTCGGCGCCTTCCAGCCACACTTTGTCACCGTTGCGAATACTGCGATCGGCAGCATCAGCGGGGTTAATTTCAACAAACATCTGCTGTTGCAGTTCTGCCAGCCATGGGTTGGAACGAGATTCCTCACCACCACCTTCGTACTCCACCAAACGGCCAGACGTCAGCGCCAGTGGGTATTTGCCAGTCATATCCTGTTGCTGGATTGACTTGTACAGCGTTGGCAGACGATGCACCTGCATGTCATCGTAAGTTGGGTATTTAGCAACCAGATCGCGGCGTGGGGTGTACAGCGGTTCGCGGTGCACTGGCACTTGATCTGGGAAGGTCCACACAATACAGCGGGCCTTGGCGTTACCAAATGGGATACAGCCGTGTTTCATGGCTACACGCTGGATACCGCCAGACAGGTCGGTCTTCCAGTTTTTGCCTTCTGCTTCGGCTTTTTCTTCTGCGGTCAGATCATCCCACCAGCCGAGTTGTTTCAGCAGCTTGTCGGAGAATTCTGGATAACCGTCTTGGATTTCTGAACCCAAAGAGTAAGACCCTTCCGCCAGAATGTTGTGGCCTTGATATTCCACGCCATAACGGGCACGGAAGTTACCACCACCCTGCAACACATGTTTGCTTGTGTTGTACAGAATTTGCGTACCAGGGTGTTTCTGCTCTGGAGCGCCCCAACATGGCCAAGGCAAACCGTAAGTTTCGCCTTTGCATGGGCCGCCGTCAGCTTCCAAGGTCTTGTTGCTGAAGGTGCCCCAGTTCATGGTGTGCGCTTTAATACGCTCAGGGCTCTGACCGCTCATGCCGATGGTCCACATACCACGGTTGATTTCGCGGGTCACATCTTCCACTAATGGAATGCCTTTTTCATCCAGTTGGATGCGCTTGGTGTACTCTTTATCGAAGCCCAATTTCTTAGACAACAGATACATGATTTCCAAGTCGTTTTTAGATTCAAACAGCGGTTCAATGACCTGTTCACGCCACTGTACTGAGCGGCCAGAGTTTGACAAGGAACCACGGGATTCAAACTGAGTACAGGCAGGCAACAGATAGACACCATCTTTACGGCGATGCATTACCCCGGCCATGGTTGGTGCTGGGTCGACCACTACAATGGTATCCATCTTGTCGAGAGCATCACGCACGTCGCGCTGACGAGTTTCAGTATTCACTGACTGACCCCAGAAGAACGCCATACGGATATTGTCTTTCTGAGCCAGCTTGGTTTTGTCTTCCAACACGCCATCGTGCCAACGAGAACAAGGGATCCCCGGAGTGATCATTGGTTCACGGCCAAGGTAGTTACCATTGTCGAAACGGCCTTTGACCCAATCAAAGTCCAGATCCCACACATGAGTCCAATGCTTCCAGGCTCCGGTAGTCAAACCGTAGTAACCTGGCAATGTATCAAACAGCAGACCAAGGTCAGTCGCGCCTTGCACGTTATCGTGACCACGGAAAATGTTAGTACCGCCACCTTGTTTACCCATGTTGCCAAGGGCCAACTGCAAAATACAGTAAGCACGGGTGTTGGCGTTACCCACGTGGTGCTGTGTACCCCCATACACCAAACCACAGTGCCAGGACGGTTGTCAGCAAACAGTTTAGCGGTTTGATAGAGTGAGTCTTCGCTGATACCACAAATGTTAGCCACTTCTTTGGGTGGGAATTTAGCGGCTTCTTTGCGAATTTCATCCATAGCAAAAACGCGTTGTTGGATAAAGGTTTTATCTTCCCAACCGTTTTCAAAAATGTGCCACAACATACCGTAGATGAAAGGAATATCTGTGCCTGGACGAATATTCACATGCAGATCTGCGTGCGCGGCGGTACGAGAGAAACGCGGATCAATCACGATGATCTTGGCTTTATTGCGTTCTTTCGCCAGCAGAATATGTTGCATCGCCACCGGATGTGCTTCAGCCGGGTTAGAACCGATGAAGAAAATCGCTTTGGTATTCTGGATATCGTTGAATGAGTTGGTTTGCGCACCATAGCCCCAAGTGTTAGCAACACCGGCTACAGTGGTAGAGTGACAAATACGGGCTGAGTGGTCGACGTTGTTAGTGCCCCACATGGCTGCAAATTTGCGGTACATATAGCAGCCTTCGTTAGAAAACTTAGCACTGCCCATGAAGTACAGCGAATCTGGACCTGACTCATTGCGGACTTTCAGCATCTGCTCGCCAATTTCGTCAATGGCGGTGTTCCAAGAGATACGTTGCCACTTGCCAGCTACCAGCTTCATTGGATATTTAACGCGTTTTTCCCCATGCCCATGCTCACGTAGTGCAGCACCTTTGGCACAGTGACCACCTTGGTTGAAGGGATGATCAAATGCAGGTTCTTGACCAGTCCACACGCCATTTTGTACTTCAGCATACAGGCCACAACCTACAGCGCAGGCGCTACAGATGGTGCGTTTGACTTCAATCGGGGCATCATGAGGAACTTCTTTGGCTTCTGCGCGACGCATCATGCCGGTTCCTAAGAAGGATGCCGCAGCAATACCACCGGTGGCGATACCAGCGCTTTTCATAAACTGGCGACGACTAATCCCCAGTATGGTGGCGTCGGTCTTGGCGGCGACGCTAGATGTGCGAGTTAACTTCATCGCTTAATTTCTCCTGGGTTAACGCAGGCTGTTGTAATAGTTGCGGATGTGCGCTGTTTCGCGATAACCATCCTGATGGGTGGTAGCGTTATCAGTGCTTTCATTTGCCTGAGCCACAGAGACCTGGGAGGCAGCAACGGCTACGCCGGCAGCTGTGCCTATGGTCAGGGCTTTCAGCAGGGATCTGCGTTGCAGATCGGGCTTCTGCTCTTTCACTTTGTTACTCCTGGGGTGGTTCATCCATGCGAGATACGAGGGAAACACGGCATTTGAGAATTAACGAATCATTCACAACACCGGCCAAATTTGACCAAAATTCAATCAATTGAATAGGGGATTATCATTAGGCTCGGGGAATATAAGGGGATTGGGAAATACTGATATTGATCTAGCGCAGTATTAGCGCCGCAATGGGCTTAACAACAGGGGAAAGCGTTAACTGAATCATGTTTTTCAGGGCTCAAAATCCCTAATTTAGATAGGGATTATACCCAGCAAATTGTTAGTTATTTGTAGCAAAAATAGCGTATGTATTGACTTAAAAAACACCCCGGCAAGCCAGGGTGTTTTACACAACAAACTGCGATTATTCGCGATATTGCAGCGTGCCGTTGGCCTTGATTTCGTCATACCACAGATTGTGGTGCTGCATGGCCCAGTTTTCATCACAATAACCGGACACCATACATTCCATACCGCCCTCACTGAGGACAGTCGCCATCCAGATATGGACGATAGTAAAAGCGATGATCAGGACGGCACTAACACCGTGCACCAGCAGCGCCGCCATTGAGGCTTCACGCGGCAGAGCTAGCCCTGGCAATACCATCATCACCCCAGAAACGGCAATGAATAGACCAAAGATGGCCAGTGTCCAGAACCAGGCTTTTTCCCCAGCGTTAGCAAAGCCGGAATCAGCATGTTTGCCTTTAAGCGGGCCGACGTTGAAATAACCGCCAACGGTCAGGAACCACTTAAAGTCATAGCCTTTAATCATCTGATGCGGCATCCATTTCACCACCAGTATCGCCCAGCAGACGATAAAGAATGGCCCCACCCAATCGTGGATGGTTTTAGAGCCGTATATCAGTGATGCCCAAATGCCACTCCCTTCACCCACCATTGGCTGCAACACATGCTTACCCAGCATGATATTGAGACCAGTGAAGATCAGGGTCAGGCAGCTGATAGCCACACACCAGTGGAGAATGAGATCCGCTTTGCTCCAGCGAAATACCATCTTGCCGGAAAAGCCGTCATTCAACCGTGCTGGACCGTTAACAAAGTAAAACAGCAGAAACGCGCCAAATACGCCGACAACAGCAAAGCCCATTACGGGTGTCACGTATTTATTGCGGATCTCCCGCCCTTGTTCCCCGGTCACATTAATCAACACGCCCCGCTCCACCCCTTTAGCTGTGGTATATCCGGTTTCACCCGATTTTACCGCACGCCAAAGATCGGCTTCGCTGGTTTGCGCAGTAGCCTGTTGCTGACTGGACTGTTGGTCAGCGGCAAAAGCTGTTGCAGACAGCCCCATACCGCAAACCAACAACATCAGAGCGAACAGGCTGCGCAGTGATTTGATAACCATAGTCACTCCTCGCCGGGACGAGTTTCCCCGTCCCGGTTCACTCTTAGTTGATCACACCAGTCTTAGGGTTGTAACCCCAAATTACATCAGGACTGGCACCACGGCGGGCCATACGCTCACGGTAGATACCAGAAACAACCTGGGCATCACCGGCAAGCAGCGCTTTGGTAGAACAAAGCTCGGCACACATAGGCAACTTACCTTCTGCAATACGGTTGGCACCGTACAGTTTGTGTTCGCGCTCAGAGAAATTCTCCTCTGGACCGCCCGCACAGAAAGTACATTTGTCCATTTTGCCACGACTGCCGAATGCGGTCTTTTTCGGGAACTGAGGTGCGCCGAAAGGACAAGCATAGAAGCAGTAGCCGCAACCGATACAGGTGTTTTTGTTATGCAGTACGATGCCTTCCTCAGTACGGTAGAAACAGTCTGCCGGGCAAACTGCCATACAAGGCGCATCGGTACAGTGCATACAAGCAACTGAGATGGAGGCTTCACCGGGCTGACCATCATTGATGGTAACCACGCGGCGACGCTGGATACCCCACTCGAGAGCGGAGTCGTTTTCGTTTTTACAGGCAGTGACGCAACCGTTACACTCGATGCAGCGCTTGGTGTCACATAAGAATTTCATGACTGCCATAGTGGCTTATCTCCTCATCAAGTACGGTCAGGCTTTGGTGATTTGGCACAGAGAGGTTTTGGTTTCCTGCATCTGTGTCACCACGTCGTAGCCGTATGTCAATACGGTATTGGCAGACTCACCCTGAACATAAGGCACTGTGCCTTCAGGATATTTATCAACCAAACTCTTACCTTCGAAGATCCCCGCAAAGTGATAAGGCATGAAGCATTCGCCCGGTTGAACCCTTGGCGTTACCATCACTTTCACTTTGATCTGTGCGCCTTCAGGACTATGTACCCAGACATCGTCTTCACTGCGCACGCCACGGTCAGCCGCATCGGCAGGGTTCATTTCAATGAACATCTCCTGCTGCAACTCAGCCAACCATGGGTTAGAACGGGTTTCTTCACCGCCACCTTCGTATTCCACTAAGCGGCCTGAGGTCAGGATCATCGGGAAGTCTTTAGAGAAATCCTTGTCCTGAATTGACTTGTACAAGGTAGGCAAACGCGCCACCATGCGGTCTTCATAGGTTGGATATTTCGCTACCAAGTCGCGACGCGGAGTGTACAGCGGTTCGCGGTGCAGCGGAATATCATCCGGGAAGTTCCACACGATACAACGGGCTTTGGCGTTACCAAAAGGAATACAACCATGCTTGATGGCAACACGCTGGATACCGCCGGATAGGTCAGTCTTCCAGTTTTTGCCTTCAGCAGACGCTTTTTCATCGGCGGTGAGATCGTCCCACCAGCCCAGCTGTTTCAGCATCTTGTCAGAAAATTCTGGATAACCATCCTGAATTTCGCTGCCTTTTGAGAATGAACCTTCTGCCAGAATATTGGTGCCATTGTGTTCCACACCATAACGGGCACGGAAGTTACCGCCACCAAAGCGGACTTCACGGTCGGTACGATAGAGGATCTGGGTACCAGGATGTTTCATCTCTGGCGTGCCCCAACATGGCCAAGGCAAACCATAGGTTTCACCCTTGCATGGGCCACCGGGAGCTTCCAGTGAATCAAAGTCGAAAGTACCCCAGTTTTTCTGGTGTTCTTTCAGACGTTCTGGACTCTGACCAGTGTAACCAATGGTCCACATACCGCGGTTAAATTCGCGGGTAACATCTTCAACCAAAGGTTCATCGTTGTTGACTTGGATGTGTTTACAGAATTCTTTCTCAACACCCCATTTCTTCGCCAGTTTGTACATGATGGTGTGATCAGGCAGCGATTCGAAATGCGGCTCAATCACTTTATCACGCCACTGCAATGAACGGTTGGAAGCAGTGACAGAACCGTAGGTTTCAAACTGGGTACAAGCAGGCAGAATGTAGACGCCATCCTTACGTTCCGGCATAACAGAAGCCATGGTTGGATGTGGATCAACCACCACCACAGTATCCATTTTGTTCAGTGCTTCACGCACTTCACGACCACGGGTTTCGGTGTTAACAGACTGCCCCCAGAAGAATGCCAGACGGATATTGTCTTTCTGGGCAATCTTGGTCTTGTCTTCCAGCACCCCATCGTGCCAACGGGAACAAGGAATACCCGCAGAAGTTTGTGGTTTCTGCCCCAGATATTCACCTTGGTCAAAGCGACTGGCAACCCAGTCAGCAGGCAGATCCCAAACGCGAGACCAGTGGCCCCAAGCGCCGGAAGTCAAACCATAGTAACCAGGCAGGTTGTCAAACAGCAGACCGAAGTCAGTGGCGCCCTGTACGTTATCGTGACCACGGAAAATGTTAGTACCGCCGCCCACAACGCCCATGTTACCCAGTGCCAACTGCAGAATGCAGTATGAACGGGTGTTAGCGTTACCGATATGATGCTGAGTACCACCCATACACCATACGATAGTGCCGGGTTTGTGTTCAGCCAGCATCTTAGCAACTCGGAACATCTGTTCTTTGCTAACGCCAGTGATGTTAGTCACTTCTTCTGGGTTAAACTTGGCCGCTTCATCACGGATACGTTCCATGCCGTACACGCGTGAATCGATAAATTTCTTATCTTCCCAGCCATTTTCAAAGATGTGCCACAGCAGACCGTAAATGAAAGGAATATCAGTGCCGGGACGGATATGCACGTACTCGTCAGACTTAGCTGCAGTACGGGTGAAACGTGGATCAACCACAATAATTTTGGCACCGCGTTCTTTCCCTTCCAGTACGTGCTGCATAGCAACTGGGTGGGCTTCACTTGGGTTAGAACCAACGAACAGGATCAACTTAGAGTTGTGCATGTCGTTGAAAGAGTTGGTTTGCGCACCGTAACCCCAGGTGTTGGCCACACCGGCTACAGTGGTAGAGTGACAAATACGGGCTGAGTGGTCGACGTTGTTGGTGCCCCACATAGCCGCTAATTTGCGGTACAGGTAAGATTGTTCGTTAGAGAACTTAGCGCTACCCATGAAGTAAACAGAATCCGGGCCGGACTCTTCACGGATTTTCAGCATCTGGTCACCAATCTCGTTGATGGCCTGTTCCCAGCTCAGACGTTTCCACTTACCGCCTTCCAGCTTCATTGGATATTTGTTGCGCTTGTCGCCATGCGCCACTTCACGCAATGACGCGCCTTTAGCACAGTGGCCGCCACGGTTAAATGGATGGTCGAATGCAGGTTCTTGACCAGTCCACACACCGTTTTGTACTTCGGCATAAAGACCACAACCTACAGCGCAGTGTGAACAGATGGTACGCTTCACTTCGGTAGGTGCATCATGAGGCACTTCAGTCGCCTCGGCCCTGCGCATCATTCCAGCCCCAAGCATGGAAGCGGCAGCAATACCACCGGTTGCCAAGCCTGCTGACTTGAGGAACTGACGGCGATTCAGGCCCAACGATGGCGTTTCTGCCACAGGTGCCTGTTCGGATGTACGGGTTAATCGCATCTCACACACTCCTATTTATCATTTATTACGCAAAGTGTCGTAATAACTGCGGACATGCTCGGTTTCACGGTAACCGTCTTGCGGCTTCGGCTCATTTGTAGCCTGTGGCGCAGCAGCCATTGCCTGACCACTGACAGTGGCTACAGCTCCAGCGGCACTACCGACAGCTAATGCTTTCAGCAGTTGACGGCGACTCATATCGGAAGCTTGCTTCTTCATAGCGTCTCCTTGTTTTTATTAAGTGGGAATAATTCCCACACCATACGTCTGTGGTGTTACACACCAGTCAATCAAGCCATTTCACTGGCTTTGGGCTGGATCTGAACGTCAGAGGTTTCCACCACCGGAGTGCTGAGCACCAGTCGTTCAAATTCAGCGATTTCGGTTTCAAAAAGGCCCGGCCAAGCTGGGCAACCACGGCATAAAAAGCCGCGCTCTGACAACGAGACAGCGTGTCGAAAAAACGCACAATCCAGCTGCCGATGTGGCGCCGATAGAACGCCAGTTGCTGATGTGATGGTGCTTCCAGGATCAACACACTCATCACTTCAAACAGCGCTGCCACATGATCTTCTGGCTCTTTGACCTCGTCCTGCCGCTCAAAGCCAAGCTGCAGCAGATCCTGGCGCAACAGTGCCAGCGGTTTATCCATTAAAGAGCCGGTCATAAACCAGCTACCGTAAGGCAGGATTTCACCAGCACCGACCCCAATAAACAGGTTGAAGTATTCATCCTGTAGTTGTTCGGGGCTGAACTGTGCCGCCGCCAGCTTTAATGCCAACCAAGCACGAGTCATGGCGTTATCTTCGTTGGCATCGACTTCCAAATTAGCCAGAAACTGCAGGAGTTCCTGGGTAGGCTCGCGCCTGAGTAAAGCGGCCAGCAGCTGATAAATGTCGGCCCGGAGCTGATCGTTTTCGGATACTTGCTTTGTTGTTTCGGTCATAACGGCTCTCTTATCTCAGTTGCTTTTCCGGGTCGTTAAGGATCTCTTCAAACATATCCTTCACCCGGCAATCCCCACACATCTTCAAGCGATCAATATGGGTGCTAAAGGCGCTGTGGGTTCCGACCATCTCCAGCATCCGATGCACCATAGACTGGGTCGCAAATGGGGCTCCGCAGCGAATACATTCAAACGGAGCTTCTTCTTTTAAGATCTGGCGCTGCTGTCTGGCTGCTTGATCCAGATTAATCGTTGGCTGCAAGCTGATGACTTTTTCCGGGCATGAGGCTTCACAAAGGCCACACTGCACACAGTCCTGTTCAACAAAGTACAGCGCTGGCTGGTCACCACCATCTTGCAGTGCCAGAGTTGGACAAGTCGCCACACAAGACATACACAAAGTACAGCCGTCAGCTTTTACCTGCACCTGACCAAACGGCACATTGCTCAGCGGTAACCGATGTTTCGCCTGGGCTGCCTGTTCGTTGAGGTAATCCAGCGCGGCAAACAAGATGGCACGTTTGCTATCTGTCGCAAAAGTTGCCGGAACCGTTAACGGCCAAGCCATGCTGCTATCAAGTATAGGCCAGAGTTCTGATAGCTCTGTTTCACCAATCAAAGAGATACGTGCAGGCTGCCCAATTTCTTGCAATAAGGTATTGGTCAGTGCCAATTCTCCTTGCAACATTTGTGTCAAGCTGGGAGCAGTGGCTGCAGTGTTCAGCACCAAGACCTGACGGGCGCCCCACGCTAACGCTGCCAACCAGTGATCCATGCCAGCAACGGTGATCTCTTCCAGTTCAACAGGCAAGACATCACCCGGGAGCTGGTCGGTGATCAAGGCTGCGCCTTGGGCGGCATCATGAAATAGAATGACGGGCGCGGTACCGGATTTTTCCAGGAACCGACTGATCAGTTTATTCAGATAGGAATGAAGGGCTTGGGGCGTTGGCAGATCATAAGTCAATGCCCCGGTGGGACAAGCGTTACTGCAACTGCCCGCACCGTGGCACAGATAAGGGTCAACCTCAATCTGTTGCTCCACACTCTTGATAGCATCGGCGGGACAGAAATTCAGACAGCGATTACAACCGTTAACGCCATTACGATAATGGGCGCAGATATCGGCATTGATCTTAACGTAACGCGGTTTATCGAACTGCCCCACCATCTGCGGTAGTTCTTCCAGCGCTTGTGCCAGTTTGGTTGGATCCTGACCCACATAAAAATAGCCAGGTGGTAGCATTTCCAGCTGGATTATTGGTTCACGGCTCAGATCCAGAATCAGGTCAAAATGGGCTTTGCGAAGCGCCACCATGCTTAATTCCGCGGCAGTGCCATTATGCTCTACCGCAACCTGGAACTGCCCTAAAAAACCCTTGACCGATAACAACTTGTTGTAATAAGTCTCGACGTTTTCGGCAGCGGCCATCACCCGTTCCAGATGGGCTTCATCCTGGCTGGTAATCGCCTCATTGGCCAAAATCACACAGCCAGCCATGCTGGACAATTTGTCCGCGGCCAGCCGTGCCAGATCCTCCGGCCCAATCACCAACACGCTCCCCTCTGTGGTGTAGCTGACGGTGGGCGGGATCAGGTTTTGCAGAATTCGAGTCTGCTGTTGCACCTCAGTGCGCACCTGCCGCAGCGCTTGCTGGGCGGGGCTATTGCTCACACTATTGCTCACTTTGCGTTCCTGAACAGGTTTTTGGCTGTGACGCTTGTTAGTATCTATCTGCTTTTATTATTGATTTATGCGCTTTGTCACAGCCCGACTAATTGGAATTATCAGCAATTCACATACCAAAATTATGGTATTTAGATACTGCCAAACTGACGTTAAACAACCCCTTTGTCGGGTTCTGCTGCTGGTAATGTGGCATTTTGGCTATCTGCTGTTGTAGCTTCGTCCAAATTGTCCGCCAACAGGGTTGGTGCGGGCGTTTCCGCTGCTGTAACTGCCGGGACTGGCTCATCGGCCAATTCCGTAACCGCTTCTTCTGTTTTTTCAATGAGATGACGAAAGACTTTCTTCGCTAACTCACTGGAAACCTCAGCGCTCAAGGTGGGCTGACAGCTATAATCCAGGGCATATTCCATCATGCCGTCAATCTCGCTGAAATGTGGCTGCTTCCATAATGCCCGCAAGGCATTTTTCTTTACGTCTGGATCCACATTGTTAGCCATAAAGCTGGCAAAGCTGCCACCGACTTCGATGCTGTCGGGATCAGGTAAATCCTCAGGGCCCAGCAGCGGCTGAGGCTCGTCTTCAGGCGCAGTAACCGCGGCATCGGCGGTAGTCGCTGGCGCGACATCGGTTGTTAGAGTTGCGGTTACGTCATCATCCGCCGCCACTTCAGGCTCATCGGGGACTTCGCCCTCCAGTGCCTGCTGTTTGCGCTGCGCCCAACGGCTCAGAAAACTGCGTTCTTCTGCCATTAATGCCTCCGCTGTTCTTCGGCCACTTCCTTACGGCGGTTCACATGTTTACGACGATGGGCACAGATCTC
Organism: Shewanella dokdonensis; assembly: GCF_018394335.1. Classification (NCBI taxonomy): domain Bacteria; kingdom Pseudomonadati; phylum Pseudomonadota; class Gammaproteobacteria; order Alteromonadales; family Shewanellaceae; genus Shewanella; species Shewanella dokdonensis. The sequence goes on along the minus strand of NZ_CP074572.1, from coordinate 1,993,945 downwards.
CACTTCACCGTGCTCTGAAATAAACGCTTCGATCCAACAGGCGATGGCTTCCGGCATCACCATGTTCAATACCGGGGTATCGCCTTCAAGACAACCCGCCGCCACGTTCTGATCCGCCGAAATCGCTGCGGGCACCCAAGTGCCGTCTTCCTGCTCATCACAAACGATATAGAGCATGGGATTATCCATATCAAGATTCAGACGGTAGCTGGCGCGTTCATCCAAAAACAACTCCAACAACACCAGGTTGGCACCGGCTGGCGCATCTTGCGAGGCAGGGACAACTTGATCCAGTTCCCAGCTTTCTGACAACCAACGCCCAATCTGTTTTTCCACTTTTTTCAGGGATACGTACATGGGCCATACGCTTTGAGTATGCTGCATAAGGATTCTTCCTCCCGAGTCATTATTTTCGGGTCACAGGGTTAACCATAGGCATATGCAAAAAATAAACCAGATACAAAATCAAAAAATTTTTTGATGATGATCAAGTATTCCAGCCCTGGTCACGGACAATATGTCGCACCTCAAATGACACTTTGCACAATATACACTGTCATCATGCAGAGAGTTGCAGTAGATCACGCATTTATGCTCTCAGGTATGGCGGGTATGATTATTGCTAGTTCTGGGTCTTGTTTTTTTGCATGAGTCCTATCATGACCCAAGCCAAGCTGCATCTGATAAAAACCGCAACTGAAGTGCCACTCACCATCAATGTCACCGCTATCGACGAAAACGGGGTTGTTCAGCAAAAATCCGTTGCGTGTGAGCGGCCACTGACGGTGTATCTCAACTGGCGCCCGATTGTCACCCTGATGACACTAGGCGCTAGACCCGAAGCCTTAGCGCTGGGATATTTGAAAAACCAAGGATTTATCAGTGATGTTACACAACTGGAATCGGTGATTGTTGATTGGGAAGTAAACTCCGCAGCGGTGATCACCAAAGAGCAGGCGCAAGATCTAGACGCTAAACTAGCGGAAAAAACCGTCACCACAGGTTGTGGTCAAGGCACAGTATTTGGTGGTTTTATGGAAGGCTTGGACAATATTTCCCTGCCAGAGCCCCACCTTAAACAAAGCATGATTTACAGTTTGCTGCGCAATATCGCCCAATATAATGACACCTACAAGAATGCAGGTGCAGTACATGGCTGCGGCGTTTGCATAGAAGACAACATCAGCTCATTTGTGGAAGATGTCGGCCGTCACAACGCCGTTGATACACTTGCTGGCGAGATGTGGTTGAAGCAACAAGACGGCGGCAATATGATTTTCTATACTACTGGCCGTCTGACCTCAGAGATGGTCATCAAGGTGGCCAAAATGGGCATTCCGGTGCTGTTGTCTCGCAGCGGCGTGACCCAAATGGGACTAGAACTAGCGCAACAACTGGGAATTACCATGATCGCCCGCGCGAAAGGGCGGCATTTTCTGGTGTATCATGGCGCCGACAACATAGAATTTGATGACATCCAATCAAACCAAGCGGTTACGCAGGAGAGATAATGACCGAACCCAGTGAACTGGTATATATGAGTGCCAAGCAGGTAGCGGAGTATCTGGATCTGAATGAGAAAAAGGTCTACGCCATGGCGAATGACCGGATGCTGCCAGCCACCAAAATCACTGGTAAATGGCTGTTTCCAAAAATCCTAATCGACCGCTGGCTGATGGATTCCTGCCACAGCGGCATGTTGTCTGACCGTTTGCTGATCACCGGCAGTGATGATCCGCTACTGTCAATGCAGGTCGCCCGCTTAATGGCAGAGGTTGGCAGTCGTGAACTGATAAGTTACAGCGCCACAGGGTCGCGGCTAGGACTGGAACTGCTGTCCAAAGGCTATGCCGATGTTTGCACTCTGCACTGGGGCAGCGCCGATGAGCGCAATATTCGCCACACCGCACTATTAAAAGGCTACCCCAACCACCAGCAGTGGATCATGGTGCATGGCTACAATCGGCAACAGGGATTGATCGTACGCCCAGAATTGCATCACCAATGTCAGGAAGAAGATAAGGTACTGAGCCTGCCGTGGCGGTGGGTCAGCCGCCAAGGCGGCGCTGGCAGCCAACAACATCTGGAACACTGGCTGATGAAACGCGGCTCCAGCCTAAAAGATCTGAATACGGTACTCACGGCCTATAGCGAGCGAGAGTTGGCAGGCTATCTAGCGCGCGGCGATGCCGATATCGGTTTTGGCTGTCAGGCTGTCGCCATGGAAAGCGGTCTGGGATTTGTGCCGTTGCTGACAGAATCCTTTGATTTTGTTATGCCACAAGGCATCTACTTCCGTCGACAATTGCAGCAACTGTTCAAACTGCTGGCCGGTTCATCATCACGGCAGATGGCCGCACTGCTTGGCGGTTATGACCTGACCGATTGCGGCCAATTGCTATGGAGTCCGGAGTAAGTAGCTCGCATGATCTACCTGTCGTTATTGGCAAAAGCGCACTAAGTACGGTGCATCGTACTATTCTGGGCTAAAGAAATAGGCTGCGCCTATGCAAACTGCGTTTGCTAACGTCGTGAGCTTCCGCGCTCACACTGCGGCCAAGGGGAAATGGCGTTGTCTGCCTTTGCGGAGTCATACAACTTTTTTGCCCCATTGTGAGTTATCTGCATGACTGGCAACTGACTCTGTAAACTGCGAGTTAACCAAATTTTGTAATACTACAGAGTTAATGGTGGCTAGTCAGAAGAACGCCTGAACAATACGGTTATCAATAGCGAAGCATGAGTGTTTGTTGACGTTTGATGAAGATAAACAGCTTCAAAAATGTTTGCAAGACCCAATACATAAATAGCCATCAAGTGTATCACATATGATACTTAATAGTTATTAATGTACCATATATGATACAAAACCCATCATTGAAAGCTACCATCAAAATCCTGTAATATGTGTTTTATACGAGCCATTAATAGGCCTTATGTTTTATATATGGTGCATGTTATGCCTAAATCTATTGTTCGAACGTATTCTCGCTATACAGGTGAGGCTTTGGAGCTCTTGGCAAAGCTCATTCGCGTAGCGCGCTTAGAACGTAAAATGACGGCTTTGGAAGTGTCAGAACGTGCGGGGATCTCTCGCAGCACGCTCTCGCGGATTGAAAAAGCAGATCCTAAGTGTGAAATTGGTGTGGTGTTTGAGGTGGCTAAAATAGTAGGCGTTAGCCTTTTTAATTCAAGTGATAGCAATACCATCATAAATGTTCACAGTAAGTACCTAGATGACAAGCTTGCTCTTTTACCATCAGCATCAAGGAAAACCAAGAGGGTAGTACATGACGACTTCTAAAGGTCCTGCTGAGGCCTATGTTTGGATTTGGTTACCAAACGCCACGACGCCAGTTGTCGCCGGTAGGTTGCAGATGGATGGGGAAAACATGGTTTTCAACTACGGTCAAAGCTACCTAAACAGGCAAGATAAGATCCCCATTTACGAGCCAGAGCTACCACTTCAAGCAGGGATTTTGCCCTTGCCTGAAGGCCTTAATATGCCTAGCTGTATACGTGATGGCGCCCCAGATGCTTGGGGGCGGCGCGTCATTATTAACAAGAAGGTCGGAACAAAGAGAGGTGATATCGATACCGATTATCTCGATGAAATGACGTATTTGCTCGAATCAGGTTCGGATCGCATCGGCGCGCTGGACTTCCAGCAGTCTCCTACTGAATACGTTCCACGCTCGGTAGTAAATGCCAGCATGGAAGAGTTAATGGAATCAGCGCAAAGGGTAGAAGAAGGTGTTCCCCTTACGCCAGAGTTAGATCAAGCCCTATTCCATGGAAGTTCAATCGGTGGAGCTCGTCCCAAGGCGCTAATTGAGGAGCACCATACCAAGTATATTGCAAAGTTCTCTGCATTAACTGACCAATACAGCGTTGTAAAGGCTGAGTTTGTTGCGATGCGTTTAGCTCAATTGGCAGGGCTCAACGTTGCAAACGTTCGGATAGAGACCACATCCGGCAAAGACGTGTTGTTAGTGGAGCGTTTTGACCGAGCGAAAAAAGATGGTCAATGGGCACGCCGACCCATCGTTTCAGCGTTAACACTATTTGGCTTTTCAGACATGGAGGCACGGTACGCGAGCTATGAGACCTTTGCCGAAATTATTAGGACTCGGTTTGAAAAGCCTAAAGAGACCTTGAGGGAACTGTTTAGCCGGTTAGTGTTTTCCATTCTGTGTGGTAACACCGACGATCACGCAAGAAATCATGCTGCATTCTGGGATGGGCATCAATTATCGCTAACCCCGCATATGATATCTGTCCTCAGGGACGTAGCGGTGGTGAAGCGACCCAAGCGATGCTCATTCATGGGGATAATCGCTTTAGTCAGCTTGCGGTGTGCATGAAAGCAGCCAGCACATTTTTGCTTACGCCTCAGAATGCGACAGATATATTTGACCAGCAGATAGATGTGATAGAGAAAAATTGGCAACAAGTCTGTGATGAAGCAAAAGTGAGTGAAGTTGATAAAAATTTATGGTGGCGCAGACAGTTCCTAAATCCATATTCTTTAGAGCGTTAATACAGGAGGGCTAACAACCAAAAGTGGTTACAGCAAAGCGTGTTCGAAGCTTTGCGGACAGCAATATTGTCGGACTGGTTTTCGCTGCGCGCCAAACCAGCCGTAAATACGGGTATTAACCCATACAAATTTTAATCCGAAACTTCCCAATCAGAGTGCATTTACTAACTCGAAATTTGTCCAAAATTAAGTTAACAAGCCGAGCGTACTAAAGCGGGAAAATCTGCGGCTGACGTTTCACTAATCAGGCTTTAAATTTGCGCCAGGTCTGACGGATGTTTTCGTCAAGGAAACTCCAGGCCAAGATCCGGGTTTGTTTGTTGCCTTGTACCATTTTCAGCGTGCGTACTGCTTGTGCCTGTTGTTGCGTCAGCCACCGATAACATTGTGGTAAATTTTCGGCTTTGGAGACTAAAGAGCTAAACCACAGCACTTGCGCGCCATAATGTTTACTTTCGCTGATCATCCGCTGTAAAAATCCGGCTTCGCCACCATCACACCAGAGTTCATTAGCGCGACCAGCAAAATTCAGCAGCGGCTGTTTGGTAGGCTTATCGCCACGGTTGGCCGCCAGATTGCGCACCTTGCGTAGGCTGCCTTGTTGCGCTTCGGCAGCAGAGCGGTGAAAGGGCGGGTTACACAGGGTGACATCAAAATATTCACCCGGCTGAATGATATTGGCAAAAATATGCTGCGGCTGTGATTGTTGGCGTAAGCTGACAAGCGCGGCGATACGGGGATTAGCATTAAGCACGGATTGCAGATGCTGTAATGCCTTGGCATCGATATCACTACCGACAAAACGCCAGCCATAAATGGCGGCACCCAACAAGGGATAGATACCATTAGCGCCGGTGCCGATATCCAGCGCAGTGATGTGAGTACCTTTGGGAAGAGTGCCACCTTCGGCTAACAGATCGGCCAGATGGTGCAAGTAATCTTCGCGTCCGGGCACGGGCGGACATAAGTAACCTTCTGGTAGGCTCCAGTCACAGATCTGATAATGCTGTTTGAGTAATGCGGCATTCAGTGCTTTTACCGCCGCAGGCTCGCTGAAATTAATCGACAGTTGACCATATTGGGTGGTCAGCAGGTGGCGTTTCAGAGGCGGAAATTGCTGAGCTAACGCCCTAAAATCATAGCCTTGGCGATGACGGTTACGTGGGTGTAACCCTTTATCCCGCCTAAGCTGCGGCTTTTTTGCATCACTCATCACTAGTCGTACAGGTAGCGGGTAAACAGCAAATTCACCACCAGCGCCTTGCCTGTCTCTTGCTGCAATAGCCGATTGACCGTTTCATAGCACTCTTTACGGATCTCTTCTCTACCAGTAAGTGACTTAATCTTATCTTCGGTCTGGTCACCTAGGATCTCAACAATCGCGGCTCGCAGTAGTGGATCATGATGCTGAATAGCCAGTAAATCCTGTGGGTCTTTGACCATCAGCTCGACACTGATACGCACAAATCCAAGCTTTTTACGGTTAGAGATGTAATTGGTCACTATCTCTGGCTCAAAGCCGTAGTAAGCATAGTTATCTTCAGTTGCCGCAGGTTTTTCCTTTTCGGCATCGGCTGCCTGGGCAGGGAGCCAACTGCCCAACAGTGTCAGCAATATCAGTAACAGTATCTTTTGCATGTCTTTGCACCACCCTGTTGGCAACTGAAAGATCCACGGTTTAGCACCAGCAGTCCCCGTGTTAGACTCCGATAGTCTTTCTATTGTATCGGCTATCTGATGAATCTGACCAGTCCCGGTTTCCCTTTTGGCGATATTATCCAGTGGCTTGCGGAGCCACCGCGTTCATGTTTAACACCCGCTTTAACAACATGGCTGACTGCCGATGGTAGTCTTACCCAACGTTTGCGCCAGTGCTGCCAGCAGTTTGATGTCACCCTGTTAGGCGAGACGATATCTGCACCACTGCCCGGCGAATGGCCAGGAACCGCAGAGCGCTTATGGATCCGGGAAGTGCTGCTGTGCTTGGATAATCTACCGCTCGTGTATGCCCGCACATTGGCACCGCCATCGCTGACTCAGTTACAACACCGTGGTCAAAAACCATTGGGGGAACTGTTATTCACCGATAAGAACTTCATCCCCGGGCACATGGAATGGGGCCAAGCCCCCACCACAGGAAACATCCAGCAACTTGCCAACACATTAGGGCAAGCGGCTACCGCCATCTGGGGGCGCCGCCGTTATTTTCAGCATCAGCAGCAGCAATTATTGGTGGCAGAATTTTTCCTGCCAGAAGCACTCAATCGGCTGCCACCGCTCTAACATTCAGTTTGCGGCGGCCCAATGCTGCCAATAACAGCCCGAAGATCCCCCAGCTACCAAGACTACCACCACAGCCACCTGAACTACTGGTGCTATCGGTGGTGACTGGCGTAGTCACTGTCACCGTTTTACTGACACTGCTGCTGCCATTGCTGCTGTCTGTCACGGTCAAGGTCACACTGTAACTGCCACTGTTACGGTAAGTATGCGAGGGTGATGTCAGGTTACTGCTAGCACCGTCACCAAAGTTCCAACTGTAACTGAGCGTACCGCTGCCACCACTGCTCTGATTATTAAACTGCACGGTTAAGCCATTGCTATTACTAGCAAATGCAGCAGTAAGCGCAGTATTAAGCACCACCTGTTTAGTGGTTGATGTGGTCTGTCCTGCGCATCAGTGACTGTGAGTATCACACTGTAACTGCCTGCGGCAGCATAAGTATGTTGTGGATTCTGCTGTGTGCTACTGGTGCCATCACCAAAATTCCAGCGATAGCTGTACGGTGCAGTACCGCCACTGGCACTACCACTGAAACTGACCACAAGTCCCTGCTGTGTGGTGGCAACGGTTGCCGCTAAATCTGTGGTAGTGGCAGCTTCATCCATTGCCACTCTGACCGTGGCTTGGCTGGAATCTAGCTCCTGAGAGACCACTTCCAGCGTAAATCCCAGTGCCGGAAGTTTAATGCCCGCTTGCGGCATATTCGGGGCACTGTAATCATCCCGGTCATCAAAAAGGCTGTTAGCGGTACGATAATTATCACCTGGATAGTAGCTCTGGTTGTAAAGACTAAAGGCCGCATCATGGATCTGTACTAATGTTGTCTGCCCACTCACCAGATGTTGATCCGCATCTACCACACCGATAAAGACCTTGCCGGGATGATCGCTGACATTGTTATCAAGCACCTCTTGATCTCGCAGCCACACCAAGACACCGGGATCATAACCTGCCAGTTCCAGCGCGCTGTCAATGCCGTTATGACTGCGTAACTGCACCAGATAACTGCGCCCTTTCCCTGGACGACTGTCGCCAGTGCGAATAAACCGGTTGAGTGTCATGTCGGCATTCGGTTGCTCGGCATCATCGGCGAATACCACATTGGCGCCGGCGCTGATCTGAAGGTTATCCACCTGAATGCCATCGCCACCCAGTGATTCATCGGTCTTATACACCAGACTGATCTGTTTGTTATTGCCAGCATAAGCACTCAGATCAAAACTGAGGGTAACCCAACCACGACTATCTGCCCCCGATAATGTTGACGAATCCCCAGTAATGATATTTCGGGCATTGTTAGCCGTGTTAGTGCTGACAGTGTAATTTCCGGCAACAGCGACACCATCCACAAGCACTTGGGCATAGTCATAATCTTTCTCAGTATCCCATTTAGCCTTCATGGTCAGCGTTAAATTGCTGCTGGCGGGTAACTGTACGTCGAACGACATCGCGTTATTAAGCTCATTGCCGCGCCCAGAATAATACTGATAGTCACCGGCATAAGGTGTCGCCAGCGCAATTTCACTCGGTGGCAAGGTGATTTCTAGTTGGTTAATACGATTACTATCAGTCGCTTGATTGAGCACAACATCCGTGCCCTCGGCAGTCAGCGTTGTATAGTCAATCGTCTGTGCATCCAGCCAGCGGCCTTTATAGCGCTGCTGCAAGAAATCCCTAGCATAGGGACTAAAACCCGTAGGTTGAGAGCCTGACGGTGACCCAGTCCAACTCCCATTTGACATCAACGACCAGGCCCCTACGGGCTCACCATCTGCAGTGTTGTTAGTATCATATTCATCAATGAGCCCCAGATCGTGGCCAAATTCATGAACACATACGCCAACTGCTGAATCAATCGGCTGAATGGTATAGCCATACACACGCTTGGATGTACCTGGGATCAACTGTCCATAACTGCCGGGCACAAAATACCGATGCGACCAGATAGCATCATCCCCTAACACGCCACCACCTGCTTCTTCACCAATACTGGAGTGAAACACCATGACGTGGTCAATAATGCCATCAGGTTCATTCAGGTTACCGTCGCCATTGCGATCATAGGGATCTTCTATATCATATTGCGCCAGTTCATCGGCGGACATATTAGCGGCAGCCAATGCCACCGCTTCTTCTACTAGCTCTGTTGCCCGCATATCGTTGTTATTATTGGCAGCATCATTAGCACCGTAATAGGCCGCATTGTGGCTGGCGGTATACCAGCCTTTAACATCGCCGGTAAAAAGAAACTACCGCCTGACGCCGCCTGATAATACTGGTTGGCAGACTGCAGATTTTGGCCTGATGGGCCATTAAAGCCTGTACTGGAAAAGAGTAAGTCTTGGTAATGAGATGCCGGATAGCTGCTGTAATACATTTCGCTATCGGCAGACGTTAACCGGTTGTTGTTGTATGGCAAATCAGGAAAATCAATCAATACCGCCAGCACTTTTACTGTCTTGGTAACACTGGCATCGGTGGCGGATACCCGCTGCAACTTTGAGGTATCGACAAGACGCTGATTTCGTTGATAAGCCGCCTTTAGCAACTGCTGATTTCGACCCAATTGCTTTAATTGATCTTTGGAAAACTTACCACCTTGCAGATAAGCCGCCAGCAGTTGCTGTCGCTCTGCCGCAGACGCATTTGGCGATAACTCACCACGTTTTTCCAGCCAGTAAAGGATCTGTTGTTTATTGGCAATCGCCAGATCCCGAGGTGCTGGAGCCGCAGCAACCATGGCGCTGCTACTGAGTAAAGCCAACCCAATAATCAATGAGGAAACCAGAGTTCTGCGATTCATGCTTTAGGCTCCTTTTGACACTTGCTATAGGCCTGCTGTCGTTGGCGAATGTAGTCGTTGAGAATCTGTTGCTGTTGCTGCTCGCTCATTTGAGGTGTGAGCACGCCCTTTTCTAGCAAGCGTTGGCGAATTTTATCGCGGTCGATATGCGGCGCCCCGCTACCGCAAGGCCTTAACGGGGCGGGTGTTGCTGGCGTTTCTTGGGGATTGGTTGTCGAGGGAGTTGATGATTGGCAGGCACTCGCCCCCATCAGCATCAACACCGCAGGAAGAGTTAATATCAGCAAACGATTGACCACAGAACACCCCCATAACAACTCAGGAACATCACATTAACTGTAGACAATCTTTCAGGACAAGCAGTTCAGCAATAAATCTGTTTAATTGTTCAGAATTAATTCAGCCAGTTATGTTGTCCGCTGACAACACCAGCGAATACTCAACGGACAGCTGACAGATAACGAGCGACACCATCTAAAAACATCTGCACCGAAATCATGACCAGCACCATCCCCATCAAACGCTCTACAGCGGTAAGACCTTTATCACCGAGAATTTTGTTGAAGAGTTTGTAGAATAATAGAATAACTGAGCTGGCGGCCCAGGCAGAAACCAGTGCCACCGTCCATTGCAACATCTTACTGCTATCAGTGTGCGCCAACAGGATCAGTGCCGCCAGAATCGATGGCCCAGCCATTAACGGTATCGCCATCGGCACAATAAAAGGCTCTTCACCCGCGGCCAACCCCACCAATCCACCGGGCTGCGGGAAGATCATGCGAATCGCGATCAGAAACAGAATAATGCCGCCAGCGATGCTGACGCTTTCAGAACGCAAATTCAGAAAATTGAGGATCGCCTCACCGGCATACAGGAACATCAGCATGATGATCAACGCAAACACCAGTTCACGGATCAGTACCTGACGACGCTTTTTGGGTTCAATATGCCGCAAGATGGAGGCGAAGACCGGCAGGTTACCCAACGGATCCATAATCAGAAATAACATCACGGCAGCAGACAGCATATCCATAGTTTGTCGGCTCGGGGCAATTCAACAAGGTGGCATATTGTATAGGTTTTCTTGCGGAATTTCGGCATTATTTAACGGGATATTTTTCACTGGCCGCAACAGAATTAACTACTGCTCATTTATAACGAGCTTGCTATACTATAACGCTTTTCAATTTCATTAACGGTACCCATGTTATACCTCGTTGCCAGCTGCATCGCCCTGTTGCTAGGGCCGGTCTTCTATCGTTGGTTAGCATCAGGCAGTGGTCTGCATAAAGGACTGGACGGCTTTATTTTTGTGTCGCTCGGCGGCCTTGTGCTGGTTCATATTCTGCCGGAACTGTTAGAACATGGCGGCTTGCTGGCATTAGTGTTTGTGGTCTTAGGGCTATGGGGGCCTTCTGCCAGCGAGAAACTATTCCACCGTTACTCCGAACTCACTCACAACGTAACCTTGATCCTAGGCATCATCGGCTTACTGCTGCACACAGTAACCGATGGCGGAGCCATGGTGTTGGCACAACAGGACAGCAACTATAGTTTGCTGGCGTTAGGGGTGATTTTGCACCGGTTCCCGGTAGGGCTGGCAATCTGGTGGCTGTTAAAACCGCAGGCGGGAGCAAAGTGGGCCTGGATTGTATTAACCCTGATGATATTGTTGACTACTGTGGGTTATGCTGCGGGAGAGCAGCTACTGCAACATCTGAGTTTAGATAACACAGTGTATTTGCAGGCGTTTGTCACTGGTTCAATTCTGCATGTGGTATTGCATCAGCCGCATGGGAACGAAAACGCTCACAGTGGCCGCCATGAGTTGTATGCCGGTTTTGGCAGCTTGCTTGGTTTGGGCTTGCTGGCAGTGTTAATGCTGATGGATTCAGGAGAACACGCCCATGAGGCTCACGCACATGAATCACTGCAACTTTTTAACTGGCTGCAAATGCTCGCCCCAGCGCTGTTGTTCGCCCACGCCGTAGCGGTTGGCCGCTACGCTTTAGGGCTGCGGCCAGATAACCAGCGGCCTGGATTACAGTGGTTACAACGGCTTGCCGGGCCTGAGGTGCTGTTGTTGACCCTACTATTACTAGGGCCACTGTACGCCCTCTTGCAGTTATCTTCTTTGCTGCTAATCGGTGGGCTACTCGCAGTATTGCAAGCCAAAGCGGTAGACAGTCAACCGCAACCCAGCACCAGCGCCCTTGAATTCGGATTCAGTTACGGGGTTGATCGCAGTGCTCCGTGGATACTATTGAGTTTGCTATTAGCTAATCTGATTGGTCATCCATCCGTGCCGTTAACCAATGATTGGCTCCAGGTGGCAGTACTGGTGTTGCTCTTTATCCCGATGCAATTCAATCCCTTGGGCAGCACTGTGCTCGCGGCCACGCTGGCGTATAGCGGTTGGAATCCACCAGCACTGGTACTGAGTCTATGTGCCGCACAACTGCTGAATATTAGCCAACTGCGAGCATTATCAATATTGCAAAAAACCGCTGCGTTATCGCTGCTATTGCTGCTCACCTTGTTGGTTAGCTACTGGCAACCCCAATGGCAACTGTTACTGCCACAATGGCCAGCAGCCAGCACTATCGCGCTATCGATACTGGCCTTGCTGTTTGCTGTCAGTCTGCTGCGTCAGGGGCCAAGACGCTTCCTGAAAGCCTTAAAACCACAAACACTGTCAACGCCACCAGCAGTGCATCATCACAGTCACGCCGAACATCATCACTGAGTTCGGTAATCTGTGGTGATTAGGGCTGCTAACGCTTAGGGAGCCTGGTTATGTGCATTCTGTTTATAGCGCTACAGCAGCATCCAGATTACCCACTTATTCTCTGCGCTAACCGCGATGAGTATCATCATCGTCCCACGGCCGCAGCCCACTTCTGGCCCACCGAGCCACAACTGCTGGCGGGTAAGGATTTGAGTGCCGGAGGTAGTTGGCTCGGAGTAAATCGCCGGGGAGACTTGGCAGCACTCACCAATATTCGCGCCCCACATCTTATACGCGATGACTGTCGTAGCCGAGGGGAACTGGTGATAAAAGCACTGCAATCCCCAATAACACCCGCCTGGTTGATGCAGCATCGGCAGGATTATAATCCGTTCAATCTGGTTTTTGGCTCGGCCGCTGGCCTGTTTTGTTGTAATAGTCTCAGTGGTGAAATACTGCCACTGACGGCGGGGTTTCACGCTGTCAGTAATGGGGCGCTAGATGATATCTGGCCGAAGATGGCACAAGGTACGCGCGCATTACAGCAGTTGGTCGGTGCTGATCAGCCGCTGGATACCGAGGCCTTATTAGCATTGATGCGGGATGCAACCGAGGCCGATGAGGCACAACTCCCCGCCACGGGTATTGAGCCTGAATGGGAACGTAAACTGTCGGCGATTTTTATTCGTCACCCCCAATATGGCACGCGCAGCACCACGCTAGTGTTACAACATCGCACCGGGATCATGCAGTTCATCGAGGTGCGTTATAACAGTGCTGGCCGCGAACTCGGCCAAGAAAAGTTCCAGTTTGCGCTGAGTGAAACGCGCTTATGAGGTGTGGTCATGCACGATCACCCACTGATCATCATGTTTTTCGACCAAAAGCGTAAACACGCCGGAACTCACCCCACGAGGCTGCTGTAGCTGCCATTCGCCCACAACCAACGCCGCATAGTTGCTCAGCATGCGGATATCGCTGACCTTGAGTTGCAGTTGCCCCATCGTCTTTTGATCTGGATAGTTTTGCTGGTAAGCCTTCAGCATATTATCCCAACCATAAACAAAGCGTCCGCCGGAGACAAAACGCAGTTGGTCGTTATGCCAGTATCCCTGCATATAACTGTTGATGTCCCCTTGGTTCCAGGTCTGTTGCTGGTGCTGTAACAGCGCCATGACATCATCAGTAGGTACCGCCTGTGCCAGCGTACTGCAGCACAAACTGCCACAGAGCAGCAGTATCCGTAATAGCGTCATCTGATATCCTTATCCATCAAGAACTTGTTGATAATTATCGTTCCAATCAAAACGTACCATCAACACAAGCACCAAGGCAAACCTGCGCACATTACTTCTGTGGCACGGCAGGGCGTTGCAAACTGCGAATATCATTGCCGGTTGGTGCCTGAAATGCCCGCAAGTCGAACTGCGGCAAAATGGCAAAGATATGATCAAAAATATCTGACTGGATCTCTTCGTAATATACCCAGCGGGTATCATTGGTGAAGATATACAATTCCAGAGGCAATCCCTCGGTAGTGGGCGCTAACTGCCGCACCATTAGGGTCATCTCCTTATGGACTTTTTCATGGTGCCGTAAATACTCCACTAAATATGCCCGGAACGTCCCGACATTGGTCAAGCGCCGCCCGTTGACGGGCATGTCCATGTCGGAAATTTTAGCATTGGATTCACCCAGTTCATGAATTTTCTTCGGCAGGTATTCCTTAAGATAATTGATTTTTGCCAGCCGTTTACGATCCTCTTCGGTCAAAAAACGGATGGAATTGATATCGATATTGATCGCGCGTTTAATACGTCGGCCACCGGATTCTGACATCCCGCGCCAGTTGCGAAAGGCATCGGATACAAGGGCATAGGCCGGGATCATCGTGATGGTTTGATCCCAATTACGCACTTTGACTGTGGTCAGAGAGACTTCTTCCACCGAGCCATCGGCACCGTACTTATCCATCTGGATCCAGTCACCGGGGCTTACCATACGGTTAGCTGCCAGTTGAATACCAGCAACAAACCCCAGAATGGTGTCTTTAAACACCAACATCACCAAACCAGTGGCAACACCTAAACCGCTGAGGAAGTAGACGGGCGACTGGTCAGCAAGTACCGAGATACTGACGATCAAAGCAACAAAGAACAGGAACAGTTTGCAGAGCTGCACAAAGCTTTTAATCGGCAACCGTCGGCTAATGAGGTTAACATCTGCCACTTCATTGACTGCATCCAGTGCGGCATACAAGGCGCGCACCATAACCACTACCAGCCAAACACTCAGTACTTTATCGACTAAGCCACTGGCAAGCTTATGCTCGGTTAATGCGACTGGCACCAAGAAGTTCAGCACTATTGCGGGTGCCAACAGTGACAATTTTTCAAGTACGCGATGACGCAGGAAGATATCATCCCAAGTGGCTTTGGAGCGGACAATCATCAGGTTCATTGCTCGCACCACACCACGACGGATCACAAAAAGGTGGCCGCAGCCAGCAACAAACTCAGCAGGATCAAGATAGAGGTAGCTAACCAACCGGAGGGTTCACTGTTAATGCCAAATTTTGCCAGCCAATCCGTTAACCCTACGCGAAAATCTGTTTCAACTCTGTATTCTCCAACCAACTGATAATCCCGGCCATCGCCAGCGCACGCTAGCGTAACATACCGTTTTGCTTGTTGGTTTAACAGTTGTTGAATAACAGTTTGAAAAAATTATTGGGAAGAAAAAGCGATGGCAATATCGTCATCGACAGGCTGTTCAAAATGCACTAATGCTTCGCTAGGAAAACCACTTACCTGAAGCAATCCACTTTCCTGCCAGGTTAGGTTCAATTGCTCGTGGCGCCCTTTAACAACCATCAAGGCCGGATAACGAGCACCAGTTGACTTATCCACCAACCCCAAGTAACTGTACCACTGATGGGAATGTCCGGTATTGCAGTTAGAAAAACTCACTTCTGCGCGCCACAGTTGTTGCGGCGACTCCACCATCTGCAATGGCAGCACCTGACAGAATTCCTTAGCTGCACGGGTATCGACGAAGCCAACGACGTAAAAGAACAGATATCCAGCCAGTAACAAACCTATCGTCGTGCAACCTAAACGCACCCCGAACCCGGCAACACTACTCATGCGCGCCGCCACAACCCCTCCTATACATCACAACAGGAAAGGCTCAGGCTAGCGATAATTATTAGTTAAGTAAATATAATCAATGTCACTAATCGTCTGCTAATTGTTATTATTAAATGAATAATCTCAGCAATCGATTGAATTAAAAACAGTAACTGCCTATTAGAGGATTAACACTCGTTAATCTGTTTGCTTATTTTTCAGCTTGCGAGCTTGCTTACGTGTGCTGACAGGTTGGCAACTTGGGCAAAAGACCGTACTACGTTGTCCGAGGCGAATTTCTGTTAACAAGCAGCCACAGTGCAGGCAAGCTTGACCTCCACGGCCATAAACCAACAATTTCTGCGCAAAATAGCCAGGCTTACCATCGGCATTCACAAAATCTTTGAGGGTGGTGCCCCCTTGCGTAATAGCCTGCGCCAGAATGGCCTTAATCTCAGCCACCAGCACCACTAACTGTGCTGACTTTACTTGCTCCGCAGCAGTTTGCGGATGAATGCCTGCGGCAAACAAGGCTTCGTTAGCATATATGTTGCCAACGCCTACCACTATGCTGTTGTCCATCAAACATAACTTGATTGCTTTGGTTTTACCGGCAAGCGCCTGTTGCAGATGTAGCGGATTAAAGGCGTCTGTCAGCGGTTCCGGCCCGAGCTTTGCCAGCAAGGGATGAGCTTGTTCAGGTAACTCACACCACAACCAGGCGCCGAAACGACGCGGATCATTAAACCTGAGAATTCTGCCATTGGCTAATTCCAGATCGATATGATCGTGTTTCGCTGGCGGAGTCGCTTGGGTAAGAATGCGTAAACTGCCAGACATCCCCAAGTGCACTATGGTGGTACCCGCATCGGTATCCAGTAACAGATATTTGGCACGCCGCCGCACCGCATGAATGGTTTGCCCAACAATCTGCTGCGCAAGTTCTGGCACTGGCCAACGCAAGTTGCCATTGCGAACCACCAACCGACGTACTGTCTGGCCCACTAACCACGGCTCAATGCCACGGCGGGTCACCTCAACTTCTGGTAATTCAGGCATAACGGGGAATTTCTCTTGCTATCACATTACTCAACACTGGCATTGAGTAATGGTTGTAATGAAGTTCTTAGACTCGGAGGGATCTGATACCAGTTTCCGGCTGCGGATTTCAATAGCCCTGAGTCAGCAAACAATAACCAGATCTGCGCTTCGCGATCGGTCAGTTGCAGCAGCAGTTCCTGTGGTTTGGCCGCGGCGTCCAACTTGGGTGCATCCAACAGTGCCGACACCCGAATATGCAGCCAACTATTGACCCAAGGCTGGCAATTGAGCACTTTGTCATCGCACTGCCACTCGCCTTTACTATCACGAGCCATCCACACACCAGCGAGCTGTAATTGCGCTAGTTGTGCCTGTTCATCAAATAACGGCACGGTTTCTTTGGGGGTGTCATGGGTATGTTTATTCAACAGCGTCAACAACCCCACCATCACTACCGATGCAATGATGAGGATGTTGTTCCACTGTTTGCGAGTCAGCGCCATTATCGATACTCCCGGCCAATACGCGTCAGTGTATCACTGGCAGAACCTTAGCCACCAGTGACATTCATGAACCGCAGAATTTGCGGGCTGTCTGGCTGGTCAAAATGATGCGAGCGCGGTTTGCGCTGCAAAGACTCGGTGATGGTTTGTTTCAGCAGCGCGATATCATCTGGGTAATCACGTACAACCTGCTTCAGATCGACCGAATTTTCATTCCCCAGACAGAGCAACAAACGTCCATCGGCAGTCACTCGCACCCGATTACATTCATGGCAAAAGTTATGGCTATGCGGTGAGATAAAGCCGATATGAATATTACTGTCTGGCATCTGGAAATAACGGCAAGGGCCGCCGGTACGGCGGTTAGACAATGTTAGCGGATAATGTTGTTCAATCACCTGCTGCACATCATCACTGGACATATAACGTGGCGACTGTCGTTCCGCCATCTCCCCTAACGGCATCTCTTCAATAAAGGCGATATCCAAGCCACGGCTACGGCAAAATTCCACTAGCGCCAGAATTTCATCTTCATTGCGCTGTTTGAGGATCACCGCATTCACCTTGATGCGCTCAAAACCCGCGGCAATAGCGGCATCGATGCCAGCCACCACCCGCTCCAGCTTACCGATACGTGTCAGTGCCTGAAAACGCACGGGGTTAAGTGTATCCAGACTGATATTAAGTCGTGATAATCCAGCAGCTTTCAACGCTGGAGCCAGTTTGGTGAGATGTGAACCATTGGTCGTCATCGACAGTTCCCGCACTCCTGGGAGCTGGTGCAGACGTTCAACCAATTGGATCACATCACGGCGCATCAGCGGCTCACCACCGGTCAGACGAATCTTACTTACGCCCATTTCGGTGAAGGCCTGACACACATGTGCCATCTCCTCCAGAGACAACACTTGGTGCTTGGGCAAAAAGCGAGGATTGTCGCCCATACAATAGACACACCGGAAATCACATCTATCTGTTACAGATAACCGCAGATATTCCACTTTGCGGGAAAAACCATCGCTGAGGCCCATAGTTATACCTCACAGCAGCGCGCCAAATGGCAGAATATACAAGGGCTGACCAGCATCAACACGTTCGTCCTGATCGCCAATCACCGCCAGACAGTTGCCCTTTACCATAGAACTTAACATGCCAGAACCCTGGGAACCGGTAGCCGTCACATGCAGTTGACCATCAGCGCCCATGCTGGCAATCGCCCGGCTGAATTCTGTACGTCCTTGGCGGCTCTTGAACACTTCATCGGCAATGGCTGGCAGTAACTGTGGTTGCCAGTCAAGCTCGCCAGCCAGTTTGCGCAGCGCAGGCTGCACAAATAGTAAGAACACCACCATAGTGGCTACCGGATTACCCGGTAACCCGAAAAACAGTGCATCTTTGACCTTACCAAAGGCTAATGGCCGCCCAGGCCGCATGTTAATGCGCCAGAAGTGGATTTCACCAATAGCGGCCAGCACCTTTTTGATGTAATCCGCATTGCCGACGGACACGCCACCGGAGCTGATCACTACATCCGCTTTTGCCGCAGCGCCTGCCAGGGCGGCAGTCAGCGCTGCTTCCGAGTCTTCAATAATGCCAAGATCGATAACGTCGCACCCCAATCGTTTTGCCATCGCTTTGATAGTGAAACGATTAGAGTCATAGATACAATTCGGTTTTAGTTCAGTGCCCGGTTGACAGACCTCATCACCGGATGAAAAAACCGCTACCACTGGCCGACGCACAGTGCTCACTTCCGCAAAACCTAAAGAGGCGAGTAACCCTTGCTCTGCGGCACCGAGGCGGCTGCCTGCGGCCAAAGCCACCGCCCCTTGAGCGATATCTTCCCCGGCTAAGCGGACATTTTGCCCCGTCTTGAGTTTGCCAGAGAAACTTACATAACCCTCCGTTTCTGTGGCTAACTCACGCGGCTGCACCGCATTGGCCCCGGAGGGTAATGGTGCGCCGGTCATAATTCTTACCGCTTCGCCAGGTTGTAGTTGGGCGTCATAACTGTGTCCTGCCAACACTTCACCTTTCACCACAAAGCGTTCAGGTAATGGCTCGCTATAGACAAAGGCATAACCGTCCATCGCAGAATTAGTCTGTTGTGGGACATTCACGGGTGATATTGCGTCATGAGCCAGGATGCGGTTGTCACTGTCATCCAACGGCAGAGTGGCAGCGCTGGTGATGGGTTGAACCTGTGCCAGAATCTTATCGATCCCCTGGCGCACGGACAGGCTGTCACCTGTAGCCGAACCAACCGTATCAAGCGGCAGCGGTTTTACGCTTGGGACTTCTGGATGCCAGTTCGCCGCGTATTGCAAAACAAAGTCGGCAATCTGCTCAACATTATTGATGTCCAGCCGCTGTATTTGCGCGGGTAAGTTCGTTTCATCACAACAGGCTACCGCCAGAATGTTGGGATCTTCGGTATAAATAAAAGGTTTACCCAGCGCTGCCCGGTGCAGTTCAATTTTGGGCAATGCGAGTTTTTTAAAGCCTTCAACCAGCACTAGATCCGCTTTATCCGCTTCCAACTGTTGCAGCAGATGTTCTAAATCAGGATCTGTGTCTTGCGGATCTTCCGTCATCAACGCCCAGCGTACATGAGAGGCCACCAGCATTTGCCGCGCCCCCGCTTTACGCATCTCGTAACTGTCTTTGCCGGGAATATCCACATCGAAATTGTGATGGGCATGTTTGAGCACCGCTAACCGTAGCCCACGTTGTTTTAAAACCGGGATCAATTGCTTAAGCAGCGTGGTTTTGCCGGTGCCACTATAGGCACAGAACCCCAAAACAGGAATCGGCAACGGATTATGGAAAACAGTGCTCATAGGAACCTCGTTAAGCGTTTGATATCACTGCGGCCAGTTGCTGTTTCTGTTCATCGGTATTGATATTAACGAAAGCATTAGGTTGATCGGCAAATGATACTCTGGCCACTTTTAAATTTGCGAACCAGCTTTCTACCCGGCGCTGGCCACTTTCTAGGTAGGTCTTTAGCGATTGCCGCAGTTGCGGTTTCAGTAATAACACCACTGAATGATCACGCTCACCATCAGTGGCCACGGCTAAATCGGCATCTTCTGCCTGTAATTGCTGCAACATGCGCGCCGCCAAGTCCAGCGGCAATAACGGACAATCGCAAGGCACCACCAGCATCAGTTCAGCCTGACACCCCGCCAAACCACTGTATATGCCCGCCAATGGCCCCAGAAACCCTTCCAGCTGATCAGCAAAGACCTCCAAACCGAAAGCAGCATACCTTTGTTGATTTTGATTAGCGTTGATCCGTATCTTATTTACTTGATTTTTAAGTCGGTCAATCACGTGCACGATCATCGGTTTATCCAGAAGATCGATCAGTCCCTTATCTTTGCCACCCATCCGCCTTGCCAGCCCCCAGCAAGGATCATTGCTTCAATCTGCTGCGACATGATGTCTGTTCAACTCCGCTTGTGTTCCCGGATATAGTTGGGAAGTCGTAATTTGCTGCGACTTAATTTGCCAACGTTCATTACATAACTGGATCAGCTCAGAATCCTGATGGCTGCTGATCAACAGCCCGGTATGTTGTTGCTTTAATTCACTGATCATCTGACATACTAACTGCTGTGATACCCGATCCATATTGGAGATGGGTTCATCCAGCATCAACAGTGAAGGTTTCAACAACCAGACCCGCGCCAATGCCAAGCGCTGCCGTTCCCCACCAGACAGCGTCGCAGCATTGGCTTTCAGTAACTTATCGAGTTTGGCCAGTTCGATGGCTGATGTCATGCGTTGCCGCCGTTCCACCACGCTCAGCCTACTGTAGCGCTGCGCCAGCTGCAAATTGTAGCCGACATTACCTTCAAACAGATAGGGATGCTGGTGCAAATACAGGGCTTTACCCAGCAAAGAATCTTTACGCCACCAAGATGTCTTAGCAAAACCGTTCGCCACAATATAGCCTCGGCTTGGCCGCAATAATCCGGCCAACAGCTTCATCAGCGTTGTTTTACCACTCCCATTGTCTCCTTGCAGGTAAATCACATCCTGTTGACGAAAACGCAGATGTTCGGCGGTGAACAGTAAACGTTCACCAAAGCGCATCTCGATATCACTGGCAATAATGCTGCACATATGACGTCCTAATGGCTTCGTGGCTGAGCGGCACCACGTAAGGCACCCAGCAGAAAGTTCAGAATCAGTGACAAAATCAGTAACACCAGCCCCAAGGCGATAGCCTGAGCAAAGTCACCTTTACTGGTTTCCAAGGCAATAGCGGTAGGGATGTTGCGCGTGACCTCGGCAATATTGCCACCCACCATCATGGAACAGCCCACTTCGGTGACAATTCTGGAGAACGCGGCAATGATCGCCATTAATAGCGGCACGCGCAATTCACGGCAAATGACCCACACTGCGCCCAACCAGCTAGCACCTAGCGTCCGGCAAGTCTCCCAGGCCCGTTTGTCCACACTGGTAAACGCCGCATGGCTCATGGCTACCAGTACTGGCGCACAGATCATCATCTGCCCCACAATCATCCCTTTTTGGGTAAACAACCAATGCAGATTACCAAAGGCGCCATTGCGCGTAAGCAGCAGATAGACCAGCAAACCGATCACCACAGTTGGAACTGACTGTAAGGTCTGCACCAGATTAATGGCGATCCAATGACCGCGGAAATGGCTAAATGCCAGTATAAATCCGATGATTAATGAGGGAAGGAGGGTGATAAGCAGTGCCGCGAACGACACGGAAAAGGATACTGAGATGATAGACCAGACATCTGGGTCTAGGCTAAACAGCAGGCCAAAAGCCTGCTGTATCAGGGCTAACCAGCCTTCTGTCATTTGTGATAAGTGGCTTTAAACAGTTGCTGTCCTTGTACTTTAAAGTCATTGATCAGTTGCTGACCTTTGTCGCTGATCAACCAGTCACTGAACGCACGCGCACCTTTATGGTTCAGATCGGGATATTTGGCAGAGTTGATCAGAATCACTTGATAAGGGTTCGCGAGTGTTTTACCCCCATCAAAATCAATCTGCATATCTAACTTACCTTTATAAGCGATATAAGTGCCACGATCTGACAGTGTGTATCCCTGCATTTCGTTAGCCATCAGCAGGGTTTTGCCCATGCCCTGACCAACCGCTTTATACCCGGCAAAATCAGGTTTTACATCCGCCGCTTTCCAGATCAACAACTCTTTCTTGTTGGTACCTGAATCGTCACCACGGGAGATAAAAGCAACGCCAGACTTGGCGATTTTGGTGAATGCTTCTTCGGCAGATTTGCTATCACGGATTTTGGCAGGGTCATTTTTCGGGCCCAGTACCACAAAATCGTTTTCCATGATGCCGCGAGGTTCAACACCAAAGCCATCATTAACAAATTTAGCTTCAGCATTTGGTGCATGAGTCATCACCAAATCCACGTCACCTTGAGAGCCCAGTTTCAGCGCCTTACCAGTACCGGTAGCAATCACCTGCACTTGATAACCAGTATCGGCTTCAAACTTGGGCAACAAATATCCCAGCAAACCAGAGTTTTCAGTACTGGTAGTCGTGGCGAGCTTAATAACTTTTGCATCCTGGGCA
The DNA here is from genome assembly GCF_018394335.1 of Shewanella dokdonensis. Lineage (NCBI taxonomy): Bacteria > Pseudomonadati > Pseudomonadota > Gammaproteobacteria > Alteromonadales > Shewanellaceae > Shewanella > Shewanella dokdonensis. Next base: position 1,971,324 of record NZ_CP074572.1, on the reverse strand, counting down.
TAAGCAGAGATGTTAAACAGCATCCCGGCAGCAACAACGAACCCCAATAGTTGTTTCATTTTCAGCATGATTGCTCCTTGATAATAGCGAACGGGTCGCCATTCATAGTGGGAAACCTCGTCCATTTTTTTATTCCGGCCAATTGTAGCAATTTGGATGCCACTACCAATTTTGCGCAAAATGCGTACAGGTAAGAGACTATCACGTGATCCACATCACAACTCTGTCGAAATTTATCCAGACATTTTGTCACACACTGGTTTTTGCGTGACCCATACTGACCAAATTAGGCAACATCAATGATAGAATGTTACGCTAATGAGTCAAAATGTCTTGCCGAATAATTCTATGAGCCAAATTGATCCGCCACTGAAACCACTGCCGTCTGCGGTATCGGTATTGATCGTCGACGATGAACCGGGAATGCGTAGTTTCCTCAGCAAAGCGCTGGCCAAGAAATTTGCGTTGGTCGAAACCGCCGCCAGCATCGAAGAGGCGGAACAGTTGCGCAGCCGCTGCCATTTTGATCTGTTGATCGTCGATATTCGCTTACCGGGACGTTCCGGCATTGAATGGCGTGAAGCACTGGACGATCAAGAACGTCGCTCCGACATCATTTTTATGACCGGCTATGCCGACATGGATGTGGCAATTCAGGCACTGCGTGCGGGAGCATCTGATTTTATCCTGAAGCCATTCCATCTGGATCAGATGATGCAGTCGGTGGATCGCTGTATTGAACGGCGACTGCTGAAGCGGGAAAACCTGATGTTACGCCGCGAGGTTTCCGCCGGTTACTCCTCCTCCATCATCGGCAACAGTGATGCCATGAAAGAGGTAAAACGCATCATTGAACGCGTGGCGCCCACCAACTCAGTCATCCTTATTGAAGGGGAATCTGGCACAGGCAAAGAGCTGGTTGCCCGGCAGTTGCACCTGCTCAGTGGCCGTCAAGGGCCGTTCGTGCCAGTAAACTGCGGTGCCATTGCCCCTGAACTGCTAGAGAGTGAACTGTTTGGTCACACCGCCGGTTCATTCACCGGTGCTAAAGGTAATCGCGAAGGTCTGTTCAGTTTCGCCTCTGGTGGCACCATTTTTCTCGACGAAATCGGTGAAATGCCACTGAAGATGCAGACGTCACTGTTGCGGGTGCTGGAGCAAAAATCCATTCGCCCGGTCGGCAGTGAGAAAGAAGTGGCGATTGATGTCAGGGTTATCGCCGCCACTAACCGTAAACTGGCCGAAGAAGTGGAAGCCGGAGAGTTCCGTCGCGATCTGTTTTATCGACTAAATGTACTCAATATCGTGATCCCGCCGTTGCGTAATCGCCCCGAAGATGTGGTGGAACTCACCCATCACTTTACCCGGCAGTTGGGCGCAGAACTGGGGGTACGCGAAGTGGTATGGAGCCATGAAGATCTGCTGAAACTACAGCAATATTCTTGGCCCGGAAATATCCGCGAGTTACGCAACATGATTGAACGTTGCCTGCTACTGGGTAAACCACCCGCTGAATATTGGAAAGATCTGCCCAAAATAGAACAACCAGTGCAGACCGGTTACCCGTTAGATTGGCCATTAAAAGATGTAGAACGCGATCATGTCACAGCCGTAGTTGATGCTCATGGCGGCAACAAATCAGCCGCCGCCAGAATTCTGGGAGTCTCACGTAAAACATTAGATCGTAAATATAAAGAGTGGTTTGACACCGACCCAGACGCGGAGGATTAAGTGTCTCTGTTCCAGCGGTTTTTCGGCATAACCTGGCGGCAGATGCGGGCCAAGGTGCGCTATCGCATTTTGATCCTGACACTGCTGCCGATCCTGCTGACACTGGTGAGTCTGGTGTTTATCACGATTTACTGGAATATCAGCTACACAGGCAAGCAGCTGTTTATGAAGGTAAAAGCCGATCTGACGGTGGCAATAAACACACTGTCGTCGGTACAAGAACATCAGGAAAAGCAGCTAGAAAGAGTCATGCACTCTTATGAATTCCAGACCGCTTTTCGCGCCGTAGAAAATGGCGATAATCAACAGCTGGAAAACATTCGCGAATTTCTACAGCAACAACAGAAATTACTGAATCTGGATTTTCTGCGACTGGTGAGTATTGATAACGTCGCCGGAGATCCTCAACTACGCCAGATGTTACCCAGAGTTATCGGCCACCAGGCGTATTCCGGGCTGATGGTGCTGGGAGTCTCCGAACTAACGCGCATAGACAGTAATTTAGCCCAACGTGCCCATGTTCCAATAGTGGTGACCCCAAGGGCACAAGCCCCTAAAAACACAGAAGAAAACCGTGGGCTCTTGAGTCGTAGTTTGTTACCCGTACCCGATGCCCAAGGACATGTTGGTTGGTATCTGGACGGTGGGATACTGATCAATGGCGATACTCGTATCGTCGACCATATCCGCGACTTGGTGTATGACCGCGGGACACTGCCGGATCACTCCATCGGCACAGTGACTATCTTCCTCGACAACATTCGTATCAGTACCAATGTGCCGCTGAATATAGGCCCAGGCCACGATAGCATGCAGGGCCGGGCACTCGGCACGCTGGTCTCTGAAGAAGTCCGGCAAAAAGTGCTGGATCAAGGCAAGCTGTGGATCGACAGAGCATTTGTCTATAACGACTGGTTTATCTCCGCCTATGCCCCGCTAGAAGATATTCGCGGTAAACGTATCGGCATGATCTACAGTGGTTTTTCCGAAGCTCCCTTCATCCATAACTATCTGCTGAATATTATTGAACTCGGCACCATATTGATGTTGGTGTTGCTGGTCTCCGGCATGCTGGTGTATCGCGGTGCTTACAGCTTGTTGCAGCCCATTGAGCGCATTCATCATGTGGTTAACGCCGTACAGTCTGGTCACAACATGCGCATCGGTGCACTGGGGCTGGATCGGGACAATGAACTGGCAAATCTGGCTGAGCAGTTTGATCGGATGCTGGATCTGTTACAACACCGCAATACGCAAATCCAGGCGGCTGCCGAACAGTTGGAGATGAAGGTCGAAGAACGTACCCGCAGCAGCAAGAAAAAACCGAAGAACTCCAGAAAAACGTTAAGCTGCTGAATGAAACCCGTCACCAACTGGTCACCAATGAAAAGCTCACAGCGCTGGGGGAACTTACCGCAGGCATCGCTCATGAAATCAATAATCCCACCGCGGTGATCCTCGGCAATATGGAGCTATTGCGTTATGAACTGGGCGATAATGCCAAGGTTGTAGAAGAAGAGATTAATCTTATTATTCAGCAAGTTGGCCGTATCAGTACCATTATCCGCAGTTTATTACAGTACAGCCGGCCAGGCGAATTTAACGCACCGTTAGAGATCCAGCAATTGACCCCCATCATTGAAGAGATGCAGTTGCTGGTGCGTCACTCGCTTGGCAAGCAGGAAGTGGTGTTATTGCCTGAACTCAATGCCAGCTACCCGGTAGAAGTCAATCGACCGCAGTTATTGCAAGTATTGATCAATATGGTGATGAATGCCGCGCATGCGATGGATGGCAAAGGCCGCATTTGGCTGCGTACTTATGACTGGGTAGTAAAAGGTAAACCGATTGGCGCCAGAATTGAGATTGAAGATGAGGGCCGCGGCATCCCCGCAGAGCAGATGGGGCGCATTTTTGACCCGTTTTATACCACCCGCAAAGATGGTACTGGCTTAGGCTTATCATTGAGTTACGGGATCATCAACCGCATAGGTGGCACGATCGATGTTCGTTCCATCGTCGGAACTGGCACACTCTTCACCATCACCTTGCATCACCAAGCCAAAGAACCGTTTAACCCACCCGTAGATGATCCACTGTTTGGCAAAACTGAGCATAGCGATTAATAGATAAAAAAAGACCGGGTTATTAACCCGGCCACAAAGAGTGTGTGAGCAATGTCGTGCTTTGCAAACTCAGGAACACCATAATTCGAAGTCATTACCGCAAAACTTGTCATTAAGGATGAGTTTTGGAACGCAACTTAATAGTAATAATTCTCATTTAGATTCGCAAGCATTATTTTGATCTTTTTTCATAGTCGATTATCACCCACACTGCACGACAAGATCCGGCTAATCTGTGCCATGCTGCGTCCACTGCTCTGTTGCCAATGATTAAACACAGCCTGCACCTGATTCAGGCCACTTGCCGAGGTAAAACTAGCATCCACTAACTGCTGCGCCTTAAAATAACCTTTGACATCTTCCGTCAGCAAAAAGTATCCTTGCCAATATTCCGCAGAAAATATGGGCCAGTATTGCCGCCCAATCTGGCACCACGCTGTTTCAGCTGTTGCCACAAGCCCGTAATCTCTTCTACTGGCCACAGCGCAATATAACGCGCCAGACTGCCATGTTCCTGAGCGATTTCTCTTACCATCAAGGCATTGTCATAAATCGCCTGTGTTTTTTAAGATGGCGGATAAGCTGCGGATCTGCGGCACGTTGCTGGATCTGTTCCGGTGACAGCATCAGTATTTTCAGCGGCTCAAAATTAAAAAATGCCTGTTGGTACAGCGGCCATTTATGCTCCACCACTTTCCAGACAAAACCACTCTGAAACACCTGCTTGCTCATTGCCGATAACAATTCGGCATCGGCATACTGTTGTAACTCTTCTGGAGTCAACACGGCTGGTAGCAGGCTTTCGAGCCGTTCATCGCCGCCCTTGCGTTCACTGGCACGGGCATATATCTCATCAAACGCTTCAGGTTTATTCATGGTATGTGTCCCTACCTGACAACCACCGGGGAGCCAGACATGCCGCCCCTGCGTGGCGAAATTAAATAATCAGTGTTTAACTTATAGTTTTGGTTACTCTGGCTAAACAGGCAACCCTTATGGACGCTTTTCAGTTATATCGCATGCTGGTATTTGCCACCGTTGTGGAGCAAGGCTCACTCACTGCGGCGGCAATGGCGCTCAACATCAGCCGTTCTATGGTCAGTCAACACCTGAAAAAACTGGAACAACGCCTCAATTGTCGTTTACTCAATCGTACGACCCGCAATATCAGTCTGACAGACAATGGCCGGGAATTCTTCCGTAATTGTGCCGAATTACTGCAACTGGCAAAACAAGCCGAACAACAGCGAGCGCCAGCCCCGCAGCGCTGTTTGGTACTATCAGTATCGCGACCACGGCCGATATTGCTCAAGCGTTACTCATCCCGTTACTGCCCCGTTTTCAGCAACAGCAGCCACACCTGCAACTGAATTTATGGCTTGATCTCCCATTAACCGAATTACGGCTACGACAACCGGATCTGTTGTTATGTGCAGAAGCAACCGCAACACCAAGCGGTGGCACGGCATTAGCGCAATTTACTCAACACTTAGTAGCGTCTCCGGCTCTATTGGAACGTTACGGTAACCCGTTACACCCCGACCGTTTGGGGCAATATCCCTATTTGAGCAATGGCACTGAACTGCTGCCACAACTGCTGGCACTGCAGGGGCCGGTAGCAGAAGCACTACAGGTGCGGCTAACGCCTATCATTTGTTGTAACCAATTACTCGCATTACGGGAACTGGTACTACAAGGAATGGGGATTGCCGTATTGCCAGAATATCTGTTGGGTGAACAGTTGCTCAAACAACTGCATTGGCTGCTGCCTAATTATCAGTTGGCAACAGTGACACTGCGCAGCTATCTATCTTGCACAGAGATCTTGCCCCCGCGCATGCAAGTGTTGCTGGATTTTTTACAGCAACAACTGGGGCGATCGGCCATGAACCGCTAAAGTTATAGGGACGCGTTTGCCGGAGGGCACCATGGAGCTTTATTACTACCCGTTGTTTCGCCATTCGCAAAAAGTATTGCTGGCGATGTTCGAAAAACAGCTGAGTTTTCTGCCTCGGGTGACCGATTTGCACGATCCGCTGCAACGGCGAGCCTTTGCCGAACTGCAACCTCTGTGTCGTCTACCCCTGCTGATCGCCAGCGACGGCAGCCAGTTACCCGAATCCAGCATCATAGTGGAGTATTTGGATCACATAGGAGATAGCGGCAGTAAGCTACTCCCGGACGCCGCCCCGCAGCAGTTGCAGGTGCGACTGTATGATCGACTGATAGACAATTACCTCAGCTATCCACTGCTGCAATTGGAACAACAACAGAGATTACCGAAAGAGCTGCAACAACCTTTATTGCAACGACAACTAGAAAACCGTATTCGCACCTTACTGGAACAGCTAGAACAGCAATTAGAGCAGCACCATTGGTTGTGTGGCGAAGGCTTCACCATGGCCGACTGTGCGCTCATTCCCAGTCTGGCGGCATTACCAACGCATTTTAACCTATTGGATTTTCCGGCACTGGGCAGCTACTGGTTGCATGCCCAGTTACGTGGCTCCTGGATGCTGGTACAGGATGAGGTTGAACAATTACAGCAACGCCAGCAAAACGGCCAACGCACGTCCTGATTGCTTATGCCTGATTTTGCTGCTTTTTGGATTGCAGTAACTGTTTCCAGGTCAGCACATCCTCTGCCAGTTGTGGCATATTTCCCTGATATTGTGCGGCTTGCAGCAGCTCTGTCGTGGCAATTTTGCGGCCCTGACAGACGAACAAACCTCTGACATTAGCAATGGCGTGCAGCCCTCGCTCACTCACAAACCGCTGTTCAATGTAAAAATACTTTTCGTCCCAGCCCAGTATCCGGGTATCGATATGAAATTTACGTAATGGTTTGATATCCCTGATAAAGGTGAACTCAGACGCGTTGACTACCGGCAACCATTTACGTTGCAGAAAGGGCTTCAACAACCCCATTTCTGCCAGCATGAAAGTGCGTGCTAAATCCATCAGTGCCGGATAACGGGCGTTGGTCAGGTGCATATTGATGTCGCAATCTGTTGGCCAGGCGCGGAAAGCTAAACGGGAAACTTCAAGGAAATCAATACTGCGGGCATGACGCATGCGCCAGAGTAACAGCCAAAATAGCCGGAAATACAGGTTCATCGCACTTGCTCAGTTGCCATAATTGAGCTCAGGCTAACAGAGGTCTTACCAGTCAACAAGTGTTAACTAGATCACAAAAGGCGCCAGAAGGCGCCTTTCATATTCATACATCACACACGTTTCAGGCAGCAATCCCGGAATGACGTAACAGCGCATCAATGCTGGGTTCTCGCCCACGGAAACGCACAAACAGCACCATGGGTTCTTCTGAGCCGCCTTTTTCCAGAATGTTATGCAGAAAATCACGGCCAGTCTGTTGGTTAAACACGCCCTCTTCTTCGAAGCGAGAAAACGCATCAGCAGAGAGCACTTCTGCCCATTTGTAGCTGTAGTAACCCGCCGCGTAACCACCGGCAAAAATATGTGAAAAACCATGCTGGAACCGGTTAAATGCTGGCGGGATCACTACGGCTACTTGCCGCCGCACATCATCGAGCGTCTGTTGGATATGTGGGCCTTTGGCAGGGTCGTATTCTTGGTGTAGACGGAAATCGAACAGTGCGAACTCCAGTTGCCGCAACATCATCATTCCTGACTGGAAATTCTTGGCGGCCAGCATCTTATCCAGCATCGCTTTCGGCAAAGGCTCGCCGCTCTGATAATGACCGGAGATCTCTGCCAACGCTTCCGCTGACCAACACCAGTTTTCCATAAACTGGCTTGGCAATTCCACCGCATCCCAAGGCACGCCATTGATACCGGAAACCCCGCCAACATCTACTTTGGTCAGCATATGGTGAATGCCATGACCAAATTCATGAAACAGGGTAGTCACTTCGTCATGGGTGAAGAGCGCCGGTTTATCCCCCACTGGACGGTTAAAGTTACAGGTGAGGTAAGCGACAGGCCTTTGCAAACCATGACGGGTAACGCGACGGCCACGGCAATCATCCATCCAGGCACCGCCACGTTTACCTTCGCGAGCATAGAGGTCGAGATAGAAACTGCCACGATGTTCGCCAGTTTCATCAATCAATTTGAAAAAACGCACATCTTTATGCCAGCGGTCAAATGTCTGCTGTTCCTGCACATCGATCCCAAACAGGCGCTTAACGGTGTAAAACAAGCCATGCAGCACTCGGTCTTCTGGGAAATAAGGGCGCAACTGTTCTTGCGAGATCTGGTATTTATGCTGCTTCAGTTTTTCGGCGTAGTAACTTAAATCCCAGGCCGCCAGTTCGGTTACGCCGTATTGCGCTTTCGCAAACGCCTGCAACTCTGCCAGTTCGGCCTTGGCCTGTGGCTTCGAGCGCAGTGCCAATTCATTCAAGAACGCAATGACCTGTGCTGGCGATTCCGCCATTTTGGTTGCCAGAGATTTCTCCGCAAAGGTGTCAAACCCTAGCAATTGCGCCAATTCATAACGCAGGCCGAGTATTTCATCCATCAACGGGCCATTATCAAACTTGCCCGCATTAGGGCCTTGATCAGAAGCTCGGGTGACAAACGCACGATAGCACTCTTCACGCAACGCACGGTTGTCGCTGTACATCATCACCGGCAGATAGGAAGGATAATCCAGCGTGAACAGCCAGCCGTCCAACGCTTTTGCTTCGGCCATGGCTTTGGCAGCATCCACAGCAGATTCAGGTAACCCGGCCAGTTCAGCCTTATCGGTGATCAATTTATGCCAGGCGTGAGTGGCATCCAGTAATTGGTTGGAAAATTTACTGGTCAGCTCTGACATCCGCTTTACGATTTCGCCATAGCGCGCTTTTTGCTGATCTTCCAGACCAATGCCAGATAATTCAAAGTCACGCAGGCTATGTTCAATAACGGTTTTCTGTGCCTGTGTCAGTTCGGTAAAAGCAGGCGATGCATGCAAGGCTTTGTAAGCCTGATACAACCCCTGATGCTGCCCAACATAAGTGCCATATTCCGATAACTGTGGCAGGCAAGCGTCATGGGCCGCACGCCAAGCTTCGTTACTGACCACCGCATTCATGTGCGAGATCGGCGACCAGATCTGGCTCAGTTCGTCATCCACCTGCTCCAGTGGTGCCACCAGATTGTCCCAAGTATATGGGCCGCCACTCGCGAGGACTTCATCAATTTTAGCGCGACATTTCGCAATGGCCTGAGCTACTGCAGGCTGAATATGTTCCGGTTTTATACTGGAAAATGGTGGTAATTCATTGGCTTGCAGTAAAGGGTTGGTCATGGTCAGTCCTTAGTAAAAATGATGCTAGGCAATGTGTCTATAGATAAGGCCTCACTCGCTGTTTATCAAGGTAATTGCACAACAACTTAGTGGCACGAGTCGTCCTCTAACAGGGACACAGCGGCAGGTCGCGGAGCTAAGTCACAAATTATTGTTCATATATTCGGCAATTATCAGTAATGCTTTTGCGATCATAAATAAGAGTTATTATTATTTACAGTTATGGAGCTGTTAATACAATGACCCCGTCAACAGATGCAGGTCAGTAAGAAGGTCTCCATGATGAAGTGCGTAATAGCAGCATTGTCGCTGCTGGCAGCAAGTACGGCGTTTGCCAGTAATGACAGCGAAACAATGGTCTATATGGATTGGCAAAGCCATTATGTCTCAGAAGGACGCAACAACCTGCCACACAGTGGTATTGCCTGGAGTGGTATCGAGCATACCGATGGCGCCTGGTTATGGTATGAACGCCAAGGCTTTGGCGATAGCCGCAATTTTGTAGAGCTGAATTTAGGGTTCATGTATCAATTCACACTTCCCGCCGATTTTGCCTTGGCAACCGGATATAAACGGCTGGAATTTTTCGGGGATGAGCGGTGTAGCGACAACGAACTGTCTGCCGAACTCTCTTACAATGGTGTTGATTGGTTGACACCCAACCTAGCATATACCTACGCCACAGAAGCGCATGGGGCATTTGTAGAATTCAGTCTTACTGGCAGTTGGCAAGCCGCTGAACATCTCACCATCTCACCTTACATCATGCAGGGCTGGGACATGGGATTTGCCTCGCGGCGTCACGATGGTCGTAACAACTTTCAGTTTGGCGTAGAAGCGGCTTACGACATCACCGAACAACTAAACGTGGCACTGCAGCTCAATCGCAGCCTTGGCCAAGGCGATATTGAACAACAAGCGCGCGATGAAGATTGCATAGATGATCCCAATCAAACATTTGGTGGCATAGTGCTGAGTTATCGTTTCTAAGCACTAGCAACTGGCAATAACACGACTCGGCACCTAAACTTCCACGGTCGATGGAACGACCTCTCGGGAGGCAAGGAATGCGCCGCCAACAACTGCTCATCATCTTTATCACGGTATTTCATGTGGCGTTTGTCACAGCATTAACCGCAACCGAACTCAATAACCGGACCCCAAGGCCACAAAACCGCGCCGTTGATGCTGATGGCAAGCCGCTGCCAATCCCCACACAGTTCAAGGCCGCATTGGAATATCAGTCATCTGAGGCGGTAACGCCAGTTATCACCTCAGGAAGTAGCCAAAAGTCACGCCAAGCCGCGTCCCAATCCACCCCCGCTATTGCCGACGATGCCAGTTGCCGCTGGTTACATAAGCGCATGACAAATCTAAAAAATCGTCTGCAAAGTAGCAGCCACATTGACGGTTACCTGCAAGCAGAACTGTCACAGTACCAACAACAATGGTCATGTTTAAAGTGCGCTAATGGCGGCCCCAGCAGTGCCGACCTGTCACGTTGCCGCCTCTAGTGCGCAATCATTACGCCGCTGGTCAGCGGCAACATTTCTCCCTACAATGGCGGTCTTGATGGCAGCAACGGCTGCTACTAGCGGCAACAGATAGACAAGCACGGGAGTTATCACATGACCCAACATTTCGACTATATCTGCCTCGGAGCTGGCAGCGGCGGCATCGCTTCTGCTAATCGCGCGGCAATGCGTGGCGCCAAAGTGTTGCTGATAGAAGCAAAACAACTGGGCGGCACCTGTGTCAACGTGGGTTGTGTTCCCAAAAAAGTGATGTGGTACGGGGCGCATATTGCGGAGGCGATGAAACTGTACGCCGCCGACTACGGTTTTGATGTCAGCATTAATCGCTTTGACTGGAATACGCTGGTACAGAGCCGCGAAGCTTATATCGACCGCATCCACGGTTCTTATGAGCGCGGCTTAGCAAACAACCAGGTGACACTGGTTCAAGGCTACGGCAAGTTCATCAATAACCACACCATTGAGGTAAACGGCGAGCAGTACAGTGCCGACCACATTCTGCTAGCAACTGGCGGACGGCCAACCATTCCAGAGATCCCCGGTGCCGAATACGGCATAGATTCCGATGGTTTTTTCGCTCTGCGCCAACAACCTAAACGGGTTGCCGTAATTGGTGCCGGATATATTGCCGTCGAAATCGCCGGAGTACTGCACGCATTAGGCAGTGACACGCACCTGTTTGTTCGTAAACATGCGCCACTGCGTAACTTCGACCCTATGTTGTCTGCAACCCTGGTGGAAACCATGGCCGCAGACGGCCCGACTTTACATACCGAAAGCATTCCTAAAAGCATCAGCAAAAACAGCGATGGCAGCCTGACCTTATTACTGGAAAACGGTGAACAATATCAGGTGGACTGCCTGATCTGGGCGATTGGTCGGCAGCCTAACACGGCTAATCTTGGCTTAGAGCATACTGAGGTAGAACGTGATGCCCACGGTTATATCATTACCGATGGTTGGCAAAATACCTCGGCCAAAGGGATCTATTGTGTAGGTGATATCATGGCGGGTGGTGTGGAACTAACACCCGTGGCCGTCAAAGCGGGAAGACTGTTGTCGGAACGGCTATTTGGCGGCATGCCACAAGCAAAAATGGATTACGAAAACATTCCCACCGTGGTGTTCAGCCATCCACCCATAGGGACTATGGGGCTGAGCGAACCTGACGCCAAAGCGCGTTTCGGCGAAGATAACGTTAAAGTTTATACGTCTAGTTTTACCGCCATGTACACCGCAGTCACCTCACACCGCCAGCCCTGCAAAATGAAACTGGTGTGTGTCGGCCCCGAACAAAAAGTCGTGGGCATCCATGGCATCGGCTTTGGTATGGACGAAATTCTTCAAGGCTTTGGCGTTGCTATCAAAATGGGGGCCACTAAAGCCGATTTTGATGCCGTCGTCGCCATCCATCCAACGGGTGGCGAGGAGTTTGTTACCATGAGGGGTTAGTGTAGGAAAAGCATCTTACACACATAAATAAATCTGGAAAAAAATTACTCACTGACTGTACTGTGTATGGTCAGTGGTTTTCTAGGTGAATTCGGGAATAATCATAATTAATTCCTTTTAAATTATTTTTTATAAAATGTATTTCTAACTAAACCATAATGGGATGAACTATAAACAAGCTGGTCATACTCATTTTTCCTCTTTGGACAAGAGTCTCTGTCGGTTATTCCTAAAATCACTCCTTTTGCTAACCAACCTTTTTGATTGTGAATATTCACGGACTTACTCAATACCGTACCATCCGATTTTCTTACTATGATCTTCTCTTGGATATAAATAGGCCCAATTTGTGACAAAGTTTTTTTAACCCAATTAATCTTAAAATCTTGCATAAAACGCTGTTTATCTATTAATAGTTTTCTATCATCGATAAAAAAACCATTATCAACACGCACAAGTTCACGTCTATCTTTAGGTATTGGTATAAAATACTCGTCCCCTAACCCGACACGCTCGTAAATAAACTGGCCTGTAAGTCCCTCTTCATTACAGTACTTATCAAACAATAAGTTAGATAAAACCCTATCGCCATAGCAACCTGTAAAACTGCCGACAATGAGAATGAACCCAATAAATTTTTTCATTAGTTTTCTCCATAATTAGAAAGCTAACGCTCACGCGCTCCCTCACTCACACCTCGCATTAACGGCGCTAATTGGAATGGACCTCGTTCAGTAGACATCCTATGACTATTATTTGAGCATAGGAGAACAGCCATGAGCAATCAGAGATATAGCCCCGAATTTAAAGATGAAGCAGTAAGACAGGTCATTGACCGGGGATACTCAATCAGCGAAGTTGCTGAGAATTTAGGGGTATCCCAGCACAACCTTTATAAATGGGTTAAAGCCTGCCGTCCATCACCCGAGCATTCAAAAGACAACGAGTTGCTCGAAGCTAAAAAGGAAATCCTTCAATTACGTTCTCAACTCAAGCGTGCTGAAGAAGAAAGGGATATTTTAAAAATACCCGAGGGGCACACTGAGGCCGCAAGGTACTTTGCAAGACAGCCAGAGTAAAGTACCAGTTCATTAACGAACATCGTCGTATGTTTCGCATTGCGGTTATGTGCCGCGTACTCGGTGTTGCCAGGGCTGGCTATTACTTTTGGTTGAACAGCCGCTGTCAGATAGAGCGCTGGAGGACCTTCGTATCCTCAAGCTAATCAGGGACTCTTATGGTGCCAGTCATGAAGTCTATGGTTATCGGCGTATCCATCTTGATCTCAGAGAGCTCGGAGAAACCGCCGGTAAGAATCGCGTACTGAAGATCATGCGTCATCTCATGACATCAAAGCGGTCCGGGGCTATAAACGGCATCGATATGGCGCAGGACGGCCTTCAATTGTGACGCCTAACTTGCTACAGCGGGAGACGCCAAATCAAGTGTGGGTGACAGACATTACCAATATACGTATTTGGCAGGGCTGGTTATACCTTGCCGTGGTCATGGATTTATATGCCCGGAATATCGTCGGTTGGTCGATGAAACCGACCTTGGCCCGAGAGATTATGATTGACGCGCTCCTGATGGCTGTTTGGAAACGTAAACCCAAAGGAACGGTTATGGTACATTTGGATCAAGGCTCTCAGTATGGGAGTGACGATGGGCATCGCTTTTATCGGACTCATGACCTCATGCCCAGTATGAGTCACAGAGCGAACTGTTGGGACAACGCGGTAGCCGAATCATTTTTCAGCATTTTGAAGAAAGAACGGATTAAAAAGCGCATCTATAAAACACGCGATTTAGCTCGAGCCGATATCTTTGACTATATCGAAGTGTTTTATAATCGTAAGCGTAGACACAGTCACCTCAGCGGTATGAGCCCGGACAATTTGAACAGCCTTATTTTGAGGCATCAGGGTGTCAATGAAATACGGGCCATTCCAAAAAGCGAGTTTAATGCTGAAAGATATCAGCCTCTCCTTCCATTGAAAGTACATCTTAAAGAAGTGACTAACTTTCTGGAAACTGATAGCATCAACACTCAAATTTTAGGGAAAATAGCTAAAAATTACTATTTTTCTGGAAAAGGCTAGTAAGCCTTATCATGTAATCCTTTCCAGATTTATTTCAGAACCCAGCTGTGTTGGTAACCGTTTACTATGAGATAGCATTGCTACGGGTAAAATGAGAACGGCAGTAACCCAATCTCAGGTTGCAAGCCTCCAAGCTCTCCGGCAGAATGCCGCTGATACCATTTTGGGGAAGACATGAAGGCATTTACCGCAACGCTGCTGCTCACGTTACTGCTGATACTCAGCGGCTGTAGCTCTGCGCCTTCGCAACCATCCATGCCAGAGGCTGCTCCAGTGGTCAATCCGCTGTCAGCCGATGACCTCAAAACCGTACAACAACAATGGCAAGGCGTGCCCTACCGTCTTGGCGGCAGTAGTAAAAAAGGCATTGATTGTTCAGGCTTTGTCGCCGTAACGTATCAGCAACTGCTCGCCATGTCGTTACCACGGACAGTAGAAGAACAGGCCGGATTAGGCTACGCCGTAACCCGAGCCCAACTGCGTAGCGGTGACTTGCTATTTTTCAAGACGGGCCGGATACGACGTCACGTAGGTATCTACCTGAGCAACGGTGAGTTTATGCATGCCTCAACGAGTCAGGGCGTGACTATCTCCTCACTCAACAATGACTACTGGCGCCGTCATTACTGGCAGGCCAGACGTTTACAGCCCTAATATATTTTTTATAAGCGCATGATTAAACTCGCGCCAGGGCACCATCTTTAGGGAGTTTTCTTATGGGAACAGCCAAAATCGGTATCGTCACCGTCAGCGACCGTGCGAGTGCCGGCGTTTATGAAGATCTTTCTGGCAAAGCGATTATTGATACCCTCAATGAATATCTGCTCAGTGAATGGCAAGCGGTCTATGAAGTGATCCCTGATGAGCGAGAACTGATTGAAGCGACACTGAAACGCCTAGCTGACGTTGAGGGTTGCAGCCTGATTGTGACCACCGGCGGCACTGGCCCAGCCAAACGGGATGTTACGCCAGAAGCCACAGAAGCGGTATGTGATCGCATGATGCCCGGCTTTGGCGAGTTGATGCGTCAGGTGTCGCTGCAATATGTGCCAACTGCTATTTTGTCACGCCAGACTGCGGGATTACGCGCCGACACGCTGATTGTTAACCTGCCAGGCAAACCTAAATCCATCCGTGAATGCCTGGATGCGGTGTTCCCAGCGATTCCTTATTGCATCGATCTGATGGAAGGCCCCTACTTGGAATGCAATGAAGCGGTAATCAAGGCATTTCGCCCGAAAAATAACGCCATCGACAAACAACGCCGGATGACTTAGCGCCCGGTGTTGCTGTTTTATCCCCATTAAACAACAGGTTATTGGCGTAACTTGATGTATAGCTCGCCATCGCGGATCTGAATATCTTCAACACCATCGGCAAAGGTGTTCCAAAATCCTCGGTCACCAAACTCACTGACTAAATTGACATTTTTCATATTGCCAAGCCAAGCATTGGGGATAGGTACACCCATCAGGCTAACCCCAACCAAGGCCACCACTGGCCGATGGTTTTTATCCAGATGAATATCCAACCCGGCATTTACCCGCAAAATCTCGCCTGCCATGATGGGAAAATCCTGTGGGATCGGCACTAGGATCTTGGCGCTAGCCAGATTATCGGAAAAATCGATCGCCACCCGATGTGCAAAATCAGGGCTGCGACCAATGATGGAGTTCACTTCTTTTTCGCTAAAGCTTACCTGCCGTTTAGCGTCTGACTCACGGTAAGGCTCTGGCGTTAGTTCCTGATTGGTGGATTTAGCATGCGTCTGACTACCGCCTTGCCAGCCCAACTGCTGCAATTTTATCTCTAGTTTTTGTGCTTCTTTGCCGTTCAGCGTGACTGGAGTGAGTGGCTTAGGGAAAATATAAGTACGGATCACCAGGAAACTCACACCTACGGTGATAATCACGGTGACTAATAGCAGTAATAACACCTGCATGCCAGTGAATCCCTTTTGGGCAGCGCGCGGACTTGAAACAGATGGAAGCATGACTTACCTAAGCCAAAATCAATAATGGCTTTATAGTAGCCTGACTCACACCGCTGGCATAGCCTGACGCACCAACTCAGCCTTCTGCTTTGATAATGCTGAGCCATGCCTGTTTATCTCCGGCCAGAAAGTCCGGCCAATGACTGCTGGCATAAGAGCCTTCCGACAGCGCTTTGGCCAACACCAAGGCTTGTTGATCCAGCTGTTGTTGTACTGCTGCTGTGGCACCGAGTTCCACACTCATCATGCGTTGATCGGCCTTGCGTTGCGTCAAGTCAATGTTGGTTTTCTGCAACAGATACTTAATCTCACGCTCCGGCGTTACCTGTGCCAATGCCAGCAACCAGTCTGCAACAAATTCAGATGGAGTGGCATCCCGCAACGCTTCAAGATATAACATGCGGGAAAATTCTGGCTCAGTCTTAAGCTGTGAAGTCGCCAGCCCTGCAAGAATATAAGCCTCTTTGATCTGACCATTACGTTGGGCTTGCAACAAGGTCGCTAGCGCTTGGCTGTCGCCAAAATGTACCCAGTGGTAATAAGCCAAATGTGGATTCTGGCTCCCTTTGGTTTGCTGCTGTATCTGCGCCAAAGTGAGCGATGTTAACGCGTAAGCGCGTTGTGAATTACTGGTGAGTTGCGGATTATTCACATGTTGAATACCCGCTGCGCGTTCGAGACAGCGGTTATAGGATTCAACCAACTGTAAATGCTGAAACTGCGTTTCATCCTGTTGTGCCAGCGCCGGATTTTGTTTTATCGACAAGCGTAGCGCCAGCAGCGGCTCGCGTTTTTCGCGACAGGTCGCATCAAGATCTAAATCATGGCAAATTTCTGGGGATGCCTGACAGGTCTCTGCCAGCGTACTTGGCTTAGAACAGCCACTTAACCACAAGATACATAGCCCGGTCATCACGCTATAACCGTACTTCGCTAATGTATTGTCTCTCACCATTGTGTCTTTTCCCTTTGACGAATAATCTTTGCGTTCCCGCTGGCTGCCAGTTGGCATGGCTATGGTAAATAAGCGGCCATTTTCCAGAAAACTTCAGTTTGCCCTTAATATGCCGATGAACCTCGTCCCAATGTGCGACATGCTACGGATTTTGCGTTAAAACAGCACGCACGCTAGGCATAACTAGCGCGCATGATAATTGCCTAATTTCAGATTCAAGTTCATGATGACATTATGTTTTTTCTGGGGCAATCGCATCAATGGAACTGAACTGGTCACACGCTTGTAGCACCCAAGACAACGAAGCACTCCCTGCCGACGCACTCGACCGAGCGGTCTGCATGGATGAATCACCAACGAGTCTACGAGTGCTGTTCAATAATACTAATTATTTAAACTAGAAAGCTCATCATTCGTTATCTTAACTAAACAATTAGCCCATAAAAAAGGGCCAAACGACCCTTTTAGTCAGTATTGCCGATGGCTTAACGTGGCAAGAAGCCACCATCCACAGGTAAATAAGCCCCCTTCACGAACGACCATGTTGGCGCTGACAACAGCAATAGCGCCAACAAATAGCTAATCGGCGCTATTGCCTCACAGTTTGCAGTCTCATATTCAGGTGAGCATGTCCGCCGTGATGGGCAACCGCCGAATACGTTTCCCGGTAGCGGCAAAAATTGCATTGCATAATGCCGGGATCACTGGCGGCAATGCGGGTTCCCCAGCCCGGTAGTTGGATACGCGGTTTTCAAAAACTCCACGTTAACTTCCGGCACCTCTGCCATTGTCAGCATCTTATGCTGATGATAATTCACCAGCTTGGCACCACCATCAATCGGCACCTGCTGATACAGGGCTTGCGATAATCCATCCAAAATCGACCCCTGTACCTGATGCATGGCACCGCTGGGGTTAACAATATATTGCCCCACATCGCCCACCGCCCAGATCTGGTGGATCTGCAATTTGCCTTGGTTGACACTGACTTCAACCACCTCAGCAAAATAACCTGCATGGCTGTAATAACAGGCGATACCTAAACCATGGCCATTGGCAACTTTTCGGCCCCAGCCGCTACGTTCAGCAACGGTTTGCAACACTGTGGTCATCCGCTGCGGATTGAAACTGCCGTGGTCACCCACGGGTTGTGCCAGCAACGCCAACTGCATCGCCAGCGGATCTTGCCCGGTGGCATGAGCAGCTTCATCCAACATGCTCTGGAACACCCAGGCTAACGCATTACTGCCCGGTGCCCGCAGCCAGCCGGTGGGAATATGCGCCGGGATCAGTGAGCTGCCGTATTGCAAGTTAGCGACAAAACCTGCGGGGAAGATATCACTGCTCATCTGCGCGGCTAACAAGGGACGGCCCTTTTCACCAAACGTGATAAAGTGATCTTGAAAGCCCGTCAGTTTATTTTCGGCATCCAGCGCTAATTTGAAATGGTGATAACCCGCTGGCCGATAAAAATCATGCTGAAAATCATCTTCACGCGACCACAGCAGTTTTACCGGAGCGCCGACTTCACGCGCAATCCACGCAACCTCGACCATCACATCATTGAACAGTCGCCGCCCAAAGCCGCCGCCAGAGCGCATCACATGAATGGTGATATCTTGTTCCTTGATGCCCAATACCTGAGCCACCTGCTTCTGACCACTGACCGGATTCTGCGTCGCTGCCCACAAACTGAGTTTGCCATTCTGCCATTGGGCGCTACAGTTCATCGGCTCCAACTGCCCATGAGCCACAAACGGGTAGTAATAATCTGCCTGTAAGACTTTGGCGGCACTGGCAAAACTGTGGGAAATATCGCCATCGTTACGTAATATTTGTGCCGGGGTTTGGCTTTTCAGCTCGCTGGCTACCCGGTCAAATCCAGCATTACTCTGGCCCGTGGCCTTGCTGTCGTGCCATGTAACTTGTAGCTGCTTGCGTGCTTTCTGCGCTTGCCACCAGCTCTCGGCGACAATGGCGACCCCCGCATCCAAGCCATAAAAATCACCGTTACCGGACACCACGAGCACTTTGCGCACGCCGGGGAGCTTTTCAAGCTGCGCAACATTGGCGTGTTTGACAGTGCCACCGAATACCGGGCATTTCTGATAGACCGCATACAACATGCCGGGCAACTCAACATCAATGCCAAACAAAGGTTGGCCGTTGACGATGGCATCGTTGTCCACGCCAGCGGTAAATTTACCAACAATTTGCAGCTGAGCATCGGTTTTTAGAGTGACGGCGGCTAAATCTGGCACTGGTAGTTTTGCCGCGGCGGCAGCCAATTCACCATAATCCAGACTACGACCACTGCTATGTAATATGCGCCCTTGCTGACTATGACACTCGGCCACAGGCACCTGCCACGTTGCCGCAGCGGCGAGCAACAGCAACTGCCGGGTTGCGGCACCAATACGCCGATGTTCGTCAAAATGGATTGGGGTACTGCGACTGCCACCAGCAGACTGCCGCCCATAGACATCTGGCATCACCGGAGCCTGTTCCACTTGTACCTGTTCCCAAGCAACATCCAACTCATCAGCAATCACCATCGGCAGCGATGTTTTAATCCCCTGCCCGATTTCCGGTGCAACCGCCATGATGCGGATGCTGTTATCACTGCCAATGCGGATGTAGGCATTCAGCATCCAGCTGTCTGTACTATTCATTGCGGCGGCTACGCCTTTGGGCAGGTACAACCCGACAAACAATCCGCCGCCTAAAATAGCACTGGCTTTTAAAAACGCCCGGCGCGAATAACCTGATGTTGACAGTTTAATTGCGGAATTCTGCGAAGTCATATCAACTGGCCTCCTTGTCCGTACGCTTTGCTACCTGCTGAATAGCCTGTTTGATGCGGTGATAGGTGGCACAGCGGCACAAATTACCCTTCATGCCGCTAGCAATCTGTGCATCGGTTGGCTGCGGGAACTGCCGCAACAAGGCCAGCGCTGACATCATTTGCCCCGCCTGACAATAGCCACATTGCGGCACATCGAGGATCTTCCACGCCTGTTGTAGCTGTTGCCCCAGTTCACTGTCAGCAACCCCTTCAATAGTGGTAATGGCACGCTCTTTTACCGCTGAAATCGGGGTTACACAGCTACGCACCGGCTTACCATCAAGATGTACGGTACAGGCACCACACTGCGCCATGCCGCAGCCAAACTTGGTACCTTTTAGCTTTAGCGTATCACGCAGCACCCACAATAACGGGGTATCGGCGGCCACATCTGCCTGCATCAGTTGACCGTTAATTTTCAGTTGATAACTCACTGTCATTGCCCTCCTGTCGCTGGCCTGGGCGCAGAAAACGACGAATACTACGCGATCCCTTGCTGTGTTCCGGCCAATACGGTTAATTGCTTGCTGCCAACTCAATTACTGTTTATCAGACAAGCCTGAACTTAACATTACATTTTGTTTACCCCGCCGCCAACTGCCAAGCGCCTGACTGGTCAAATTTGCCAATAACGATTAGTATCAGCCGTTAGCCAAGAAGATTAGGGAGTATCGACCTCATGGGCATCAGAGCCATTATTGTGGACACGGCAGGCACCACTACCGACCAGCATTTTATTCAGGATGTATTGTTTCCCTATTCATTAAAGGCGATTCCAGCATTTCTGGAACGTCATCAGCAGAATTTTCTGGTAGATGCTTGTATTGGCGATACCCGAGATATTGCGTTGGAAGCGGATGCCAGCCTGGCGCGGGTGGCAGAAATTCTGCAAACTTGGGTGAGGGAAGACCGCAAAGCCACACCATTAAAGACGCTGCAAGGCCTGATATGGCAGGAAGGTTATGCGCAAAATGAGTTTACCGGACATATCTATCCAGATTTTATTGAGGCGATAAAACAATACCGGGCGCAAGGTCTGCGCGTTTACAGTTTTTCCTCCGCTTCGGTTGAAGCCCAGAAATTGCTGTTCAGTCACAGTGATGGCGGCGATCTGACCGAGCTGTTCAATGGCCATTTTGATACCCGCACCGGCGGTAAACTCGATAAACAAGCCTACAGTAATATCCTCAATACCATCAGCCTGGCGCCTAAGCAGGTGCTGTTTGTGTCCGATCTGTTAGGTGAGCTAAAAGCGGCGGCAGCGGCAGGCATGCAAACTTGCCAGATGGTACGAGACAGTTCAGTAAAAACCGGGGATTATCGGCAGATCCATAGTTTCAGTGAATTGCTCATCGACTAGGAGCCGTTGCTTCTGGCATCAACGGCGACAGCTTCGGCTCTCGCCGTTGTTGTTTTAGCGATTCATCAACAACACTTGAGCCAACGGTAGGCTGTTGCTATGCTGGTGCAAAATTCAAACGAGCGTTTCATTATGACAGCCTTTACTGAGCGTTATCCCGATGCCTGTAGCATTAAAGTCACCTGGGGTGACATGGATGCACTGCAACATGTCAACAATGTGGCATATTTTCGCTACTTTGAAGATGCCAGAATCGAGTTTTTCAATCGCGAGTATCCACTCACCGAAATGTACAAACGCGGGATTGGGCCGGTGATCAGTGAAAACCACGCCAGTTATCGGCGCCCGGTGGTCTACCCAGACACGTTACTGGTTGGGATCAGCAGCAGTGACATAGGGGAAGACAGGTTTATGTTGCATTATGAAGTGTTCAGCACTCAGCAGCAGTGTGTCACGACTAGCGGCAGTTCTGTCGCGGTGATGTTTGACTTCAATCAAGGGAAGAAAACTGCCCTGCCAGCCGATTTACGCGCTATTTTGCAGCGGTTACATCAATAATCCAGTGGCGAGTACTTGCGACTCATCCGCATTTAATTACACTTGGGCCAATGCTCTTCTCTGACCAAGCTGTAGGCTGATGCCCATGAGTCCGAAAATTTTGCCCTTTCTTGGCTGTCTGTTACTGCTACTGCCAACGCTGGTGTTTGCTAAGGCCGTTCCTAAGAGCCATCAGCCGTTAGCTGCCGCCAGTGCCATGTTAGTTGATCTCAAAAGCGGTGAAGTGCTGTATCAAGACCATGCCGATGAATCCCGGCCAATTGCCTCCGTCAGCAAGTTGCTCACCGTCATGGTGGTGTTGGAAGCCAAACAGCCGCTCAATGAACGGATTGAGGTCAATGTCAACGGTATTCCGGGGATGGACAACGTGGTATCTCGGCTGCGCTTTGGCAGCACGCTACGGCGTAAAGAAGCCATCGCCTTGGCACTGATGTCGTCCGAAAATCGCGCCGCAGCAACATTGGCCCATCATTACCCTGGCGGTTTTGCCGCGTTTATCAAAGCGATGAACCACAAGGCCAAGGCGCTTGGCATGACACACAGCCATTTTGTGGAACCTACCGGGCTTTCCAGCCAAAACGTTTCCAGTGCTAGCGATCTTATCAAACTGCTGAAAGCCACCCGTGATTATCCGTTAATGGGACAACTCAGCAGTGCCAAAAATCGCAGCGTCACCTTCCAAAAGCCGCGCTACAGCTTGGCGTTTTACAACACCAATCCCTTGGTCAATAAAAAAGGCTGGAAGATCCATCTGACCAAAACCGGTTACACCGATGACGCTGGACATTGTTTGGTGATGTTGACGGAAATGGCTGGGCGACAAGTGGCATTCGTGGTGTTAGATGCGTTCGGCAAATACACCCATATCGCCGATGCCGGGCGGCTGAAACACTGGCTGAGCACGGGCAAAATCAGCAAGGTACCAGCGGATGCCTTGGCCTATAAAGCGGACAAACGGCAGTTACAGCAACAAACCGCTAAGAATCTGGAACAGGGCGATAGCATCAGCGCTACCGCCCAACCCTGATCACTTTTGTGGTTGAGTCAGTTCGCAGGGCCATAACTCCACGGTTTCCTGCTGATGATTCGGCTTGCCAATCCAATGACTCATGGGCTGACACTGGCCGTTAAAACAGATGTCATAATCACCCGCTTCTGGCGCTCGCCCTAATTTCAGCAAAGGGATTGGCGGGCGCTTCTCGTAGTAATGCCAGCTATCATCACGAAATACCGCGCCATCGGGGATCTCCATACCCGCCCCGGTGCCTTTCACTCTGGCTTCCGTCAGTTGTAGGCCTTTTGCCGTCACTTGGTAGTCCTCTTCCCAACGGATTTTTTCGACGGTATGGCGCCAACCTAAAGTGAATTCAGGCTGTGGCACACTGGCCCACAACTGCCCGGCCAACCCGAGACATAAGCCCAGCATCAACTGGCACTCCGTAACGCTGCTCGGCGGCTGAACCACCAGTGTTGCAACAGCACTAAGGCCACTAGCGCGAAACCAATCTCATCGCTCATCGGTGTGGCAAGGATCAAACTACCACCAGCAATAAAGCCCCACAGCCGTTCCCACCATTTCAATGGGCGCAACAGGAAACCGGTAAACACCGCGCCCCACAGGCCAATCGCTAACATGGCTTTAAAGACCACGTAAATGATGGCGGCAAAGCTGTCACTTTGCAGCATTAAGGCCGGTGAATATACCGACATATAAGGGATGATGAAGCCCGCGATAGCAATGCGAATCGCCCATAAACTAATCTTCAGTCCCTTTTCTTTAGCAATCGGCGCGGCGGCAAAGCAAGCCAGTGCCACTGGTGGGGTCAAGTCCGACATAATGCCAAAGTAAAACACGAACATATGCGACACGATCAGTGGCACACCTAAGTCCAGCAATGCGGGAGCAGCGATGGAGCTGGTGATGATGTAGTTGGGGATCGAGGGGATCCCCATCCCCAGCACCAAGCAGGTAATCATGGTCAGCACTAAGGACAAGAACAGGTTGCTTTGTCCCACGGCCAGAATGTAACCCGCAACGGTTGAGGCCACACCGGTAAGCGACACAATGCCGATAATCACCCCCACCAACACACAGGCTATCCCGACTGGCACCGCATGACGGGCACCATCAACCAAGGCATGCACACAAATGCGCAGCGTATCTCGGCCACCTTTAACAAACCAGCAGATCGCCACCAGCACGCCAATAACACCGAACACCACGCCAATTCCCATGCGGAAAAAGCCAGCACACATCAGCCCTAACGCTACCCAGAAGGCCACGCGTAACCACTTGGATGACACTTGCATAGCGATGGCAGAGCCGAGGATCACGATAGCGGTCAAGGATAAGCCGACCGTTCCGGAAAACAGTGGCGTACGACCAGCGAATAACAGATAAATCAGCACCGCTAACGGGAATAGCAAGTACCAGCGCTGGCTCACGGCCTTCCACGGATTAGGGCATTCCTCTTTTGGCAGGCCATGCAACCCGGCACGTTTAGCTTCAAGATGTACCATCCAGAACACCGAGCCGAAATACAACATGGCCGGCACCAGTGCCGCTTTGGCAATCTCGATAAAGGGTACATTGATAGTTTCGGCCATGATAAAGGCAACCGCGCCCATAATCGGTGGCATGATCTGGCTACCCATGCTGGAGGTTGCTTCTACGCCCCCGCGAACGCGCTGCGGTAACCAAACCGCTTCATCAACGGAATGGTAAACTGGCCGGTGGTCACCACATTGGCCACCCCTGAGCCGGTAATGGTGCCCATCAATGCTGAAGATACCACCGACACTTTGGCCGGGCCGCCGAGCTTGTGTCCGAACAAGCCCATCGCAAAATCGGTAAACAGACGGATCATCCCGGCTTGTTCTAGGAATGCGCCAAACAGGATAAACAGGAAGATATAAGTCGCCGACACATAGGTGGGGGTGCCATAGAATCCTTCAGTACCGAAAGATAATTGGTTCACTATCTGGTCAACCCCATAACCACGGTGCATCAATTCACCCGGCAGATATTGCCCCAACAACCCATAAGCCAGAAACAGGGTACAGATAAAAGGTAATGCAGGCCCCATCACCCGACGCGCGGCATCAAAGACCAATACAATCAGCATCAGCCCCATGACCATATCGGTCTGGGTCAGGTCGCCGGAGCGCTGGATCAGATCCGCTTCAAAAATCCATTGATAGGCCGCGGTAGACATGCCCGCCAACCCAAGCAACCAGCCGAGTGGTGCCCAGACCTTGTGGCCCTTAAATGTAGGATAAGTGATATAAACGATCAGCAGCAAAAAGCCCACGTGAACCGCACGCAGGACTTGGGTAGAAACCGGATGAAACGCCGCGGTGATCAGCTGAAAAGCCGAAAACAGCAGTGCTACTGTAAATAATGCTTTTGGCCACTCTGTGGTGGCTGCTTCTAAACCCTCACGGGATTCAGTCATATAGTGTGCCTCGCTACTTCAAACAACAGTGAGTCACTCCCCGACATTGCCGGGGAGTATTACCGCTTATTTCAATAAGCCCACTTCTTTGTAATAGCGTTCTGCACCAGGATGGATCGGAATGGGTGAGTTAGTCGCTTTGTCCAGAGTGATTGCCTTTGCCGCTGCGTGGGCATTACCCAGATAATCCAAGTTTTCAAACAACAACTTGGCCATCTGATACGCCACATCGTCAGAAACCGCAGTAGTGGTCACCAACAGATTCTGAATGGCGATGGTGGGCACATCGGTATCCTGACCATCATAGGTTCCGGCGGGGATCACTCCGGCCTGGAATGCCGCATTGCCAGTTTTAGCAATCACATCAGCAGGGATAGGCACAAAGTTCACTGGCATAGTGGCCGCAAGATCCCGCAGCGCCGCCATACCTAATCCAGAAGACTGTAAAGTAGCATCTAGCTGGCGGTTTTTAATCAGCTCAACTGATTCTGCATATGGCAAAAATTCTACTTTCCCCAGATCATCATAAGTCAGCCCAGCGGCGGCAAAGATCGCTCTGGCATTCAGTTCAGTACCGGATTTAGGTGCCCCCACAGATACCCGTTTGCCTTTCAGATCTGCCAGACTTTTGATACCGGCATCTTTGTTAGCCACAATCTGAATATAGTTAGGGTAAATCGCTGCCAATAAGCGCAACTTATCCAAGGGCTTTTTAAAGCCAGCTTCTGCGTCACCGTTCCAGGCAGCCGCCACTGAATCGCCAATAGAAAATGCCAGTTCCCCACGGCCAGCCTGCAACAGGTTTAAATTCTCCACTGAAGCTTTAGTGGCCTGAACCGACGTTTTTGCGCCGTCGATATGGTTACCATAGATTTGTGACAGCGCCACCCCCAGCGGATAATACACACCGCTGGTACCACCGGTGAGAATATTGATGAACTTGGGTGCTGCCCAGACTGCGGAACTGACACATACCGCAGCGATAGCCCCAATAACGCCCATTTTTCTTATCAGTTTCATTATGGTGTTCCTTGTTCAATTTGCGGCGATTGCCGACTCTCCACCTTAGCACCATTTATTGCACGGTGAAAATTCCACCGGGTGCTCATGACAAAAAATAGAGAGTAATTTTTGATTTCGCAACAAACTCAAGGAGCTACTGCATATTCCCTGAATATGTTACCTATGATTTCGCTAATATACTGACGCTTTTCTGTTTTCTAGTCATAGTGGACTATGGTCGTAGTGCTCTTAGCTGGCAGATTGTGCTGTTGTTGTCCGAGTGAAGCGCTGCGTTAACGGTCGCAGATGGCGCAGTGATAACCGTTACAACAATGCAGACAGATATTGAGCACAGGCTCAATTTTTCAGGGTGGCAAAACACGCCAATACATATTCAACGAATATCCTTACCCGCAGCGGCAGATTATTGCGCTCACGATACAACATCATCATTGTGCGTACCTTACCGTGCCACTCCGGCAACACATGCTGTATCTCTCCGGCGGCAATCATTGGCAAGGCCGCGTAATCAGGAGGTAACCTATGCCTAATCCACTCTTGACGGCGTGAACTAACAAGCCGACTTCGTCAACTTCTAAACGCACCAGCTTTTGCGGATGGTAATCAAACTCTTGCCCTGTGGTTTGATGTTGCAGATGCCACGGGATCATTGGCCGGCACAAAATAATAGGATGACCACAGAGTTTTTCCGGTGTGGTAATAGTGCTGATATCGTATGCTTTCGGCGCACACAAGATAAAACGCATCTGTTTCAACGTCCTAGCAATCCAATTTTCGACAATGGGACTGCCAACGCGAAACACCACATCCATGCCTTCGCCTTCAATATCAATCAGTGAGTTGGAGAAACACAAGTCCAGTTGGATCTCTGGATAGCGCCGCAGAAACTCATAGAAAATATCGCGCAGAAAATAAGAACCGGAATTGATAGGTGCCGACACCCGGATCTTGCCGCTGGGACGATATTTTTCACGATGTAGATCTTCGTCGATATCCAGCAGTTCCTCGAACAAGGCACTACAACGTTGGTAATACTGTGTGCCAGTGCTGGTCAACACTACCCGATGCGCATCACGGTTGAGCAGCCGCAGTTGCAGGTCACTTTCAAGCTGACGAATACGACGACTGAGGGTGGATAACGGTATGCCGAGTTGCTCGGCCGCCGCCGTAAAACTGCCCAGACGCGCAACAGTGCAAAAGCAACGTAAATCATCCAGTGAATAGTTAGATTTCATTTTTGGAATTTAAAGTCTTATTTTTGCCTGTTTATCTAATTAATGGAATCAATACACTAGCCAGACGGTTTTCACAAGTTCTTTGGAGTAGGCGATGAAGTCAGACTCTATGCTCAAGGCGGTTGCGCTATTGATTTTATGTGCGTTCTTTTGGGGAAGCTGTTTTCCCATCGGCAAGCATGCATTAAATGAAGTGCATCCACTGACGCTGATACTATGGCGTTTTATATTAGCGACACTCTGTTTGGCGATTTATCTGCAATTCACCCGCAGCAGCAAACCTCATTTGACGGTTATGCAATGGGGCTGGGTGGTTATTGTCAGCGCTATCGGTATAGGCGGACTTAATCTCGGCTTATTTACCGGATTGACCCTTACTAACGCCACTAATGGTTCATTGATTATGGCATTAAGCCCGCTAACCACCTCGCTGATTACCAGCATCGCGCTACGGCGTTTGCCAGCGTTGGCTCAGATAGTGAGTCTGCTCGTCAGTCTCACCGGCGTGCTGCTAGTGATCACTAACGGCAACTTGGCCAGCCTTGCGCACATGCAACTGAACCGCGGTGACCAAATGATTTTCTGTGGCATGTTAGCCTGGAGTCTATACACCTATTTCAGCCAAGGTATCAGCCGTTGGCTGGCGGTAATCCCTTATACACTCATTGGGATGATCTGTGGCGCGCTGGCGATTGGCACCATGATCATGTTCACCCCTGAGGTTAACCCCTTGACCGAACTTACGCATGCCTCAACAGTGGTGATCAGCGAGGTTTTCTATGTAGCGATTTTGGGTACGGTGGCCGGTTACTTGTTGTGGATCAATGGGGTACGTAGTTTAGGTTCAGCAACGGCATCGCTATTTTTCAATTTTGTACCGATATTTGCCGTGCTCACCGCCTTTTTGATGGGGCAGCCGGTAACCCAGTTGCAGCTGTTGGGGATTGCCGTGGTGATTGTTGGCTTGCTGTTGCCACGCCTGAAATTACCACAACGGACAGCGCAGTCCTGTAATTCATAGCACCGCTGGAGTTGCGGCAATACGCTTTAGCCGCTGCGACTACTTTGTACTTGAACTACACCGAGGAGAGCAGGGAGTGCTTTGAAAATAGTGTCATAAAAATAGGCATCATAAAGATGCCTATTTTTATATCTTGCTTAATCGTTATTAACGATAGATATCGTCGCTAGATGTTATTATTTAGCAGTAAATTCATCTTATCAATGAAATATAAACGGCTGACTATTAGCTAAAATGAATAAGTCACTGATATCCCCATATTACGAGGATCGGCAACAGAGGCATATCCGGTAGGATAGCGGCCATCAGGTGCGGTGCGACTCATCACCGCCAATTCATCAAAGGCGTTATTCACAAATGCGGTAACTTGCCAATCCGCCGATTTATAGCTGGCTTGCACACGTACCAGTGTATAATCACCGGCCTTGTTACCCTCAGTATTAGTAAAGTCACCATAGTATTCGCCAACATAGTTAGCAGATACACCCGCGCTAAACTCATTGGTTAGCCAATAAGTGAAGCCAAGATTGCCTGTGAATTTAGGCGCATTATTTAACTCATTGCCGTTGGCCGTTTGATACTCGGCGCCCGCATCTTTAATCTCACTATGCAATACCCCAACACCTGCATTCATCTGCAAGGCATCGGTTAGATCGGCATTGATGCCCAGTTCAGCACCATAGGTCACCACATTATCCATATTGGTGATGTAGCGACTTGAGTTAAGTGATTGAAAGCCATCGTAATCGTTGTAGAACAGGTTCGCCGTCAGAAACAGATCACCATCCAGCAAGGCACTACGGCTACTGAGCTCATAGGTCATCACCTCCTCTTCGTCGTAGTAATAGTAATCTTGTGCGGTAAAGTTCAGCGCACCACCGCCGGCGTTGTAGCCTTTGCGCGCGCTCAACGCCAACGTCGTCGCGTCAGTGATGGCATATTGCAGCTCCAACTTTGGCAGGAAAATATTGGTGTCTTTATCAAGATTGGCGTCGATAGCGCCATAGATAAAGTGACGCGTTTGCGACTCGCGCTCTAAGCGAGCACCAGTTAACAGATTCAGTTTATCGGTGAGCGTAAAGGTCACTTCACCATAAGCTGCCAAAGAATCACTTGAGTCGTCACCAGTGTAGGCGGTTGAGCCAATACTGAGAATGTCATGCTCACGTTTGAAATAATCTAAACCGACAAAACCAAAAGCAGCATCACCACGTCGGTTGAAAGACAACTTGGCATCCACGGTGTAGTTGTCTTCATCAAAGCTAAGTATCTGCTTTTCCGCTTCAGTTTCATCGTAGCTATCAAAGCCCCAGTGATAGTCCATGTAGGCAGTTAACACTTCCAAGCGCAGATCGTCGCTAAATTCGTAATCAGTTGTTAGGCTAGTGGTTTTCACGCGGGTTTTAATGTCGCGAAAGTAGATACGATTGAACTGCGACAGGTCATCCGCCTTGTAAAAGATACGGCCCACATCGCCCTTTTCATCGCTATCGGAATAGCTCAACAACATCGATAGTTTATCGATTGGTGTCCACTTTAGTTTGGTGCGCACATGGGTGGCTTTCACTTTATCCAAGTCATAATCCGGCGGATTACCTTGATAACCGCTATCGTCGGTAATGGTATTGCCATTGAGTTGTTGCGCACTCACTCTGAACGACAAAGTATCAGTCACCAACGGCCCAGACAGCGCCACTGATGTATCAACGTAGCTGTCTTGATTGCGATAACCTATGCGTGCCGCACCATGCCAGTCTTCAGTCGGGTCTTTGGTTTTGATGTAGATCGCCCCCGCCATACTGTTACGGCCGTTGCTGGTAGATTGCGGACCACGATAGATCTCCATCTGCTCCATATCCCACAAGCCCATATCGCCACTATTGTCTGCGACAAAAGGTTGCGCCACCCCATCGACAAGGATCGATACGCGCCCTTTGGCACCACCAGAAATGGAGTTAAATCCGCCCGCTGAACCGTTACCACTGACACCACGAATATCAGGCAATGAGCCAGCAACTGCCACCACGTTCGGAATTTCAGATACCGCTTCTGTCACTGATTTGTATTCGGTACTGTTCAAAATCTCTTCTGACAATACCGCGACAGATGAACTGGTTTCTTTGAGTGATTTAGGCGCTTTCTCACCAATCACAACGATTTTTTCAATCGATTTTACATCGGTAGTCGCCGCATCATCGGCCAAAGCCCATTGGCTAATAAAGACGGCAGATATCGCCATAGCAAGCGGCAGCTTTTGGTATTGCTGGGGTTTTATCATCAGTTCCAACCTATCTGTTTTGATCTATTTAAGCCTGTTCCAACCAAACAGCAGAAATGGACTACTGAACACCACCATGAAGGAAAGACTTATTTATATTTAAATCAATTTGTTAAATGACATTCATCATTAAACAGCCAATTAAGGTTGGAAGTGACTCTAGCTTTGACGCACACAAGTGTAAATGAGTTTAATTCTCATTTGTGATCATATACACAGATAATCA
Organism: Shewanella dokdonensis; assembly: GCF_018394335.1. NCBI lineage: Bacteria > Pseudomonadati > Pseudomonadota > Gammaproteobacteria > Alteromonadales > Shewanellaceae > Shewanella > Shewanella dokdonensis. The sequence continues at coordinate 1,940,151 of NZ_CP074572.1, read as the reverse complement.
GCAAATTACGTCGCCATTTACATTTGCCCTTCAGTATTTCCCTGAATCACAGCATCCACCGGCTTAAACCAGCAAGTAACTGGCGGAACCGGGGAGATAGGAAAGCGACTGGCTCGCTTCAATCATAAAAAAGGCTGCAAAAGCAGCCTTTTCAAATTACCTAGAGATTAATGCCCATACATGGCATTAATTTCATTCGCGTATTTATGGTAGATCATCTTACGCCGCAGTTTCAGCGTTGGAGTAATCAACCCAGCTTCCATGGAGAAAGCTTCTGGTAGCAAGGTAAACTTCTTGATCTGCTCGAAACCTGCCAAACCTTGCTGTAGTTGTTTCAGGCGCTCGTCAAAATGCGCCAGCACCTGGGAATGACGGATCAGTTCCACCGGTGATTCATAGCTCAGCCCTTTCTGCTTTGCCCAAGCTTCCAGTGCTTCAAAGGCGGGCACAATCAGCGCAGTCACGTAGTTTCTGGCATCAGCAATAATGGCCACTTGTTCAATGAAGGGGCAGCAACCTACTTTGCCTTCAACCCGTTGTGGCGCAATGTACTTACCGTTAGAGGTTTTCATCAGCTCTTTCAAACGGTCGGTAATAAACAGATTACCATTGGCGTCCAACTGCCCGACATCACCGGTTTTCAACCAGCCATCTTCAAATACTTCGGCGGTATCCTGCGGCCGGTTAAAGTAACCGCGCATCACGGTATCACCACGCACTAGGATTTCATTGTCGGTGCCTAAGCGTACTTCTACTTCATCCAGCGGTTTACCGTTAGCGCCAGGCACCCGGTTATCTGGACTACAGCAAGCTACTGTCGCCGTGGTTTCGGTCATGCCATAGCCCACCAGCAACGGCACATTAATGGCGGCAAAGAAGGCACTGACATGCGGATCCAGCGCTGCGCCACCACAAGGCATGTACTTAATGTTGCCCCCAGCGCCTGATGTAACTTGCTGTACACCAAGCGGTTTGCCAGTAACCACTGCGCTTTCAGCCACCAACTGCCTTTGGCTCGGCCTTGGGACGCTTCAAATTGCCGCTGACCCACAGCTAATGCCCAAGCAAATAATTTACGACTGAAGGCTGGCGCTTTGGAAAGTTTGTCCTGCACCGCACTGTAGACTTTTTCAAGAAATCTTGGCACCACGCACACCGCATCGGGTTTTACGGCCACTAAGGCTTCTTTTACTTTGTGGGTATCAGACAGGTAGACATTACGGCCCCCTGACTCAGCACATAGAAACTCCAGCCACGCTCGTAAACATGGCTCAGGGGCAGAAAGACTAAAGATACCTGATCACGATTAAATGGCACCCGTTGATGGTGCTGCCGCATCGCCGAAGCAATATTACGCTGATCCAGCATCACCCCTTTCGGGTCGCCAGTAGTACCTGAGGTATAAATCAGCGTCATCAGGTCATCCAGTTGGCTCTGAGCCAACCGTTGTTGCAATTCAGGATGTGGTTGTCCAGCCTCTTCGCTGATCATCTTATCCAGGTAGAAATGGCTGAAAGATATCAGTTCAACGCTATTATCGAACACAATCAACTGCTGCAAGCTTGGACACAACTGCTGTAGCTTGCAGGCCATATGATACTGTTCATTATTGGCGACACACAGCACTTTGGCGCCCGCGTCACGGATGATATACGCGGCCTGTTCCAAAGTGGAGGTAGGATAGATGGGCACCAATACGCCACGCGCCTTGATAGTCGCCACGTCAATACATGTCCACTGTGGACAGTTGTTAGACAAAATAGCAACCCGATCTTGCACCTCAAGACCGCTATCAATCAGCGCTGCCGCCAGTTGATCTGTGATATTTTTGAATTGATTCCAGCTGACCTTATTCCAAGGTGCCGCTGTTTCAAAGCCTTCCAGGGCAATTTTATCCTGTTGTACCTGCACCTGATGGTCCAGCAACCTGATAATCTGATACTGCTCAAGGGACATAGTGTAACTTACCTTTTAGCTTACAGCTGTTTCGCTTTTCCTCATTTTAACCCAAGCGCAAGGCAAGCATAAATACTTTTGCTGCAATATCAGACTATCGTCCTATGGCAGCAAACGATTACAGTAGTGCAGACGGTGAATTTCAGAGGCGTTGCACATCCACTGAAACATTGAGTTTTTGGCTGTCACCACCATCAAAAATAACCCCTTGCAGTGGTGACACATCGGCATAATCACGGCCCCAGGCGGTGATGATATGCTGCCCATTCGGCATCAGGTCGTTCGTGGGATCGAACTCCACCCAACCTAACTCAGGCACAAAGATGGCAAACCAGGCGTGAGAAGCATCAGCGCCTACCAATTTTTCCTGTCCGGGTGGCGGTAAGGTTTCCAGATAACCACTGATATAACGTGCGGGTAAACCTACTGAACGGATACAGGAAATCGCAAAATGGGCAAAGTCCTGACACACACCGCGCCGTTCTTCTAACACCTGCTCCGCTGGGGTGCTGATGCTGGTCGCAGTGGCATCAAAGGTGAATTCTTGGAAGATTTTATGGGTAAAGTCCAGCGCCGCCTGCAATACCGAGACGTTATCAGCAAAGGTATCCGCGGCATACGCCGCCAGCTTGGCAGAGCGGTGGATATGGGTGGAATCCAGCAGATATTCTTTCACCATCCGCAATTCGGCCGTATCCGCATGCGCCAACTGTTGCCGCAGTTCGCCACAAGTGGGCACCTGTAAGCTCAGTTGGTTAGGCAAATCCTGTTCATCGATATCAAAAATACTTTCCACTTCAATGACGAGCTTTTTATGGGCTTCCTGAATGGAAAAATAAAAGGTTTCGTTACCGAAATAATCTTCTCCGGCGCTCTGATAGATAGGGGTTGGCGTAACCTTGATATTCCGGCTGAGACAGTGCTGTTTCTGCGTATCTCTGGGCAACAGATGGGTCATGTTGTAGCACAGCGTTACTGGTGCTGCGTACCGATATTCGGTCAGATGTCGTACCCGGTATCTCATAGCTCGGCCTTCCATTTGGCTTTGATCAGTTGCTGTGGCCCAGCAGTGTGATCAAAGTATTTATCACTGAGTAACGAGGTAAACTGCTCAAGTTGCTCAATAATCTGGCTCATCAGCTGTTGCAGGCTAGCACGGCTGTGCTGACGGTGATCAACATGGGCTAACTGCGCCAGATCTGCCAGTTGGATATCGTTCAACGATTTGATGATCAGGCGGTTTTCTGGTGACAACCCCGAGGTCAAACTTTCGGTGCGTGGTAGCTCATTGAGGTATTTGCGCAATTGATTGATTTGATAAATCAGCGACCTGGGATTGGACAGATCTATCATCAACAGATCCAGCCCAAACTCGATGCGGGTGCCGGTACGATAACGGCGGCGGAAGGAGATCAACGCTTCCACACTCAACAGCAGCGATTCCAGGATCAACTGCTGCTGCATCCCCGGCAAAGGGCTACCCAGCGTAGCTTTGAGTAATGTTGCCGTCAGTAACGCCCGCTCGGTACGGCGGCCGATTTCCTGGAACATCCAGTCCATGCCACGCAACATGCTTTCATTATTCAGGCCGGATAGCGCCAGCAAAGTCGTGACCAGACTGTCCAGCGATTCCTCTGGCACCGACGGCAAGCCATGAGTGTAAGCGCGGTCAACCTCATGAATATGGTCACGCAATTCGTTGAGAATAATGCGGGTATCGGCCGACAGCATCTCTTTGACCTGCTCACCACAGGCCAACATCGCTTGCAAGTTAGCCTTAATCGACCCGGCTCGCTCATGATCTGTCACCAATGCGGCCAGTTCATCATTGGGGTTTTCCAGCAATTCTTCGTTTTCAGTAAATCCCGGTAAACAGCCACTGACTTGCGACAGCGCTTGCAACAGGATATTACGACTTTCTGGCGGTAATGGTTCCACGCCGTTGAGCTGCTTAAAAATGGTGCGCATCAAACGCAGGCTCACCTCTGCCCGCTCGGCGTACCGGCCAAACCAGAATAGGTTTTCAATTACCCGACTAGGCAAATTGGTGACCTGCGCTTCATCACGCGGGAATTCTGTTACCGCAGATTGTTCCACCTCCGGCTTGTCACTCAAGATCCAGGTGTCTTTACTGCGCGAACCCGATAACTTAGTGACAATCACTTCGGCGGTAGATTCTGCCACCCGGCTAAGGCCACCAGGCATCACGCTATAACCGTTATTGGTCGCCACGGTAAAGGTGCGCAAAATTCCCGGGCGGCCATCCAGCCGTTGCCCCTGCCAAATAGGCGCTTGTGAACCTGGGATATAACACTGCGCCACATAACCTGCTGGATTTTTTGCCAGCATTGCCAAGGTTTCCGCCCGTGCTTTAGCATCGAGACTGTGGCCATAAATACTTTTGCTGGCAAAACTGCGATAAGTAGGTTTGATGATCAGTTGATCCAGATGATTGATGACATAGTCGTAATCCTGTGGATTGCCACCCCACCAAGTGCGTACCGAGGGCAGTTGTAACGGTTGCCCCAAGAGGAACTGGCAGATATCCGGCAAAAATGCCAACAACCCAGGCGCTTCCAGCACCCCACTACCCAATGGATTGGCTAGCACCACATTGCCGTTACGCGCCACTTCCAACAACCCGGGAACCCCGAGCATGGAGTCAGCGCGTAACTCCGCCTGATCGCAAAAAGAGTCGTCCAGCCGCCGCAAAATCACATCCACTGGCGACAAGCCGTTAAGGGATTTCATCCACACCTTGCCGTTACGCACGGTCAGATCGCCGCCCTGCACCAGCGGATATCCCAAATAGTTAGCAAGATAGGCATGTTCAAAATAAGTGCTGCTGTAGGCACCTGGCGTGAGCACCACCACCCGCGGGGTATCGGTTTTATGGCTCACTAATCCCGCAAGGGTTTGCCTTAGTGTCTGGAAAAAAGCAGAGAGCCGTAACACATTGCTGTCGCGAAATAGCCCCGGCATCACCCGTGACACTACCGTGCGGTTTTCCAGCGCATAGCCGCTACCACTGGGGGATTGGGTGCGATCGCCTATCGCCACAAACTGACCATTTTCACCGCGAACTAAGTCTACTGCATGCAATATCAAAGCCTTAGCACCCGGCAGGTGCATACCATGACATTGTCGTAGAAAACCGGGATCGGCAAAGACTATTTCTGACGGCACAATCCCTTGCTTCAGCAACTGTTGTTCACCGTATAAGTCGCGGTAGATAAGTTCGAACAATGTCGAACGCTGCGCCAGCCCCGTTCAATGAACGCCCATTCAGCACTGGTAATCACATTAGGGATGATATCCAGTGACCAGACACTGGGTGACAAGGGGTCATTATTCAGGTCATAGGTCGCACCGTCATCTCGCAGAATGCGTTGCGCGCGGCGATAACGGTCATCCATGCCATCAGCGCCTAACCGACCTATGTGCTCCAGCAACTGTTGCCAATGAGCACGGGGCTGCCGCCCTTCATCAAAGGCTTCGTCAAAGGCCGCTTCAGGCTTGACGTAAGGCGCATTCGGCACCGGTTGAGTTTCCGGCGCCGAGTTCTTGGCTAAAGGCGAACGCATCAGTTAACAGCTTACTCCAGCAAAATTGGCGCTCAGTATACTTGCTTTCTGAGATCTAATGTATGGGGGTATTCATGACTGATTTCCTCCATGGGTGGCGCCATCGGCCGTGGTACTTGTTCATTCACATAAAAATGCCGCATAGCGTTAAATTCCGGCGGCGGTATCAATGGCCCCTGGGTAAAGCCTTGCTCCTGAAACCGGTTAACGCGCCGTGCTTCCGCTTCGTTGCTGTTGACTGGCACGCTAGCAAAGTTGCGGCCGCCTGGATGACTGACGTAATAGGTACAACCGCCTATCGACATGCCATTCCAGCTATCAATCAAGTCGAACACCAACGGCGCATCAACCCCCAATGTTGGATGCAGCGCTGAGGGTGGCGACCAAGCGCGATACCGCACCGCACCGATCATTTCGCCTTTGGTGCCAGTCGCACTTAATGGCACCCGGCGGCCATTACAGGTGAGAACATGCCGACCGTCGGTCATACCGCTGAGTCGCACCTGCAACCGCTCCACTGAGGAGTCCACATAACGGGCGGTTCCTGCGTGTGTCACTTCTTCCCCCAGTACGTGCCAAGGCTCGATGGCCCAGCGCAGCTCCAACTGAATATCATCCAGCTGCTGACGGCCATAATGTGGAAAACGAAACTCTTCAAACGGTGCCAGCCATTCCAGCTTGAACGGATAACCGTGCCGTTGCAGGTCGTCCACCACTGACTTGATGTCCTGCCAGACATAGTAAGGCATCATAAAACGGTCATGTAGTTCAGTGCCCCAACGGATCAACGGCTTCTTGTAGGGCTTCTTCCAAAAACGCGCCACTAAGCAACGCAGTAACAGCATCTGTACCAGCGACATACGGGCATGCGGTGGCATTTCAAAGCCACGAAATTCCAGTAAGCCCTGACGACCACTGGCAGTGCCAGCGGCGTAAAGTTTGTCGATGCAGAACTCAGAACGATGGGTGTTACCGGTAATATCCACCAGCAGGTTGCGCATCAGACGATCAATCAGCCACGGCTGCGCCACCAAGCCATCCGGCATGTTGGCAAAGGCGATTTCCAGTTCATACAACGACTCTTCACGGCCTTCATCCACTCGGGGTGCCTGACTGGTGGGGCCGATGAACATGCCAGAAAACAGGTAGGACAAGCCGGGATGATGCTGCCAGTAAGTCACTAAACTGCGCAGCAGATCGGGGCGCCGTAACATTGGGCTATCCGCTGGCGTCAAACCGCCTAAGGTGACGTGATTGCCGCCACCCGTGCCGGTATGACGACCATCCAGCATGAATTTCTCGGTGCCAAGACGGGACAGATAAGCCTGCTCGTACAAGGTTTCGGTATTGTGTACCAACTCATCCCAACTGCTGGCGGGGTGAATATTGACCTCGATTACACCTGGGTCTGGGGTGATCAGGAATTTCTGTATCCGATAGTCTTTCGGAGGCTCATATCCTTCAATCACCACTGGCAGTTGTTGCTGGCTGGCGACCGCTTCAATAGCGCTTATCAGAGCTACGTAGTGCTCTAAATGGCTCAGTGGTGGTAAAAATAGATGCAAGCGCCCATCACGTACTTCCAGACAAATAGCGGTGCGCACCACAGGTTTAACAATTCTTAGCGGCGGTTGTGGCGGTTGCCCGGTCTGCTGCGCGGCAATACTCGGACTGTCACCGCTTACATCAAATGTTGCCAGTGGTTCCCGTGGTTCAAACGGGTCGCGTTCAGCGTCCAGTTCCTCTTCGCTCATTGGCGGTAAGGAACCCAGTGGCAAACGAAATCCCATTGGGCTATCGCCGGGGATCAAGGTAATCACCTCCGCCCGTAGTGGCCACAAACTGCTCTGCCACAAATAGCCATCAAACATCACCGGCAGCACAAAACCGGTGGGATTTTCCAACCCGTGAGTCAGCAGCTTTGCCAGACGGCGCCGTTCCAGATCATCTTGCAGATTGGCCTTACGCGGGTTAACGGCATCCGGCAGATTGCGCTCCAACCACAGGTAGTACAAGGTATCTTCAAACGCTGGCTGCAAATACTTGGCTGAGAGCCCTAACTCACCGCATAAGGCGTTACCAAAACGTCGCACTTCGGTCTCAGTAAAACCATAATTTTTGTCGACCCGCGCCAACCATTGTGGATCATGCCACAGCGCTTCGCCGTCAGTACGCCAGAAACACCCCAGCGCCCAGCGTGGTAACTCTTCGTCGGGATACCACTTGCCCTGCCCATAATGCAGCAAGCCGTTGCCACCAAATTTGGCTTTCATGCGTAGCAGCAGATCTTTCGCCAGCCGCAACTTGTCGGCACCGAGAGCTTCGGTATTCCATTGCGCGGAATCCATATCATCAATGGAGACAAAGGTGGGTTCGCCGCCCATCGTCAGCCGCACATCGCCCTGTTGCAGCTCCTCATCCACTGCGCGGCCTAGCACCTTGATGTTTTCCCAAACATCATCGCTATAAGGCTTGGTGACTCGCGGATCTTCATGGATACGGGTCACCACGTTGGTATAGCTGAAGTTGACTTCACACTTGTCGGTATAACCGGTAATCGGTGCCGCCGAGATGGGCTCCGCGGTACACGCCAGCGGAATATGGCCTTCACCGGCTAACAGGCCACTGGTGGGATCAAGACCAACCCAGCCAGCGCCAGGCAGATAGACCTCACACCAGGCATGCAAGTCGGTAAAGTCGTGATCGGTACCCGACGGGCCATCCAATGCCTTCACATCGGCCACTAGCTGCACCAGATAACCAGAAGCAAAACGAGCCGCCAACCCAAGCCGGCGCAGGATCTGCACCAACAGCCAAGCGGTGTCACGACAGGAACCTTTTTCAGCGTCAGCGTTTCTTGGCACGTTTGAATCCCGGGTTCGAGCCGAATGCCATAGCCAATGTCCTGTGCCAAACGGCTGTTAAGTTCCACCAAAAAACCCACAATCGCCTGATCTTTACCATCAATGCTTGCCATCCAGGCATCCAGTTCCGGGCAATCTTCAACGGTTTTCAGATAAGGCGCCAGCTCCTCTTGCAGTACCGGCTCATAGTTGAAGGGGTAAGTTTCGGCGTACTCTTCGATGAAGAAATCAAAAGGGTTGATCACCGTCATATCGGCAATCACTTCCACCGCAAACTGCAACTTGCGCGTTTGTTCTGGGAACACCAAGCGTGCCTGCCAGTTACCAAACGGATCCTGTTGCCAGTTGATGAAGTGCTGCTCAGGGGTGACTTTCAGCGAATAGCCATGAATATGAGTGCGTGAGTGCGGCGCGGGCCGCAACCGCAGTATATGCGGCGAGACCTTAACATCCCGGTCAAACTCGTAAGTGGTGGTGTGCTGGATGGCGATGCGAATGGTCATGCGGCATCCTCTTGACGAAAGTGAAACCAGTTTTCAGTGATCTGATGATGCAACGCAATCATCCCTAGTTGCACCTCATTGAGATAGTCACTGAACTGCTGATTGAGATCTTCCGACTTTTCCACTCCCTGCGTGAGTTGCAGCAACTTGTCTACGTTAGCCGCGATAATGCCAAAGCGGGGCAAGGTGGCAGCAGCGATTTTTATCTGCTCTAGGCAATAGCGCTGCGAACGTGGAAAACAGGGATCGGTCAGCATGAATGTCACCACCGCGGCGCCAGTAATAGAGCAGCGCATGGTGCGACGAAAACTCAAATAAGCGCTCTGGGATTTTAGCACTTTGGACCAGACGACCTGCCCCAGCCGCACATCTTCCTCTTCCTGCGAATGCAGCATTTGAAAATTGGCGGCATCCAGAATACGGGTGTTCATATCGGCCCGTTCCAGAAAACGCCCCATCATGATGAAGTGCCAGCCCGCGTGACGGTCCATGGTGCCGGTCAGCAGGCCAATGATCTTCTGGCAACCTTCGATAATGGTGTTGAGATAAGCATGGCGCACCGAACGGTTGATCCCTTGCTTGATATTGTGCTGCGCATAGAGATCTAACTCGTTGATCAGTTCCCACATTTCGCCCGGCACCACATCGCGGGTGGTACGGATATTCTCCCGCACCATTTTCAGCGATGACAACAACGAACCAGGGTTAGTGTCATCGGCCAGCAGGAACTTCAGCACATTGTGTTCATCCTTGACCTTGTAGCGCTGATCAAACTGTTCCACGCCACTGTTGATCTCCACCAGATTGTACCAAGACACCGCAATATCACGCGGCAAGTCATACATGAGGTCATCATAGACACTGACCAGACGGGCAATATTTTCCACTCGCTCCAGATAACGCGCACTCCAGTAAAGGCGCTCGGCAACCCGTGACAACATGTTCAGTCTCCTTTTGTCCCAACAATCCAGGTGTCTTTACTGCCACCGCCTTGGGAAGAGTTGACCACCAGCGAGCCTTTTTCATCGCTACCCGGGTCAAACCACCAGTGGTGACGTAAGTGTCCTTGCTTTGCAAAATGAATGGCCGCAGATCCAGATGGCGCGGTTCCAGCACATCTTTACCTATTAACGTTGGTGCAGTTGACAGTTTGAGTGTCGGCTGGGCGATATAGTTACGCGGGTTGGCCTTGATCAGTTCCGCAAAGGTTTGTTGCTCTTTTTTAGTGGAATGCGGCCCCACCAACATGCCATAGCCACCGGACTCATTAGCCGGTTTCACTACCAGCTTGTCGAGGTTTGCCAGTACATATTCACGCTCATCTTGTCGTTCACACAGGAAGGTTTTCACATTGGGCAGAATGGGTTCTTCATTGAGGTAATAACGGATCAGCGCAGGCACGTAAGCATAGACCACTTTATCGTCTGCTACCCCGGCCCCCGGCGCATTAGCCAAGGCCACATTGCCCGCTTTCCAGGCCCGCATCAATCCCGGCACCCCCAAAACAGACTCTGGATTAAAGGCTTCTGGATCAATGAACAAGTCATCAATACGCCGATAAATCACATCCACCCGTTCTGGGCCATAGATGGTTTTCATGTAGACACAATCATCACTGCCCACAAACAGATCCGAGCCTTCTACCAGCTCTACCCCCATCTGCTGCGCTAAAAACGCATGTTCAAAATAGGCGGAGTTATAAATGCCTGGCGTTAACACTACAATTTCTGGACGAGCGACCTTGCGCGGAGACAGCGCCGCCAAGGTATCGAACAGCTGTGATGGATATGAGCCTATGGGTTGAATATCATCATTTTCAAAGAGTTCCGGTAACACCCGCTTGGTAATTGCCCGGTTTTCCAACATATAAGACACTCCAGAAGGCACCCGCAAATTGTCTTCCAGAACGTAAAATTTGCCATCGGCATCACGCACCAAATCGGTGCCACAAATATGTGCCCACACCCCATAAGCGGGCGAAACCCCAACGCATTCTGGCCGGAAGTTTTTTGACTCCTTGATAATATGCTCGGGGATAATGCCGTCTTTGATACAGTGTTGTTCGTGGTACAGATCATCGATAAAACGGTTGAGTGCGGTCAGGCGTTGTTTCAGGCCCGCTTCGGTCACCGCCCAATCTTTAGCCTCAATGGTGCGCGGGATAATGTCGAACGGCCAGGCACGGTCAATATTGCCTTCTTCGGTATAGACGGTAAAACTGATGCCCATCTCCTGAATGGTCGCTTCCGCCGTCAACCGACGTTTCTCCAGTTCATCGGCAGAGAGGGAATCCAGATATTTGAGCAATTGTTTGGCGGGCGGACGGGGGTTTCCGGTGTGGTCGATCAGCTCATCAAAAAAATCGCCGGAATCATAATTTTTTATAAGTCGATCCATAACAAGTAACGCCCCCTCATAATTATCACCGGACACCGCTTCATTATGGTGCAAAAGAATAGCAGTGCCGATTTATCAATGCTTCAAATTGGTGCTTACAGTTCACAAATCCGCTACTTTTATAATAAAAATCCAAGATTTCTTCACAAAATCACCAACAACTCTACTGATAAGCCAAATCAGCAATTTTCGTACCACTGCCATGTACTACGACCAATGAGTAGATTGGTAACAAAAGAGGTTTGAGTCTTAAGGGATAGGAAGCGCAGTTGCACTTCCTTCACAGAGGGGATTTCAAAGAAGTAGTTAGAAGATAAACTCTTTTGCTGCGGTTGGTCTGAACGCCACACACTATGGTGACGCCAGACGCCGTATTGCACTAGCCTTAGGCAAGCTGCAAACCATGCTGCCAGAAGTATGTCATGGCTTTGTATCTGAATACTTGAATTAGCAATAATGGCAAACCGTCAATCAAGGCAATCGTAGACCAAGTCACCCCCAACGAGCCCAAAAAGCACCAGTCCAATAAGTCAACACCAATACGCTCATACACCCTAGTTGCCAATCATTACGGCAGAACAGTCCTAGGGTTTGAATAACCACACAGCAATTAAAGAGCAACAACATGAGGTGCAGAAACTGTAACAACCACGTGAGCTGGGGTGTTATCAAGCTCTGCACTATACCAAACAGCGATACACTACCTAGCAACAGCGCAATAAAACGCCACTGCGCCTTAACATAAGCTTGTCGCAATGCCAGTTTTCCCTGATAGCAAGGTAATAACCAGAGTAGTTGTAATTGTTTGCTTTGGTTTAAACGATACATAGGTTCCAGCAACAAGATAATCACCGCCATCATGGCAGCGAGGTAGGTTGCCATTTCTCCTGCCGAGGATTTACCGTCTAACCCCGCAACCACCCACAGAAAAATCGGCAGCCCCCATATCCAAAAGGTAATACCAATAAGATAAGCGCCAGAAACAAAACTGAGCGGATGTAGCCAGCGAGTAAGTGCATTGAAACCTCGCTGTGATAGTCCACGCCCTAAAAATTCGCCTAAGGTTCGCTCTGCATCACCGCGCGTAAGGTACAACACTGAAGTAGCTTGGGGGTGCCACTGCAACCGATATTTTATTTGCCAGCATACAAGCATAGCGGCCCCCACCAGTAACCCAAGACTCACGGACAAGGGCACATACTCAGCGCAAAAAATCAGTGCAATAACAATGATGTTTTGCAGCTTTCCTAGGGATTTAAATGACAAATAGCCCAACAGCAGACCGCTATAAGCCCCGGCACAAAAATATTTCAGTAGCTGTTCATTGCCGTAGAGGCACTGTAACACGATGATAAAAATGCCATAAATGCCAGTTGCACCGCCCAATTGGCGCAATAATCGCGGCTTATAACGAGGAACAATTTGGGCCCATTCCAAGCTGATATACTGTAATAGCTTTTGCAGTATGGTTCCTACGAAGGCGAAAACACCTATTCCACCATAGGCTAACTGCAAATATGCTGTATCGTGCAGATAGCTTTCATACGCTGCCAATATCGGCAGAATGACAGCTGCAATGAGAGACATCAAAGTGCTGGTATTGAGCCAGTAATAACGAAACCAAGGACTCATATATGCAACTCCAGATAGAGTTGCTCAAGATTCAGCGCCTGACACTGCAGCGCTCCGGCCCATGTTTCGCCTCGATAACCATCAATCAACCACGAATACTCACGCCGATGTAATACCCGAATATGCTCACCAAATGTTGGCATCACGCCTTCAGGGAAAGTCACTAGGCGGATGTGCTCCTTAATTTCATCCAGCTCGCGTATCAGCAGCAATTTGCCATTTTTGAGCAGTGCGACATGGCTCGCGACCCGCTCCAAATCAGACGTAATATGTGATGAAAACAACACTGCAGAACCAGACTCCAACGCCAGTTCAAACAGATCTGCCATAAACTGCCGTCTCGCTAACGGATCTAAACTTGCGACAGGTTCATCCAGCAATAGCAATTTGGGGCGATAGGCCATTGCCATGATAATGGCTAACGCTTGTCGCTGCCCTACCGACAATTTATTCACCTTGGTTTTGCCATCCAGAGCAAAACGCTGCAACCACTGCTGTTCTAATTGCATATCCCAACTTGCATAAAAACTACGGTGCAGCGCCAATGCCATCGCCACTGTAGCATTCTCATAGCCGAAAGGCTGTTGCGGTACGTAACCTATGGCTTCTTTAGCAGCCACACTTAATTGCTCTGGGGCTTCCCCCAAAGTCGCAATATCGCCAGCATCCGCATCAATAATGCCCAAAGCGATGCGCATTAAGGTAGATTTACCGGCACCATTGGCACCTAGCAACCCCACCACCATCCCTGGTTCGAGGGTGAATGATACTTCGTCCAGTACCGTGTTAGCCTCAAAGCGCTTTACCACCTTATTTAACTGCAACAATGCATCCATTGTGATGTTCCTCTCTTCCTCTAAGCTCCGGCACTTTTTAAGCTATCCCATTGTTTTTCAATTAAATCTATAATCTGTTGTTTTGATAAACCAAGTTGTTGAGCACTTGCCAGCAATACTGCCAGTTGTGGCCGTAACAGGGCCTCGGCCGACGCATGATTATTAACGCTTTCAGCCACTTGAGTTGGCTGACCACGACGCCGTTCTAACCAGCCCTGCTCAACCAATTGCTGAATTGCCCGCGAAACTGTCATAGGATTAACCGCAAGATAGCTGGCTATCTGGCGTACAGAAGGCAACACCGTATGCGCGGGCAACTGTCCACCAACAATCAAGTGGATGATTTGTTCGCTAAGTTGGCGATAAATAGGGTCGCCACTACTGGGATTAACCTGCAAAAGTTCCAGCATACTATTGCTCACTGTATTAATACATTGATACACTTGGTTGCGCAAAATTACTACACCCTTTTTTAATTGCAAAAGGAAATTCGCATGACAAGGCGTTACTCTTGCTGGATTAGCAGCCTGCTAATGGGATTAGGGCTGTTCTGTGCTTTACCTATGCAAGCGATAGCAATAGGGCACAGCAACAGCTGCTACGCCACCGGGCTATCCGACAGACTCCAATGTGGCAGCGTTGAAGTTGCCGAAAACCCAGCAAAACCGGATGGGCGCAAGATTGCGATCCATTATGTGGTAATCCCCGCCATCAAGAATCTGGCACCACAGGAAGCGGTACTGGGGATTGCCGGAGGGCCGGGGCAATCGGCGATTGAAAACGCGGCGGGCTTTGAGCGGATGCTGCATAAAGTTCGGCAGCACCGCGATATTCTGCTGATAGATCAGCGTGGTACGGGTCAGTCAAATGCGCTGAACTGTGACAGCGAAGATCTGACTGCGCTGCTAGCACACAATGATGATGTCATGGATATTGCTGCCGAAACCCGCAAATGTAAAACACAACTGCAGCAACATGCCGATGTTAGCCAATACGGCAGCGAACAGGCGCTAACAGACTTTGAAGCGGTGCGACGCCATTTAGGCTATCAAAAACTGCATATTTATGGCGTTTCCTATGGCACGCGCATGGCACAGCTGTATATGCGTCATTATCCGCAAGCTATTGCCACTGTGACCTTGGATGGGGTCGTGCCAATGCAGCAAAGTGTCTTGGCAATCGGCAGTGCCATTGCGCGGGCACAAACACTGGTTATCAGTGATTGTGAAAAAGACTCACTATGCGGCAAGGCCTTTCCCAAATTGCGCGAGGAACTGGATACCCTAAGTGATACCTTGCAGCAGTACCCGGTAATGGAAAAAATTCATCATCCAGTGACCGGGGAAACAGCACTGCTCACGCTCACCCGTGACAAACTCCAAGGGGCATTGCGACTAGCGATGTATTCACCGTCAATTCGCGCCTTGATCCCTTTTGCTATCCATCAGGCTTATCGCAAAAACTACCAGCCGATATTGGGGCTGCTGTCGCTGCAGAGCGGTTCATTGGATCTGGCGATGGGAATGCATGCTGCGGTAGTTTGCGGCGAAGACTGGCCACGATTGACCGCGGCACAGCGGCAAGATGCGGAAAAAAGTGTGATTGGCAAAGTCATGCTCCAGAGTATTGATGAGAGCTGCCCCATCTGGCAGATCCCACCAGCCGCAAAAGATTTTAGCGCGCCGATAGCAAGCAGTATTCCCACATTACTGCTATCGGGTGAAAAAGACCCGGCCACACCGCCCGCATGGGCCGAGATGGCAGCAGTCAAGCTCACCAATGCCAAACATCTGATCTCCCCTTACGCCACCCACAACGTGGCTGCCCAATCCTGTGCTGGCGACCTTATTGCGGAATTGGTGGAGAAAGCATCAGTCAAGCAGATTGATGGCAAATGCTTGAACAAGGATGTGCGCCGCAGTTTCTACCTAAATGCCAGTACCGTTGAAGCGATTGGAGAGGATAAGCAATGATTAAGGTCAGCAATATCAGCAAACGTATTGGTAAGGTTCAAGCATTGAACCAACTGAGCTTCAGCGCCGATGACGGCATGATCACAGGCCTTTTGGGGCCGAATGGTGCCGGTAAAACCACCTGTCTACGAACCATCTTTGGACTGCTTAAACCGGATGAAGGCTATGCTGAAATCGATGGTATTGACGTGGCCAAACACCCGGTTGCCGCCAAACAACAATTAGGGCTATTTCCCGATCCCTTTGGCCTTTATGAGCGACTGACACCGCGCGAGTACATCCGCTACTTTGCCGCGCTTAACGGCATGAGCAAACCGGCCGCCAGCCAAGCCACGGCCGAGGTACTGAGTAAATTGCGCATGGAAGATATTGCCGATCGCCGCTGCAAAGGGTTTTCCCAAGGACAACGGATGAAAACGGCGCTAGCACAGGCAATTGTGCACCAGCCCACCAATATCATTCTGGATGAACCCACCCGCGGGTTAGATGTAATGAGTACCCGGGTGCTACGGGATTTACTGTTGCAGTTAAAACAGCAAGGCCATTGTGTACTGTTTTCCAGCCATGTGATGCAAGAAGTGGCGGCACTCTGTGACCGAGTAATAGTGATGGCCAACGGTAAGGTGGCAGCCATCGGCAGCCCGCAACAGTTATGTGAACAGACCGGACAAACGTCACTGGAAGAAGCATTTATTCAGTTGATAGGGACAGACGAGGGGATCGCCGCATGATGGCAAAAGTATTTACGCTGCTGCGTAAGGAGCTGGTGGATGCCAGTCGTGATAAGCGTTCGGTGCTGGCGGGATTGTATTATGCCATCGGCACACCGCTGCTGATGTGTGGGCTGTTTATTGTGTTGATCAATCAGTTATCCAGCCCGGAAGACTTGCCAGTGAAGATGGTGAACGCCGACAAGGCACCGGATCTCGTGCGTTACTTGGGGCAACAAGGCATCAACAGCGGCAGCGGAGAAAAGGCCGACAAACTGGTGTTACAGATCAGCTCCGACTATCCGCAAAAAATGGCGCGGGGCGAAAGTGCCGAGGTGACCGTCATTGCCGATAACTCCGATGAAAAAATGCAGGATTCTATCCGCCGCCTACAAAAAGCACTGCAAGCCTACTCTGCCGAGATGGGCAGTTTGCGGCTGATAGCCCGAGGCATTGACCCTCGCGTGTTGCAACCGCTGAAAGTGGAACTGCATGATCAGGCCACGCCAGACTCCAAAGGCGGCATGATCCTCGGCATTGCCCTGTTTACCATGCTGTATTCGGTGTTTATCTCCGGCATGAATCTGGCAATTGACACCAGTGCTGGCGAACGGGAACGCAACTCACTCGGCTTATTGCTGAGCCACCCAGTCACCACCGGCCAGTTGGTCATCTCCAAATTGCTAGCGGTCACCGCTTTTGCAATGTTGGGATTGATATTGATCCTGCTGATTTCCCACTTTGCCTACCCGCTGGTGCCATGGGCAGAATTAGGCTTCAGTATCAGCATCAGCCCACAGTTTATGCTGTTGATGCTGGTAGTGGGTTTGCCTGTTGCCATGTTGGCTGCTAGCCTGCAACTGTTTGTCTCTTTTATGGCGAAAACCTTCAAGGAAGCGCAGTCCTATCTGACTATGGTGATGTTTATTCCATTGGCATTAGCCATGAGTGCCAGCTACAACATCGCCCCTGAAGTGCTGAAATGGCTGCCAGTTTCCGGCCAGCAACAGGCGCTGATGGAAGTGATCAAGGGTAAAACCTTGCCGTGGATGGAACTGGCAATAGCCTCGGGACTGACATTATTGATTGCGGCAGTGCTAGCAACCGCGTTGGCGCGGATGTTACGCAGCGAAAAAGTCGTGTTTGGTTTATGATGCCTAGAGGTTCAGCCGTTAGACCCAAGTTAACGCTTGGCCTAGCCCTATATTCAGGAAAGGAAAAGTAATGTCTCGATTATGGAAACAGCGACGATGGCTCACACTATTACTGTTGCCAGCGGCCTTACTGGCATATACATCAGGCGCTCACTATAGCAGTTTTGTATTAGTGCTAGCCGGAACCTCACTGGAAATGTGTTTTTGGTGGCGGTTATTGGGTCGTCCATAGTAGCAAAACGCCGACATTCGTCGGCGTTTTTCATTCCCGATAGTAACAACTAAAAACGGTATTCGTAGCTACCAAAAATGCTGCTATCTGAGTCGTTATTTTTCAGCTCATATTCTGAACGTGATGCTGTGCCACCTAATGTCACCATGCCATCAAACATCGGCCAGCGGTAACTGAGTTCTAGCATCAACAATTTTTCCTGCGGGAAATTAGGCGTCCAGGGATTATTCGGACTACGGCCATCATCATTCAGCCGGGCGTAACGCAGATAAGCCTGCAATCCGCGGCTATTACTATACTGGCCAATCAACCCCAGAACATAGACCTTGGCATCGCTATCGTAAGTAGAGCCTAAACTACGGCGATAGTAACGGGAACCGCTCAGATAAGTGCCATGTTCGTAGAAGCAGTTAAACACGTGAGGATCTGTGCCACAGGCCACCATGGTATCTGAGTATTCCAAAAACAGCTTGTACTGCTGCTGGCTAAAACTAAAACGGGTATCAGCACCATAGAGCATGGCGCAATCGGTTAACTGCCATGGTGACGGGCCACTGGAGTCTTCGCAGGTACGTTCAAAATAAAGCCCCACAGGTACCCCAAACCAGTTATCGGCATAGCGCATATCAAAACCCGCCATCTGATTACCGATTTTACTGTCCAAAGACGAATCACAAGTTGCTGAGCCGTCTGAACATTCAGTGTTGCCTGAGATGGTATCCCAGAAAGAACTCAAGCTACATTCTTGCCCCTGACCACAAATCTGTGTCGTCCAGGAAAATCCAATTTCCAATTGCCGCAATGGTTTCAGCGTGCCGCGGAAATTCCATAGCACAGTATCATCAATAGCACGGTCATCATTTTCCCAACTGAAACCGGTAGTTAAGGTCCAAGGGCCGATCCAGGACAACCAAGGGGTTTCAAAACCATGAGCATCATTACGGCTTAACATGATTGATGGCATGGGCCGGGCATTATTGGTTTTAATCAGGCCAGTATCAAATCCCGGCCCCCACCACTGTGGCACGGTTCCGGCGGTCACCACCCAGTTTCCCAGAATGGCGGCAATATAGGAGTCATCCAAACGTAGCGACTTATCGTCCTGCGGATCTAACGCACCTGTGACCGACAACTTGTAGGCAAAGCGTTTGCCTACATAATCATGGGATGCGGTCAGTTCCCTTTTTCACGATAGTCTGAACCAAAATGTTGGAACCGGGCAGCATCTGAAGCGAATGACGCTTTAATGCTGCTGTTACCTTCGTTAGAGGTGGCCTGCTGGTAGTAATAATTCACTCTGGCAAATGCCTGCCGCTGTGCCGCACTGAGTGTTTCCGGCTCCACTGTGGCCAGATCGGCACCAATACCGGCCCACATTAAGGGATAGGTGTTAATGGGCACTGTGATTACCCCAGCATCGGCCAAGGCCTGAATATCTGCCCGCAAATATACATCGCTGGTATCCACCCAAGGAGCCGCACTGACCAAGGCACTGAAAAACACCGCACAGGCACACCAAGATAATTTTAACGCTTTACTTAACATCAAAGACTTCCTTGTTTATGGAATAGCTGTTGCAATGCGGTGGCGACCTCAGGATGCACGAACTGGCTAACATCACCGCCATGTATTGCCACCTCTTTTACCAGCGTGGATGAAATAAAAGAATTTTCTTCTGCGGGGTTAAAAACACACTCTCCAACCCCGGGTACAACCGGCGATTCATGCTGGCAAGCTGAAATTCATACTCAAAATCTGACACGGCCCGTAAACCACGGACCAAAACAGTTGCCTGTTGCTGTTTAGCAAAATCCACCAACAAACCGCTGAAGCCCATCACTTCGACATTTGCCAGATGAGCAGTAACTGTCTGTAACATAGCCACTCGCTGCTGTAGCGAAAAACGTGGTTGCTTGGACGGATTTGCCGCCACGGCAATCACCAGCGACGGAAACAATGATGCCGCACGGTCAATCAGATCGGCATGACCATTGGTAACCGGATCAAAGGTGCCTGGATAGATGGCTCTGGTATGCATTATTCCTCCATAACCCTGGAGATGACACAACGGCGCAGTGACAGCACCGCTAGCGGATTTTCCTATATTGGAGCCGTATTCTGCCACAACTGCCCCGGGCATGCACAACCCACATTGCGCCATCCCGGTGAATATCAGTCCTTGGCGAGCAGTGACAGATAACGCTCAACAATAGTGTCTAAGGCAACTTGGTTGAGGATTGCAGCCGACAAGACATCAGGAGATTCATCCAAGGCCTGATCAATCACAGCCGCCAATGCCGCAGGATCTCGACGCGGCACTAACCACTTAGATAAAGGGCCGCTAAGGATTTCACTGGGGCCATGAGGACAACAAGTACTCACCGCCGGTGTTCCTAACGCGATCGCTTCCAACAGCACATTGCCAAACCCTTCATAATCTGAGCTAAGCACCAACAACCGAGCGTGTTTGATCCAAGGAAAAGGATTTTGCTGAAAACCGGGCACAATCACCCGCTGCTCTAGCCCCATCTTACGAATAGCCTTGAGCGCTTTTCTGCGATTACTACACAACAGTACCAGCGGGATGTCATGCCGCATCTTTTTTAAGGCGGCAAATAACACATCGTGGCGCTTCTGCCGGGCAAAGCGACCAACGTGAATAATATAATCACCAGCAGGTAAATCTGCTACAGACACATCGGCCTGCTGACGAATCTCTGCTAATGAAAACGGGTTATAAATGGTGGTAACCGATGCGGGCTTAATTCGCCTTGAATGCCGTAGCTCATCAGCCACACCTTCAGATACGGCAACCAAATGCTGGCCATTAAGCGCCTGTTGCGCCCGCCTCATATCCAGCCAAGCCAGCGGCCCCAATTTGCGTTGGCGTTTCAACTCCTCATCCAGCGAATTGTGCACCACACAATACAGCGGAGCAACGCCGGTGCGCGTCATCAGCAGATTGGTCTGATGCAAATTGGACAGAAACAGATCAAAACGGCCCACATGCTGCTGCAAGGTTTCAAGATATTGCCTGAGTCTGGCGACAGACGTTCCCAAACGCCAGAAGCTGTCCAAGTTGCGCTCATGCGCGTCAAAGCAAAAATGTAGCGGAATCTCAACTGGCACTTCATGTTCCACCGCAGGCTGCAGCACTATGATATGCGGCTGATGTCCCTGTGCCAGCAACCCCTTCGCCAGCGTTAACATCACCTTTTCTGCACCGCCACCCGCAAGTGAATCTATGACGATGGCGATGCGTTTGTTCGAGTTCTGCTGCATATTTGAATCCCTAGCTAAAACAACATGGTGGATTCATGCTTAACGACGCTCTACGGCAGTATCGTCTTGGGGTAACGATAACTCCGCTAGCGCCGCATACTTATGAAATGCATATTCGCCGAGAATAATCGCCATCAGCAAACCACGCCACCCATCCAAAAATCCCAGACTCAGCACATATTGCTGGAAAAAATCCGTGAAAAAACGTAATACCGCGAATCCGATAGTGCTCTTCTTACCCTTATTGGCTTTTTCCTGAGCCATCAGGCAAGCATATTTAAGGTGTTTTTCCTGCACATGTTGATAGTTACGCCAACTGTAATGCAGTAACGCCGATTTCAGTACTTTGATGCGCTGATTAGGCTGTAGCAAAGTCTCATGTACCTGTCGCTCTTTAAACTTAGCGCCAACCTTATAAAACAGCTTGCCTTGTGGAGCCGTGTAACGACCATGATTTAAAAATTTCCCAAAGAAGTATGTTTTCCAAGGAATTTTGATCATATTGGCATCAGGTTTAGCAATCGACAGTACCTCGTCTATTTCCGCTTTCAACGCTTCGGTAACGATCTCATCAGCATCAATGGTTAATACCCAGTCGTACTGACACATCGCCAAGGCGCGATTACGTTGCGGACCATATCCCGGCCAGTCAGTGCAATGTACTTCACTGGTGTACTTTTTGGCGATTTCCACTGTGCCATCCGTACTGCCTGAGTCCAGAATAATCAATTCATCGACCCAACCTTGCAGTGGCGCCAGACACCGCTCTATACGGTCAGCTTCATTACAGACGATCAGGAAACAAGAGATTTTATGTTGTCGCATGCGGCTTCATTCTCTGTGCATTATTAATGTGGGTATTAATCGTTAGTTGTCCCGCGCTACCAGCAACGAACGTTGGGCAATAACATCCATCACCTGCTGCACGGAAATATCGCTGACATAGCCATTATCAGCCGCATAAATCACCGAGGACAGTTCACTCTTGGGTGGGGCCCAGTAAGGTTTCCGTTGCCGCATCAACGCAATTAACGGCACATGTAATGCACCTGCGAAATGCATGATGGAAGTTTCCACACTGATGACTAAATCACTACAAGCGATCATGGCTGGCAGTTCAAAGAAATGCCCGGTCACAGTGAATACCGCTATCCGCTGTTGCATTGCTGCTGGTAGTTGGGCGACAGCCTGTTGGATTTCGGTCTGTTTTTCGCCAGTGACATTCAAGATAAATCGGCTCTGCTGCAGTTGGTTCAAGCGATTAATCAAGTCAAATAATTGGGTGATGTTCCAGTCGCGTCGATGATCAGTAGAGAGATGATTCAAAAAATCAACGGCCCAGTTTGCGCAGTAAAATGCTGCTGAAGCCATTGCTTTGCCGCTGTGAGATGCTGGATGCTCGGTCGCAAACACGGCAATAACGCGCAGCCTGACAGTTCAATGCCAAAAATGCCATGCGCCCACTGATAGTAACGATCAGTAATATGGTGTTCCTGTGGCAATAACGTGATATCTGGTGAGAATTGCGCATTGGCCTTGCGATAAAACCAGAACCCAAACTTTCTCGCCATAAATGACTGACAGGGACCAGCGATTAATAATGCATCGGGTGCGATTTGGCGAGCAATGCTCAAGTAGCGCTTGCCTCTGGATTGCGGCAAAGTGACAACAATATCGTAATTTTGTTGTGCCGCTTGTGCTATTTGACGTTGCTGCTGCACAACCGAATCACAACAGCCCCACATATTACCAAAGGCCGCCTCGGCTTCAATCCACTGCTGCATAATACGGCTACGAGCTAACCGCCACGCCTGTTTATCATTACGATCATCATCCAGCCAGATATCGATTTGCAGCTGCGGATACTGCTGCTTCACCGCTTCCAAGAATGTTTTGATATATAGAAAATCACCCAAAGCAAAAGGTGACATCACCAGCAGTTTTTTGGCTTTTAATAGTAAATTTTTATCAATTACCGCCATTATCGTTTGTTACCTTTCAGTTCGGCAAAAGCGTTACAATCTGTTGAGGTTATCTGAGCAAAGCTTCAAGCTGCGCCATTGCAACGTCAAGTCCGTTGCTTACCCCTTGTGACATCATCTGTTGTTTGAGCTGTTTTTGTATCCCAGGTTCCCGTAGTGCTATCGCACTGCGGATCAGTGCATCCCCATTAAATTCCGCATGCAAACAAAGTTGCTGTGCCACACAACTGTTGATGCGGGCGTATTGGTCTTTCGAAACCGGCACCGCAACCGTAGGAATGTGTAAAGCCAACGCTTGTAGCAAGGTATCACCACCGGCCAACACCGCACTATCCGCGGCGGCCAGCAGGCTGATAAATGCCACGTTGTCGATGCCGGCAACCGCAACCACACCGGGATATTGTGGCAAAGCTTGCGGGTAGTTGCTGCCAAACACCATGACACAAGGCATGCCCGTTTGTTGATAAACACCCGCGGCGGCTTTAGCAAAAACATCGGCCACCAACGTCCCTGCCACCCGATGACCGCCAGAGCCGGCGTTGAATAACCAGAAATTGCCCGCACGCAAATCAAACTGTGCTAACAGTTGTTGCTGAAGAGCTGGTTGCGGAGGACTGAACACCGGCCCAACAGATACCGGTGCAGGTTTTCTGAGCCACCATAATTTTAAGCGTTCAAACCAACTGATATCGCCAATAAAAAACTCCGGTTGTACAACCCAATGACTATCGGTTACCCGTAACCGCTGCCATTTAAGACCACGGCTGCGTTTGCGCCGATGCTGACTGATAAAGATGACCTTAGCACCACAACGTTTTGCATGTTGTAACTGCGTTCTGCGGCCGGAGGCATCAAAGATGACCACATTGGGCTGATAGTCAGAGATTATCTGGTTGACGTCCATGACTCTTTTAGTTGGTGTTTCATCCAGTAAATCAGCAGGATAAGGACAGGATTCAGCATAGGGGGCATCGCGATTAAGAATGAAACGGATCTGTGCCTGCGGCCAACGCGCCGCAACAGCATCCGCCAGGATCAGCGAGCGCATATATTCACCAATCCCTTCTGCCGAGGACACGGGAATAAAAAGAAACTTGATACTGCTACAGAATGGCTCAGCCATAAATTCATCCATGTAAACTACAAGTGTTGTTCCGCGACGACTTGGTCAAACATATTGATAACGGCGGCCACTGCAATCTTAGCCATCAGATGTTCACCTTTGGCACGAGTTCCCCATCGCACCGTTTGCCCCGGAAATTGTTCATCAATTGCCTGCTGGTAAGCACTTACCACATACTGTTGCCACAGATAGGGGCCAGTACGCCCAGGATTTGAATGTGCATACAAGCCGATGACCGGCGTGCCTTGGGTTACTGCCATGTGGGTCGGCCCAGTATCAGGCGCCAACACTAATGATGCCTGACGTAAGATTGCCAGCATCTGAACCAAGCTGGTTTTCCCCACAAGATTGCTAATCTGGCACTGACAGGCGTTGATGATATCGTCGGCAAGTTGTTGTTCCATCGCTGCGGGGCCGCCACACAGCATGATCGTAAACCCTGCGCTGCCGCATGTTCGGCCACGGCGGCATAACGCTCTGGCAACCAGTTACGTTCCGCTTTACTAGCCGCCGGACAGATCACTAGCCACCGCGCCGAGCCCATCTGTTGCTCAGCAAATTCTCTCGCGGCTGTTGGGAGCGGCATATCCCAGCGCGGCGTAAGATCCATTACCCCCAACTTAGCGGCAAACCCCATAAAACCATCAAGTACGTGTGGTGTTGCCAGTGGCTCAACCCGTTCATTAGTGACCAGCCACTGCCCTTCTTTGGCGCGGGTGCGATCAAAGCCAATCCGCACCTTTGCCGGGATCATCAACGAGGCAATAGTGGCTCGCAGTGCCACCTGCATATGCAGCAGGACATCAAAACGGCGACCATGAAAGGCTTGTTTTAGTGCCCGATAACTACGCCATCCCTGAGATTTATCAAACACCACAAATTCAATCCCCGGCAGGTATTTGAGAAGTTGGTACTCCACTTTGCCAATCACCCAGGTGATGGCCAACCTTGATATTGCCGCTGAATCGCCTGCACCATGGCAACTGCGTGGCACACATCGCCGATAGCAGACAAACGCAATAAACACAGTGAACGGACTTGGCGGGGATCAAAACTCATCGGAACAAATGCCGGTTATGGGATGCAAGCCCCGGATCTTAATGTAGAATGGCCGCAGGTTCCATGCTTACACATTAGATTTCCCATGCACTTTATCAAAACTGCCACAGGCTGCATCGCCGCAACCGACGCCACACCGACAGAAATTACCCCAACATGGTTTCGTGAATCTTTCTGGCGTGAACAGCAGTTGATCACCGGCACATCCAAAGGCCGTTATACCACTTGGTTTGTCCGCTACGCACAGCAACACTGGGTCTTACGTCACTACTGGCGTGGCGGCTTGATGGAAAAATTCAGCAAGGATGCCTACCTATTTACCGGTTTTAGACAAACCCGAGCCGTGGCGGAATTAGCACTGCTAGAGCAGTTGTACCAGCAAGGGCTACCAGTGCCGAATCCGATTGCAGCAAACGTTGAGCGTTTTGGTCTATGGTATCGGGCAGACATTCTGATCGAGCGCATCGCAGGTGCCAGCGATCTGGTGGCCATTCTGACACACACAGCATTGACTGAAACTCAGTGGCAGGCGTTGGGGGCCCAGATTGCCGAATTTCACTGCCGTGGTGTTTATCATGCGGATCTAAATGCTAAAAATATCCTGCTTAGCGGCGACAAATTCTATCTGATTGATTTTGACCGCGGCGGTTTTAAAGCCCCAGCACCACGATGGCAACTGGCGAATTTGCAACGGTTATTGCGCTCCTTTAATAAGGAACGGGGCAAACAACCAGCACTGGCCTTCGATGAACAATGCTGGCAATGGTTACTTAAAGGATATCATCAGGTTAATCCGCGGACTTAATGCCTGCCAGTAACTGCAACACTAACGTCGACTGCCGCACAAGTGCACCCTTGTTTGCGGCAACCACAGCTAAACTGGCTCGGCTGGCCTGCTGCCAGTGTGCAGTATCAGACCATAATCCTTGTATAGCTGCCGCCAATTGCGCGGCATCCGCCACGATTTGCATCGCGCCAGCGTCCACCAGCAACCCGCTGATCTCTTTAAAATCCCGATGATTAGGCCCTTCCAATACCGGTAGACCCAAGGCCGCCGGTTCCAACGGATTATGCCCACCATTGGGGATCAACGTGCCACCAACAAAGGCGGTATCGGCACAACCATATAACGTCAGCAATTCGCCCATCGTATCGGCTAACAACACTTGTGTGTCAGAAGTAATGGCGCCTTTCTGACTGCGTCGCACAAAACGCAGGCCACTGCGTTGAATCGCCTCAGCAGCATTATCAAATTGCTCCGGATGGCGTGGCACCATAATCAATAAGGCTTGCGGCCATTGTTGTAGCAGGGTTTTATGGCAATCTAGCATTGTTGCAAATTCGCCAGGGTGAACGCTGCCAGCAACCCAGACTGGCGAAGCCTGACGACCCCACTGTTGCCGCTGTTGTTTGGCGGCAGCAATTTTGTTTTCATCCAGTTGCAGATCGAATTTGAGGTTACCACATACTTGCACTTGGCTTGGCATAACCCCTAAGTCGATAAAACGCTGTGCTTCCGTGGCGGTTTGTACAGCAATGCGGTCCAGCAGTTGTAACATCGGGCGGCTGAGCTTCGGCCATTGATGATAATTGGCGGCCGATTTAGCCGACAACCGAGCATTCGCCAACAGCAGTTGGGCACCTTGCTGTTTTGCCTGATGCAACAGGTTAGGCCACAACTCTGTTTCCATAATAATCACTAATTGTGGCTGTAACTGTTTGAGAAAACGCCGAATGCACCAAGGCAGATCAAATGGCAGATACTGATGTTGCACACTGTGGCCTAACGCCTTGATCACTTCTCTGGAGCCTGTGGGGCTGGTGCTGGTCACCGTGATACTGAGATCTGGCCGCTGCTGTTGCAGTAAACGGATCATGGGTAAGGCTGCCAGTGTTTCCCCCATAGAAACGCAATGGATCAGAATATCGCTGTGGTTTAACTTGCTCAGGCCGAAGCGTTCCCCCAGCGACTGCGGTAATCGGCACTCTTAAGTGCCCGGAACACCAAATATAGCAGCAGCAAAGGTGTCAGCAGGTACAACAATATGGAGTAATAACGCAGATTCATCAGGCAATTATCAGAAGGTTCAACCACAATGAGGAGAATGTTAACATAGTCACTGCCGCTGCAATAACCAGGACTTGTGTTTGCCAAGGAACTCTATGAAAACCCGTGACCGAATCATCCAAGCCAGCTTGCAGTTGTTCAACGAAAATGGCGAACGCAGTACCACCACCAACCATATTGCGGCCCATCTCGGCATGAGTCCCGGCAATCTCTATTATCATTTTCGTAATAAAGAAGACATTATTCGCAGCATCTTTACCCTGTACGAAAATCATCTTGAATCCGCTTTTCAACCCTACACCCCACAACAGTTGGATGTAGAAGTCCTGATCAGCTACTTCGATGCCATCTTTTACACCATGTGGCAATTCCGGTTTATGTACGCCAACTTGGTGGATATTCTTGGGCGTGACGAGGCGCTGAAACAACGTTATCTGAAGGTGCAAACTCGGGTACAAACCCATGCGACCGAGCTGCTGACACAGTTGTGTCGCGATGGTTTTTTATGCGTTGCCCCCGATAAAATCAGTCGTTTGGCCGATAGCATCCGCATGATGGTCAGTTTTTGGATCAGTTATCAACTGACGCAATCCGATGGTTCCGGCATTACCAAAGCCACACTTTATGAAGGGGTGTTGCGGGTACTGATGATCTTCAATGGGTACGCCACTAGCAATTCGGCCAACACCTTTGCCCGCCTGGAGCAGCACTATAGCGCGCTCGCTCTGCGGCCACAGTAACCAGTGGCAATTAGGCAAAGTTATCGCCGTTTTCCACTGCGGCTGGCGGCGATGATGTATTAGCTTTATTAATCAGTTAACGCCATCAGCCCTACGCTGGCTAATCCGATGCTGTGGCGGATAAAAATCACTGTAGAGCCTTTAGCTTTAGGGTTAAAATGCCGCCACTCCACAAGTCAACATAATCAAACCAAGGAGACTTAAGGTGGCATCTTCCTCATTCTACGCCCAAATCCAACAACAATTGGCTGATACCAAAGCCGAAGGTCTGTACAAAAACGAGCGGGTGATTGTTTCCCCGCAACAAACGGCGATTCGCGTTGGCGAGCATGAAGTTATCAACTTCTGCGCCAATAACTATCTGGGATTAGCTAACCATCCGCAATTGATCCAAGCCGCACAACAAGGCATGGATGCCCACGGTTTTGGCATGGCTTCCGTGCGTTTTATCTGTGGTACACAGGACATTCATAAACAGTTAGAAGCCAAAATCGCCGCATTTCTGGGGATGGAAGACAGCATTCTGTACTCCTCCTGTTTTGATGCCAATGGCGGTTTATTTGAAACTCTGCTAGGTGCCGAAGATGCGATTATCTCGGATGCACTCAACCATGCCTCCATCATTGATGGCGTGCGTTTATGTAAAGCAATGCGCTTCCGTTATGCCAACAATGATATGGCCGATCTGGAGCAGCAACTGCAAGCAGCAAAGACCGCCAATGCCCGCCATATTCTGATCGCAACCGATGGCGTGTTCTCGATGGACGGAGTGATCGCTAACCTGAAAGGCGTGTGCGATCTGGCCGATAAATACGGGGCTCTGGTGATGGTTGATGACTCTCACGCAGTAGGTTTTATTGGCGCGCATGGCCGCGGCACCCACGAATACTGCGAGGTGATGGGCCGCGTTGACATCATTACCGGCACACTGGGTAAAGCACTTGGCGGTGCTTCCGGCGGCTATACCGCTGCCAAAAAAGAGGTGATTGACTGGTTACGGCAACGTTCTCGCCCATATCTGTTTTCTAACTCATTGGCGCCAGCAATTGTCTGTGCCTCTATCAAGGTGCTGGAACTGCTGGAGCATGGTGATCACCTGCGTCAATCCGTATGGGAAAACAGCCGTTATTTCCGGGAACAGATGACGGCGGCAGGTTTTACCTTGGCAGGCGCCGACCACGCCATCATTCCGGTAATGTTAGGCGATGCCAAACTCGCCAGCGATTTTGCCGATGCGCTGCTTAAAGAAAATATCTACGTTATCGGTTTCTCATTCCCCGTGGTGCCCAAGGGACAAGCGCGCATCCGTACCCAAATGTCGGCCGCGCATACCAAAGCACAGCTGGACAAAGCCATCGAAGCCTTTACCCGAATCGGTAAACAGCTGGGTGTTATCTAAAAATTTTGCAGGAATAAATGATGAAAGCTCTCAGTAAACTCAAGCCCGAACAGGGTATCTGGATGGTCGATGTGCCGGAACCCACCATGGGGCCCAATGACCTGCTGATAAAAATTCGCAAAACCGCTATTTGTGGTACCGATGTACACATCTACAACTGGGATGAATGGTCACAGAAGACCATTCCGGTACCTATGGTGGTCGGTCACGAATATGTGGGTGAAGTTGTGGGTGTGGGTGATGAAGTACGCGGTTTTAAAGTGGGTGACCGGGTGTCTGGCGAAGGTCATATCACCTGTGGTCATTGCCGTAACTGCCGTGCTGGCCGTACCCACCTGTGCCGCAATACCTTTGGTGTTGGGGTAAACCGCGAAGGCTGCTTTGCCGAATATCTGGTTATTCCGGCGTTTAATGCTTTCCGTATCCCGGAAGACATCAGCGATGAGCTAGCCTCTATTTTCGACCCCTTTGGTAATGCGGTGCATACCGCCCTGTCATTTGATCTGGTGGGCGAAGATGTGTTGATCACCGGTGCTGGCCCTATCGGCATCATGGCGGTGGCCATCTGTAAACATGTGGGTGCCCGTCATGTGGTGATCACCGATGTCAATGAATATCGGCTGGAACTGGCACGTAAAATGGGTGCCACCCGGGCGGTAAACGTTGCCAAGGAAGATCTCAAGCAAGTCATGCAAGACCTGAAAATGACCGAAGGGTTTGATGTCGGTTTAGAGATGTCAGGGGTGCCATCAGCATTCCATGCCATGCTCGATACCATGAACCACGGCGGCAAGATTGCCATGCTGGGGATCCCTGGCGGTCAGATGGCCATTGACTGGAGCAAGGTGATTTTCAAGGGCTTGGTGATCAAAGGGATCTACGGCCGCGAAATGTTTGAAACCTGGTATAAAATGGCCAGTCTGATCCAATCAGGCTTGGATATTTCACCAGTGATCACCCATAGATTTGCGATTGATGACTTCCAGCAAGGCTTTGATGCTATGCGCTCCGGACAGTCAGGAAAAGTTATCCTCAACTGGGATTAACGGCCACAGGGCACTGTACGGATGCAGTGCCCTGATGCAAAATGTGACATAAATCACTTTTACATCATCAGGATCAATATGAATAACTACCAGATAATCTCTGCCGCCTCACTGAAGCAACTGCAACAACAGCAGACTGGGGTACAAATCGTCGACATTCGTGATGCCGCCAGCTATGAGAAAGGCCACATTCCGGGCGCCGTCAGACTTGGTAATGATAATCTGGCAGAATTTATTACGCAGGCAGATATGGAAAAGCCGTTAGTGGTCGTTTGTTATCACGGTATCAGCAGCCAGAGCGCCGCTGAATATCTACATCAACAAGGATTTGATGAAGTGTACAGCCTGGAAGGTGGTTTCGCTGCCTGGCCTTGGTACGACTGATGCAGGAAATTGGCCGACTCCCCAATGAAAGAGCTGCACTGGCGCTGATTGACTACCTGCGCGGCCAAGGTATCGCCTGCCAGTTAGTGCACTTGGAACGAGGTGTCGCCATCTGTGTTGAGCAGCCGCAACAAGCCAATGTGGCGCGCAAAGCCTTCTTCGATTTCATCCGTAATCCGGGTGATAACAAATATCGCCAGGCCTCCTGGGAACATGGTGATAACCGCCAAGCGCCAGATTATGGTGCGCCATCGCTGCAACTCTTCAGCCAGTTCATCACCGGTGCTGGCCCACTCACGCTGCTGGTAATGGCGGCGTGTATCATTATCTTTGCGGTCATGAATCTGGGCGGCGAAGCAATCATATTTAATAGCCTCGGTTTCTTCGGCAGTTCCGCCGCTACCTCAGCAGCACAAGTGTGGCGCTTGTTTACTCCAAGCCTGCTGCACTTTTCCGCATTGCACATTGTCTTTAATCTGATGTGGTGGTGGATTTTAGCCGGGCGTATTGAAAATCGCGTTGGTAGCCAACCCTTATTTCTACTGCTGTTGGTGGCCGGAACCCTTCCCAATCTGGTGCAGTATTTTGTTGCTGGGCCGGATTTTGGTGGTCTCTCCGGAGTTGTGTATGCGCTGCTCGGTTACTGCTGGATAATGGGGCGTCTGAAGCCTGCGGCTGGTATTGAAGTGCAACCCGCCGTTGTCGGCTTTATGTTGCTCTGGCTGGCATTTGGCTTTACTGACATGTTTGGTCTGAGCATCGCCAATGGTGCACATTTGGCAGGGCTGCTAGTTGGTATGGCACAAGGCTGGCTTGATAGTCGCAAATAATATCTTTATCCGTTTTATTCTTTTACAAATTTCACAGTTCATTAAATATATTTAAAATCAATACATTATATAAAACAAATACATCTTGGCGACAGTCCACTATTGGACAATCATTGCCTCCCGGTTAATGTTAATGCCTTGTTTCTCAATGATTCTATCTGATGAAAAATCTGCTCTGGTTGTTGGCGCTACTGGCGGTAGGCTGCGCCCAACATGCTGATAAAAAGCCGCCAGCACCATTGACCGCGATTACCCAAGCCTCCGGCGGTGACATGCCGGATGTACAAAAAAATCTTCATTTCAACAAAGCTGAGCTGCATTGGCAGGTATTTCCAGAACAGCAACGCATTTCGGGACATGCGGTGTTAACTTTTACAGCCAAAGCCGCGTTATCGAATTTATCGGTAGATCTAGATCCACAACTGGGTATCAGCCAAGTGATGTTCAATCAAACGCCGTTGCCCAGTACCCATTGGCGTAATCCTGAAGGTCGGCTATTTATCCAATTGCCAGAGACGGTAGCGCTAAATCATGCCTTCACCATCACAGTTGATTATGCCGGCAAACCCCATGTCGCCAAAAAGGCTCCGTGGGATGGCGGATTTGTCTGGGCCAAAACGGCTGATGGTCAGCCCTGGATTGCGACCGCGGTTGAAGGGGAAGGCTGTGATCTGTTTTGGCCCTGTATTGATCAGCCAACGGGAGAACCCGATAGCGCTGAGTTATTTATCACAGTTCCAGCACCACTGGTTGCCCCGTCCAACGGTATATTCAAAGGCATGACCGAAAATGATGGCTGGCGGACTTACCATTGGCAGGTTAATCAACCCAACACCTATGCCATTGCGTTAAATATCGCCCCATATAAAAAACTGGAAGCCACCTATCACAGCCGTTTTGGTAACCGTTATCCAATGGATTACTGGTATCTGCAAGGTGAAGAGCAGCAGGCCCAAGTGCTATTTGCTGAGTTTCCAACACAGTTGGACTTTTTGAACAGATGATTGGGCCTTATCCGTTTGGCGATGAGAAAATGGGTGTGGTGCACACGCCTTTTCTAGGGATGGAACACCAAACGATCAACGCCTATGGTAACGGCTACGCACAAAGTATTTTTGGTTATGACGGTCTGCTGCAACACGAATTAGCCCACGAATGGTTTGGTAATCAGGTCACTAACGCTAACTGGGATGATTATTGGCTACATGAGGGTTTTGGCACGTACATGCAGCCACTTTATGCACAGTATCTGTGGGGCAATATGGCTTATAACGCCGAGCTGTACCAAATCCGCGCCAAGATAACCAACAAGGCGGCGGTAGTCTCTGGCCAATCACAAACAGAGGAATCCGTCTACGATGCTGAACGCGGCCCAGGGCAAGATATATACAACAAGGGTGCCTTGGTACTGCATACGCTACGACACTATCTGGGCGATGATAAATTTTTCCAGGCAGTACGCGAATTAGTCTATGGCACCGCAACCCCACAGCCAGGCAATTTCAAACCGCGCTATAGCAGCACCCAGGAGTTTATTGAGATTGTCAATCGCATCAGTGGCCAAGATATGCACTGGTTCTTCGACAATTATCTGTATCAGGCACAACTTCCTAAGCTCGCAGTAAACCGTAACGGGGAGCAGTTACAACTGCGTTGGTTGCAGACTAAATCGGCCTTTCCAATGCCGGTCGAAGTGATGGTAGATGGAGAACTTCACACTGTTGCCATGCCAACAGGACAAGGCAGCCTGAACATCGGCGCTGCGGCACGTGTACAAGTCGACCCGCAGCAGTACATTCTTAAAGACAGACCGCATTTTGCAATTTATCATGCATGGGAAAAAGCCCGTAGAGCGCAGGCGGCTCCGGCCAAGAACAAATCAGCCAAGAACCGTCATTGAGTTAAAGCGTAGGTTTAAAGCGTAGGTAAAGCCGTTCATCCACACACGGCTTTGCCACGCTACACTCACCATCGCGGTTTATGCCAGTTCCAGCACTTTAGCCACCAGTTTTTCAATACCGATATTGGCTTCGGCAATAGATCCCGCCAACATATACGCGGGGGTACTCACTATTTTGCGCTCACTATCCACCACAATATCAGCAACAGTCGCCTTGATGTGCTCGCCCCCATGGCACAAAAAGCGTTCGCCGTGTCTGCATCCGCACCAATAGTGCCTTTGGCTCCCTTGCCATATAACCTTGGGATCATCACTGGCGCAATACAGATAAAACCCACCACCTTATCGGCGTCAATAAACTGTTTAATGAAATGGCTGGCGGCTGGAGCCAACTGCATATCGGCGCCCAGCAACGCAAAATTACACAGATTCTTAGCCGCGCCCAAACCGCCGGGAATAATCAACCCGTCAAAAGCGCTAATCTCCAAGTCTGTCGTTGACTTAATATCACCACGTGCGATACGAGCCGCTTCAACCAATACATTGCGCGCTTCTGTCACCACTTCACCACTGAGATGATTCACCACATGCAGTTGCGGCATATCCGGTGCAAAACATTGATAATTTATGCCAGCTTTAGACAAAGCCAACAACGTCAGTACCGCTTCATGAATTTCACTGCCATCAAAAACACCACACCCGCTTAACAGCACTGCGATTTTTTTCATTAAAAATTTCCTTTTATGTCATTTATGTTTAATAAATGGTCATCAAAGTGTTGATCCGCTCAAAAATCATGCTAATTTATTTCTTCTATTCCAGCGAGTACTGCAGCCGCCAGTCTCCGCCGTAAATCTGGAAAAGGAATTTTAAGAAATCCACAACCAGGAAGATTTACACAAAACAGAATCCAGCTCACAAAAAACAAAATAAACTATAAAAATCATAATATTAGATAACGAGATCTGTTTGCTCCATATCTTGCCGTTATTTTATGTACTTTTTAACCCACAGACTTATCCACAGGCTGTGGGGTAATTTATCATGGCTGAAAATCCCCTGTTGTGGCATGCTTAAAAGCCTTCTCAATGCAGACAATACTAAGTCACTATGCCAAAAATTGCTGAAAATCCGTTGATCCTTGTGGATGGTTCTTCTTACCTTTATCGCGCTTACTACGCACCACCACATCTGACCAATTCCAAGGGTGAAGCCACTGGCGCGGTATATGGTGTTGTGAACATGCTGCGCAGCTTGCTGAGTAAATTTCAACCGCAACAGATGGCGGTGGTGTTTGACGCTAAAGGCCCGACTTTTCGCAATGAAATGTATCAGCAATATAAAGCACATCGTCCCCCGATGCCGGAAGATCTGCGCAGTCAGATTGAACCTCTGCATCAAATTATCAAGGCACTGGGATTACCACTGATTTGCGAGCCAGGCGTCGAAGCCGATGACGTTATCGGCACCTTGGCATTGCGTGCCAGCAAAGCAGGCAGAGCCATCCTTATCAGCACTGGTGATAAGGATATGGCACAGTTGGTTGACCATAATATCACGCTGATCAACACCATGACTGACACCGTTATGGGGCCAGCAGAAGTCTGTGAGAAATTTGGCGTTGGGCCAGATAGGATCATCGATTTGCTGGCACTGATGGGAGATAAAGCCGATAACATTCCTGGATTGCCTGGGGTAGGAGAAAAAACCGCATTGGCGATGCTGCAAGGTGTTGGCAGTGTCTCTCGGTTACTGGCCGAACCTGAATGTGTCAGCACCATTGCATTTCGTGGCGCCAAAGCTATGCCTGCTAAAATCCACGAAAACCGGTCGATGCTGGAGCTGTCCTATCAACTGGCCACCATTAAGACCGACTGTGAGCTAGAGCGGGATTGGCAACAACTGAATATTGAAGACCCTGATCGTGATGCGCTGATAAAACTCTACGGCGAGATGGAATTTAAGCGCTGGTTAGGCGAGGTGCTGGAAAACCGCTTACCGCACCCTAAGCACGAACGCACCAGCATTGGTGCCGCGGCCACAGTCGTCCCCGAAGAACCCGAGCAGCCAACCACTCTGGAAGCCAACTACGAAACCATTCTTACCGAAGACGCCTTGGCCCGCTGGTTAGAAAAACTGAGCACAGCGCCGTTAATCGCCATTGATACCGAGACGACCAGTCTCAACTACATGGATGCCGAACTGGTGGGACTGTCTTTTGCGGTTACCGCAGGCGAAGCCGCCTATTTGCCCGTGGCTCATGACTACGATGGTGCCCCCAAGCAACTCGCCAAAGATTATGTGTTATCACAACTGAAACCGCTGCTGGAAAATCCGCAAGTCCGTAAGGTGGGGCAGAATCTCAAATACGATATGAGCATTCTGGCCAATGCTGGAATTAAGCTGCAAGGCATTCAGTTCGATACCATGCTGGAATCGTATGTGTTCAATTCCGTCGCATCCCGTCACGATATGGATGGACTGGCATTGAAATACCTTGGTTACAAGTGCATCAGTTTTGAAGATGTAGCCGGGAAGGGCGCAAAACAACTGACCTTTAATCAAATTCCGCTGGATATTGCCGCCCCTTACGCGGCCGAAGATGCCGATATCACCTTACGCCTGCATCAACACTTGTGGCCACGGCTACAAAAAGAGCAGGGGTTAGCGCAGGTATTTAATGAACTCGAATTGCCGCTGATCCCGGTGCTGTCGCAGATTGAACGTAACGGCGTATTAATCGATACCATGTTGTTATCGCAACAAAGCGATGAACTGGCACGCAAAATCGATACATTAGAACGAAAAGCCTATGACGTAGCAGGCCAGCAATTCAACCTTGGCTCGCCCAAACAATTGCAGGAACTATTTTTTGAAAAGCTGGGGTATCCGGTCATCAAAAAACCCCGAAAGGAGCGCCATCTACCGCCGAAGAAGTGCTGGTAGAACTGGCACTGGACTATCCGCTGCCAAAAATTATCTTGGAGCACCGCAGCCTCACCAAGCTTAAAAGCACTTACACCGACAAACTGCCACTGATGGTCAATGGCAAAACCGGGCGGGTTCATACCAGTTATCATCAGGCTAATGCGGCAACAGGCCGCTTGTCTTCCAGTGATCCGAACTTACAAAATATTCCGGTGCGGACAGAAGAAGGACGCAAGATCCGGCAGGCATTTATTGCCCCCAGCGGCCGTAAGATCCTCGCTGCTGACTATTCACAAATCGAGTTACGGATCATGGCGCATCTTTCAGAAGACGCCGGACTACTCAAGGCCTTTGCTGACGGTAAAGATATTCACCGAGCCACCGCCGCCGAAGTGTTTGACGTAGCTTTTGAAACTGTAACGCCCGAACAAAGACGCCGGGCCAAGGCAGTAAATTTTGGTCTGATTTACGGGATGTCGGCATTCGGTTTATCACGGCAACTGGATATTCCACGTAACGAAGCACAAAGTTACATCGATATCTATTTCAAACGTTATCCCGGCGTACTGAAGTATATGGAGCAGACACGGGCGCTGGCCGCTGAACAAGGATATGTTTCCACACTCTTTGGTCGGCGTTTATACCTGCCGGAAATTCGTGACCGTAATGCCATGCGCCGCCAAGCTGCCGAACGCGCGGCGATCAATGCGCCAATGCAAGGCACAGCTGCAGATATTATCAAAAGAGCCATGATCAGCGTTGCTGATTGGATTGAGCAAGAAGCGAGTGACGATATCACCATGATCATGCAGGTGCATGACGAATTGGTGTTTGAAGTAAATGCCGACAAAGCCGAACAGTTACAACAACACGTCTGCAAGCTCATGGCCGCTGCCGCCGATCTACATGTGCCCTTATTGGCAGAAGCGGGGATCGGCGATAGCTGGGAACAAGCTCACTAATTGTCATCTATGCCCTACAAAAAGCTGCCAATGGCAGCTTTTTTCATAATTTTCGCAACAATCAGGCATAAAATTTTGCCTATTTATCTGCTAACTATCCCCATAGTGCTTCATTTCAGCAGTTGATAAATAAAATAACTACAATAAAAACATAGTAATACGAAAATATGTCGCAGTAGTAAGTCACAGGTGTGATCAATAAGGCATTCTTTATACGCAAAACAAAAAACTGTTTTCAAAATTACGTCTAATACGCTATTATCTCTCGCGTAGGGTACAGAGGTTAAGATGTTCTATCTTTCAGACCTTTATTTCACTTTTAAGTGATGCCAAATTCTGGCGCCCCGGCAAGCAATTGCCGGGGCTATTTTTTATGGGTAAATTAGAGTAATTACTTTAATTTGTAGTTAATCTGCGCTATTCTGCTCAGTGTTACCGCCAGACCCCAAATTTGGTGGTACTTGAGTCTTGTTGAAAATTTAGCTTCTCCCCAAAAGAGCTAATGGTATTGAGCCGAAGATCCTAATGATCCTCGGCTTTTTTTATTTAATGGGAAAAAATAACAACAGATTATGCAGAAGGTGCAGCGGCATTAATGGCATCCAGCAACCACTGTGGATGACACCAGTTATCGAGAATAGACAACACTTTTTCTTTACCCGTCCCTTTCAGTGCCGAAAAGGGTTCCACCATCACTTCACCTTGCAGTTCTTTCAGTGCATTACGCACCTCGTTTACCGTTTTCATGCGGGCACTTTGCGTGAGCTTGTCGGCCTTGGTCAATAACACCAATACCGACAAACCACTAGCAACCGACCATTCCACCATCTGGCGATCCATATCTTTCAAGGGATGGCGAATATCCATCAGAACTACCACACCACCAAGACACTCCCGGTGCTGTAAGTATTCTGCCAACGCCTGCTGCCATTTCAGCTTCATCGCTTGTGGAACTTGAGCAAAACCGTAGCCAGGCAAATCCACTAATCGACGCCATTCGTCAACCGCAAATACGTTGATCAGTTGGGTACGTCCTGGCGTCTTACTGGTTCTCGCAAGACTTTTTGCTCGGTCAGCGCATTCAGGGCGCTAGATTTACCCGCATTAGAACGCCCAGCAAACGCAATCTCGATGACAGAGGTTTGTGGCAAATGCTGTTCCAGATGTGCAATATCTGGCGCACTGATCAAAAAACGGGTTTTATGAAAATTGATACGGGTCGTCAAAAGGGCAACTCCATCAGCAAACGATTATGGTTATCGCCAATCGCTGTGCGACAAACCAGATTTGATTAAAATAACGATTTAGTTGTGTCATATTACCACGTCAATGACTGACTGCAGTCAGTCACAGAAACTTAACTGTTGGTTGTTATGAAAATACTTCTGTTTTTGGGGGCAACATTACTGCTGGCTCCAAACTTATCACAAGCACAAGCGGCACCAGTTCCAGAAAAGGCCGCAATTTGCAGCAGCTGCCACGGCATCGATGGAAATAGCGTGGTGGCAGAATATCCATCCTTGGCAGGTCAACGCGCACTCTATTTGCAACGTCAACTGCAAGCATTTCGTGCCGCCGCTCGCAGCAATAATAAAGAAGGCCGCGCGGATCCCATCATGAGTAATATGGCCGCAATGCTATCGGATGCGGACATCACGGAGTTGGCACAATACTACGCCCTGCAACCGCGCCAACAGCAGCCAGGCGCTGCCGCCGACATGGCGCAGACGGGGCAACAATTATATCAAGGTGGTGATTTATCACGCGATATCGCCGCATGTGCCGCGTGTCACGGGTTGGATGGCAAGGGCATGGCCGCCGCAGGGTTCCCGGCATTATTAGCGCAACATCCGCACTATCTTGTTGAACAACTACAGAAATTTAAACATGGCGAACGCAAAGACGACTATCAAGGAATGATGCAAGATACCAGTGCCAAATTAACTGAACAGGATATGCAGGCGCTGGCAGCGTATATTTCCTGTTGCCGGTTGATTAATGAATTGCTGCAATGTTTACGTAAACGTAAACATTAATCCCTTGACACGGATCACGTTCTTGTTTTTAATGTGCAGCGAATACAGATGTCCCAGCGTTGGCAACCTCTAATAATAATCAATGTCGGTTGGCTCTGTATCAAAGACACGGATGGTCTGCTTGGCGTTATGGATTGACGATGTTGTTGATGTCCGCTAATTACGCATCAACGCTGATGAGTGCGGCGACCGCCTCACCCCCAGAAAGGTCTGTAGACCACCAACAATGACACGCAGGAAGCGGCACGAAAAACAGGGATTTTGACCGGGAGAGTCGTTTAATACAGCATGGATGGCAGGTCAAATGAATCAGGTGTTAGGCACCACGATTGAGCGGCAGGCATACTGCCGCTTTTTTATGGCATAATCTCAACACCTTTTTGCCACTCGCCTATTTGATGCAACACTGTCCGCTCTGCCATCATGATGCCATCCGTCCGGTCTTTGAAGATCGCCGTCGTCACTTTTTGGTTTGCCAGAGATGTGCATTGGTCTTTGCAACGCCTGGTAGTTACCTACTGCCTGCCGCAGAAAAACAGCGCTATGGCAGAGCCCGTCGCGATAATAAACAAAAACAGTTAGCACAGTTCATTGCGACCTTGTTGCAGCAACTGCAAACACTGCAACCCAATGTCTTGGAAGGTCTAAACTTTGGCCGAGTATTAACGCCCGCATTACTTCAACCATTGCAGCAGTCGGGGCTCCAGTTACACCAATACGATCCGTTTTTTGCACCAGAGCATCAGTTATTGCGCCAGCAATATGACTTTATCTGTTGCTATCGGGTCTTTGAACATTTCCATCTGCCCGCCAAAGAGTGGCAGATTATCGTCCACGCATTGAAACCCGGCGCTTGGTTAGCCATCTCGACACCGTTATTACAGTCGGTGGAGATGTTTGCTAAATGGCATTACAAAAACAACCCTACCCATGTGAGCTTTTATCAACCACAAACCTTTGCATATTTGGCTGAACACAGCAGCCTACAATTAATATTTGCACAGAAGGACTTTGTTCTGATGCAAAAAGCATCATAATTTGCTATAACACGCGCCCCGGCAACGCATGGTTAATAACCGTCAGCGTGCTACCCGGCTTAAAGCATTAAGTTTATCGTTGAGAACGTTATGACCCGAATCAAGAAAACGCGTAAGGCAGGTGATGCTGCCCCCAAACATGCGCCAAGAACCAAAAAATCAGAACGAGTACTGGCGCGTAAAAAACAGGATTCCGGCAACAAAGCTGGTAGCCGCCAAAATCCTGAGGGCAGTGCTGCAAAAGGTTCGCAGGCCGCCAAAGATCCCCGTATTGGCAGTAAAAAACCGGTGGCATTGGGCACAGAAGTGATGGCTAGCCAGGCCAAAGTGGCCAAAACCAAACTGACCGATGAGCAGCGATTACTGCAGTTGGAAGAAGATCCACGCTTGAATCAGCTACTGGATATGCTGGAAGAAGGCCGCGACTTGTCGGCAGCCGATCAACAGTGGCTGGAGCAACAATTAGCGAAGATTGAAACGCTGATGCAAAAACTGGGTATTGAAGATCTGGATGAGACTGATATTGTCAGCAATGACAGTGATGAAGCCTTATTGGATAAATTTGATACGGGTTTAGCACAACTGCAAAACTACCAGAAAGAGTAAACAGGAGCCGTTTTGGAGATAGTTCTGATTGTCATCGGCATGTTGATTGTGGCCGGTCTGAGTATGTATGCCACGATTTTATTGCTGCGGCTGAAAAAACAGACCGCAGCCAATAAAGCGGCATTACATGCACAGCAACAAGCCCTAGAGCAGAAACGGCAAGAACTGCTGGGCGATATTCGTTATATCGCCGCCGCGATGACAGAAGACCGCTGTGAAATCTCTGAAGGGGTGTATCGCATTGCCAAGTTGTTTGAACTGTTATCGCTGACGGAGCGCGTGTCCGGAGAATTTCCCGCTTTTTATCAACACTTTGATGTAATTAAAAGCCATCCGATCCGCGATGCCCGCGCCCAACTCCAGAAGCAGGAGCGCATGCGTCTGGACTTACAGCGCATGAAATCAGAGTCTGCATTACAAGAAAATATACTGCTGGAAGCCAAGCGTTTGATACAGTTTGAGCCGATAACCCATTAACAATGCTGATGGCGCGATAGGTTATGTAAGTTTCTCAAGCCGTAATAGCGCGGCGTGAGTCGGTGCACAAAACCCGGAAAAGGCGGCAGACATGGCCGTCTTTTTCATGGATATTCGCTACTTTCCAGTTGGCTGATTGTTTTTTTCAACCTTGATCAAGGTTATTAGACTAATAAAGCCGCATACTTCGCCCATTGCTAAATTACTGTCGGAGGACTCGCCTTGAAGCAGCCCACACATATCAGTTGGGATCAGTCGATGATCGAAAAGTACAACTACAGCGGCCCGCGTTATACTTCTTATCCCACCGCGCTGGAGTTTGATGAATCATTTACTGAAGGCGATTTACTGTCGGCGATTGCCAACAGTAAAGGCGAACATCTGTCGCTGTATGTCCATGTGCCCTTCTGCGCCAAGCTGTGTTACTACTGTGGTTGTAACAAGATAGTGACTCGTCACCAGCACAAGGCGGATCAGTATATTGAATACCTGGCAAAAGAGATTGTGACTCGTGCGCCACTGTTCAAGCACTACAAAGTCACCCAGATGCATTGGGGCGGCGGTACACCGACTTTCCTGTCACCAGAACAAATTCTACGACTGACTTCACTGCTCAAAGCGAACTTTGATTTTGCCGATGAAGGCGAGTTCTCTATTGAAGTGGATCCACGAGAAATCGAACTGTCCATGTTAGATACGTTGAAAGAAGCCGGATTTAACCGGATTTCTATCGGGGTACAGGACTTCAATAAAGAGGTACAGGTTGCGGTTAACCGTGAGCAGGACGAACAGTTTATCTTTGACCTGATCAACAAAGCCAAAGCCATGGGTTTTGTTTCTACTAACGTGGATCTGATCTACGGCTTGCCTTATCAGACCCCAGAAACATTTGCCCAAACCATCAGCAAAATTCTGGAACTGTCGCCAGATCGTTTATCTGTATTCAACTATGCCCACCTGCCGGCACGTTTTGCCGCACAGCGGAAAATCAAAGAAGAGAATCTGCCAACACCACAACAGAAGTTGGAAATTCTGCAGTACACCATCGAAACCTTGACTGGTGCAGGGTATCAGTACATCGGGATGGATCACTTTGCCAAACCTGACGATGAGTTAGCAAAATTGCAGCGTGAAGGTCGTCTACACCGTAACTTCCAGGGCTACACTACTCAGCCGGAATGTGACCTGTTAGGCCTTGGCGTATCGTCCATCAGCCAAATTGGTGATTGCTACGCGCAAAACCAGAAGGATATTCATCCTTACTATGAAGCGATTGAAGCTACCGGCCACGCGCTATGGAAAGGCTGCAAGCTGAACCGCGATGACGAAATCCGCCGCGCGGTGATCAAACAGCTTATCTGCCACTTCGAACTGGATATGGCGAAGATGGAACAGCAGTTAGGGATTCAGTTTGAACAATACTTCGCAGAAGATCTGAAGCTGTTACAGACCTTTATCGATGACAAGCTGGTGACTATCGAAGATCGTAAAATCGCCGTTAGTTCTACTGGCCGCCTGTTGATCCGCAATATCTGTATCTGCTTTGACGTGTACTTCCGTGAGAAAGCACGTCAGCAACAGTTCTCTCGGGTAATTTAACCCGCCGCCATTGCAACAAAGCCGACGTCAGTCGGCTTTATTTTTACAGCGTTCATATAAAGCCCGGCGCTCGCTATCAGACAAGAACGCCATCTCTACCCCATTTTGCTGGATCTGCCGTAGCTGCGCAGAACTCAATCCTATCTCGGTACTGGCAACTTGGTATTCATGCTGAATATCGATACCACTGACACCGGGATCATCGGTATTCAACCCCGCACAAATCCCCGATTCGAGGAATGTACGTAACGGATGCCCGGCGTAGGACGCCACAGTAGAGGTTTGTAGATTACTGGTGGGACACGACTCAATACCAATCCGCTTCTCCGCCAGATAAGCCATGAGTTGGGGATCTGACACTGCCTTAACGCCATGACCGATACGGCTAGCGCCAAGCGCTTTAATCGCCTGCCAGATGCTTTCTGGGCCAGCGGCTTCTCCGGCATGTACGGTGATCTGTAACCCGGCATCCCGCACGCGTTTGAAGTGCGGGCTAAACAGTTCACCGGGGAACCCCAACTCATCACCCGCTAAATCAATGGCCACTAAGCCATCAGCATAGGCGAGTAAAGCTTCTAGCTCCCGCAAACAGCAAGCTTCACCGTAAGAACGAGACATGATACCAATCAGCTTAATCGCCACCGGATATTGTTTCATTCCGTCACGAATACCCGCTAGCACCGCTTCCACTACCCCGGGCAGCGGTAAGCCATGGGATTGCGCCATGTAATAGGGGCTAAAACGCAGCTCAGCGTAATCCAGTCCAGAGGCGGCAGCATCGGCGACATTCTCAAAGGCTACGCGCTTGACCGCCTCTAAGTCGGCCAACACCGCCACCATCCAGTCCAACTTGCGGAGAAACGCCAGCAGATTTGCTTCCGTTCCTTGCACCTGCACCACGGCACGCAATTCCGCCAAGGAGGTTGCAGGTAAACTGATGCCATGCTGTTGTGCAAGTTGCCAGATAGTTTCAATACGGACATTGCCGTCAAGATGGCGGTGTAAATCCACCAAAGGAATGGAAGCATCAATCATCTGCACTACCTTTTTGTTATGAGTATTAGTAAAGTGCAAGCTATTCTAGCATGGCGTCACGCCTGTATGTAAAACCTATAGCATAGGCGTCGCAGCAATATTCTGGCGCTGATACATTGATGGCAGCAAACATGACCGAGACACAGGGACAGCGGTGACATGCAGCAACAGCAGTTAACAGATACCACCGCTTTGACACAATTCTGGCAACAGGTGACACAATCAAGGCTGGTCATTGATGAGCATTTATCACTCGCCTACTGTTTTATCCAACATCCCGAATCAGACAAGGCCATTGTGCTCAGTAATGGACGGGTGGAAAGTTATCTCAAATACCAAGAAACCCTGTATGACTTTTACCAACAGGGCTATAGCGTTTACGCCATAGATCATATTGGTCAAGGTTTATCTAGCAGACTGACCAGTAACCCTCATAAAGGCCATATTGATCGCTTCAG
This sequence comes from Shewanella dokdonensis, assembly GCF_018394335.1. NCBI lineage: Bacteria > Pseudomonadati > Pseudomonadota > Gammaproteobacteria > Alteromonadales > Shewanellaceae > Shewanella > Shewanella dokdonensis. The sequence continues at coordinate 1,895,359 of NZ_CP074572.1, read as the reverse complement.
TCGTTATGTTGATCATCTGCAACTGTTTATCGATACGGTAGTAAAACCAGCAAAACACGCACAGTTATTTTTAGTCGGCCACTCTATGGGCAGCGCCATCGGCACACTGTATCTGCAACGCCACCCTGAGGTGTTTAGCGCTGCGGTATTCTGTGCGCCCATGTACGGGATAAAATTGCCGTTACCACGCCGTTTTATCTTGTGGTTAGCCAAACTTCTGCACCGTTATGATTCAGGCCAAGAACCTAATTACGTGCTTGGCGGTCACAACTACCGCGCCGTTGCCTTTAACAAAAACCAACTGACACATTGCCAAATCCGCTACAACCGCCTGTTGCAGTTGTATCAGCAATATCCGCAAATCCAGCTAGGCTCGCCCACCAATCAATGGTTGCTTGAAAGTCTAATGGCCAGTGAGCACGCCAGACAGATAGCCGCCGCCAACCACACCACACCGTTATTAATTCTACAGGCAGGTAATGACCAAATCGTCGACAATAACGCCCAACAGGGTGCACTCGGCGCGAAGACACAGTTGGTAGTTATCGCGAACGCATACCATGAACTGTTCATCGAAAAAGATGACTATCGCGATGCCGCGTTACAACAGCTGTTCCAGTTTATTGAACAACATACTCGCCACCAGGTATAGCCGTCGCGGTTCAGCACTCACCAAGTAACGCGATGTAGTGAAACATTCAGAGCTATCAATACTGATATTTCAGTGTTAATTCCAAAAGTCAGTGCCTTTGCTGGGCGCTGAATCCCGAATGACGGGGCCGGGAAATGAATGCCCATAAATGGCGGTGATCTCAATATTGCGGGTCAATGACCAGGTAGCGTTAACCGATGCTTCTGTCGCCACATAATGGCCATTGGTATTTTGCGCAGCGCGCAGCAGCTGACCAGCGGGGCCATATACGCCATCGTTTGACGACAGACGCCAGTAGAAATCGACTTCAAACGTCAGCGCTAACGCTGATGATGGCGAGAAACTAACATACGGGTGCAGGTTGAAAAAATTTCTGGGGCCCAACAGCGCTAACTCCGAGAAATAATTGCCCCTCGGGAATATTGCATTAAAAGCGCCGAGTTGCGCGGATGTGGGATCCTTGTCACCACTTGCGATATTGGTAGAAATCCCAATCGCCGGGCTGTTGCTATAAGGTAGGTCTCTACGAGTGTTACTGGCAATGCTCCATGCCCGGATGTCCCCGGCGCCAAAGTGGCCAAACTGGTAGATAAACTCCCAGTCCCAATGCCATGCCCCATCATTTCCCCAAAAACGAGCGCCCACACTATGCCGCAATTCATCATCTTTGCCTTGCATAAAAACCGCTTGTTCATTGCGATAGCCAAGGTAATACAGATCCAGGTTATTTTCGTCCAATCCGAATCCGAGATCTTTACCAACACTGTAGATCCCCCACAGCGCTTGTTGCTGATCCAGATGGTCATCGAAAGCCCCTGAATGCAAGACCCAAGGCCTAGCGGCCACCACATCGATGCGCCAGTGCGCAATGGCTAATTGCCATTGGATAGCATCAAAGCGCCGGCGAACATTGGGGCCTTCCCGCACATCCACCAACCTTCCTGACCCGAAATTCAGTTCTTGCCGACCAACCGTCAATCTTGACTTAGGACTGGTTTGCCATTGGAGGAACCCTTGCTGGACGCTCAGCTTATTCTCATCGACAGGAGATGGGCCATCGGCTCTGCCAGATTCTAACGCACTGTTGATTTGTCCAAACAAACGAAGATTGCGGACAGGTTTAAAATCGGCGAACAATACATAGCGCTGCATAACAACGCCATGTTTGTCCTGTGGATCATCACCCCAAGTCGGATCTGCGGTATTTTCGTATCTTGCGCGGATCTCCCCGCCCAAACTTAATAAACTATCCTGCCATGGTCGGAGACATTTATATTCAAATCCCGGATGACCTGCGTTACACCATGCAGACCAGTCTTCATCCTGCCGCAGCTTGGTGTAATTCGGAACATCACTGTTCGCGCGCACCGTAAACACTGCGACGAACAGTGACATGCCAATAAACCACTTCATGAGGGGCGTCCGAAAGCGATTTTGCCTGGGCCGATAACCAGCAAGAGCAAAAAGCCACCGATAATCGCCAAGTGTTCCAAGCTGATGGTTAATGCCATGCGCCATGCGTTTTCAGGCAGCCCAAGCGGCCAATGAGCAATCAGTGTTGCTATCAATGTAAATAGCAACAGCGCCAATATACCCCAGCGAAAAAAGATGCCAGATAACACGGCTATCGCCCCCACTAACTGCACGATAATAGTGAATATCACCGCAGAGGAAGGCAGCCCAAGACTTGTCGCTTCGGTCACGGCCGCTTGCCAATTGATAAGTTTGTCGAAGCCGCTGAATAGAAATACTGCGCTCATCGCTATCCGACTGACAAACAGCGTTAAATCACGATTCATAATATTTTCCAATCTCTTAGGCGATTAAATAATCCGTCATTAAAAAACCCAGCGTCATGGCAACGACCAAGAGCGCCCCGACGATTCTAGGCGGCGCAGGTGATGGAATATCAAACCACCGGCATCCCATGCCGATTAACAGCCCCAGCAAAAGACCTAACACTATCTGCAACATTTTGACCTCCTAAAGCCCGTTGGGACCGCCACAATTTTTCCGCTGTTCCGCTTCTCGATGAGGTGCTACTCGATCGACCAAGCTATAGCCTAATGTCATGGCGAGCACTAACAGCGCCCCCACCAACGCCGGCGGTGCCGGCAAGGGATCTCGGCCAAACGACAGCCAATGCCAATCACAAAACCTAACAATAATCCCAGCACTATCTTCATCTGATATCTCCTTCACCATGTGCTCTAATCGCAACAAAATGCTCTACTTTTGGGGGTTTCGGCCCTAGATGAAAGGCCAATACTTTGGCTTGTAACGCCTGATCTGAACGGGTGACACGATGATGCTGCCTTAAATGTTCATGCCAGGACTGCACGAGAAAATATTCGAGGTAACGCCCGGGTTGGCTGGTGTCTGCAAAGACTCCCCAGGCATAGGCACCGTCTCGATGCCGTTGGCGTTTTAACTCTTGCGTGATGCTATAGAATTCGTTGTTTTGTAATGGATCGATCAAATATTCAATCATGACCATTACCGGGCCATGCGAGCCGCTGATTCCCTGTTCGGCGGTGGGTTCTGGCCAGTGCAGTGACTGCGACAGATCCATATCCACGCCAAGCTGCAATTTAGCGCGCCAAGTCAAGGGAATGACCAACAGCGCACCCACCGCCGCAATACAAAGCACCGTGGGGATCCCTAAATGAGCAGACAGATTGCCCCAGAACAGACTTCCGGCACTCATCGCACCAAAAAAGACGGTGACGAAAATAGCCAAGCCGCGAGCTCTTACCCATTCAGGCAATGCCACTTGTGCCGAAACATTGAGGCTGGTCAACACGGCGATCCAAGACATTCCGGCTAACAGGCAGACGGCAATTGCCAATGTGTGGCTGCTGCTGGTCGCCAACACCAGCATACAAATCGCGGTGCCTATGGTGCCAGCGGCAACCAGCTTGTCAGCGCCGAGCAGTGATTTCATCTTGGGTAAGGTAAACGCACCCGCGACGGCCCCCAACCCAACAGCGCCCATCATCATTCCGTATAAATTGGCATCGCCAGCAAGCACTTGCCGGGCAATCAGCGGCAGCAATGCCCAATAGGCACTGGCAAAGAGAAAGAAGCCTAATGCCCTTATCAGCGTGGTTTTTAATGGCTGACTGTGTCTTGCATAGCGGACGCCAGCCCGGATAGCACTCCAGAAACTCTCTTTGGGAATGGTGTCAGCTGACACTTTAGGCGGCGACCACCAGAACACCGCCGCAATCACCAGTAAAAAACTCAAGCCATTGAATAAAAACGGCAAGGCAATGGATAAACTGATGATAGTGCCCCCACCGCCGGCCCTATCGCGCGGCTAATATTGATGCCTACGCTATTGGCAGCAACGGCCTGCTGTAACACTGGCTTTGGGACAAGGCTGGGAACAATGGCTTGCCATGCCGGTGCCGTTAATGCAGCGCCAATCCCCATCACGAAGGTAAATATCAGCAATAGCCACGGGGTAATTATGTTATTGGCGACTATGTAAGCCAGGGTTAATGCGGTAATGGCCAGCACCGATTGCACCAGTAACAACAGTTTGCGTTTATCTACAATATCGGCAATAGCACCGGCCGGCAGCGCAAACAGGAATAACGGGAGCGTGGTGGCAGTCTGCACCAGCGCAACCATCACCGGTGATGGGGCCATCGATGTCATTAACCAACCGGCACCAACATCGTGCATCCATGTCCCGACATTGGATAACACGGTCGCCACCCATAACACCGCAAAACTTTTGTGGTAAAAAGGGGCAAAGGCGCTGTTGGCTGCGGGGGTTGCAGCGGCGGGGCGCATGGATGTTTCAGGCATAATTTATCCTGATTGCCGGCCACTAGGGCCGGTTTCTTTAAAATGCAAAGCAATTACATCCCAGTGCACCCCAGAATGCGGTTTTATCCTTATCGCTAATCGGTAATCCCGCGAGCCAGGCCGACTGATGCTGATGGCCGTGCAGACCACAACTACACGAGCAGCCACAACTCACCTTGGCAGCAGAAGCATTCTTACCCTCGGATTTTCGCCAGTGCCCACCATATTTTCCGACCGGTGACCATTCAGGTGAAGGCGGCGGAGCGCCGGGATCCAGCTTGGCAAAATCCTTTGCGGCATAGACGACTTTGCCCCCATCACCGTAAGCACAGATTCGATATGCTGAATATCATCACCGGCAACAGCGAAATAATCGTCAGAAAGTACCGAAAGATCTGCGTACTGGCCTTGTGCTAAAGTCCCCTTGCGATCCGCTTCGCCAGAGAACCAGGCCGAACCCTGAGTCCAGAGCCTTAATGCGGTTTCTCGATCTAAACGGTTACGTTCCGGTGTTAATTCGAGTCCGCCCAGCGTCTTCCCTTCACTGAGCCAATACAGACACACCCACGGGTTATATGACGCGACTCGGGTTGCATCAGTACCGGCACCAACCGGGAGCCCCATTTCCAGCATTTTGGCTACCGGTGGCGTGGCTTGCGCGGCAGCTTTGCCAAAACGCTCGACAAAATACTCCCCTTGAAAGGCCATGCGGTGCTGAATAGCGAATCCGCCGCCTAACGCTTTGACTCTTTCAATATTGTGTTCATCTACCGTTTCCGCATGGTCGATAATAAAACGGGTCTTGAATGGCGATTTACCATTGACTCGTTCAAACACATCGAGAAAGCGCGAGATACTTTCGTTGTAGGTGGCGTGTATGCGAAATGGCCATTCCTTTTCCGCTAACAGTTCCACAATGGGCTCCAACTGCTGCTCCATTGAGGCGGCCAAATCAGGGCGTGGCTCCAGGAAATTCTCAAAATCGGCAGCTGACCAGGTGAGATTCTCACCGCCGCCATTGAAGCGAAGATTGGCGTCACCATCACCAGGCATCACCATCTCCGTCCAGCGTTGGTAATCCTCGAGTTCCTCACCGGCTTTTTGAGCAAACAGGTTATAGGCAACCCTGACCGTCATTTGATCCGCTTGATGAAGTGACTCAATGACTTGATAGTCATCCGGATAGTTTTGACCACCGCCACCAGCATCGATTACGGAGGTGATCCCCAATCGATTTAACTCTCTCATAAAGTGCCGGGTGGAGTTGATCTGGTCATCAATGGCTAATTTAGGCGCCTTCGCAAGCGTGGAATAAAGGATCAAAGCAGACGGTTTTGCCACCAGCAGACCAGTGGGATTCCCTTGCTTATCATGGACAATTTCACCCCTGGTGGATTAGGAGTGTTATGGTCAAAACCGAGGACTCTGAGCGCGGCCTTATTGAGCAGTGCGCGGCCATAAAGGTGCAGAATAAATACCGGCGTATCAGGAGCGGCCGCATTAATTTCTTCCAAGGTGGGCATGCGCCGCTCTGCAAACTGAAATTCAGACCAGCCACCGACAACGCGCACCCATTGTGGGGATGGTGTACGCTGCGCCTGCTCTTGCAGAAGACGCAGAGCATCGGCAACCGAAGGCACACCCTCCCAACGTAATTCCATGTTGTAGTACAGTCCACCACGGATCAGGTGGGTATGACTGTCATTCAAGCCAGGGATCACCCTTTTGCCTTTCAGGTCGATAATTTGTGTCTTGGGCCCCGCCAGAGACGTGATTTCGTGACTGCTGCCCATGTCGATAATTTTGCCATCTTTGATGGCGATAGCCGCAACCGTGGGTTGGGAACGCAGTAATGTGGTGATTTTGCCGTTGTCGAGGATCAAATCAGGTGTATTCATAGCACTATCCTTGATTGATATCGCAAGAAGTCATCGTTAAAACGGGGCCACAACAGGCCCCAACTACCGCTTATTTGGCCGGTACGGCAGGCAATATTTCATGCTGAGTTTGGGTGCGTTCTGGCGCGCCATGAACCATGGTGTAGGCATAATCGACCCCCATGCCATAAGCACCGGAATGTTCTTTCACCAAAGCCATCACTGCATCGTAGGTATCACGGTGGGCCCAGTCCCGTTGCCATTCGAGCAATACCTGCTGCCAGGTCACCGGGATCACCCCGGCCTGGATCATGCGCTGCATGGCATAATCATGCGCCGCAACTGAAGTACCACCAGAGGCATCGGCAACCATGTAAATTTCATAGCCGCCCTCAAGCATGGCGCATAACGCAAAGCTGTTATTGCAGACTTCCGTCCAAAGACCTGACACCACAACCTTTTTCTTGCCATTGGCAGCAAGAGCATCACGCACTTTCTGGTCATCCCATGAATTCATCGACGAGCGCTCTAACAACTTGGCATCGGGAAAAACATCCAGCAGTTCGGGGTAGGTATGTCCTGAAAACGAACTGGTCTCTACCGTGGTAATCGTGGTGGGAATTTGGAATATCTTCGCCGCCTTCGCCAAACCAACCGTGTTATTTTTAAGGACTTGACGGTCAATAGACTGCACGCCAAACGCCATTTGCGGTTGGTGATCAATAAAAATTACTTGGCAGTTTGCTGGGGTTAATAACTCGAGTTTTGAATTTTCCATTGCTGTGCTCCTAAACTAAGTAAGGGTTGATGTTGAGCTGCCGATATTTGGCAAAAAGCTTATGTTGTTGAGCTAGTTGGGATATCTAAAAAGCCGACAATCCTGGTGATAACCTCGCTTGGGCAAGACATACCGCTAATCACCCACACAGTTTCTGGGCGGTTTGCGCTATCAGTTCACCTTGAAAATGCGCCCCATCCAGATCCAGTGTGCTGGGGTAACGTTCTCCCTGTCCCCCGCTATCGTGGTGGCGCCGTAGGGGCTGCCACCAGCAATCTCATTGAGTGTCATCTGTCCCTGAAAACTGTAAGGAAGTCCGACGATAATCATGCCGAAATGCAGCAGATTGGTAATGATGGAAAACAACGTGACTTCCTGCCCGCCATGCTGTGTGGCCGTTGAGGTAAATGCGCCCCCACTTTGCCGTTGAGGGCGCCTTTTGCCCAAAGACCGCCCGCCTGATCGAGAAAACTGCTCATTTGCGACGGCATCCGCCCAAAGCGAGTCGGACAGCCAATAATGATGGCGTCGTAATTTGGCAACTCAGCAACGGTGGCAATGGGCGCGGATTGGTCGAGCTTAAAATGGGCAGACTTGGCAATCGCTTCAGGGGCGGTCTCAGGTACACGTTTGACGGTAACCTCTGCGCCAGCAGCCCGGGCACCTTCGGCAACGGAATAGGCCATAGTTTCGATATGACCATAGGTGGAATAGTAAAGGATGAGAACCTTGCTCATGATTAAGCTCCTAGCATATTGATTAATTTAATAATTAATTAGATCAGCTCATGCAGAATTCGAGCAGGTCAGGGTTAATCACGTCTGGGTGGGTGGTACACATCCCATGGCTGAAGCCGTTGTAGATTTTAAGGGTGCCGTGCGGCAACAACTTCACAGATAGCAATGCCGAATCTGTATAGGGAACCACCTGATCATCATCACCATGCATAACCAGAGTGGGCACAGTGATCGCTTTAAGATCTTCGGTAAAATCCGTTTCGCTAAACGCCTTGATGCAATCATAGTGAGCCTTTGTGCCCCCCATCATGCCCTGACGCCACCAGTTCCAGATCACACCTTGATCAACCTTGGCACCGGGGCGATTGAAGCCATAGAAAGGCCCACTTGGTATATCAAGGAAAAACTGTGCACGGTTAGCGGCCAGCGCAGTACGGAAGCCATCAAAGACGTCCATCGGTAAACCACCGGGGTTCTTTGCGGTTTTCAACATGATGGGCGGTACGGCACCAATCAGCACCGCTTTGGCAACTCGGCCTGCTTTGGCCCGGGCAACATAGCGTGCAACTTCGCCACCACCGGTCGAGTGACCGATGTGAATGGCATTTTTCAGATTAAGATGGTCGGTCAGTGCAGCCACATCTGCGGCATAGGTATCCATATCATTGCCAGTGGCGGTTTGTGTGGAACGGCCATGTCCGCGCCGATCATGGGCAATGACCCGATAACCTTTGTGCAAAAAATAAAGCATCTGGCTATCCCACTCATCAGCGGTGAGCGGCCAGCCATGATGGAACACGATAGGCTGGGCATCTTTTGCCCCCAATCCTTGTAAAATATTTCAACGCCATCTTCAGTGGTAATGGTTTGGTTATTTGCAGTCATGGTTACGGTTCCTTGTTTGCTAGTTCCAGCGAGCAGAGATGGGGCAAAGACAGCGGTTCCTGCCAACACAAATCCTATTTTTAAAAACTCTCGCCGATGTTGAGTGACAACTGCTCCCTGGCGTTGCTTGGACATGGTTCTATTCCTTGTTGAGAAAGAGAAATAGCGCTGGAAGTGGCGCCAACGCTTTACCAAACGCTGTGTAATAGCATCTAGTTCATGGCGCAGTAGTTCAATCACACATACGTTGAAATGAACTAAACCTTGGTATGGTTGACGCTATACAGAGGGCGAAAGAATAGAGGGGAAATGAAAGATTTTCTGACCAATGCCAGCAGCAAAAGGCTATTGGGCTATGGGTAAAGTGAAGTGAAACTGAGCCCCGGAAAGCGTGTTATTGGTGACCCACAAATGCCCGCCATGAGCACCAATACATGTGCGGCAAATCGCCAACCCCATGCCCATGCCATCATGTTTGGTGGAATAAAACGGCTCGAAAATCGCCAACAGCTTATCCTCATCGATACCTGATCCTGAATCACTGACAGTCACATGCATCATCGAACCTTCAACGGCGGCAGTAATGGTAATGTCTCTGGGGCCTGTCTTACCTTCCATTGCCTGCGCGGCGTTGAGTATCAGATTCACCAATACCTGTTGAATATTGACGGCGTCAGCCAACACCGAGGGCAAATCTCCAGGTAAATTCACCAGAACTGACGCCTTTAACGCTCGCAATTCCCGCTTAATCAACTGGATAGCATCGTAGACCAGCTTATCAACCGCATGTTCAGAAACAGTGGCTGGCGCGTTATTCAAGTAGGCGCGGGTTTTATCAATCACTTTTTGCGCCCGGCAAGCCTGCTGGTTGACGGTTTGCATGGCGGTGATAGCTTCTTCAATGAACGGGGGATCGCGTTGCAACCAGAGTAGTGCCGCTTCAGAACTGACCAGAATGGCCGCTAGCGGCGAGTTAACTTCGTGAGCGATCGAGGCAGACAAGGCGCCCATCATGGTCATTCTGGTCGCTCGTGCGATTTCAGCCTCAGCGTGCGCCGCCCGCGCCTGTGCCGCTTTGTAAGCGGTAATATCCAGATCCGTCACAAGAATATTAGCAAAATCTCTTTTATTCCGTGGTAAGGCAGCAGAGAACAAGGTATCGCGCGTTTTATCTCCCGCCAGCGTGATGTGTGTTTCCGAACGATAAATGGTGTCGCCAACGGCAAAAGCCACTAACCATTGTAGAAAGGTTTCGTCGGTGTCGGGCAGCAGCGCCTCCAAAGAACCGAGTAGCGCTTGCTTATTAGTGACCCCTGCACGGTTCATTGCTGCTTGGTTGACATCCTTGATGAGCACTTTACTGCGGAGTTGGCGTAACTCGGCGGGATGGGAAGAGAAATAGGCGTGGATATCGCGTTCCCCGGCATTTAAGAGCTGTAATACTGCGTCTCTTGCTGCCGACCAGTCCTCTCGCCACAGCGGAATATCATTGCGTTCAAACACGGTTTCATTCCACCGCTCAGAGCAGGCAAGTTTTTCTTGTAAGCGCCCCACATAGCGTAAATAAAACACCGCGATGGCCACGATATCAACCACGGCCAAAATGGCGAGCAACATATTCAGACGGGAAGAGGGGATTAGCGCCATGCCCGCTATCATTGGCAGCAACAGCGCTAACCCCAATAACAACCACCAAGGCGTGTAATTCACTGGGGCAGCTTTATCGTCAGTCACCGCCCACATGGGCAGTCCAGCATCATTGACCTTACGCTCGTTAAACTCGTTCTCGATTGGCCATAAAGTGTGTGGTTGGCGCATCGTTCTATGTCCCATGTGCATTACCAATATTCAGCATAAGAGTATGCCTTTAACTCCGGTCAGATAACTAAACCATTGTATAGTTGTGGGTTTGTCTCTGCTTAACCCATAATCACCATAGCATTGTTCTAGTACACGGACTGGCGCATCTAAAAAGTAGAATTAGCGACTGCGAATGCAAACAGAATAGACAACAATATTTATGTTGAACACGCTCAGGGGCCAAAGAGTCATGCAGTCAGACAAATATCAACAACGCGCGACATTTTGTTCCGAGTATTTCTGGGAGATTTGTACTGTCGCTCTCTTATTGCCGGCATTAGCCGCCGTCTCGGTGTGGTTGTTATTGAAAGATGGCTATCTCACCGCCCTGATCCTCTTCGTGCTGGGTCTAGGTGTATTACTCGCTTTTACTGCCCGGGTTATCCACATCGACCGGCAAATGCGCTGTGACCTCGCGGTGATGCAACGCCGTTATCAAGATATGTTTGGCAGAGCAGGCATTTCCATATGGCAAGAAGATTGGTCAGCCGTGGCCGATGCCATTGAATCGCTGCGTCAGCAAGGTGTAGAAGATATTGTCGGTTGGTATGCCGATCATCCTAAAGAGGCACACGAGCTGCACGCCAAAATACTCGTGACCGATGTCAACTCCCATGGCTGTTGCCTCATGCAAGCCCACACACCTGTCGCGTTAATGGGCAGTTTACCTGTCGTGCTCCCTGGAAGTTTTGCCTCATTTCATCGCTGGCTTAACGCCATCTGTGCGGGCAAGAGTGTCTATGTTGGTGAAAGCCGAATACAGAAACCGGATGGTGAATACATTGATTGCTTTGTCACCGCCGCCTTACCTAAAGATAAACAAGGTTTCAGTGAGATCATGCTGAGCGTACTTGAGATAACCGAGTATAAACGTGACTCACAGAAACTAGCAGAAGCCCGGGAAGAGCTGATAAAAGCGCAACGTTTGATAACCGCCGGAGCGTTGACCGCGAGCATTGCCCACGAAATCAACTCGCCACTGGCGGCCGTCAGTATCAACGCGGCCGCATGTTTACGCTGGCTCAAAAAGATCCACCCGATGTCGCGGAAGCCTGTACCGCGGCCGGAGCAGCGCTGGAAGCCATTGAGCGCACCCAAGCGGTGGTCAGTCATACAAAATCCTATTTCACCCGGGGTGCCGAAAAACGTGCAGAGATTGATCTTAAGCAACTGGTCAGAGACACCCTACAACTGATTGAAACAGAAGCCGCCCGCCATAAGGTTGAGATCTCGGTGGAGCTTGCGCCGAATTTAAAAATCCAATGTGATCCAGTCCAGATCCAGCAAGCGGTGGTGAACTTATGTATCAATGCCATCCAGGCCATGAGTGATTCTAGCCACAACCGCCACCTGCAAGTGAAGACGACACACAAGGACGGCGGGGTAACCATTACGGTCGAAGATTCTGGCCCCGGGATAGAAAGTGCCGCCATCCAGCAGATATTTGATCCCTTTTATTCCACTAAAAACGATGGCATGGGCATGGGGCTAGCGATCTCCCAAGCTTGCGCCGAAGCCCACGGGGGACGCATAAATGTCAGCAGTACGCTTGGCGCAGGCACAAGGTTCGAGCTGGTTTTTCCTTCTAGCCAAGTAATAAGTGACCACATATGAGTAAACTCATTGCGATTATCGATGACGATCTCGCAATCCGCGGGGAGTCTCCAGCCTGCTGCGCTCTGCTGGCTTTGAGGTACAACTGTATGCCAGTGCCGAGGCATTCTTGCAGGAAACTGTAGCGCCCAAGCCGGATGTTGTATTGACCGACATACAGATGCTGGGCATGAGTGGCTTGGATTTGCAATCGATACTGAAAACCCGCGCCCCGGCGCTGCCGTTAATGTTTATGACGGCGTTTCCTGAAGATGCGTTACGTAAGCGCGCACTTGATGCCGGTGCAATTTGCTTTTTATCAAAGCCATTCAAGGCAACAGAACTGCTCTATTGGATTGAGAAAGCGCTCAGCGCTTAATCGTCCTTAGCCGCGAGTTTTTCTGACATTTTTACTAACTCGGCCAGTGTCTTAGCATTCATCTTGCGCATCAGCGAAGCACGATGAAGTTTTATCGTTATTTCACTAATCCCGAGTTCTGACGCCGATTGTTTATTCAGATAACCGGACGTCACCAGCGCCATCACTTGGCGTTCGCGCTCGGTCAGGCTTTGGTAGCACTTAGTCAGCTCGGCATAACTCTCCGCGTCCTTTCGGCGTGCAATATCCTGCTCAATGGCGGTGTTCACCGCATCCAGCAAATCCTGATCGCGAAACGGTTTGGACAAAAAGTCGATGGCTCCGGCCTTCATGGCGCGTACCGTCATGGGAATATCGCCGTAGCCAGTGATCATGATAACCGGCATATAAACCCCCAACCGCGCTAGCTGCGATTGGAATTCAAGCCCGCTCATCCCTGGGAGTCTGACATCCAGGAGTAAACACCCGGGGAGATTCGGTTTAGGTGCGTCCAGAAAATCGGTGCAGAGAGCATAACTGACTGAATCTAGGCTGACAGAACGGAACAGGTTCTGCAGAGCATTGCGTACCGCCGGGTCGTCATCAATAATGTGGATCAATGATTGCGCCATGGGTTCACCTCAAGCATAACTTGCTGTCAGCGCCAATGGCCCATTGGCGTGAAGTTGCCTGCCGTTTTGCTGCTAAAATTTCTAGCATCTTGCGGTGTTCCTTGCGGTTATGTTTTGCTGTCAATAGTCGCTGACCACAAGTTTAGCACTTGTGTTGCTAACGCTGCTTCCAAACGGTTGCCATGCCTTAGTTGCGCTAACTCAGGTATCCCAAACGCAGATATCCAAGCTTATGTGGCATCACAGTTTTATTGGAAATCAGGTTACAAAACCATAACATTTTGAGCCGTGAGGCAGCAGTATGCCACTATATTAGCAACCCGCCAAGTACATAATCGGCTGGTAGAAGTCTGTGCTTATACTTAGCTGAGGTGGTGAATTGCCGCGGGTTTTCTAGCGGCGCGGTTGCGACAAACACGCATGGCATGAATGACCGAACACGGGGTTCACCGCACAAACGCTGACCCCATGCTTGTTCTACTCTGGATGTTTTTGATAGCGAATATTGTTGATAAACCAGACTCTGTCACCATCGGGGGTCTTCACCGACGCTTCGTCATCAACTTCTTTTTTGATTAGCGCTCGCGCCATGGGCGCATCAATTGAAATGTAGTCTTTACGCGCATAAATTTCATCGGGGCCCACAATGCGGAATGTCTTAATGTCACCCTGTTCATTTTCAACTTCGACCCAGGCACCAAAGAACACACGGCCTTCCTGAACCGGTGAATATTCAACAACCTTAAGCGCTTCTAATCTCTTGCGTAAAAAACGAATTCTAGAGTCGATACTGCGAAGTAACCGCTTGTTTTCTTTATAATCGGCATTTTCAGAACGGTCACCTAGGCTAGCCGCCCACGCCACTTTTTGGGTGATTTCTGGCCGATATTCTCGCCACAAATGGTCAAGCTCTTTGGTTAAGGCTGCAAAGCCTTCCGGTGTTATAAGATTTGTTCTCAACTCGAATCCTAGCGCAACGTTGTAACTGCAATATGTGTTTCAGTGCATCCGGTCTCGCCATCGCGCCCAACACTGCCCGATTATGCTGCCGTAATATACTGCCATTTTAGCCTTGTTCCAAAGCTTAGCAGCGTAAACATAAGCCTCAGCCACCACACATTCAAGAGCCGTCTGTTTACCGTTGATGATGAATTTTTAGTAGCATTTTACTTGTTGCACCCGCACGAGAAGCGAATAATGATCAGCGGCTGTATTTTCTGACTAAGCCTCCCGCTAAATAAAGACGCCGAGCATAAGCTTTTTAGTGGCTGAGTCGTACCGGAAAACGCTGATGGCGACACAGGTGGGCAACAAGATAAGCGAGCAGACACCGGCCACATTGACAGAGAAACACTAAAAATATATTTATTATCAAACAATTAGCTAACAGGAGTAATGCCGTAATTACAGTGCACCCCGCTGAGCGATAGCAACACGCCAAGGTTGCACCCCATGCCCAAACAAGCAAAATATCTGTTACCGTAAAATCAGTGCCCGCTGTTTACGGAGCTATAAATTTAAGGGAAATCAAAATATTAATTGGCTTTATCAGTTACTTGAAATCAGGATTTCACGAATGCCAAGCACTGAGTATCGTTTTAATCTGAGTGGCACAGTTAAAACAATATTAGGAATTACCCTGCTATTTGCTATCAGCTATAGCAGTCTGGCGGCCCCTGTCGATGATGGGACCTTTGTGGCCGACCGCTCCTGTCCGTTATACCAATCCAAAAATAAACACACCAACCCAGATAACCTGCATAGTACTCCTGGGCAGGCGTTTGTAATTAAAGAGGTTTTGGGCACACCCAACCCCCACTGGTTCAGGGTCACCACCACTGCGCCGCAAGCACCGCTACGCTGGATTGCGGCAGAGTGTGGTCATCTCACAGCCCCCGTACAGGCAACGGTTACTACCGCCAACAGCTGTAACCTGCAACAGAGTTTCGATAGTCAGGTGCTAGCACTCTCATGGCAAAGCGCCTTTTGTGAACTGCGTGGCAGTGCCAAACCCGAGTGCAAGGCGCTTAATCGTAAAAGTTATGCCGCAGGACATTTTACCCTGCACGGTCTATGGCCCAACAAAAGCAGCTGTGGTGGCAATTACGGCTATTGTGGCGATGTGAAACAGCAGCCGCGTAACTTCTGTGATTATCCGGCGTTACAGTTGACTGAACAAACCGCCTCAGCCCTGAAACAACTGATGCCAAGCTATGCCTTTGGCAGTTGCTTAGAGCGTCATGAATGGTGGAAACATGGCAGTTGTCGTGATGCCCAACCAGACAACTACTATCAATTAGCCACCCGTCTGGCCGGACAGGTTAACGAGGCATCGCCGCTATTGGGATTTATCAATGCCCATCTCGGCGGGACCGTGAAAAAGCAGGATTTTCTGCATGCCTGGAAACAGGCCTTTGGTGAAGGTAGCGAACATAAACTGACACTGAAATGCGATAAAGAGATGCTGACTGAAATCCGTATTTCACTGCCAGCCACCATTGCCGATGACGCAACGCTAACGCAGCTACTGCAACAAGCCGCGACCGTACGTCCAGGCAATTGTGGCCGTAAATTCCGGATTGACCGACCTTAGAGCACTGGTGACAAGCGGATAATTGAAAATACCGCACCAGTACAGTCTTTCAGGATGGCAAAGCGCCCGACATCCGGAATATCCGTGGGAGGCACACAAATGTCGCCTCCCAGCGCTACTGCCTGTGCTGCCGTCGCATCACAGTCCTCCACCGCAAAATACAGCATCCAGTGCGGCGGAGTATCGCCCCACTGTTCATCCATCTGCATCATGCCGCCAAGACTGACATCGGCCAACTGCCATTCGGTGTAATCAAAGTCAGGATTACTGCTGATCCGCACCTGCCAGCCAAAGATTTGTGGATAAAAGTCCCGAGCGGATTTAGCACTACGACATGCCAGCTCAACCCAACATAGACAGTTAACTTCATCAAACCGTTTGGCGCCTGGATGGGCTCCCGCCTGCCAGACCGCAAAGCTGGCGCCTTCTGGGTCGGCAAACAGCGCCATTCGCCCCGCATCAGCAACATCGTGCGGCCCCATCAGTAACTGTCCACCCGCCGCTTGCACCGCATCAACCGTGGCGTCCACATCGGCGACTGCAAAATAACAGGTCCAGTGACTGGGCAAATGCCGTTGCTGCGGTTGTAGTGGATAAATAGCGCCAATATCATCCCCCTGCAAGCGGCTCATGGAATAACATCCTTCCGGCAGTGGCATGTCCAGATAATCCCAACCAAATAAATGCTGGTAAAACTGCTTCGCCTGCTCGCTATCACTGCTGGCCAGTTCACTCCAGCAAGGTTGTCCGTGTTGATAATGTGTCATCTTCATTGCTGCCATCCTGGTTATCGCTGCCGAACTTTTATTAAAGCAGAAGATAGCAGCCGTGCAGTGACGGATTGATAAATTAGCACTCACAGAAACTTAAGGAGCTGGGGTCAACAGCGGCACCATAGTGCCGTAATACGTGTTGTACATAACGACATAGAATTGATAAAAATGGATTAAACACCTTAATTCTTAAGGTAAATTTTGTCATGCCGTGGCAGAAGAGTAACCTAGGACTGGCAGCGCTTTAGCTATTAGCTATCGCCACAACGGTAACCATTATTGACTACTGCTCAGTAATACCCTGCCGCCCACAACACAACCGATTATGGTGATGCCACTCCAGCCCAGTAAAAACAAGGCAGAACCTAATGCCATCGGTGGCCAATGCCAGCCATCAGGCCCTTTGCCAAGTGCCATAATGTGCATACCCGCTATCACTAGCGCCGCGGCGAGACATAACCAGCTCAAATAGACGGCGAATCGCAAGCTGATCACTCGGCTAGACGAAGCTTTGGCTGCTAGCCGTTTGACATACATCCAAGTGCCGCTAAACGCCATCACACTCAAGGCCAAACCAAACACAAACCAAATCAACTTGCTATAAAGCCCGCCGAAACTGCCAAAGTGCAGCGGGTCTGCCATGTTGGACCAACGCCAATATGGACTCAGCTCATCAGCCGTTTGGTGGTAGCTCAGTTGCATGGTTGTCGGGTCGATATACACCTTGTTGGCACGGTGACGCACAAGCAAGGCCGAGGTCTGCCCGGCAATAAACAGGTATCCGCCACGATTTAGACTGATTTGATGAATGGTTAATTCGGGGATAGCCTGCTCAGCCATGCTGATAGCGTCAGCCAACTGCGCTGGCGAAATGGACGTGTTGTTGGCAGTGAGTTGCGGCAATGGTCGCTCGGCGCCTTGGACGCTATCGGTATAGGAAAACAAACCATCAAAAAAATTGAACCGCGACTGTTCAAACAGATACCAACTACCGGTCACGCCGATCAGCAAGCTAAACCATAGCGACCACACACCTAGCCAACGGTGCCAACTACTCCACTTAGCGCGCGCGCTATTACCGGTTGGTAGCGCCCAGAACTTTTGCCACCAGCGTTTATAAAACAGCAAACCTGTGACAATCGAAGTCAACAGCAGCAAGGCAAATACACACACAAGATATTTGCCGATGCCGAGCGGATTAAACAACACCATGTGAAAGTCACGAAAAAATCGCGCAATGGTCAGTGCCGAATAACTACCATTGATGCTCATCGTTTGCGGATCGACCAACACATACTCGGGCGCTTTATGTGGCGGTTTGATCATCACACTGATGGCGTAACCTGCCGAGTTTGCAGTTTCAATTTGCCGGATCTCTACCTCAGGCATAACGTTTTGCACCTGCCGATAAGCATCGACTAACTGCTGATGGCTAATACTGCTGGCATCACTACGCCATGCTGGATTGGTTAACCAATCCAGTTCATGGGACACAGTGGCAAAGGTGCCACTCCAGCAGATGATAAATAGCATCATGCCGGAGAGCACCCCAATAAAGGTGTGCCATGCCAGCCATTGTTTTTTCGATGGCCACTGCATAACAGCTCCTTAGAAGGTGGCCGAAACCGAAGCAAACAGGCTACGTGGCGAACCGACACTGACGCGTAAGTCACCACCGCTGGCGCTGTAGTACTCTTCATCAAACAGATTCTTCGCCGAAAGCTGCAGACGAATATTGCCGTCATAAGCCGTTGGCAGGGTGTACCATAGCGATAGATCCACTGTGGTGTAGCTCCCTAAACGCCAACTATTGCGGTCATCACCGAAGCGGTCGCCCATATAAAAGGCACCGACTCCGGCACCAACACCTTGCCATGTTCCGTCATGAAACTCATAACTCGTCCACAAGCTCGCCGTGTGTTTGGCGACATTACGCGGGCGATTACCGGCGTTATTGTCGGTGCTGATCTCCGCATCTGTGTAGGCGTAACCCGCCATTACTGTCCACCCAGGTAACGGTTGGCCGTTGATGTTGAGCTCCACCCCTTGTGACTGTTGGCCTTTAACCAGCTGATATTCATTATCCACTTGTGTAAGTACGTTGTTTTTCTCAATCTTGTACAACGCCAAACTGCTGTTGAGTTTGCCTTCAAAGAATTGGCCTTTGGCACCCACTTCATACTGCTTGGAGTTTTCTGGCGGAAATAGCTCAGTGTCAGAGCTTTGGCCATTAGCCTCCAACTTAAACGTAGTATTGGGTGAGAAAGCTTCGGAGTAGCTGATAAAAGTCGACAGGTTGTCCAGCATCCGATAATTCAATGCCACCTGCGGCGAAAACTCGTTAACTGTGTCTGCTGGGCCATTACCGTCTACATCAGAAAAGTCCCAGCGGCCACCAACCAGCACGCTCAGTTGCTCAGTCAGTTCAAGATAATCATTAGCAAAAAAGCCGTAATCTTCCGTGGCATCATGCAGGCGTTCAGCCCCTTCCGTTGATAACGCGGTCGGTAACATGCCATACACCGGATTAGCGATATCAAACAGCGCACCTGTCGCTGGCGTGCCCATGGTAATAGGGGTAGCGATAAAGTAGCGGGCGCTATGGTAATTACGACGATCAGCACCAAAGGCCAAGCGGTGAACCATGCCGGCTAACTGCCAGTCCCCTGTAACTCGCAGTTGCTGGTAATCCACTCGCTCTTTTTGCTCACGGTTACCATCCGTCCGACGAGCTAAAAAGATGCGGTCACCCGCTGCGTAAACAGCTTTAACATGGTCGTTAAAGTCAGGGGCTGTAATGTAACCGTTGACGATTGGTGCGGATGCATCGGTGATCACTTCCGCCACAGGGCGTGATTGCAGATCGTTGGAATAAGAGTTTTCCCACGCGGCACGCATATCCAGTTGCCAACCGTTGGCAAACAGGTGGTTAACGCCCACAGTGCTAAATTCAAAACGCGTGTCTATCTCTTCCGCTTCATCACCAAAGCGGCGTGAACGGGGAATATCCAGCAAACGGTTGACAATTTCGCGCCCATTAGCCGTCGGCACTGTCATGGTGCCACGGTCAAAGGAACGGAACTCGTCGCGATATTCATACGATGCACTCAAACGGGTGCTATTGGAAAGATCATAACGGCCAGTTAAAGCAATCACATTGCGTTTGATATCAAAGTCATTGCGAAAATACCCTGAGTCTTGCAACGACACATTAGCGCGCACAGCGGCGCTATCACCAAGCGGAGTAGAGAAGTCACCTTGGAACATATAGTTATCCCAAGAACCTGCGCGCGCTTCAGTATAGAGTCGTCGTTCATTAAGCGGTTTTTTGGTAATGACATCAACTAAGCCACCGGGTTCGACTTGACCATAAGTAATGGAAGCCGGGCCTTTGATCACGCGAATACTTTCTAGGTTGCTGGTATTAACTCGAAAATTTGAAGCGATGCGTAGGCCATCACGGTAGATGGTGTTACGGCGAAAACCGCGAATAAGATAGTCATTATTACTGCCGCCAAAGCCATCTGACAGACTGACGCCCGGTACGTTGCGTAGTGCATCTTCAAGTTCTGTGACCTTTTGGTCGAGTAGCAGTTGTTCTGGTAAGACATCGATGACCCGAGGCATCTCTAAATAATCCAGCTCTTGACCAAATAAACTATCACCGCTGGAGGTCTGATAACGATGGGGGTTAGTTCCTATCACCTTTAGACGTTCAATCGATTTAGCTGCAACCGTTGGCGTGGCTTCAGCGGCATAACCTAAACCGGTGAACATACAAGCAAACACTAACACTTTTGCTGCAAAAGCATATTTACACATTGACAACATGTTCCTTTTGAATGATGAGAGCTAAATGATTAAGCATATAATTATATAGCTAATAGTAATTATTCTCATTCAAATAGTAAACTAACGTAAACTGCGCTTGTAAAAGGGCTATGTTGCATAAGTGCAGCAACACTATGGAGCATGTGCAACCGACAAAAAATGGATAGGGGCAAGTTTCGTGCAGTGCGTGACTTCACGAGTAAAAGCCTTACCCGTGTTACGTTACGGAATGCGCTGGGTACACAGTTTGAATCCACCATTCACATGAATTCTGCGGAACACTCAGTTATATAAGGGAATTTTCTCTGTCGTAACGTTTGACTAACACTTGGCTTTTATCACGAACAATATATGAATTAAAGGAACGATTGGAGCGGGTGAAGGGAATCGAACCCTCGTATGCAGCTTGGGAAGCTGCCGTTCTACCATTGAACTACACCCGCATGAGACGTGACTGCCGCAGCAGTGGCACCATAAATTACTGACTTTATAAGTAAAGTCAAGCGACTTGCAGTGGCTCTGGCAGCCACTGCAAACAACCGCTCAAATTATCCCCGGAATTGCGGCAAAATATCAGCCAGCACCAGCAGATGGCACACGGCGGTGAGTACACCGAACGCGATTACCAGCACAATTAATGGGGTGCCGCCAGGCACTTGGAAACGCTTAGCTTCTGCAAACATCTGCCGAGAACGATAAGCCATCAAGGCTGGGACAATCACCGCCCAAATAGTTGCCGCGAGAGCCGCAAAACCAATAGCCACCAAGAAACCATTGGGAAACAACACTCCCATCACGGTAGGCGGTAAAAAGGTGACTAAGGCGGTTTTGATACGGCCACTATGGCTATCATCAAAACCGAACAGATCGGCGACATAGTCGAACAATCCCAGCGTTACCCCAAGGAAAGAGGACGCCACCGCCAGATTGGCAAAGAGAGTCAACATGGAGTCTAGCAAACCCGATGACGCAGTTTTTCCTAATGCTCCCACCAGCACGCCCATATTGCCGCCTTGGGCAATGATGTCGCTAAAGCTGCTGCGTGATAAGTTGCCCATTGTTGCCACCAGCCACCCTAGATAGATGATTAGCGCAACAAAAGTACCTAAAAACAGCGCCTTGGTAATTAAGGCAGGGCGGTGCCCATAGTATTTTACCAACGAAGGAACATTGCCATGATAACCAAAACTGGCAAGACCAAAGGGAATGGCGGCCCACAGGTAAGGCACAAACTGTTGTGGCCCATCGGGCTGCCACAATTTTACACTGTCGACGCCAGTGAATAGATGACCGACAGCCAAGACAAAGGTAATGATCATGCCACCAATCATGATCGAGGTAACCCGATCAACGGCCTTGGTGCTGATAAAGACAATGGCGGCCAGCACCAGCGCAAACAGCAAGGCGGCAACACTCTGTGGCAAGCCCACACCGGCAAAGTAGTGATTAACAATCGAGCCACCACCACTGATGTAAGCATAGGTGAGGATGTAGAGCACAAAGGCAATTGAGGCGCCGTTTACTACCCGCCAGAACTGCCCTAGCGTTTTGCGTGTCAGCGTGTCGAAGCTGGCACCCGGTTCAAAATGCAGATTGGTTTCCAGCAGTAGTAATCCTGACATTAACATGCAGAACCACACCACCAATAACATCACCACCGCATAACCAAACCACATGCCGGCACTGACGACCGGCAGGGAAAACATGCCAGCACCGACTGTGGTACCGGCAATTATCATGGCGCCGCCAAGCAGTGATGGGGCTTTGGCGCTGACATCCTGTGTATTCATCAAGACTCCTGTCTGCTCTGGATACTATCTTCGATGGTTTGACGGATCTCTGGCCGCAACAGCAGATTAATGTAATCCCGCATCTGATGGATTGCCTGCTGATTGTCAGAGCCGCACAGATATCCCAGTTCCTTCAGACGGATACTGAGAATGGCATATAATTTTTTATCATAGAATTCCGGCGCAGTAATGCCGTGCAAAGCCCCCAAACGACTGGCCAGTAAATGACTCTCACTTTCCAGATCGCCTCGCTCAATCTCTGGCCGCGCCGATAACAGGTTAAAAATAATGGCATAACGCTGCAAGGTTTCACTCATGGTTTCCGCCAGCAGCCCTAGAGCATTAATACCGCTCTGGCTCACTTCCAATTCGGCAGACACATAACCGGCCTGCTGAAAACGTTGCAGCACTTGTTCAACATAGGCTGGCAACGCTCTTTGCCCCATAAACAGTTCGGCTTGCAGCAGTGCATAAAACTTCTCAACCACCGCCGATAACTGCTCACGCTGACACTGCTCCAAATTGAGCAAACAGCTAGCCAGCAACGCGGGGACGGCAAACAAGTGCAATACGTTATTGCGGTAATAGGTCATAGTGATGGCGACTTTTTCATCGATAGAGACGATATCACCCAAGCCATCGTTATCCAGACAAAACTTGTTGAGCTCAATCCCCTGTCGTAGCAGTTCTCGGCCATCCCCTTCCGCCACAGACGAAAAATCGGTGTACGGCACTTGATGTAACAGTTCCAGGTAAAAATCTAACTGTTTTTCCAGTTGTTGCCGTTCCAGCGCGTGCTGTTTGGTCGATAGCAAGACTAAACTTATCAATGAGACTGCCGTTGCCGCCGCCGCATCATTAATGTGGGTCATTACGCTGGTTGCCAGGTTATTGACCACAGGCGTCAGCCACACGGGCTTCTGTTCAGGATCGTGCGCCACGGTTTCTCGCCAGCTTGGCGCCGCAGCAGAAAGAAAATTCTGTAGATTGATCGGCTCACCAAAGTTCACGTAAACCCGGCCAAAATTTCCCAGCTTGCGCACCGCGCCCAGCACTTGCCACACCGATTCTTTCTGCTTTTTGCGGCCACTGAGTTCTTTGAGATAGGTGGCAACTTCCATAACGTGGTCATAGCCCAGATACACCGGCACTAGGGTGACGGGGCGATCAATGCCACGCAGTACCGAATTTACCGTCATCGCCAACATACCGGTCTTAGGCGACAGCAAACGCCCGGTGCGCGAGCGGCCGCCTTCGGTGAAATACTCCACCGAATAGCCTTTGGCAAACAACTGATCCAGGTATTCCTTGAACACCGCTGTATACAGCTTGTTGCCGTTAAAACTACGGCGAATAAAAAACGCTCCGCCACGGCGGAACAATGGCCCAGCTGGCCAGAAATTCAGATTGATACCCGCAGCGATGTGCGGAGGAACCATGCCTTCAAAATATAACAGGTAAGACAGCAGCAAGTAGTCCATATGGCTACGATGACACGGCACATAGACGATTTCGTGACCATCATGATGCAACTGCCGCACATGCTCGGCACCACGAATGGAGATACCGCGATACAACTTGTGCCATAACAGTGTCAGTAATCGTTTGGAAATGCGGATCAGACCATCCGAGTAATCAGCGGCAATCTCTTCCAGATACGCTTCGGCCTGTGTTCTGGCTTCCGCTTGCGAGATTTTTTTACTGCTGGCTTCTTCCTGAATCGCTTCAGTCAGATTGGCAGACTGTAACAAGTCAGCGAAGAGTGCTTGCCGATTAGGTAACACCGGCCCGGTCATCACCTTGCGCTGGCGGCTGAAATGCACTCTGGCCACCCGCGACAGCTTATGGGCTATGGCTTTATCAGTTCCGTGCTGGTCGGCCATCCAACGCAATGACACGGCATTGGAAAACTGCACAAAGTTGTCGCGCCCCAAAAACAGAATCATCAGAAACTTGCGCAACCAGGTGGGGCTCTCACGCTCAAACACGGCCGCGCGCATCGAGTCGTCTTCTTTGCCAGGCGTTCGGCCCCAATACAAACTCACCGGCACCAACTGAATATCCAGTGATGTATCGGCTTGGTGCAAATTCAACAGTAACGTAAAACTGTTGAGGAAAGGCATATCGCCTTTGCGGGCACCAAACAGAGGCTTGGCACCTTCCAAACACACAACTCGCGGAATTTGTACATCGGCCAGTTGCATCGGCTCATAAGGGCTGGGTAGCCCCAGCTTGTCGGCAACATCAGCCAATGCGGCAATATCGCTTTGCGATTCTGTCTTCATCACATAAGCCATAGGCTTGGATGGATCCAGATTCAGATCTGTGAATGGATCCTGCGGTACAACCACTGAATGCACCAGTTGCCGCTGCAACCAACGCAGTGATGTACGCCAGAAAGAGTCTTGTTTGGACATCGTTTTTATAGCATCTAAACCTCAGTCAATAACGCTGTAGAATACCAGAAGAAACTAAGCCTTAGCCAACAGTCTGATAACTGGTTAATACTTGCGCTGTTAAAAATACTGTATATACTAACAGTTACTGTATGAAAAAACAGGAATCGACATGAGACCGCTGACACCACGACAGGCGCAAATCCTAGAGCTGATTAAGAACAATATTGCCGAAACTGGCATGCCACCAACCCGTGCTGAAATTGCCAGCCGCTTGGGCTTCAAAAGCGCGAATGCTGCCGAAGAACATCTGAAAGCGCTAGCAAAAAAAGGCTGCATTGAAATTATGCCGGGCACATCACGCGGTATCCGTTTATCCATTGATGAAGATAGCGCAGAAGACTTGGGCCTGCCGTTAATCGGCCAAGTTGCAGCAGGAGAACCCATTCTCGCGCAGGAACATGTTGAGCAGTACTACCAGGTAGATCCAGCCATGTTTCATCCAAGTGCAGATTTTCTGCTACGGGTGCGGGGCGACAGTATGAAGAACATTGGTATTCTTGAAGGCGATCTGCTGGCGGTACATAAGGTGCAAGATGCTCGGAATGGTCAGGTAGTGGTGGCCCGTGTCGAAGATGATGTAACAGTAAAACGCTTTGAAAAAAAGGGAATATTGTTCTTTTACACCCCGAAAATGACGACTACCAGCCGATTCGAGTCGACCTCACGCTACAACCGCTAACCATTGAAGGCCTCGCTGTAGGCGTTATCCGTAATGGAGACTGGCTATGAGTATAGTGATGGGTAATGCCCCCAGCCATCCTGGGCTGTGGCAGGAAACCGTATATCAGACTGACACCCCGTGGCAACATACTGGCATCTCCAGCTTACCAACACGGACGCATGGACGGCAGGAACTACAGCAGTTGAGTGCACAGTTAGCGCAACTGAGTCAGCAAGGCCGCTGGATTGTGCTAATTAATCCAGAAAACCACATCGGCTACAAAGAGTTGTTAGCTCGCGCTGGAGTACGGATGGACAGAGTATTACAGGTACGTGCCCGCGATGAAGTTGAAGCCTTATGGGCAATGGAGAAAGCCCTGATCAGCGGCACCTCTAGTGCGGTGATCAGTTGGGTGGAACAGTTAGATCATAAAGATAAACGCCGCTTGCAGCTGGTGGCGAAAAGCGCACGCGCCATGGGCTTTGTGCTAGAAACGAACACAGTTGCTGAGAACGCTGATCAGCTTCCCAGATTGCAGGCGATTCACTAACGCCAGACAGTAACTGAACCCGCTATTTTTCATACAGCCAGTAAAAACCGCAGCACAAACTGCGGTTTTTGTTTTATACACATTACCTATTCAGTCATCCAACGCCCAGGATGTTCGGTATGATAGATCTCGACCCGCTCAGGCTCAGCGCAACTGGCTTTCATGGCGTCAGGCCCTAACAGATACCAATCTTCCCGGTGAGCAGTACCCATATTGCGCCCTTTGCGCATATCAAAGCATTGCAACGTGTCACCACCAGGCACCAGCAAATAGTGTTGCGCCCCCTGTTGCATCCATCGCCAAGCATTACGCTCCTGCTCCGCAACTGGCGCCAGATAACTGAAATGGGTGATATCCAGCGGTGAAAATAGAATGAACTGTTCCTTGAAGTGGATAAGTCCAAGCTGAGCATCTGCCCCAATCACCTCGGCAGTATGCTGCAATACGGCTTTTGGGGTTCTCACTGAATCCAGCAACAGATAGCCCCAACTGGCATACAGCAGCCACCCGATAAAGGTCATAACGCCTGCTCGCAACAGTGAAAATGAGCGACGCGTTGCCAGTAATGCCAAAGCAAACAACAACGCCATACTCAGCAGGAAATATCCGAAACTCAGCAGGTTGTCAGTGTAGTCAGCAAGCTTGTCCAGTAACCATGGTGATTCTGCTACCGCTAAGCCACCAAGCACTAATGTCACTACGGTAACCAGCCACATCAGGCCAGTCACTAACCATTCAAACCAACGCCGCTGACCAACACCCTGTAACGCAGCCGCTATCGCCAATGACGCCATAGGTAAGGCTGGCAGAATGTAAAGGTTACGCTTACCTGGACTGATACTGAAAAATACGATCACTAACGCGACCCACAGCAGCAGAATAGCGATTTGCGGATCTGACTTTAGCCGTGAGACAAATGTTTTCCAGTGTGCAATTGCCAAAAATGGCAATGGAAACCACAACCAAGGGATAACACTGACAATAAAGAAGTACCAAGGTTTGATGTGGTGCCAAGCATTGGCATAACGATGACCGGTTTGCTTGAACAGAATATTGTTCATGTAAGCGGTGTACTCTGGTGAGCCATTGTGTAACACCGTCAAAACCATAGGCACCAGCCAAGCCGCGATGACCGCCAACATCACCAATGGCCCAAGTGCGGCCTTCCATTTCCAGCTTGGCAAATACAGTTTCTGGCGCCAAGCGTAAACTGCAAGCGGGAGCAACATCAACAGCGGTAGAAAACCTACGCCCTTGGTAATGACGCCAAGTCCCATAAAGGCCCAAGAGATAAAATACCAGCGCCAGTTAGGCCCCAGCATAAAATGACGAACTAACCCATAACACCCAACAGTGATCCAGCACATCACCATTGCATCTATTTGCGCATTTTTGGTTTGCACTAGAAATTGCGGCACCAACAGCAGCAACAAAGCGGCATTACGCCCAGTACGCACATTCCACAGTCTGGCCCCGAGATCAAACACCAGCATCACAGTGAGTAAGCCACACAGCGCATTGGGTAGCAGAAAAGCCAGTTTTAGATTGCCCAGCAGCAGATAACACAGCGCTATCGCCCACATGAATACCGGCGGCTTATCGGGATAGAATTCCCCACCGCGGCTGGGGAACAGCCACTGTCCATTGGTGACCATCTCTCTAGCGGCTTCAACAAACCGTGGTTCATCTGCAGGCCAGGGAGAACGGAAACCTACGCCTAACAACATCACCACCAGCGTCAGCCAGAATAACGCCCAGAACACACGGCGATAGTCATCCGAATCGAACGGTTTTAGCAGGAAATTCATTGAGCGGTCTCTTCATC
Source organism: Shewanella dokdonensis (assembly GCF_018394335.1). Classification (NCBI taxonomy): domain Bacteria; kingdom Pseudomonadati; phylum Pseudomonadota; class Gammaproteobacteria; order Alteromonadales; family Shewanellaceae; genus Shewanella; species Shewanella dokdonensis. Next base: position 1,867,689 of record NZ_CP074572.1, on the reverse strand, counting down.
TTCGGAAATCAGCTCGCCCACCTGCCGCTGCAAACGGCTGCGGTACAGATAGGCACCGATAATACTGGAAATCAGGAATAGTGCGATACTGATGATCAATTGCACATGATCAGACAGGCCCAGCCCAGCTCCGGCATAGGCAAATATCAACATTTGTGGCAGATAACCTATAGTACTGCCCAACAAAAAACCGCGCGCAGGCACATGAGTAGCACCAGCAAACAGATTGGTTAGCAGGTTACTGCCCACAGGTAGCAACCTGATCATCAGCACTTTTAGCCAGGTATTGCGAATAACCAAGGCTTCAAACTTCTGCAACTTGCGGCCAAAACGTTTTTGCAAACTGCTACGGAAAGTCAGCCGCGCCACATAAAAGCTGACAACACAGCCCAGCAAAGCCGCCAATGTCGAATACAACGCACCTTGCCAGCCACCAATAGCAAAGCCGAACACAAAGGCAATCACCTGTCTTGGCCCACCCACCGCAGTAAATAAGCCGCCGGCGACCAACAATAACCCCCAGCCATAAAGGCCATGAGATTTTACAAAGTGAGCAACCCAATTACTGTCAGTAAGGTGCTCAAACCAGCCTTCTTTTACGGCCCAAGTCAGCAACAACAAAATGAGTACAACGACGCAGGCCTTCGCCAAGCGTTTGAAAGCATTATGGCTGGTTGCTGTCAACGCGTTTAATCTCCGCAATTTTGGCACGGCGAATGAGCCACATGACGCCGAGGATATCGACAATGCCGACCCACATCCGGTTCCATGCCGTGTATTTGGATACGCCGACACCACGATCGCGATGGTTCACCACAGAAATAAACACTTCGCCGCCCAAACGCCGCACCAGCGCTGGGATGTAACGGTGCATATGGTTGAAATATGGCAGACGCAAAAAGGTTTCACGGGGAACAGCTTCAATCCGCAACCGGTATCCGGTACGCCATCATGTAACATGGCATCGCGAACTTTATTGGCGAAGCGCGACTGAAAACGCTTCCAGGCGGTATCTTTACGATTCTTGCGATAGCCAGCAATACAGAAATGCTCGGCTGTGATACTTTCCGTCAGTTTCAACATGGCGGGAATATCAGCCGGATCATTCTGGCCATCCGCATCCAACGTGACAATGTACTGGCCTGATGCATGGCGCACGCCGGTACACACGGCAGTACTCTGACCAGTGCTGTGACAATGAACAATTGCCTTAGCAAGGCAACCATTTTTGTTGGCGGTGTCAATCACTTCCTGTGCAGTGCCATCGCTGCTGCCATCGTCCACCACCAAGATCTCAAATTCTGTCAGGCCCTGCAAAGACTGACAAATTTCATCCATCAGTGGTCCAATATTGCCAGCCTCATCTTTGGCCGGTATTACTACTGAAATCAAAAAGTTACTCCTGACCCTTCTCGCGGGTTTCTAGTCATCCGCCAATAAGCTTAAGCATCATTTATTAGGGAATATTATGATCCGCATATGATGCCTAAATTTTATGGCTCGGAGCAAGCATTAAGCCATGATACGCCCATGGTTTTATAAGATTTTTCCGATAATTGTTAGCAAGCTCAGCATTGTTACCCTTATCCCAGCCCGACAATACAATCACTCATGCAACCACTGTCCCTGATCATCAGGACGCACCCAAGCCTGCGAAAACCAGTAATAACCACTGCCATGTTTGCTTGGAACCGTACAATTATAGCGTGAACGCCCCACTGGTAGCGGTTTAGTCGCCTGAATCTGGAAACTGTTCTTGCTCGTCCATGCTGGTTTTACCGCATCTTGTCCCGGCAAGTAACACAGTAACTGCTCTGGATTGATATCCTGCATCTCCAAGGTCAGCTGCAATGTTGGTCGCCAATTGCCATCACTAAGTTCTGGGTTAGTCGGTGTACTACTCAGCACCGGCATATTGCGCGCCTGCAATTTTACCTGCAATGACGCCATGTTGGCGTAAGCCCCTGCTACCGGGAACCGCGGTAACGCTGTCAATGATGAATAGGTACCGGCGGCACCGGATTGCTGACCCAAGCCCACATATCCCAACGCTGACAATAATTGCTGCAACGCAGTGTTATATTCGCCATAAGGATAAGCGAGCATCTTTACATCTTGGCCAGTTTTAGCCATTAACTCAGCTTCGGTGTCCTGCAAATTCTGTTTTATCCGCGCCAACCATTGTGCTTCTGTTTCGCCAGGAAGTTTGCGGATCAGGTGTTCATGCCCATAACTGTGATTGGCAATGGTTACCCCTTCATCCGCCAGTTGCCGTAACTGTTGCCAGCTCATCATTTCACGGTAACCTTTTGCGGTTGGCGTTACCGATACAAACAGCGTATAGGGGAACCCCAACGACTTAAGGATTGGCCGGGCAGTTTCAAAAATGCTGCGATAACCATCGTCGAAGGTAATGACCACAGTTTTTGCAGGTAGTTCCTGGCCACGTTTTATGGCCTGCACTACCTCAGCTAACGGCACTACATGGAAGTTGTTATCCGCCAGATATTGCATCTGTTGCTTGAATTGCGCTGGCGTTACGCTGGTAACTTTAGGTGTAGTTTCAGAAACATGATGGTACTGTAAAATAACTGCAGCCCAACTGCCCTGGGTTGTAAACAGTAACGCCAGAGTGAATAACACACGTAAACCGCACAACATTACCAACCTCCGGAGAGTTATGGCCTTCAGCCTGTTTGATCGACAAAAAAACCAACGCCTGTGGGCGCTGGCACTACCAATGATCCTGTCCAATATCACCGTCCCCTTATTAGGTTTGGCGGACACCGCGGTAATTGGTCATCTGAGCGATGCCTGGTTTCTCGGCGGTGTAGCACTCGGCTCAACAATTATAACATTGCTGTTCTGGTTACTGGGATTTCTCCGCATGGCCACTACCGGACTGACCGCACAGGCATTCGGTGCCGCTGACAGCAACCAACAACAACTGCTGCTGGTGCAGTCGGCATTACTGGCGCTTACCTTGGGAATTTTGCTGTTGATATTGCAAAACCCCATCTGGGCACTGGCAGATTATCTTAATAATGCCAGCACTGCTGTCGTTGCCAATGCGAAAAGTTATTTTCTGATCCGTATCTGGTCAGCGCCATTTGCCCTGCTCAACTTAGTGTTATTGGGTTGGTTACTGGGGCGACAGCGCCCCAAAGCCGCCATGTGGCAGTTGATCATTGCCAATGTGGCTAATATTTTCTTGGATTTATGGCTGGTGCTGGGATTGGATCTGGGCGTTGCGGGTGCCGCGCTGGCTTCGGTGGCGGCAGATATTCTGGCTTGCGCCATCGCGCTCTATGTGGTGCTAAAAGAGCTGCGGCAAATGCCGACCATGGCACTTAACACTCTGCTGGAGCAGTTGCATCTGCAAGGCTTTATGCGTCTGTTAACACTAAACCGCGACATTTTCATCCGCAGTTTGTGTTTACAAGGCACCTTTGCTTTCATGACGTTCAAAGGCGCCGGCATTAGCGACGATACAGTGGCGGCCAATGCCGTACTGCTGAATCTATTGCTGCTGATTGCTTACGCTTTAGATGGCATTGCCTATTATGCTGAAGCAGAAGTCGGGCAAGCTTGCGGCAAAGGACACGACAGCGAAGTGCAAGCGGCAGTCACGCTCGCATTTGGCTGGTCGCTATTAGTGGCTGGCGGTTTCTGCATACTGTTTTTCGTTATCGGGCCACAGCTGATAGGGTTACTGACCGATATTCGCAGTGTCCGCGATACCGCAGACCACTATTTGCCCTGGTTAACAATACTGCCCTTGTTGGCTTTTGCTTGTTACCTGTTTGATGGCGTATACATAGGTGCCGCCAAAGGCGCGGTGATGCGTAACAGCATGCTGGTTGCCACATTGGGGTGCTTTCTGCCGATATGGTGGTTGTTACAGCAGTTCGGCAATCATGGTTTATGGGCAGCGCTCAGTTGTTTTATGCTGGCACGCAGCCTGACGCTGGGTGGCCATTACTGGCTTAACCGCCATCACTTTATCCATAGTTCAACCACAACGACAGCGTATTAACTTATCATCACCCCATAAAAAATGGTGCCCAATGGCACCATTTCTCAGCGCAACGCAACCATGTCACTTATTGGTAAGAGTGTGAACCGTGTTGATGTTCAGTGACATCCTGTACCCCGGTCAGCTCGCCTGGGAAACGTTCCAGCATCTGGGTTTCGATACCATCTTTCAGGGTAACGTCCACCATAGAACACCCATTACAGCCACCGCCAAATTGCAGCACCGCAATGCCTTCATCAGTCAGCTCTACCAACATGATATGACCACCGTGACTGGCTAGCTGTGGATTGATTTCTGATTGGATCAGATATTCCACCCGATCACGCAATGGTGCATCATCTGCCACTTTGCGCATCTTGGCATTAGGAGCCTTCAGAGTCAGTTGTGAACCCAGTTGATCAGTCACCAGATCGATACTGGCATCTTCCAAAAATGGTGCACTTTTTTCGTCTACCATCGCTTTAAAGCCATTGAATTCCAGTTCAATATCATCGCTTTCAATGGCGTCTGGCGGGCAGTAAGACACACCGCATTCAGCTTGAGGAGTGCCTGGACTGATAACAAATACACGGATGTTAGTGCCTTGCGGCTGGTCAGCCAACAGCTTGACAAAGTGGGCCTGTGCTGATTCAGAAATACTAATCATGAAAAACCTGCTCCGTCAGGATAAACCTGAGTGAATTGGTAAGAATTAAACCCATAATACTCCTGATAACGCTGGCTTTGTAGTCCCTTTAATCTCAGGTTTAATTTTTCGTGCTGAGCGATAGATAATCCTGACACTTGGATCACATTCCCGGCGCCTCGGCACGGGCCAAACACCACACTTGTAAATCTGGTGTCCAAGGTGCCAGCGTCCTAGCAATTTCATCTACCGTTGTACCTGTGGTGACGACATCATCGACCAAGGCAATCCGCTGGTAAGGCAAATCAGCAGTCAACATGAAAGCATCACGTAAGTTGCGCCGACGCGCCCGGCCATCCAGTCCGGTCTGCGGCACAGTCGCTACCACTCGCCGCAACAAATTATCCACCACAGGCAACTGCAGTTTTTGTCCCAACATGCTGGCAATCATCCATGCCTGATTGAAACCTCGCTCCCGCAGCCGGTGCGGATGCAAGGGTACCGGCAGCAAGGCCTGTGGCAACACCGTCAGGTTATGAGCAACCAACATTGCCAGCCTACGCTCCAGCGCCAGCACTAAAGGTGGCAGCGCGGTAAACTGCGCCTGATATTTTATCTTGGGAATTAACGGCCCGAGCAATGAGTGATAACTTGCTGGCGCAATCACGGGTATCGGCTGCAATGCCAGACAAGCACCGCAATAACGTTGCAATGTTTGCAGTTCTCGACCACAGCCAAGACAAACGGGGGATGTGTATAAACAGCTTTGCAGGCAGGTATGACAAATGCCCGTTGCAGCAGAACACAGCTGTTGGTGACACAGCAAACAGCGATTGGGTAAACTGGTGATAAATTTCTGGCATCCTGCCATTAACGCATCAAAGATATTCACTGTGCCGTATTCAGGTTATAAATCATGACATCTTCCTTGTTCTATCACGTTTCCGGAGACGGCCAGCCGCTGGTATGGCTACATGGCTGGGGTGTCAATGGCAGCATTTTTCTGCCCACCGTAACGCAACTTTCCCAGTATAGAAGCTACTGTGTTGATCTGCCGGGTTTTGGTGACAGCCAGCCACAGCCAGGCACCATAGACGACTGGGCAGAGCTGCTGATTGCACAATTGCCAGCTAACGCCATCTGGCTCGGGTGGTCACTTGGAGGATTAGTCGCCACGCGCATTGCACAACGCTGGCCACAAAAATACGTGGATTGATCACCATTGCTTCATCGCCCTGCTTTATGGCACAGACAACGCCCCCTGGCCGGGCATTGCCGCAACGGTATTGCAGCAATTTACCCAGCAATTAGAGCAAGACTTACAACGTACAGTGGAACGGTTTATGGCACTGCAGGCCATGGGCAGCAACAGTGCCCGAGATGATATTCGCCATATCAAAGAGTTGGTTTTATCGAAGCCGCTCCCCAATGCTACGGCCTTAGCGCAAGGATTAGAGATGTTGCAACAAACCGACTTGCGCCAGGAGCTGCCACACATCGCCTTGCCGTGGCTAAGATTCTGGGGAAAACTTGATGGCTTAGTGCCAAGACGCGTGTCAACGCTCTTACCTCAAACCCCACAATCGCAGGATATTATTTTGCCCGGGGCTTCCCACGCCCCTTTTATCTCGCATCCTGAAGATTTTTTGCATCATTTGCGTGATTGGCTACAAACTACAAATAAAGGGGTTTAATTCTGAACAATAGTTGCCTACAATTTGTGCAATGACTGGAAGGAGTTGTTATGCAACTTGTATCTAACTATCCACAGGTTCCGCTTGCCACCAGCAACCCAGCGACAGATGCCGCCCGGGTTGAAGGGCAGCAACGGCCGCCGGTCATTCCGCCACAACAACCCGCTAAAGGCCATGAAGAACGCGCCTTTAATCCGCAAAACGAACGTACCGCCGATACCGCGCAGCAAAATGCTCGCCTAGCCACGCAAGTGCACGAGCGGCAGCAACAATCCAACCAACAACAGCAACAGGGTTCGCAGGAACAGAAACAGCAAGGTAAAGCCCTGTTTGCCACCATGCTGGTCAAACCCGCCTTGGATCGCAAAGACATTCGTAACCAAGTGCATAAGCCAGTTGGACATGCCTCACCACAAGCCAGTGAGCAGCGACATCCGTTACCGGGACAATCCGCTGATTTTTACCGCGATTTTGGCAGCCGTATTGGCGATTATTACCGCCAGCAAACATCACCGGCGGCCGCGTCCAGCCTTGAAGCGCTCGCTTAATTAGTAGATATAATAAACCGGAGCATGCTCCGGTTTATTTTGTCTGCGACTATTTCTTCAGCTTGGCAAAAGCTTCAGCAAATGCATTTCCCATAGCCGCATTCATAGGTTTTGCTGTTTCCTGCTTCTTATGTGGTTGCGGCTTACTGTGCTTAGTGTCTTTCTTTGCCGCTGGCTTAGCCGTTGGTTTCGATACGGCAGATTTAGCTTCCGGCTTCTCATCAAGCCGCATGGTAAGACTGATGCGCTTGCGCGGGACATCCACTTCCAGCACTTTGACTTTGACCACATCGCCAGCTTTCACCACGGTATGGGGATCGCTGACAAACTTGTCGGTGAGCGATGAGATATGTACCAAGCCGTCCTGATGCACCCCAATATCGATAAAAGCACCAAAATTAGTCACATTGGTAACCACACCTTCGAGCAGCATTTCTGGCCGTAGGTCGGTTATCGCTTCCACCCCATCTTTAAAATGCGCCGTCTTGAACTCACCGCGTGGATCACGCCCCGGTTTATCCAGCTCTTTCAGAATATCGGTCACCGTGGGCAAACCAAACTCAGCGGTAGTGAAATCCACAGGATTCAAGCTTGCCAATAACGCAGAGTTACCTATCATCTGCGCCAGTGGTGTACTTTTAGCGCGAGAGATATTCTCCACCAGCATATAGGCTTCTGGATGCACCGCGGATTCATCCAATGGGTTATCACCGCCATGAATGCGCAGGAACCCCGCCGCCTGTTCAAAGGCTTTTGGCCCAAGGCGCGGTACCTTCAATAAAGTTTTACGATCCGTAAAACGGCCATTTTCATCACGGTAATCGACAATATTTTTCGCCAGTGTGCGGTTGAGTCCTGCCACCTGACTTAACAGTGGTACCGATGCCATGTTGACATCTACGCCCACGCTGTTAACACAGTCTTCCACCACGGCATCCAGGGAGGTAGACAACTGGCTTTGACTGACATCATGCTGATACTGGCCCACGCCAATCGACTTGGGTTCTATCTTCACCAGCTCGGCCAAAGGATCCTGCAAGCGGCGGGCAATAGAGACGGCGCCACGCAACGACACATCCAGATCGGGAAATTCGTTGGCAGCCAGTTCAGAAGCTGAATAGACCGAGGCCCCAGCTTCGCTCACCACCACTTTGGTAAGTCTTGGTTGCTGTTCTTTAACTGCGTTAATGACCTCGGCCGCTAGTTTGTCGGTTTCTCTGGAGGCTGTTCCGTTACCGATGGCGATCAGTTCAACCTGATGCATATTAACCAGAGTCGCGAGCGTCCTGACCGATTTGTCCCATTGATTTTGTGGTGCATGAGGGAAAATAGTAGTGTGCGCCACCAGCTTACCGGTATCGTTTACCACCGCCACTTTCACGCCAGTACGTAATCCTGGATCAAGCCCCATGGTGGCTTTAGCACCGGCAGGAGCGGCCATCAACAGATCGCCAAGATTGCGTGCAAAGACTTTGATCGCTTCCGACTCAGCAGCTTCACGCATCTGCGCGATGAACTCGGTTTCCATCTGCAATGCGATTTTAATGCGCCAAGTTGCGGTCACAACGGTTCTTAACCAGCGGTCAATCGCTATGTCAGACAAGCGCCAGCCCAGATGCTCAGTGATGATCTGTTCACAATAGCTGCCATCTTTGGCTTCGCTCCCAGGATCGGCATTCAACGCAAGTGCCAGCATGCCTTCATTGCGGCCACGCAGCATGGCTAACGCCCGGTGCGATGGCACCTGACTGATGGGTTCTGAGTGCTCAAAGTAGTCGCGGAATTTGGCACCTTCCTGCTCCTTACCGCTCACAACTTTGCTTTCAAGTAGTGCATGTTCCGCTAAATGACGACGCACTTTGGCTAACAAATCTGCATCTTCAGCAAAACGTTCCATCAGGATATAACGGGCACCATCCAACACCGCTTTTTCATCGGCAAAGCCAGCTTCCGAGTTAAGAAAACGGGTTGCTTCACGCTCAGGCTCGACACTGGCATCGCCAACAGCGGCCAGCAACTGCTCAGCCAATGGTGCAATTCCTGCTTCGATGGCAATCTGGCCCTTAGTACGACGTTTGGGTTTGAATGGCAGATACAGATCTTCTAGGCGGGTTTTGGTGTCAGCATCATTGAGCGCTTTGGCTAATTCAGGGGTCAGCTTGCCTTGCTCGTCAATCGACTTGAGGATTACCTCGCGGCGCTCATTCAGTTCCCGTAGATAACCCAAGCGGCTATACAGTGTACGCAACTGGGTATCATCCAAACCACCAGTCACTTCTTTACGATAACGGGCAATAAATGGAACTGTGGCACCTTCATCTAGCAACGTAATAGTCGCCGCTACCTGCTGCTCGCGAACATCCAGTTCCTGAGCTATGAGTTGAGCAATATTGTGCATAAATCCAACAATCGGTTTATCGATTAGAGTTAAATGCGCCAACAATACCACAGAGTTCCATAAAATTTTATGGCTTGTTTAGCATCTGCAACTGAGTCGCTACGGATTTAGCATAAAAAAAGCCGATGCACTGCACCGGCTTTCAAGGAAGAGCAATTACCGCTTAGCCCTTAGGATAGACGTGAGCTACGCCCTTGTGACAATCCACACAGGTCTTACGCTTATCAGGCTCTTTCTGGAAATTCATGGTATGCATTCTTACAGCAATCTTCTTCATGGATTCCGGCTGATCCTGATAAATACGTGTATGACAATGCTGACAGTTAGCTGAATCATTCCCACGGAAGTATTCCAGCGCTTTATCGGCCTGTTCTTTACGATTTTCATCCAACCACGCCTGAGTGTTGAAACCATCGATCGTCAGGAAACCATAAAGATCCTTGGATACCACGATTTTCTTCATCAAATACTTGATTGGGCTGTGTGGCAGATGACAATCCTGACACTGTACAGTAAAACCATGTTCATTGTTGCCGTGGGCTGAAGCGAGCACTTCATCTTTCAATGAATGGTGACTGTGACAACTCATACAGAAAGCATCAGAGCTTGTTGCATGTAAAGTTTGCTGTGTTGCAAAGTAGCCTATCACGCCGACGACGATACCGACGACCAACAGTGACAGGATCGAATACTTTGCGCTGGGTTTGAATAGTGCACGCCAATTCATCACTCTTCTCCAATAAATGCTTTATTTTAGTAATTGGGCTGACTCTTTATCCGGTTCGGATTATAAACCAACATTACTTAATTAATCCGACCTAAATAAGCTAAAATGCGACAGACGTCTAACTCTGCACGGCCAACTTAACTAATTTAGTAACTTACTGCTACCACTTGTTTTTGCTTACGCTAATTACCAATTTGCCTATCTTATGTACAAAAATATTCAGTGATCCATCTCAAACAATTATCTTTTAAAATTTGAATTTTTACAAAACCCTTTTCTATTTTTTGTAATTCACATCTAAAAACTTACGCAATTAGGAGAAGAATTGGCCAAAAAATCTACCACTGATATTGATGGTACGAGCGCTGCCATTCAGTTAAGCCACTACTCAAAATGGACGGTAGCAATAACTTTGTTTCTACCCAATTCTAACTATCGATAGCCAGTAGCCATACTTAACCGCAACGAAAATCACGCTGCATCAACCACTCACCACAACGGTCAGATGCCTGCCTGCGCTCAGAGCGACGATATTGACTATATTAAGGATTGGATTAACGGCTCGACATTACCCACTGAGTTACCTGATGTAATTCAAATAACTGTGAATTTCCTCAAGGTAGCTATATGCTGGCATGATATGATTTAGACGATCATTATTTTGGGGAGTCTTATGCATTGGGTTCGTCGTCACATGGGGTTGATACTAACCTTGCTCGCGTTTGTCGGGCAGGGATTGCTATCTAATGACCATTGGATGATCCCTTCTGCTAAAGCAAATTCCGCAATGATGATGTCAGCAACCGGTCATCACAATATGACCGCATCTATGGATTGCCACCCACAAGAGACCGCTGCTCCCCAATGTTGTGATGGGTATAATGTTGCAAAAGAGCTTCCCAACGCTGCAACCCATCATTGCTGTGACGGCAAGGGATTCTGCAAAGGGGGCCACTGTCTGGTGATATCTGTAGCAGGCACAATATTGGCAGCCGTTTCCTGGCCGACCGCCAAACAGCCTGAAGTTGCCGTTGCAACGCCTATGCCTCATTTCCACTCTGTTGATGTTAATCCCAGCTTTAAGCCACCCATCGCATAACTGCTACGGCACACGTGTGCCTAAAATTTACTGAAACACTAACTGAATTAATTTCTTAGGTTTGCCACTGCCCTCTTAATGATCGCAGTACTACCTGCTATGGAGTGACATATGAAATCTGTAATTACCCTATTTTTTGCTGTTTTACTGAGCCTCGGTCTAACTAGTTACAGCTACGCTGCTGATACTGAACACCAACATTCAACGGCTGATGCGGCGGAAGTTTATCACTGCCCAATGCACCCAGAAGTCACCGGCCACAAAGGGGATTCTTGCCCTAAATGTGGCATGAAACTGGTTAAAGCTGAGGCGGTGGTCTACCACTGTCCAATGCATCCAGAGGTCACTGGTCACAAGGGTGATTCCTGCCCTAAATGCGGCATGAAGCTGGTACCTGCCGAATCCAAAGGCGAAGGTGCTATGCACATGCACCAGCACTAATCGGCCAGCGGGTGGAGATGAGGCATATGAGCAATAACCACAAACGTCGTCAGTTGGCCTGTGTCCTGAGTCTGGTATTGGCAACCGGCTCGCAATGGAGCTTACAGGCGCAGGCGCTGACCAATGAACATCCACAATCGGCGCAGCAAACCAGTGCTGCCGCTCAGGGCGCATATTATTGCCCGATGCATCCGCAAGAGCGCAGCGACAAACCGGGTCGCTGCCCTATCTGCGGCATGTTTCTGGTCAAGGATGACGCCACTGAGCCTAAGCAGTCACCCGCTGAGCCTAAGATAACCGCGCCTACGGGCGCGGCCTCTCAACCTGCCATGGTCATGCCTGGGGATAAGCCGATGACGGCTCAGCAGGCAAGTAATACCCAAAAAGTCTTCAGTCAGGTCGACACGGCCCAAGGCTCACATGGCGGCACTATCAAATATGTTTGCCCGATGCACCCACAGATTGTGATGGATGCGCCCGGCACTTGCCCTATCTGTGGTATGACCCTGCAAAAGGTGGAGATGGGCGGTCAGCAAGATACCGTCAAGGTCGAGGTCTCAGGGCAGATACAGCAAGCGTTGGCGCTCAAGGTCGCCAAGGCGTCACGGCAAACCATGTGGCGCTCGGTCAATACCGTGGGTGAAGTCGGCTATGACGAGAGTCAAATCACCCATATTCACTCGCGGGTGAGCGGCTGGATAGAGAAGCTCACGGTGCAGTCGTCTGGGGATGAAATCAAGAAAGGGCAGCTGTTATATGAAATCTATTCGCCTGAGTTGGTGAATGCCCAGGATGACTATCTGCTGGCCCAAGACACCCTCAAACGCTCGGGCAACAGTGAACGTTATCAGGAGTTGCTGCGCAAAGCGGGCTTACGTCTGGAACTGCTGGGGTTAACCCAAGGGCAAATCCAACAGTTGGCGAAATCCGGCAAGACCCAGTATCGGGTGCCTTTTTATGCTGAAAGCAGCGGCTTTGTGAAAAACCTGGATATCCGGGATGGTATGTACCTGCAACCCGCTACCGAAATCTTGTCCATGGTCGATTTGGATAAGGTATGGGTCATCGCCGATGTCTTTGAAAATGAACAAAGCTGGCTGGCGGTAGGACAACCGGCGGATGTCAGTATTCCTGCTATGGGCATCAAGGCCTTGCAGGGCAAAATCGATTATATCTATCCGGAACTAGACCCGGTCACTCGCAGCTTGCGCGTGCGGGTGGTGTTACCCAATAACGGGGAACATCTGCGGCCTAACACGCTCGCCAAAGTCTCCTTGTTTGGCGGTGCCAATGAAAATGCCTTGGTTATCCCACAAGAAGCGTTGATCCAAACCGGCAAAGAAAACCGGGTCATCGTGCAAGCCCCCGACCACAGCTTTACCGCTCGGCGGGTGGATGTGGGCATGATGAGCCGCGGCATGGTGCAAATCTTAAGTGGCCTCAATGACGGCGAGAGCGTGGTGCTTTCCGGCCAATTCCTGCTGGATTCCGAAGCCAGTCTCAAGGGCAGCTTAATGCGTCTTAGCAATCAGCATCAGGAGGCACACAATGCTGAAGACCATCATTGATGCCTCCATTCGCCAACGCGTGATGGTGCTGGTGCTGGCCGTGATAGTGATGGCGGTGGGCATTCATGCCATGAAACAAACCCCGCTGGATGCCCTGCCAGATCTGTCCGATGTGCAGGTGATTATTAAAACCGCATATCCCGGCCAAGCCCCTAAATTGGTGGAAGATCAAATCACCTATCCGCTCTCCACCGCCATGCTCGCCGTACCGGGAGCCAAAACCGTCCGCGGTTTCTCGATGTTCGGTGACTCTTACGTGTATGTGATTTTCGAAGATGGCACCGATATCTACTGGGCCCGGTCTCGGGTACTGGAATACCTGAGCCAGCTTGGCAGCCGCTGCCAGAGGGCGTACAGCCATCATTAGGGCCTGACGCGTCCGGTGTGGGTTGGGTATTTGAATACGCCTTGGTGGACAAAAGCGGCAACCTCGATTTGTCACAATTGAAGAGTCTGCAAGACTGGTACTTAAAACTGGAATTGCAGAGTGTGCCGGGGGTGTCTGAAGTCGCCACCGTGGGCGGCATGGAGCAAACTTACCAAATCGTGCTCGACCCGGATAAACTGGCCATCTACAAACTGGACATTGCCAGCGTGAAAGCCGCGATTACCAAGGCCAACAGCGAAGTGGGCGGCTCGGTTGTGGAAATGGCCGAAGCCGAATACATGGTGCGCGCCAAAGGCTATCGGCAAACCCTGAAAGACTTTGGTGAAATTCCATTAGGCATCGCCAGCCCCTCCGGCACCCCGCTGCTGTTGCGCGATGTGGCCACCATCCGCAAAGGCCCGGCGGCCCGGCGCGGCATTGTGGAGCTTAATGGCGAAGGCGAAACCGTGGGCGGCATTATCGTCATGCGTTATGGCGAAAACGCCCTCTCCACCATCAAAGCCGTGAAAGCCAAACTAGAGCAGTTAAAAGCCGGTCTGCCAAAGGGCGTAGAAATCGTCCCCACCTATGACCGTTCGACCCTGATTGAGAACTCTGTCGAAAACCTGGTGCATAAGGTGCTTGAAGAGATGGTGGTAGTCAGCATTGTCTGCCTCCTGTTTTTGATGCACGCCCGCTCCACCTTGGTGGCGGTGATCACCTTGCCGATGTCAATTCTGATGGCGTTTATCGTCATGAATCACATGGGTGTCAATGCCAACATCATGAGTCTGGGGGCATTGCCATCGCCATCGGTGCGGTGGTGGACGGCGCGATTGTGATGATTGAAAACATGCACAAGCATCTGGAGCATTTTCAACATGAGCATGACCGACGCCCCAATATCACCGAGCACTGGCACATTGTGGCCGAATCCTCCAAAGAGGTGGGCCCGGCGCTGTTCTTCTCGCTGCTGATCATCACCCTCAGCTTTGTACCGGTGTTTGCGTTGGAAGACCAAGAAGGCCGCTTGTTTACCCCGTTGGCCTACACCAAAACCTTTGCCATGGGCGCGGCGGCGATTTTGTCAGTCACTTTAGTGCCTATTCTGATGGGGCTGTTTATTCGGGGCAAAATCCCCTCTGAGACCAGTAACCCCATCAGTCGCGTGCTGATCGCCGGCTACAAACCGCTCCTGTCGTTAGTGCTGCGGTTTCCCAAACTGACCTTAGTGTTAGCCATTGTGACCCTCATCAGCGCTTGGTATCCGGCGACCCGCATGGGGAGCGAGTTTATGCCCGATCTGGAAGAAGGCGATCTGCTGTACATGCCCACCACCTTACCGGGGATCAGTGCCGGCAAGGCCTCAGAGCTGTTGCAGCAAACCGACCGGTTGATCAAAACCGTTCCCGAAGTCAAACGGGTCTTTGGTAAAGTCGGCCGCGCCGAAACCGCCACCGACCCGGCACCGCTGACCATGTTGGAAACCACCATCATGCTCAAACCGAAGGACGAATGGCGGCCGGGGATAAAACTGGAAGATGTGATTGACCAGCTGCAAAAGACAGTGAAAATCCCGGGGCTCACCAACGCTTGGGTGCAACCGATCAAGACCCGTATCGACATGCTGTCAACCGGGATCAAGACCCCAGTGGGGATTAAGATCACCGGTTCAGACATTAACGAGCTGCAAAGTATTGGGGCGCAGATTGAAGCGATTTTGATGCAACAACCCCATACCCGCTCCGCCTATGCCGAACGTGTGGGGGCGGCCGTTACATCGATATCACGCCGAACCTGGAAGTGGCTTCCCGCTACGGCATGACCCTCAGCGACATCCAGGATGTGGTGCGTTACGCCATTGGTGGGGCCGATGTGGGTGAATCCGTGCAAGGGGCAGAGCGTTACCCCATCAACCTGCGTTATCCCCGCGATATCCGTGACAACATTGAAAAGCTACGGAATTTACCGGTCGTCACCAAATCGGGTCACTATCTGCCGCTGCGCAATCTGGCGGATATTGAGATCACCGATGGTGCGCCCTCACTGAAAAGCGAGAATGGCCGCTTGATCTCGTGGGTGTTTGTCGATATCAAAGGCACCTCCATTGGTGAGTATATTGATACCGTCAAACCCATCCTCGCCGCCAATGTCAAACTGCCACCGCGCTATAGCTATAGCTTTGCGGGCCAATATGAATATATGCAGCGCGTCACCGCCAAACTGGAACAAGTGGTGCCCATGGCGTTAGCCGTGATCTTCATTCTGTTGATGATGACCTTTGGGTCGGCGCAACAGGCGGCCATTATCATGTTGTCACTGCCCTTTGCGCTGGTGGGCAGTACCTGGGTGCTGTATGGCTTGGGATACAACTTCTCCGCCGCGGTCGCGGTGGGGATGATTGCACTAGCAGGGGTGGCCGCAGAGTTTGGGGTGGTGATGTTGGTCTATCTCAACAACGCCATTAAACATCGGCAAGAGCACAATATGTACCACAGCGTTAGCGACCTGAAAGCCGCCCTGATGGAAGGGGCAGTCATGCGTATTCGTCCCAAAGCGATGACAGTTGCCACTATCTTCTTTGGGTTACTGCCCATCATGTGGGGCGCTGGCTCAGGTAACGAAGTGATGCAAAAGATTGCTGCGCCTATGGTGGGCGGCATGATCACCGCCCCCGTCCTGTCACTGTTTGTGCTGCCCGCGATTTACTTGCTGCTGTATCGCAGTAAATTGCAACAGACTGATGAATAAGTCTTTCTTTCTAAGGTCACAAAAAAGGATGCTCTCAGGCATCCTTTTTTACATTGTTTTATCTCGTCCAGGAATCGGTAATAGTGCTATTCGCCGGGAGTCTCTGACTTTTTCTCACGGGCGAGTAATTCTTTAGCAGCGGCCAAAGGTGATTTACCCTGATACAACACTTGGTAGATCTGTTCGGTAATTGGCATCTCAACCCTCAACCGTTGCGCCAAGGTGTAGACTTCCTTGGTATTGCGATAACCTTCAACGACCTGACCAATCTGTTGCTGAGCGCTGTCAACATCGCAACCTTGCCCAAGTGCCAAACCAAAACGTCGATTACGGGATTGGTTGTCAGTACAGGTCAACACCAAGTCGCCTAATCCAGCCATGCCCATAAAGGTATCGCTCTTGGCTCCGAGCGCACAACCGAGACGCGTCAACTCGACTAACCCACGGGTGATCAGCGCAGTACGCGCGTTTGCACCAAAACCTATGCCATCAGACATGCCGGCACCAATAGCGATCACGTTCTTTACTGCGCCGCCCAGCTGCAAGCCGATAAAATCATCATTGGCATAAACCCGTAAACTTTTAGGGCTGTGCAACAATTCCACTAAATCAGCCGTAAAATCAGCATCGGTACCCGCCACCGAGATTGCGGTTGGCAATCCCGCCGCCAACTCTTTAGCAAAGGTTGGACCGGAAAGCACCGCTAGCGGATATTGATCACCGAGCACATCACGCGCAACGTCTTTTAATAATCGGCCGGTGTGCGGTTCTAAGCCTTTGGTAGCCCAGACGACACGGGCGTCTTGCCGTAATAACGGCTTAGCTGTCTGTAACACATCAGCAAACACGTGACTGGGAACCACTAGCAATACGTTTCGAGAAGCCGCCAGTGCCTTGGCAAGATCGGCTTCCATTATCAATTCGTCTGGGAAGTGGATCCCCGGCAGAAACTCTTCGTTACTGCGAGCAGCGGCCAGTCTTGCAACATGCTCGGCCTCGTGGCCCCAAAGCACGGTTTTATGGCCATTACTAGCCAGCGAGATTGCTAGCGCGGTTCCATAGGAACCCGCGCCAAGCACAGTGATATCTGCAGTATCAGCCATCAGGATCAAGCGTCAGCAGCTTCAGTCTGTGATGCGTCTGCCTGACGTGATTGTACATACTGGGCAAACAGTGCATCAAAGTTAACCGGTGCCAGATTCAGTTGTGGGAATGTGCCACGGGAAACCAGACTAGCGACCGCTTCACGCGCATAAGGAAACAGGACATTCGGGCAGAAAGCGCCTAAAGAATGGGCCATTTGTGGCTCGGTCAAGCCAGAAATAGTAAAAATACCAGCCTGCTGAACTTCACACAGAAACGCTGTTTCTTCGCCGTTTTGTGCGGTTACTGTCAATGACAGGATCACTTCATATACATCATCCGCCAGCTTAGCGCTGCGAGTATCCAGATCCAGTTTTACTTCAGGGGTCCACTCTTTCTGGAATACGGCGGGGCTATTGGGCGTTTCAAAAGAAACATCCTTGATATATACACGTTGAATATTGAACTGTGGGGCTTGTTGTTCGTTATTTGCTACTTCAGCCATAATGCTACCTATCCAATTGGTCCCGGCTTTCTTGAGCCGTTGTTATTACGGGAGACGGTGTTAAAGATACCGGGAACGGCCACCATCTTTTGAACGCCAGCAGCCAGACACGGCTACCAACCAAAATTAACGTTTGCTTTTCGACACCGGCAGGTTAGCAGATTGCCACTCGCCCATTCCACCTTTGAGGCTGAACACCTGTTCGAAACCTTGCTTCACCAACAACTCACCAGCTTGCGCTGAAGTCATCCCAGCGTTGCATACCAGTATAATGGGTTTGTCTTTAAGCTTTTCAAGGTTTGTGTTGGTATTATTTTTAATTTCTGCCATCGGAATGTTAATAGAATTAACAATATGTCCACGGCGAAAATCCTCTTTGGCACGTACATCCACCACCTGCGCATCCTGTTTGTTGATCAGTATGGTTGCTTCTTGAGGATTCACATTCTTCACTTTGGATACGGCGCCTTTAAACCAAGTAACCAACAGCGCGATAAATAATCCCACCCAAGCGATGCTCATAACCGGATGAGCTTTAAAAAATTCGATATATTCCTGCATGTTTATGACAGCCTGTTTTGTTATTGGGCAGTTAAGACCAGCGCAGAGTATACCCATAGCGATAGCAGATTGCAGCTGTTTCGGCCGCAGAATAGCGCGCGGGTTTACCGCGTTATGCGACTAAAGCTATCAGCACAATCGCTTGCACATGGCTTTTTTATGGCGTCAGGTCTGTAGTACCATGCAAACAACTAATATTCAGTTCTTGATTTCAACGGATATCCACATGAAGACGATTAAAGGACCACTGGCATTGTTAATCCTTGATGGTTGGGGTTATTCAGAACACTCCAGCAGCAATGCTATCTATCATGCGCGTACCCCAGTGCTAGACAAGCTGAATGCTGAGTACGCACATAGTCTGATTTCTGGGTCAGGTACCGATGTGGGGTTACCTGAAGGCCAGATGGGCAATTCCGAGGTAGGACATGTCAACATCGGCTCTGGCCGCATTGTTTATCAGGAACTGACGCGCATCAGCAAAGCCATCGAGGACGGAGAATTCTTTCACAATCCGGTACTGACACAAGCGCTTGATAGCGCCATTCAAGCTAATGGCGCAGTTCACATCATGGGGTTGCTGTCACCGGGCGGAGTACACAGTCACGAAGATCA
The DNA here is from genome assembly GCF_018394335.1 of Shewanella dokdonensis. NCBI lineage: Bacteria > Pseudomonadati > Pseudomonadota > Gammaproteobacteria > Alteromonadales > Shewanellaceae > Shewanella > Shewanella dokdonensis. The sequence goes on along the minus strand of NZ_CP074572.1, from coordinate 1,848,671 downwards.
TATTGCCGCAATGTGTCGAATGGCCGTGCAGCGCGGTGCCAAACAGGTATATCTGCACGCTTTTCTTGATGGCCGCGATACCCCGCCACGTAGTGCCCGCGCCAGCTTAGAACATTTCGAGCAATTGTTTACCGAATTGGGCTGTGGCCGCATCGCTTCTGTTGTTGGCCGTTATTACGCAATGGACAGAGATAACCGCTGGGATCGTGTCTCAAAGGTCTACCAGTTAATCACCGATGGCGCAGCCCAATACACCGCGACCTCTGGCGTTGCGGCGCTAGACGCAGCCTATGATCGTGACGAAAACGATGAATTTGTCGCGGCCACTGCGATTACTGCCGGGGGCAAACCAGCAACATTACATGATGGTGATGCACTGATTTTTATGAATTTCCGAGCCGACCGTGCACGGCAGTTAACCCGGGCCTTTATCAATCCTGATTTTGATGGTTTTCCACGTCAACGCCTGTGCCAGCTGCATTTTGTTACCTTAACTGAATACGCTGCTGATATTAAAGCGCCTATCGCCTTCCCTAAGGAAGAGTTGGTTAACACTCTTGGTGAAACCCTGCAGCAACTGGGAATGCGCCAATTACGCATCTCAGAAACAGAAAAATACGCCCACGTGACCTTTTTCTTCAACGGTGGCTTAGAACGTCCCTTTGACGGAGAAGATCGCATTTTGATCAACTCTCCCAAAGTGGCAACCTATGATCTGCAACCAGAGATGAGCTCCACAGAATTAACCGACAAGTTGGTTGAAGCCATTGAATCAACTCAATATGATGTCATCATCTGTAATTATCCCAACGGTGACATGGTGGGTCATACAGGTAATTTCGCTGCCGCAGTCAAAGCTTGTGAAGCAGTAGATGCCTGTCTGGGGCGTGTAGTAGACGCATTGCAAAAGGTTGGTGGAGAATGCATTATCACCGCTGACCACGGCAATGCCGAAAAGATGGTGGATGAAAGCACAGGTCAACCCCATACCGCACATACCAGTGATTTAGTGCCTTTTATCTATGTTGGGCGCCAAGCCTCTATCGATGAAGGTGGCCGCTTAAGTGATATCGCACCGACCATGCTGACATTATTAGGGCAGAATATTCCGGCCGAGATGACCGGTCATCCATTGATCCACACACAAGAGTAAATACCGACTGGTGCATAAGCATGTCATAGCCAGCATAATTGCTGGCTTTCTTATATTCAGCCACTCGCTGCTAGCATCAGATCTAGAGCGCAGGCAATCAGAACTGAAGCAAATTCAGCAGCAGATTGCTGCCCAACAAAACGAGTTAAAAGACAGTAGTAAGCAACGTGAACAGTTGCTGACATTACTGAAACGCGACGAACAAGCTATTGGCGCTGCGGCGCGCCAAGTCAGCGAAACAGAATCACTTTTAGCCAATAGCCAGAAAAAGCTGATGGCATTAGATCAGCGAGCCACTCAGCTGGATAAATTGCAAAAAAGTCAGCAACAGACCCTTGCCAAACAGCTGAAAAGTGCTTTTCTTGCTGGCAATCATGACTACAGCAAAATGCTGTTACATCAGGAAGATCCCACCACTGTTGAACGTATGCTGGCCTATTATGAATTTCTCAATAAAGCGCGAATAGACGCCATAAACCAGCTCAAAAAGACCCGTGAAGAGTTGGTTAACGTGCAGCAGCAACAACAGCAGGAAAATGAGCGACTCAATCAACTCGCAATGGCACAACGAGCGCAATCTGCCCAACTAAAGCAGGAACAGCAGCAACGGCAGAATACCCTGAACGAACTGCAACGGGTAATTAACAGTAAGGCTTCTGGATTGGAGCAATTGCAAATAGAAGAAGCCTCATTGAAACGGGTAGTTGACGCGGCAATGAAAGCGATGCGTGATACCCCATCAATGAACGGGCTAACCCAGCTCAGCGGCAAATTGTCGTGGCCAACCAAAGGCAGCATGAAGAGTAGTTTCGGTAGCCGCCGTTCAGGAAACGTCAACTGGAAAGGGGTGATGATTGGTGCCGCCGAAGGGCAATCCATCAAGGCCATTGCTCCAGGCAAAGTCATTTATGCCGACTGGCTCCGCGGTTTTGGTTTGCTGCTGGTGATTGATCATGGCAAAGGCTTTATGAGCCTGTACGGCCACGCGCAAGCACTGTTGAAAGATGTGGGTGACGTGATCCACGAAGGCGACACCATCGCACTGGTCGGACGCTCAGGAGGACAAGCAGAACCTGGCCTATACTTTGAAATACGTCATAAAGGGAAGCCGTTGATCCGGCGCAATACTGCCGCCGTTGACCCGTATACTATTCACTCAAACTATCAGGAGCTGCATATGACCAAACTGATGCGCTATGTGCTCATCCTGACGACCGGCATAGTAATAGGGATATCGCTGAGTGTTGCCAGTTATAGCCCGCAAAATCCACGCCGAACAGCGGCAGCAGGCGATCTGATACTGCTGCATGAAGTCATTGAAACTATCGAAACCTACTATGTTGATCAGTTAAGCCATGAGCAGCTGGTTAATGCTGCAATTGATGGCATTTTCAAATCGCTCGACAGCCACTCCACATTTCTGAATGTTGAGCAAGCCAATGATATGAAAGACAGTAATCGTGGCGAATATTATGGTTTCGGATTTGAGGTGACACCCGACAAGCAACAACTCACGATCCAAACGGCATTTCCAGACTCTCCAGCCGCCACGGCGGGCATCCAAAAAGGGGACAGAGTCCTCACCTGTAACAATCAAATGATTAACGAACATAATCAGCAACAGGTTCTGGAGCAAATAAAGCAAGCCTCACAACAAAAACAAGCTATTGCTCTGCAACTTGAACGCGGCCATACCAAATTTAACGTGGTCATCAAGCCGGCCAGCATCCGCTTGCATTCCGTTCAGGCAAAACGACTGGCAGATAATATTGGTTATTTACGTATTTCTCATTTTCAGCAAGATACCGCGCAGGATGTTCAACACTGGCTGAATCTTTGGCAAAACCAAATAGGTGGTCTAGTGGTTGATCTACGAGATAATCCTGGCGGCTTGCTCGAACAAGCCGTAGCCATTGCGGATATGTTTCTCGATCAAGGCGTGATAGTTGCCACCAAAGGGCGTTACATCAATGCGAATGAAGTCTTCTACGCCTCCACGGGAACACTGATATCCAACGTGCCGATAGTCATTATCATCAATAAAGGCTCAGCATCTGCGGCAGAGATCCTGACAGCGGCATTACGTGATCACCAACGGGCGACCATTATTGGCGAGACCAGCTTTGGCAAAGGGACGGTACAGAGCTTAATTCCAAATCTTTATGATCGTGGTTCCATGATTAAACTGACCACCGCCAGATATACCACTCCTTTGGGTAAAATGCTTGACACTCAGGGGATAGAACCTGATATAAAAGTCACACAAGAAAACGGTGATGGTTCACTGACAATGGCTGCCGATATCGCCAAGACGGGTTATCAGATTACTCAAGATTACCAGTTTAACGCTGCCATCAGCTGGATTGAAACCCACAACCAATAACTCAAATATCCGTGCGCTTATTGTTTTTTTGTTTGTTACTCAGTTGCAGCTCACCACTAATGGCCGCCAAGCTGGCAATTATTATGGATGATATAGGTTACCGCCACACCGATGTGGAAGCCTTATCCTTACCTGCGGGCGTCACATTTTCCGTACTTCCCCATACACCGCTTGGTGCTCGCCTGGCTACGGCAGCCCACGCCAAAGGCCATGAAATAATGGTGCATTTACCCATGCAAGCACTGAACGGTAAAACCATGGGGCCAGGCGGACTGAATAATCAGTTGAACGAAAGTGAATTCAAACAACGGGTAGAGGATGCCATCAGCAGTGTGCCATTTGCCAAAGGCAGCAATAATCACATGGGAAGTTTACTGACACAATTAGATCGCCCCATGAGTTGGTTAATGACCGTCCTTAAACAACAAGATCTCTATTTTGTTGACAGTATTACAACCCGCTACACCAAAGCTGGAGAAGAGGCTGACGCATACAGCGTCCCATTACTGCGGCGTCAGGTATTTTTAGATAATCAAACATCAAAGTCGGCGCTAACCCGCCAACTGCAACAAGCGGTTCATCTGGCCAAAAGCGAAGGGCAGGTGGTGCTAATAGCCCATCCCTATCCAGAGACCATCTCTTTTCTTAAAACACAGTTACAGAAGTTAACCACTGAAGGAATACAACTAGTACATGCTTCCAGCTTGTTACCGTTGCAGGTGGCACAAAAAACAACAGCACCGCAGGAAAACAAAGCGCAACCGTGGCCGCTATCGAAAGGGAAAATTAATCCTCAAGCTCAAGCAAGGTAAACTCTGGTAACAATGCCGCTAATTCATCACGATTAGCCACGACATCAGCCAACGTATACTGATCCAGCACGGCCAGATAGGCTTTCACCGCACGGCCAAGGATCCCCTGCAACTTACAAGCAGGGGCAAAACGGCAATAAGGCTTACCGCAATCGATAGGCGCTAACGAATGCTCCAATGAACGTACCAACTGCCCAATATTGATCGCTTCCGGTGCCATCCCCAAACGAAAACCACCGCATTTACCACGAACTGTTTGTAGATAGCCTAATTTACCAAGATGATGCACAATCTTGGATACATGATTCGGCGACAGATCGAACACATCCGTTATTTCAGCGATCCTGAATAAAGTTTCTCGTTCGGGCTGCATCGCCAAATACATCAGAGTGCGCACGCCGAAGTCGGTATAACGTGTTAATTGCATGACTCACCCAACAAGTTAAGAAGAAGTTTGTTGCTCAAGTTCGGTTAACAGCCACAACGCTTGTTCGTTACTGTCACCACAGACATCTATCGCCGCCTGAAAACGACCGCAAACATCAGGCCGTTCAGGTTTGCCGAACAAACGACATAAATTATGCTGATCCAACTGAACACATCGCACACCAGCAGGTTTGCCATTGGGCATTCCAGGAATCGCACTGGTGATTGATGGTGCAATGCAGCAAGCGCCACACCCTACTCGGCAATCCACTTGACCATTTACCTTAATTTAGTTGAAAGCATTATAGCGTCTTTGCGTGAGTGGATAACTATGTAAGTCACAGTGTTGTTATATAACATACGCCAATAACTGCGCTGATTTGTAACAGAAGTTTTTTATCGCAAAAGAAACTATCACCGTTAAAAAAACAATAAATACTAGTATTTAGCGGAATTTGCGACATTTTGAACCAACAAAACGCCACATAAAAGTAAAAAGTAATAGATTAAAAATAGTAAACAGCAGATTTGCTCAATCAGATATGGCGTTGGCTGGCTTACAACAAAGAAAAACACACAAGGAGGAACTCAGAGTATTAAAAAGCAAAAGGCCTCGTCATAGACGAGGCCTTGCTATTAGTGGCGGGATGGACGGGACTCGAACCCGCGACCCCCGGCGTGACAGGCCGGTATTCTAACCAACTGAACTACCACCCCACTGGGCCTAAGCCCAATCCTTACGGCCAGACGCATCGCATCTGACAAAATAGGCGCTTGGCGATGACCTACTCTCACATGGGGAGACCCCACACTACCATCGGCGCGATTGTGTTTCACTTCTGAGTTCGGGATGGAGTCAGGTGGGACCACAATGCTATTGTCACCAAGCAAATTCGGTCAATTCGGAAAGCTGCTTTCGTTCTCTTACTTCAATCAAGCTTTGTAATTCACTCAAGCTTCTTTGAAACCCATCTGGGTTGTATGGTTAAGCCTCTCGAGTCATTAGTACAGGTTAGCTAAACGCCTCACAACGCTTACACACCCTGCCTATCTACGTCCTGGTCTCGAACGGCTCTTTAGTGGACTCAAGTCCAAGGGAAGACTCATCTCGGGGCTCGCTTCACGCTTAGATGCTTTCAGCGTTTATCAATTCCGAACATAGCTACCGGGCAATGCCATTGGCATGACAACCCGAACACCAGCGGTTCGTTCACTCCGGTCCTCTCGTACTAGGAGCAACCCCCTCAATCTTCCAACGCCCACGGCAGATAGGGACCGAACTGTCTCACGACGTTCTGAACCCAGCTCGCGTACCACTTTAAATGGCGAACAGCCATACCCTTGGGACCGACTTCAGCCCCAGGATGTGATGAGCCGACATCGAGGTGCCAAACACCGCCGTCGATATGAACTCTTGGGCGGTATCAGCCTGTTATCCCCGGAGTACCTTTTATCCGTTGAGCGATGGCCCTTCCATTCAGAACCACCGGATCACTATGACCTGCTTTCGCACCTGCTCGACGTGTCTGTCTCGCAGTTAAGCTGGCTTGTGCCATTACACTAACCGTACGATGTCCGACCGTACTTAGCCAACCTTCGTGCTCCTCCGTTACGCTTTAGGAGGAGACCGCCCCAGTCAAACTACCCACCAGGCACTGTCCCTAATCCCGTTCAGGGACCCAGGTTAGAACATCAACACTGCAAGGGTGGTATTTCAAGGTCGACTCCATCAGGACTGGCGTCCCAATTTCATAGTCTCCCACCTATCCTACACATGCAGGGTCAATGTTCAGTGCCAAGCTATAGTAAAGGTTCACGGGGTCTTTCCGTCTAGCCGCGGGTATACGGCATCTTCACCGCAATTTCAACTTCACTGAGTCTCGGCTGGAGACAGCCTGGCCATCATTACGCCATTCGTGCAGGTCGGAACTTACCCGACAAGGAATTTCGCTACCTTAGGACCGTTATAGTTACGGCCGCCGTTTACCGGGGCTTCGATCATGAGCTTCTCCTAAGATGACCCAATCAATTAACCTTCCGGCACCGGGCAGGCGTCACACCGTATACTTCCTCTTGCGAGTTCGCACAGTGCTGTGTTTTTGATAAACAGTTGCAGCCAGCTGGTATCTGCGACTGCCGTCAGCTCGGGGAGCAAGTCCCTCCACCAACAGCAGCGTACCTTCTCCCGAAGTTACGGTACCATTTTGCCTAGTTCCTTCAGCCGAGTTCTCTCAAGCGCCTTGGTATTCTCTACCCGACCACCTGTGTCGGTTTGGGGTACGATTCCTGCTAACCTGAAGCTTAGAAGATTTTCCTGGAAGCTTGGCATTAACCACTTCATCACCTTAGTGACTCGTCATCAGCCCTCAGTATTATGTGCCCGGATTTGCCTAAGCACACTACCTACAGCCTTAAACGCGGACGACCGACGCCGCGCTGGCCTAGCCTTCTCCGTCTCTCCATCGCAGTTAGCAGCAGTACGGGAATATTAACCCGTTTCCCATCGACTACGCCTTTCGGCCTCGCCTTAGGGGTCGACTCACCCTGCCCCGATTAACGTTGGACAGGAACCCTTGGTCTTTCGGCGTGGAGGTTTTTCACCCCCATTATCGTTACTCATGTCAGCATTCGCACTTCTGATACGTCCAGTGTGGGTTACCCCTTCACCTTCATCCGCTTACAGAACGCTCCTCTACCGCTCATCCATAGGATGAACCCGTAGCTTCGGTGAATTGCTTAGCCCCGTTACATCTTCCGCGCAGGCCGACTCGACTAGTGAGCTATTACGCTTTCTTTAAATGATGGCTGCTTCTAAGCCAACATCCTAGCTGTCTAAGCCTTCCCACATCGTTTCCCACTTAGCAATTACTTTGGGACCTTAGCTGACGGTCTGGGTTGTTTCCCTTTTGACGACGGACGTTAGCACCCGCCGTCTGTCTCCCGAGTAGTACTCATTGGTATTCGGAGTTTGCAAAGAGTTGGTAAGTCGGGATGACCCCTAGTCTTAACAGTGCTCTACCCCCAATGGTATTCGCTCGAGGCGCTACCTAAATAGCTTTCGAGGAGAACCAGATATCTCCCGGTTTGATTGGCCTTTCACCCCCAGCCACAGGTCATCACCGTCTTTTTCAACAGACGTGTGTTCGGTCCTCCAATTGATGTTACTCAATCTTCAACCTGCCCATGGCTAGATCACCGGGGTTCGGGTCTACACCTAGCAACTATTCGCGCAGTTAACACTCGGTTTCCCTACGGCTCCGCTATTCGCTTAACCTCGCTACTAAATGTAAGTCGCTGACCCATTATACAAAAGGTACGCAGTCACGGTCTCAAGAACCGCTCCCACTGCTTGTACGTATACGGTTTCAGGTTCTATTTCACTCCCCTCACTGGGGTTCTTTTCGCCTTTCCCTCACGGTACTGGTTCGCTATCGGTCAGTCAGGAGTATTTAGCCTTGGAGGATGGTCCCCCCATCTTCAGACAACATACCACGTGTGTCGCCTTACTCGTTTTCATCATCGGTTAGCTGTCGTGTACGGGACTATCACCCTGTACCGTGGTGCTTTCCAACACCTTCCACTAACACCCCAATGACTTAAGGGCTACTCCCCGTTCGCTCGCCGCTACTAGGGGAATCTCGGTTGATTTCTTTTCCTCGGGGTACTTAGATGTTTCAGTTCTCCCGGTTCGCCTCTGCATGCTATGTATTCACATACAGATAGTTGCTTATGCAACTGGGTTGCCCCATTCGGATATCTGTGGCTCAACGGGTTTTATCACCTCACCACAGCTTTTCGCAGATTAACACGTCCTTCATCGCCTCTGACTGCCAAGGCATCCACCGTATACGCTTAGTCGCTTAACCATACAACCCGGATGAGTTTCCTCTACCGAATCGTATCAACGACCCATATTGGTTTTTCTTTCGCCTTGATGTGTTTCATCGCTGAAACACTAGAATCACAAAACACTTGATTGAAGTATTTTGAGAACTCATTTCGATTAAATATCGCTATTTAATCTCTACTATCAGCTTTCCAAATTGTTAAAGAACAAACATCACTTCCGTAATGCCGGTTTGAGACAAACCTATCTGTGTGAACACTCACAACAAATTTCATCGTTTAGGTAAGGAGGTGATCCAGCCCCAGGTTCCCCTAGGGCTACCTTGTTACGACTTCACCCCAGTCATGATCCACAAAGTGGTAACCGCCCCCCTAAGGTTAAGCTAGCTACTTCTTTTGCAAACCACTCCCATGGTGTGACGGGCGGTGTGTACAAGGCCCGGGAACGTATTCACCGTGGCATTCTGATCCACGATTACTAGCGATTCCGACTTCATGGAGTCGAGTTGCAGACTCCAATCCGGACTACGAACAGCTTTTTGGGTTCCGCTCCACGTCGCCGCTTTGCTTCCCTCTGTACTGTCCATTGTAGCACGTGTGTAGCCCTACTCGTAAGGGCCATGATGACTTGACGTCGTCCCCACCTTCCTCCGGTTTATCACCGGCAGTCTCCCTACAGTTCCCGGCATTACCCGCTGGCAAGTAAGGATAAGGGTTGCGCTCGTTGCGGGACTTAACCCAACATTTCACAACACGAGCTGACGACAGCCATGCAGCACCTGTCTCAGAGTTCCCGAAGGCACCAATCCATCTCTGGAAAGTTCTCTGGATGTCAAGAGTAGGTAAGGTTCTTCGCGTTGCATCGAATTAAACCACATGCTCCACCGCTTGTGCGGGCCCCCGTCAATTCATTTGAGTTTTAACCTTGCGGCCGTACTCCCCAGGCGGTCTACTTAATGCGTTAGCTTGAGAGCCCAGCGTTCTAGACGCCAAACTCCGAGTAGACATCGTTTACGGCGTGGACTACCAGGGTATCTAATCCTGTTTGCTCCCCACGCTTTCGTGCCTGAGCGTCAGTCTTCGTCCAGGGGGCCGCCTTCGCCACCGGTATTCCTCCAGATCTCTACGCATTTCACCGCTACACCTGGAATTCTACCCCCTCTACGAGACTCTAGCTTGCCAGTTCGAAATGCGATTCCCAGGTTGAGCCCGGGGCTTTCACATCTCGCTTAACAAACCGCCTGCGCACGCTTTACGCCCAGTAATTCCGATTAACGCTCGCACCCTCCGTATTACCGCGGCTGCTGGCACGGAGTTAGCCGGTGCTTCTTCTGTCAGTAACGTCAATGTGCTGAGGTATTAACTCAACACCCTTCCTCCTGACTGAAAGTGCTTTACAACCCGAAGGCCTTCTTCACACACGCGGCATGGCTGCATCAGGGTTTCCCCCATTGTGCAATATTCCCCACTGCTGCCTCCCGTAGGAGTCTGGACCGTGTCTCAGTTCCAGTGTGGCTGATCATCCTCTCAGACCAGCTAGAGATCGTCGCCTTGGTGAGCCCTTACCTCACCAACTAGCTAATCCCACCTGGGCTTATCCATTCGCGCAAGGACCTAAGTTCCCCTGCTTTCCCCCTTAGGGCGTATGCGGTATTAGCAGTCGTTTCCAACTGTTATCCCCCTCGAATGGGCAAATTCCCAGGCATTACTCACCCGTCCGCCGCTCGTCATCAAACTAGCAAGCTAGTTCATGTTACCGCTCGACTTGCATGTGTTAGGCCTGCCGCCAGCGTTCAATCTGAGCCATGATCAAACTCTTCAATTAAAAGTTTTGACTCTAATGAATGACTGTTCTATTCGAACACTCTTCAGTGAGTTTTAAATCGTTTTGCGATTTCATTCACTGCGAGTGCCCACACAGATTTGCTTGTCTCATCAATTGTTAAAGAGCGTTGCTCGGGGTTCTCTCCGAGCAGGGAGGTGCATTCTACACCACCCCAACTTGGCGTCAAGTGGCTTGCGCCAATCTTTTTCGCCCAGACAAATCAGCGTCTCCGCCTTGCTATGCACCGCCAGCGTGTTGCTGTTGCCGTGTCAGTGGGTGCGCATTATAGGCCGCTGGCTTATTTGCGCAAGCGCTAAATAGGCTTTTTGTTTCGTTTGTTCAAGAAACCATCTAACCGCTTAAAAGTTAAATAGTTTATGGGCAAGAAATCGCCTTTTTGCTGACTTTGGTAGGAAATATCACTGAACATCCGTTTATTCAGTGTAGGCGCTGGCTGGTTTTTTCCTGCATTATTTGCTATTTTCGAAGATGATTTTTTCTGTCATTTGGGATTTCTGCACTATTTACGACAACCTTGAAGTAAGATGACGTTATCTCACGCAGGAATAGGCAACGAGAGCAATATGAGAGGATGGATTATTTTGGCGGTGTTGGCGGCGGTTATCTATTACCTAGCGACTAAGACAGATAAGCTAGATCAACCCATTGCCAAAACAGAAGCGTTACTGAATAAAATCGAGCACAAGCTTGATACTATGACGGGAACACAAATCATACGTATTGATCAGAAGCGCACCAAGCTAAGAGCTTCTCTGGCGGAGCGCTTATCTGACGCCGAGCTACAGGAACTGAACCGAGTGTTGGAATCTCCCGATGCTTTCACTGATTTTAAGGACAAGTATTGCAAGGGCAATGTCGTTTCGCATCCCCTATTCAGCAAAGATAACTTGCAGTTTATCTGCGATAATTTCTAACCTGTTATTCATAAACAAGGGTGACCTTTGCGTCACTTTCTTTTTACCTAAGGGCCGCAACTATGTCGCAATTTGTATCTGATATCTTTGACGCCAAACTTTGGGAACAGGTTCCTGGGTTTGATTTTGAAGATGTGACTTATCACAGAGCTAAAGACCAAGGGACTGTCCGTATTGCTATTAACCGACCTGATTGCCTGAATGCCTTTCGCCCCAAAACCGTTGATGAACTTTATACTGCGCTCGATCATGCGCGTCAGTGGTCTGACGTTGGCTGCGTGTTACTGACTGGCAATGGCCCGTCGGCAAAGGGACAGTGGTCATTTTCTTCTGGAGGAGATCAACGTATCCGTGGCAAGGATGGCTATAAATATGAAGGTGCGGGAACAGGTAAAGCTGACTTAGCACGTATGGGAAGATTGCATATTCTCGAGGTACAGCGGTTAATCCGCTTTATGCCCAAGGTAGTAATAGCGGTAGTACCTGGCTGGGCGGTTGGTGGTGGTCATAGTTTACATGTGGTGTGTGATTTGACCTTGGCTTCAAAAGAACATGCGATCTTCAAGCAAACAGATCCCGATGTTGCCAGTTTTGACTCTGGGTATGGTAGTGCTTATCTGGCAAAAATGATTGGGCAAAAACGGGCTCGGGAGATTTTCTTCTGTGGTTTCAATTACAGTGCCGATGAGGCCTTCGCCATGGGAATGGTCAACAGATCAATACCACACGCTGAATTGGAACAGGAAGCGTTGCGCTGGGCGAAGGAAATCAACTCTAAGAGCCCAACGGCTATGCGCATGCTGAAATATGGATTTAACCTGCCTGATGATGGCTTAGTAGGACAGCAGCTATTTGCCGGGGAAGCCACCCGACTGGCCTATGGCACTGCGGAGGCACAAGAAGGCCGTGATGCTTTTCTGGAAAAACGCGAGCAGGATTTTTCGGCGTTTCCTTGGTATTACTGATAGCAGCAAGCAAAATATCGTTTGGAATAATCGATTCTCCCCACTTTACTTATAAATGATAATTATTATCATTTATGGTAACTATCAGGGGGTGGACTTATGATCAAGACATTAACGTTTGCGGTATTGCATTTCAGCGTGGCATTTAGCATTACTTATCTGCTGACAGGCAGTGCATTAGTCGGTGGGGCCGTGGCATTAATTGAACCAAGCATTAATACCGTGGTGTTTTACTTTCACGACAAGTTTTGGAAAAAATGGGAAGCAAAACACCCGGCTGTTGCCGTATAGTCCACACCCCAAACACAAAAAAGGCCTAGTCATTGCTGCCAGGCCTTTTACTTTCATTTAGCGTCACAACTGCACAAACAATTGCGGTGTTACCATTCTGAAATCAAACGCCATGGTGATGCTCAACGCTGTGATGGTAAAGATGGAAAAAGCAAACACCTGACGTGCCCAACCATTTACATCGACATCACTGCGATAGCCTCGCAGCGCCATTGCCAGCCACCATAAACTGGTAGAGCAGGCCACTATCATAAATGCCGTTCCAGTGTAGCCATTCAGTGGCAGCAATGCCGTCACAATACTGAATACCGCGATATAGAGTACAATATGCAGCTTCGCCTTAGCGATTCCTTGAGCCACTGGCAATACTGGAATATTGGCAGCTTTATAGTCATCGTAGCGAAAAATAGCGATGGCATATGAGTGCGGCATCTGCCACAGACAAAACATCAGCAACAGTATTGCCGCACCGGCATCGAACTGACCCGCAACCGCACAATAGCCAACCACGGGTGGTACGGCACCAGAGAGGCTTCCTACCACAGTGCCATACACAGACTTACGCTTCATATACAGGCTATAAAAACCCACGTAAACAACGAAGCCGATAGCCGCAAATAGAGTCGCCATAGCATTAGTGCAGCTTGCCAGCACCGCAAATCCAACACATCCCAACAGCACACCAAACCAAAATGCTTTTGATGCTGACAACTCGCCCGTCACCGTAACTCGATTACGAGTACGTTTCATCTTGGCGTCAATATCACGGTCTATGCAGTTATTGATGGCACAGCCAGACGCAACAACCAAAGACAAGCCGATAATGGTAGCCAACATCAGAAACCAGTCTACTTGACCACGGGAGGCAAGGAAAAAACCTCCCGCAACTGAGATCAAGTTGCCGATGATGATGCCTGGCTTAGTGACGTTGAGATAGGGTTTCATCATGACGCTATCACTCACATGTACATCATCAGGGCATTGGCGCTATAGATAATCCAGATGGACAATCCCACCACTAACCCGATAATCACCGCAGAAAAGATAAACGCGATGGCATTTTCTTTTCCATGAGGTGTGAAATCCAGATGCAGGAAGTACTTCAGATGCACAATGATCTGCACCACAGCCATAATAACTACCAGTACCACGGTTGCGGGTTTACTTAGCTGGTGAGTCATAACTGCCCAGAATGGAATAGCTGTCAGGATAATCGACAGCACAAATCCAATCAGATAGGACTTAACACTGCCGTGGCCGTCATCATGAGCCGCTTGATTAGCCATATCACTCATTAGATTACCCCCATCAGGTATACAACGGTAAACACACAGATCCAGATCACATCCAAGAAGTGCCAGAACATACTCAGGCATCCCAGACGGGTCAGTGTACGATTACCTAAACCACGCTTGATCACTTCCATCATCATGATGGCCATCCAGATCAAACCGGCGGTTACGTGCAAACCATGCATCCCTACCAGCGCAAAAAAGCAGACAGAAAAGCACTGCGATCAGGGCCATTTCCTGCAACAATTAGGTGATGAAATTCATTGATTTCCATGCCGATGAACACTACACCGAATAGGAAAGTGATCACCAGCCAACCGAGTGTGCCTGATACATTTTTCTTATGTGCTGCCAACATGGCAAAGCCATAAGTGATACTACTGAGCAACAGTGCCGCGGTTTCCACAGCAACGTAATCCAGCTCAAAAATATCGTGACCAGATACCCCACCAGCAGTGTTCATATACAACACCGCATAGGTAGCAAATACAGACGCAAACAACAAACAGTCTGTCATCAGGTAAAGCCAGAAGCCAAATAGCGTGACCTTACCTGTATCGTGATGATGCTCGTCGTGTGCGCCAGCATCCATAGTGTGACTCAGGGTGCTCATGCCGCAACCTCCGCAACATTTTTCAGATGGGCTTCTTCTATACGTTTTACTTCATCAGGCTGAACGTAGTAGTCCACATCGGTGTTATAAGCTCGGGCAATAAAGATACCGATAGTGCCGACAAATCCTACGATAGCTAACCACCAGATATGCCATATCAATGCAAACCCCATGACGGTCAGCGCCGCGCCCATCAATACACCTGCAGAGGTATTTTTCGGCATGTGAATTGGTGCATACTCAGCCGGTTTAGCATAAGCGGTACCGTTTTCCTTTGCCTCCATGAAAGCATCAATGCTGTGCACTTCAGGTGTTTTGGCAAAGTTATAGAACTGTGGTGGTGAAGCAGTTGACCATTCCAGTGTACGAGCACCCCATGGATCACCGGTAGTGTCCAGGTTCTGCTTCCGATCTCGGATGGATACATACAACTGAACAAACTGGAAGATGATACCAAACAGGATAATTACCGCGCCGACACAAGCGATATATAACCAGATGTTCCAGTCTGGGTTATCAGTATGGTTCAGACGACGGGTCATACCCAAGAAGCCCAACACATATAGCGGCATAAAGGCGACATAGAAACCAATCTGCCAACACCAGAAAGCGGCTTTACCATATGTAGCATTTAGCTTGAAGCCAGTTGCTTTAGGGAACCAATAGGCGAAGCCAGCTAGATAACCAAACACCGCACCACCAAGAATGGTGTTATGGAAGTGAGCGATCAGGAACAAACTATTGTGTAGAACAAAGTCTGCACCAGGTACTGCCAGCAGTACCCCTGTCATCCCACCGATGGTAAAGGTGGTCATTGCCCCCAAGGTCCACAACATAGGTACGGTGATACGTACCCGGCCGCGGAACATGGTGAAAATCCAGTTAAACAACTTCACACCTGTTGGTACCGCGATAATCATCGTCATAACACCGAAGAAGGCGTTAACGTTAGCACCGGAACCCATAGTAAAGAAGTGATGCAACCACACAATGAAGCCAAGGAAAGAGATTGCGCCGTTGGCCATAATCATTGAGGTATAACCAAACAGTTTCTTAGAACTGAAGGTTGCCACAATTTCGGAGAAGATACCGAACGCTGGCAGCACCAGAATATATACTTCCGGATGTCCCCAAGCCCAGAACAGGTTGATGTACATCATGGCATTACCACCGGCTTCATTAGTGAAGAAGTGGAAATCCAGATAACGATCTAATGTCAACAGACCAAGGGTTGCGGTCAGAATTGGGAATGAAGCAACGATCAGAATATTTGCCCAAGTACATGCCCAGGTAAATACTGGCATCTGCATCAACTTCATGCCTGGTGCGCGCATCTTGAACACAGTCACCAGGAAGTTGACCCCCGTGAGCAGAGTACCCATTCCCGATATCTGCAACGCCCAGATGTAATAATCAACCCCGACCCCGGACTGAATGTCAGTTCAGACAAGGGTGGATATGCAACCCAACCGGTACGGGCAAATTCACCAACACCCAGAGAGATGTTAATCAATACCGCGCCAGAGGCAGTCAACCAGAAACTCAGGTTGTTCAGGAAAGGGAAGGCCACATCACGAGCACCAATCTGCAATGGCACAACGATATTCATCAAACCGATCATAAATGGCATCGCCATAAAGATGATCATGATGACGCCGTGAGCACTGAAGATCTGGTCATAGTGTTCTGGTGGCAGATAGCCTGGCGCACCATTGGTTGCCAGCGCTAACTGGGTACGCATCATAATGGCATCCGCAAAACCACGGACTAACATGATCATCGCCACAATGATGTACATGATCCCCAAGCGTTTATGATCGACTGAGGTGATCCAGTTTTTCCAGAGCATACCCCAAGCGTTGTACTTGGTTAGGATGGTCAGCAGTGCCAAACCACCCACAGCTATCGCTGCCAGCGTAACCATAATGATGGGTTCATGGTAAGGAACCGCATCAAGAGAGAGTTTACCTAATAAAGACATGTCGACTCCTACGCCTCCCCATTGGCTTTGGCGTGTTCAACGGCAGATGACGAATCGTGATGCATCATGTGCATCTCAGGCTCAGCAGACTCAGTGCTGCCGTGGCCTTGGTGTTCGCCATGTTCGTTACCGCCTTTACCCCAATCGTTATAGTGCTGCATATATTTCATCACAATCTGATGGAACAGACCGTCTTGAACAGCCCCATAATATTGCACTGGGTTATTTTCACTGGGTTTTGCCAATTCGTCATAGCTTAGAGAGTTAAGCACAGCGTTATTGGTTTTAACGGACGCTACCCACTTATCGAAATCAGCATCCGTTGGTGTTGCCGTAGCCTTGAACTTCATGCCGGTAAAACCAGCACCACTGTAGTTGGCAGACATACCATCAAAAGTACCGGCTTCGTTAGCGATGAGGTGCAACTTGGTTTCCATCCCAGCCATCGAATAGATCTGACTACCCAACTGTGGGATAAAGAATGAGTTCATCGTCGAATCAGACGTGATCTTGAACTGCACGGGAACATCTTTGGGGAACACCAACTCATTGACCGTGGCAATCCCTTGTTCAGGGTATATAAACAGCCACTTCCAGTTGAGAGAAACCACTTCTACCGTCAAGTGATCACGCTCATGATCCAGCGGCCGATAAGGGTCTAACTCATGAGTGGTTTTCCAGGTAATAGTGCCCAGAATAATAATGATGATAATCGGAACTATCCAAACAACAGTTTCGATTTTGTTTGAGTGCGCCCATTTGGGCATATAGAGTTCGTCGCGACCTTCACGGTATTTCCACGCAAAGAACAGGGTCATAAAGATTACCGGAATAACCACTACTAACATCAGTACAGTAGCGACGATAATCAGATTTTTCTCCTGCAACCCCACATGACCTTTCGGGTCGAGCACGCCCCCTTCACAGCCAGCCAGGAATAATCCCATGGCGGCCAAAGCGACTTTACTTAGGCTACGAATAAACACAAAGAACCTTCCTCTAACGACAGAGGTTGATAACATCCACTGCCAGGAAAGGCAGCAGCGTGAACAACGCTATTGATACCGAACCGAGAACTTGCGGCGACGATATAATAGACGCCAGAACCAATCTGTATAAATCAAACCTTTGGATAGTGGCGAAAAAACAAACTCGGGTTCGATAAAAGACTGTTACTTTATTTTCCCGACGCTGCTATCACAGGTTTAACGGAAAATCCCTTTGAAAACAGGCGTACACGCCATAATCCAATCGGAATACCCGACAACAAAGGTTAGCCTGACAATTGACTTACGCCACTTAAGCCCACAAACAAAATGTGACTTTTGTCCGCACAGTTCGATAAACGTGAAGATTATCACAAAAATATTCTGAACACACAATGGTTAAGTGGTTAAACCGAACGTTGTTTGTTTACCTAATTGAAACGAGCATCATGATACCGTCAGATTGTTAAAAATAACCATAACCTATTGAAATTTTTAAATAAATATTAATTAACACTTAATTAGAAATAGATTTATATGGTAGTGATGAATTTTATCAATAATGATTATGCTCTAAAAACAACATTTGTCGGCTAACCTAAAACACGCTTAACCCCTCGCAACACATCCCGTCATTTCACCTTTTTCGTTAATAGATAATGGCAAGGTCTGATGCAGATTAATCGATGCCGCGCTAGCCAATAAACCCAGCCATACAAAGCGCTAGATGAGTTTTTTATGATGATAGCCCGTGACAGATAGGATGAGAAAAACGCCAAGCGCCTATGGAAGTTACTGAACTTTAAGTCCTGTTATCCTTCAAACTAAGGAATTAATAGCAATACAATTTGTTTGTTGTTGTAGGGACAGGATGCTTTCAACACAATATGCCACCACGAATTATGATAAAAAACTCAACGGGCTTCCGTTATGGCGTATTCTGCCCCCGGTTGCGTTTTGCCATTTGTTGCTCGCGTTAGGTTTATCTTATCGATATACCGCCCCCAACCAGTTACTGCTACAGTGACACCTATTCATGCCTTTTTGTACCAGGCTCCAAAGCCAAAACCACACCAGTCGCAGTTACTAGATACCGATACCAACACCGTAACAGAACATGCCAAGCAAAACCGCAGTGCACATCAATCAAAGCCAGCGCCATCAACACCACAACCTAGTCAGAAAACGCGTCCAAACCACAGTCAAATAGCGTCAGTTAATCACGCTGCACAACCGTCTCAAGGTTCGCAAACAACCACGAACCAGCACCAATCACCGGCGCCTAAAACACCACACATTCGCGACATCACCGCTCGCTATCTACAGCAACAACAATTAGCAACAGTCAACCAATTAGCAACTGAGCAAGCCAGAAGACAAACCTCGCGTAATAGTTTCAGCATCATGACACCAGAACCCGAGTCACTCGTATTACCCACCATAGCTATGGGGGAACGCAATGGTTCACTGGACGCGCCACTCGACCCCAATCGTATTGTTAAGCAGGGTGATACCTGTTATCGCGTGGTAAAAACACCCACGCAACTTAATCCTGATGCTGAAAATCTAGGGTTTGGTTTTAAATGTGCAAAAACTGACGATGAACAACTGCTGGAGGCTTCGCTAAAAAATCGGATAAATCAGCATCGTTAAGCATGGTTGGATTCATCTCTCGTCAATTTTTAAACACTAAGAAAAAAGCCCCGAAGACAAATAACGATCGCCGCGGTCGCAAACGATAGCGACAACAACCGCGCCCGGCTGCTGTTTGGCAATTGCCAAAGCCGCAAACACTGCGCCACCAGAGCTGACGCCAGCACAAATGCCTTCTTCCCGCGCTAATGTTCTCGCCATCGCTTTGGCATCTTGTTCTGTAATATCCATCAACAGATCCACGCGCGAAGCATCAAAAATCCCCGGTAGATATTCTTGTGGCCAACGGCGGATACCAGGAATTGAGCTGCCGGATGCAGGCTGCAACCCAACTACCGTAATTTTTGGATTGCGCACTTTCAGGTAACGTGACACGCCCATGATGGTGCCAGTCGTGCCCATGCTGGAGACAAAATGTGTCACCTTGCCATGGGTCTGCTGCCAGATCTCCGGCCCGGTAGTCATAAAATGGGCATTGGCGTTATCCGGGTTATTGAATTGATCCAACACCTTGCCTTTAGCTTCGGCCTGCATAGTTAATGCTAAGTCGCGCGCTTGTTCCATATTGTCCACCAGCAGCAATTCAGCGCCATAAGCTTGCATGGAGTCCTTGCGCTCCTGAGTGGCATCTTTAGGCATGATTAAAATCATCTTGTAGCCCTTGATGGCGGCCGCCATTGCTAGCGCAATACCCGTATTGCCGCTGGTGGCTTCAATCAAGGTATCGCCAGGATGGATCTCTTGCCGCTGCTCGGCCTGCACAATCATATTCAGTGCCGCCCGATCCTTTACCGACCCCGCCGGATTATTGCCTTCTAATTTCAGTAACACGGTAGAGGAACCACAGTCCAACCGTTGTAAACGTACCAACGGTGTTTGCCCGATACAGCTTTCAATAGTGGGGAAATCAGACACGATATAAACCCTTTTTCTGCATTAAACATCGCTAAACGATGCCATATTCTATGAGCCTTATTGCTGCGAAACACAACGAATCACCACGGCAGCATACAATAAATCGCTCATAGTTATTCCAAAAACTTCTAGATAGACACCTTATTATAAAAATTAACATCTATTAATCTATGAGCCATCACACTGACACGGTTACCGAATTAAGGAGTAAAAATGCCAGTAAAATTGTTTAAGACCCTGTTGGGCACCCTGTTTTTAGGAACATCACTCAATGTGGCGGCGGCAGATCAAACGCTGCTGAATTCCTCATACGATATCGCCCGGGAATTGTTTAGCGCCTATAACCCTGTATTTGCCAAACATTGGCAGGAACAGACAGGTAAAACCGTTGAGATCAAACAGTCTCATGCTGGGTCATCAGCGCAAGCCCGTTCGATTCTGCAAGGGTTACCTGCCGATGTGGTCACCTTTAATCAGGTCACTGATGTGCAAATCCTGGCCGATCGCGGCAAATTGATCCCGGCAAACTGGCAACAACTGCTGCCTAATTCAAGTTCGCCTTACTATTCCACCATTGCGTTTCTGGTACGAAAGGGTAATCCAAAGCAGATCAGCGATTGGGGCGACTTAGCCAAGGATGATGTGAAACTGGTGTTTCCCAATCCTAAAACCTCAGGCAATGCACGCTATACCTATTTAGCCGCCTTGGGTTACGCCCAGAAAATCTACGGTAAGGATGACCAAGCAGACCTCGATAGTTTTCTGAAAAAATTCCTCGCTAATGTAGCGGTATTTGATACCGGCGGCCGTGGTGCCACAACCTCATTTGTTGAACGCGGAATTGGCGATGTGCTTATTACCTTTGAATCTGAAGTGAACAACATTCGCCAGCAATATGGCAGCGATGATTACCAAGTCGTCGTACCAAAAACCTCGATTTTGGCTGAATTCCCAGTGGCCGTGGTTGAGAAAAATGCCAAACGTAATGGCACACTTGATTTGGCAACCGAGTATCTTAAATATCTATACAGCGAAGATGCTCAACGGTTATTGGCTGGCTTTAACTACCGGGTACACGATGCCAAGGTAAAAGCCGAATTTGCGGATAAATTCCCCGAAGTTGACCTGCTGACGGTTGAGCAAATCATCGGTGGCTGGGATAACGCCATGAAAACTCAGTTTGCCAATGGTGCTAAGCTTGATCAGCTGTTAAAGCGCTAAACATCCAGGTGTTCAACCTTGAATAACCAGACCTGGGCGAGTCCCGGGTCTGTTCGCTTAATCAGTAATCAGAGTTATCAAACGACACAATATTGTGTGTTGGGCATATCAATCACAGCGTTAACTCAATTAACCTAATATGCGGTGGCAAATTCAGTGATTTTAACTAATGGGCGCTTGCGCCATAAACGGGTTCTTCCGGGATTCAGCATCAGTTTGGGTGTGTCGTTGCTGTTTGTCAGTTTGATCCTGTTACTGCCAACCACCGGACTGATCATGCAGACCAGCGCGATGAGCTGGTCTGAATATTGGGGTGTGATTGCCGATCCGCGAGTAGTTGCCAGTTATCGCGTCACCCTATTGTCGGCACTAGCCGCATCAATCTTTAATGGCCTGTTTGGACTGTTGCTGGCCTGGGTGCTGGTACGCTATGAATTCCCAGGTAAGCGATTATTGGATGCGTTAGTCGACTTACCTTTTGCATTACCGACCGCTGTTGCCGGTATCACGCTGGCAACCCTGTACGCAGAAAATGGTCAGATTGGCAGCTTACTGGCACATCTTGGCATCAAGGTGGCGTATTCACCATTGGGGATTGTGGTTGCCATGGTGTTTACCAGCATTCCATTTGTGGTGCGCACAGTGCAACCAGTGCTTGAAGAACTGTCTCATGATGAAGAAGAAGCGGGAATGACCCTTGGGGCATCGGATCGTGCAGTATTTTGGCGCATCATTTTGCCATCCTTGTGGCCAGCATTAATGGTCGGGACGGCACTGTCTTTTACGCGCAGTCTCGGTGAATTTGGCGCGGTGATCTTCATTGCTGGCAATATGCCGTATATCAGTGAGATCACCTCGTTGATGATCTTTGTGAAATTGCAAGAATTTGATTTTGCTGGCGCCAGCGCCATAGCCTCAGTGGTGCTATTGACCTCCTTACTGTTGCTACTGCTGATTAACCTTTGGCAAGCGCGTTATCTGCGACGTATTCGCGGGCGTTAAGGAGCACACATGAACCCATTTAAACCCGCCAGAGTTGGTGATACCCCCATCATTAAGTGGAGTCTAATCACCCTTGCCGTATTATTGAGTGGCTTACTATTACTGGTGCCGCTAGCCAGTATTTTTCAACAAGCCTTTGCTGGTGGTTGGCAACTGTATATTCAGCATTTGAGTCAACCAGATGCTCTCCACGCCATTGGCCTCACCTTGATAGTGGCAGCGCTGACCGTACCGATAAACTTAGTGTTTGGGGTACTGCTGGCATGGAGCGTCACCCGCTTTGAATTTCCAGGCCGCAAGATACTGATCACCTTGATTGATATTCCCTTTGCGGTATCGCCTGTGGTTGCTGGCTTACTCTACCTGCTGCTGTACGGCAACAGTGGCTGGCTCGGTGGCTGGTTGTTTGAACATGATCTGCAAGTGATGTTTGCTTGGCCCGGAATCGTGTTAGTGACCATTTTTGTCACTTGTCCGTTTGTCGCACGCGAACTCATCCCTTTAATGCAGCAACAGGGTGCCGCCGAAGAAGAAGCAGCGGTGATCCTCGGAGCCTCTTGGTGGCAACTATTCCGCCGCGTGACCTTACCCAATATCAAATGGGCACTGATTTATGGAGTAATTCTTACCAATGCCAGAGCGGTAGGCGAGTTTGGTGCTGTGGCAGTGGTATCAGGCAATATTCGCGGTGAAACCAATACCTTACCTTTGCATGTGCAATTGCTGTATGAGGATTATCAGGCACAAGCAGCATTTGCCAGCGCCTCTTTACTGGCACTGATAGCCCTATTTACGCTGGCGCTAAAAGCCGCTGTTGAATGGCGGCAACAACGCAGTTTATCCGCTAATAACGATAATGAGCCAAACCAATTATGAGTATTCGTCTTAGCAATATTTCTAAAAAATTTGGGCAGTTTCAGGCACTTTCGCCACTTAATCTGGATATTGAAGAAGGAGAAATGATCGGTCTGCTGGGGCCATCAGGTTCAGGTAAAACCACCTTACTGCGAATTATTGCCGGGCTGGAAGGCGCTGATAGCGGCCAACTGTATTTTGGTGACCGGGATGTTACCCAAGTCCATGTGCGCGAACGTCATGTGGGTTTTGTGTTCCAGAACTACGCGCTATTTCGTCATATGACAGTTGCTGAAAATGTCGCGTTTGGCCTGCAAGTTATGCCACGTAAACAGCGACCAACAGCTGCCGAGATCCATAAACGGGTGTCGCAACTCTTGGAAACAGTGCAACTCGGCCATCTAGCGCAGCGTTACCCAGAGCAACTCTCTGGTGGACAGAAACAACGTATCGCACTGGCGCGCGCACTGGCGACCCAACCAGAAGTACTGCTACTGGATGAACCCTTTGGCGCTTTGGATGCCAAAGTCCGTAAAGAACTGCGCCGCTGGCTGCGTAGCCTGCATGACGAATTGAAATTTACCAGCGTGTTTGTCACCCATGATCAAGACGAAGCCTTGGAACTGTCTGATCGAGTAGTGGTGATGAGCAATGGTCACATAGAACAGGTTAATACTCCGGCAGAGTTGTATGCGCAGCCAAACAGTCGGTTTGTGTTTGATTTTCTTGGCAACGTCAACGTGTTTACGGCTGAATGGCAACAATCACACTGGCGCAATGGCGCGGCATTTTTAGTGCCACCAGCACAGCCACAGTTACAGCAAAACGGTGCGTTATATGTGCGCAGCCACGAACTGGCGTTATCCGATAAACCTAACAGCCAAGCGAATTTGCCGTTTGAGATTGTTTCCATTACTCCTATTGGCGCAGAAGTTCGGGTGGAGTTAGCACCACGCGGCTGGCATAGCGAACAGTTATGGGAAG
The DNA here is from genome assembly GCF_018394335.1 of Shewanella dokdonensis. Classification (NCBI taxonomy): domain Bacteria; kingdom Pseudomonadati; phylum Pseudomonadota; class Gammaproteobacteria; order Alteromonadales; family Shewanellaceae; genus Shewanella; species Shewanella dokdonensis. The sequence goes on along the minus strand of NZ_CP074572.1, from coordinate 1,824,533 downwards.
CAAAATTTACCCACCACCAGCTGCAAGCAATGGGCTTAAAAAAGGGCAATCAGGTTTTTGTGACCCCACAGACCGGCTACTTTTTTGCTGAACAAGGTGACGGTACCGCCACACGCCTTAACTGGCCGTTCCTGCCACCCGGCAGTATCGTGTTTGATATCTAACGCTGGGTTCAGTTAAGTCTAACGGCGGCAGCCAACCTTCCGCGATTGGAAGGGAAGGTTGGTTGAATGAAACAGTCTTTGGGCAGAAACGTGTTAGATTTTTAACTCTACTCGGTGAGTTTTGTATTAAATTTCTATAGTTTAATTATCCACATCATCGGCAGAAAAAATCGGTGTGGCTGGGACATAGCGGAAGCTGTACCGCTTTTGTGCTGTCCGAGTGCATGTGGTCGTTAGCCGAAATCACACCCTTGCACACAGTTCATGGTTTGTTGATAACAAAAACGTTTTCTGATTGCAAAAGCCCATATTTGTTATTACATTCACAAAACTCGGGGTCTTTTTGCCAATTGAATATGTTAACGTCAAATCCAGATGTCTTGAGTCTGTCTACATAATCCATTCCATATATCCTTACATGATCTGACTGCCCAAATATAGTTTCTCTTTCAGATGGATCTGTAACAGAAAAGTCTTCGTATGTTTTCTCTAAGGATAAAGAGATTGGAACCTGTAAAATTCCCCAGCCGCCAGGCTTCAATACTCTATATATTTCGCTCATTGCCTGTTCATCATCAATAATATGTTCTAGTACATGATTGCATATTATTACGTCAAATGTTCCTGTTGGATAATTTATTTCGGTAATATCCATTTTTACCATTACGTTTTTTGCGTTAATATCTGCGGTCAAGTAATCGATGTTAGAGTATTTTTCAATAATTCGTTTTAATCCATCCTCTGGAGCTACATGTAGGACTTTTGCTTTCTCCGAAAAAAATTTTGTTTTACTTAATAGATATAAATACAAAAGCCTTTCTCTATCGGTTGAATAACAAACCGGACATTGTGCATTTAGGCGATACCCGCCACCTATGATGTTCTTTTCAGTCAACACAGGAAATTTTAAACCAAACGGCTTTAGCTTTCGTAAATGAGAATCACATATAGGACATCTATATTTAATTCCAAAGAAATAAACTTTGTTGATGTAGTACCTTAATTTTCGTCTTTCATCCTCTGGAATCATAATTTTTGCTAAGCTCTTTATACTGTTCTTCAACATGTGATACTACAATTATTTTTTACAGCTAACGCTGAATTTAATAGAAAGAACATCTGGTACTACATTTTTCGAAGCAAAATTCGTGAAAGGTATTTTCGCCAATTAATTCTCCTTAATTGATTTAGACTGCTAACGCTCATAACGCGGCGGGGTCTACAGTGTCAGTTTGCCATACTTGTTTTGTGTGTGGCAGATTACGTAGGATGTGCGCACGATGATGGGCTATTTGACTTTCTTGTATCTGCACTCTCCGTTTGTTCCTCACTTGAAGCTGGCTGGCGGTGGCTGCGTGTAAGCTACGGCGCAATCGCTTCAAGGGTGGCTGAAAACAACATACTTAATCAACTGATTACGTATTAATTTTGTAGCATTACTAAAATTTGGTCAATCTTTGGGTGTTAGATCTAGCCCAAAATCACGTTGCTGAAACATAAAGGGGCACTTTAGAAATAAAAGTGGCGGCTAGCATCCAGCAAAACCGCCACTTATGAGACTTTAATACTTAGTATGAGTCTCTATTTTTTCCACAATAACTTTACATAAGATATTGATTTTATTCAACAGTTACCGATTTTGCGAGGTTGCGTGGCTGGTCAACATCCGTGCCTTTTATCAAAGCTACATGATAAGAAAGCAGTTGTAGTGGCAAGGTGTAGATCAGTGGTGCAATAAACTCATCACAGTGGGGTACGGGGATAACCTTCATGGAGTCGTCTGACTGGAAGTTGGCATCCACATCGGCAAACACATACATCAAGCCGCCACGGGCACGCACTTCTTCTACGTTGGATTTGAGTTTTTCCAGCAATTCATTGTTGGGCGCTACCACAATCACTGGCATATCGGCATCGATCAACGCTAATGGCCCGTGTTTCAGCTCACCCGAGGCATAAGCTTCTGCATGGATGTATGAGATCTCTTTCAGCTTTAGCGCACCTTCCATGGCAATAGGGTACTGATCGCCGCGACCTAAAAACAACGCATGGCTTTTGTCAGCAAAGTCTTCCGCCAAATCGGCAATGGTTTCGTCCAGCCCTAAGGTTTGTTCCACTTTTGCCGGCAAAGATTGCAAACTGTGAACCATAGCGGCTTCAGTGTCGGCACTCATGCCGTTGTAGCGGCCGATAACGGCTGTCAGCATCAGCAATCCAGCTAACTGCACGGTAAAGGCTTTTGTTGATGCCACGCCGATTTCCGCGCCCGCTTTCATCATGTACGCCATATCAGATTCGCGCACTAAAGATGAACCGGGCACGTTACAGATGGTCAACGAGGCTTTATACCCCATCTGTTTTGCCAAGCGTAAGGCGGCCAGGGTATCGGCGGTTTCACCCGACTGGGAGATGGTGACAAACAAGCTGTCGGGGTAAGTGAACGATTTGCGATAGCGAAACTCGGAGGCAATTTCCACATTACAGGAAACCCCCGCCCATTGTTCCAACCAGTAACGGGCGGTCATAGCTGCGTGATAACTGGTGCCGCAGGCGATGATCTGTACGTGACGAATACCTTGTAGCAAGGCTGCGGCATTTTCACCAAAAGCCGATGGCAGCACCTGACCATGGGCGATCCGGCCGTCCATAGTACGGGTTAGCGCCAGTGGTTGTTCGTGGATCTCTTTCAGCATGTAATGCCGATATTCACCTTTGTCACCGGCATCATGAGTGATTTCAGACTCTTTAATCTCACGTTCAACCGCTTCGCCTTGGCTGTTAAAGATACTTACTTTCCGGCGGGTAATTTCAGCAACATCACCTTCTTCTAGGTAAGAAAAAGAACGGGTTACCGGTAACAACGCCAGTTGATCTGACGCGACAAAGTTTTCACCCAAGCCATAACCCACCACCAGCGGACTGCCACTGCGAGCGACCACTAACCGTTCGCTGTCGCGGCGATCAATCACAACTGTGCCATAGGCACCTTGCAGTTGTTTTACGGTAGCCTGCACCGCCGCCAGCAAGGTTTCATGGGTTTTCAGCTCATGGTGTACCAGATGGCAGATCACTTCGGTATCGGTATCTGATTCAAACTGATAACCCAAGGCTTGCAGCTTTGCTCGCAATTCAGCATGGTTTTCAATAATGCCGTTGTGTACCACGGCGATATCACCGCTGGATTGATGGGGATGGGCATTGCGTTCGTTAGGCTCGCCGTGGGTCGCCCAGCGAGTGTGGGCTATCCCCGTACCGCCAGACAACGGATGCTGGGCCAGTGCATCAGCCAACTCCTGCACTTTACCTACCCGCCGTACGCGTTGTAGTTGCTGTTCATGGATAACGGCCATGCCCGCGGAGTCATAGCCGCGATATTCCAGCCGTTTCAAGCCTTCCAGCAGAATTTCCATCACATCCCTTTGCGCCACGGCGCCAACAATTCCACACATGTTATTTCCTGCGTTACGTCTTAGTTTGAAGATTGATAAGGCACCAGCAATACTTCAATGCCGTGCCCACGAATAATGTCTGCCGCTTGGGAGGATAAGCGCTCATCGGTAACTACCGTAGATATCTGTTTCCAAGGCAATTCTAGGTTGGGAATTCGCCGCTGCAGCTTGTCTGACTCCAACATCACCACTACTTGCTGTGACACTTCCGCCATTACTTTGCTGAGATTAGTGAGTTCATTAAAGGTGGTGGTACCGCGATTCAAATCGATACCATCCGCGCCAATAAACAGTTGGTCGAAGTTGTAGGAGCGCAAGACCTGCTCGGCCATCTGTCCCTGAAACGATTCGGAATGTGGATCCCAGGTGCCACCGGTCATCAATAATGTTGGCTCATTTTCCAGTTCGTGAATGGCATTAGCGAGTTGCAGGGAGTTGGTCATTACCACCAGCCCGCGCTTTTCATTTAACTCGGGAATAAGCCCCAGGGTCGTAGAGCCGCAGTCAATGATGATGCGGTTATGATCGCGAATGAGTTCTGCGGCTTTGTGGGCTATCGCTAACTGGTTGGCAGATGGCCCCCGCTGCGGCACGGCCAGTTCCTGAGGTAATGGCACCGCGCCACCATAACGCCGCAGCAAAAATCCATCGGTTTCCAGCGAAGCTAAATCCTTACGGATAGTGACTTCCGAAGTCTCAAACGCCTGAGCCAGTTGCTCAACACTGACTTCGCCGGTTTGATTTAACTGTTCAACAATAGCTCGGCGCCGTTGCTGGGTATTCCTTTTTATCATTTATCGATAGCTTAAATTTCGATTTGAAAGAAATTATATTCAAACGAAACTTAACCACAAGTGATTTTTCACGTTATTCCCCCTGATTAAGCCACTATTCAGCAGGAACAAATCGCAGAAACAAAAAAGCACTCGTTAATGAGTGCTTTCGAAACGAAACATACAGAAAAAATTAATTAGTTTTTTTGACGGGTCGTTTCCAGTCACGGATATGTTTCTGTTTTACTCGGGTAATGACCAGCTCATCTTCACCAACATCTTCGGTGATGGTGGACCCCGCCCCAAAGTGGCGCCTTTAGCAATCGATACTGGGGCCACCAGCTGCGTATCACTGCCCACAAATACATCATCACCAATCACGGTAAGATGTTTGTTGGCACCATCATAGTTACAGGTGATAGTGCCGGCGCCAATATTGACGCCTTTACCTATCTGCGCATCGCCCAAATATGTCAGATGCCCAGCTTTAGAACCTTCACCCAGCACCGCTTTTTTCATCTCCACGAAATTACCCACATGGGCATCCGCTTTCAATTCAGCGCCAGGACGCAAACGGGCAAATGGGCCAGCATTGGCGTTTACCCCAAATTTTGCACCTTCAACAATGGTATAGGGCTTCACTTCACCGCCATCAGCAATTTCACAATCGATCAGAATGGCGCCAGCGCCAATGGTGACGTTATTGCCCAGAACCACTTTACCTTCAAAGATGACATTGATATCTATCATCACATCCTGGCCGATGGTCACGTCTCCACGAATATCGATACGCGCAGGATCTCTGAGATTAGCGCCATTGAGCATCAGTTGTTCGGCCATGCGCGCCTGATAAGCCCGTTCCAGCACAGCTAACTGCACCCGATTATTCGCGCCTTCGGTTTCAATGGCATCGGCCGGGTGCGCCGTAGTGATAGTGACATTATCCTTATGCGCCATCGCCACTACATCGGTCAGGTAAAATTCCCCTTGCGCGTTGTTATTGTTCAATTGGCTCAGCCAGTGTTTTAGCTGTTTGCCCGGCAAGGCCATAATGCCGCTATTCACTTCAGTAATTGCCAGTTGCGCTGCGGTTGCATCTTTCTGCTCTACAATGCCCACAACCTTACCGTTTTCTCGCAAAATACGGCCATAACCGTTGGGGTTCGCCAAATTCACCGTAAGCATTGCCACGCCATCCGGCTGACGACTTTGTAACAACGCCGCTAATGTTTGCTGGCGGATCAGCGGTACGTCACCGTACAACACCAGCACGGTATCTTCATCGTTTATATATGGGATAGTCTGTGCCACTGCATGACCTGTGCCTAACTGCTGTGGCTGTTCCACCCAATTTAACTGCGGCTCGCTCACAGCGGTTTGTAACTGGGCACCACCGTAGCCATACACCAGATTGATCTGGTCGGCATTCAGCGCTTTAGCAGTATCAATGACATGCTGCACCATCGTTTTATGGGCAACTTTATGCAGAACTTTGGGTAAATCGGAACGCATCCGAGTTCCCTTACCGGCCGCGAGGATCACAACATTGAGCGACATAACCACTTCCTTTAGCAAATGACCGCCACATTCTAACCAAAATGCTGGTCTGATGCAGTCTATCCCAAACCTGCGGGCAATAAAAAAGGCGCCTTTGGGCGCCTTTTTTAGCAGAGTTACATTATCTGGCAATGTTCTTCTTGATGGTCTCGACCACACGCAACTGGGCAATAGCCTTAGCCAGCTCAATTGCTGCTGCCGCGTAATCAAAGTCAACACCGGCTTTGGCCATTTCGGCTTCGGCACGACGCTTGGCTTCTACAGCGGCCTGTTCGTCAATCTCATCGGCACGCATTACGACATCAGCCAATACGGACACAGAAGAAGGCTGTACTTCGAGGATACCCCGGACAGATAAAACACTTCTTCGGAACCATTTTGTTTGACGATGCGCGCCATGCCAGGTTTGATATTGGTCAGCAGCGGCGTATGACCAGGCATTACACCCAGTTCACCTTCTGAACCTGTTACCTGTAAACTGGCAACCAGTCCGGAATAGATTTTGCTTTCTGCACTGACGATATCAAGTTGTACTGTCATGGCTGCCATCCCGTTCTCCTATCAAAACCAGAGATTTCTCTGATTACTTCTTGTTGGCTTTTTCTACCGCTTCTTCGATAGAGCCAACCATGTAGAACGCCTGTTCTGGCAGATGATCAAATTCACCGTCCAAAATGCCTTTGAAGCCACGAATGGTGTCTTTCAAAGAGACGTACTTACCTGGAGAACCGGTAAACACTTCCGCTACGTGGAATGGCTGAGACAGGAAACGCTCGATTTTACGAGCGCGGGCTACTGTCATCTTGTCTTCATCAGACAATTCATCCATACCCAGAATAGCAATAATGTCTTTCAGCTCTTTATAACGCTGCAATACATGCTGCACGCCAGTTGCCACGTTGTAGTGCTCCTGACCAACCACTTGTGGATCCAACTGACGAGAGGTGGAATCCAGAGGGTCAACCGCTGGGTAGATACCCAGAGAAGCAATCTGACGAGACAATACTACGGTCGCATCCAAGTGGGCGAAGGTAGTTGCAGGGCTTGGGTCAGTCAAGTCATCCGCAGGTACGTATACCGCCTGTACTGAAGTGATAGAACCCACTTTAGTAGAGGTAATACGTTCTTGCAGTACACCCATTTCTTCCGCCAGTGTTGGCTGATAACCCACAGCTGAAGGCATACGCCCCAGCAGTGCAGATACTTCTGTACCCGCTAGTGTGTAACGGTAGATGTTGTCGATAAACAACAGCACGTCACGGCCTTCATCACGGAATTTTTCCGCCATAGTCAGACCGGTCAACGCTACACGCAGACGGTTGCCTGGTGGTTCGTTCATCTGACCATAAACCATGGCTACTTTGTCCAGTACGCCAGAGTCTTTCATTTCGTAGTAGAAGTCGTTACCTTCACGGGTACGTTCACCTACACCGGCGAATACTGACAGACCTGAGTGGGCTTTAGCGATGTTGTTAATCAGTTCCATCATGTTAACTGTCTTACCAACACCCGCACCACCGAACAGACCCACTTTACCACCCTTGGCGAACGGGCAAACAAGGTCAATAACCTTGATACCAGTTTCCAGCAATTCAGTGGTGTTTGATTGTTCTTCATAAGAAGGTGCCGCACGGTGAATCACATAACGTTCTTCTTCACCAATAGGACCTACTTCATCTACGGGCTCACCCAATACGTTCATGATACGGCCAAGTGTTGCATGACCTACCGGAACAGAAATCGGGGCACCTGTATTTTCCACCTCAAGACCACGACGCAAACCGTCAGAAGAACCCATGGCGATGGTACGAACGACACCACCACCAAGCTGCTGCTGAACTTCCAGCACTAGGCCTTTACTCACGATTTTCAGAGCGTCATATACCTGAGGTACGGCATCATGTGGAAACTCTACGTCCACAACCGCGCCAATTACTTGGACAACAGTACCTGTGCTCATGATTAATCCTCTAAAACTTGTCTTGGTTACCCAGCCTAAACCGCAGCTGCACCGGATACAATTTCCGACAGTTCCTGCGTAATAGCAGCCTGACGGGCTTTGTTGTACACCAGTTGCAAATCGTCAATCAGGTTTCCTGCGTTGTCAGTTGCCGCTTTCATCGCCACCATACGGGCAGCTTGTTCAGAAGCAATATTTTCAACAACACCCTGATAAACCTGAGATTCCACATAACGCACCAGTAATTTTTCCAACAGTTCTTTTGGATCTGGTTCGTAAATGTAATCCCAGTGATGTTTCACATCATCTTCATCGGATTTAGGCAAAGGCAGCAGCTGCTCGATCACGGGGGTCTGAGTCATGGTATTCACGAATTTATTGAACACCACATACAGACGATCCAGTTTGCCTTCGTTGTAAGCTTGCAGCATCACGCGCACAGTACCGATCAGATCCGCCAGTTTAGGTGCATCACCTAAGCCTGACGCTGACGCTTGTACTTTGCCGCCAAAGCTTTTGAAAAACTGTACGCTACGAGCACCAATGGGACAAAATTCCACATCAGCACCTTGTTGTTTCCAGCTTTTCACGTCTGCCGCCACCTTCTTAAACAGGTTGACGTTCAGACCACCACAAAGACCACGGTCGGTTGCCACAACTATGTATCCAACCCGCTTGGCTTCTCGCACCTCTAAATAGGGGTGTTTATATTCGAGAGAACCTTGCGCTACGTGACCGATCACTTTACGCATACTTTCCGCATAAGGACGACTGGAAGCCATGCGATCTTGCGCTCTGCGCATTTTGCTGGCTGCCACCATCTCCATGGCAGAAGTGATCTTCTGTGTGTTTTTCACACTGGAGATCTTTGATTTAATCTCTTTTGCGCCGGCCATCTCTACTCTCCAATCTGGACCAGAGGTGCCTTAACTGGCACCTCGCGTGTTGTTACCAGGTTTGGGTTGCCACGAACTTTTCGAGGCCAGCTTTCAGTTCACCTTCGATATCGGCGTTATAGTTGCCGGTTTCGTTGATGAGCTTCATCAGCTCGGCATGCTCGCTGTTCATGAAGGAGAGCAGGGCAGCTTCAAAATCACCGATTTTCTTCAGCTCTACGTTTTTCAGGAAGCCTTTTTCTGCAGCGAAAATAGACACAGCCTGATCAGCAACGCTCATCGGTGCATATTGCTTCTGCTTCATCAGTTCAGTTACCCGTTCACCGTGTTCCAATTGGGCACGGGTCGCGTCATCAAGTCAGATGCAAACTGAGAGAAGGCAGCCAGCTCTCGGTACTGTGCCAGCGCGGTACGGATACCACCGGACAGTTTCTTGATGATTTTGGTCTGAGCCGCACCACCCACACGAGAAACCGAAATACCTGGGTTAACCGCTGGACGTAAGCCAGAGTTAAACAGGTCGGTTTCAGGAAGATCTGACCATCAGTAATTGAAATTACGTTGGTCGGTACGAACGCAGATACGTCACCAGCCTGGGTTTCAATAATAGGCAAGGCGGTCAATGAACCAGTTTTGCCTTTTACTTCACCGTTAGTGAATTTTTCTACATATTCTTCGTTCACGCGGGAAGCACGTTCCAGCAAACGAGAATGCAAATAGAAAACGTCGCCAGGGTAAGCTTCACGTCCTGGTGGACGCTTGAGCAGCAGTGAAATCTGACGATATGCCACAGCCTGTTTAGTCAGGTCGTCATATACGATCAGGGCATCTTCACCGCGGTCACGGAAGTATTCACCCATAGAACAACCAGCATAAGGTGCCAGATACTGCAATGCAGCAGCTTCTGAAGCGGTAGCCACTACGACGATAGTGTTCGCCAGTGCACCGTGTTCTTCCAGCTTACGTACGATGTTGGCAATGGTAGAAGCTTTCTGACCAATCGCAACATAGATACATTTAATGCCAGAATTTTTCTGGTTGATGATGGCATCAATGGCCAAAGCGGTTTTACCGATCTGACGGTCACCGATGATCAGCTCACGCTGACCACGACCGATTGGGATCATGGAGTCAACTGCTTTATAACCAGTCTGTACTGGTTGTGATACTGACTTACGGTCAATAACGCCTGGCGCAATCACTTCAACGGGTGCAAAGCCATCGTTATCGATAGGGCCTTTACCGTCGATAGGTTCACCCAGGGTGTTAACAACACGACCTAGCAGACCACGACCTACTGGTACCTGCAAAATGCGACCAGTAGTTTTTACTTTTTCGCCTTCTGCCAAATCGGCATAAGGACCCATTACTACGGCACCGACAGAATCACGTTCAAGGTTCAACGCGATTGCAAAACGGCTGCCAGGCAGTTCGATCATTTCACCCTGCATTACATCGGCCAAGCCGTGAATGCGGATAATACCGTCACTTACCGAAACGATAGTACCTTCGTTACGGGCTTCGCTGACAACGTCGAACTGCTCGATCCGCTGCTTAATCAGATCGCTGATTTCAGTGGAATTCAGTTGCATGCTCAAACTCCCAATTACGATTGCAGCTTATCAGACAAACGGTCGAGTTTGCCGCGGACAGACCCATCAATGACGAGGTCACCTGCTTTGATAATAACGCCAGCGATAAGCTTGGCATCCACGCTGCAATTCAGCTTAACTTTGCGTGCGAGACGTTTCTCTAGAGAAGCACTGATCTGTGCAATCTGTGAATCAGTCAAAGGCGTAGCAGATACCACACTGGCTTCTACTTCTTTTGACCATTCCAGACGCAGCTCAGTAAATTGCTGAGCAACAGCTGGCAGCACTTCTAAGCGATCGTTTTCGGCCATTACCTTGATCAGATTTTGACCATGGGCATCCATCTGCTCGCCGCATACCTTGATAAACAAGTCTGCTAGACGATCACTGGCCATCACTCCGGCCAGCAGCGGCTTCATGGTCTCGTTTTCACTGACCAACGCGGCAAAGTCGAGCATTTCTGCCCACTTTTCCACGGCCTGATGTTCAACCGCAAAATCAAAAGCTGCCTTTGCATAAGGACGAGCAATGGTGGTTAACTCAGCCATAACTCCACTCCCTTATCAAATTTCAGCGACAAGTTTATCAACTATGTCACTCTGGGCGGCTTCATCAATCGAACGCTCGAGGATTTTCTCTGCACCAATAATGGCAAGAGTCGCAAGCTGCTTACGCAGTTCCTCTTTCACGCGATTACGTTCAGCTTCAATTTCTGCTTGACCCTGAGCGATAATCTTTGAACGCTCAGCGTCTGCTTCGGCTTTAGCTTCGTCAATGATCTGAGCCTTGCGTTTGTTAGCAGACTCGATGATTTCGTTGGCAGTAGCCTTGGCTTCTTTGAGTTGATCAGAGGCTTTCACCTGAGCCAACTCCAGGTCTTTAGCTGCACGGTCAGCGTCAGCAAGACCATCAGCAATCCTTTTCTGGCGCTCTTCGATGGCACTCATCAAAGGCGGCCAAACAAACTTCATGCAGAACCACACGAAGATAAAAAAGGCGACCGTCTGACCGATTAGGGTAGCGTTGATATTCACAACAGCCTCCTATTTAGATTAAAGACAGAAGCATTAGCCGTGCAGCATATTACCCAGTGGGTTAGTGAACAGCATATACAGTGCAATACCTACACCGATCATGGTTACGGCGTCCAACAACCCCGCTACGATGAACATTTTCACCTGCAGCATCGGCGCCATTTCTGGCTGACGAGCAGCACCTTCAAGGAATTTACCGCCGAGCAGACCGAAGCCAATAGCGGTACCCAAAGCACCCAGACCAATGAGCAAAGCAACAGCAATTGCAGTAAAGCCCAGAATCGTTTCCATCTGTATCTCCAGTTTCTAAATCTATGTTAGTTAATGATTTAGTTTAAAATTTTTTCCGCAATCCTTAATGATCTTCATGCGCCATGCTTAAATAAACAATGGTCAGCATCATGAAGATAAACGCTTGCAGCGTGATAACCAGAATGTGGAAAATCAACCAGCCCAGGTGCAAAGTCACACCCAAGGCAGCAATCGCCACGTTGGCACCATACATCAGCGCAATAAGGATGAAGATCAACTCACCAGCGTAAAGGTTACCGAAAAGACGCAATGCCAATGAAATCGGCTTGGCAATCAAGGTAACAGATTCAAGCACGAAGTTGACCGGTATCATTGCCTTTACATTAAAGGGCTGTAATGTCAGTTCTTTCACAAATCCTGATATACCCTTGATCTTAATGCTGTAATAAATAATCAGCACAAACACCCCCAGTGCCAGACTGAAAGTCACATTAAGATCTGCGGTCGGAACCACCCTCAGGTACTGGTTGTGATCGCCGGCAATCAAAGCTGCCAATTGAGGCAACCAATCTACCGGGATCATATCCATGAAGTTCATCATGAATACCCAAACGAAAATGGTCAGAGCGAGCGGCGCAATCAGCTTGTTACGGCCATGGAAAGTTTCTTTAACGCTGGTATCCACAAATTCGACGAGCATCTCGATAAAGCACTGAAGCTTACCGGGAACGCCGGTTGTGGCTTTTTGCCAACGCTGCGGAACAACCACAGGAACAAAACACCAAGCCCTACAGAAAAGAGCAATGAATCAATATGCCAAGACCAAAAAGCATTAGGATCCACGCCTGACTCCCAATGCGTAAGGTGGTGCTTGATATATTCCTGCGACGTTAAAGCTTCACCAGTTGCAGACATGATTCATCCCACTTAACTTTGCTTGAAGTATAAAGGAGCTGTCCAATGCACTATTAACCCCAGCACATAACAAACAAAAAGCGGCATAAATGCAGCTTTAAGGTATATAAATGCTATTGAAAACAACACAATAGTTAACAGCAACTTTACCGCTTCCCCCAGTAAAAGCTTTTTAACACTTTTGCTGTAGCGCTAGCCCCCGTATGGGAGAACGCTAGGGTCGCGAACACGAAATTGGGGATCACAGCAGTGACAGCGCCAGCTAACGCTGACATCCCACTGTTGACCCCCTGCATAACGAAAAAGACCGTCGATGCCAATCCGGTAACCGCGGCTTGCAACATAATCAGTTTGTAAGCTGACCGGCGGCCACGACGAGCTAGATTGTCAATCAATCGATCTTCTCCGTAATTTTCTTTTTGTTTCGGTGACCGTGTATGAAAATTCTAAGCCACCCACGCAAAAAGCTTGCGAAAGTATACCTTTTCGAAGCATTCGCGCAACGTTGAGAATATCAAAAAAAGTGTGCAAAAGTGATTTAGCGCTAAGTTATAAAAGCATTTACTGTTTTTATGTAATTAAGTTACATTTTCTTTTTATTATTGATATTTTTTCGCGTAAATCAGCTTATTTTGGCGATAATTCCATCGAGTTCTGACAAACTCTGGTAATTAATTACAATTTTACCGGCACCCTTTACAGTGTGCGTAATATTAACTTTTGTTCCTAATCTTTGAACTAGCTCGCTTTCTAATCTGGTTAAATCCGCGTTTTTAATATTATTTTCAGGTTTCTGTTGAGGATTAAGCACTTTGTTAATAAGTCGTTCTGTTTCACGAACGGTTAGTTCTTTCGCAGCAACGACTCTGGCAACGTTAGTTTGTTGATCGCCATCGAGCGCTAGCAATGCTCGAGCGTGTCCCATATCAATATCACCGCGCTCCAACATCACTTTCACGGCAGGATTTAACGCGTTAAGACGCAATAAGTTAGAAACACTCGCACGGGACTTACCAACCGCATCAGCCACTTGCTGATGTGTGAGTGCAAACTCTTCAATGAGGCGGTTTAACGCTATAGCTTCTTCCATGGCGTTGAGATCTTCACGCTGAATATTCTCAATCAGGGCAATGGCTACGGCGCTTTCATCGGGAACCTGTTTAACAATACAGGGAACTTTATCTAGCTGAGCTAATTGCGCGGCCCGCCAACGCCGTTCCCCGGCAATAATTTCGTACAGGTTATCATCGATTTTTCGTACAACAATCGGCTGAATGACACCTTGGGCACGAATAGACTCAGCTAACTCTTCCAAGGCTTCTGGTGACATATCCTTACGCGGTTGATATTTGCCAGGCTTTAACAAATCCAGATCCAGATTGAGCAAGGTTTCTCCGCTTTTGACATCATCTGGCGCTTCAGCAGTTTCCCGCTTTTGATTAGCGGCATGACTGGTGCTGAGCAGCGCATCCAGACCTTTACCTAAACCGCGTTTTTTAATGTCATGGTGATCCCTTTTAAACCTTTTCTGTTTGTTTTTTCTGTTGCTCAGCACGGCGGATGATCTCTCCAGCCAGTGACAGATAAGCCTTGGCGCCAGCACTGCCTTTGTCGTAATACATTGCCGGAGCACCAAAGCTTGGCGCTTCCGCCAACCGCACATTTCTTGGAATAACCGTACGATAAACCTTATCGCCAAAATGTTGTTTCAACTGATCAGACACATCGTTGGCCAAGCGGTTGCGCGGGTCGTACATAGTACGCAAAATTCCCTCGATGCCAAGCCCTGGATTGACCATGGACGCCAATTTCGACACGGTATCCATCAGCGCGGTTAAACCTTCCAAGGCGTAATATTCACATTGCATAGGTACCAACACCGAATCTGCGGCAGACATGGCGTTAACGGTCAACATATTGAGCGATGGCGGGCAATCAATAAAAATAAAATCATAACGATCCCGAATGGCGGTCAAGGCATTGCGTAAACGGATCTCCCGGGCAAAAAACTCGATCAATTTGATCTCAGCGGCGGTCACATCACCGTTGGCGGCCACTAGATCATATTTACCGACAGTATTTTTTATGACCACATCATCGAACGGTTTTTCATCCACCAGCAATTCGTAAGCGGTATTTTCCACTTCATACTTGTCTACACCGCTGCCCATAGTGGCATTGCCCTGAGGATCCAGGTCAACCAGCAACACCCGGCGTTTAGTCGCGGCCAGGGATGCAGCCAAGTTCACACTTGTTGTTGTTTTCCCCACGCCACCTTTTTGGTTAGCTACGGCAATGATTTTCGCCACAATGTCACCTTGTCCATCAAGTCTGTTGTTAATCCCATGCTTGCATCAACTTGCTTGATACGCTAGCGAATTGCAAGGCACTCAGTCCCGGGAAGTGATGATCAGCAGATGTCGCTGTTCATGTAACTGCGGCACCTGCAACTGTATTTGTTGTTTTACCTGGTATTTAACCGGTATTTCTGCCAATTCGTGATTATCCAACTGTCCTTTTAACGCATAAAAGGCACCTGTGGGCTTGGGCAAGTGAGCACACCAGCTCAGCATATCACTTACCGAAGCAAACGCTCGGCTGAGAACGCCATCAAATAACACTTGCGGTTGATAGTCTTCAACCCTGCTTTCTACAGAGGATATATTATTGAGCTTTAACTCAATCTGAACCTGGCGCTGAAAGCGGATGCGTTTGCCTAAGCTATCGAGTAATACGAATTGCTTGTCAGGATTAAGGATAGCCAGCGGGATCGCCGGAAGCCCTGGGCCTGTGCCAACATCAATAAAATGCTGCCCCTGCAAAAAAGGCGAAACTACCAAGCTATCCATAATATGGCGGATCAGCATCTGCTGCGGATCGCGAATGGCTGTAAGGTTGTAAGCTTTATTCCATTTATCCAGCAACGCAACAAATGCCAGCAATTGCTGCTGTTGCCTGTCGCTGGCCTGAATTTGGGCTTCTGCAAGATAGTTTTTCAGCTGCGTGGCAAGCACGAAAATGACTCCTGGATAGTTATGCGGTGGCTATTATGAAGCCCATAAAAGACGAAGGGAAGCCCGCAGCTTCCCTTTGCAGCCTTAACAACGATGCGCTTAAGCGCTGCGGCGTAATAAACCGCGTTTTTTCAGATGTACCAGCAAAATGGAGATCGCCGCAGGTGTCACACCTGAAATTCTGGAGGCTTGACCTATTGTCTGCGGTTTGTGGCTGTTGAGTTTAGCAACCACTTCATTGGACAACCCAGGAACTTCTTTGTAATCGAGATCCAGAGGTAAGCCTGTGTTTTCATTGCGTAAGGTTTTATTGATCTCATCCTGCTGCCGCTGGATATAGCCGGCATATTTCACCTGGATCTGGATCTGCTCAGCAACCAGAGGATCGGCAACCGCAGGGCCAAACCCTTCTACGGCCATCAGTTTGTCGTAGTCCATTTCTGGACGCCGCAGCAACTCTTCAAAAGACGCATCGCGGGAAATTGGCGTATTTAGATGCGGATTCAACGCCCCAACCAAAGGAGAATGCACATGGATCCAGTTGCTGCGCAAACGCTGCATTTCGGTTTCGATCGCTTCTACTTTTTCAGAGAATAGCGCCCAACGATGCTCATCCACTAAGCCCAGTTCACGGCCTTTTTCAGTTAAACGCAGATCGGCATTGTCTTCTCTGAGTAACAAGCGATACTCCGCACGACTGGTAAACATGCGGTACGGTTCTTTGGTGCCGAGCGTTGATAGATCGTCCACCAACACGCCTAGATAAGCTTGGTCGCGCCGAGGACACCAGCTGTCCTTGTTTTGCACTTGTAGCGCCGCATTGGTTCCGGCCAGTAATCCTTGCGCCGCGGCCTCTTCATAACCGGTAGTACCGTTAATCTGTCCGGCAAAAAACAACCCGTTGATCGCCTTGGTTTCCAGAGAATTCTTGAGATTACGAGGATCAAAATAATCATATTCGATGGCATAACCAGGGCGCAGAATTTCGGCTTGTTCCATGCCCTGAATCGAGCGCACTAAATTGATCTGCACGTCAAACGGCAAACTGGTTGAGATCCCATTGGGATAAAGCTCATTGGTGTTCAGTCCTTCGGGTTCCATGAACACCTGATGAGAATTTTTATCGGCAAAACGATGAATTTTATCTTCAATGGAAGGGCAATAACGCGGGCCGATACCTTCAATCACACCGGAATACATCGGGCTGCGATCTAACCCGCCACGAATGATCTCGTGAGTCCGTTCATTGGTATGGGTTATAAAACAAGATACTTGTTGCGGATGCTGCCCAACATTGCCGATAAATGACATCACAGGAAGAGGAAAATCACCTTTCTGTTCAGTCATTTGTGAAAAATCTACAGTTCTGGCATCGATCCTAGGTGGCGTACCGGTTTTTAAGCGGCCAACAGGCAACTGTAGTTCACGCAGTCGCTGTGCCAAGGCTATTGCCGGTTGATCTCCAGCACGGCCACCACTGTAGTTCTGCAATCCAATATGAATTTTCCCGGCCAAGAAAGTACCAGTTGTCAGCACTACCGCTGCGGCTTCAAAAGCCAGCCCCATTTGAGTTACAACACCAGTAACCCGGCCATTCTCCACCACTAAGTCATCAACTGCTTGCTGGAATAGGCGTAAGTTAGGTTGATTCTGTAAGATCCGTTGAATTGCTTGGCGGTAAAGTGCTCGGTCAGCCTGCGCTCGGGTGGCTCTTACCGCTGGGCCTTTACTGGAATTTAAAGTGCGAAATTGAATACCGGCATGATCAGTCGCGGTGGCCATAGCTCCACCCAAGGCGTCGATCTCTTTAACCAAATGGCCTTTACCAATGCCGCCTATTGCGGGATTACAAGACATTTGCCCGAGCGTGTCTAAGTTATGAGTCAATAATAAGGTTTTGCAGCCCATTCTGGCAGCAGCTAGTGCTGCTTCAGTTCCGGCATGACCGCCGCCGACAACTACTACATCAAACCGTTCATGAAAACGCATTGTTAAACCTTCTTAGACACCAAGTTAATCAAGACAAATTAGCCGCGCATTTTAGCATTTTCAAAGATTCAGGTGAACGATCTCTTTAGGTCATTCGATCGAAAAAGGATCGTCTTATAGATCTTAAGATCTTTATATAGATCTGTTTATTGTTTTTACTATTAGGATCGCTAAGATCGGTGGGTAACTGTTTTTTTTGTTTACTATCAAATAAATACACAAAATATAAGCTGTGATCATTTATCGATCTAACGGCAGATAATCTGGGGATAGATCTAGCACTTATCCACATTAGCGATCTATTACTGCTTAAGGGGATAAATAATACAACGATTGATCAGATCTATAGGACAATTTATCCACATATTTATCATCTGATATATTTTTTATGTGGATAAAATTGTTGTTATAGGTGT
The DNA here is from genome assembly GCF_018394335.1 of Shewanella dokdonensis. Classification (NCBI taxonomy): domain Bacteria; kingdom Pseudomonadati; phylum Pseudomonadota; class Gammaproteobacteria; order Alteromonadales; family Shewanellaceae; genus Shewanella; species Shewanella dokdonensis. The sequence goes on along the minus strand of NZ_CP074572.1, from coordinate 1,806,522 downwards.
ATATCAAGGTATAAAACAGCCTTATCGTGTCTTATAGTTCGCTAATCCAGTGACGGATCCAGGCTAATGCTGGATCTTCTGGCACAGGATCATGTTGTACATCGATCTGGATCTTATCCACAAAAGCCGTTGCCCCCTTGCTTGCTAGCAACGCTGCTAATTTTTCGGGGCCCTGACAAAAAGTATCGTAGCTAGAGTCGCCGATGGCACAGAGCGCATATTCTAGTTGTGTCAGATCCTCTTCATCATCCAGCAGTTGTTGATACAAAGGCTGTAAATTATCTGGCAGATCTCCCGCCCCATGGGTGGAAGATACTATCAGCCATAAATTTGTAGGATCTAATTGCGACAGATCGGCCGCCAGGTGAATGGTACTCTGGTGCCCTTGTTGTTGTAGTTCGGCGGCAAGTTCGTCCGCCACGTATTCAGCACCACCCAGTGTGGTGCCTACTAAAATTTCAACTTTTGCCATTTCGTATCCTTGCTAAATCTTAGGAGAATAGGGTATCCGGAATTTCCGGTTGATAAAATGCTAAAAATATAAAAAGAAAAATTTATCATAGGGTTGCGATAGCTTGGCAAATATCAAAGCGGTTCTGGATTATGCCCAATTTGAATGCCTGTACAGCATTCCTCTTGTAAGAAATCTATCAAGTTTTCTAGATGCTTATATTCAGGTATACAGACAATGGTGCGGCTATGTTTCTCTTGCCGGATAAGTCCCACCTTAGTCATACGTGCAAGGTGATGTGATAGCGTAGACGCTGGAATACCCAACTCCTTCTGGATCTCCCCGACGGAAGCTCCTTCATAACCAGCTTTGACCAAGAAACGGAACACTGACAATCGGTGACTATTTCCTAACTCTGCTAAGCTGGCTGCTACTTTTTCGTGTTCCATAAAACTCTCAAGATAATTCGATAATTCTGGAATTATAGTTGACAAAAATAGATAAGTGCAATTAAGCTGCATTTTATAATTCGATATATCTAGAAATATGGAAAATAAAATGTCACCTCAGTTGCAAGATACTCTAAGCATGTTTACTTTTCTCGTTGTTGAACTATCGACTTTATTCATTGGCATTAGCTTGCTGGTTGGCATTCTTCAACGTCATATTCCTTCATCAAAGGTGGAAGTGTTATTGAGTTCAAACAAGATCCGGAGCTATTTTCTCGCTGTTGGTTTGGGAGCCATTACTCCCTTTTGTAGTTGTTCAACTGTCCCTATGTTGAAAGGCTTAATTCGCGCACGTGCCGGGTTTGGACCTATGATGGTTTTTCTTTTTGCCTCTCCGTTGTTGAATCCCATCATTATTGCTCTGCTTGTTGCCACCTTTGGATTACCCCTCACTGCTATTTATGTACTGGCGGCTATAGTGGTATCTGTGTTCGCTGGATGGTTGCTACACGTACTTGGTTTCTGGCGTTATGTTCGTCGGCAAAATGTACAAGAGGCTGCACCTAAAAAACAATGTAGTTCAGTGCCAAAAATGGGGGCGAGTTGCGAAAGTAGTGGTACCAATTTGGAAAAAGTACGCTGTATTACTGATGAAACTGTCAGAGTTCAGTCCTGTGGTTGTTGTAACACGCAACCTTCTGCTTTAGATGATAAAAATATAAAGTACAGCGGGTTATGGAGAGAAACCTGGTCAGATTTTATGGACGTATTACCATATCTGCTCATTGGTATTGCGATTGGTAGTGTGATCTATGGATTTATACCGGCAGGCTTATTGGAACAGTATGCTGGTTCAAATAATCCCTTTGCCATTCCTATCGCTGCGGTTATTGGTGTGCCGCTGTATATTCGTGCTGAAGCTGTCATACCATTAGCTGCCGCATTAATGGCTAAAGGAGTGGGGGCTGGAACAGTTCTGGCGTTGATTATTGGCAGTGCAGGAGCCAGCTTGACCGAGCTTATTTTGCTGCGGTCTTTATTCACTTTGAAGCTCTTAGCGGTGTTTGTAGCTGTCATCTTTGCTATGGCGACAATTGCTGGTTATGCCACTTATCTGTTTTTCTGACCAATAGAGGATATATGGGCAATTTCTTAAACCCCTATAAACATTAGTTGGTAGATTATGAAGAACTTATTTTCCATAACCACAGTTCTGTTGTTGCATGATGACGAAAGCTAAGTAGCAAGTAATGCTTGGATGATGACATGCACACTCAATATTATTTATGGGAGCATGGCAAAACTCATGTATCAACAGTGTAAATAGTGACACTATAATGCTGTTTTTATAGAAGTTAGGTAATGGATACGGTAGGACTTTTCCATGGGATTTTTTGAAAAATACCTGTCAGTTTGGGTCGCTTTGGCAATTGTGGTGGGCGTTAGTTTGGGGTGTCTGTTCCCCGGTATTTTTGCCAGTGTGGCTGCGATTGAATATGCCCACGTCAATTTGGTGATAGCCATTCTGATCTGGTTGATGATTTACCCCATGATGATCCAGATAGATTTTTCAGCCATTAAAGATGTGGGTAAAAAACCTAAGGGTTTATTGCTGACACTCGTGATCAATTGGCTTATCAAACCATTTACCATGGCATTTTTGGGATGGTTATTTTTCAGAGTAGTGTTTGCTGCTTGGGTTTCTCCGCAATCTGCCAGCGAATACATAGCGGGCATGATCTTATTAGGTGTTGCGCCTTGTACTGCGATGGTTTTTGTGTGGAGTCAGTTAACTAAAGGCGATCCAAACTACACACTAGTGCAAGTATCGGTAAACGATATCATTATGGTGTTTGCTTTCGCACCAATAGCCGCATTTTTATTGGGGATCAGTGAGATACATGTGCCTTGGCAGACCTTACTGTTGTCGGTTGTGTTATATGTGGTTTTGCCGTTGCTTGCGGGGGTTATCACCCGTTACCGGTTACAGCAGCATGCGGATACGCAGGCGTTAAATCATTTTGTGAGTAAGCTTAAACCTTGGTCTGTCATTGGGTTGCTTGCGACTGTGGCGCTATTGTTTGGGTTTCAGGCGCAGACGATTATCCAGCAGCCGTTGGTGATCCTGATGATCGCCATTCCCTTACTTATTCAAAGTTACGGTATTTTTGCGCTTGCCTATTGGGCGGCTAAACAACTGCGATTACCTCATAATGTGGCCGCTCCGGCTTGTATGATTGGCACTTCTAATTTTTTTGAACTAGCGGTTGCTGTGGCTATTTCGCTGTTTGGATTGCACTCTGGTGCTGCGTTGGCAACCGTTGTTGGTGTATTGGTTGAAGTGCCGGTGATGCTGTCTTTGGTGGCGCTTGCCAACAGAACGCGCCATTGGTTCATCCATTAACAATAAAATTTTGGAGTGACTGCGTGGAACGTTTGGATTGTGACCGCATGTTTGTCGCCGTAATGGAGGTTGGGAGTTTTTCTGGTGCGGCAGCCAGAATGGGCACCAGCAGTGGTCAGGCTTCCAAGCTCATTAGTCGCTTAGAGCAAGAGTTAGGTGTGCAGCTGTTTAAACGTAGCACTCGTGCCTTAGCAGCAACAGATGTTGGGCAAGCCTATTATCAGCGCATCAAGAGTTTGCTGGAGGAATATGACACGCTTGATGCGTCGGTGAGAAACATTGCGACAAATCCATCAGGAAAATTGACTATCTCGGTTCCTGTCACTTTTGGTGCTACACAACTCACCAGAAGACTGATCGAGTTTGCGCAGAAATATCCTCAAATAGAGTTAGATGTGCGTTATGCCGATCGTTTGGTTGATCTCGTCGAAGAGGGGTTTGATCTGGCTCTTCGGATAGGCAAACTGGATGATAGTAGTCTTATTGCCAGAAGATTAACGGATATTAGCGTGATTACCGTGGCCGCTCCTGGATATTTAGCCATTAAAGGCACACCACAACATTGGCAGCAGTTAGCGGAGCACGATTGTATTATTGATAGTAATTTTCGTGATCCTTTGCATTGGCGTTTCATGGATGAGCAACAGCAGCTCCAGTTACTGAGAGTGCATGGCCGTTTTAGTTTTTCCAATACTGAAGTTTGTCTGCAAGCCGCTTGTGCTGGGTTGGGGGTAACTCAATTACCTAGTTTTGTTGCTACTGCCGCGCTTCGCCACGGTGATGTGGTGCCACTGTTATCCGCTTATGATATGCCGCCGTTACAACTTTATGCGGTATACCCACCTGCAAAACATTTAGCCTTGAAGTCGCGAGTTCTTATCGATTTTCTGTTGCAGACTTTTTCTGGAAAGCCCAAATGGGACTAATATTATAATTAATTCCAAAATGGAAGTAATTATATTCAATTTACCTGGATAATATTTTATTTAGAAATAATGTAAATTTCTCTCATCCATTGAAGAGAGGAATTTATCATGTTTGATCGTCGCACTGCTCCATATGCCGCATTGTTATTACGTGTATCACTCGGTGTCCTGTTTCTGGCTCATCTTGGGCTGAAATACTTCGTATTTACTCCTGCTGGCACAGCTCAATTTTTCAGTTCATTAGGTTTGCCTGGATTTCTGGCTTATATCACCATGACATGGGAATTGTTGGGTGGCTTAGCATTAATTTTGGGGATCTGGCCACGTATCACTGCCCTTGCAATGGTACCAGTGATGTTAGGTGCCATAGTGACAGTTCACGGCCCCGCAGGTTTCTGGTTCACCAATGCTAATGGTGGTTGGGAGTATCCAGCGTTTTGGATTATAGGTCTGCTGGTTTTGGCGTTGACCGGTGATGGTAAGTTTGCACTGAAACCTAGCCCCATTAACGCTCGCTAAGGATTTATATCATGTTAGTGAATGGCAAATGGACGGAAGATTGGCAGCCAGTACAGGCAACTGATAAACAAGGTGGGTTTGTCCGCCAGCGTTCCAGCTTTCGTCATTGGGTAACCCCTGACGGTACCGCCGGGGTTACTGGTGACGCTGGTTTTGCTGCTGAGGCCAATCGTTATCATCTGTATGTTGCCTATATCTGCCCTTGGGCATCTCGAACACTGATAGCGAGAAAATTAAAGCGGCTTGAACATGTCATCTCGGTTTCGGTTGTTGAGCCTTTTTATTAGAGCAAGGCTGGCATTTTGGAACCTATCCAGGGTCAACTGTGGATGATGTAAATCAGGTGGAGTGGCTTCATCAGTTATATAGTCAAGCTGATCCGCACTTTACCGGAAGGGCAACAGTTCCCGTGTTATGGGATAAAAAGTTACACACCATAGTGAATAATGAGTCTGCTGATATTGTGCGCATGTTCAATAGTGGCTTCGGGGAATTAGCATCGTCAGAATTTGACCTTTATCCCACGGCCTTACAGCAAGAGATAGATGCTCTTAACAGCTATATCTACCCTAAATTGAACAATGGCGTGTATCGTGCGGGATTTGCTACTACCCAGGTAAGTTATCAGCAAGCGTATGATGATGTGTTTGAAGCATTAGAATGGCTTGAACAGCAGTTTAACGACGGCCGACGTTTTTTACTTGGTGAGCAAATAACTGAGGCGGATATCCGATTGTTTGTCACTTTGATCCGCTTCGATGTGGCTTACCATGGATTATTTAAATGCAATTATCGGCAACTGCTGAGTTATCCGCAGTTACTGAACTACACCAAGCGCGTTCTGGCTCTTCCTGGGGTGCGTGATACGGTAAATCTGGATCATATTCGGCGTGGTTACTATTCCATCAAGACACTCAATCCTATGGGTATTGTGCCTATGGGGCCAGACATGAGTTGCTATGGATTTAAGGATTTTGAAAATGAGTAAAACATTAGTCATTTTTTTACATGGTGTTGGAAGCAATGGGCATGATTTAGCGGCACTTGGTCAATTGTGGGCAAAGCAGCTTCCCGGTGTTATTTTTGCAGCGCCAAATGCACCATTTCCTTGTGATTTTGGCAACGGTTATCAGTGGTTTAGTCTGGATGGAGTCACTGAACAAAATCGGCCACAACGGATTGTAGAGGCCAGGGCAGCATTTGATAAAACGTTGCAACAGACAATGACGCAGCAGCAGATTGATCCTGCCACAGATAATGTCGTGTTGGTGGGCTTCTCTCAGGGCTCCATTATGTCGTTGGATCTGCTTGTGAGTGGCCGTTTGCCGGTAACCGCAATCGTTGCCTTTTCTGGACGTCTAGCATCTCCCAAACCCTGGAAGCCACTACCCGATACTTCTGTTTTATTGCTCCACGGTACGAGTGATCCCGTTATTCCATGGCAGAATAGCCAGTCAGCAGCAACTGAACTGGCGGCGCTTGGGGTAAAAGTGCAATTAGAACTTGAAGCAGGTGTAGTGCATACAATTTCTGCTAAAGGTGCCAATAAAGCAATTGAATTTATTAAAAATTTAATAAAGTAAGTAAATGCTTACTTGCCGATACAAAAGGAGCTAAATATTTTTCCGAGCAGATCATCGGAGGTAAATTCTCCGGTGATCTCGGATAATGTCTGTTGTGTCATGCGTAACTCTTCAGCCAGCAACTCTCCGGCTTGAAATATTTCCAGCTGTTGTTTTCCCTGCTGTAAATGTTGGCTGGCTTTGTCCAGTGCATCAAGGTGGCGGCGGCGGGCAATGAAGCTGCCTTCGAGATTACTTTGATAACCCATGAGTTGTTTTAAGTGTTGTTTTAACTCTGCCATTCCTAGCCCTGTTTTGGCAGAGATTCGATAAACGCTGTAACCTTGTTCTTCGGTTGGCGCTAGTGATTCTCCGGTTAAATCGGCTTTATTACGAATGACGGTAATACCCAGCTTTGCAGGTAGTCTGTCGATAAAATCAGGCCATATCTCTTTGGGATCAACCGCGGTTGTGTCGGTGCCATCAACCATAAACAGCACTCTGTCTGCGGTGGCTATTTCGGCCCAGGCGCGCTCAATACCAATTTTTTCTACGGTATCTTCGGTGTCTCTTAGCCCAGCAGTATCAATTACATGTAATGGCATACCATCAAGGTGAATGTGTTCCCGCAGCACATCCCGGGTGGTGCCTGCAATTTCAGTGACAATTGCAGATTCTTTCCCGGCAAGCGCGTTAAGCAAGCTGGATTTGCCGGCATTGGGGCGGCCGGCGATAACGACTTTCATCCCTTCACGGATTAATGCGCCTTGTTGCGCACAGTGTTGGACTTCAGCCAGCTTATCTATGATGCGGTAAAGTGCATTGGCAATTTTGCCATCGGATAGAAAGTCGACTTCTTCATCTGGAAAATCAATGGCGGCTTCAACGTATAAACGCAGATTCGTGACCTGTTCTACCAACTGGTGCACTTCTTTGGAAAACTCGCCCTGCAACGACGCCATAGCACTTTTAGCCGCTTGTTCGCTGGTGGCTTCAATTAAGTCGGCAATTGCTTCTGCCTGCGCTAGATCCAATTTGTCGTTAAGAAAGGCTTGTTCACTGAATTCCCCGGCCTTGCCATGCGTATGCCATCAACGGCCAAGATGTTTTTGAGCAGCATATCCATGACAATCTGACCACCGTGGCCTTGCAGTTCCAGTACATCTTCGCCAGTAAAGGAGTTTGGCCCTTTGAAAAAAGAGCAATGCCCTGATCTAGAATGTGCCCCTGATTATCTTTGAATGGGCAATAATCCGCGTAACGGACTTTTGGCAGATGACCAAGCACCTGTAAGGCGACCTCTGCCGCTTTATCTCCGGATACTCTGACAATGCCTACGCCACCTTTACCAGGAGCGGTAGCTTGCGCCACTATGGTATCTGCTGCCACACTATTTTCCTTTCTATCAAAAGCGTAATAATCAAAAGGCGGCTATTAGCCGCCTTTTGGTGAAGAGATCAAAAGATTATTTTAATCCCTTTTTCTCCAATCCAGCGTAGATGATTTTCTGCTGAATAATAGCCACTATGTTACCCATCAACCAGTACAGTACCAGACCGGATGGGAACCACAGGAAGAATACGGTAAACACCACTGGCATATACTGCATCATCTTGGCCTGCATCGGATCCATAGTCGGCGACATGGGCTGCAGTTTCTGCATGATAAACATGGACACACCGTTCAGAATAGGCAGTACATAGTATGGGTCTTGTACTGACAGATCATGGATCCACAACATGAAGGGGGCGTGGCGCAGTTCTACACTTTCCAGCAGCACCCAGTATAACGCTAGGAAAATAGGCATCTGCAACATGATGGGCAGACAGCCACCCATTGGGTTGACCTTCTCCTTCTTATACATTTCCATCATGGCCTGACCCATCTTCTGACGATCATCACCCAAACGGTCTTTTAACTCTTGGATTTTTGGCTGCAGATTACGCATCTTCGCCATAGAGGTGTACTGCGCACGGGTAAGTGGAAACAGAATGCCGCGCACGGTAAAGGTGATCAGAATAATCGCTAGACCCCAGTTACCCACAAATGAGTGGAAGAACATCATTAGTTTGTAGATAGGGACGGCTAACCACCACAGCACACCATAATCAACCACCAAGTTTAGTGAATCTGATAACTCAGAAAGTGCCGCTTGATCTTTGGGACCAACATAGAAATCAGCGCCAACACTGGCGGTGGTTCCTGGTGCTACCGTTTCTGGTTGACCACGAAAACCGATATTTGCCATAGTGCCATTGCTGACACTGGTATAAATCACGTTGTTTTGTTTAGCCGATGGTACCCAGGCTGATACAAAGTAGTGTTGCAGCATCGCCACCCAACCGCCTTGGGTTTCTTTGCGCAGGTCTTTTTCTTTGATCTCATCAAACTTATATTTTTCGTAACGGGTATCCGCCGTTGAGAAAGCCGCACCCCGATAAGTTGGCATCATCATATGGCTGTCAGATGGTTTGATGGTCTGTTTTATCTGACCATACATCTGCACTTGCAGTGGTGCTGCGGTGGTGTTGGCAACTTGATAATCTACTCGAATATCAAATTTACCTTTACGGAAGGTAAATACCTTGGTGTATTTTACGCCGTTAGGTGCGGTGTAAGTCATTGGCACTTTTAGGGTGTCATCACCATCCTTTAGCTGAAACTCTGTGCTGCTAACAGCATAGGTTGGGCGTCCGGCATTGGTATCTACGCCACCGCTGCCAATGAGACCACTTTGGGCGATGTAGGTAAAATCGGCTTTTTGCTCTAGTAGCACGAAAGGATCGTCTTTGCCGAGTTCCAGTTTATGCGCCACCAATGCTGCATGGACGATATCGCCACCCACTGGATTGATAAGAACATCCAGCTGATCAGTTTTTACCCTTACTAAGTCTTTGGATGCTACAACTGAAGGTTCCGGTGTACCGGCGCTACCATCAGCGGTAGGCACATCGTTTTGAATTGTGTCCTGAGTTTGGGAAGCCACTGTCGTTTCAGTAACGGCCGGTTTTGGCGCTTTATCTGTCTGCCATTGTTGCCAGATCATGAAACTGACAGCCAATAGCGCGATAAGCAGAATATTGCGTTGAGATTCCATAGCCTATTTATTACACCTATTGTTTTTAGGAGGTACGGGGTCGTTGCCGCCCGGATGTAAGGGGTGACATTTTAATATGCGTTTTATGGCAAACCAACTCCCTTTCACAGTTCCGTGCACTTGCACAGCTTCTATCGCGTAATGGGAGCATGAAGGATTAAATCGGCAGCGCTGTCCCAGCAGGGGGCTAATAAAAAGCTGATAGCCCCTGATAGCTTTAATAATCACCCATTGAAACGGCGACTGAGTTTGCGCCATAACTTTTCCACCAATTGTCTGAGCTGTTCATTATCCAGCTCCAGAACACCGCCGCGAACCAATACCACAATGTCCACCGGTGGCAGATTATACTGATTTAGTCTGAAACTTTCGCGTACAACACGCTTAATACGATTGCGCTGGTTAGCTCTTTTTACATGACGCTTGGCAACAGTCAAGCCCAATCTGGGATGTTCCATGCCATTAGGCATCGCCAACAGGGTTATTTCAGCGGAAGAGGCTTTTTGCGGGTTGGTAAAAACAGAATTGAATTGCGCGGGAGTTAACAAACGTAACTCCCGCGAAAAGGTGTAGCTAATCACCTATTTGTCTACTCACTTAAGCAGACAGACGAGCGCGACCTTTAGCACGGCGACGAGCCAGTACCTTGCGGCCGTTAGCTGTAGCCATACGTGCGCGGAAGCCGTGAGTACGCTTGCGCTTCAGGTTGCTTGGTTGAAAAGTACGTTTACTCATGATGGCAATCCGTCTTTGTTAGTTAATTTTCCTCTACCGGGAAAATTCGGAGAGGCTATAAAAAAGAGGCCGAATTGTAATCACATTTACCCCGGGCGTCAATAAGCACTATGTCCGGTAGATGCAATTCTTGCCTCCATCGAGAGATCTGCTGATGTGATTAACTACAATATGTGGATAACTCTGTGTATTTACCACTAGATATAGTAATAAAAACATCTATCAACGGATCGCTGGGGCGCGATTATAGATCAACTCAGATCCCTTAATAAAGTGGCAAATTTCATAGATTATCACCCCAGAGATCCTGTAGGATCTGACAGGATCTAAAGAGGACAGAGATCGCGATCGCTTTGGGGATAATTGTGCTTAGACCGTAGCGATTATCCAGATCTCTCTATAGAATAACCGCCCTTAAGGCGATGGATTGGGGATAAGTTTGTGACTGTTTCACTATGGCAGCAATGTGTCGGCAGATTGCAGGATGAGCTATCAGCTCAACAGTTCAGTATGTGGATCAGACCGTTGCAGGCAGAAATGGATGGTGAAACGTTAGTGCTGTATGCCCCAAACCGTTTTGTATTGGATTGGGTCAGAGATAAATATCTCAATATCATCAATCAATTTTTTAGCGAACAACTGGGTAGTGAAGCGCCTAAACTGCGTTTTGATATCGGTAGTCGCCCAGCACCTCGGGTTGCCGTTGTTAATCCGCCGGTTAATGGCAAGAGTCACTCGCGGCCCGTGACCAAACCGAGCGTTGCGGCGGCATTCAATAGTGATGATGAAGAGCCTGTTAGCAATCACCCCTATCGCAGTAATATTAATCCGACTTATCAATTTGATAATTTCGTTGAAGGTAAGTCTAACCAATTAGGGAAGGCCGCTGCGCAGCAGGTATCAGAAAACCCTGGTGGTGCTTATAACCCATTGTTTCTTTATGGCGGAACTGGCTTAGGTAAAACCCATCTCTTGCATGCCGTGGGTAATGGGATCCTCAAAAATAATCCCAATGCCAAAGTGGTGTATATGCATTCCGAGCGTTTTGTGCAGGACATGGTCAAGGCACTGCAAAATAACGCGATTGAGGATTTTAAGCGCTACTACCGCAGTGTTGATGCGCTGTTTATTGATGATATTCAGTTTTTTGCCAACAAAGATCGTTCCCAGGAAGAGTTTTTTCATACCTTCAATGCGTTACTGGAAGGCAATCATCAGATCATTCTGACATCAGATCGTTATCCCAAAGAGATTGATGGCGTTGAGGATCGGCTAAAATCGCGTTTTGGTTGGGGGTTGACGGTTGCTATTGAACCGCCAGAATTGGAAACCCGGGTGGCGATTTTGATGCGTAAGGCGTTAGAAAACGGCATCACACTGCCGGATGAAGTGGCTTTCTTTATTGCCAAACGCTTACGCTCCAATGTGCGAGAGCTTGAAGGCGCATTAAATCGAGTAATTGCCAATGCCAACTTTACTGGTAGACCAATTACTATCGATTTTGTGCGCGAAGCCTTGCGTGACCTATTGGCTCTGCAGGAAAAATTGGTCACTATAGACAATATTCAGAAAACAGTCGCTGAATATTACAAGATCAAGATGGCGGACATGTTGTCTAAGCGGCGCTCCCGTAGTGTTGCCCGTCCTCGACAGATGGCGATGGCGCTTTCTAAAGAGCTGACAAACCAGAGTCTGCCAGAGATTGGTGATGCGTTTGGCGGACGAGATCATACGACAGTGCTGCATGCTTGTCGCAAAATTGCCCAGCTCAGAGAAGAGAGCCACGACATCAAAGAAGATTATGCCAACTTGATCCGAACCTTATCTTCTTAATCAGGGAACAGAATAATGAAATTTTCAATTGATAGGGATGACCTATTGAAGCCGTTGCAACTGGTCAGTGGTGCGGTGGAAAGACGGCATAACCTGCCGATTCTGGCAAATCTCCTTGTGGAAGTAAGTAATCACTCACTGAAATTTACCGGTACAGACTTAGAAGTTGAACTTGTCGGCAGTGCTGCCATTAGTGGCGAGGTTCAGGAAGGCCGTACTACCGTGCCGGCTAAAAAACTGCTGGATATTGTTAAATCTTTACCGGAACAGAGCGAAGTTAAGATAGAGCAGCAGGAAAATAAATGGCTGCTGCGCTGTGGTCGTAGTCGTTTTACTTTGGCGACACTGCCCGCTGAAGAATACCCTAATGTGGAAAGTTTTCAGCCCAATACCGAATTCACCATCAAACAGGGCACGCTGAAATCTTTGATTGATGCCACCCAATTTTCGATGGCCAACCAGGATGTGCGTTACTACCTTAACGGTTTATTGTTTGAAACCGAGGGTAATGTATTGCGCGCCGTAGCTACCGATGGCCATCGACTCGCGTTGAGTCATCGGGCGATTGAAGCCTCTTTACCTGAAAATCAGGTGATAGTACCTCGTAAAGGAGTGGTGGAACTGGCGCGGTTACTGGATGCAGATGAACAGGAAATCACGCTTGCCATTGGTGACAATGCCATTCGGGCTACGACCGCCGCGGCCGTATTAACCAGTAAACTGGTCGATGGTCGTTTCCTGATTATCGTCGGGTATTGCCAAAAGGCGGCGATAAAATCGTACTGGCCAGCCGTAATGCCTTACGTCAGGCGCTGCTGCGTGCATCTATTTTGTCCAATGAGAAGTTCCGTGGGGTACGGGTGCAGCTAGAAAATTCCCTGTTAAAAATTACCGCTAACAATCCTGAGCAGGAAGAAGCTGAAGAGATCATCGATGTTGAGTATGGTGGTGATGCCCTGGAAATTGGCTTCAATGTCTCCTATCTGCTGGACGTACTCAATAGTCTTAAATCTGATGATGTGCGTATTACCCTCAGTGATGGTAATTCCAGTGCATTGATTGAAAATCATCAGGAAGAAGACTCTATGTATGTTGTAATGCCGATGCGGCTGTAAGCCGGGCGTTGCATGAGTCTCAGCCAGTTCAGTATTCAGCATTTTCGTAATCTTGTTTCAGCCCAACTGCATCCTGGCAGTGGGCTGAATCTTATTTATGGGCAGAATGGCAGCGGTAAGACCAGCATACTGGAAGCGATTTACTTCCTGGGTATGGGGCGCTCATTCCGCAGTCACTTAGTACAACGTGTTATCGGTAATGAACAGGAACAATTGACACTGTTTGCCAAATTACACTTACACGAATCGGAACATAAAGTTGGTGTGCGCCGTTTTCGTAATGGTGACACTGAAGTCAAAATTGATGGCGAAAAAATTAAGCGGTTATCGGTACTTGCAGAAACATTACCGATACAACTGATCACGCCGGAGAGTTTTTCCTTATTGTTTGAAGGCCCGAAAGCCCGACGTCAGTTTATCGACTGGGGGCATTTCATTCAGACCCAATGTTTTATCCGCAGTGGATGAACGTCAGGCGAGTTTTAAAGCAACGAAACCAATTGCTAAGAGATGGTGCCAGCTATCAGCAAATCGCCTATTGGGATCGCGAATTTGTGCGTTATTCCGAGGCTGTTACCGCCATACGAAACCTGTATGTGGACTCGTTAAATGGCCTGTTAAAGGGTATAATCGGAGAGTTTTTACCACAGGCAGACATCCGGGTTTCTTTCACCCGTGGCTGGGACAGTAAAACCTCATTGGCAGAGCTGTTAGAAGCGCAATATAGCCGCGATGTGACGATGGGTTTTACGGTGAGCGGACCTCATAAAGCGGACTTGCGCTTACGGGTGGCAAACTTACCGGCCCAAGATGCTTTGTCCCGTGGACAGCTTAAATTGCTGGTGTGTGCGTTGCGGATTGCACAGGGAAAGTTGCTTAAACAACAGCAGGATAAGGACAGTATCTATCTGGTGGACGATTTGCCGTCAGAACTGGATGCCAAACATAGAAAGTTATTGCTACAGCAATTGGCTGAGACCGGTGCGCAAGTATTTATTACGGCTATCGATCCGGCTGCAATAGCTGATTCATTAAGCACTCCACCGGAACGGATTTTCCGGGTAGAACAGGGGAGTGTGACGGTCATTGAATAACCGATGAGAGATTAGTATGTCAGAGAACAGTTATGATTCTTCGAGTATTAAGGTTCTAAAGGGCCTTGATGCGGTTCGGAAAAGACCCGGAATGTATATTGGTGATACCGATGATGGCACAGGTTTGCATCATATGGTATTCGAAGTGGTTGATAACTCCATTGATGAGGCTCTGGCGGGTTACTGTAAAGACATCGTGATTACCATCCATATGGATGGTTCGGTATCTGTTAAAGACGATGGTCGCGGTATTCCCGTGGCTATCCACCCTGAAGAAGGGGTATCTGCGGCACAGGTGATCATGACGGTGTTGCACGCTGGCGGTAAGTTTGACGATAACTCTTACAAAGTCTCTGGCGGGTTGCACGGTGTGGGTGTGTCCGTAGTGAACGCCTTGTCAGAAAAATTAAAGCTGACAATTCGTCGTAATGGCAAAACTTACGAACAGTATTACAGGCACGGTAATCCGGTTGAGCCGATCAAAGAGATTGGTACTTCCGAACATACCGGTACAGAAATCCGTTTCTGGCCTAGCAAGGAAACCTTTACCGACGTTGAGTTTCATTATGAAATTCTGGCTAAACGGGTACGGGAATTGTCATTCCTTAACTCAGGTGTTGGCATCCGCCTACGAGACGAACGCGATCATAAAGACGACTTCTTCCATTACGAAGGGGGATTCACGCCTTTGTTGAATACCTGAACCACAATAAGACCGCTGTTAACAAAGAGATCTTTCATTTTTCTCAGGAAAGAGATGATGGCATCACGGTAGAAGTCGCGATGCAGTGGAATGATGGTTTCCAGGAAAATATCCTGTGTTTTACCAATAACATTCCTCAGCGCGATGGTGGTACCCATCTGGCGGGATTCCGTGCCGCCCTGACCCGTAACCTCAACAACTATATGGAAGCTGAAGGTTACAATAAAAAGAATAAAACCAGCGCAACGGGTGATGATGCTCGTGAAGGGCTGACCGCAGTTATCTCGGTGAAAGTGCCGGATCCTAAATTCAGTTCCCAGACTAAAGACAAACTGGTATCTAGCGAAGTTAAGACAGCGGTAGAGCAGACCATGGCTGAAAAGCTCAATGATTATCTGCTGGAAAACCCTAACGAAGCCCGCTTGGTGGTCAGTAAGATTATTGATGCTGCCCGCGCCCGTGAAGCGGCCCGTAAGGCCCGTGAAATGACACGCCGTAAAGGTGCATTGGATTTGGGCGGGTTGCCGGGTAAATTGGCCGATTGTCAGGAAAAAGATCCTGGTTTATCTGAAATCTACATTGTGGAAGGGGACTCGGCTGGTGGCAGTGCCAAACAAGGCCGTAACCGTAAAAATCAGGCAATTCTACCGTTGAAAGGTAAGATCCTTAACGTAGAAAAAGCCCGTTTTGACAAGATGTTGTCTTCCCAGGAAGTGGCATCACTGATCACCGCGCTGGGCTGTGGTATTGGTCGTGATGAATACAACCCCGACAAAACCCGTTATCACAACATCATCATCATGACCGATGCTGATGTGGATGGTTCGCATATCCGTACATTGTTACTGACCTTCTTCTTCCGCCAGATGCCGGAACTTCTGGAACGTGGTTACGTGTATATTGCTCAACCACCATTGTTTAAAGTTAAAAAAGGTAAGCAAGAACAATACCTTAAAGATGAACTCGCGTTAACTGAATATCTGACTTCGCAGGCATTGGATGGGGGTTGTATTTACCCGTCTAAAGATGCTCCGGCCATGGCTGGCGCGGCGTTAGAGCGGTTGGTATTACAGTATCGTGACGTTGAACATACGATTGAAAAACTGGAAAAACGTTTCCCTACCAATGTTACTGATCGGATGATTTATCACCCTCGCGTTACCGCAGATATGCTGGCTGATGAGGCGCAGATGGTCGGTTGGTGTAAGGCCTTGCTAGAAGATCTGCAAAATCGGGAAACTCACGGTGTGCTTTACAAGCTGGAGCCAATCTTGGAACCTGAACGTAAAGTGTATCTGCCGCAGTTGACCGTACGTAAACATGGTATTGATAGCCATTATCTGTTCAGTTTTGACTTCTTCCATGGCGCAGATTATCGACGTATTGCTGACCTTGGTGAACAGCTCGATGGGCTGATTGAAGACTCGGGTTATGTTCAACGTGGCGAGCGCAAGAAAGATGTCAGCACTTTCGCTGAAGCGCTGGAATGGCTGGTGGCTGAATCTAAGCGTGGCATCTATATCCAGCGTTACAAAGGGTTGGGTGAAATGAATCCAGAACAGTTGTGGGAAACCACAATGGATCCAGAAACCCGGCGTATGCTGCAGGTGACTGTTGATGATGCCTTGGCTGCGGATCAGCTGTTTAACACGCTGATGGGCGATGCGGTTGAGCCTCGTCGTGAGTTTATTGAGTCCAATGCGCTGCATGTGTCCAACCTGGACGTATAACCGCCAAGCATGAGTCCTCACCTTATGTGAGAGCACTCTAACTTCTGTAATCGCTTTGATTCGGAGGTTGATATCAAAGGGAGATATTGCATCTCCCTTTTTGTATCTGGCTATTGATAGCTATTGTTACGGGCAGTAAGGCTTACTAAGCGGTGTAATTATGTTTGGTGGTCGTTGTAACGGATGAATAATCAGGGATGAGTCATATGGCGGGATGCTTTAGTTGTAATGGTGTTCATGACCCAAGTTAAACTATCTAGCTTTGAAATAAACAAAAGGCTCCCGAAGGAGCCTTTTGTTTAGGTGGAATAACTATTATTGCAGTAATGAGATATCAGCAATGCGCAAGAATTGATTGCGCAACTGATTCAGCAAGGCTAAACGGTTATCCCGTAATTGGACATCATCAGCCATCACCATCACTTGATCAAAGAACAGATCCACACTATCTCGCAGTTGTGCCAATTGCGTCAGAGCTTGTTGATAGTTACCGGATATAAACAGTGGCTCTAGTTGTGGCATCAGCGATGTTAACTCTGCTGCTAATGCTTTTTCTGCAGGTTCCAGCAGAAGATTCTGCTCCACTACTTGGGGTAAATCTTCGGTTACCTTCGACAAAATATTCGACACACGTTTATTGGCGGCTGCGAGAGCTGCCGCTTGTTCCAGTTCACGGAAGTGTGCAACAGCCAAAATACGATTATCGAAGTCAGCTGGTTTGGTGGGGTAACGTGCCAGCACGGCCAAGATCACATCGGTGCTAATCCCTTTATCCTGATACCAAGCGCGGAAGCGTCCCATTAAAAATTCCAACACTTCCTCAGCGGTATTGCTATTTGACAGGTTATCGCCATGAGCCTTGACTGCGGAATCAATCAAATCAACTAAGTCGAGTGACAGTTTGTTTTCCACAATAATACGCAGTATACCAATAGCGGCACGACGCAGTGCAAACGGATCGGCGGCACCTTTGGGGGCTTGACCAATACCAAAAATACCTGTCAGGGTATCGAGTTTTTCTGCCAATGCTACCGCGCAACTTACCGGGGCTGTTGGCACAGAATCACCAGAAAAACGTGGTTTATACTGCTCGTCTAATGCCACAGCTACCGCTTCTGATTCGCCATCCAGCCGCGCATAGTGCATCCCCATAGTGCCTTGGGTGTCGGTAAATTCCATTACCATGTTGGTCATCAGATCTGTTTTTGATAGCAGTCCGGCTCGTTTAGCATCGGCCTCATTGGCATCAATTGCCGCAGCTATGTATCCTGCAACCTGTGATATACGTTGAACGCGATCTTTCAGTGTTCCCAACTGCTTCTGGAATACTACTGTGCCTAGGCTGTCGATACGAGAGGCTAGGGTATGCTTCTTATCGGTGTTAAAGAAGAATTCCGCATCGGCCAGGCGCGGACGTACAACTTTTTCGTTACCTGCGATAATTTGGGATGGATCTTTTGATTCAATATTGGTGACAAAAATGAAGTGTGGCATCAGCTTGCCAGCATGATCAAATACCGGGAAATATTTCTGATCGCCCTTCATGGTATAAACCAGTGCCTCAGCAGGAACGGCTAAGAATTTTTCTTCAAATGCTGCGGTAAGTACCACAGGCCATTCCACTAGCGATGTCACTTCTTCCAGCAGGTTGTCACTAATATCGGCTTTACCACCGAGTTTTGCTGCCGCAGCTTCAGCCGCTGTTTTGATGATAGTTTTGCGTTTATCGTAATCGGCAATGACTTTGCCGCGTTCGTACAGCGTGCTCAGGTAGTTGTCGGCATGATCTAGTTCAAGACTTGCTTCGCCCATGAAGCGGTGACCGCGAATAGTGCGGGCAGAGTCGATCCCCAGCACTGTGCCTGGAACAACTTTATTGCCCAAGAGCATGGTGACAGTGTGAACCGGACGAATAAACTGCGTTTTGTTATTACCCCAGCGCATAGGCTTAGGAATTGGCAATTTATCCAGTGCTTGTTGAGTCATCGCCGGGATCAAGGTTTCTGTGCTGACACCGTCTACTTTGGCGTGATACACCAACCATTCACCTTTATCGGTGCTTAAGCGTTCAGCTTGATCAACGCTAATTCCATTGCCTCGAGCCCATCCCTGCGCCGCTTTGGTTGGCGTTCCTTCAGCATCAAAGGCCGCGGCAACTGAAGGTCCTCGCTTTTCAACCACTTTGTCTTCTTGTGCCAGCGCTAGTTTTTCCACATAAAGCGCTAGTCTTCTTGGTGCTGCATACCAACAGGCTTTAGCAAAGGGCAGTTCTGCTTTATGCAATTCTTCTGTGAAATTGGCCAGGAACGATTCCGCCAGGTTACGTAAGGCTTTTGGTGGGAGTTCTTCAGTACCGATTTCAATGAGTAAGTTTTCAAAATTCATTAATGTCTAACCTCACTTACACATAGGGAAACCCAGTGCCTCCCGGGCCTGGTAATAAGCTTCTGCTACTGCTTTTGCCATAGTGCGAACACGTAGGATGTAGCGTTGTCGCTCGGTCACGGAAATGGCGTGGCGAGCATCCAGCAGGTTGAATGAGTGGGATGCTTTCATCACCTGTTCATATGCTGGCAGTGGTAAGGGTTTTTCTAAGGCCAGCAGTTGCTGACAGCTCTTTTCGCACTGATCAAACATTTTAAAAAGAAAGTCTACATCGGCGTATTCGAAGTTGTAGGCTGACTGTTCTACTTCATTTTGATGGAAGACATCGCCATAGGTGATTTTGCCAAGAGGGCCATCGGTCCAGACTAGGTCATAGACGCTGTTTACCCCTTGGATATACATGGCTAAACGTTCCAGACCATAGGTAATTTCACCGGTTACTGGACTGCATTCTAAGCCGCCAACTTGTTGAAAATAGGTAAATTGACTAACTTCCATGCCATTCAACCATATTTCCCAACCAAGCCCCCAGGCGCCAAGTGTTGGTGATTCCCAGTTATCTTCAACAAAGCGGATATCGTGTATTGTTGGATCTATGCCAAGCGCTTTTAACGACCCTAAATACAGTTCCTGAATATTGTCCGGTGACGGTTTCAATACCACTTGAAATTGATAATAGTGCTGTAACCGGTTAGGGTTTTCACCGTAGCGGCCATCTGTGGGTCGGCGTGAAGGTTGCACATAAGCACTGCTCATAGGCTCCGGTCCTAAAGAGCGGAGAAATGTTTGTGGGTGGAATGTTCCTGCCCCAACTTCCATATCCAAGGGTTGCACGATCGCACAGCCTTGCTGTGCCCAATAATCTTGCAGGGTCAGAATGAAGCCCTGGAATGTTTTCACATCATGTTTGGTCGTCATGTCTACTGCTGTCAGCCGTCTATAGAAAATGGTTCCGATTATACCTTGTAGACCCTGGCTTATGTAGGTTATTTTTTATCGGGCTTTGGTTTTTAAAGGAATTCCTAAAATGGAAAAACAACGGTGTGGCTGGGTTTCGACTGACCCTTTATATCAGCAATATCATGATGAGGTGTGGGGCCGGCCAGTTTACGATAGCCAGCAATTGTTTGCCAAGTTGTGCCTCGATGGACAGCAGGCCGGTTTGTCTTGGATTACTATTTTGCGTAAACAGGCAAACTATGAGTCTTTGTTTGCTAATTTTGATCCCCAGATTGTTGCCTTGTATGACGATAGTAAGGTCGAGGAGTTGTTGCAGGATCCGGGAATAATTCGCAATCGGGCCAAGGTTAACTCAATTATTAAAAATGCCCAGGCTTATTTGAAATTTATCGAACAAGGTAATGATTTTTCTGAATTTTTATGGGGATTTGTTGGGGGTAAACCGTTAAATAATCGTCACGCTTGTTTAGCTGATGTCCCTGCGCAAACGGCAGAATCTGAAGCCATGTCTAAGGCACTTAAAAAACTGGGGTTTAATTTTTGTGGCCCCACTATTTGCTACGCATTTATGCAAGCCGTTGGTATGGTAAACGACCATATAGTTGACTGTTTTTGTTATGCAGAATTAAGTCATGAATAAGCTAAATTAGTTAAGCCTTCAAGGAAAAGATGTTCCACGTGGAACATCTTTTTAGAATCGAGTTATGCGGGTTGGTCTGAAAGAATAACCTCATCACCTTTTTTACTGTGCCGCCTTTCAATACACTGCATGTAATGCCACCGCGCCAGTCATTCATCAATGCGGCTTCAAGGCCTGGAAATTCCTTCTCCATGTTTTTGCAGGGATTAGTCTCTCCCGTGATTTCCAGAATGACATTACCAATTTTTAGATATTGCCCCACGCTATCGGCATTAAAGCGAACACCATCAATTAATAAATTGGCTCTTCTCGCTATCCATGGAATGGAGGTGTTTAGTTCATTACAGGTATCGAGCCATTGTAGCTTTGATAACACAGTAACTTGGCGTGGCCCCGGTTTTCCAAAAACATCATGCTCAACACCTGTTTGTGTTGAAATGTCTGCACTGTCTAGCTCTAACATCGGAGTTTTACGTCCTTCCTTAAAAGCGATTGCGAGTAACTCCATAAAAATCTCCTGTCAGAGTCCTTTTTTGATTAAATAGCGGTAGGGCGTTGCC
Source organism: Shewanella dokdonensis (assembly GCF_018394335.1). Classification (NCBI taxonomy): domain Bacteria; kingdom Pseudomonadati; phylum Pseudomonadota; class Gammaproteobacteria; order Alteromonadales; family Shewanellaceae; genus Shewanella; species Shewanella dokdonensis. Next base: position 1,785,359 of record NZ_CP074572.1, on the reverse strand, counting down.
GCTGTGTCGCTTGCCACTAAGGTATGATCCATAAATTGGCAAAAACTTGGAATATCTCTTGTTGTTGCTGGGTCATCGGCAATGATCAGTAATGTTTCGCCATCCGCCATATGCCGAACCTTTTTGCGCAGCATCATCACAGGTTCAGGACAGCGCAACCCCAAGGCATCAAGCTGATGTTTCGCGCTAGCAAAATCTTCGTTCATTCTTACCTCTTGAGAACGTAAGTAAGGCCAGAAAATCTAGCTAGTATGTTACTGCAAGCTGCGGTTGAGAACCAAGGTCAGTGCAAACTTTTAGGTATGTTTCACGTGGAACATAAAAAAGCCAGCTTAATTAAGCTGGCTGAAGGGGAAGAAGAAAACTAGAAACTACACCCGTTCAAAGATGGTTGCGATTCCCTGGCCAAGACCGATACACATGGTGGCTAAGCCAATGGACACATCTTTAGATTCCATCAGATTAATCAATGTAGTCGATATCCTGGCGCCAGAACATCCTAATGGATGACCCAAGGCAATTGCTCCACCGTTTAAGTTGACCTTATCGTCCATCTGCTCTAATAAGCCCAGATCCTTAACACAAGGAATGGATTGTGCTGCGAAGGCTTCATTCAGTTCTACCAACTCAATATCGGCCATCGTCATGCCTGCGCGTTTTAATGCTTTCTTGGTTGCCGGGACTGGGCCATAACCCATAATTGCTGGATCGCAACCCGCGATTGCCATTGAGCGGATTCTGGCGCGAATGGGTAAACCTAAATCTCTGGCTTTTTGTTCTTCCATGACTAGCATGGCGGCTGCACCATCAGACAATGCTGATGATGTTCCTGCTGTCACAGTGCCATTGGCAGGGTCAAATACCGGTCTTAATGCGGCAAGGGATTCCAGCGTGGTTTCGGGGCGAATAACTTCATCATAGTCAACAGAGACTAAAGCGCCGTTACTGTCATGACCATTAATGGCTTGGATCTCCTTAGCGAATCGTCCTTCCACGGTCGCAGCATAAGCGCGCTGATGAGATCTCACAGCAAAGGCATCTTGCATGTCGCGGCTAATCCCATGTAATTTGCCGAGTAACTCTGCCGTCAATCCCATCATTCCTGAGGCTTTAGCAACATTCACAGATAGGCCTGGATGAAAATCAACGCCATGAGTCATTGGCACATGGCCCATATGCTCTACACCGCCAATGATAAAGGTGTCGCCCATACCAACCATAATAGACTTTGCTGCTTGATGGATGGCTTCCATCGACGAGCCACAAAGACGGTTAACGGTGACCGCGCCAACTTCTTTTGGGAGTCCTGCAAGTAGTGCTGCATTACGGCCAATATTAAACCCTTGTTCCAAGGTTTGTTGCACACAGCCCCAAATCACATCCTCAATATCGGTAGGCGGTAGTTGTGGATTTCGTTGTAACAAAGATTTCATAAGCTCAGCAGATAAGGTTTCTGCCCGCACATTCCGAAAAACACCGCCTTTGGAACGTCCCATGGGGGTGCGAATACAATCAACGATAACTGCATTTTTCATGGTAAATTCCTTAAATCAATTCTGATAATAGTGGCCGTTTTCTGCGGCAAGTTGTCGCATGGCATCAGTTACCTGATACAGCGGCCCAAGATGGGCATATTTATCAGCCCAAGCGACATAATTGGCGAGCCCCATAGTTTCTACATAGCGGAATACGCCACCCCTAAATGGAGGAAAGCCCAAGCCATACACCAACCCCATATCGGCTTCAGCCGGAGAGGCAATGATACCTTCTTCCAAACAGCGCACGGTTTCGTTAATCATGGGGATCATGGTTCTAGCAATAATTTCATCAGCACTGAATTCCTTTACTGGGCCAAAAGCCGCAGCTAACAATTCATAGGCTGCATTATCCCGTTCCTTTTTGGGCTTGCCTTTTTTATCTGGGCTATAGCGGTAGAAACCTGCGCCATTTTTTTGCCCTAAGCGATTTTGTGCAAACATCAGTTGTAGGGCATCTTTAGCGCTAGTCGCCATCCGTTCTGGAAAGCCTTGCGCCATCACTGCTTGTGCATGATGCCCCGTATCCATACCAACAACATCAAGCAAATAGGCTGGGCCCATTGGCCAACCGAACTGTTTTTCCATGACTTTATCGACCGCCGCAAAATCAGCACCATCAGCAATCAAAGCATTGAAACCGGCAAAATAGGGGAACAGCACTCGATTCACAAAAAAACCAGGGCAGTCGTTCACTACAATCGGTGTTTTGCCCATCTTACTGGCATAAGCCACCACGGTTGCAATGGTGCTGTCGGCGGTGTTTTTGCCACGAATAACCTCTACCAACGGCATTTTATGCACCGGATTGAAGAAATGCATACCGCAGAACCGCTCAGGTTTCTTAAGACTGGTAGCCAGCAAGTCGATAGATATCGTGGAAGTATTGGATGCGATAACGGCATCATCAGCCACGACCTGTTCAACCTCTGCTAAGACGGTACTCTTCACTTTGGGATTTTCTACAACCGCTTCAACAACAATATTGGCTGGCTTGACTGCGGAATAATCCAATGCTGGTGTAATCGCATTTAATACCTGTGCCATTTTCTGCGGCGATGAACGACCACGTTCCAACTGTGCTGTCAGTAATTTGGCCGCCTCTGAGAGGCCTAACTCCAACGCTTTATGGTTAATGTCTTTCATCACGATAGGCGTGCCTTTGCTGGCACTTTGATAAGCGATACCACCACCCATAATTCCTGCCCCTAGAACGGCGGCTTGGTCAATATGATGGGCAGCCTTAATGATTTTCTTGGCTTTACTTTTGACGAGTTGGTCGTTGAGGAAAATACCAATAAGGGCTTTCGCCACATCTGTTTTAGCGAGTTTTATGAACGCCTGATGTTCTACCTGCAATGCCTGTTGACGCGCCATATTGGCTGCCTGCTCAATAACGCCAACAGCCGCCATTGGGGCGGGATAATGTTTACCTGCAACTGCAAACACCATCCCCTTAGCGGTGGAAAAGGCCATTAATGCTTCCATTTTGTCCAATTTCAATGGTTGTTGTTTCTGTTTGCGCTTGCTTTGCCAATCGAGTTTGCCGGCAATGGCATCTTCTAACATTTGCAATAACACACTTTGCAGGTGTTCAGGGGAAGTAACGGCATCAAAAAATCCTACTTTGAGAGCATCCTCTGGGCGCTGCTCTTTACCCGTAGTGATCCACTCAAGCGCATTATCGGCGCCGATAAGCCGCGGTAACCGTACCGTGCCACCAAAACCTGGGATGATCCCCAGTTTAGTTTCTGGCAAACCTACTTTTGCAGAGCTATCGCCGATGCGGAAATCTGTCGATAAGATAACTTCACAGCCACCGCCCAAGGCGTAGCCGTTAACCGCAGCTGCTGTTGGATAAGGCAACTCTTCCAGCTTGTTAAAAATGCTGTTCGCTAACTGCAACCATGATAAAAGCACTTCATCTTCTTGCGCGAACAATGCCAGAAACTCGGTAATGTCGGCACCAACAATAAAGTTGTCTTTAGCTGAGGTGAGAACAAGGCCACGAATGTCGGCAGTTGCTTTGATAACATCCAGCGCTTCATTGAGTGATGTCAGCGTTTCTCGATCAAATTTATTAACAGAACCTGTTGAATTAAAACATAGATTTGCAATTTTACTGTCAAGCAGTTCAACGTGAATTGTATTACTTTTATAGATCATGCTTGCATTCCTTATGCGCAGGGCTGCGAGTACTTGGCAGTACGCCAGTTGCTGCTCAGTTTGCGGTTAAAAATAGCAAAATACAACAGTCAATTAAAACGATCGTTTAATTTTGGTCATTTTTACGTGATTATATTGGGAGGTATTGAGTCTCAAGTGTTTGATGACATTTGACTTATTCAAAGTGGTAGCGCGCCATATTTGAGGGATTATCCTTAAGTCGAATATGCCGCTTATTACCACCTTAAGTTGCGATAATCCCTACGATACGGGCAAAATAACTTAAAGATTTTAGGGCGATTTAGCGATAGAGGATGCCGGTGGCCGATAGTTACCCAATACCTGAGGGTGAAGTGGTTTTTGAAGAAGAGATCAAACACAGCCGTTTTATCACTGTGTTATTCCATTGTCCTTCTGCTGCAGTTTTGAGAGATAAGCTGGCGCAACTACGGGTAACTTATCCTGCTGCCACGCATTATTGTCAGGCGGCGATAATGTCAGAGCCAAATGATGATGTAGCCGTGAGCAGCAGTGATGACGGCGAACCTTCGGGGAGCGCTGGTCGCCCAATGTTGGCGGTATTGAAAGGCTCAGGCATTGGAGAAGTGGGTGTGGTTGTTATCCGCTATTTTGGTGGCATAGAGCTAGGCGTTGGTGGCTTGGTACGCGCCTACAGCTCTGGGGTGCAACATGCGCTGAAAATGTTATCACTGACAATTAAGGTAAAAACAGTGGCCGCTCGTTTATACTGTGGCTATGCACAGTTACCCGATGTGGAACATTACTTGTCGCTGTTTCATGTGGTGATTGTTGAGCGGCAATTTGCTGAAAATGTGTCATTACATCTGGCAATCCCCATATCGGCCAAAGGGGCGCTTGCCGAGAAATTGCAACGGATTAGCCAGGGACAGCTGCAACTGTGCTTTTCCGATGAAGCCTATTAAAAACTGTGTAACAATACGCAGCTTACCTACTAAGCAACTTGGCAAAAGGGCTGAATGCATTATCGCACTATTACCCGCATAACCGGATTATTGGTGGGCTTGTTTTCCCTCACTATGGTGCCGCCAGCATTGGTGGCATTATTTTACGAAGACGGCGGCGGTACCGCGTTTATCCAGGCATTTGTACTTAGCTTGATGTTAGGGTTTATGTTGTGGTACCCCAATCGACATCATAAAGCTGATTTGCGAACCCGAGAGGGTTTTCTCATTGTTGTTTTATTCTGGACTGTGTTGGGGATTATCGGGACGCTGCCGTTTCTGTTAGTCAAACAGCCAGAATTGTCGTTAGCGGACAGTGTCTTTGAGTCGTTTTCTGCGTTAACCACTACCGGTGCCACAGTAATTGTGGGACTCGATCATTTACCTAAGGCCATTCTCTTCTATCGGCATCTGCTGCAATGGCTCGGTGGTATGGGGATCATTGTGTTGGCGGTCGCTATTTTGCCGGTTCTAGGTATCGGTGGTATGCAGCTGTATCGGGCTGAAATCCCTGGACCGGTGAAAGACTCTAAGATGACCCCTAGAATTGCCGAGACAGCCAAGACATTGTGGTATATCTATTTGCTGCTTACCGTGGCTTGCGCCCTGGCGTTCTGGTATGCCGGCATGAATCTGTTTGATGCGGTATGTCATGCATTTTCAACCATCGCTATTGGTGGATTTTCGACTCATGATGCCAGTATCGGCTATTATCAAAGCCCGTTGATTAACCTGATCTGCATGGTGTTTTTGCTTATTGCCGCCGTGAATTTCAGTTTACATTTTGCGGCTTTTTCCCGACGCGGCATTAACTTTCGGGTTTATTTCCATGATGCTGAATTCAAAGCGCTGATCCTGATCCAGCTGGTATTGGGCGCTATCTGTTTTTTGACGTTACTTCATAGCGGCATTTACGATTCCCCAGAGGAAACATTGGACTATGCGTTATTTCAGGCGGTGTCTATCTCAACTACCGCCGGATTCAGCACCGAGAGTTTCCATTCTTGGCCATTGTTTTTACCCATCTTGCTGATTTTTTCTAGCTTCATTGGGGGCAGTGGCGGCTCGACCGCTGGGGGTATCAAGGTGATTCGCGTGGTGTTGCTGTTTTTACAAGGGGCGCGGGAGTTAAAACGGCTGATCCATCCTAAGGCAATGTTTGCCATCCGTATTGGTAATCGTTCGCTACCGGACCGGGTTGTGGATGCCGTGTGGGGCTTCTTTTCAGCTTACACGCTGGTGTTTCTTATCAGCATGTTAATTCTGATGGCTCTGGGAATGGATGCTATTACCTCCTTTAGTGCTACCGCTGCGTGCCTGAACAATCTCGGCCCTGGATTAGGAGATGTGGCGTCCAACTATGCAAATGTGTCCGATGGTGCCAAATATGTGCTGGTGGTGGCCATGTTGTTTGGGCGTTTGGAAATTTTTACTTTACTGGTGCTTTTTACTCCAACCTTTTGGAAAGACTGATGCGTAATACCCTGATTATTTATTCAACGGTGGATGGGCAAACTCTGCGGATTTGTCAGGCAATAGCAGCTGAATTAGAAGCCGCAGGAGAGCAGGTGACCTTGAGCGAACTCTCTCAAACCACTGAAAAACAACTACAACAAAGCGATAAGGTATTGATTGGTGCCAGTATCCGTTATGGCAAACATCGTCCAGCACTTTATCAGTTTGTTAATCGCTATAAGACGTTGCTGGATGCCAGAATAAACAGCTTTTTTACCGTGAATGTGGTAGCGCGCAAGCCAGAGAAAAATACGCCACAGACAAATCCCTATATGGCGAAGTTTCTGCAACTGTCATTATGGCAACCGCAGCAATTGGGCGTTTTCGCAGGCAAAATCGTCTATGCCGATTATGGTTGGTTAGACCGTGCCGCTATCCGTTTCATTATGTGGCTTACCAAAGGACCCACCGACACCTCCCGAGCCTATGAATTTACAGACTGGGAGCTAGTGCGGCAGTTTGCGAGGGAATTTGCGGCTCGCTGATGTTACTTAACATTCAGCGGCGCAGAATTTACGATGTAGGATGGAAATAACTTCAGTAACTTGCTGATTTTTAAGGCTGTAATAAACTATTTGTGAACTCTTGCGGGTATCAACCAGATCTTCTGCACGCAATACAGCCAGATGCTGAGATAACGCCGATTGGCTCAACGGCACAGCCTCATTGATTTCAGTGACACTGAGTTCTTTATCCAGTAACAGGCAGAGGATCATCAGCCGATACGGATTGGCGACCGCCTTTAACCATTTCGCGGCAACCTCGGCATTCGACAGCATCGCGTCAATATTAATATCTACAGGTGGCATGTTTCTCGTTACCTCTACTTCTTGATTAGATGATTCTAATTGAATGTTAAGTGCCGGACAACTGACCAGTCTTTTAGCTGGATCTCACTTTTACCATCAAAATGCAGCAACCGCTTGTCCTATTTGGTCATTATCACTGTATTTTACTTTCATATTCGTCATTATCATCTTTTATTGTTGATTTTTATTAGGTTGAGCAGGTATTGCTATGAAATCTGTTTTGGTTCTCTATTATTCCAGAGGCGGCCATACCGCTAGGATCTCCAGATGTATTGCCCACCGCATTCAGCAGCAGGGACACCAATGTGAAATGATGGACTTGCTTGAAGCTGAAAAAGAGGGCATTGACTGGGAGCGCTGGGATGCGGTGGTGTTTGGTGCCTGTGTGTTATATGGCACTTATGACAAAAGCGTTTTTGCCTTTTGCAGTAAACATTTACAGCAATTACAAGCAAAAGCCATCAGCTTCTTTTCTGTTAATGTTGTGGCCCGTAATCCAGAAAAACGTATTCCGGAAAATAACCGCTATTTGCAGAAATTTTTGGAACTCTCTGCCTGGAAACCGCAGGATGTTAAGGTCATTGCGGGTAAAGTGGATTACCCTTCCTGGGGGTGGCTGGATAAACAGATGATCCGGTTGATTATGAAAATCACCCATGGCCCAACCGATCCTAAAGCGGTGATTGATTACACCGATTATCAGGATCTTGAAAGCTATGCCGACCATCTGCTGACATTGATTACAACGGATCAATAACGCCAGAAGCTGGGATGAAATAGCACGGCAACGGTTAGAATTTCCAATCGTCCCAGTAGCATACCTATCGACAATGCCCATTTGGCGACTACCGGTAACGATTCAAAGTTACCGGCAGGGCCAATCACTGGGCCTAAGCCTGGGCCAACGTTGGTGACGGCGGTAATGGCACCGGAAAGGCTGGTCATGGGGTCGAGTCCACAGAGCACCAGGATCAATGCCAGTAACACAATTACCAGCATAAACAACATCATGAAGGTTACCAGCGAACGTACAATCTCTTCGTTGATTGGGCGATTATTATAACGTTCACGGAAAATCCCATTGGGATGGAATTGCTGTTTCAGCTGCTCACGCATGATAGCTACAGCAATCTGGAAGCGGAATATTTTAATGCCACCAGCGGTGGAGCCGGAACAACCACCAACCAGCATCAGAAACAGAAAACTGATTACCGCCAAAGCGCCCCATTGGCCGTAATCGGTAAGGCCATATCCGGTAGTGGTGACAACTGACACCACGTTAAAGGCGGAGAGCCTTAACGCATCGATAAAAGCCAAGTTTTTACTGGTGCTTAGCCATATCGCTAATCCTAATGACACAAATAACAGAAATAATAAGTAGCCTTTGATCTGTGTGTCGTTCCACACCCTAAGCGTGCGGGCTTGAATGGTTTGAGCGAAAGTTAACAGCGGTAAACCACCGGTGGCCATAAAGGCAATGCCTACCCAGTGGCAACGTTCTGGAAATGCCGCCATGGAGTTATCTGAGGTGGAATAACCGCCGGTAGACAGCGTGGTCATGGCATGATTGATGGCTTGAAACCAGTTCATACCTGCCCAGTGATAAGCCATACCACAGGCGACAGTCAGCCCAACGTAAACAATAAACAGATATTTGGCGAGACTTTGCGTTCTGGGAATCGTTTTATCAGACCAATCTGACGACTCGGTTCGGAACAGCCGCATCCCCCAACGTTGAGGAACGGCAGAATAGCAACCGCCATCACAATAAAGCCTATGCCCCCAGCCATTGCAACAATGAACGCCAGATCAGAATGCTGTGATCCATATTATCCAGGCCGGATAAGACGGTAGAACCTGTGGTGGTAACCCCGGACATGGTTTCAAAAACGCATCGGTGTAACCGATCCCGTGATACAGGGTAAATGGCATTGCGGCAAACAGGCTGACAATGACCCAAGTCAGACTGGTCAGTAAAAACATGTCTCGAATGTTCAGATGCAGCTTGCCGCTTTGGCCTCTATGCACGCAAATACTGGCGAAAATACCGGTAAAAATTGCCGAGATCAGAAAAGCCATTACGGTTTCTTCACCGTAGACCAGCGCAAACGCCAGCGGGATAAACATAAAGCCTGTCAGCATCGACAGGAATAATCCCAAAATAAACAGCAGCGGCTTAAAATTCAGCATTGTTGTAACCTAGAAGAAGAAGGCACTTGGCTGGAATAGCTTTTCAACATCGCTGACAAACTTCTTATTCACCAGGAACAAAATCACATGGTCACCTTGGGCAATGATGGTGCGATCATGAGCCATCAGCACCTCCTCGTCGCGCACAATAGCACCAATGGTGGTTCCTGGCGGTAATTTGATTTCGCCGACCTGTTTGCCAACCACTTTACTGGTGCTGGCATCGCCATGGGCTATCGCCTCAATGGCTTCCGCCGCGCCACGCCGCAGCGAATAAACATTACAGATATCTCCCTGGCGGATGTGGGTCAACAGCGAGGATATGGTGGCTTGCTGTGGTGAAATCGCAATATCGATATTCGCTTCCTGCACAATATCTACGTAGGCTTCACGCTGGATCAGCACCATGACTTTTTTGGCGCCCATACGTTTAGCCAGCAAGGCGGCCATAATATTGGCTTCATCGTCGTTAGTTACGGCGATAAACACATCGGTCTGGTCGATGTGTTCTTCCAGCAGTAGCTCCTGATCGGAGGCATCCCCACAAAATACCGTGGTGTTCTGTAGTTTTTCTGACAGTAGTTCTGCTCGTTCCTGTTTTTGCTCGATCAGCTTTACCGAATGGTTTTTCTCTAGTTTCTTTGCCAGCCCCAGGCCAATGTTACCGCCCCCGGCAATCATGATGTTGCGATAAGAGTTGTCGAGCTTTTGCATCTCGCTCATGACTGCGCGAATGTGGCGGCTGTCTGCAACAAAAAACACTTCATCATCGGCTTCGATGATGGTAGTTCCTCGCGGCATGATAGCGCGCCCCTGACGGAAAATAGCCGCAACCCGGGTATCAATATTGGGCATATGTTCCCGTAATGCCGCTAACGCATTACCGACTAAAGGACCGCCATAATAAGCGCGGACAGCAACGAGGCTGACTCTGCCGTCAGCAAAGTCCAGCACCTGTAAGGCGCCCGGATACTCTACCAAACGGTGTATGTAAGTAATTACCAACTGCTCTGGCGCTATCAGCTCGTCGATAACAAAACCACCACGCAGTTTGCTTTCGGTATTTTTGGTTTCGCTATCGATAAAAAGCTTGTCGCGGATGGCGAGATATTGTTCTGAACGGATACGGGCGATTTTGGTGGGGGTTCCGAAAAGCGTGTAAGCAATCTGACAGGCGGTCATGTTGCATTCGTCACTGTTAGTTACCGCCACTAACATGTCGGCATCTTCAGCGCCTGCTTCCTGTAGCACGCCGGGGTTAGCCGCATGCCCGGCAACCACCCGGAGGTCATATTTATCCTGCAGTGCCCGGAGACGGTTGCGGTCACTGTCAACTATCGTGATGTCGTTATTCTCACCTACCAGATTTTCAGCCAGTGTGCCGCCAACCTGACCAGCGCCGAGGATAATGATCTTCATGCTTATGTTTCCCGGGATTGCGCTTTAAGCTGTATCGATTTTTCGCAGCTTTGCATAGTAAAACCCGTCCATATTGTCCTGTCCGGGAAGTATTTGCCAGTCTAGTGAGCAATTTTCTTGCGAAGCTGTGATGGGTTGTAGTTCAGCATCTGCCGTCCTTGCCAGAAATGCCATTATCTGCTGGTGGTTTTCTTCCGGCATGATGGAGCAGGTGGCGTAAAGTAATATGCCGCCAGGCCGGAGCCATTGCCAACAATGATCCAGAATTTGTGCTTGTAATTGGCTTAACTCGGTAATATCAGCAGCTTTACGGAGCCATTTGATATCCGGATGGCGACGAATCACCCCGTTGCGGAGCAGGGCGCATCTAGCAAAATGCGATCAAATTTTGGCCCTTGCCACCAAGTGTTGATAGCTGCGGCATCTCCGCTAATCACTTGAGCTTCTAACCCCAGCCGTTGCAAATTCTGGCTGACCCGCGCTAAGCGTTTGCTGTCATTATCCACCGCTACCAGTTGAACTCCCGGTGTACGCTCCAGAATATGGCAGCTTTTACCACCTGGGGCGGCGCAGGCATCGAGTACCAGTTCGCCCGTTTGGGCATCAAGTAATTGTGCTGCCCATTGTGCGGCGCCATCCTGAACTGACACTGCTCCTGCGTTAAAAGCGGGCAGTTGCGCTACATCGATGGGATTTTGCAACATTATCGCGTCATCGCTACTGCCAACGCTGATTGCTATCGCCTGTTCCTGCAATTGCTGACAATACTGCTCGCGGCTTTGTTGCTGCCGATTATTCCGCAACCACATGGGCGGCCGTTGCTGGCTATTGTCGATGATTTGCTGCCATTGCTCAGGGTACGCCGCTTGCAGCTTTTTGATGATCCAAGCTGGAAAGTTGTATTTCAGCGTGCTGTTGGCTTCTGAGAGTGGCGGTTGCTGGCGTTGGATGTTACGTAGCACACCATTTACCACTTTTACTAAGCTTTCATGGCCCAGTTGCCGACAGGCTTCTGCGGTTTCTGAAATCGCGGCGTGGGCGGGGATGCGGGTGAAATATAACTGATAACAGCCTATCAATAGCAACTGATGAATGATCCGCTGTTTGCCTTTAAATGGTTTGCTCAAACAGGCCGAAACACATTGATCAAGCTGTGGCAGAACGCGCATGACGCCATAACATAGCTCTGCCAACAATGCTTTATCCTTGGGATTGGATAGGGCTTGTTGTTGCGTGGGTAACGCCGATGATAGCGATTGACCTTGCTCGAGAACCGCATAAACGGCCGTTGCCGCAAGCGCTCGGAGATTCAGTCGCATACTGTCTCCAGTCGGGTTCCTGGCGTGAACCAGTCGGCGCGTGCATTAAGAATATCCGCCGCGGCAGTCGCTTTTTCCCCGGAAGTTGCAGAGTTTGCAGTCGTAACAAACCATCACCCGTGGCTACCACGATGCCGTGTTTGTCGGCGCTTACGATTGTGCCTGGTTGTTCGGTATGCGCTGATGATTCAACGCTGGCCTGCCAAACTTTGATCGGTTGCTGTTGCCACACAAAATAGCTTACCGGCCATGGATTAAATGCCCGGATCTCCTGCCACAAAGCTTTAGCAGGCTTTTGCCAGTGGATAACTGCTTCTTCTTTACTGAGCTTGTCAGCATAACAGGCCAAGCTGTCATCTTGCGGCTCCGCATTTAGCGTGCCGGCGGCCAACCCTTGCAGTGCTTGCAGTAAAGCTTGTGGGCCTTGCTGTGCTAGTTTTTCATAAAGACTCGCTGAGGTGTCGGCGGCGGTAATGGGCAACTGGGTTTTTAGTAGCATGGGGCCAGTGTCGAGCCCGGCATCCATCTGCATAATGGTGACCCCGGTTGCTTGGTCGCCGGCCCAAATTGCCCGCTGGATAGGTGCAGCACCACGCCAGCGGGGTAAAATGGAACCGTGGACATTAATACAGCCTAATCGCGGAGCATCCAATACTGCCTGCGGTAGGATCAGCCCATAGGCGACCACTATCATGATATCGGCCCCTAATGCGGCTAATTGCTGCTGTGCTTCTGTATCACGTAGGGTTTTGGGCTGATACACAGGCAGGTTGTGCTCAAGTGCTACCGTTTTCACCGGGCTTGGCATCAACTTATGCCCCCGTCCGGCGGGCCGATCGGGTTGTGTGTATACGGCGATAACCTCGTGTTCGGAGGCTAGCAGTGCCTGTAGATGGCGGGCAGCAAAATCCGGTGTCCCGGCAAATATTACTTTCAAGGACGTCAACATAATTCCCGTTTGATTAAAGGTCAGGCCTGGCTTGGCTTCCTGACGGGCTGTTTTTTCGAGTTTCTGCCTGATGCGCTGACGCTTCAGCTGTGACAGGTAATCGACAAACAACTTACCTTTCAGGTGATCCATTTCGTGTTGGATACAGATAGCAAACAAACCATCGGCGTCAACGGTAAATTCATTACCGTCACGATCCAGCGCTGTTACGGTCACAAATTCTGCTCTGTCGACCTTGGCATAGATCCCCGGTACAGACAGACAGCCTTCTTCATTGCAGAAATCACCGCTAGCACTGATGATTTTGGGATTGATAAACACTTGTGGGCGGGCCACTTCGTCTTGTAGATCCATCACAATCAGTTGTTTATGGAAATCTACTTGGGTGGCCGCCAAGCCAATACCTTTTTCGGTATGCATAGTTTCGAACATATCGTCGATCTGTTGCTGTAGTGCTGCGTTAAATTCAGTCACAGGTTCGGCGATCGTTCGCAGTCGTTCATCGGGGAATCTTAGTACATTTAACAAAGCCATAGGTAACTCGTAACAATTGTGTTAAAACCACGCGAGTTGGTTATAATGTTCGTGCTAATGCGTAATTTTAATCCTTAGCGGCTGTCAATAACAGAAAAAGCTCATTATTAATCATATTTTGAGCCACACCATACGGATGGGCCCATGAAAAGGTTTACTTTTTTTGCGTTACTGTCACTGATGTGTTCTTGGGTATACGCGGATGTTTTAACCCTAAAAGCCGGGCATCCCGACACATATGTGGTGAAAAAGGCGATACATTATGGGACATTTCGGCGATGTTCCTGAAAGATCCTTGGCGTTGGCCAAAATTGTGGGGGCCAATCCGCAAATTGCTAATCCTCATCTGATTTATCCAGGCGATCACCTGACATTGGTATTCATTGATGGTGAACCGCGGTTAGTCAACAAGCCTTTTGTACGCAACAGTCCTGAGGGGCGCATTAAATCTAAAGGTGGCGCGATTCCGCTGGTGGATTTGGCGTTAATTGAACCGTATCTGGTGCAAAATCGTATTGTTGATGCTGAGTGGTTGCAACAACAGCCGATGGTTTTGGGTGGAGAAAGCCCGTCCAAGCATCACGTAGCAGACAATGTTATTTATATTCGCGGTAATCTTCCCGCAGGCACTAAATTGGGCATTTATCAGCCTGGCCGTAAATTTGAGGATGACACCAGTGGTGATGCGTTAGGACAGGAAGCTATTCTTACCGCGACTGGCCGGGTGACAGAGTCGGGTGATGTTTCTAAAGTTTTATTACTGAATAATTTCCGCGAAACTAAAGCGGGTTTTCGGGCTTTCTCTGTTGAAGATGATGCGTTCATGTCCGCTTACCTGATGCCGCGTGCTGGCACTGTCTCTGGCGCCAAAGTCATGGCATCTGAAAAAGATATCCGCGAAATGGGCAAGTTTGATATCGCCTATATCGACCGGGGTCGCAAAGATGGCGTGGAAACCGGGCAGGTATTTACTATTTTTAAGCCCGGAGATGAAGTGGTCATTGGCAATGATAATATCCCCGTGCTGCCTGGTGAGCAGTCTGCCTATGACAAGCTATTGGCTGCCATGGATAGTGATAGCGCGGTAAAACTGCCAAATCTTTATCGCGGTCAACTATTGGTGTTTAAGGTTTTCGACAAGACCAGCATGGGGCTGATCTTGGTGGATAAGCGTCCAGTGCGGGTGGGGGATATTCTCACCAAACCTGTGACCATACTGAAAGGGGAATGACAGACGAGTCTCTGGTCGACTGGTTGTTTGTCAGTGCAGTATCCGGGCTTGGCCCGCTACGGATTGGACAACTGCTTGAACACATGGATGTGTCAGAGTTACGGCAAAGACTGGAACATGAACCCAAGTCTTTGTCATTAACGCTGCCAGTGCCACTAACCGCGGCCGTCTGGCGCAAGGTTGAAATGGCGCAGCTATGGCAGCAGCAAGCGTCACATCATCACCTCATTTGCCGCGCTGACCCATTATATCCACCGCTGTTACAGCAAATTGCCGATCCTCCTTCAATACTGTTTATCAAAGGCCATCCCGAGACGTTATTACGTCCATCTGTGGCTATTGTGGGCAGTCGTGCTGCCAGCCATGGTGGTTTATCACTAGCGTTTCAGTTTGCGGCGGAATTGGATAGTATCGGGCTTGCTGTTGTCAGTGGTATGGCGGCAGGTATTGATGGTGCTGCTCATAAAGGGGCATTAAGCCACAGTGGCCAGACGGTAGCGGTACTCGGAACCGGTATCGAACAAATTTACCCCAAACGCCATCGGCAACTTTACGAAGATATTCAACAGCATGGTGCAGTAATCAGCGAATTTTGGCCCGAGGTCACAGCATTTGCTGGGAATTTTCCTAAACGAAACCGTATAATCAGCGGCCTCGCGCTGGGAACCCTAGTGGTTGAGGCCAGACGCCGCAGTGGTTCTCTGATCAGTGCCAGAACGGCCATGGAACAAGGGCGCGAAGTGTTTGCCATTCCTGGCGCTGTGCTCAGTGGTGATCATCAAGGATGCCACGATTTAATTAAAAATGGGGCAAAGCTTGTAGAGTCACTGGCCGATATAATAGAAGAGCTGTCGCCGTTGTTGCAGAGTCATCTGCAAGCACTACCGAGTTATGTTCCGTTACAAACAGAACACAACTCGCAGTTGCCATTTAAAACGCTGTTAGCTAGTGTAGGGTATGAGACCACACCACTTGATGTTGTGGTTGAACAGAGCGGTATAACGTTGGATCTGGTGTTGGAACAATTGCTTGAACTTGAATTACAAGGTTGGGTTGCCGCAGTACCCGGTGGTTACGTTAGACTCAAGAGGAACTAGCCATGTTTGATATCCTCATGTATCTGTTTGAAAACTATGTTCATAGTGAAGTTGAACTGATGGTCGACGAAGATGAGTTGACCAAAGAACTGACTCGTGCAGGTTTTCATCAGTCAGAAATCCTCAAAGCACTCAGCTGGCTTGAGCGTTTAGCTGCTCTGCAGGAAAGTGATACACCTTATGTCAGAACCAATGACAGTTACTCTTTCCGGATTTACACCAAAGAAGAAATCGACAAACTGGATGTGGAATGTCGCGGTTTCCTGTTGTTCTTGGAAGAGATTGGCGTGCTCAATTTCAATACCCGCGAAATGGTTATCGACCGAGTGATGGAGCTAGATGATTCATCTTTGGTACTCGAAGATCTTAAATGGGTGATCCTGATGGTGCTGTTCAATGTGCCTGGTAACGAATCTGCCTATGCGCAGATGGAGGATCTGATATTTGAACAACCGGATGGGCGATTACATTCCTAAATCAGCGGTTGAAGAAAGAGGCGCAATGCCTCTTTTTTGATGTCCGAAATCCTTGTGGATGACGTGGTATGATTAACCCATTGTGAGTTAGTGAGCGAATAATTTATGGCCAAAATTGACCAGCAACTGTTCAATACTCGGGAACACGCGCTAGAACGCGAATATGAAGTTTGTCCCAAGTGCGGGGCTGAGTTGCATATTCGTCATAGCAAACATGGCAGTTTTTTGGGGTGCAGTAATTATCCGAGTTGTGATTATAACCGGCCCTTGGTGCAGCATGAAGCCATCGAATCGCAGCCGCTCCCGGGTTCAGTCTGCCCTGAATGTGGCGCAGAATTGGCGGTGAAATCCGGACGCTTTGGTATCTTTATTGGATGTACCCGTTACCCTGAATGTAAACACATCGAAAAACATGATCAGCAACCGACACAACCAGCGGTTACCTGTCCGCAATGCCATCATGGCAAGTTGGAGTCGAGAACCAGTCGCTTTGGTAAAACCTTTTACGCCTGTAGCGATTACCCTAACTGCAAATATTTGGTGAACTATCCGCCGCGAGCCGAGACATGCCCCGAATGTGGTTTTGCTATCTTAGTCGAACGGCGTGGTGCTGGCGGCGTGCGGCTAGAGTGCCCACAAAAAAATTGTAGCTTCAAAAAGCTTTTGTGATCTGTGTCAAACAATGGTTGGTGCCGGTCATTGATATCGCTATAATTCTCAGTCCCTCGACGGCATTAGCCGCCATTAGCATCTTGTGTGTAAAGGTATAATGATGTTGCAAATACCGGCATCCGCCAGTAAAGAGATTTTACTGCGCGGTGGTGTAATCGCTTATCCCACAGAAGCCGTCTATGGCTTAGGTTGTGATCCTGACAATGAAGCTGCGGTGCAGCGTATTTTGGAGATTAAGCAGCGGCCGTGGCAGAAAGGGCTGATTATGGTGGCTAGTAATTTTGCACAGTTGCGCCCTTATATTGATGCAACGCAAGTAACCGAGGCGCAGCTAGCCAGCGCTTTTGCTAAATGGCCCGGCCCTTTTACTTTTATCATGCCGGTCAGAGCCTCTTTATCAAAGTTTGTCCGTGGTCAGTTTGATACTTGTGCTGTGCGGGTGTCGGCGCATCCGCTGGTTCGGGAACTCTGTGATTTAGTGAATAAGCCGATTATTTCGACCAGTGCCAATCTCGCTGGTGAAGCCCCAGCGGTCACCGCCGCAGAGATCTTACAGACATTTGATGGCAAGCTGGATGCGTTAATCTCGGGGCCGCTAGGTGAACAGCGCCAACCATCAACCATTATTGATATTCGCAGCGGTAAGGTGTTGCGACAGGGATAAACCATTAAGGAGCTAGTATGACCGCACCTGATTCATCCATGGTGAAGCAATATCTACAGCAATTACAGCAAAAGATTTGTGAGGCTTTGGAACAGCTGGATGGTTCCGCCAAGTTTATCGAAGATGCCTGGCAGCGGCCTTTAGGTGGCGGCGGAAAAAGCAAGGTGCTGGTGGATGGTGCGGTGTTTGAGCAAGCTGGCGTTAACTTTTCCCATGTCACCGGAGATGCGATGCCGGGATCTGCTACGGCGCATCGTCCAGAACTGGCGGGCCGCAGTTTTGAAGCCATGGGCGTGTCTCTGGTGATCCATCCCCGTAATCCTTATGTGCCCACGACTCATGCAAATGTACGTTTCTTTATCGCCCGTAAACCGGACGCTGATCCTGTCTGGTGGTTTGGTGGCGGTTTCGATTTAACGCCGTATTACCCCTTCCTAGAAGATGTGCAGCAATGGCATCAACAAGCACAAGCTTTGTGTCAGCCATTTGGGGCCGATGTTTACCCTAAGTATAAGAAATGGTGTGATGAGTATTTCTATTTGCCTCATCGACAAGAAACTCGCGGCGTTGGCGGGTTGTTTTTTGATGACCTTAATGCTGGTGGCTTTGAGCAGTGTTTTGCTTTTATGCAGGCGGTGGGCAATGGCTTTATCGAGCAATATCGGCCTATCGTAGAAAAACGCCAAGACACTCCTTATGGTGAGCGTGAGCGCCAGTTCCAGCTGTATCGTCGTGGCCGTTATGTGGAGTTCAATCTGGTTTATGACCGGGGCACATTGTTTGGATTGCAGACTGGCGGCCGAACAGAATCGATATTGATGTCGATGCCTCCTTTAGTGCGCTGGCAATATAGCTATCAACCTGAAGCGGGTTCTCCAGAAGCCGATCTTTACCAGAATTATCTTAAACCCAGAGATTGGTTAGCCCGGTAATTGTTTGGTAAAACTAACCAATAATCTAATTCAAAGGTTATTGGTTACGCATATGGTCGGCCAATTGAGCTATTGCCTGATAAATCACATGTTGGTGTTCAGGCTTTTTGACCGATTGTTCCAGTGCCACTTTCATACAAAGCAGCCATTGATCACGCATATTGTCATCAATGGCAAAATTCATATGCCGTGCTCTCAGCATCGGATTGCCATATTTTTGTTGGAACAGTTGTGGCCCACCAAGCCAACCGCTAAGAAATTCATATAGTTTTTGTTCTGATTGCGATAACGGATGGGGGTGAATTGCCAGTAGTTGTTGAGTATCTTCGCGCTGCTGCATCGTTTGATAAAAATGCTTGGCGATGGCACGAATAGTTTTGTCACCTCCAATCAAATCATAGGCGTTAGA
The DNA here is from genome assembly GCF_018394335.1 of Shewanella dokdonensis. NCBI lineage: Bacteria > Pseudomonadati > Pseudomonadota > Gammaproteobacteria > Alteromonadales > Shewanellaceae > Shewanella > Shewanella dokdonensis. The sequence continues at coordinate 1,766,459 of NZ_CP074572.1, read as the reverse complement.
TTGTGCCGGGTCTCTGTCAGTATTTTCACGGCCAAGTATCTTTTTAATCCAGTTCATCGCTATCTCACGTTGTTACTTCGCTGTCAGTATACACAGTCTCGGCTTGGTCGCGATTGCTGCCTAAAGTCATTCAAGGGTACACTGCAACAATCATCCGTTGTTAATCCCGTATCATGACAGATCAATATGTCGTTTTCGGCAATCCTATTAAGCACAGTAAATCCCCTTTGATCCATCAGGCGTTTGCTAAGCAGAGTAATACCGATATGAGTTATGAGGCGGCCTTGGTGCCGTTAGACGACTTTGTTGGCACTGCCAAACAGTTTTTTACCGCTGGTGGCTGTGGGGCGAATGTGACCGTACCGTTTAAAGAGCAAGCATATCGCATGTGTGATGAACTGAGTGATGCGGCACAAATGGCCGGTGCAGTGAATACGCTCATCAAGCTGGCAGATGGGCGGATCCGCGGTGACAATACCGATGGCATTGGCTTAGTCACTGATTTACAACGTTTTATATCCTTGTTGGATAAAAAAGTGTTGCTGCTAGGTGCAGGTGGCGCTGCTCGTGGTTGTCTGTTACCTCTGCTGGCGGCGGGTGTTGCCCAAATTGATATCTGCAATCGTACCCTCAGCAAGGCTGAGGTTTTGGCGGCATTGCACTCAGAAAAAGTGCACGCGGTGCGTGCTGAGCAATTGGTTGGCGTTTATGACGTTGTGATTAATTCCACTTCTGCCAGCTTGTCTGGGAGTGTACCAGCCATTCCAAGCGGCGTCGTTAGCCAAGCATTTTGCTATGACATGATGTACGGCACCGCACCAACAGCATTTAACCTGTGGTGCCAAGCTAACGGCGCGACTCAGGCAATCGATGGCTTGGGCATGCTGGTCGGGCAGGCCGCATATAGTTTTTACTTATGGCGAGGCGTGATGCCACAAGTCGAAGCTGTACTGCAACAGCTAAGACAACAGTTGGCGGATGAGCATACAGCATGAACCAATCGGTGATTTTCAATGAACTGGTGCGCTGGGTCGCGGAACTGGAGGTGGTAGAGTTTACTGCCCAACAACAGGGAAACCTCATCAGATGTCAGGTCTCACGTCGTTATCTACAGCAATTTTCTGCGCCGCAATTAGTTAGTGAAGATGACACTATTAAGGTGTTTGAACTACAGCGCTTTGACTTGGAAGAAATGGCCGAAGCGCTGATAACTGAAGAAGCCTTTGACTGTCAGGGCAATATTAGCATCGGCTAGCGCTTTTCCCCTGCTTCATACTGTTGCAGATATTCCTGTTTCAGACGCACATAGTTATCAGCGGATGCCGGCAAAAATTTGAGTTCCTGTTCAGACAAAACTCTGGCCTGGCGAACCGGGTTGCCCATATACAAGTATCCCGCCTGCAAGCGTTTCCCCGGCGGAACTACAGAGCCAGCCCCAATAATCACATCATCTTCCACCACCACATTATCCAGAATAATCGCGCCCATGCCGACCAGTACCCTGTTGCCTATGGTACAGCCGTGCAGCATCGCCTTATGGCCAACCGTGACATCATCACCAATGATAAGTGGATAACCCTCAGGATTGTTCGTTGAACGGCGGGTAACATGGAGCACCGAGCCATCCTGAATATTACTGCGCTGACCAATGATAATGCGATTAACATCGCCTCTTGCAGCGACCAACGGCCAGATACTGGCATCGTCACCAAGGGTAATGTCTCCGACCAGGACACAGGCCTCATCAATATATACGCGCTGCCCAAGCCTAGGAGTAATGCCTTGGTAAGGTCTTAAATTTGTCATTATCAGATCGTTCCATCTCAAGTTTGCTGCTGTTTTCACCATTATACGGACAAAAAATCACTCCTTGGGCGAAATAGTGGGCAAACAGATAAAAATCGCTATTTTCTTGTAAATTGGTACTTGCACAAAAGATTAAGCTCCCTATAATGCGCACCCACTGACACGGCAACAGCGAAGCGCTGGCGGTGCATAGGCAAGGCGGAGACGCTGATTTGTCTGGGCGAAAAAGATTGGCGCAAGCCACTTGACGCCAAGTTGGGGTGGTGTAGAATGCACCTCCCTGCTCGGAGAGAACCCCGAGCAACGCTCTTTAACAATTGATGAGACAAGCAAATCTGTGTGGGCACTCGCAGTGAATGAAATCGCAAAACGATTTAAAACTCACTGAAGAGTGTTCGAATAGAACAGTCATTCATTAGAGTCAAAACTTTTAATTGAAGAGTTTGATCATGGCTCAGATTGAACGCTGGCGGCAGGCCTAACACATGCAAGTCGAGCGGTAACATGAACTAGCTTGCTAGTTTGATGACGAGCGGCGGACGGGTGAGTAATGCCTGGGAATTTGCCCATTCGAGGGGGATAACAGTTGGAAACGACTGCTAATACCGCATACGCCCTAAGGGGGAAAGCAGGGGAACTTAGGTCCTTGCGCGAATGGATAAGCCCAGGTGGGATTAGCTAGTTGGTGAGGTAAGGGCTCACCAAGGCGACGATCTCTAGCTGGTCTGAGAGGATGATCAGCCACACTGGAACTGAGACACGGTCCAGACTCCTACGGGAGGCAGCAGTGGGGAATATTGCACAATGGGGGAAACCCTGATGCAGCCATGCCGCGTGTGTGAAGAAGGCCTTCGGGTTGTAAAGCACTTTCAGTCAGGAGGAAGGGTGTTGAGTTAATACCTCAGCACATTGACGTTACTGACAGAAGAAGCACCGGCTAACTCCGTGCCAGCAGCCGCGGTAATACGGAGGGTGCGAGCGTTAATCGGAATTACTGGGCGTAAAGCGTGCGCAGGCGGTTTGTTAAGCGAGATGTGAAAGCCCCGGGCTCAACCTGGGAATCGCATTTCGAACTGGCAAGCTAGAGTCTCGTAGAGGGGGTAGAATTCCAGGTGTAGCGGTGAAATGCGTAGAGATCTGGAGGAATACCGGTGGCGAAGGCGGCCCCCTGGACGAAGACTGACGCTCAGGCACGAAAGCGTGGGGAGCAAACAGGATTAGATACCCTGGTAGTCCACGCCGTAAACGATGTCTACTCGGAGTTTGGCGTCTAGAACGCTGGGCTCTCAAGCTAACGCATTAAGTAGACCGCCTGGGGAGTACGGCCGCAAGGTTAAAACTCAAATGAATTGACGGGGGCCCGCACAAGCGGTGGAGCATGTGGTTTAATTCGATGCAACGCGAAGAACCTTACCTACTCTTGACATCCAGAGAACTTTCCAGAGATGGATTGGTGCCTTCGGGAACTCTGAGACAGGTGCTGCATGGCTGTCGTCAGCTCGTGTTGTGAAATGTTGGGTTAAGTCCCGCAACGAGCGCAACCCTTATCCTTACTTGCCAGCGGGTAATGCCGGGAACTGTAGGGAGACTGCCGGTGATAAACCGGAGGAAGGTGGGGACGACGTCAAGTCATCATGGCCCTTACGAGTAGGGCTACACACGTGCTACAATGGACAGTACAGAGGGAAGCAAAGCGGCGACGTGGAGCGGAACCCAAAAAGCTGTTCGTAGTCCGGATTGGAGTCTGCAACTCGACTCCATGAAGTCGGAATCGCTAGTAATCGTGGATCAGAATGCCACGGTGAATACGTTCCCGGGCCTTGTACACACCGCCCGTCACACCATGGGAGTGGTTTGCAAAAGAAGTAGCTAGCTTAACCTTAGGGGGGCGGTTACCACTTTGTGGATCATGACTGGGGTGAAGTCGTAACAAGGTAGCCCTAGGGGAACCTGGGGCTGGATCACCTCCTTACCTAAACGATGAAATTTGTTGTGAGTGTTCACACAGATAGGTTTGTCTCAAACCGGCATTACGGAAGTGATGTTTGTTCTTTAACAATTTGGAAAGCTGATAGTAGAGATTAAATAGCGATATTTAATCGAAATGAGTTCTCAAAATACTTCAATCAAGTGTTTTGTGATTCTAGTGTTTCAGCGATGAAACACATCAAGGCGAAAGAAAAACCAATATGGGTCGTTGATACGATTCGGTAGAGGAAACTCATCCGGGTTGTATGGTTAAGCGACTAAGCGTATACGGTGGATGCCTTGGCAGTCAGAGGCGATGAAGGACGTGTTAATCTGCGAAAAGCTGTGGTGAGGTGATAAAACCCGTTGAGCCACAGATATCCGAATGGGGCAACCCAGTTGCATAAGCAACTATCTGTATGTGAATACATAGCATGCAGAGGCGAACCGGGAGAACTGAAACATCTAAGTACCCCGAGGAAAAGAAATCAACCGAGATTCCCCTAGTAGCGGCGAGCGAACGGGGAGTAGCCCTTAAGTCATTGGGGTGTTAGTGGAAGGTGTTGGAAAGCACCACGGTACAGGGTGATAGTCCCGTACACGACAGCTAACCGATGATGAAAACGAGTAAGGCGACACACGTGGTATGTTGTCTGAAGATGGGGGGACCATCCTCCAAGGCTAAATACTCCTGACTGACCGATAGCGAACCAGTACCGTGAGGGAAAGGCGAAAAGAACCCCAGTGAGGGGAGTGAAATAGAACCTGAAACCGTATACGTACAAGCAGTGGGAGCGGTTCTTGAGACCGTGACTGCGTACCTTTTGTATAATGGGTCAGCGACTTACATTTAGTAGCGAGGTTAAGCGAATAGCGGAGCCGTAGGGAAACCGAGTGTTAACTGCGCGAATAGTTGCTAGGTGTAGACCCGAACCCCGGTGATCTAGCCATGGGCAGGTTGAAGATTGAGTAACATCAATTGGAGGACCGAACACACGTCTGTTGAAAAAGACGGTGATGACCTGTGGCTGGGGGTGAAAGGCCAATCAAACCGGGAGATATCTGGTTCTCCTCGAAAGCTATTTAGGTAGCGCCTCGAGCGAATACCATTGGGGGTAGAGCACTGTTAAGACTAGGGGTCATCCCGACTTACCAACTCTTTGCAAACTCCGAATACCAATGAGTACTACTCGGGAGACAGACGGCGGGTGCTAACGTCCGTCGTCAAAAGGGAAACAACCCAGACCGTCAGCTAAGGTCCCAAAGTAATTGCTAAGTGGGAAACGATGTGGGAAGGCTTAGACAGCTAGGATGTTGGCTTAGAAGCAGCCATCATTTAAAGAAAGCGTAATAGCTCACTAGTCGAGTCGGCCTGCGCGGAAGATGTAACGGGGCTAAGCAATTCACCGAAGCTACGGGTTCATCCTATGGATGAGCGGTAGAGGAGCGTTCTGTAAGCGGATGAAGGTGAAGGGGTAACCCACACTGGACGTATCAGAAGTGCGAATGCTGACATGAGTAACGATAATGGGGGTGAAAAACCTCCACGCCGAAAGACCAAGGGTTCCTGTCCAACGTTAATCGGGGCAGGGTGAGTCGACCCCTAAGGCGAGGCCGAAAGGCGTAGTCGATGGGAAACGGGTTAATATTCCCGTACTGCTGCTAACTGCGATGGAGAGACGGAGAAGGCTAGGCCAGCGCGGCGTCGGTCGTCCGCGTTTAAGGCTGTAGGTAGTGTGCTTAGGCAAATCCGGGCACATAATACTGAGGGCTGATGACGAGTCACTAAGGTGATGAAGTGGTTAATGCCAAGCTTCCAGGAAAATCTTCTAAGCTTCAGGTTAGCAGGAATCGTACCCCAAACCGACACAGGTGGTCGGGTAGAGAATACCAAGGCGCTTGAGAGAACTCGGCTGAAGGAACTAGGCAAAATGGTACCGTAACTTCGGGAGAAGGTACGCTGCTGTTGGTGGAGGGACTTGCTCCCCGAGCTGACGGCAGTCGCAGATACCAGCTGGCTGCAACTGTTTATCAAAAACACAGCACTGTGCGAACTCGCAAGAGGAAGTATACGGTGTGACGCCTGCCCGGTGCCGGAAGGTTAATTGATTGGGTCATCTTAGGAGAAGCTCATGATCGAAGCCCCGGTAAACGGCGGCCGTAACTATAACGGTCCTAAGGTAGCGAAATTCCTTGTCGGGTAAGTTCCGACCTGCACGAATGGCGTAATGATGGCCAGGCTGTCTCCAGCCGAGACTCAGTGAAGTTGAAATTGCGGTGAAGATGCCGTATACCCGCGGCTAGACGGAAAGACCCCGTGAACCTTTACTATAGCTTGGCACTGAACATTGACCCTGCATGTGTAGGATAGGTGGGAGACTATGAAATTGGGACGCCAGTCCTGATGGAGTCGACCTTGAAATACCACCCTTGCAGTGTTGATGTTCTAACCTGGGTCCCTGAACGGGATTAGGGACAGTGCCTGGTGGGTAGTTTGACTGGGGCGGTCTCCTCCTAAAGCGTAACGGAGGAGCACGAAGGTTGGCTAAGTACGGTCGGACATCGTACGGTTAGTGTAATGGCACAAGCCAGCTTAACTGCGAGACAGACACGTCGAGCAGGTGCGAAAGCAGGTCATAGTGATCCGGTGGTTCTGAATGGAAGGGCCATCGCTCAACGGATAAAAGGTACTCCGGGGATAACAGGCTGATACCGCCCAAGAGTTCATATCGACGGCGGTGTTTGGCACCTCGATGTCGGCTCATCACATCCTGGGGCTGAAGTCGGTCCCAAGGGTATGGCTGTTCGCCATTTAAAGTGGTACGCGAGCTGGGTTCAGAACGTCGTGAGACAGTTCGGTCCCTATCTGCCGTGGGCGTTGGAAGATTGAGGGGGTTGCTCCTAGTACGAGAGGACCGGAGTGAACGAACCGCTGGTGTTCGGGTTGTCATGCCAATGGCATTGCCCGGTAGCTATGTTCGGAATTGATAAACGCTGAAAGCATCTAAGCGTGAAGCGAGCCCCGAGATGAGTCTTCCCTTGGACTTGAGTCCACTAAAGAGCCGTTCGAGACCAGGACGTAGATAGGCAGGGTGTGTAAGCGTTGTGAGGCGTTTAGCTAACCTGTACTAATGACTCGAGAGGCTTAACCATACAACCCAGATGGGTTTCAAAGAAGCTTGAGTGAATTACAAAGCTTGATTGAAGTAAGAGAACGAAAGCAGCTTTCCGAATTGACCGAATTTGCTTGGTGACAATAGCATTGTGGTCCCACCTGACTCCATCCCGAACTCAGAAGTGAAACACAATCGCGCCGATGGTAGTGTGGGGTCTCCCCATGTGAGAGTAGGTCATCGCCAAGCGCCTATTTAAAGCGAAGGCCTCAGTGAATACTGAGGCCTTTTTGCTTTCCAGCGATCAGTCCTAAATACCGTTGGCACGATATCGTTAAGCAGGATATGTGGCTTGGTAGATGAAACATTTGGTAGAAATAGCGTTGCCCTCACCCGCGCAGTAGGGAGAACCCTACTGTTGGATGTTTGGGGAAAATCCATTAATTCATCGTGGCGATGATGGTATTTTCTGGACTGAAAACCGCATAAAAATAATCACCTAATTGCAATTCAATCCCTGTAAGAGTGGTGTTGTTAACTGACGCATAAACTTTTTCACCAGCACCGATATCGAGTGTAATCTCGCTCTTATCTGCATTGCGCTTAATATCCAACAATTGTCCTTGTAGACAATTGCCAGTGTTTACGGCTTGCTTATGGATCAAGACGGCAGGAGCTTTGACCAATAACAGCACTTTTTTACCCGGTTGTAATCCTAGCCGTCCGGTACTGGCATGAGTAATGGCGGCTTGTACTTGTTGTCCACTGGTTAGTTGCACCAATACATTGTCGCTGAGGGTATCACCCTGTAAGGCAACAATTTCGCCAGTTAACTGGTTACGGGCGCTGGTTTTCAACGAGAAATGGGCCATTAGCTCTAAGAGGTTGTCCATGGGTACCGCATCATCGAGCAAGGCTTCTAATGCCATATCCTGCATTTGATCCATCAGCTCATAAACCTTTAATAAGCGGTGTCCAAACGGGGTAATCTGGGCCCCGCCGCCACCTTTGCCGCCTTTTTCACTGGTGACCAGTGCTGCATCAGCTTGTTGGTTCATATCGTTGACGGCATCCCAGGCAGCTTTATAGCTGATCCCAGCTTCCCGAGCGCCCTGGCTGATGGAACCGGTATCGCGGATTTGTAATAGCAGTTTGATGCGCCGGGGATTGGCAAACAGCTTTTGTTGATCATTGAGTGTTAGCAGGGCTTTAAGATTCATTGAAGTTATTACCAGCCAAATGTTAGGTGTATTTTCATTCAAAGCTGATCGAAAAACCACCTCGGATCACGAAACTTGTGGAATGTGTTGTTTATCGCTATGTAGTGTTGTATATAACGATAAGGTTTTACACAATCTCCTAACTTCAGCTGTTATAAAAAGGGAAAAATGATGAAATCACTGATGCGTGTATTGCTGGCCTCTGCGCTAGGGCTGGTATTGAGCTTTGGGGTCAGTGCCAAAGAAAAAGTAACTGTGTTTGCTGCTGCCTCGTTAACTAATGCGTTAACGGATATTGGTCAAAATTTCGATAAAGAACACGGCACTGAAACAGTGTTTTCTTTCGCTTCTTCTTCAACGTTGGCTCGGCAGATTGCCCAAGGGGCACCAGCAGAACTGTTCTTGTCTGCCAACCAAAAATGGATGGATTATCTGGTAGAGAACAAGGCGGTAGACAGTAGCAGCCGTGTCACATTACTGCACAATGCTTTGGTGCTGATTGCGCCCAAAGACAGCGCTGTGAAAGATGTCACCATTTCTGCATCTTGGGATCTGAAGGCCGCAGTTGCTGACAGTCGTTTGGCAGTGGGAGATCCTGATCATGTGCCAGCAGGCCGTTATGCTAAAGAATCGTTGGAAAATCTTAATCTGTGGGCACAGGCTGAGCCGCTGCTGGCTCGCGCTAATAATGTTCGTGCAGCATTGGCGCTGGTAGAACGTGGGGAAGCACAGTTGGGGATTGTATATGCCACTGATGCACTGGTGTCTAAGGAAGTAAAAACTGTAGCCGTATTCCCAGAAAGCAGTCATAAAGCGATTGCTTATCCGCTGGCCTTGGTGAATAGCAAACCTTCTACAGCAGCCAAAGCATTTTATGATTATCTGAAGACAGATGCAGCCAAAGCTGTGTTTGTTAAATACGGTTTTATTATCAAATAAAAGGCATGACGTTTGGCGTTACTGACAGAGTATGAAGTCGCCGCGTTACTCCTCAGCCTGAAAGTTTCCCTGACGGCCGTCTGTTGCAGTCTGCCGGCAGGGATTTTCATTGCTTGGGTGCTGGCTCGGTTTGATTTTCCCGGTAAGTCATTACTGGATGGCGTAATCCATTTACCCTTGGTGCTGCCACCTGTGGTGGTGGGTTACTTGTTGTTAATCTCAATGGGCCGTGCTGGTTGGATAGGGCACTGGTTATACGAAACATTTGGTATCAGCTTTGCTTTTAGTTGGCGTGGTGCTGCGCTGGCTGCGGCTGTGGTGTCGTTTCCGCTGATGGTTAGGGCAATCCGCCAAGCATTTGAAGCTGTGGATACTCGTCTGGAGCAGGCCGCTCGTACGTTAGGTGCGGGTAGGTTACGCGTGTTTTTTACTATCAGCTTACCTTTAACCGCGCCTGGTATTGTGTCTGGTATGGTGCTGGCGTTTGCCCGTAGTCTGGGTGAGTTTGGTTCCACCATCACCTTTGTGTCAAATATTCCAGGTGAAACGCGCACGATCCCATTAGCTATGTATTCCTTTATTGAAACCCCTGGCGCTGAGGCACAGGCTGGGCGTCTGTGTGTGATTGCTATCGTCATCTCGCTGTTGTCGCTGGTAGCATCACAATGGCTGGGAAAAAGGCACAGCAGAGGGCTCATGGAGAATGCTGAGTATCAATGTAAAACGCCAGTTAGGCGAGACTTTGCTAGATGTTGATGTCGCGCTACCGCTGCAAGGTGTGAGCGCAGTGTTTGGGCGTAGTGGCGCTGGTAAAACATCATTGGTCAATATTCTTGGTGGCTTAGCAACGCCAGACAGTGGCGAGGTTAAACTGGGAGATCGTTGGCTGTATCATTCCGGCAAGCATATCAACTTGCCGCCGGAAAAGCGCAATGCGGGCTTTGTGTTTCAGGATGCGCGGCTGTTTCCCCATTATCGGGTGCGCGGCAATCTGAACTACGGACGTAAAGGCGCTAAATCGGCTAAACAGTTCGATAGTATTGTGCAGTTGCTGGGGCTAGAACACCTATTGGAACGCTATCCGACCAGTCTTTCTGGCGGCGAAAAACAGCGCGTAGCCATAGGTCGGGCATTGCTGACGAGTCCCGAAATACTATTAATGGATGAACCATTAGCTTCACTGGATTTACCACGCAAACGTGAGTTATTGCCTTACTTACAACGACTGACCCGGGAGCTGAATCTGCCCATTGTCTATGTCAGTCACAGTCTGGATGAGATCTTGCAGCTAGCAGATCAGATGTTGGTAATTGATAAGGGTAAAGCCGTAATTTGTGGGCCGCTGGAAACCGTGTGGGACAGTGCGGAGTTAAGACCCTGGTTGAGTCAGCAGGAACAAAGCTCGCTACTGTTGGCTACCGTTGCTGAGACTCATCCCGATTATGCCATGACCCGGCTCCAGTTAGAGAATGGTGCCAGTCTATGGGTCAACAAGACTTTGCGTGATCGAGGTGAGCGGATCCGGGTGCGGGTGCACAGTAACCAAGTTTCTGTCTGCACTGAAAAACCGGTCGGCAGCAGCATCCGCAATGTATTGCCAGTGACGGTAGAACAGATCAACGCCTCTGATGACAGTGATTATGTGCAGCTACGGTTGCAACTGTCTGGGATGCCGCTGTGGGCCAATATTACCCGTTGGTCACTGGATGAACTGGCATTGAAACCTGGCAGTGCCATGTTTGCACAAATTAAGGGTGTTAGCCTCACGGAAGCCGATCTGGCACATTCCTAAGCCTCTCCTTTCAAAAATCGAACAAAATGAATGGACTTTGCCACAGTGGTTTTAAAACTCCTGTTACAAAGTCCAGGGTAGTTTTTTGTGGGTTTACTCGCTAAATTTGGGCCAGACTTGCCACTTTTCGGTTACTATGGTGCAAAATCAGGCCATATGATGCCGCTCGGCTTTCCGTTTGCTTTAAAGGAACACTCGCATGGGACAAGAAACTTCCAAAATCCTGGTAGTTGACGATGACATGAGGCTACGTGCCTTATTGGAGCGTTATCTGGTGGAGCAGGGATTCCAGGTGCGCAGTGCCGCCAATGCGGAGCAGATGGATCGGCTGTTGGAACGGGAAAACTTTCATCTGTTGGTGCTGGATTTGATGTTGCCTGGTGAAGATGGTTTGTCCATCTGCCGCCGTTTGCGGCAACAAGGCAGTACACTGCCCATCGTGATGTTAACCGCTAAGGGCGATGAGGTTGACCGTATTATTGGCCTGGAGTTAGGGGCTGATGATTATTTGCCGAAACCGTTTAACCCCCGTGAATTACTGGCGCGGATCAAGGCGGTGATGCGTCGACAAGCTCAAGAGATCCCTGGCGCGCCATCACAACAGGAAGAACTGGTAGCGTTTGGCGAGTTCAGTCTCAATCTGGCAACCCGTGAGATGTACCACAACGATGAGTCGATTTCGCTTACCAGCGGTGAGTTTGCTGTGCTGAAAGTGCTGGTAACGCATCCTCGTGAACCATTATCCCGCGATAAATTGATGAACCTAGCGCGTGGTCGGGATTATTCCGCGCTGGAACGTTCAATCGATGTGCAGGTCTCGCGGCTGCGGCGTCTGATTGAAAAAGATCCGGCGAATCCACGCTATATCCAGACGGTTTGGGGACTGGGATACGTGTTTGTACCGGATGGTGCGCAACGTAAATGAAGCTTCGTTGGTGGCAGCGGTTACTACCGCGTAGCGCCTTCAGTCAGACGGTCATGCTGATTGCTTGTTTATTGCTAATCAATCAGCTGGTTTCTTACCTCACTGTTACGGTTTACTTCATTAAGCCCAGCTATCAGCAAATCAATCAGCTCATCGCTCGACAGATCAATCTGTTATTCGCCGATGGCGTTGATATTGGACGTGAACACCTCACCATGGTGGATGCGCTCAATGCCAAGGTTCATGGCGAAGAGATGCAGATATACAACCAGCAACAGGCGCGTGAAGCCGGAATCGAACACACCACATATTACGGATTCCTTTCCAGCCAGATGTCGCAATATTTGGGAGGGGAAGCTGAAGTGCGTATCTCCCAGCATGATAACGGTTTGCAGATCTGGATCCGCCCGCCACAGGCTCCATCCGTTTGGATCAAAGTGCCGCTGAACAGTTGGAATGAAAACGCGCTGTCACCATTAAACCTATATCTGATGGTCATTGGAGCTTTGAGTGTGGCCGGCGGTTGGTGGTTTGCTCGGCAGCAAAACCGGCCGTTACGCCGATTGCAGAAAGCCGCAGTGGCCGTATCGCGTGGGGATTTCCCTGATGCTTTACCACTGTCCGGTTCATCAGAAATCATTGAGGTGACCAATACTTTCAATCAGATGGCGCAAAGTATGAAGCAGTTGGAGCAGGATCGGGCACTGCTGATGGCGGGGATTTCTCATGACTTGCGTACTCCGCTGACCCGTATCCGGCTAGCGTCTGAGATGATGGCTGCCGAAGATGCTTATTTGCAGGAAGGGATTATCAAAGACATCGAAGATATGGATGCCATTATCAATCAGTTCATTGCTTATATCCGGCAGGATCAGCAGGTGCATGAGCCGATGCAGATAAACCAGCTGATTGAAGATTTGGTACAACTGGAAGGCAAACGTACCGAAGGGATCGAAATGGTTTTGAGCCCAGACTGCCCGGTCATCAATATGAATGTCATTGCCATCAAGCGAGTACTTGCTAACTTGGTGGAAAATGCTAGACGTTATGGCAATGGTTGGATCCGTATCTCCAGCGGCTGGGATAGAGAATGGGTGCGCTTTTGTGTAGAAGACAACGGCCCCGGCATTCAGCCAGAGCAGATCCAGACATTATTTCAGCCCTTTACTCAAGGTGATACCGCTAGAGGTAGTGTCGGTTCAGGGCTGGGACTGGCGATTATCAAGCGCATTGTTGAACGGCATCAGGGCAAGATCCTGCTAGATAATCGCCGTGAGGGTGGTTTGCGCGCCACCGTCAGATTACCGCGCGACTGAGCTATAATGCCGCCAGGATAGTACGGGCATCGCTGACCTCAAAGGCTTTAGGCGCTTCGACATTCAGCAATGTCACTATGCCATCCTCCACAATCATGGCATAGCGCCGCGAACGGATGCCGCCAAATATCCCAGTGTCGAATTCTAGCCCCAGTGCTTTAGTAAAGGCGCCACTGCCATCGGCCAACATCATCAGTTCGGCGGCGTTCTGATCTTTGCCCCAAGCATGCATCACAAACGCATCATTGACTGACAGACAGGCAATAAAGTCGATTCCGTGAGCCTTGATCTCATCCGCGAGTGCCACGTAGCCAGGGAGATGAGCGTTGGAACAGGTCGGCGTAAAGGCTCCAGGAACCGCAAATAGCACAGCTTTTTTCTTAGCAAATAACTCACGTACTTGATGCTCTACCACGCCGTCTGCTGTGAGTTCACCAAGGACACCTTCCGGTAACCGCTGACCTTGTACAATCATAATGCAACTCCTTGTAACAATTGTTGAAATATAACTTGGTTGCGACTATACCCAATCGCCAGCGCAACGATATTCACCTTAAGCCTAACCGCTCTGCCGCTAGCCATGATCCTGATAATAGGTCATCGGGTGCCTGTATACATTATGGCGATAATGTTGCCAGAGTGCCTTGTGAATAGCAGCAACGGATACAGTCTTCAGCTTCACTCTGCCTATTCGAGCGTTCTCCGACAGTATGCCAGCTAAAAACACTAACACGAATAAATGCAGATAATGTTTCTGGCGTTTAAAAGCCTATAAATGAAAACTCTTTTTAAATGAAATGATTGATGATGCCAACAGCCAAGCATTCTGAGTTTTTAACCGTGCCTGTGCTTGTCAGCGCAGTTGTTACAAGCAGTGCATATGGCGTTATGTATTATGGGCGATGGCCATGTGGGCATAATGGTCACCGAGGCGCAGCTCGCCATAGGCGGGTGCAACTGCATCTTGACTCATCGCGGTTAAAAAGAATTCTGCTGGTCCGCCCCATCTGTCTGGTAATCGAGCCACAATCCACAAGACCATGCGTCTTACCCAATCCGGTAGCTTGACAATATGCTCCGGTTTATTGAGGGCGCGAAAAGCCAATTGGGCGATTTGTTCGATGGACAAGACTTCTGGCCCGCCAACATCGAGTTCTTGTTCCGTGCGAGGAATGGCGGCTAAACAGAACTGAGCCAGATCTCGGCCATGAATGGGATTAAGCCGCACTGAACCGTCACCGAACTGATACACTTTCCCGGTCGATGCCATCTGATAGATTTCTTCCAAGTCAGAGAAGAAACCATTGGGACGAATAACGCAAGGTTGCAGTTTTTTAGACTGGAGTAAACGAGTCGCAAAGCGCTCTTTGGCCTGCAACAAGCGTACTTGCGGGTAGAGCGGAGCATTAAAGGCCGAAATATAGATGAATTTACGTGTGCCTGCGCGTTCTGCTTCCAGCAACAGATTCAGATTTGCCTGATAATCCACCTCCATGTAACTAAGGCCGTCTCGCTGCCGCGTGATGCCTAAGCAGGAGATCACCACATCAATGCCGTTGCAGACGCCCACTAAGGTGCTGGCTTGAGTGACTTCCGCCTGCACAATTTGCTGCGCAGTAACACCCTGTGCCATGAGTTTTTGTGTGTTTCTGGCCAGTGCAACAAAGTGGATGTTTTGCGCTTGTAGCTGCTTAACAATGTGCAAGCCAAGATACCCTGTCGCGCCAGCAAGTAGAATCCTGGGAGAAGTAGAAGTCTGCATCCGATCCCCTTGTTTTATCGCTAATAATGATGGTGATAATTAAGATAGTCCATGTGGACTATAAACTATGCAGACCAAGTGGTCTATAAAAAAGGTCTATGTTAATATTTCGCAGCATTCAACGGGGGAACGTGGAGCAATGCCAAAAATTGTCAATCATGAACAGCGCCGCCAAGAGTTGGCGCTGCAAGCCGCTGCTATCTTTCTCGAACATGGATACAAAAATTTGGGAATGCGACAACTTTGCCAGCAGTTGGGCATGAGTAAGAGTGCCGTTTATCACTATTACCAAAGCAAAGATGAGCTTTTTAAGGCCGCTACGGATGCCATCATCAATTTTGATGGGGATGCCCTGGTGGAACAGCCTCTGGCGGTTGATGCTAGCCCCGCGCAGCGAGTTGCCAACTTTATTGTGTTGTTTAGGCAGATAGCTCCGCGCTTTTTCCAAGAACTCCAATTGGTGGCAGATTATATTCAGGTCATTGGCGAGGCTAATGTCGCAGAAGATCCCAGTATGATGTTGGCCAATCGCAAATACCTCGACTTGTTTGCCAAATATGTCTCGGCTGAAAAAACACTCCCATTATTTACCCTCATGCTCGGGCTTCTTTGTCATCAAATGATGTTGGGACAAATGCTGGATGATGACTATGTTGCGGAACTGGTGCAGGCCCTGTTAGCTTGCTGACGCTGTGCAGGTGATGAGTCGCTAGTATTGATATTTATCAATTTGATTTTATTGCTGCTATTTAATTAATTGTCTCTAAAAAAGTGAATGTGACCACTATTTGCATTGACCATTTTTTCAGCATATTGCAATGTGGTTAGGTTGATGACGCTGTCATCACGAGTCGGTCATGCGCTTTATGCCGAAGCTTGGCGCTGCTTAATTGCGTGTTGGAACCACATAAAATAGGGCAACATTATGAAACGTGTCACTGGCATAGGTGGGATCTTCTTCAAGTCTGCAGACCCTAAACGTTTAGGCGCTTGGTACCGAGAGCATCTGGGGTTGGAGGTAAATGAGTGGGGCGGCGCGGTATTCCAATGGGGTGGCGCTGGAAGTGAATCGGGCATGACCATCTGGAGCTTATTTGGCAATGACAGCGATAAGATGGCACCAAGTTCAGCACCTTTTATGCTCAATTTCCGCGTTGATAATCTTGATATGCTCTTGGCTGCATTGCGTTCAGAGGGATGTCATGTGCTTGACGATACTGAAGCTTCGGACTTCGGTAAATTTGGCTGGGTCATAGACCCGGACGGCAATAAGGTTGAGTTGTGGGAGCCGCCAGCAGCTTAATAACTATCTCGCCATAGTGAATGAGCGTGCCGACCGTACTGTATTTGTAATCAGTGGCACGCCATTTTTCTGCAAAAGGTGGTGTGCTTGCCTGAAAGCTAACGCACTCTGCTACTCCACCCCGCACCCCTTATGCCGAATGCGGGTGGAATATTCGATGACGGTTAGACTGTGTCTGCGGTGCTAAAAAATATCCCACCAACGCCGAGGATGCTCTGTTTGCAGTACCACAGTGCAGGTTGTGCCCATCGCCAGTATTTGGTTCGCGGGCATATTATCCAAGGTAATGTGCACCGGAATACGGCGAGCTAAGCGTACCCAATCGAATGTTGGCCGCACGTTGGCGATTAACTCTTGTGAATCTGGATTGTCGCTGTCGTAAATGCCTCGCGCGATACTGCTCACGTGACCGCGCATCTTTTCACCGCTCATCAAGGTTATTTCTGCTATTTCACCTTCTTTGACCAAAGGTAATTTGGTTTCTTCAAAATAGCCGTAGACCCAAAAAGAGTCTTTATCTATCAGTGCTAATGCGGGCTGACCAACTTGAATGTAATCGCCTTTGTGTAAATTTAAGTTAGTGATGTAACCATCCGCTGTCGCGCGGATTTTGGTGCGTTGTAGGTCAAGTTTGGCGCTAGCAAGTTCACTCAACGCTTGTTGGTATTGGGCCTCAGCGACTTTCGCGGCACTGCTGGCTTGATTGCGGTTTTCCCGTGATACAACCAAATCGTTTGCACTGCGGCGGCGAGCGGCCTCTTCGTTACGTAAATCCACATCTGTTTTTCTTGCAATAACGTTGTTAACCGCACGCTGCATCGTCAGTTGATAATGGGAAGCGTCTACTTCAAATAACACCTCGCCTTTTTTACTAGCTGATTATCTTGTACTAGCACTTTATCCACTAACCCCGATACATCTGGGGCAATATTGATCACGTTGGCACGGACTCTGGCATCTCGTGTCCACGGGTCGTTCATGTAATGTAACCACAGCATGCGCACCAACACTAAGGCCATGACTACAATGAGTAAGGTCATAAAAATGCTGTAAAACTTTTTCAAAGTCATGTTAAGCCTCAATGATAAACAGTTAACGACAGGGCGCTGCTAATGGCGATATAAAAGGC
The DNA here is from genome assembly GCF_018394335.1 of Shewanella dokdonensis. Classification (NCBI taxonomy): domain Bacteria; kingdom Pseudomonadati; phylum Pseudomonadota; class Gammaproteobacteria; order Alteromonadales; family Shewanellaceae; genus Shewanella; species Shewanella dokdonensis. The sequence goes on along the minus strand of NZ_CP074572.1, from coordinate 1,749,186 downwards.
AATCCGAAATAGGGTCGGGTGCCAGATGTAACGGTAGGCACCGGTAATCATTAAAATCTGGTTCAATGCCAGCGTTAGAAAATAGCCCAGAGTAAACATCAAGGTTACTGTGGGGATATAAAAGCTATGAAAGGCTATTTCTCGCAACATGCTGTTGCCTCATCAGTGGTCTGAATGGTTAATCTGGCGGGTTGCAGTTGTTCTGTTTTGGGCGCGATATAGTGCATGCCGCCGCCCAGTGACACTGCCAAATTGGCTTCAATGGTGAGTAACCGAGCATGAACTGTTGCCTTGGTGAGCTGTTGTTCAAATAGGCGGGTTTGCGCATCCAAGACATGTAGATAATCCCGAAAGCCCTGCTTGAAGGCGGTTTCTGCTGTTTGGTAAACCTGTGTGGCGCGTGCAACAGCATCATCGGCAAATACGGCTTGATCTTGCGCCGAGTTTTGCTGGATCAGCAGGTCTGATACCTCTCGCAACGCTTGTTGTAGCGTGGCGTTATATCTGTGCACGACTTCATCATAACGTGCGCTGGCAATGCCTAATTGTGCGCGGCGGGCACCACCATCAAAAATGGGCAGTGAAATCACGGGGCCAGCAGAGTAACTGCGGTTTTCGGCGCTAACGAGTTGAGTCATATCACCTACCGTCATCACCTGACTCAAGCCGGCTCGCAGATTGATATTGGGATAAAAATTGGCTTTCGCTAAGTCAACGCCTTTAGCTTCGGTCACAATTTGCCAGCGGGTTGCATTAATATCTGGGCGATTACCCACGAGTGACAAAGGTAACGCCTGTGGTAATTGGAGTGTTGTGGCGAGCATCAACGTTGGGCGTTGTATGTTGTTACTCTCTGCTAGCGGTAAACCTACCAAGGTCACCAGCTGGTTTTTATCAAGAGCAATCTGCTCATCTAGGGCGCGGATTACACTGTTGATGATGGGGAGCTGTGCTTGAGCCTGTTGCAGGTCGTAACGTGAGCCTAAGCCATAATCAAATTGTTGTTTGGTTAAATTAATAATCTCTTGCTGCTGCGCGAAACGTTGGCGCTGCACTTCTCGCTGATCATAGGCCAGCGCCAGACCAATATAGCTTCGTACAATATTAGCGATGAGTTGCAATTGCGCGGCTTGGGCGGAGATGCGGCTAAATTGCAGTTGCGCCCACGCTTGTTGCTCGCGGTCATCCTGTTTTTTAAATAGGTCTATATCGTAATCAAAAGCAAGCCCAGCGGTATTGTTCCATGTGGTATCACCATTTAAACCCGCACCGTAGTGGGTGTCTTCAGGCCAATGTTCAACGCCTAGACTGCCGTTGGCAGCAAGATGTGGCTTGGCGTCAGCACCAACAACTCCCACCTTGGCGGTGGCAATATGGATGCGATCTATGGCTTGCTGTAACGTTGGGCTAAGATTTTCCATCTTGGTAATCAACTGATCCAGTTGTGGATCATTGAATGCTGTCCACCACTGTTCAGTCACCATTGGTGGCGCCAGAGTCTTATCCGTTACATGGGCGACAGGTAATGTTGCCATTTTGGCGTGGGGGCTATCCCATCGGAAGAAGCACAACTGCATAAAAGTGGCAGGAGTAAACTGGCAAGGTAAGCGCTATAGGTTTTGCACAGCTTCCTGGGGCTTCTTAATAGATAACGACTCATATGCTCCTCTAAAATAATTAGCTATTTTTTATGAAGTTATTGGTTTTGTGGTAGCTGTAGGTAGATGTTGCTGACTTCTCTAATCACTCGTTGTGCAATGTCTTCGTGGTCATTGCTTGGGGCTATTTCTGGCACTGTGAGTGGAAAAACAATGGCGGCGACTAACATACGTAAAAACAGGGCGGGATCATGATAATGAATCACCTTGGCTGCTTTAGCTTTTGCGACAACCTTAAGCATCGGTCGTTGCATGGGCTCAATAACTTGCCGTTGGATAATGGCTGTGCGTTCGGGTGACATGGTGGCTTCTTGCAAGAAAAAGCGGATAACTCAGGATTCTGCACCGTAAAGTGAGTATGAAATTCGATAAACTGGTACATCGCCTGATAGGGGTGACTGTCGGCCAAGACGTCGATTGCCGCAAAAGTGGCACGATGTTGCTGCTCAAAGGTTTCTGCCACAGTATCCAGTACTGCTTGCCATAAATTTGCCTTGTTACCAAACAAGCGAGCACAAAGCGCTACGTCTACTCCAGCACTGGCGGCAATGGCGCGTAAACTGGCGGCCTCATAGCCATGTTGGGCAAATGCTTTGATGGCGGCGCTGAGTAACGCTTCGCGTCCAGAAAGTTCATTGCGTTGCCGGCGGCCACGGCGTTTAGGTGGGGTTGTCGAATTACTCATAGCCTTAACTCATTAAATGGCCGATGCCATGGTTGGTACTAACTGCGCATTGCAGGTTTTAAATGGTCCAGCACGATCACGCAGCGCGGCATAAATGAAATGTAAATAGCTCATCATCTGTCGTTTCGGTGAATCATCAAACAGTTCGCTCTCAGGCTCTAACTGTCCTCGGGTAATATTGATCATATGCGCAGTTATATGCAGCGCGTGGGCGTAGTGACGTTTGTCTGGTGCGGAATACAACAGCTCAAGTGCGCGTTGCATATGAACTAGCGATTTACGCCAGCGGCGTTCGGCGGCAGTGGTTGGTCTGTTTTCAACGGCTAGCTTGGCGAGGAGTTGACGCAATTCTATCAATGCATGACTTACCGACGATACGCTGGTGTACCAACTCACTAACTTCGTTTGAACGTTATCTTGTCCTTTGGTGACGCCGTCGATTTGATGTAATAAGTCTCGACAACGGCTATCAATTTTAGTGCTGAGATCGCGCAAGTTGTCTTTCGCAGCCATTGGCACCAGCATGCGCAAATCTTTGAGTAAGGCGTTGGACAACCAGCGCCCAGAGGGTGGAAACATTAAACTCGATATCACGGCGGCGACCGCCATGCCTAGAAAACCCGAAAGTGCCATATTTACAAAGGGTTCAGGGGCATAGGTCGCCGGGTTCGCCGGGGAGGCAACAAAGCAAAAATTAATCATGGCTCCCATGCCGATACCGGCGTATTTAGGGGTTAACGTTAACCAGGTGCCTATGATAAAAATGGGGGAAACACAGACCATCATCAGTGGAAAACCATCCACTTTAGGGAGCAGTAAAAACGTAATCAAAAAGCCGAGAAGATATCCCAGACCTGAGCCTTGCGCTAAACCAACTATCATCTTATGCGGAGCCGGGGAGGTTGCGCTTAACATCAATCCAATAATGGCCGTTTGAAAAAACATGGTGCCGCTTTGCCAGCCACTCAGATACCACATGCCATAGCTGATAAAAATGATAATGCTGGCCCGTAGCCCACAAGATAAGGCGTAGAGCGAGTTGACCGAAGATTGCCAGGAACCAATTGCACCTGTTTGCTCCCATTTCTGCGGATTAGTCTCATCGGTCAACGCGCCATAGTCTTCCAGATATACGCGGAGGCAATCGGTGAATCTAAATAACAGCTCAGCACTGGTCTCATAGAGTTCAAATAGCGGTTGTTGTTCGTCAGTTGGTAACGCTAGATAGTCAGGGTGAGCCAATAGTTGGCTTCGCTGTTCCCGAATCGATAACTTGGTTGAAAGGCAGATAAAATCCACTCGGCGTCGATATGTTGCTACGCGCGCGCTGGAAAGCTTATCCTCGACCAATTCTTGCAACAGGTCGACTAATGGCCTGCTGATGCTATCCAATGCGTGAGACAATAGCTGGTGGCTAGGACGCTGCGCTTCTAATGAAAAGAAAACCCGCGATAGCGCATATAACCTAGTGCCAAGCGCCATAAAACTATGGGTAAGGCGAATAAGTTGGTTGCGCATACTCTGCATATGCGGGTCTTCAATACAGGCCGCTTGGCGCACGGCTTCACTCATAACGGCTTGTGACGCAAATTTTAACCGCGCCATTTGGTAAGCTTGTGGCGTGGTTTCATGTTTAAGCAGTTCGAGAGACTGTTTACAAAAATTGCTTAATCTTTGTGATAACAGAGATTTATAAGCCGTTTCTGTAGTGTCTGGAAACACCAAGGCAGTAATGATCCCCCACATAAAATACCCAAAATAACCGCTAATACCCGTCCAATGGATACGGACACCGCAATGTGTGGATCCATTGCGGCCGGAATGCCAATCATTCCTACCGTGTACCCCGCCAGCAGAAAGGCGTAGCTGCGCATGTCACGGTAGCGCACGGCACCGCTGATACAAAACATGCACCAAAGTGATGTGCCTAACACAAACATTACGGGATGCTGGTGAAACAGCGCGACCAACAGCAAGCTGACGGCGAGGCCAAAGATGGTGCCAATGATACGCGCAACACTTTTGGTTAATACTTGGCCGGTTTGTGGTTGCATCACGATTAACACCGTCAGTGCGGCTGAGCGGGTGCTGGGGAGCTGCAGAAACATCGCTAGCCAGTAAGCAATCGTGACAGCAAGTAATACTTTACCTACATAAACCCAACTGACCCCTTGGCTAGTTAGCCAGTCGCCTAGCGCTTGTTTGTGCGCCGAGGGCTTTAGATAACCATCTGAAAAAATATACATATCAACTATTTTTCAATTAAAAATCATCTGGCTCACAACCCTTGGTTGCTGTGGGCTCATGGGTAAAATTACATGGTTTAAAACGCGAGCTAAGAGATGCTTAGATAATACGCAGACAGGCATTGCAACATTTAAATCAACGGGTGATGATTTAAATGTTTTTTAAGGGAAAGATCAAGGAAATCACTAATTTATTATCTTTCAATATGCAGATGTAAGTGATTTTTAATAAATGCGTGTGCGAGGTTGGGCGTTTGCTGCAGGCGTTACGTGACTGAAAATACGTTGTTGGTTTACGAATAGTTGATGGTGCAGAAAAATGGAAGCGGTACGGCGTATCGCTTCCAATGACAGTTAAAGAATGCCTTTTTGCTTAGCAATATGGGTCGCAATAGCATCCATTAGCGGTGGATTCAATGAATCATAAGGCGGTAAGCCAAGTTTTGACAGTTTAGCGCGTACGCCATCCATCTGTTCAGGACGTGCCGCACCACCCTCAATGATGGAGGATACAAAAGCGGCAAAGCGTGGTTCTTCCCAGCCTTCGTCAGCAGAAAGTTCAGTATGGATAAAATCGAGACCGTAAAATGGATGGGCGGTGTTTTCGATGCGACCATACAAATGGGCGCCACATTCTTTGCCAGGCATGACGCTGAATGGCGGCAGATTCATCCACTACTACCAATTTTTCCGCATGGGCAACGACAGTCACTTTATCGCGTGGTACTACACCAACCACTGAAAACGCTGCTCCGGTAGGTTTCCAGCATTTGGTACAGCCACAGGCGTGATTGTGGGCAACGTTTGACTCGACCTTGACTTCAACTGGGTCGACTGCGCAATGGCATTTCAGTGTGCCGCCAGCAAATCCAGCCACACCTTTCTTGACGCCGCCTTCAATCGCTGGATGTAAAAACTTCACTCATGATAACTCCATTAATTACTTAGTGAACGTGGACGCGGCAGGTCGCCTGCCACGTCTGTCCCTTTCCTGGTTCAGAACTTGATGACTGAACGGATAGATTTGCCTTCGTGCATTAACTCAAAGGCATCATTGATTTGTTCGAGCCCCATGGTATGGGTCACGAATGGTGCCAGGTCGATGTCACCTTTCATGGCATCTTCTACCATGCCTGGCAACTGAGTACGGCCTTTAACGCCACCGAATGCAGAACCCAACCAACGACGACCAGTGACTAACTGGAATGGGCGAGTAGAGATCTCTTTCCCAGCGCCAGCTACACCGATAATGACGGATTGGCCCCAACCGCGGTGAGCACATTCCAGTGCTGCACGCATGACATTGACGTTACCGATACATTCGAAAGAGTGATCAACTCCCCAACCGGTCATATCAATGATGACTTGCTGGATTGGTTTTTCATGATCCTTAGGATTAACGCAGTCGGTCGCACCGAATTTTTGGCCAATTCAAATTTGGCTGGGTTAGTATCGATGGCGATAATCCGTCCAGCCTTGGCTTGACGAGCCCCTTGGATCACGGCCAGACCAATCCCACCTAAGCCAAATACAGCAACTGAGTCGCCTTCTTGCACTTTTGCGGTGTTGTGTACTGCACCAATCCCAGTAGTCACCCCACAACCTAGCAAGCAGACGTGTTCGTGATTTGCTTTAGGGTTGATTTTGGCAAGCGAAACTTCAGCAACGACGGTATATTCAGAAAAAGTTGAACATCCCATGTAGTGATACAGGGGTTGCCCCTTGTATGAGAAGCGGGTAGTCCCATCAGGCATCAACCCTTTTCCTTGAGTAGCGCGAACGGCTACACACAGGTTAGTTTTGCCTGACTTACAGAATTCGCATTCACCACACTCAGCGGTATATAGTGGGATCACATGATCACCCGGTTTTACGGATGTCACGCCTTCACCAACTTCAACAACAACACCAGCACCTTCATGGCCTAATACCACAGGAAAAACGCCTTCAGGATCATCACCTGAAAGAGTAAAGGCATCGGTATGACATACGCCGGTATCCGTGATTTTGATCAGTACTTCACCTTTTTTAGGTGGAGCGACATCTATCTCAACAATTTCCAGTGGCTTACCGGGAGCAAAGGCTACGGCTGCACGTGATTTCATAAATAATTTCCTCATGGTTAGCTTGTTTTCAACAAACGAGATGTTTTGCAGATGAAGAGCTATTTCAGATAGCTGCGCACAAGTACAAGCAACTCTTTAATTTTTTCTCCATCCTCTGGAGGGCTAAATTCTTCACGAATGTGAGTTTCAAGCACTTCGGCCATTAATCCATTAATGGCTCCTCGGGTAGCAGCAATCTGTTGCAATATCGACGCACAAGTCGCACCTGATTCCAGGCCTCGTTCTAATGCTTCGCATTGTCCTTTGATCCTGCGTACTCGCGCTAAAACGCGCTTTTTATCCTCTAGGCTATTGGGCATTTTGATCTCCAAGTCCTATACTGGGGTATAGTATATTGCGTAACAGATAGATCTTGCAACGTGAATATTAGATCGCACTAACTCATTATTTGCTGTGGGGCACTTTTAGGTAGACATCAAAGCGATTTTTTTCATCGCAATCACTAAGGTCGGTGGGGTGTTATCCAGCGCCTCCGCATAATCTGGTCGTTTTACCACTACACGTTTGCTCGCCAGTGCTAACGCTGGTTGCAGCAGTTTGGCCGCATCGTTATCGGCACCGACCAGATGCTGAAACACGCGCATCTCTTTCTTGACCTGGGCGCTGTTATCACGATGGGGATACATGGGATCGAGATAGACCACATCAATGGGCAGTTGTTGTGGGTTAAGGTTCGTCAATTCGGTGCCCCAAGGCAGTAACTGCATGCGTTGCTGCATCCAGTTGCCAATCTCTGCATCGGCGTAGGCGCGGGCTAAACCATCGGCCAACAGGGCAGCGACTACCGGATGACGTTCAATCAGCCATACGCGACAGCCAAGGCTGGCCAAGACAAATGCGTCCCGGCCTAGTCCGGCAGTGCTGTCGAGGACATTTGGTGTCGCCCCCTGTTTTAAGCCAGCGGCCTTGGCAATTTCTTGGCCGCGACCGCCACCAAATCTACGCCGATGAGCCACCGCACCACTGGTAAAATCAACATGTACACCACCGAGCTTGGGTTCATCGCGTTTTAACAGATTGAGCTTTCCGTCTATTAATGCCATTGCAAATGGGGCATTGGGGTCAAATTGCAATGGATAGGGTGCCAGTAATTTGCCAAGTTGTGCTTGGTTCTGATCGAAATAGACCGGGGTAACAGGCGTTTTCAAATAACTTCTCGACGGCAGTATGGTTAGCCGCATTATGCCAAAGCCTGTGCTGGGTAGAAACTGCTGCCAAGGTGCTTTTTCAGTGAATGAATCTTATAATGCCGCGCTTATGTCTTAGGTTGGAAGTTACTATGCTCAGTTATCGTCACGGCTATCATGCGGGCAACTATGCCGATGTGCTGAAACATGCAGTGTTGTTGCAGGCACTGACGTTGTTGCAGAAAAAAGATAAAGGTCTGGTGTATATCGACACGCATGCCGGTGCTGGTGGTTATAGCCTCAATGATGAGTTTGCTGAGAAGACGGGAGAGTATCGGGATGGCGTGGCGCGTCTATGGGCTCAAAACTCGTTACCAGACAGCCTGCAACAGTATCTGGACAATATCCGTCATTTTAACGAAAACAACCAAGCGCTGGGGTTTTATCCTGGCTCTCCGGCATTGGTTGATATGAATTTACGGCCACAGGATCGCATGTTGCTGCATGAACTGCATCCTTCGGATCAACAGTTATTGTCGGAATATTTTGGTCAAGATTCGCAGGTAAAAATCGTCGAAGGTGATGGTCTTAAGGGGTTGATTGCGGCCTTGCCACCCAAAGAGCGCCGGGGATTGGTACTGATTGATCCCAGTTATGAGATTAAAACGGATTATGAACTGGTTGCTGAAACACTGATAAAAGCCTATCGCAAATTTGCCACCGGCGTTTATCTGTTGTGGTATCCGGTGGTGCAGCGGCAGCAGACAGAGGCTATGCTCAGCCGTCTCAAAGACAGTGGCATACGGCGGCAGTTACGCATTGAGCAAAGTATCAGGCCCGATAACAACGAGTTTGGTATGACGGCCGCCGGATTATGGGTCATTAATCCGCCGTGGCAATTGGATGAGATTGCCAAAGAGATGCTGGCAACGCTGCAACCGATCCTGCAACAGCCAGGCGGCAGCTATCGGGTCGAGTGGGAAGTCGGCGAGTAATTTACAGTGTGCGGTAGCGTTGCAGCAAAATTCCCACACGTTCAACATATGCCTGGGTTTCTGGATAAGGTGGTACGCCTTGGAAGTTGTTGACTGTGGTGGCGCCCGCATTATAGGCGGCACATGCCAAGGTGATGTTGCCACCAAATCGTTGTAGCATTTTGGCCAGATAACGGCTGCCCGCATCAATATTTTGTGCCGCTGAAAACGCATCTCTAACCCCTAACTCATTAGCCGTTTGTGGCATCAGTTGCATCAGCCCTTTTGCGCCGGTGCGGGATTGTGCTGAGGCATTAAATGCCGACTCCGCATGGATCACCGCGCGGATCAATGCTGGATCCAGTTGATAGTCTTTGGCTGCTTTGGTGATTTCGCTTTGATAGTCAGCGCGAAATAAAGGGGTTTTGTGCCAGTCGATAGTGGAGTGCGGGTTGCAAGCATAGCAGTCGAACAATAATACTTCATAGTTGTCCTGCGGCGGTATCAGATCACTGAACAAGACAACGCCATTATTATCAGAGCGATAGACCTTTTCCTGCTTGGCTTGCTGGCTGGTGCCTTGAGGTGAGTAATGGGCAATAATTTTACGCTTGGCGGGTTCTGCCGTCATGCCAGCCAAACTTGTCAGCAACAGGACTGCCAATAATATCTGCCTCAATCTTATCTCCTGTGTTTTACTTCGCCTTTCATCATAGCAAATGTTACATAGATGTATTTCACTATGATATTTAACCGATGTTGTTACTGGTTAATTCACAAGCATATTTACAATTATCTTGAGTGAAATACTCGATTAACTGCTCAATAATATTAAAAAATTAACATTTCGTTTTCATCGTTTAAATAAGTAGTAAAAATTCACTAAGTGCAACTTTTTAAAAATTTAACTAATTGATAATAAAAGTTATTAATAAGATTTTTTAGGCGGGTTTACTCTTGTTACATAGGCAAAACTCAATAATACGCTGCAAACTAAGTGAGTTAATGATGAAAAACAGTAGCCGGGTGGCTTATTGTCGCAATAGTTGGCAAATACCGGGGGTATTGTTCAGCTTTTATTCAGTGTCATGTGGTTAAATTAAACCTGTACATGGTTTAGGCGAAAGCGATTAGTTCATAGTTTGCCTTTTCAGACCCCTCTCCGGGTCTTTTTTTTGCCTGTTTTTCACCCCTGCTGCTGTCTCCCCATCTCCGTAGATTTTTAACTGCCTATCATGGCTTTTTGGTGTTTATTCCCAATCACTAAGTTGGTCAGACTGCGTATTGCTCCAGTATTAAATGTTAACGTTAGAGAATAAAAAAGCCGCTCATTGAGCGGCTTTCTAGCAGGTAAGCGTTGTTTATTCTTCGTTGCTGCCTTTTTCACGCTTGCTGAACAAGCGCTCAACCACCACAAAGAATACTGGGATAAAGAAGATCCCCAAGAAGGTAGAACTCATCATGCCACCTAATACCCCAGTACCAATAGCATGTTGGCTACCAGAACCAGCGCCAGTACTTACTGTCAGTGGGACTACCCCAAGACCAAAGGCCAGTGATGTCATCAGAATTGGCCTGATCCTCACTCTTACCGCATGCAGGGTTGCTTCGACAAGACCTGAGCCTTTCTCATAGAACTCTTTCGCGAATTCTACAATCAGGATGGCATTTTTGGTTGCCAGCCCCACGGTTGTCAGCAGACCCACTTGGAAGAATACGTCGTTGGACAGACCACGGCCATTCATCGCTAACAGTGCGCCGATAACCCCTAGTGGCACCACCAGAATAACCGCAATTGGCACTGACCAGCTTTCATACAATGCCGCCAATACCAAGAAGACTACCAGCAGCGACAGGGCATACAACCCAGGAGCCTGGTTGCCAGATAGCCGTTCTTCATAGGAGATACCGTTCCAAGACAAACCGAATCCAGGCGGAAGCTGTTTAGCCAATTGTTGCATAGCATCCATTGCTTCCCCAGTACTGTAACCCGGAGCGGCAGAGCCTTGAATGTTCACCGCAGACAAACCGTTGAAACGTTCTAGACGTGGAGAACCATATTCCCAATACCCTTTGGCAAAGGCAGAAAACGGCACCATATCACCGGTATTGTTGCGCACATACCATTTGTCCAAATCATCAGGCTGCATACGATATTTGGCTTCGCCCTGGACATAGACTTTTTCACACGGCCACGATCAATAAAGTCGTTAACGTATGAACTACCCCATGCGGTCGCCAGCGTGCTGTTGACGGTACTTATCTCTACGCCAAGCGCTTTGAGTTTTTCGTAATCAACATCCAACTTATACATAGGGGCATCTTCCTGCCCATTGGGTCGAACCGCCATCAGCTTCGGATTTTGTGCCGCCATACCTAGCAGTTGGTTACGGGCTTGGATCAGTTTCTCATGCCCTTGACCTGTTAGATCCTGTAGGTACAGGTCAAAACCGTTGGCCGTCCCCAGTTCGATAACCGCTGGTGGTACAAACGCAAACACCATCGCTTCTTTAAACTGCGAGAAAGCGCCCATGGCTCTGCCAGCAATTGACTGCACATCTGAGCCTGGTGCGGTACGTTCAGACCAGTCTTTCAGGTTAACGAACACCATCCCCATGTTTTGACCCTGACCGGCGAAACTAAACCCAGCTACGGTAAACGCTGACTTAACGCCAGGTTCTTTCTGGAAATGTTCCGAAACTTTTTCAGAACGTTCTCAGTACTTTCCTGTGATGAGTTAGGCGGCAGGATTGCCAATGACAATAACATCCCCTGATCTTCATCAGGCAAGAATGCTGTTGGCATACGGGTAAACATCCAAGCGACCACCCCAACCAGTGCGGCGTAGATGATCATCATACGGAATGAACGTTTGATGAGCTTAGATACCGATGACTCGTAACCTGAGGTAAACCGTTCAAATCCACGGTTAAACCAGCCGAAGAACCCGCTTTTCTCGTGAACTTCGCCTTTATGGATCGGTTTTAACATAGTGGCACACAGTGCTGGTGTCAGCACAATTGCCACGATAACAGACAGTGCCATTGCCGAAACAATGGTAATAGAGAACTGCCGATAAATAACCCCGGTAGAACCAGACATGAAGGCCATAGGCACAAATACCGCTGACAGCGTTGCCCCGATACCGATCAATGCGCCGGTAATTTGCCCCATCGACTTCTTGGTGGCTTCTTTAGGACTAAGGCCTTCTTCAGCCATCACACGTTCGACGTTTTCCACCACCACAATGGCATCGTCCACCAATAACCCGATAGCGAGCACCATGGCGAACATCGTCAAGGTATTGATACTGTAACCAGCAAAAGATAACACCGCAAAGGTACCCAACAACACTACCGGAACGGCGATAGTTGGGATCAAGGTTGCGCGGAAATTCTGCAAGAACAGGTACATGATGACAAACACCAGTACAATGGCTTCCAGCAGGGTATGCACCACACCTTCAATGGATTTTTCCACAAACGGGGTGGTGTCATATGGATAGATAATCTTTAGACCTTCCGGAAAGGTGGGCCGCAGTTCATCTAATTTTGCGCGTACCGCTTCGGCAGTGTCCAAGGCGTTAGCACCGGTTGCTAGCGCGATGGCCAAACCACTGGCGGGCTGACCGTTGTACAGTGAAGAAATATTGTAGCTTTGCGCGCCGAGTTCCACGCGAGCAACATCCGACAGATAAACGTTAGCGCCCGCACTGTTGGACTTAAGAATGATCTTACGGAACTGTTCCGGTGTCTGCAGTCGGCTTTGTGCAGTAATAGTGGCGTTAAGCTCTTGCCCTTTCACTGCCGGGGCTCCACCAAACTGACCGGCTGCTACCTGCGCATTTTGCGATTGGATAGCGGCCACAACATCGGTAGTGGTCAGGTTATATTGTGTCAGCTTCATTGGGTCGAGCCATATACGCATCGCGTACTGTGCCCCAAACAGTGTGGTTTCACCCACACCTGGCACACGGCTCAGTGGATCCTTGATGGTTGAACCGATAAAGTCGGCAATATCTGCTTTGTTCATCGAGCCATCGCTGGAAATAAAGCCCACCACCATCAGGAAGCCGGAAGTGGATTTATTAACTCGTACCCCTTGTGCCTGTACTTCTTGCGGCAGCAGCGTCATTGCTGTTTGCAGCTTGTTCTGTACTTGCACCTGCGCGATATCTGGGTCGGCTTCTGCATTGAAGGTGATGGTGATCTGCGCATTACCGAAACTATCACTGGTTGAGGTGATATAACGCATGTGGTCAAGACCAGTCATGCTCTGTTCGACAATCTGTGTCACCGAATCTTCCACTGTCTTGGCAGACGCACCAGGATAATTCGCTGAAATTACCACAGTTGGTGGGGCAATTTTTGGGTATTGCGCGACAGGTAATGACCTGATCGCCAGCACCCCAGCTAACATTAATAGTATTGCGATCACCCAAGCAAAGATGGGGCGATCGATAAAGAAACGTGCCATAAGTTCCGCCCTGTTATTGCTGGTTTGAAATCTCTTTCGGTGTTACCGGTGCTCCTGGACGGATCTTTTGCAGTCCTTCGACAATGAGTTTGTCGCCAGCTTTCAGACCGCTAGTGATACGCCATTGGTTGCCTATAACCTCGGCCGTTGTAACAATGCGCGGTTCCACCTGATTTTGCGGGTTAACTACCATAGCCACAGCCTGCCCTTTGGTATTGCGGGAGATGGCTTTTTGCGGTACCAAAATCGCTTCAGGATCAATCCCAGTATTCAACATTGCTCGAACATACATCCCCGGCAGCAATAAACCTTCTGGATTCGGGAACTCTGCCCGCATCGTTACAGAACCTGTCGCTTCATCAACACTTACTTCAGAGAATTTCAGTGTGCCTTCATGGTTGTATTCGCTGCCATCTTCCAACATCAATTTGACGGCGGCATTGTCCGTTGCTTTAAGCTTGCCAGCTTTCAGGCTAGCTTTTAGCTGCAACATCTGGGTGCTGGACTGTACGATATCCACTTTAATCGGATCCAGTTGCTGGATAGTGGCTAACGCGGTGGTCTGGTTGGCTGTTACCAGCGCACCAGGGGTTACGGTGGATTTACCAACCCGGCCAGAAATTGGCGCGCGTACTTCGGTATAGTCCAGATTAATCTTGGCGGTGTTCAATGCCGCCTCAGCCACCAGTACCGCTGCCTTTGACTGCTTATAAGCGGCTTCGGCAGTATCAAAATCTTCTTTACTGACAAAGTCGGTTTTCAGCAGTTTCTGGTAACGCTGATAAGTAGCGGTTGTTGAGGCAAGGCTGGCCTTGGCGTTTGCAAGATCCGCTTCAGCGCTTCGCACTGTAGCTTTATAGGTAGCGGGATCAATCTGATATAAAGATTGCCCCTGTTTCACATAACCACCTTCGTTAAAACTGAGTTTAAGGATAATACCGCTTACCTGTGGCCGTACTTCGGCTTCCTGGTATGCTTTGCTGCGCCCTGGCAAGATAGTGGTTAGTTCCTGAGTCACACTTTTGACAGGAATAATTCCCACTTCCATGGCCGGTGCCGTCTGTTGTCCTTGAGCTTGTTCCTTTTCCGCACCGCAGGCGCTAATCCATAACGCCATGCTTACAACTGAGGCAACTTTTAATATCTGCCGCATGAGAACTCCTATCAATAATCGACTTGTCCGGAAGACTGGTTGGTCATCCTGCATCCTGATACTGGCAATTGCATTCCATGGTTGTCTGTATCAGTCCATAGGCAACCATTATTAACAAGTGCGAATAAAAGGGAAAATTTTAAATGGTAAAATTTCATTAAAGTGTCAGTTTGTTACCCTAGTTAAAGTGGCAACAATCCTGGTTTTCTGTTGTGAAGGATTCATTATCCCAAAATTACACGGCTTTTTCTCATCCTTGCCCATCACGCCTGTCAGCTTTACTACTAAAGTGCTACATAAATACTGGTTCGAGCCAAAAAAGGGGCTGACTTGCCACCTTAAGGCAGGTTATTCTACAACTGTGCCAAAAAATTTATTAGTCATTTAATAATTCACTCACTGTTGCATAGGCGAAACAATAAATGGATCTAAATCGGGTACAAATTTTTGCCCAAGTGGTGGAACAAGGAAGCTTCACCGGTGCTGCTAAGGCATTGGGCCTGACCAAAACTACCGTTAGCCGGAAAGTGGCGGAATTGGAGAAGCAAACCGGGGTACAACTGTTGTTCCGTACTACCCGCGCATTGCGACTGACAGAAGCTGGTGCCGAATATTACAACAAAATTACTAAAATTTTGTTGGACTTAGAGAATGCTGAAGCACAATTAAGTGCCAGTCAACAGCGCGTTAAAGGAAATCTCCATGTTGTTTGTCCATTTGAGATGGGACAACTGTTCATGGGGCCAGTGTTTGCCTGCTTTCTAGAGTCTTATCCAGATATCCGTATTGATACAGAACTGAGCAATCGCAATGTCGACCTGATTGAGGAAGGCGTGGATATTCTGTTCCATGTCGGGCTGCTGGATGACCCAAGATTGCAGACCTATAAACTGTTCAATACTTCAACTACACTGGTGGCGAGTCCGGCCTATTTGGAGCGTTTTGGTCATCCGCAGCGCACCGATGATTTATGGCAGCATAAATATATCGATCTCTATACTTCGCTGGCAAAAGTACCTACCGACAGCTATATCCGCATTTTTGATGGTCAGCAGTGGCAAACGATTACGCCTAAAATCCAGTTTCGGGTGAACAATATTACCTTAGCCCGTGAAGTGGCTATTGCGGGAATGGGGATTGCCGCCTTACCGCCGATGATTGTGGAAGAGGCAATACAGAACGGCGAGTTGGTGCCGTTACTGGAAGATTTTCCGATGGAGCACAATGTGCTGTGTGTTTCATTCCCCAAACGGGCCTATCTGCCACGCAAGTATATTATTTTCATTGATTTTGTTTATCAGGTGCTGTTCCGCTATAAGGCAGATGAGTTATTGGAGAAACCTGACTTCGTGCATTTTGATGATGTGAAGCAGAACAAGTGCAAAGCGCATGAGTATGTTTGTGCTAGTGTCGAATCGAGTGTCTGGGGCAACAAAATTAAAGAGGTTTTAGTGTAATACTGAGGGCATCGACGGATGCCCTGTTTCTTCCAATATACCTCTGTGGTGCCATGCTGTTTGGGCCAGCTTTCAAATCCATTATCAGTACAGATAAGTGCTTCTCGTTAACTCAAGAAAACTGTGTGCGGGAGCCAGTATCTAGTATCCAATCCTGTAACAAACGCAGTAGTACACCATACGCAGGCAAAAAGAGTGCAAAGCTGATGAGCAGCTTAAAGCTGTAATCGACGCTGGCGATTTCTGGCCAATGAGTTGCCATAAAGTCATTGCTGGAGGCGTAAAATGCCACGCTGAAAAACACCAGCGTATCGATCAGATTGCCAAATAGCGTTGAAGCCGATGGCGCAACCCACCAGGCACATTTCGCCCGGATAGTGGCGAAGACTTTAATATCCATCAATTGGCCTAGCAAATAGGCGGCAAAACTGGCAAACGCAATGCGCGATACCACATCGTTACCTTGGCTTAGCGCGGCTATTCCCTGAAAGTGTCCATCATGAAATATCACCCCGATAACGTAAGACACCAGCAGCGCAGGTAGCATTGCCATAAAGATGATGCGTCTGGCCGATTGCTGGCCAAAAATACGCACCGTTAGATCGGTGGCGAGGTAGACAAACGGAAAACTGAATGCGCCCCAAGTGGTATGGAGACCGAAGATCTGAAAGGGCAGTTGCACCAGATAATTACTGGCACTGATGATTAAAATGTGAAAGCTGACGAGCAGCCATAGTGCGCGTTTCACCTGCGCCGGGGTTAATAAAAGCATCTTGTGACCTTTTTGGTTGGTTAAGCGGGGTGAGGGAACCCGCTGCCCGACTACCGGGCGGCGCACATTATAGACAGCTAAGTGCAGATTACAAGCGTTGCTAGAAATCCACCAGAATCGACATGATGGTGGCAAGTTTATTTTCCAACTCTTGCCATTCCAGTAACGGATCTGAGCCGGTCAGAATACCCGCGCCAGCAAACAGGTTGATGCAACCTGGTTCCAGCAAGGCGCTGCGGATAGCTACGGCAAATTCACTCAGCTGCGAGCTGAGAAAACCACAGGTGCCAGCATACCAGCCACGGTTATATCCTTCATTGGCGGCGATATAACGCAGCGCGGCTTCTTTGGGAAAACCACCCACGGCAGGGGTTGGATGTAATGATTGCAGTAACTGGAAGTCACTGACATCTTGGCGTAGCCGAGCCTTGATCACCCGATGCAAATGCTGAATATGATTGAGTTTAAAAACTTTCAGCGGCTCATCTGCATTAACCTGATCACTCAGTGGCGTCAGTTCCGACACGATATGCGTGCCGACAAACTGGTTTTCATGGCTGTTTTTGTGATCATCAAGCAGTTGCCGCGCTAGCCGTTCATCCTCATCGGGAGTGAGTCCACGCACGGTCGTGCCCGCCAGCGCTTCTGTAACCAGCTCGTCTTGCTGACGGCGGTATAAGCGCTCAGGGGTGCAGGAGATAAAACTATGCTCTGGGCTGAACTGAAACCCAAACTGGAAACTGGTTGGATTGCGCCCTTGCCAGCCAGCCAGCACCGTCCAAGGATCTGGCGTTTGCGCAACTTGCAGTTTGCTCTGGCGCGACAGCACCACTTTGGGAGTGTGGCGATTGAATGCCGGCGAGGTCACTTCGGTAACCAATTGCGACCAGCGCTG
This sequence comes from Shewanella dokdonensis, assembly GCF_018394335.1. Classification (NCBI taxonomy): domain Bacteria; kingdom Pseudomonadati; phylum Pseudomonadota; class Gammaproteobacteria; order Alteromonadales; family Shewanellaceae; genus Shewanella; species Shewanella dokdonensis. The sequence goes on along the minus strand of NZ_CP074572.1, from coordinate 1,731,617 downwards.
GAAATCTGGGATATCGACCCGGTTGAGTACCTCGGTTTTTTGCGGTGGCAGCAAGGGTTGTGCTGGACACAATTGCGCCAGTACCGCTTGAGCTTGCTGGATCTGTTGTGCTAATGACTGTTCATTAAGATTCAGGTTGACCAGCAACTGACCGCGATCTTGGTTACGTCTGAGTTCAACTCTGGGGATCAAAAAACGTGCACGGCCAAACTCTGGCCAAGATTGCCGTGTCCGGTCAAAGGCTAACCCACCATAAAAGCGCACATCGGCACCGTGCGGTTGCTGGCGCTGTTGTTGGTATATCTGCTGTAATTTGCTGTCATCAATGGCGTCGACGAATTGTAAATCCAGACAACAGCCAACGGCGGCAACTTCTTCACGGCGCTCTCGTCCCTGCCAATAAATTTTGGGGAATTGGTTCTGTGCCGCCAGCCATGACATGAGGGGCGGCAAGTCGACTTCTTCAACCAGCTGCAGGATGCCTGTTGGCTGGGAATGATCAAATAGCCGGGAAAGCCTGTCGCTCAGAGAACTGACAGCCTTTGACAGGGATAATACAGACAAATGGTGCTCCGAAACGGTTCTACAACAACCTGACTCGACAGTACTGCGCCGACGATAGGATTATGCGACACAAACTAAAGTCAGGAACTGATACTGTCAAGTTGCGGGCGGCAACAGTGTGAAATTCAGCGCGATCTTTATCAGAACCTGCTTATTTACCGTGTGATGGATATGGACATAATTACATAACGCTCCGCACATGTGAGACATATTGTCTACTCCGCAACATTCTCGCTTCGCCGTATAGCTGAAATTGTCGATCTTGGTTGGTTTTTTGCTTGGGATTTCTTGAGGCTTTAATCAGTATCACGAAAATAAGCCGATACTTCACAACCAATAAGGCATCATAATGTCACGATTACCGCTTAAAATTTCAGTTGTCGCGTTGGCTTTGGGATATGGCATGGCAGCGCAAGCACAGGAAACTGTGCGTGACCCACTGTTGAACATCAACGACGTCATGGTCGTTCATGGTGAACGCGGCAGTGCCGTCAAAAACTCAACCACTCAATGGGTTATCACCGAAGATGAAATCCGGGATTTGGGGGCTCAAAGCCTGGATGAAGTGTTAAAAACAGTTCCCGGTGTGTATGTGCGTTACGGGGGGAAGGCAGCCCACGCATCGATATTCGGGGTTTTAAAACCCGTCATGTGATGTTGCTGATCAATGGCGTGCCAGCTAACGGCGCTGATGATGGTCAGTTCGATCCCAGTATCATTCCTACCAGTCAAATTGCCACCATTGAAGTTTCGGTTGGGCCAACCTCGGTGCTTTATGGCCCCGGTGGTGCAGGTGGTGTAATCAATATCATCACAAAACAAGGTAATAGCGCACCTGCGTTGTCTGGGCATCTGGAAGCGGGGCGTAGCGACACTTATAAAGGTGATATCAGTGTCGCCGGCTCAGGTGTCAACTGGCAGGGATTTGTGAGCGGCAGTTATCAGACAACCGATGGGTTTGAAATGTCGTCTGACTATGAGCCTACTGCCTCACAGGACGACGAGATCCGTCTGAACTCAGATAAGACGCTGCGCAATCTATACGCCCAGGGCAGTTACTGGTTTAACGACGATACCCAACTGATCGCCAATATGGCCCTGCGTTCCGGTGATTGGGGCAAACCACCAAGAGATGGTAGTGGTGTTAGCAACATTAAATATGAACGCGTTGATGATTATGATGGCAAGACCTTCCAGTTGGGGATGGCGCATAAGTTCAATGAATTACTGACATTACGTGGTTTCGGCTATTACAACGAAGCGGCTACCTACAACACAGTTTATACCGATGCGAGCTACAAAACCGTCAGTGAATATCAAGATGGAACCTCGAAAGTCCGTGGGGTCAACGTACAGTTGATTGCCGATTTTGGTCAGCCAGGCATTTTGAGTACTTCTGTGATTGCAGAAAGGCAAAGCTGGGATGCGCTGTCGGAAAGCTACAATACTGCACCATCAGGCGGCGGTTCTGGTAGCGGTTCTGGCAGTGGCTCAGGCGGCGGTTCTGGTAGCGGTTCAGGCGGTGGTTCAGGTAGCGGTTCTGGCAGTGGCTCAGGTGGCGGTTCCAACAGCACGGTTGCCTCTTTTGATGATTCAGCATGGGTATATACCGGATCTGCTGAATACCAGTATCAAGCCGATGGTCACTGGGGCTATACCCTAGGGGCGGCTTATCACGATATGGATCGTGATGAAGACTCCGACAATGATTACTCCGCGATGGCTTCCGGTTTCTGGCAGGCGCTTGACAGCACCAAGCTGACGCTGAGTGCTGCCCGTAAGATACGTTTCCCGTCAATGTCCGATCTGTATGACTTGTCTTCCGGTAACCAAGATTTGCAAACCGAAGTGTCTAAGACTGTTGAACTGGGCCTGAATCAGGGCTTGGGGATGGATACCGATTTCGAAATCCACCTGTTCCACACCGACACTGACAACTTCATTGCTAAAGATAGCAACAGTATTTCTCAGAATCTTGGCGACTACCGTTTCCAAGGGTTTGACACAGTGCTGAGTAATCACAGCATCGATAAATTGAGTCTGAGTCTGGCCTATAGCTATCTGGACTCCAAAGACAAAACCGCGAATAAGACCCGTTATGACGGCTTGAATTATCGGCCCAAACATCAGATCCGTTTTGAATTAGGTTATGAGTTACCCACGGCAACTCGTTTCCATCTCAGTGTTGAACGGATCATGGATCAGGTTTATTACCAAAATCAAAAGGTTAATGGTGTGAAGACAGCGGTCGAATACTCGCTGGATAACTACACCTTGGTGGATGTCAATCTGACCCAACCTTTGGGGAGTAAGAACCTGGAACTTTACCTGCGCGCCACCAACCTGCTGGACGAGAACTACTACCAGAGTGATTCCTTGCCACAGCCAGGTAGAGAGGTGTTTGTCGGGATCAATTGGCAGATTTGAGTATGAGATTACTGGAGCTTGACGGGGTCAACTTTAACTACGGCAGCTTGGAACCGTGGATTTTTAGGGATCTGACCCTTTGTATTGAATCGGGATCCTGCCACTGTATCAGCGGCCCGACAGGCTCCGGTAAATCAACGCTGCTGCGCTTGCTATCTGGCCTGCAAAGCCGACCATTTGAAGGCGGTGTCTATCGTCGGCTCGGTTTGTTATGCGGGCTGGTGATGCAAGATCCTCAGGTACAACTGCTGCGGCAAACTGTTGGCGCCGAAGTGGCTTTTGCCCTGGAAAATACCGGTGTTACGCGGGATGAGATGATCCCGCGGGTGCAAAAAGCGTTGCGTCGCGTGGGTTTGTTCGTGGCGTTAGACAGTCCCATTGGTAATCTATCGCTCGGGCAGAAATATCGGCTGATGATTGCGGCGCAACTGGTCAGTGAGCCGGCGGTACTGTTGCTGGATGAACCCTGGGCGCAACTGGATAACAGCGGAGTTGATGAACTGCTGGCGGTTATCCGGGGATTGCTGGCCGAGGGAATGGCGGTAGTGATGTCGGAACACAATCCTGATGCCTTTGCTGGCGTTGCCAATCACTTCTGGCAATTACAAAACGGCAGATTGTTACCCGGACAATTCCACTGCGATCACCAAGTGGCATTAACCGCATTTAGTCCGCAAACAGAAGCTGTGTTTACCGCTGAGCCATTTGAGTTTCGTTATCAGGGGGCTCATACACTCTTTAGTAGCCCACAGCCGCTGGCCGTGCAGCGCCGCGAATTGGTGACACTGGTAGGCGATAACGGCAGCGGTAAAAGCAGCCTGTTAAAAGCGATTGCGGGGATTCAGTCCAATGTTTATCCATTGCCCATGAAGGTTTTTGGTCAGCGTCCTAAAGCCGGAGTGTTTGGCCAGCAATTGGGATTGTTGATGCAACGCCCTAATCGGCAACTGTTTGAATCTACGGTTGAAGAAGAGCTGAGTTTCAGTTTGCGGCGCTTTGGACTGCCAACTACCTTTGCGGCTGAATTGCTAGAGCAACTGGCGTTAACGCCGTTAGCGCAACGCTCACCCCATACTCTGTCATACGGGCAACAGCACCTGGTGGCGCTGGCATCCTTGGTTTGTTATCGGCCATCGCTGTTATTGCTGGATGACCCGCTGGCGGGTCTCGACAGTGCCCATTTAGATAAGTTGTGGATGATGATCAATTACCTGCGTGCAGAAGGTTGCAGTGTGATCATTAGTTGTCATCGTTCATTACCACTAGCAGCAACACAAGAGTGGCAATTAGTTCAAGGCGAATTGCTGGTCAATAACGTTTGTCAGGAGAAACGACGTGTGGGTTAAACGGCGGCAGACGCTGCAAGCTAAAATTCCTGTAAATGATGATGCCGGTTTATGGTTGGCCGCGTCAGCAATGTTAATGGTGACGCTGTTATCGTCAGCGGCATTTTTGGCACCGCAATCGGCGCTATTGTATCTGGCGTTAGCCAACTTATTGCTGCTGGTGCACGGGCTGTGGTGTCGTGGTGATATCAGCGGCATTTTCCGCTACATAGTGTTGCAGCTAGGATTTACTTTACTGCTGTATGCCGTTATTCATGGCGGCCAGCAACTGCATCAAGGAGCATGGGCCGTAGCTCGGTTGTTGCTCGCATTGTTACCCGGGTGGTGGCTGACGGTTGCTATCAAACCGCAATGGATTGGTGAAGTGTTAGCCAAGATCATGCCGGAAAAGTGGGCGTTTGTCGTTGCAGCCTCCATTAACCTGTTACCTTATATGACCAGTGAACTCAGGGATATCTATCAGTTGCAGCTGTTACGTGGTGCACGCATTGCGCCGCGGCAACTGCTTAACCCGCTGAACTGGTATGAATTGGCTTACTGCGTCATTTTCCCATTGTTTGTGCAACTGTTGAAACTGGCACAGCAAACGGCAACGGCTGCCAGAAGCCGCCATTTCGGGAGCCATCCGCAACCCACTCACTGGCGTGATCCTCGGAGTCATCAATGACCACTGCAAATGATAAAAGCGGATTTCAACTGCAGGATGCGCTGTTTATTGGTTTTTGTGCCACGCTGCTGGTGGCGTTGAAGAGTATGTTGCGTCTGAAGCTCGGATTGTCTGGGCATTCGATGCTACTGATGAGTTTCTTTTATCTGATCTGTTATGGTTCTGTGGGCCGTAAGGGAGCCATCACTGCTTGTGGTGCACTGGCGGGGGCCGTTGCCACTATTCTGGGGGTAGGTAAAGGTGGCCCATTGATTTTCCTTAAATTTTTTGTCCCAGCCTTAGCCATGGATGTGGCCTTGATACTGTTGGGCACCTTGTTGATCCTGCGCTGGCGTTTGGTTGTGGTTGCATTGATTGGCTGCTTAGCATGGTCAGCTAAAGGCTTGGTGGAAGATTTGCTTGTCGGCATGAGTCAACAGGTGGCGCTAGTACGCTTTGGCCTGAAATTTTTGCAGGGTGGATTATTTTCCGTGGTGGGGGCATTGCTGGTGTTACCTGTGCTGCGCCGTTTAAAAGCCCACGATTTGCTGCATAAAGAAACCTTGATTAAGTAGGTGATATTTATGGCCGAATGGCTGATTAGTATTGATGATACCGACGATATTGGCACCAAAGGCACTGGCGAGATTGCCAGTGAAATTGCCGCACTACTCTGTCTTCAAGGGGGTCTGTTTCGTTAGTAACCCGGCATCAGCTGTATGTACACGAAGATATCCCTTATACCTCCCATAACAGCGCCATGTGTTTTGCCTACGATGGCCCATTGTCGGTAGCGGAAATTAAAGCGCTTGCGGTAGCGCATTTGCGGCAGGAATCGGCGGCGGCCGCTGATCCCGGCTTGGCGATTGTGCATCTGCCGCAACTTGACGATGCTGAAGCGTTACTGACGTTTGGCAAAGCCGCCAAGCAGCAAGTGCTGACTAAAACCGATGCTTATCAACTGGCACAACAGCTGAACATCGATCTCAGTGAACACGGTGGCACCGGCCAGGGGTTATTGGTGCGCTGGCTGGGCTGGGTTTGCGGCTGTCTGGTAATGATGGGCGGGTTAAAGGTCAGTTACAGTTGGGACAAACTGAAGTACCACGGCCGTTTAAGGTGGGAGATCTCCTGCAACAAGGCGAGTTGGAAGGCGTGTTAGCCACTGATGGTCTTTGGTTGCAGCCACAGGATGAGGTGTGGCTTTGCGGTAAAGTGAAGGCCGTGATGGCGCAAGGGCGTTTTGCGTTGTTGGTGTCACATGTCGATGGTCGCTGGTGCAACGCTTCTAAATTGCAACTCAAGGAATACTGATGATTGACTTGTCACGGTTTAGCAACCAACACGGCAATTGGGTTTTTATTGCAGGTAAAGAAGCGGCTGATGAAGCAAGAACTCAAGCATTGCAGTGCCGTTATTTTGCTGAAGATGATGAAGATGAACAGGTAGATGATGTGCCCCGCAGTTGCTATAACTGTGCCTACCGCCGCTGGACTTCCACCAGTTTTCAATGCCTTGCTATCAATTCTGTGATAACCAATGAGAAGTCGGATTTGCTCGTAGGTAAAAACTAATTTTATCTATAATATAGTGCTGTCCACGTTTGACTCCTTGAGCGAGTCAGCCTGACATCAGGTGAGATAGTTGCCGTGAAGCGTCGGCCTATTGTTGGAGCAACTGTATGACAGAGACGTTGCCAAAAGCAGATCTGATTAAACTACCGGTTTCCAGCTTGGAGATTGGTATGTATGTGGCGGCCATCGAAAACAGCGAACAGGTGATGGTGGCTAATGCGGGCCGTATTTCCAATATGGAACTGCTGGTGAAGCTGAAAAGCAAAGGCATTAGTTTCGTTTGGATAGATCCTGCTCGCTCCTCATTTACCACCGACAATTCTCCCGCCGCCGCAATGGTTGCTAACAATACCATTAATACCAACGGCACTAAAAACCGTGAATTAGCGCAGAAACAAGCCAGCGAATTGCTACATGAAGCCAAAGGGTTAGTGCGTAAAGTGCTGTCTGAAACCTTCGAAGGCAAAGCCATTGAAGTGGCAAAAGTGGAAGCGCTTGCAGAAAACATGATCGAGTCGGTCATGGATAACGCCGATGCGTTCAAATGTGTGTCGGCATTGCGCAGTAAAGATGCCTACCTGCTGGAACATTCAGTCAATGTTGCGGTGTTGCTGGTGACCTTTGGCCGCTATCTGGCGTTGGATCGCGACATGCTACGGCAACTGGCGGTGGGCGGTATTCTGCACGATGTCGGCAAAATCAAGGTAGACAGCAATGTGCTGAACAAGCCCGGCAAGCTGACGCCGGAAGAATTCGAGCACATGAAACTACATCAGGTGTACGCGATTCCTATCATGAGTGAAGCGCAGGGGTTATCACAAGTGAGCAAAGATGTGTGCCTGATGCACCATGAAAAACTTGATGGCCGCGGTTATCCTCGTGGCCTTAAAGGCGAGCAGTTACCCCTGCATGGGCGCATGAGTTGTATTGTGGATATCTATGATGCGCTAACGGCCACCCGTTGTTATAAGGAAGCCATGAGCCCGGCATCGGCATTTAAAATTTTGCTCAGTCTCACGCCATTTCATTTGGACGAAAGCTTGGTCTATGAATTTATCCGTTGTATCGGCGTCTACCCCGTGGGTTCTCTGGTTGAGCTGTCTGATGGCCGGGTAGGCATTGTGTGGGAAACGGAAGACCGCGATGTGCTACATCCGGTGGTTAAGTGCTTCTATTCCAATAAACATAAGCATTACACCGATGTGGCGCTGGTGGATCTGAAAAAATCTGAACTGAACATTGAACGTGGAATTTCACCGTCAAGCATGGCGGTGGACCCAACCCCTTTTACTAGACCAGACATCGTTTGTCGAAGTCGTTACACTGAACGGGCCTGTATGCTGCAGGCCCGTTGGTTTTGGAGGCATGATGTCAAACTGGAAAGCGGTACTGTTGCTGTTATTGTCGCTGGCGTTGTTAGTGCCAGGAGTGACCTTGCCAATCCTGACCATCGATGGTCACGTTGAAAAAGCTAAGTTGTCAGCAACTGGCATGGATATGATCGCCGAGAGTGTCAGCAAAGATTCCGCCGATGGCAAACAACAGGCGCGCAGTATGTTGGGCATGGTGGCCGGGTTATTAGGGCTCGATCATCTGCAAGGTGAGGTGGAAGTTTTCCACAAAAGTCGCAGCATTTGGGGAACGGTGACAGAGTTACAGCAACACGGCAATCTGCTGGTGGCGGTGCTGGTGGCACTATTTTCGGTGGTGATCCCAGCGTTAAAACTGCTGCTGTTGCTGATTTCTGTGCTACTGCCGTTGCAGCCAGGCGCACGACGTAACCTTGCCGCGGTTACCAATGCCATTGCCAAGTGGTCAATGGCCGATGTGTTTGTGGTGGCGTTGATTATCAGCTTTCTGGCTGGCGATGCTTCTGCTGGCATGGGCGATTTGGTACGAACCAGCGCTAACTTTGAGTTGGGATTCTGGTGCTTTCTGAGTTATTGCTTGCTGGCGATTGCGGGACAATTCTTGCTTAAACCCCGGCAAGATACCGTGAGTTAAGCAAAGGATTGATGCTGACAATGGTGAATAAATTGCTGCGCCAGCGCACTCAGGTATTTCTGTTGGTGCCACACCAGCGATAGTTGCCGAGGGAAATGCAGCGCCAGAGGCAGCTGTTTTAATGTGCCATCATGGAGGTGGCGCGCGGCTGCGAGCTTGGAAATCAATGTCAGCCCCAGCCCCTGTTCTACTGCCAGCATCACGGCTTCCAGTGAGTTCAGTTCTAAAATCCGCCCTACCTTGGTTAATTTTGGTGCTAGCTGCTGCTCAAACAGTTCGCGGCTGCCAGAATGGGCTTCGCGCAACACCCAGTGGGCATTTTCCAGATCGGTTAACTGTACGCTGGCGTATTGCGCGAGTGGATGCTGCTGGGCTGCAACTAGCAGCATCTCGTCTTGTAACCAGGGTTGTTGCTGTAATTGGGGCAGATGGCTGCGCCCTTCAATCAACGCCAGATCCAACTCAAAATTCGCCAATTGTTGGCACAGTTTGTGGGTATTACTGATCTCTACGCGAATATCGGCCTCTGGAAATGCCGCCAACAACTGCGGTAACAGGTAGTTACCTATGGTCTGGCTAGCGCCTAGCCGTAAAGTGCCGCCAGCAATGGCTTCAGCCCTGAACAACTGATTGATATCTTGCACTCTTGCCAAGACCTCATCCGCCAGTGGTTGCAGTTGTTGCCCTTGGCTGTTGAGCTGCAATCTGGGATGTACCCGGTCAAATAGCTGGGTAGCTAGCTGTCGTTCTAACTCTGCCAGTGACTGCGACACCGCGCCTTTGCTGAGAAATAGCGCTTCTGCGGCTTGGCTCAGATTACCGTAGCGGGCAATGGCGGCAAATACCTGGAGCTGTTTGATGCTGATCATTGTTTAGATTTTCTATACAAATAATTCAATTCATTTAGATATCACAAATACCAAAAGCTTTCTATGATGCGTTGAACTTTCACCAGCAGGAGCACTTTTATGGGGTTCTATCCCTCTCGTCTGGCGGCCGCGCCAACACCTATGGCAGGTTTGGCATTAGGTATTGCCAGCCTGGGTTGGTGTTGGGAAAACAGCGGATGGTTTAGTGGTCAGGCACAAGCCTTTGGTGCAGTCATTGCTGCGGCTATGTTGTTGCTGTTATTGGGCAAGTTTGTGCTACATCCACAATCACTGTGGCAGGATTTAGCGCATCCGGTAGTCGGCAGTGTTGTGCCAACGTTTGCTATGGCGGCTATGGTGGTATCCAAAGCGATCCCCGGGCAGGTGGGAACGGGATTATGGTTGCTGGCGGTGTTGCTGCATCTGCTGTTTCTATTGGTGTTTTGCTTTCATCGACTACGTCAGTTTGAATTGTCCCATATGGTACCTAGCTGGTTTGTGCCGCCGGTGGGCATTATTGTGGCGGATGTTGCCTGCCCTGGGCCAGCGATGCTGCCGTTGGCGCATGGACTGTTGTGGTTTGGCATTATCTGCTATGGCTTGATGCTGCCGTTGATGTTGTATCGATTGATTTTTATGGCAGAAGTCGCCGATGCTGCCAAACCCACCATTGCGATTCTAGCGGCCCCGGCCAGTCTGTCACTGGCAGGTTATCTGACAGTGATCGAGCAGCCATCACCGCTGCTGGTAAGCCTGTTGCTGGGGATTGCAGTGCTGATGACCGGCATTATCTATCTGGCGTTTTTCAAGCTGTTACGCTTGCCGTTTAGCCCAGGTTTCGCCGCATTTACCTTTCCCATGGTGATAGGAGCAACTGCACTATTCAAAACCGAAGCCTGGTTTCGGGAGTGGCAGTTGCCGCCGCAAACAGTGATGCAGTTGCATACTCTGGCACAGTTGGAGCTAGTGGTCGCAACCGTGATTGTGAGCTATGTTGCTCTGCGCTATGTGCTGTATTTCAATCCATTGCGGCGGCGAGCTTTAGTGGCATAGGGGTTTTTAATAATTAATAGCTATAAAAATATATATAGTTATTAGATATGGTTTTTGAATCTTGGTCGGAACCGGCAGCGGTAACGATAATGACCATCGTTATCGATGAAGGAAAGATGATGAAACCTGTGCAGTCATTTGCGGCCATTATTTTGTTAGCTATCACAGCGCTGGTGCTGCTGGATCTGCAACTTTCAGCACTGTGGCGTGCACTGTTTGAGCTGATCACCTTCATCCTGTTGTGGCAAGGGTTTATCTGCTGGCAGCAGCGCGGCATCCGGTCATCAGACCGGAATGCCAAACACTAATGCCAGATTAGGGTTGCCCCTGACCGAGTACACCATTGCTGGCGATGGGCACTATCCAGTAACGACAGGGGTTATGTTGGCAGACCGCCGCCAGCGTCGTTAATAATGCTTCCTGCGATTGTTGCGGATGCATAATCTCAAACTTGTAAAACTCCCGGTAGCCTTCCACCTGTTCTTTCAGATTGTACTGGCTGTGTTCGCGGCTGAAACCACAGATATCCACCAGACTGAATCCAGACAGATAGTCCAGTGACATCAAGGTGTCGACAATATCATCCTTGATATTGTGCTGGGCAATCAGCACTAACAGTTGCTTCATTTGCGTTTCTCCAGCGTTTCATACAACAGCGGCAGTAAATACAGGGTGGTAATGGTCGATGTGATCAAGCCGCCAATAACCACAATGGCCAGTGGCCGTTGAATTTCTGCTCCTGGGCCAGTGGCAAATGCCAGCGGGATCAGGCCGAACATGGCGGTGGTCGCTGTCATCATAATGGGTCTTAAGCGGCGTGCCGCGCCCTGTTTTACCCGTTCTTCCAGTGTGGCAAACATGTGGCGTGACTGTTCATAGTAACTGACCATCACCACCCCGTTGAGTACCGCAACCCCTAACAAAGCGATAAATCCCACTGAGGCGGGTACTGACAGATATTCCCCTGACAAGAACAAGCTGATGATGCCGCCCATCATCGCAAAAGGAACATTTGCCAGGATCAGCAATGCTTTAGCTATGGTGCCAAAGGTAGTAAACAGGATCAGATTGATCAGCATGATGGCAACCGGCACCACCAGCAGCAAGTTATTGGTGGCGCGTTGCTGGTTTTCAAATTCGCCCCCAAAGCTGAGACTAAAGCCGCTTGGCAGCGTTAGTTGGCTTGCCAGCTTGCCTTTGAGTTCCTCTACGAAGCTGACGATATCGCGGCCACTGACATTGGTGGTGACCACGGCAAAGCGGTTGCCCTGTTCACGGTCGATGCGGATTGGCCCTTGCTGATAGCCGATGTCGGCCAGCTCGCTCAGTGGTTTGAGGGACGCATCCGGCAGCAAGATCACCTGCTGTTGCAGCTGTACCAGACTGTTGATGTTGTCATTTGGATGGGCAATCAATACTGGGGTGCGTTTTTTGCCCTGGATCACCTCTGTCACCATCACCCCTTCCAACTGGCTCTTAAGATAGCTGCCAAATGCCGTAGCATCCATGCCGTAGCGACTGGCGAGTCCATCTTTCAACTTCAAGTTGATAAACGGGCTGCCTTCAGTCATCGCCATTTTCACATCTTGGGCGCCGGTGGTCGTGCTGGTGATATCGCTGATCTGTCCGGCAAGTCGGTTCAATGCTGCCAAATCATCACCAAAGATTTTGATAGCAACGTCACCAATGCTGCCGGTGAGCATCTCTGAAACCCGCATCTGGATAGGTTGGGTAAAGTTGAAATCAATGCCGGGGAATTTCACCACTTCGGCGCGAATCGCGTCAATCAGTTGCTCTTTAGTATCAAAGCGCCATTCAGCGACGGGTTTCAGTTGCAGGAACACATCGGTTTCATTCAGTCCCATCGGATCCAACCCCAGCTCATCGGCACCGGTACGGGCCACCAGTTGGCGGATTTCGGGCACAGTTTGTAGCAGGTGGTTTTCTATCTGGGTATCTAAATCTAACGACGACTGTAGTGAAATAGAGGGCGACTTGGCTAACTGCAAAATAATGTCACCTTCATCCAAGGTCGGCATAAAGGTTTTTCCTACCAATGCAAACAGGCCAAAACTCATCACCAGCAGTACAGTCGCAATGGTGACAAAGCGCTTGCCATGGTGCAGTACCCATTCCAGTGACTGTAGATAATGGTGTTTGAGCCAGTGGACAAACTTAGGTTCTTCTACCGCTTTTTCATTCACCAGATAGGATGCCACCACCGGAATGATGGTCAGCGCTAGCGCCAGCGCCGACAACATGGCAAACACTATGGTGATGGCCACGGGCGAAAACATCTTGCCTTCTAGCCCGCTCAACGTCAGCAATGGCGAGAATACTATGATGACGATAACCGTGCCGGAAACCACTGGGGTTGCCACGTCTTTAGTGGCTCGGTAAATCAGGTGTAATCTGGGCAAGCGTTGTCCACCTGCCAACTGGTTCACCATGTTTTCCACCACCACCACCGACGAGTCCACCAACATGCCGATGGCGATAACCAAGCCCCCAAACTCATCAGGTTGGCTGACAGGTGGAAATAACGCATTAACACAAAGGTAGATAGCGCTGCCAGTGGTAGCGCCAGTGATACCACCAGCGCGGCGCGGACGTTACCAAGAAACAGTGCCAGCAACACAATCACCAGCACTACCGCTTCTACTAGCGCTTCTGAAATTGTGCCAATGGCAGTGCTGATAAGATTGGCGCGGTCGTAAAACACATTGAGTTTGCTGCCTGGCGGCAAGGTCGGTTCTATTTGTGCCAGTTTCTGCTTCACCGCCTTGACCACATCGGCGGTATTGGAGTCTTTCAGAGCTACAATCAATGCTTCAGTGGTTTCACTGCCGTTGCGGGTAACCGCTCCGTAGCGCGCCAGATGACCAATCTCAACTTCGGCCAGGTCTTGTAGATGATAGGTGCCGTTAGCATTGGCAATAATCACCATGTTGCGCAGGGCATCGATGGAACCGATGCGGCCTTCGGTGCGTACGGTAAAATTATCGGTACCTATGGTGATGCGCCCGGCTCCTGTATTGGCGTTACTGGCATTAATGCGTGCAATCAGCTGGTCTTGGCTGATCCCCGCTTGTGCCATCGCCACCGGGTTTGGGGTTATCTGCAATGTTTTAGCATAACCCCCAGAATATTGACATCGGCCACGCCAGGCACAGTGCGCAATAATGGCCTGATTTGCCATTGCAGCAACTGGCGCCGCTCCAATAAAGACATTGACGGATTTTCCAGTGAAAACATAAAGATTTCACTGAGCGGGGTACTCATCGGCGCGATGCCGCCCTCAATGTTTGCTGGCAGCTTGTCTTTCACTGCCGCTAAACGATCGCTGACTTGCTGACGCGCCCAGTAAATATCGGTGCCTTCATTAAAGTCTAGGGTAATGGCGGTAATGGCGTATTTGGTGGTGGAGCGCAATATGGCTTGTTTCGGGATACCCAATAGCTCGGTTTCCACCGGCACTGTCACCTGCGATTCAATCTCTTCCGCCGTCATGCCGGGTGCTTTCAGAATAATTTTGACCTGAGTCGGTGAAATATCCGGGAAGGCATCCAACGGAATACCCAACCAAGCATAACTGCCTGCCCCGGCCAGGATCAGCCCGGTGATCAGCATAAATAGTCGCTGTGTTAGCGAGAAACGGATAATGCCATTTAGCATGTTACTCGCCTCCCAATCCCAGCAGCAGACCCTTGGCCGCGGCCACTGAGTCGCTCAGCACCTCGCTGTTTTGCAGCTCTGGTTGTGATTGAACCAGATAGTTATCGCCATCAACGGCCAGAATAGTGATGTCGGTGGACAGCAGTTTTTCGCCCTGATGACGCAATACCTGACTCCCCGTTCCCCAGGAATAGACACTCTGTTTGGGAAGTTGCAGCGCTTGCAGCTGTCTTATGGGGGTTACCTGTAGTTGTTGCCCAAGGGTAAGCTTGCATGGTGCTGTGATTGCTGCGCTCCAAGCGTTAACAAAACCCGCTTCTGCAACATTATCACGCCGAGCCAACGCTAGCTGACAGTGGCCAGTATCAATCATCGTTGTGACGGCGGCGAGCGATAATGGCAGCCGTACCTGTAGGCGGATGTCACTTGTTGGTACTATCCCCAGCAATAACCCACCATCGGCCAATGGCTGACTAGCATCACCGTAGCGCAAGATGCCAGACATTGGGGCTTTTAGCAGCGAACCTTGTTGCTCTGGGGCATCCTGCAACAGTTCCATGAAGTGATGCATGTGCTCAAACTTCAGCTTGGCATCATGGTACTGCATACTGATCTGGCTCCACACTTCGGCACCGATAGTCCCGTTCGCGTGCAATTTGCGGTTATGTTCATAACGGCTTTGTGCCAGATTGAAGGCTTCTTTGGCGGCATCGAACTGCATATAAAAATGGTGAATGCCTGCACCTTGCAGCAATACCAATGGTTGACCAGCGCTAACGGCTGCACCTTCAGCCACCAGCCAGTGCCGCTGCTGAATGGTTTCTGGTACCGCGACGAAAAAAGTGTTGCCGACTTCAGCCGTGACAACCGCAGGCACCGGACTTGCGGGCAGTTGTTGCACCGTTTTTACTTGGGTGTAGTGTAACGTCAGCTTGCCAAGGTCGGCCACGGCCAGCTCACCCGCAAGGGTGGCCGCACTGCACAGTGCTAATACGCTACTGCCGAGCAGTGAGATCCATTTCATAAGGTAACTCCAAGAGCTTGCAATTGTTTGGAATGTAATTGGGATTGCGCCAGTTGGTTGAGTGCCAGGCGACTTTCGCTATCGAGCATTTCAACATAGCTGCGCAACCATGCCTGGTATTGGGCCAATCCCTGTTGTTTGGTGGCCGCCAGCGCCTCGGTGAGCTGTTGCGTGAGCTGCAATGTTTGCTGTAACAGCTGTTGTTGTTGCTGTAGTTGTACCTGTTGCTGTTGCAATTCATCTAGTTGCAGCCGGGTCTGTAGCATCAGTTGTTGTTGCTGTTGTTGCAGATTCAACTGCTGCTCTACCAGCGTGCCAACTTCCTGCTGGCTCAGGCCATTGCTGACAGGTAACGGAATATCCAGCGCCAGACCAATGGCTTGTTCTTCCATGCCAGGAGTGGCGGTATTTTTGCATTAACAGACAGTATCCAAGGCGTGTTGCTACCGTCAGTCATGGCTTTGCCGAGTAATTTTTGGCGTTGTAGCTGAATGCTCGCCAGTTGCCAGAGCGGGTTACTGATGCCGTCATCTTGGGGTAATACCCGCGCGCTTTCATCAAGTGAGGGCAGTTGACTGAGTCCCGTTAGCCGTCTCAGTGCATCACTGGCACTGGCAAGTTGCTGCTGTAATGGCAAGGTCAGCAGTTGCAGATCCAACAACTCTTTTTGCAGCATTAACAGTTGGCTGGCCGGGGCTTCGCCGCTATGGCTCAGCGCTTGCTGCCGCGTCAGTAGTTGTTGCAGCAGTTGCTGTTTATGCTGTTGCTGTGCCAGCTCGGCCACCGCTAATTGCTGTTGCCACCAGTATTGACGGAGCAATCCTGACAGATACAAGAGTTGCAGTTTGCTCTGCTGCTGTTGTAACTGTTCATCTAATGGTTTGAGTGCCGCCTCTAGGCGTTGCATCGATGGCGATTTAAACGGCAGATTCAAAGACAATTGCTGCTCGTAACTGCGGCGACTATCGAGTCCTTGCAGATGGCTAATACTGATGGTGGGCAGTCCTATCAACCAGTCAGAACTCTGGTAAATAGGTGTGAGTTGTGCCGAATAATTGTGTAGTCTGGACTGTGTTTGCTTAAGCAATGCAGTTTTTGCCTCGTCAGCGGTCGCCGACAAAGCCAGTGCTGGCACTAGCAGTGCTAGCACTAAAGAATAATTTCGGAATTTCATAAGCCATGATCGCCGAGGAAAACAACGACATCAGCCTGACACAAAATAGTGCTGGGATCGTCGGGGAGCTGTATCATAAATGCTGGTCATGGTACATCTGTACCATATGACTATTTGTTTGATGTAAAAGGATTTATTTCCAGGAGTTATAAAAATGAAGGATTGGCTGATGATTACGCTGCTCAGCGTAATAATGCTGCTAAACCTGCTGGACGTGTTGTCAGATGTGGAACTGGGTGTGCCCACTTGGCACATTATTCAGGAGAGTTTGCTGGTGGCGCTATCGGCGTTGGGCGCACTGTATATCAGTACCGATTTATTGCAGCGAACCCGTAAAATCCGGCAACTCGCAGCGCAGCTGAAACGGGCCGATACCCGTATTTGCAATATTTCCAGCCGGATGCAGGCGGCTAGGCAGGAATATACTCAGGCCGTACAGCAACAGTTTGAACTCTGGTCGCTCACCCGTAGCGAGCAGGAAGTGGCATTACTGTTATTAAAAGGACTGAGTTTCAAAGAGATATCTGGTGTGCGCAGCACCAAGGAAAAACCGTCAGGCAGCAGGCATCTTCTATCTACACCAAAGCTGGGGTCGATGGGCGCCACAGTTTTTGTGCCTGGTTTATGGAAGATTTTATTCAGCCAGCAGCCGAAGGTGTACAGGCGGCTTAAACGCTGGTTATTAGCTAAGCCACAACACACATAGCAGTGAGCCACTGCCGATGGCCAACCACAATAAGCTTGCCATCAGTAATGGTAATCGGCCGTGGGTGCGTAGTTTTTTGACCGTAATGCCACAGCCTATCAGGAATAAACACACTACCAGCGTATGTTTGCCCGCCACAAATAGCAGTTGATACAGGGCGTGTCCCTGCGGTAATAGGCTAGTGATGGCGATGGCGAGACAGTAATACAGAATAAACGCTGGGATCACCATGCGGCCTTTGCCACCAAATACCACAGCGCTTAAGGCAGCAACCGGAATAATCCACAACGCCCGAGCTAGTTTGATGGTAGTGGCTGTTTTCAAAGCTTCTTCACCGTAAGCCGATGCCGCGCCCACCACCGACGAGGTATCGTGGATGGCAATCGCGCTCCAGACGCCAAAATCGTGCTGACTCATCGCCAGCAGATGACCAATCACCGGAAAAATAAATAACGCGATCGAGTTAAGAATAAACACACAGGCGAGTGCAATGGCCGTCTGTTCGCTTTTGGCATTGATAGCGGGGGCAACCGCCGCGATGGCGCTACCACCACAGATGGCGGTGCCGCAAGCAATCAAATGACCCGTGCGTTGTTCCAGCCGCAGCAATTTGGTGAGCAGCGTACCAATCAGCAGCGTCATGATAATGCTCCCGAGGATCAACGGCAGATTATGGGTGCTGATATCAATGGCTTGTTGCAATGGAATGCCAAAACCCAGGCCGACGATGGAAACGGCCAACAATTTTTTAGTGAGTTTGCCAATTTCCCAGTCATTGGGGAGCCAGCCGAGATTTGCCAGAATAAACCCCAGGATTAAGGCCAACGGCGATGTGACGCCGGGTAAGAGACATATGGCTGCGAGTAAGGTGAACAGCACCTTGCGCTGACGTTCCTGCAAACTGAAACTGCCGATCATTGAAGGGATTTTCCACAAAAATTCAGAAGAGGCAGTATAGGGAAGGCTTAAGTGTCAGTGAAATCAAATAATCTTAATTTCAAGGTTCAAAAATATTTAATCAAATGATTATTCTGTTTAAACAACAGCAGACACTGATGTCTGCTGTTGGGCGTAGCTGAGCCTATCTGGCGCTTAAAGGGCGTACATCAGACCTTCGCGATCTACAAACTGTTTTGACAGCGCTTGGGCACAGGTGTGACCATCAATGCCTTCGTGTAACAGGCTGATCCATTGGCGGTTGTGACGCTCCACATTTTCCAGCTGAATATCATCAATCCCGGCTTTATCGTGGCAGCCAATGGCGCCGGCATTGTTAAAACTCAACTCCAGATGACAGCCGCTGTCGTGTTTAAGCAACAACGCCTCCGGTTGCGCCTTGTGACCCGCCATGGCAACAAACTGCCGAGGTTGGCGTAAACCGCTTAAGGTGGCATCGGCAAAACAGGCCAGCAGATGCTGGTAGTACACCATATAGCCAGTTACCTCGTTATGTGAGCCTTGAGCTAATGGAAACAGAATATCCAGTAGCTGTTTGGCGTTGGACAGTTTCTCGGAAATGTGGCGTTTAGCCAGAGATTCCACATTCACGACGGCCATCGCAATACATGGATGTTGACGCTGCAATTCAGTGGCATTCAGTGGCATGTTCATGGCTGTTCCCTCGTCTTTCACGGCAGATATAACGGTGTAAATAATGACCGCTTTGTATGTTTTGTAGACTAGCTGGTTTTATACTAGAATTTCACAATAAAAATTTTACATTGTGAATTTTACAAAATGCGCCAAGAAAGCAGCTTGCTCCGTAAGTCACATTTTCTCGGGACGAAAATCAGAAACATGAGGAAACGCAATCACTTAACCATGGAAGATCTGTCTGCTCGCTGTGTCAGGCTGGATCCTGAGTCGGCGCCGTCAGTGTCATATCTCTCCATGATTGAACGTGGCAAACGTACCCCGAGCCACGCCATGTTGCAGGTGATAGCCGAAGTATTTCAAAAACCGCTGGATTGGTTTCTGGATGATGCTCCAGCAGATGAGGCGATTGTGCCAGCAAAGGGCAATCGTGGCGGGATCAGTGGCATGCCGCTGGAACCGGGCTTTCTGTTTTCCGGTGACATTCTGCAAATCGCGATTCCTGAGATGTTGTCTCAGACGGGGATTTCCGGCCGCCAGTTCGCGCAGTTACTGATCCGTGCTTATCAGGAACATCACCAGAATCACTTCCCCGATTTGGAGCGTGCCGCTGAAGATATCGGCAATAAACAGCTACCGTTGTCACTCGAAGATATGCTGGATCTCGCCGCCAGACAGGGGCTTAAAGTGCACTGGTTTCAGACGCCCAAAAATGAAAGCGGCACTCATCGACTGGTGACCTCCTTCATGGAGGCTCCCGGTAAACTGATGTTAAATGAAGCGTTACGCAGCAGCCCAACGCGGATGAAATATGATTTAGCGGTGCATATTGGTCACTGTGTGCTGCATCGTAGCGATGGCTTAATCCATGAAATGAGTATTGGCCCAGGAGCCTATGAACTTGACCCGGCACAACAGAGTTCATCGGTGAATGCGCAGGATATTTTGCAAGCTTGGCGCAGCTTTGAGGCAAGTTTTTTTGCCGGCGCACTGCTCTGTCCGAAAGTCCCGTTTCGGCAATTACTGGATCGTTACGGCTATGAAGTTGATGCGCATCGACTGGCGGGGGTGACACCGTCGGTGGCGATGCGGCGCATGACCGTGGTTTCGCCCTATCCACACTGGCATTATTTTGATGCCTACACGCCAGGAAAACTTAAAGCGGTTTACCGTGGCAATGGCATCCCGCTGCCTTGGGGCAATATGCGTGAAGTGGCGGATCCCTGCCAGCACTGGTCGGTTTTTCGGATGATCACCGAACCGAAGCAGGGCAGTGCTGCACAGATTTCCTTGCTGGATGTCAACGGACAGCCGCGACTGTATTGTTGTGAGTCAGTAAAAGTTACGGATTTGGCAGGGAATAATCGGGTGTTGTGTGCGGGTATCGATCTTAACCCGGCCATGGCGGCGCAGGGCATGGATGCCACCGCCATGACGCAGGAGCTGAAACAGCTGTGTGTTACCCGCGGTGGCGAAGCGGATATTCCGGCCGCAATGCGGCGGCAACTGCTCATGTTGGCGCGGATCCTCAATATTCACTGGCTGGAACGCGGCTTACAACAACAGGCGCGGTTGATCTGCTCCCGTGGTGCAGTATGTCCACGGGAGCCGGGATGTTATAGCGGTTGCAGCCGTTCCTGAGCCGCAGTCCGTGTCGCTTAAATACGGAAACGCGACACCAGTTTCCCCAGGCGATCAGCTAGCTGGTTCAAGGAGTCACTGGAACGATAGGTATCGTCTGCGCGTTCACTGGTACGGTTCGACACTTCACTGATTTCCGTCAGATTGCGGTTAATATCCTGAACCACGGCGGCCTGTTCTTCTGTGGCCGCTGCCACCTGTACATTCATGTCACTGATCAATGAAATCCGTGCCGAAATCTGTTGCAAGGCTTCACTGGCTTCATCGGCGGCGAGAACCCCTTCGGCCGAACGGCTGCGGCTCTGTTCCATTGCGGCCACCGCTTTCGCTGCTTCCGTCTGCAAGCGGTCGATCATCTGTTGCACTTCATCTGTGGAACTGGCGGTGCGTGACGCTAGGTTACGCACTTCGTCAGCCACTACCGAGAATCCGCGGCCAGCTTCTCCCGCCCGTGCCGCTTCAATCGCGGCATTCAGTGCCAGCAGATTGGTTTGATCAGAGATACTGCGGATAACATCCAGCACACTGCCAATGGCATCTGTGTGTTTTGACAATGAGGCGATCACTTCCGACATCTGCCCAACATCTTCCGATAACTGATTGATGGTGCCGCGGGCGCGGGAGACAACCTGTTGTCCGGTGGCAGCTTCTTCATCGGCGTTCTTGGCCGCATCGGCCGCTTGGGCGGCATTGCTGGCAATTTCACTCACTGTGGCGCCCATCTGATTAACCGCGGTGACGACCGTCAAGGTGCGGTCTTTCTGGTCGTTGTAATCCTGCTGGCTCTGCTGGGCATGTTTAGCGGCTGTGGTGGCCGCAGTTGTCAGTGTATGACTGGTATCTGCGACTTCTTCAATCGAGTGATGGATTTGCGAAATAAAACTGTTAAAACCATGCGCCAGTTTTGCCAGTTCATCATTGCCGTCTTCCGGCAAGCGCTGGCGCAGATCGCCATCACCCTTACCCAAATCGATAAACATGTTAGCAGCGCGGGAAATTGGGCGGCTGACAGAACCGGCAACTAAAATGGCTAACACGATGAAACCGCCGGTGATCACCAGTGTCCACAGCAGGATCATCCAGGATGCTTGCTCCAATTCATCAAAGATCTCTTGCTGCGGCACCTGTGCCACCACATACCAGCCAATGGCAGGCAGGTAACTGCTGGCGACCAGTGTCTCGGTGCCATTAAGTTTGAGTGTTTGCAGATTAAAATCACTATGCTGCAGTAAGCTAGTGGCGGCTTTGCCATAAATATCGGCCAGACGACCTTTGCCCACCAGCGATTGATTTTGATGGATCTGGATTACGCCATTTTCATCGGCGAGAAAGACGTGGCCAGTTTGTTCAATACGGAAGCTATTGAGTAATGCCACCATGTCTTTCAGTGACTTACCTAAACCCACCAAGGCTCTGCCGTTGACTTGTTGATAGTTGATAAACAGCTTGATGTCACCGCTACTGGGCTCAGTGTACAGTTTCAGCATCTTGGTCTTACCGCTGTTCACGTAATCAAAAAACCAACCATCTTGCTGCTGATCAAGAATGCGCAACAAACCGTTCTGAGTGTAGTAAGCCGCAGACTGACGGTCAGCGTAGGAGGCTTGCGCCAGCTGGTACTGCTTGACCAGTTGTTGCAGTTTGGCTTCTACCAAAGGTTCGTCAGCGTCAGGCCGCCCCTGCGCCAGCCAATGACCGAGAATGGGATCGTTTGCCAGCTGCTCAGAGGCATTCAGTAAGGTGCCGATTTCCAGCTCGATACGATTACGGATCTGCAACAACTGATTGGGCAACTCGGACGTTAGCATGCGTTGGCTGATCACTTGTTTGGCGTTGTGTTGGCCTAACAGGCCGACCAAAAATGTGGGCAACAAAACGGCCAATACCATAGTGATCAGCAGTTTTTGTTTAATAGTTAATGTATTGAATTTCATCTTATTAATTTTTACAGCTTAGATACTCAGGTCTTTTCGGCGACCAATGGTGCCAAATTTGCGGTGCTCCCAGGCGACAGCGCTGCCGTGGAGGCGGGCATTATCCCTGTCCGGCGGCAGCGCTGCAATCATGCTGTTTAAAAATACTGCAATAATGCGACAGTTGTTTGACTACATGCCTGAGTAATTAGGGCCACTGCCACCTTCTGGCACCACCCAGTTGATATTCTGGCTCGGGTCTTTGATATCACAGGTCTTGCAGTGAATACAGTTTTGTGCGTTGATCACAAACCGCTTTTCACCCGCATCCTCGGTGACTTCATAGACACCAGCCGGACAGTAACGTTGCGCAGGTTCATCATATAACGGCAGGTTGACCGCCAACGGTACCGAGGCGTTTTCCAACTGTAGATGACAGGGCTGATCCTCGTCGTGACCAATATTGGCGAGGTAAATAGATGACAACCGATCAAAGGTGAGTTTGCCATCTGGGGCGGGATAACTGATGTTGGGATAATCACAGGCTTTGCCGAGACAAGCAAAATCGGCTTTATCATCCCGTAATGTCAGCGGGAATTTGCCGTCAAACCAGTTCTGTTCCACAAAATTAAAGGCGCCGCCGAGTAGGGTGCCGAATTTGTGCAAGGCCGGGCCAAAATTACGGGCACGGTGCAGTTCATCATACAAAGAACTCTGCTCAATGCGGGTTTGCAAACAGTTGAGGTCTTTGCCTGCATCAACACCGGCCAGCATCGCTTCGACCAGCGTTTCTGCCGCCAGCATGCCGCTCTTCATCGCGGTGTGGATACCTTTGATTTTGGCAAAATTCAGTGTACCAGCATCACAACCAATCAGTAGTCCGCCGGGGAAACTCATTTTGGGCAGTGAATTAAGCCCGCCTTTGGCAATGGCTCTCGCGCCGTAACTCAGACGCTGCCCTTGTTGCAGGATGGCAGCAATTTTCGGGTGCGTCTTGTACCGCTGGAACTCCTCAAAAGGGCTCAAGTGTGGATTGCTGTAGTTGAGATCCACAATCAGCCCGACCGCCACTTGATTTTGCGGCAGATGGTAAAGGAAACCGCCACCGGACGCTTGGCTCAGCGGCCAGCCAGCCGTATGTATCACTTTGCCCAGTTGATGTTGTGCGGCGGGGATCTGCCATATCTCTTTAAAGCCGAGGGCATAATGTTGCGGACTCTTGCCATTATCGAGATGGAAGTGCTGGATAAGTTGTTTACCAAGATGGCCACGGCAGCCTTCGGCAAATACCGTGTATTTGGCCAGCAACTCCATGCCGGGCATATAGCCATCTTTGGGGGTGCCATCTTTCGCAACGCCCATATCACCAGTGAGAATGCCTTTGACACTACCATCGTCGTTAAACAGTAACTCGCTGGCGGCAAATCCTGGGAAAATTTCCGCACCCAGTGCTTCGGCCTGTTGCGCCAGCCAACGACATAAATTGCCAGCACTGATGATGTAATTGCCATCATTGGTCATGGTTTTCGGGATCAATGCTTGCGGCATCTCTCGGGCACGACCGGAGGATTGTAATAGCAGAAATTCATCGCTGCTGACGGCAGTGTCCAGTGGTGCCCCTAGACTTTTCCAATCGCCAAATAACTCTTCCAACACCGTTGGCTCAAACACTGCACCCGACATAATATGGGCGCCAACTTCAGCCCCTTTTTCTACCACACACACGTTAAGCGGATTTCCCGCATCTTTGGAAATCTGTAGCAAACGACAGGCAGTCGCTAGGCCAGCGGGGCCGGCGCCGACAATTACAACATCGAATTCCATGGATTCGCGTTCCATCATGTTTTCTTATCCTTCGCCTCGTGTTAACGGGATGTTGGTTTATGACTCCAACCATACCCGAATTTTTGATTAACGCACAGCATTTGACCAGTGGGACTTATAGTGGACTTTAGTCACAGATCCATCTTTATGATGCAGACTACCTCCTTTTAGGGTTTTGGTGATGGGCATTTGCATTTATACTAAGGGCAGACGGTTCTCCGAGCTCGGGTCCCTACGTCACCACAGATAAGGGGTCTAAGCCGTGGCATATTGCCACCGGGGTAAGTGTAGAAATGCGCTTGCCTCCCCTTGTTTTGGAAAGGTGATCATGTCCCAGCAGTTACAAGACAATTTTGGTCGACGGTTTCACTATCTGCGGATGTCAGTGACTGACGTCTGCAACTTCAAATGCAGCTATTGTCTGCCCGATGGCTATCATCCCAATGGTAAGCAATCCTTTTTGACGCTCAGCGAAATTGAGCATCTGGTGGCGGCTTTTGCCAAAGTCGGCACCCGCAAGGTGCGCATTACCGGTGGCGAGCCAACGTTGCGCAAAGACTTCACCGATATTGTACGACTTTTAGCCGACAACGGTGCCATTCATACCATTGCCACCACGACTAACGGATATCGGTTAGAAAAAAGCGCTCAAGAGTGGTATGACGCGGGGTTGCGGCGTATCAATATCTCGGTGGATAGCCTAGATCCGCGGATGTTTTATCAGATCACCGGTGAAAATCGCTTTGATCAAGTGATGCGTGGTGTTGATGCGGCACTCACCGCCGGTTTTGAACGGGTAAAAATCAATGCAGTGTTGCTAAAAGACCTGAATGACAAAGATTTGCCCCGTTTCCTGCACTGGATCAAACACACGCCCATCGATTTGCGCTTTATTGAGCTGATGGAAACGGGTTTGGGTCATGATTATTTTCAGGCACATCATCTGGCGGGTGAAACCATTAAAGGTCGGTTGATGGCGGAAGGGTGGTTGTATGACCAGCCAGCGGTTGAAGATGGCCCAGCGCAAAATTTCAGCCACCCAGATTATCAGGGGCGCATTGGGCTGATCATGCCATATTCCAAAGATTTCTGTGCCAGCTGTAACCGTCTGCGGGTGTCTGCGGTTGGCAAGCTGCATCTGTGCCTGTTCACGGAACAAGGGCTGGATCTGCGGGATCTGCTGCAATCAGCCTCGCAGCAGGATGAGCTGATTGAGCGACTGCATCAACAGTTGCGGTTAAAGAAAGAAACACACTTCCTGCATCAAGGTATCACTGGCGTTACCCAGCATCTGGCCTCTATCGGTGGTTAATGCGTTTGGTGGATAACCGCCGCATTTTGAATGACAAATTAAGGCAGCTTTTTGATGAGCGACACATTTACCCATATCAATGCCGATGGTAACGCCCACATGGTAGACGTTACTGCCAAGTCTGAAACCGAACGTGAGGCCCGCGCCGAAGCTTATGTCGAGATGGCGCCAGCAACGCTAGAGATGATCATCAGCGGCAAACACCACAAAGGCGACGTATTTGCCACCGCCCGTATCGCAGGCATTATGGCCGCGAAAAAACCTCAGAACTGATCCCCTTGTGCCATCCGTTAATGCTGACCAAAGTCGAGGTGGAACTGGAAGCACAACCGCAATTTAACCGGGTGTGGATCACCAGTCGCTGCAAATTATCCGGTAAGACCGGGGTCGAGATGGAAGCGCTGACCGCGGCGTCTGTGGCGGCATTGACCATCTACGATATGTGTAAAGCGGTGCAGAAAGATATGCATATTACTGGCATCCGCCTGCTGGAAAAAGCGGTGGTAAATCAGGACATTTTAAGGTGTAGCCCATGATTAACGTATTGTTTTTTGCCCAAATCAGAGAATTACTCGGTACGCCTTCCATTCAGTTGGAAGCCGGTGAACACGTTGCCACCACCGCGGCATTACGTACTCACCTGGCAGCCAAAAATGAAAAATGGGCGCGGGTATTGGAGTCTGACAAACTGCTGGTTGCCGTTAACCAGACGCTGAGCAACTGGCATGCGGACGTTAATGACGGTGATGAAGTGGCGTTTTTCCCACCGGTAACCGGGGGCTAATGATGCAAGATAGAATTGTGGTACAGCAGCCCGACTTTGATGTTCCGGCAGAGTATGCCCGTATTGCTACCGACAACAGCGATGGCGCGATTGTGACCTTTGTTGGCAAGGTGCGGGATTTTAACGATGGCAGTGCTGTCACAGACCTCACGCTGGAGCATTATCCTGGTATGACCGAAGCGGTGTTGCAGCAGATCACCGCGCAAGCCCGCGAGCGTTGGCCGCTGAATTTTGTCACTATTATTCATCGTGTTGGCACTATGACGCTGGGTGAACAAATCGTGTTTATTGGGGTCAGCAGTGCGCACCGTAAGGCGGCGTTTGCGGCCTGCGAATTTCTGATCGATTTTCTGAAAACCAAAGCCCCTTTCTGGAAACTTGAAGGTGTTGGTGCCGACAAGCGCTGGGTGGACGCACGGGACGCCGATGAACAGGCTGCGCAAGCCTGGGAACAAGGTAGTTAAGCATGGCTTGGCTGTGGCGCGCGTTAATCCTGCTATCGCTGGCCTGCGCTACTCCAGTGGCGATGGCCGAAGTCCCCAACATTGCGGCAGCGGCCAATATCAAGTTTGCCATGGCGCAACTGGTCAACAATTATCAGCAGCAAAGCGGTAATCAACTGCGCGTTTCCTATGGATCATCGGGTAATTTTGTGGCGCAGATTAAACATGGGGCGCCGTTCCAACTGTTTTTATCTGCCGATGAAAAATATGTTGAAGCACTGGCATCGGCGGGGCTAACCGCCGACCACGGTGTGGTGTACGCCTACGGCCGTTTAGCCTTGGTGGCTCCCAATAATTCACCTTTGACACTTGATACCGATCTTGACGGCCTGAGCAAGTTACTGCAAAGCGGACAACTACAGCGGTTTGCTATCGCTAATCCAGAACATGCGCCTTATGGCGAACGGGCGCGGCAGTTATTGCAACAAAAAGGGCTGTGGCAAGCGCTACAACCTTCAATTGTTTATGGCGAAAACGTCTCACAGGCAGCGCAGTTTGCGCTCAGCGGTTCCACCCAAGGAGGCATTGTTGCCTTATCATTAGCAATGGCACCGCAGTTTCGCGAACGCGGACGCTTCGTGGCGTTGCCGACTGAGCTGCACAATCCTTTGACCCAGCGTATGGTACTGTTAAAAGGGGCTGGGGATGTGGCTAACGATTTCTACCGTTATCTGCAAAGCGAACCTGCTAGAGCGGTATTCCGTGCCTATGGTTTTGCCCTGCCAGAAGAGGGCCATTGATGGACTGGCAGTCACTGTGGTTGTCGATCAAGTTGGCTGCCATCAGTGTGCTAATACTGATCCCTCTGGCCGTCATTATTGCCAGACCACTGGCGTATGAACGTTTTCGCGGCAAATCCTGGATAGAAGCCTTGATCATGGTGCCATTGGTGTTGCCGCCAACGGTCATAGGTTATTACTTGCTGGTAAGTCTGGGTAGCGACAGCTTTATTGGTCAGTTCTTGCAGCAATATCTCGGTGTTCAACTGGTATTTCACTTCTCTGGTTTGGTGCTGGCATCAGTACTGGTCAATATTCCGTTTGCAGTGCAACCCATTCAGCGGGCATTTGAAGCCATCCCTCAGGAAGTTCGCGATGCGGGCGCCTGCTGTGGTATGGGGCGATTGAAGCAACTGCTGCGGATAGAGCTGCCGTTAGCATGGCCGGGAATTCTCACCGCGGTGGTATTGTGTTTTTCCCATGTATTGGGCGAATTTGGTGTGGTGCTGATGATGGGCGGTTCCATCGCCGGAGAGACTAAAACCATCTCTATTGCGATTTACGATAACGTGCAGGCGTTTGATTTCAGCGCTGCCGGTAACATGTCATTGCTACTGTTGTTGTTCGCTATCTCGACGTTAGCTTTGACCACGGCGCTGTCGCGGCGGATGGAGCGTAATCGATGAATGCCCGTGGCGATTTACAAGTGCGTATCGCGCAGCTCAGAGGCATTCCATTGCAGGCCGAGTTCAGTTGTCGTGCCGGGGAATTACTTGCCGTTGTTGGCCCTTCTGGTGGTGGTAAGACAACATTGCTGCGGATGATTGCCGGACTCAATCAGCCGCAATCCGGTGAAATCCGTTGTGGAGAACAGCTATGGTTTGCTGACGGGATTAACCTGTCGCCACAACAGCGCCATCTAGGCTACGTGCCGCAGCACTATGGTTTGTTCCCTAACCTCAGCGCCCAAGCCAACGTCATGGCCGGCCTCGATCATTTGCCTAAAGCGCAACGGCGACAACGGGCGCAGCAATGGCTGGAACGGGTGAATTTACAAGGGTTGCCCGAACGTTTGCCACATCAGTTGTCTGGCGGACAGAAACAGCGGGTGGCATTGGCGCGAGCGTTGGCGCGGGAGCCTTCGGTGCTGCTGCTGGATGAACCGTTTTCAGCGCTGGATCGTGAAACCCGTGAGCGCTTGTATATCGAGCTGGCACGGTTGAAGCGGCAACTGCAAATCCCGGTCATCATGGTGACCCACGACATCAATGAAGCATTATTGCTGGCAGATAAACTGGTGTTGATCAGCCAAGGGCAGATGTTACAGCAGGGGAGCCGCGGCAGGTGTTGCTCCAGCCGCGCAATGAAGCAGTGGCACGGCAAATGGGCTTGCGTAATATCTTTGATGCCAAGATGTTGCAGTACGATGCGCAGCAGCAACTGCAATGGATGCAGTTTGGCGAACAGAAAATCGCTTGTGATGCCGATCCGCGTTTTAGCAATGGTGACGAGGTGCGCTGGGTGATCCCCAATCAAGGCATCCGGTTCAATGCCATCAGCAGTGGCCGCTTGAGCCGCAGTTACAACAAGCTGTCGGTGACGATTGATTCACTGCTGGTGATGGGGGAATCTGTGCGGTTGGTGGCGAACATTGCCGGCGTTGCTTACCAGTTGCATGCCGAGGTGCCACTGCATTTGGTACAGCAACTGGCGCTCACTGAAGGATTGCAAACGGAAGTTGCTCTGAAATCTGATCTTATCCATCTCCTCGAACACGAAGCATCATCTGTATCATCTGGCAGATGATCAAAACTTAATCTTGTTTCCATGCAGGTTTAAAGCAACCTTCCGTATACTGAATTGCCCAATCTTTCAGGAGGTATGCATGATGACCAAAAGAATTTGCGGGATATTGATGTTGCTGATGATGGCGGCGCCAGCAGTGGCTGACGCGGCGGTAACTTCGGCCCATGCGGCACAAGGCGCGAAGCTAGATACACAGGTCGCTTTACATGGCTATCTGATAAAAGCGCTGGGTGACCAACATTATCTGTTTCGCGATCATAGCGGTGAATTGAAAGTCGAAATTGATAATGCGTTATGGCGTAATGTGGCGATCAAAGCTGATACGCCACTGCTATTAACGGGTAAAGTCGGCAATACACGTTTTGGCCCCGAAGTGGAAATTGAACATCTGCAAGTGGCTGATAACCATTAGATGAACATAAAAAGTGCAGTCTGTTTTGATGGAGGCTACATGAGGCTGATTCTGGCAACTCTGTGGTTGTGGTGTGCTGCGGCGATTGCCGCACCATCGCAATTACTGAGCATATTTGAAGACGGTCAGCATCTGCTTCCGGCGGCCGCCATTGCCAGTGCAGAAGCAAATCACTTGGGTGAGATCATTGAATTTATTGCTGAAATCAACGACGGTAAACTGCAATATCGGCTGACGTTGGTAGATCCTCTACGCCGCACTCAGAGTGAACTGACGCTGGATGGTAGCGACGGCAAGCTGCTTGATAAGCAAACCCATAGCCTGACCAAAGATGCCCCAACGCTAGCTTTGGCGTTGATGTTACAACAACGCCAGCAACGGTTTTCCACACTGATCCAGTTAGCCTTGGTGCACAGTAATGGCTATCTGCAACAGGCCGAGTTAGATCAGGACCTGGGGATCAGCTATCTGGAATTGAAAGTGCTGGATGAACATGGCAGCCACAAACTTGCATATGACATTGAACACCAGCGGCAACTGCCGTTACTGAAATGGGATTAACAGATGAAAATATTACTGGTCGAAGATGACGCCACCACCCAGGAATATATCGTCAAAGGCTTTCTTGAACAGGGCCACAGTATTGAAACCGCCAGCGATGGTCAGCAAGGGTTGGTGCTGGCAACGTCAGGGCGATTTGAACTGCTGATCCTCGATCGCATGTTGCCTGAACTTGATGGCTTGAAACTGCTGGCTGCGTTGCGGGCTACCGGCGATCAAACGCCCGTGCTTATTCTCTCGGCGCTGAGCCATGTGGATGAACGCGTCAAAGGTTTGCGTGCCGGTGGCGATGACTACATGACCAAGCCGTTTGCTTTTTCAGAATTGCTGGTGCGCGCAGAAAAACTGATGCAGCGCGGGCAGTCACAACCGGCAAAAACTGACTTACAAGTCGGGCCGTTAAGAATGGAATTACTGACGCGCAGTGTGACACTGGATGAAGCAGAGCTGCTGCTGCAACCGAAAGAGTTTTTGTTGCTGAAATACTTGATGGAACACGCCAATCAGGTGGTCAGCCGCACGCTGCTATTTGAAGCTGTATGGGATTATCACTTCGACCCGCGCACTAACGTCATCGATGTCCATATCGCCAAACTGCGGCGTAAATTTGAAGATCTCGGGCATGGTGAGCTGATCGAAACCATACGAGGTGCTGGCTATCGTCTCCGCAAAGGCTATTAAGCCCTTCAGAAGCAGCGCCTGGCGCATTACCGTTATTTTCTCGGTGCTGGTGACCTTGATCATCGGCACTTTGCTGCTGGTGTTGTACCGACAGTTAGTGAATGAGCAGCAAACGCAGGTGCGGCAACACCTGTTATCAGAAGCCCAACGGTATCAGCAGTTATCACTGACTGTGGATCGACGGGCCTTTGCCGCACAGATCCGCGCTTCCGATTCACGCACGGCATTAATCGCCTGGCAAGGCGGTGTGGAAATGGTCGGCTCGTTAACGCTGATGCCAGAAAACATGCCGCTGTTGCCCAATACCCGTGAATTTCCAATATTTACCGGTGGCCCGGAAAAACTACATATTCTCACCGGCGGCGTAGTCATGACCCGTTACGGCCCAGTGTTGATTGCCACCCGCACCGACCATCTGGCGGCGTTGATTGATAAGTTTGTCAGCGCGGCATTAACCGCTTTGGCGCTGACCATAGTGCTAGCGCTGGTGGTGGGTTACCTGTTTTCCAAAGGGTTGCTCAGTCGCTTGGTACACTACAACCGTTTGAGTGAACGTATTGAAAAAGGTTATTACAACACGCGCTTGCCTGTCAGTGGTAAGCAGGACGAATTTGATCTGCTGGCGGCGCAATTTAACCGGGTGCTGGATACGCTGGAACACAACCTGCACGCGGTGCGGGGCGTAACCGATAACATTGCCCACGATATGCGCACACCGCTGTCGCACTTACGTATCGGGCTGGAGCAGTTGCCCTATCAGCCACCGGAACGCTTAGCCGAACGTTGCGGCGAACTGACCGATGAGCTGGATCACTGTCTGGCAACCTTCAACGCTATGCTGTCGCTGACGCGTATCGAAGAAGGCCAGCAGACGTTGGAATTACAACCGGTGAGTTTGCATGAACTGTGTGCCGATCTGCGGGAAATGGCAGAAGCTTTAGCAGAGGAACGCCAGCAAACACTGACGCTGGAAACCAACGAGGATTGTGTTGTTTCTGGCGATAAGCATCTGTTATTTCAAGCGCTGTTTAATCTGGTAGACAACGCCATCAAATATGCGGGCGAGGGCGCCAGTATCTGTATTCGCCAGCGCGGTGGCAGTATTGAGATCAGTGACAACGGCCCAGGTATCCCGGAAGCCGCGCGTGAAAAGGTGTTTGAACGTTTGGTGCGGCTCGATCCCAGCCGACATGAGCAAGGCAGTGGTTTGGGCCTGTCTATGGTAAAAGCGATTTTATCGCGCCATCATGCGACAATTAACCTCACCGATAACCAGCCGGGACTGAAAGTTATCCTTAACTTCCCGCGCGCCTGAATAGCCGATGGACAGAAGCACCCTTCATGACCAATCCTGATAACTATCGTTTGCTCGCCAGCGAGGCGGACTTCATTGTGGTGGACAAAGCCCCCGCCGTGCACTTTCATAGCCAGGATGGCACTGCCGGGCTGGTGGCGCAGTTGGAAGCCGACTTAAACATCAAGCTGTATCCGGTGCATCGGCTCGATACCATAACTTCAGGGTTGTTGCTGCTGGCGCGATCTTCTGCGGCGGCGGCTGGTTTTACCGCCATGTTTAGCCAGCATCAGGTGCAGAAATACTATCTGGCACTGGCGGCCGGTAAGCCCAAGAAAAACAGGGCTGGGTGATTGGTGATATGGCTAAATCCCGGCGTGGCATGTATAAACTGCTGCGAACTACGGCTAATCCTGCAATTACACAGTTTTTCAGTCAGTCGGTGGCGGAAGGATTGCGACTGTATCTGCTAAAACCCTTGAGTGGCAAGACCCACCAACTGCGAGTGGCGCTCAATAGCCTCGGCGTGCCAATCCTCGGCGATAGCTTGTACGGTGACGCTCAAGCCATTACTGAACGTGGTTATCTGCACGCCTACGGTTTGGAGTTTCATTGGCAAGGGCAGTTGTTTCGCTATCTGTGCCCACCCCATATTGGCAGCCAATTTCAGACGTCTGCCGTACTGGCACAGCTACAAACTTGGGGCGAGCCTTGGTCGCTTAACTGGCCGCAACAGCGCTAGCATAGAACCAAACCTTGCCCCAGCGAGACAGTAAGTTTATGCAGCAGCATCCTCGGCAGTGCCGAAGGGGAAATGTGTCTGCATTTGCGGAGTATCAATCTGTTGCCCCATTCCGCTTTACAGCGTTGCTCTACAGACTGGCGGAGTGGTGTCTAGTTGGCCTAATTCTAGTAATGATATTAGTGGCGTTAGATCGAAAAAGGCCCAAGATGGGCCTTTGTAAATGTTAGTGGGCAGCAAGAGCCATGTAGATTTTGGGATCATCCTGGATAGTCGCCAGAACTTTTGCTGCTAACCCTGCGGGATTGCGGCGCTTACCCTCCCAGCTCTTGATAGTGTCAACACTAACCCCCATCGTTTTAGCGAACTCGGCCTGAGTCACTTTAAGGAGATCTTCACGAATGCTCTTTACATCAGCAACCTCATAACGGGTTACTCGAGTGGGCTTTTTGCGACCATGTTGAATTTCAACAGCTTCCTCAAGGGAGGCTTGAAGTTCGTTAAAAATGCTCATTTATCCTCTCCTTTGAGTAATTGAACCAATTGTTTTAACTTGGATTTTTTCATCAGTCAAGCTGTCCTTAACTGATTTAGCATAAGCTAACACAAGGTAGATCTTGTCGGCATGAGCAAGAACGTATAGAACCCGTACACTGCCACTCTTGCCGGTGCTGCCAACTGCCATTCTAACCTTTCGTAGACCACTCGTTCCCTTGATAAGATCGCCTTTATCAGGCTGTGCAATGAGTTCAGCCTACAAATCCTTTAGTTCATCATCTGTAGCAAGTTCCTTGATCTGCTTGGTAAAGATCGAAGTTTCAACGAACTCAATAGCATGACTCACTAATCAAAATCCTTATGTAATTATTAGTGTACAATGTACACCATCAAGGTGCAGCAATCAACAATGAATTATTTGGGATTGACGATGCCCCAAGACGTTTTTCGGCCGGGCTTGTCTACATTGACCGACTTGCGTTAGTTGACCAAATTTTAGTAATGCTACAGAGTGTCTTTCATTAAAGTGGCAATAAAGAGTAACCAAGGCTGCACTTACATGGTTGAAAGAGTTAAGGTGAGATTCCCGACGGACGATGGACAGCAAGGAGAAGTTATGTATGCGATTCCTTCCGGTGATAACTACTATATTCTTGATAATTCACCTTTTTATGTCTTTGGAGTCAGCTATTGTGATGAATTCACAGTGAAAGAAACTGATGGTGAATTAGTTTACGATTTCGTTACAGCCCGTGCAGGACATTCTACTTATAGAATTCGGATACCAGCAGGGAAAGAACACCAGTATTTTCTTGAATATTGGGAGCCATTGGCAGAATTGGGCTGTTCATATGAAGGCTCATCGGCTAATAAGAAACGTCTTTATGCCATAGATATGCCGCCTAATGTGGATGTATCAAAAGCATACAACATCATGGAAGATAACGAGCGTCAGGGTATCTAGGAATTTGAGGAAGGCCATTACTGTCGAGCAGATGAAGTTTCTATCTGTTAGGTGGTAATGTGATTGACGTTTATTTTTCCATAGCTTTGCCCCAAGACGTGTTAGTGACGTATCTAGATAATTGACTTAACTCGTGGCCGCTGACCAAATCTTAGTGATGCTACAGAGTAATGGTGCGATTACATCGTTCCATTCTGAGTCAAAGAAATAAGCTATGCCCATGCAAACTACGTTTGCTAAAGTCGTGAGCTACCTGCGGCCAAAGGGCGATGCTCGTCCATAGAACGACATTCTTGTCTAACGACCAGCTCGCCATCCTGGGCTCACGCTCATAAGCTCACTCATCGAAGATGAGTACTTGCCCTTATAACCCCGACGACGCCCCACGTCACTGACAACTCTTCGGCTTTATGCCGAAAATAGCTACACTCAGGATTTGCGGCTTTCTATCCTTGAAAGCCACCCCAGCTCGGCTATCCCTGCCTCGCGCTCACAAACTTGAGACGTTGTCTCGTTCGCCCATGCTCAACCTTCGCGCTTCGGTATCTGCCGGGCAGGATGCCCAAATGCCGTGGAGGACATGGATGTCCGAGAACGGCCTAGCTCAGCTACGCCATTTCTCAGCAACATCCTCAGCAGCGTCGAAGGGGAAATGGCGTTGTCTGTATTTGCGGAGTAATACACTCTTTTGCCCCATACCTTGTTTCGCATAACTTAACCAGCTCTGCTTGGTACTGGATTGTAGGCCTAATTTTTGTAATGCTAGTAAGTGTCTACCATTTCAGTGGCGATTCAGTTTCGGATCTTTGTCGAACTATCAGAACGCCATTGGTCAAAAGTATAAGAGAATCAAGAGTGCGTTTGATTAAGTCAAAGCTCTACTGTCAAGAGTTGGAACTGTTAAAAAACAGACTCTACCACCAAGCTTGAAGATTGCTGCTGAACGAATTGAGAGTCAGGAGAGAAAGATTCGAAGACTAGAGCAAGAGAATCAACAGCTTTTAGAGCAATTTCATGTTTGGTTGTACAATGCAAATGCAGCGGAGATTTCAGTAGAAAAGCTATATAGTCCCTTGCCAAAAAAGTAGTTATTATCGAGTTTCATAAATTCTAAATGAATATAAGGATATAGTAATGAATAATGGTTGTGATTTTATGTATTTGTCTGACAATGTTTCAAATTGTCATTCATTTATATTTAACATAAAACTTGCGGATTACTTAGAAGTAACTGATTTAGCAAGAACATCTGGTGGAAATATAGATGGGCAGAGATTAGTTTTAAAATCTCAAAGTGCTAAAAAATTCGTGAGCAAATGACAAGTGACTTTGAGAATGGAGGGTTTTACCTCCAGTAGTTATAGGTGTTGTTGACCAAGGTTATGAAGTGAATAATATATCCTCTAGTGGAGATATTTATAAATATATTAAAGAAAATAGAGATAGCTTATGCATTATTGATGGAATGCAACGTACTGAAGCTATGATTCGAGCAAGAAATTGTATGGAAAGATATATTAGAGTTGAGTTGTGGCTCGTAAGATCTCTTAATAAATTAATTTATAGAATGTTAGTTCTAAATACTGGGCAAGTCCCTTGGACGATGCAAAGACAGTTAGAAGTTGTAATGGTGCCAGTAATAAAGCGTATTCAAGGAAGTATTGATAACATTGAATTGCCTACGACAAATGATGTACAAAGAAGAACACAACCTGGTAAGTTTCAGGCAAGTAAAATAATCGAGTCATTTTTAGTTTTTGGATCACGTTCAGAGAAAGTTAATACAAGAGATGCTATTGCAGAAGAATATGTAAAATTAGATTTTATTGAGTCTTCTTCAAAACAAGAAATTTTAGATGTATATATTGAGTTCCTTAAGCGTATTGTTAATCTAGACTTCCAATTCGGTAGAATTGATTCAAAAAATGAGAATTATAGGAAGTTTAAAAAAGGGTGCGATATTTTAGGAAGTCAACCAGCATTAATTGGTATAACTACTGCCTTTGCTATAAAAATACTTGGGCGACCAAAGCTAGATTATGAACCTGAAAAACAGCGTAAAAATATGGATGTTATTATAGGAGGATTTGATGGTTTTATTGATAAATTGAAAAGTATGAATGTTAATGAATTGAGTGATTTTGTTAATTTACAAGCGCTTAATGCAATGAGTCCATCTTCTGCCTCAACTAAGATTGGTGACCAAGAGCGAACTTTCTTTAAAGGAGCTTTTAACGTTTTAATAGAAGAGAATTTTGATATTCCTAATATGGATGTATGTTGGGGGCATTAGGATGTGTGAGCATATTCAAGCATGCAGTCTTATTGCTAGCGTGCTAAACACTGAACATTTTAAAAAATGCAAAAAGATAGTGATAATGATAGGAGCATGATAAAAAGAAATAAAATATTATTTGATAGATTAAAATATTTTTCTTCTGAAAATGGGTATGGTCAGTATTCTGATGGGTATCACGAAAAAATCTGTATTATAACTGATGAAGAATCAAAGCGATGGCTAAAAACAGCCTCATCTGAATCTGATTTAGATGCGATCAATAGTTTTGAAGTTTATAGCGTTGGAAATTTTTTAGTATTTCATACTTCTATTTTTGTGGTGATAAGTATTTAATTGTTTCAGGACTGAATTCATTAAATTTGGATAGAGATGGTTTTGAATTTATTGAAATAAATTCAGGTATTTTTACACTGTTCTCATCTATTGATTTTATCAGGCTCAATGATGTTAAAAATGACATTGGAAAAATTTATGACTTATTCCTTTATTTCAAAGAAGAGGAAAAAATGATGTCAGATATCTTGATTTTGATGACGTTAAAGATTTTTTCAAGCCTACTTTTGTTTTTAAGATATATGAAGATTCTGGTTATGATGATCTTGATTTAATGCGTATGTCTTCATATATATCGGCCTCTCAGAGTTTTGATTATTATTCAGATAATTTTTTGTTATTTGACTCTATAATTGATTTAATTAAGATGGGTGATAAATCTCTTAATTTTTCATTTATATCTAAAGCGATTTTGATTAAGGATGAGCCTTACTTGCTTTTC
Organism: Shewanella dokdonensis; assembly: GCF_018394335.1. Classification (NCBI taxonomy): domain Bacteria; kingdom Pseudomonadati; phylum Pseudomonadota; class Gammaproteobacteria; order Alteromonadales; family Shewanellaceae; genus Shewanella; species Shewanella dokdonensis. The sequence continues at coordinate 1,694,234 of NZ_CP074572.1, read as the reverse complement.
ATGGAGTTGTATCGCATGTTAGAGAGAGTTTATGCATTACCTACAGTTAAAACTCTCAAAAATGAGCTTTCTATAGAAATGGGCAACTCATGGGAAATTTTAAAGCTTATAGAGAAAAATACAGGTTGGAGAAAAAAGGAAAGTGAAGGGTTATATTCGATATTATCATTATTAGATGAACAGATTTTAATTGATATTTTTGACCTATTAAGCCATTGTCATGGGAGTTATTTTAAGAAAGATGCTGTTGATAATAGACGAAAATTATTAAATAATCAAAGTGATCAATCAAATAATGAACAACTTCATTCAGACTGGCTAAATTGTTTAATGGAAGCTTTAAGAGACTATATATATACAACTCGCAACTCTTATGTACATTACCGAGAAGTGTTGGAACCCCATTTAGAGCGAGAACAAGTGCTCTCATTGTGTAAAGCTTTGTTGTTAATTATTAATCCTATTTACATAAAAGTATCTGGATGAGTTTATGATTCCTCTAAGGAAAATGCTATGAAGTCCTAACTGTAGTGGATGAGTGATTTCGGCCAATCAATAAGAGGATTTGCAATACTTCAGATTGTCTGAAAAATGCTAATATAGTGAAAGCTGTAGCTTATTTGTGTCCCAAAAGTGAGCTAGTAGGCGTGCGATCAAGCCACACGATATAAATAATCAAACGGGCAGAGCCTGTATGAGTTATTACACCTTAACTTATGGTGGCGCTGAGTAATATTAAGTACCAAGAAATTCACGCCGGAGAATGGGCCGTTTACGTTTTTTCCACAATAAGATAGGTATGCAGTTCTGGATGCTGGTCATATTCCAGATGTTTTATTTGGCAGCCAAGTTGTAGCAGCAATGATAAAAAGCCTTGGGTTCCCAAGGTGGAATAGTAAACTTCTGGCCCCATAACGTTGTTGCTGTGTTCACCCTCCAAAGCCGTGCCGCCAAAAGAAAAGATGAAGATGCCACCGGGGTTTAAGCCCGCAATAATTTTTGTAATCACTTGGCGTTGCTGCGTTAGTGGAATATGCCAAATGCTGTCCCAGGCAGTGATGAAATCGTAGGTTTTAGGTAGGGTAAACTGGCAGATGTCTGCATGATAAAACGGATATTGTGGGTGGCGCAGTTTAGCCAAACGGATCATTTCTGAAGACACATCCAAGCCTTCTGGCTGGAAACCGTTGGCCGCTAAAAGATCGATAAAACGGCCATTACAGCCACAACCTATGTCTAGGGCGCTGCCGGATGTTTTTGCAAAACTTGAGTGCACGCTGGTGTTGCTTAATGCCGTTAAGATGATTGAAACTGTCACTGTTCCAGATCGCAGTAATCTGGTCATAGGCTTTGCCGATATCGTTTGGCTGCATCTTAAATATCACTCCACTGAGCGCTGTGCACAGTGATCACTTCAACGACCGCTAGAACCTGCTGGTGAGGTTTAACGGCGGTTGCCAAGGATGCGCAAAATCCGCAAAAACAGGTTGATGATATCCATGTACAGCGCGGCGGCACTATCAATGGCATTATCTACCGTTTTGGGGATGGCGTTGGCTCGTCCCCAGTCATAACCGATATAACCACAGAAAATCAGCACAACAATCCAGTCGAGAATACCGTGGTGAGTCTTGAAGAAAAACAGCTCGATCAATTCCACCACAATGACCAGCAACAGGGCAATTGTGAGCGCGCCGCTTATCCGGGCAAAGAACGCCGGGAAGAGTGTGCCCAGTACCATCATCGCCAATGTGACTAACGTGGTGATGCGCAGTGCTTCCAGCACAATGTCTGGCTGATACTGACTGACCACCAGATTGATAATTAAGCCAAAGGGTACGACGACCAAGTTATAACCAATAAAGCTGACCAGCGGATTATCTGACTTCTGAAACAGATAGATACCCGCAAAGCAGCTGACAAAATAGCCACCAAAAAACAACCAAGGGTTAATACTGGCGATGCTTTGTGGGTCGATGTTGCTGACCATCAGATAGTTGATAGCAAAACCCCACAATAAGGTGATGCCAATAATCAGATTATACAGGCCATTACCAATCACCTTGTCATCCGTACTCGTACGGTCAAAAACGCTGTGTTCCATCGCAAGTTTCATCCTGAAATTGTTTATAACTATCCGCTCAAGATATAGAAAGAATCTGCGTGAAACCAGTCGCATCTGTTGAATTTGCCCGGCCGCGCAGGTTTCAGCCGCCGGGCGCAGACTCAGCTTAACTGTACCCCTAAGCGTTTAGCTGTCTGTTGCAGTAATTGCACGCTGTCAGGTTCGATTTGCGCCAACCGTTGCAGGTAACCATCGCGAGTTGCTTCAACCAAGGCCGCGGGAGCCACTTGGGGCGAGCCGGTGCGATAGGGTGGCTGTGGATCATATTCCAACACCAGTTCGGTTGCCTGTGCCAGCTGCTCATTGGTTAACAGTGTCAACAGTTGTAACGCAAAGTCGATACCGGAAGTCACTCCCGCACCGGTTACCCGATTACGGTCGTGCACCACTCGCTGCACGACAGGCTGCGCGCCGAAATAACGTAAATTATCTCTGAGCGCCCAATGGGTGGTCGCTTGATAACCTTTGAGTAATCCGGCCGCACCGAGAATAAAGGCGCCACTGCAAACACTGGTCACCCACTTGGCGTTGGCACCCACCTGCGCCACCCAGTCGAGCATATCCTGCTGACGCAGCTGCCGATAGGGATTGCTGGTTCCCGGCACAAACAGGATGTCGGTGTGCTGCAACTCAGCAAATGTGGCCGTTGGCAAAAAACCTAGCTGCCGATTGGCACGGTTTTCAGCATATACCGGATTTTTATCGCGCCAGACAAAGTCCACGTTGAAGTGACTGTTGGCAAGTACCTCCACTGGCCCTATCAGATCCTGTGCGGTCATGCCGTCATAGATAACAAATGCAATATGTGGTTTGCTGGGATCCGCTGCTAATTGCTGGTGTGCCGTTGCTGGGGCGGCACTCACGTTACCCGTAAATGCTGCGGTGCCCAGCGCGGCAATGCTGCCAAGGCAGGAAAGGGTAAAATCTCTACGATCCATAACTCCTCCGTTACGATGAAAACAGTGTCACGATAGAGTTGCCGCCACCTTGCCGAAAGAGGTCACCTTGCCAGAAATCGCCAGGATCTGGTCAAGGTTGGTAGAGTGTGAGCTGCGGGCCATTTAGCCGTTCTGCGCTTGGTGCCATGCGGTGGCATAGGATAAATTGGCATTATGTCGTTTATCTGGAGTTTGCCAATGTCTACCGCTGTTTGCCGACAATCGGGCCGCCATCGTTTGGCCATTCTGGCCGTGGATGATGTGGTGCTGTTTGATTTGGCGATTCCACAACAGATGTTTCCCATGGCTAAAGACCGTGATGGTGCCCCTTGTATGAGGTATTTTTCTGCGGCCCCGCGCCAATGGCCCACAGTGGGGCGGTAACCATTAACGAGGTAGCGCCGCTGTCCGAGCTGTTTAGCGCCGACACCATCATTATTCCCGGGAACATGCAGATGCTGGAATTCCATCAACCACAGGTTATTGAAGCATTACAACACGCGGTCGCGCAGGGCATTCGCGTGGCATCCATTTGTACCGGTGCGGCCATTTTGGCGGCCACCGGGTTGTTGGGCGGCTTGCGAGCAACGACCCACTGGATGCTGGTGGAGAAGCTGGCTCAGCGTTATCCGGCCATTGATGTCGCAACCAATGTGTTGTTTGTCGATAACGGCCAGTTATTAACATCGGCCGGACTCGCCGCCGGGCAGGACTTATGCCTGTATATGATTAGCCGTGATTTTGGGGTGCAAGTTGCTGAAAAAGTGGCAGATATGCTGGTTATGCCACTAGCGCGGCAAGGTTCACAGGCGCAACAAATCTATCGTCATAATGAGCATGCAGCATCACCATTGAAAGATTTGCAGTTGTGGATGCTAGAGCAGCTACATCAACCGTTGACGTTAACCTTGTTGGCACAACGCGCCTGTATCAGTCCGCGCAGCCTGAGTCGGCGCTTTCATCAACAAACCGGGATGTCGCCTATGGCGTGGCTTTATGGGGCGCGGGTAAGACGGGCGCAATCATTACTGGAGTCCAGCCGCATGTCGGTGGAACAGATTGCCGCCGCTTGTGGTTTTGGCAGTACCTCCGCCTTAAGAGAAGCCTTTCAGCGGGAAGTTGGCAGCAGCCCCAGCGCCTGGCGCAAGGCTTACAGCGCACTGGGGATTACTGAACGTTAGCGCTTAGCTGGCACGACACACCGGACAATGGGGCTGTTGCGGCAAGGTCATTTGACGAAACTCCATAGTCAGGGCATCTACCATCAATAAGCGGCCATAAAGTGGTTTACCAAGCCCAGTGAGCACCTTTATCGCTTCGGTGGCTTGCAGGCAGCCGAGCAACCCAACCACGGGGGCCAGAATGCCAGACTCCACACAACTCAACTGCTGTTCGCCAAAGAGGCTGGAAAAACAGTGATAACACGGCATATCGCGTTGATAGCCAAAGACGGTGACCATGCCTTCCATGCGGATTGCGGCGGCCGATACCAGCGGTATTTTGTGATGAAAACAGGCCTTGTTCAGTTGCTCGCGCACCGCCACATTATCGGTACAGTCCAAGACGATAGTGTGCTCAGCCACCAGCGCGTCTATCTCAGCATCGTCCAGCACTTGATTGAGGATACGGATAGCCACATGCGGGTTGAGTTCGCGTAACTTTTCTTGTGCCGATACCACCTTGGGTTGACCCACATTGCGCTCTAGGTGCAGAACCTGACGTTGCAGATTGGAAAGCTCCACCGTGTCGAAATCTACCAGCGTTAACTGGCCGATGCCGGCAACGGTTAAATATTGCGCCGCGGTGCAGCCCAAACCACCCGCACCGATCATCAGCACCTTTGCTAGTTTTAACTGCTCTTGCCCCTCGATATCCATGCCTTTGATAGAGATCTGGCGGCTGTAACGCAGCATTTCACTGTCGCTGAGAATATCGTCAATCTGCTCCATTCGCGGCGCTCCGTTAGCACAACACGCTGTTAAAAGGTTCTACGGTGACCAACTCGCCCGCCGCAGTGTTACCTTGCTGTTGTTCCAGCACAATAAAGCAGTTGGCTAAGTGCATGGAGCTGAGCTGCGAAGAGTCTTGTGATCCTGTGGTGCTGACCTGCAAGGTGCCATCAATATTGTGATTTAGGATGCCGCGCTGATACTCAACCCGCCCCGGTTTTTTGCGAATGGCACTGGTTAGCACCGCCTTGATCTGCAACGGTGTCACAGCGTTATGCCCTTGCAGTTTGCGCAGTAGTGGCAACACTAACTTATAGAAAGTGACCATAGACGACACCGGATTTCCCGGTAAACCACAGAATATCGCTTCGCCAATTTTACCCATGGCAAACGGTTTGCCAGGCTTCATGGCCAGTTTCCAGAAGGTGATTTTGCCTTCTTCATCCAGCACCTGTTTGGTGAAATCTGCTTCGCCCACTGAAACCCCGCCAGAGGTGAGTACCATATCGGCGCGGGCGGCGGCTTCGCGGAAGGCTTGGCGGATAGCTTCAGGATCATCTTTGATCACGCCAAGATCAATCCATTCCACCCCGGCTTTGATCAATAAGCCTTTGATAGAATAGCGGTTTGAATCATAAATCTGTCCTGGTGCCAGTTCGCTACCGACCGGGCGCAGTTCATCGCCAGTCGAGAAAAATGCGACTCGGGCACGGCGGAATACCCGCAGGTGACTAATGCCGATGGTGGCAATAATGCCCATCTCGGCGGCGCGAATTTCGGTACCACTGGTGAGCACTTTGGCTCCTACCATCATTTCCCCGCCCCGCAAGCGCACATTTTCCCACTGTTCGCTACAGGGTTCCAACGTCACCTGATCGCCATTGACTTCGGCATATTCCTGCATCTGTACTGTGTCGTAGCCATTAGGCACAGTGGCTCCGGTCATGATCCGGATACAGCTGCCCGCTTGGTATTCCCCGGTGTAGGGGTGGCCTGCAAAAGATTTACCGATAACAGTCAATTTGCCTTTGGCGAGCAGATCCGCAAAGCGGTAGGCATAGCCATCCATGCCGGAGTTGTTGAATGGCGGCAGTTCAATACTGCTACATAAATCTTCCGCCAGAATCCGCCCTAACGCTTCGGTGAGCGGCACGGTTTCTGTTTCATAGAGAGGTATAACCTGTTGCAACAGCATAGGTACCGCGTCATCGGGATGCAGTAATTGCGGACGGGCACATGGGTCCTGAGACATGGACATAAAGCAACCTTAATTCTGACCGTGAATTGGATGTGGCAGTTATTATGCCACGCTTAGACTGGCTGGCTACGTTCCCGCCGGAATTTGATGAGAATTGTACCAATAATTTCAACAATAACAGTGAACTGTGTCGCCAACAAAAAAGCAGCCGCAGCTGCTTTTTTCGCTAAAACGCTGGCTTAGCCTACCTCGGCCATCAAGGCGTGCCGATAGGCGGCAATATCTTCAATGGTCAGTACCGGCATTTGATGTTGGGCACCAAACTCGATGATTTCCGGTAACCGGGCCATGGTGCCGTCGGGATTGGTCACTTCGCATAACACACCAGCATGCTTTAATCCGGCGAGTTTCATCAGATCTACTGTGGCTTCGGTATGGCCGCGGCGGGTGAACACTCCGCCTGGCTGGGCGCGCAGAGGATAAACATGGCCTGGACGCACCAGATGCTCTGGTTTGGCATCATCAGCAATCGCCGCTTTGATAGTGGTCACCCGATCGGCGGCAGAAACCCCGGTGGTAACGCCATCGCGTGCTTCAATGCTGACAGTAAAAGGTGTGCCGAACTGGCTGGTGTTGGTGGTCACCATTGGCGGCAAATCCAGTGCTTTGACCCGTTCATCGGTCAGACACAGACAGACAATGCCGCTGCCTTCACGGATTAATAACGCCATCTGTTGGCTGGTTAAGGTTTCAGCGGCAAAAATCATGTCGCCTTCGTTTTCGCGGTCTTCGTCATCGACAACCAGAACGCCCCGACCTTCGCGCAGAGTCTGCAAGGCAATTTCAACCCGTTCACTGGGAGTCCCAAAAGGTGCTAATAATGACTGATTCATGGTAAAAGTCCTTAAATCACAACGTGAATTTTCCAGAATCAGGGCAAGAAAGGAATAGCAAAACCACTGCCATCGCAGCGATTTAAGCCTGAAAGACAGACTGTATAACAGTTGTCATATCCTCTTTCATCCGGACTGAGCCAACCTATGTTGGCAACACCGTCGGCTCTGGAATAGTCACCTGAGGTGAGGACACCAGATCTGCTGACCCTGACATAACATCAGGCGCTCGCGGGCTTTCGCTGTTCAAGCGATTTACCACCGGTGGGGAATTACACCCCGCCCTGAGAATACTGCCTGAGCATGCTCAAGCGGGAGTTAGCATGCACCCGTGACGGGCAAATAACAAGGCCGTGGTTCACATTTCTGATCAGGCACTTGCGGTAATAAAACTTGCCGTTCACTATAGGACTTTCGGCCAGCAGTTTCGGCCATGAGCGCAGCATAAGATATGCGGGAATACAGGGATAGACTCATGAACAGACTGTTGGCATCTCTCGGACTGGCTGGCGCAGCACTGCTGCTGTGCGGATGCGAAAGTATGAAACAACAAACACAAGTCACCGCCCCAGTGGCGATGAAAATTCCTCATGCAATGACATTGCATGGCGTTACCCGGACGGATAACTACTATTGGCTGCGCGATGACAGCCATAGTGATCCACAAATGCTGGACTATTTGCGGCAGGAAAATGCTTACACTGCCGCCAAATTACAGCCGTTTAAGCCATTGCAACAGCAACTGTTTAAAGAGTTAACCGCGCGGGTTGCCGCGGAGGATAGCTCGGTACCGTATCGTTGGCATAAGCATTGGTATTACAGCCGTTATCAACAAGGGCAGGAATACCCGCTATTGGCGCGCCGCAGCGAACTTAACGGCCCAGAACAACTGCTGCTGGATACCAACCAACGGGCGGCCGGGCACGAATTTTACAGCCTCGGCGGCAGCAGTATCAGTCCTGATGAGTCGTTGCTGGCCTTTGCGGAAGATACGCTCAGCCGCCGCATCTATACCGTCTACTTTAAGGATCTGCACAGTGGGCAGTTATTAGCAGATAAGCTCACCGATGTTGATGGTGACGTGGTGTGGAGCAATGACGGACGTTACGTGTTCTATATTGCGAAAGATCCACAAACCCTGCTGGGCGATAGGGTTTTTCGGCATAAATTAGGGACGGCGCAAGCGGCAGATGTACTGGTGTATCACGAACAGGATGATGCCTATTATCTCGACTTAGGGAAAAGCCTGGATGAAACCCGGATTGTGCTGACCCATGAAAGCACCACCACCAGTGAAGTGTCATGGCTCGATGCCAATGCTCCACTGGGTGAGTTTTTAGCGGTTACGCCACGAGAAGAAGGGGTTGAGTACAGCGTTGCCAAGCGCGGTAACGAGTTATACATACTGACCAACTGGCAGGCGCAGAATTTCCGCTTGATGCAAGTCAACATCAGCAAAGCGAGTCACAAAGCTAACTGGCAATCGGTGATCCCCCACAGCCCCGATGTATTGTTGGAAGATTTCCTGCTGCTAGATGATTTTCTGGTGTTGCAAACCCGCGAGCAGGGGCTGAGCCATATCCGTATTTATCCAGATGCCGATACGACTCGAGGCTATGAATTGCAGTTTGACGATGCCGCATATGTGGTGGGGCTAGATGTTAACCCTAGTCAGCACAGCCGCGACTTGCGAGTGTATTATTCCAGCCCATCAACACCAGAAACCATCTATGACTATCAGCTAGATTTCCCCGGCCGCCGCACTCTGTTGAAACAGGAAAAGGTCTTAGGGGGCTTTGATGCCGCGAATTACCGCACTGAACGGTTGCGGATCAGCGCCCGCGATGGCACCCCGGTGCCAGTTACGCTGGTATATCGCAAAGACAAATTCAAACGCGATGGCACTAATCCACTGTATGTTTACGGCTACGGTGCTTATGGCATTGTTATCGAACCGGCCTTTCATGACGACATCATCAGTCTGCTCGATCGCGGCGTGGTCTATGCCATCGCTCATGTGCGTGGCAGCGAAATGCTCGGTCGACACTGGTACGAAGACGGCAAGATGCTGCATAAGCAGAATAGTTTTAACGATTTTGTGGATGTGACCCGCGGCTTGCTGCAAGAAAAGTATGGCGCGGCCGGTAAAGTGCTGGCGGCAGGGCGCAGTGCAGGGGGCTGCTGATGGGCGCGGTGGTCAATCAGGCACCGGAGTTGTATCTGGCGGTGGCCGCCCATGTGCCATTTGTGGATATTGTGACCACCATGCTGGATGAGTCAATTCCGCTGACCACCAACGAATATGACGAGTGGGGCAATCCCAACGACAAGCCCTATTTCGATTATATGCTGAGTTATTCGCCTTACGACAACGTAAAACATCAGGATTACCCAAACCTATTGGTGACCAGCGGTCTGTATGATTCACAGGTGCAGTATTTTGAACCCGCCAAATGGGTAGCCAAACTTCGTGACTATAAAACCGATGAGCATCTGTTACTGCTAAATGTGGACATGAGTGCGGGGCACGGTGGCAAGAGTGGCCGCTATAGCAGTTATGAAGATACCGCGTTGGAATATGCTTTCTTCCTCGGTTTGCTGGGATATAAATGAGTCTTTGGTCACTGTACATGATCCGCTGCCGGGACGGTGAGCTGTATACCGGCGTCACCACCGATGTCAGCCGCCGTTTTGCTGAGCATCAAGGTGGTGGGCCAAAGGCGGCCAAGTATTTACGGGGCAAGGCGCCGCTGCAACTGGTCTATCAGGAGCTGGTGGGCAGCCGTAGCGAGGCTCTCAAGCGTGAGATCCAGGTGAAGAAGCTCACTCGCCAGCAGAAGTTAGCCTTGTTACACGCAGACGACTTGTTAGCTGTGGGGTAATGATGTCGAAAAAGGCGCGGGAGCCACTGACTGTTGGGCAGCCACTGCAATGGATCCCGCGGTCGGGAAGCTGTCCCTGAATTGCCACAACGTGGCTTTCGGAGAACAACAATCCATAGCAGTAATTAGGCCAGGTTGTATCTCACTGATATTGAATGAAATATTATGCTATTGTCGGGGGCGTTCTGGCAGATATTACTGATAAGTGGCGAATTTCATCCATCATTAGTGAAAAAACAGCCTGAGCATAAACCCAGGCTGATAAATAGAGTCCGTTCTAATAGTACGCAACGTAAATCGTATAAGTACCACCAGGGAGCGGAGGTGGTACTTATATAACGACGCTTAATGACCCAGTTTGAACTTGTAGTACAGATATAAGCGCAGATCGTTGAGGTCTTCACCATTGTCGAAATCAACGATGGCGTATCTGACGCGGGTACTCAGCCCTTTAACAACTTTATCCAGTGAATAAGTCACCGAGAAATCGGTTTCAGTGAAGTCGCTGGCTTGACCATCTGGCACATCATAATCGGCATAGAACACATAGGCTTTGAGCCCTTCAACACCGGCCTGAGTAAAATCATAAGCCAATCTGGCGGCATAAACTTTCTCATTGGCGCGAGTACATTGATATACCTGTTGGATCACCACTTTCTCGTCGCCCCAAGGCGCTAGCAGTGCATCATCGCCAGTTTTGGCATACATCAATGTGGCATCAAAGCCTGCCATTTTTGCTCCCAAGTGGAAGCCATATTGGTAGGTATCCAATGAGCCTGCGGTTTGATCACCAGTTGACTGTTGATCTAAGTAGGACGGCGTGAAATACAACTCGCTGTTCCCGGCTTTGACAGACATATTGACCTTGGCATAAGTCTGGTCAAATACGTCTTTCATGCGGTAGTGCCACAGATCAGCCTTCATCTTCATTGACTGCAGTGGTACATTGTAGCTTGCTCCAACAGCAATAACGGGTTCATCTGCAACATCAGCATTGACGCCTGCACGGCGCAGTTCATTCTGCACCGCTTCTTTTACCGAAATGAAACTGGAGTCTGACCACCCCATGGAATCGGTAATGTAGTACGCTTGCAGTGTGAGATTGTTGAAACTGTTGTTGATGGCTGAGAAACCGCGGAATGTGCGTGGAATGGCGCGAATGTCATGCGGGTTCATCATGGGAGTACGCAGTTCCTGGGCACCATACCGGAACTGTGTATTCCACCAGTTACCCTCAACGTAGTACTCCTGCATACGGTTGACACTTTCATGACCACCGTCACTGTCTCTGGCCAGCAAGCCATAAACGTCATCAGAGTCCCCATTAAAGATATGATTGGCAGAGGCAAATGTAGTGCCTAATGTAATGCCATTCACGGCCGCAGTGCGGTAATTAAACAATCCCCCAATGAAGTATCATGTTTAGTATTGGTGGTGCCATCATAGTCCCGGGTAAAGTCAAACATACGGAGTTGTGCGTTTAACGTGCCCTGAGAAAACATCTCATCAATGGTTGTGTCGGCCATTGCGGGAGCAGCGATAGCAGCCAGAATCAGTGCGGAAAGATAGGTCTTTTTCATAGTTTTTTCCCATAAATACCAGTCAGGTTGCCCATAACTGTCGGCGGATCTAATTTCTTCACGTATTCAGCTTCAGCGGTTTCATCTGCGACATGGCCGCCATTGGTGGTAAAACCAAACAAGAGGTCAGCACCATTAATCAGAAAGTCATTGTTCATGTACGTTTTATTGTTCGCACCTGGGGCAATGAACTGGCTAGATGTAGGTGTAAAGGTTGCGTTTGAAATCGCGAGATGTTGTCGACTCCTTTCCGTGTCAGCTAAACGCCTCAGGCGAACCGAGGAAGTGTTAGCGATACGGAGAGAAGAGATAGATACTGCGCGTTGATAGCGGGAGGCTTTATCTTTGAGATGTTGGCAAATACCTGCCAACTTACCGTTGTTAACAACGGCCGATTCATTGATATGGGTGCCCGGTATCATCACCAGTTCTTTGATGGCATTAGCGTTGATTAAATCACGGGCGCCATAGTGCATATTTGAGGAAAAACAGCATGATTTCTTCATTGCGGCTTAGGTAACTTATCGCTGCCAATAAACATATATTAAACGTATGACATATGACTATTTAGGTAAATCTATAAAGGTGAGTTATGAAAATGGGCTCACAAATTTTAAAATTGTGAAAAATAGATCACTTTCGTTAATTAGTTAATTAGTTAATTAGGAAATGTTTCATTTTATTGGTATGAATTAGCAGGTTAAAAACTAATTTATAGCCTTAATAAAATCATGGGATTATCTCCGCCAGGGTACTCAGCAAGGGCAGTGCCGTGTTATAATTTCCGCGTCGTTCAACGGGAGAATGCTTAATTGGAAAATTTCAAACCAATCAAACAGATAAAGGTATCTGATGAGGTTGCGCAACAGTTACGGACAGCCATCTTCGACGGTACTTACTCTGCTGGGGACAAGCTGCCTTCAGAACGGGAGTTGATCGATTCTTTCCAAGTCAGCCGTACCGTTGTGCGCGAAGCGATAAAAGGGTTGGAAGCCAGTGGGCTGGTACAGATCAAACAAGGGGCAACCGGCGGGGCTTTTGTCAGAGCGTTGACATTTGAACGCCTCAGCGGCGTGTGCCGAGATCTGTTTTTTGTCGGGCGCTTATCATTTGAAGAGATTTGTGAAGCGAGGTTAATCGTTGAACCACAAATTGCCAGATTAGCCGCGTTTAATTGTGACGAGAAACATGCCAAAGCACTGCTAGATGCCCATCTGCACGAAGATGATACGCTGGAATACCCAGAAACAGTGGAATTAAGGCAAAAAGTACATTGTTTGCTGGCTGATATGAGCGGTAATCGGTTTTTGGCCGCGATTGCTAAATCCATGTTGCAGTTGGTGGGTGAAATCAACGAGGAACTGGACACTGACACCGATATTATCCATCCCGTTGGTTTACATAAAAGCATAGTGGATGCGGTGATTGCCAAGGATCAGGATAAAGCGGAACAGGCTATGCGCAATCATCTGACCGACTTCCTGGGACGCTTACAAAAAATCGAACAAGAGTTCCGAAAAAATAAATAAACTTTAGCCTTCTGCTAAGCCTCGTTGCTAAATAATTTGCGCTGCAATAACCGCTTAGCCGTGTTATTAAAAGCGCATCCTCTATTTATGCATTATGCGTGATTATTAAAGCATCATCGCGTTAATTCAGCCGGCCGTTTGCGTCTGTCAGCAATATTCCTGCTGGGGCACTCAAGCCTAATATTTAGGCGTATTTGATACGATGCTCGTTATTGAAAGTACGCCTATTGCGATTTAGCCTGCCGTTATTTTCTCCATAAAAACGCTGTTTGGATCTAATTGATAATCGGCGAATGGCGGGCATTCCCTAAAACCAAATTTCTGGTACAGCGAACGGGCGGGGGCAAAAAAGTCCATAGCACCTGTTTCCAAACAGAGTTTGCTCAACCCCAGACTCTCTGCCTGTTGTTGCAGGTGCTGCAACAAGGCTGAAGCTACGCCTTGGCGTCTGGCGGCGGCAGTGGTTCGCATCGATTTTATCTCACCATATTGGTTAACAATATCCTCAGCATGATGCAGTTTCAGGGCGATACAACCCAACAATTGCTGCTGTTGCCAGGCCGTCCAGAACAGAATGTCAGGTTGCCGTAGTTTATTAACATCGAGCGCATGTACGCTTTCTGCGGGTGAGGTGGCATACATGTCATCCAGATGAGCCTGTAATAGCGCAATTACTTGGCAAGAACGCAAATCATCTTTTTGAATAATAATGCTATTTGTCATTTTTGTTGTGCGTGGGTTGCTGGTCGAGATAAGTATCAGGTACGGATAGATGTTGGGCTCTGAAAAAGCTGAGCTGATCAAAATAACCGCGTTGGTGGCGGATTTTCCCGGCTTCAACTAAAAAGAAGCCACATCCTTGCAACCCCAAAGGGTCTTGCCATTCAAGGATGGCCCAATCACCAGCCTCATGCAGTTGTGCTATTTCACACTGCATATTAGCGCGGCCAAATTCGGTCTCAAACAGCTGGCGAATCGCCGCCAGACCTCGCAAGGGTTCGGTAACAACTTGGTGGTTAACTGCATCGTCGTGGTATAGCGCGCAAAGACCGTCAATATCCGCTTGATTAAAGCAAGCAACCCAGGCGAGAACTACCGCTTTGGGACTGGGCGGTTCGTTGGCTGGTGCTGCATCAATGCTCTTATGCGCCAGTTTATGTGCATGTTGTTCCCAATGTTGACCATCGAAATCCGTGACTTTGACGGATGCGGGCGGGGTATCTAGGCAATTGACATTGACATCGATGCCATCAGGATTAGAACGCGGAATATAAAAAGGCTTGATACCACAGATTTTGCAGAAGGTGTGCTGCGCAATCTTGGTGTTAAAACGGTAGTTTGTCAGCACTTCTTCGCCACTGAGTAAACGGAATTTGCTGCGTGGCACTATCAGGTGCAGGTATCCGGATTTACGGCAAATCGTGCAGTTACAATAATCAGCCTCCAGTGCCGCGGGCGCGTCAACTTCAAACTGCACTGCCTGGCAGTGGCAGCTGCCATGATAGATCACGGGCGTCTCCTGCTGTTGTTTTCTACCGTTTTACCTAGTATTGCGCTAGGAGTAAATTAATTGGCGATGAGTTTTGCCAGCGTCTGTCGCCAAATCTCAGCAATCTCATGATTAAAAAGATAAAACACAATATGCAGATGTTTGAATTGCGGCTCATTACAGGTCTGTAATGCGATACCCGCTGCGGCTGATAATGGATAACCATACACACCGCAAGAGATGGCTGGCAAGGCGACTGAATGGCAGCCGTGGGCCATTGCCAGTTGTAACGATGAACGATAAGCCGCTGCAAGATGTGCCGCTGGCGTTGGGTCGCTCTGATAAATTGGCCCAACAGTATGCACCACATAATGCGCGGCTAACTGGCCAGCGCTGGTAATACGGGCTTCACCAACGGGGCAGCGTTCGCCTTTAATTTCGGGTATTTTCCGGCATTCAGCAAGTAACTGCGGCCCCGCTGCCCTGTGTATGGCACCATCAACGCCACCACCAACCAACAGGCGGCTGTTCGCGGCGTTCACTATGACATCTTCGGCGGCACGAGTAATGTCGCCTTCTACCAGTTGGATGTGATTCATAACCTGTCTCTCCCAACCTGACAGCGGATAGTTTGCGGTTACTTTTACTTTAGCTGGTATACATTGGGCTGCCAGATTTGCATCAGGCTTTGCGGATTGGTCACAGCGGTAAAACCGTATTGGGCATAAAGCGAGTGCGCATCGCGGGTCGCCAGCATCATGCGTCTAAGCCCTTGCAATTCGGGGTGCTCAATCACCGCTTGCAACAGCATTTTGCTCAGTCCTTGCCCTCGATGCTGCGGCAAAATAAACACATCTGCGAGGTAAGCGAATGTGGCTTTATCACTGATCACGCGAGCAAATCCCACCTGTTGTGCATCACTGTTGTAAACGCCAAAACAAAGTGAGTTTGCGATGGCTTTACGTAAGACTGCTTCTGGGATCCCGGCCGCCCAATAACTGCTAGCGATAAACTGGTAAATGCTGGCAAAGTCTAGTCTGGCAGGGTCGCTACTTACTTGGTAACCGGCAACTGTCATGGCGAATTCCTGAGATATTATTTTTCGTAGAGTTCCAGTGGCAGATTATCGGGGTCTGCGAAAAAGGTAAACTGCTTGCCGGTATATTCGTCGGTGCGTATGGGTTCACAGCTGATGCCCTTGGCTGCCAGCCATGCGATAGTCTCAGTGAGAGAATCGACACCAAAGGCTAAATGACGTAATCCCTGTGCTTCAGGGCCGCTCGGCCGTGTTGGTGCGTCAGGGAATGAAAACAGTTCCAATTGTGCACCATCTGGCAACTGTAGATCTAATTTCCAAGAACGCCGTGCCGACCGATAATGCTCAGCGATTATCGGCAGTGCGAGCATGTCACAGTAAAATCGTTTTGAACGTTGGTAATCACTACAGATAATCGCCACATGGTGGATACCAGAGAGCATGGTAATACCTTAGGATTTTGTCACATGACATTTACCATACCCCATCATCATGCGAGGGCACGATCATTTGTTTTGTCACGGCAGAGAAAAAAGCGTGCCGAGGCACGCTTATCAGCATTTGCTAAAGGAAGAGTGTTGCATTAAAACGGATAGCAGGGTGCAATCGGTGTTCGGGGAGAAAGTGAAGACTGGTTGTAGCGCTGGAAATTACGCGTTGAAGCTGTTTCCAACATGGCTAAAACCCGGTGTATTCATTCCCTGAACTATTACATAAACCTCCTGTTATCACCTGATTGTCGCATGTCACAAACAAAGTTTATTGACGTCGGTAATCAGACATTCACAGCCTAGCACAACTGCGCTGCTTGTATGAAACAACTATTTTGTAACAAATTTCACCAGATACAAAAGTCCAGTGGCAGCTCTAAGGGCATTACGTTTTTGCTATGAACAGCCCGGCCGTGCCGGGCTGCTTCACCAACGCAGACTTACCAGACTTTCACCCGTTGTTCTGGTGCCAGATATAGCTTATCACCTGGTTGTACGTTAAATGCGCTATACCAAGCATCCAGATTACGGACGGTGAGTGCACGGTACATGCCTGGGGCGTGGCCATCGGTGGCGATACGTTGCCGTAGTGCCTGATCGCGCATTTTAGTGGCCCAAGTTTGAGCAAAACCAATAAAGAAGCGTTGGTCACCAGTAAAGCCATCAATAACCGGAGCGGCTTTACCCTTGAGTGAAGCATGGTAAGCGTCCAGTGCAGCGGCGAGACCTGCAACGTCAGCAATATTTTCCCCGAGAGTTAGCTTGCCGTTAACATGCAGATCTGGGAACGGATAATAAGTGTCGAACTGTGCGGCCAGTGCTTCGCCTTGTTGGGCAAAGCGCGCAAAATCGTCCTTAGTCCACCAGTTACGCATAGCGCCAGTAGCGTCAAATGCAGCGCCGTTGTTGTCAAAGCTGTGGCTGATTTCGTGACCGATGACGGCACCAATAGCCCCATAGTTATAAGCGGCGTCAGCCTTGGCATCAAAAAATGGTGGTTGCAGGATCCCGGCCGGGAAGTTCAACGCATTTTGCACGGGCAAATTCACCGCATTCACTATCTGCGGCACCATCCACCACTCATGTTTATCCTGTGGCTTACCAATCTTTGCCAACTGTTGCAGGTAGCGCGTCAGCTCGCCAGCAATTTCATTGTGATAGGCATCAGTGGCGGATACTTGATAGTGGCTGTAATCGAGCCAAGTGTCGGGGTAGCCGACACCAACGACTAGCGAGTTAACCTTGGCTAGCGCTTCTTTTTTGGTGGTTGGTGCCATCCATTGCAATGCTTCTACTCGCTGATGGAAGGCATGAATAATCTGTTGCACCATCTCGCCGACTTTGGCTTTTGCTGACGCAGGGAAATATTTTTCCACATAGTCTTTACCTACGGCGTCCCCTAGATATTCATCCAGTGCCCCCAACGCGCGTTTATCGCGGCTACGCTGCTGCGGTGTGCCAGACAACGTTGTGCCGTAAAAGGCAAAATAGGCATTGTCGATGGCGGCTGGCAATACATCGGTATGGGCATTGATCTGATGGAATACCAGCCAGTCCTTCCAAGATTCCAATGGTTCTGACGCCACCAACGCAGCCAAATGGGTAATGGCGGCGGCGTGGTATGCGGCGAAGCGCGGTTGTTGCCCTAACTGTGCGGCATTCAGAAATGCCTGCCAATCAATGCCTGGGGCTTTGCTGTCGAAATCTGCTCGGCTCCAGATGGTGGATGATTTGGCGAAGTCTTCGCTTTCTTCACGGCTGACGTGGGCGGTGGCGATTTTAGTTTCTAGGGCGAAAATGCGTTCGGCTTTGGCTGCCGCATCGGCAATGCCAGCGGTATTCAGCAAGGTTTCAATGTAATGGCGGTACTGCTGACGGATGTCGGCCATTTTAGGAGAATCAGACAGATAATATTCACGTTCTGGCAAACCCAGACCACCTTGCAGCATGTAGGGTAAAACTTCGCCTGGGGTGGCCAGACCCTGGGTGACAAATAGGCCAAACAGGTTTTCGGTGGCGTAGTGAGTAGCATTCAGAGGGTCGACATCTGCCCGGAGATTGCTACCTAACACGGTAGCGAGTTGCTGTTTGTTACTGATCTCGGCATAGCGCGCCAAATCAGCCTGTAGTGGCTGCAAACCTGCCGCATCAATTGCCGCTGTGTCGATGTATGCCTTGTAAAAATCAGCGATACGCGCTTCATCACTGCCGGCGGGATGCTGGCTCTTTACCAGATTGGCAATCAGCTCTGCCTTGTGTTTTTCGGTAGCGTCGAAAGCCACTAAAAAGGCGCCGGTGCTGGAACGATCGGCGGGGATCTCAGTTGTTTTCATCCAGTTGCCATTAGCGAACTGATAAAAATCATCGCCGGGCTTAACGGCTGTATCCATGGCGTTGACGTTAATGCCGATATCTACGGTCGCCGCTGCAACGGGTGCTGCTTTTGTTTCAGCCACAGTTGATGATGGCTGCGTTTTATCATTACAGGCGGTTAAACCACCCAACAGGACGGCACTGACCGCCGCCGCAGTTATTAATTTGGTAAACATAGGGTTCCCTTGTTGATTGGGCCGATGGGAAAATTATTCAGCACGCAGTGTACCTTGATGCGCAGCGGTTCTCATTAACGAGATTCGGCATAATGTGTGAAATTATGTGTCTGACAACTATTGCTGATAAAACCCTAAAAGCAGGGTAACAACCAGCAACGAGACGGCAGCAATTTTAAGCCATTTAGTTTGGCGCTGATAACGCGCCAGCAGTGGATCGCTGTGTTGACTCAGACCGCCTTCCCGTAACGATGTGTTAATGGCCGCCACGACACCGGTGCGGGCGTGACTGAGCGCTTGCCACTCATGGGGAAATTGCTGCTGTAGGTATTGTTTGATGCGATGATCGAGCCACCATTTTAAGAGCAAAATTAACAGCGCCGTGGCGATCACCGCGAGCAGTATTGATTCCATAACATTTGATGCGAGGTGAATTGACACTATAGCCTAACGCGCCTAAACCCGAGAAGGTAGTCACTGAGGGCAAAAATTGTCGGGCAGCAACGGTAACGCCTGCCACTGGTGCTATCAACGGGCGAGGCCAAGGTAAACGGCTTGTTCTCTAGTATTTCGCCCCAGCGTTAAGTGCATTATTAAAGACATCTTTAAAATAGTTGTTTCATTTTTAGAATAGTTTTTTCCTAAACAAGAAAATTCAAATTTATCACAAACTGTTAATATCGCGCCCGAACTTCTCAGGGGATGTTTCAACATAAGAAACACCTGTCATTTATAAAAATATATAAATCAATCGGTAATCAATGATGAGCAAACTGTCCAAGCTGTTTTTAAGCGTTAATGCAGCGTTGATCGCCAGCGGTTCGCTGGCCTACGCAGACGAACAATCCACCCAAACCGAAGACGGCAAATTAGAACGGATTATGGTGACGGCCCAGAAACGGGTGCAGAACGCGCAAGAAGTGCCAATGTCTATCTCTGCCTTGAAAAGTGATGATTTACAGGCTATGGGGGCGGCGGGTGATGATATCCGTTTTATGTCTGCACGTATTCCCAGCCTGAACATCGAATCTTCATTTGGACGTACCTTCCCCCGTTTCTACATTCGTGGCATGGGTAACACAGATTTTGATCTGAACTCTTCACAGCCAGTATCGCTGGTGGTGGATGATGTGGTACAGGAAAACGCGATTCTTAAAGGTTATCCGATTTTTGATTTGGAACGTGTCGAAGTTTTGCGCGGCCCACAAGGGTCATTGTTCGGCCGCAATACCACAGCGGGTATCATTAAGCTGGAAACCAAAAAGCCAACACAAGAATTCAGTGCGTATGCCAAAGCCTCTTATGGCACCTATAACACCATCAATATGGAAGGTGCTGTGGGTGGTGGTCTGACAGATACCATCTCTGCTCGTCTGTCTGTGCTGGATCAGCATCGCGATGATTGGGTTGATAACAAAGCCCCTGGTTTTGAAGCCAAAGATCAAGCCGAAGGTTACAACGACAGAGCCGCTCGCTTACAGGTATTGTGGCAACCTAACAGCGATTTCAGCGCCTTGCTGAATGCTCATTACCGTAATTTGGATGGTACGCCTCGGGTATTCCGGGCTAACGTGATAAAAACAGGCACCAATGATCTGGTGGATGGTTTTAGACGTGACACTGTGTACCAGGATGCCGCCAGCCGGGCCGAACAGTCAGTCAAGACCCACGGTGGCAGCGCTAAACTGGAATACAATCTGGGTGACTATACCCTGACCTCTATCACCGGATATGAGTCTGCCGAAGCTTATTCCCGTGGTGATATTGATGGTGGTTATGGCGCTGCATACCTGCCTTATATGGGACCAGGTATGATTCCTTATACTTCTGAATCTGCCGATGGTTTGCCGGATCACAGCCAGTGGACACAGGAACTGCGTCTGTCCACCAATGAACTGGGGCGTTTAGACTATCAGGTCGGGCTGTTCTATTTTGATGAGTCTTTGGACATCGACAGCTTTAGCTACGATGAGAACGGCTTGCAAAATGGTTACGCCTATCAGAAGCAGGATACTAAGGCTTGGGCGGCCTTTGGTTCTATGGATTACGATGTTACCGACGACTTCAAGGTCACTGCCGGGGTGCGTTACTCCCATGACAAGAAAGATTTTGTGGCACAACGTCTGGTTTCACCAGAGCAAGGCGGCTTACCAACCGCTAAGTTATATGCAGATCCTTCAGATGGACAGATCAGTTGGGATTTGAGCGGCGTCTATAGCCTTGATAGCGATACTAATATCTACGGCCGTGTTGCCAAAGGCTTCCGGGCTCCATCAGCTCAGGGGCGTTTGCTGTATGGTAATAACGTTACCGTCGCTGATTCAGAAACCATGTATAGCGGTGAGTTAGGGATCAAATCCGATATCCTGGATAACCGTGGCCGCGTCAACTTTGATGTGTTTTATTATCAACTGCAAGATCAGCAACTGACTGCTGTGGGTGGTGGTGTGAACTACAGCCGCCTGCTCAACGCCGATAAGTCTGAAGGCTACGGTTTTGAAGTAGATTCTCAGTTTGCGGTGACAGATAACCTGCTGGTGACTGCTGGTATCAGTTATAACCATACGGAAATCAAAGACGACCAACTGGCTATCGCCGTTTGTAGCGGTGGTTGTACCGTGACCGATCCGTTGGATGCTGATGGCAATGCACTGATCGACGGTAATTCATTACCTCAGGCACCACGTTGGACTGGGAATGTGACCGCCAACTACACTTACCCGCTGGCCGATGGTGAGCTGTTTGTGTTCACTGACTGGGCTTATCGCTCTAAGGTTTCTTTCTTCCTGTACGAATCCAAAGAGTTTGAAAGCAAATACCTGCTGGAAGGGGGCTGCGTGCCGGTTATCGCTGGAGCAACGGTGGTCACGACTATGAAGTTGCCGCTTATGGCCGCAATATCACCGACACCACTCGGGTTACTGGCGCCATTGACTTCAACAACCTGACTGGCTTTGTTAATGAGCCACGTATTATTGGCATTGAATTCAAGGCTAGTTTTTTCTGATATAGACGATGCTAACGTCGCGTCAGTATCGCCATAAACGCCCAGCGAGCCGCTTGGCTACCTTGTGGTGACACAACAACGGAAACTCAGCAATGGGTTTCCGTTTTTTTATGGCACTTCAAACTCGCGCAGCTTAGTGCCTGTCTCATTGGCTGATGCTAGTGAGTTTGCTGCAAGTGAGTGTGGCGGGACTAATACTTCACGGTTGCAGGAGGCTGCTCCTGCGGTTTGACATAGATATTTAACTGTACGTCTACTATGGCGTATCCCATCTGTTGCACAGTGCTCAGTAATTGTGTCACTAATGCATCGTTCTGGATTTCCAAAATTTCACCTTGATGAATATCGATCAGATGCATATGTGGTTGTTCATCAGCTAATTCATAGTAAGCCTTGCCTTGGATCAGTTGGTTGCGTCTTAGCAATCCCGCGCTGGAAAAATCGTTCAGCACCCGGTATACCGTGGCAAGTCCTGTGTCAAAACCAACGGTCTGCAATTGCAAATACAACTGTTCAGCGGTGAAGTGACGTTGGTTGCTGCGTGTGAGAATATCCAGTACAGCGACCCGTTTGCGGGTGGGTTTAATATGGTATTGATGCAGCAGTTGTTCGACCTCGGTCATAACGGATTCTCCCGGTTGCCACCGATTAATGCTTTTCAATCTCTTGCGCCGCCTGCTCAATAATGTGGGCGATGGCGGTTGCGACGGGTTCAGCTAAATCATCATTGGCAAATTTTCTGCGCAACGCCGCTTTCAATTGCTGTAGCGCCGCATTGATTTGCGGATTATTGCGTGCACGTTGCCTCAGCGCTTGCCGCTCAAGACGTTGCAGCAAGACCGACAACTGCTCCGCATGTTTGGCCAGATGTGCCTTTCCGGCGTCAGTGAGCACATAAACCTTACGGCCGTCTTGTGTGTTGTCATCACCTTCTGCACAAATAAGGTGAGTGGTTTCCAGTGCATTCAAGGTGGGGTAGATAACGCCAGGGCTTGGTTGATATCCGTCTCCGACTTGGTCGCCAATGGCTTTAATCAGCTCATACCCATGTGCCGCACCTTGGCTGAGCAGGTGCAGTATCAGTCCCTTTAATTCACCACGATGAAAACGCCGATGACGCTGTGGTTCAGCTTCAATATGGTCTGGGCTTTTGGCCTGTGCCACTTGGGCAAAGCGCAACTTTGCTTGACCGCAGTGGCCGCGATGTTCGTCAGCCAAGATGCGATGAAATGGTTTCATAGTGTTTCTCATGTTTTAAGATATATCTTAAACTAATTTCTATCGTTGACTTTGTCAACTAACTTTTCACTATGTACACCCAGTAACCCAGTAACCCAGTAACCCAGTAACCCAGTAACCCAGTAACCCAGTAACCCAGTAACCCAGTGCCAGCTGGCAGCGCTGCCTGATATTGCTAGTGCAACTGTAGCGAGTAGGTATGGCTGGCGAGGTGGGTTCTCAGTGAGAGTCCGCTCGCGCACTCAAAGGATTGAACGGGGAGCATTAATACGTAGTTCATGCCAGCCTAGTGAACTGAGCTAGCGCTTTCCTGGCATGTTTTGTATAGCTCTTGGGATGGTGAGGTTTGGTGTAGACCGCCCGCTAGGGGCGGTCTGTGGAATACGGCGCATTTAGTGCGGTGTGGGCTTTGCTATCACAGTTAGGGCTTACCGCTAGAGCTTGAGCGCCATGAGCTAACCGCCGCGCCGACGACTCTGCTGAATTATCCTGTGTAAGTATCCCCATGGTCATTAACCGGTATTTGACGCAGTGGGTGGCACATTAACGGCTGCGGTATACCGGATAAAGCAGATACTGCTTATCAAAATAGGGGCTGCGTTCGTAAAACCAACGTAAGCGGGCCTGAGGATCAGCCGCAAATACGGGGTCTTTCAACGCCAGTGCAAAAGCCTGTTTTAGCTCAGGTTGCTGTGCCAGCATCTGCGCGGCTAGCGGTTCAATGGCGTAATCTTCAATGTATTCGGTGCGGTTAGTTATCGTATTGAAAAAGCCCCATTGCAGCAGTGAATCGGGCGATTGGGGTTCTAGCAACATGATAGCTAAATCGCCCAAAGGTTGATCTGTGGGGATTTCTACCGTGCCAGCCGGTAGCGTGACCGAGGTTTTTCTAGTTTAGCATTGGCTTGTAACCGTTGCCGGCCTTCGAAGCTGCGCTGGCCGAACTGCGGATTGCTAAGATGATATTGCTGCAATGTCATGGTGGTTGCCTGTGGCAGTGTTTCCATGCGAATGCCGTGCATGGCGAGACGCTGGATGACTTTTTGCCATTGCGGTGGGATGTAATAGGCGGCTGGACGACTAACCTGGATCCCTTCTTTGGTGGTGCTAAACAGTGGCAGTTGCGGATAAAGTTTGGCTTCGCCGTCCCAGCGCACCACGTTAGCGCCAGAAATGGCACTGTGCTCAATGCGATAACCGACCCCAAGAAAATCCCGGGTAGTGGGTTGCAGTTCTCGTTCCCATGTCAGCGTTAGCAGTTGTGGGTAACGATAACGATCTTTCTCGATGGCTGCTTGTAACCGAGTGGCCTGCTCACCAACCGTTTTCAAGGTTTGTTCTAGCAACACATAGGTGCCCAATACCCGCTGTTTGAAAGGCTTCAGACTATGGTTTTCAATCAACACGGTAGGCAGGTGCCGGGCGTCGCCATAACCATCGGAGTAGCGCTGACTCGGGTGCCACAGCTCTAGCCCTTTAGATAAATCTGTGTTGTCGACGGTGAAAACTAATGGCCCGGGCGTGTGGTATGCGGCGGTGAGCGCTTGTTCTATCTGCGGCCGATAACTCTGGCTAAACCATTGGTAAATATTGGGGCTTAGACCTTTCTGGGTGTGGTAACCAAAGGTGATATCGTACTGGTAATCAAGGCCGTCAGTGACATGCACATCAATGTAGAGCTGTGGCTCCCAGCGATTGATGGCGCTCAGCACACTTTGAATTTCGAGCGTGTCGGCCTTGGCGTAGTCACGGTTAAGATTGAGATTCTGGCTGTTACTGCGCCAGCCCATTTGCACAGGACCGCGTTGATTTACCCGGTTATATTCACCGCTGCGTTCATGGCCATCCACGTTAAGAATCGGGACGAACAGTAAATTAACGTGTTCCAGCAGTTGTCGCTTGTCGCCTTGGAAGATATCGCGCAGCAGCATCATGCCGGCATCTTTGCCATCTATTTCACCGCCATGGATCCCCGCTTGCACTAACACAGTGGGTTTATGGTTAGCTTGCAGTTGCTGCGGTGTTTTGGCGTCTTCATCGCTGGCAATGTACATCCAGATCTCACGCCCTTGTGGGCTTCGGCCTAAGCTGACTTTCTCTAAGCCGCTGCTGTCGTCCAGCAGGTTATCGAGCCAGTGGATGGTGTCGGGGTAGCTAGGGCTGCGGATGCCACCACTTTGTTCAAACGGCGTAGCCCAACGACTATCTCCCGCTTGCATTAACGCCTCATCTGCGCCATGCCAGGGCCGCTGCGGTGGCAAGATGTTGTCATTAACATAAGTCGATAACGGAGCTGTTTGTGCCAGCGCGGATAATGGCAATAGAGTGGCACATAAGGCAAACAGCGGCAGGAAACGCATGAGAAACTCCGACAATAGCTTGAAACTAGCTACTGATGTTTCAACAATTTAGTCGGGGTTTCAAGGAAAACGCAGATAATCTTGGCGCTTCTATAAGAAATAGGCCAGCATTGCGGCTAGCCTATCTTTGAGCAGGTTATTGCTGGCGTTGTGGTGCGCTGCTGATGTTAAAAATGGCTTCCACATCGATGGCGTCAAAGCTGTAGTGGCTGTTGCAATATTCACAGTCCATTTCTACCGCGCCACGCTCGGCGATAACACTGTCGATTTCTGCTTTATCCAAGGTACGAATGGCGGCGGCACAACGTTCGCGTGAACAGCTGCAATGGAAACTGATGTCGATAGGTTCAAACAGTCGCAGATCTTCTTGATGATACAACCGATGTAATATTTCCCGCGCAGGCAACTGATACAGTTCTGCGGCGCTGATAGTGGCGGTCAGTTGCTGCAAGTGCTCAAAATCTTCGTGTTGCGGGTGTTCACTCGGTAATACCTGCAATAGCATGCCAGCCGCCTGCTGCCCATTGGCGAACAGCCAAATACCGGTAGGCAGTTGTTCTGACTGGGCAAAATAGTCTTCTAGGCATTCGGCAACTGTTGCTTTGTCCAGGGCAACCACACCTTGGTAGCGCTCACCATCTTCCGGTGTCACGGTAATTGCCATATAACCGTCTGGGAGGAGTTGCTGCAATGTCGCATCATCGGCAATCTCACCTTGCCAGCGCGCCACTCCACGCAACTGCTGGTTGTTGGTACCGTTGATCACGGCCAGCGATACCGGCCCTTTGCTTTGCAGTTGCACACTGATGTCTCCGCTGAACTTCAATGTTGCGGTTAACAGCGATGTGGCCGCCAGCAGTTCTCCCAACAGTGTCTGGATCCTTGCTGGATACTGATGTGTTGCCAGTACCTGTTGGTAACTTTGCTGCAGTTGTACCATCTCGCCACGAACGTCAGCATTGTCAAATAGATAGCGGTGAAGTTGGTCTTGGTTCATTCGGGGTCTCACAATCAGGATTCTTTAAAACGGATCAGTTGCCGTCGCTGCTTTTTATCCGGTTTACTATCTGGCGCCGGATTTAACAGAATATTCAGCCGTCTTGCTTCTGCATTCGCCTGACGCTTGCTGATACTCTGTGCTGTCTCTTCATATAGTGTCTGCGCAATGGCGGCGCTTTGGCGGACACCAGAAATTTTTATGATCACGATCTCTTTCTCGTCATATCCCTGACGTAACTTAATACGGGCGCCGATTTCAGCATTTTTGCTGGATTTGGCTCGTTGACCGTTATAGTGCACCTTACCGCTATTGACCATCTCTTTGGCCAGCGCCCGGGTCTTATAAAAACGAGCTGCCCATAACCACTTATCTAGCCTGACAGCCTCGTCATTGTGGCTTTCCACCATGGTGCCGCTCCTGTTATATAGATGAAGATGGATGAGATCACAGAGTTGCTAAAACCGGAAACATATACGCTTAACCGACGTCAAAGAGTGGGGCGCATCACACCCTTTTTCGGCGCGAAAAGGTAGCATAATCTGGCTGTTTTAGCCAATTCTGGGCGGGTAGTGCTCTTGTTGATACCTTAGCTCTAGGTTAGCATGGCGCAGGATTTAATTAGTAAATCAGATAATAATATAGAAACAGTGCCTGAATAAGAGGCCCGGGAAAATATGGATTCTCTGGACAAGATTATCACCAAGGTGTCGGCTATTCCGTCAAAACCAGCCAGCAATGCTGTGTTCTGGTTATTGTTGCTGCTGGTATTGTACTTGGCGGCACAGATCACCTGGAAACTGATCCCGGTATCTAATCCTCCTTTGGCTTGGCAGCCCACCATTGCCGGGCCAGCGCAGCAACAAGGCGTGGATTTATCCGTGATTAAAGGGCTGGCATTGTTTGGCAAGGCCGATACTCATCAGGCCCAAGTAAAAGCCAGCGCGCCGGAGCTGATCACCGATGCGCCAAAAACTTCATTATCCATTTTGTTGACCGGGGTTGTGGCTTCCACCGCAGAACAACATGGGCTGGCGGTGATTGAATCACAAGGTAGCCAAGATACTTACAGCCCAGGCGATAAAATTAAAGGCACATCGGCATCGCTGAAAGAGGTCTATGCTGATCGCATCATTATTACTAACGCTGGCCGTTATGAGACGCTGATGCTTGATGGGCTGGAGTTCACCACCACCAATACTGCCAATACCCAGTTGCAGCAAGCGCGCACCGAGAAACCGTTACAGATTGACCGCCGCGATGAAACGCTGGGGCGTGATATTCAGGAATCCCGCGACCAACTGCTGGCGGATCCCGGCAAGCTTGCCGACTATCTGGCCATTTCGCCAGTACAGCAGAACGGTGAATTGTTGGGATACCGTATTAACCCAGGGAAAAATCCTGAGCTATTCCAAAAAGCGGGATTTAAACCCAATGATTTAGCCAAAGCCATTAACGGCTACGATTTAACCGACATGGCCCAAGCGCTTGATGTGATGGGTCAATTGCCAGATCTGACCGAAATTTCCGTCACAGTAGAACGGGAAGGCCAACTGGTTGAACTTATGTTTAGTTTGCCGCAGTAACGCAGGTTTAGGGGAAGTTGAATAATGAATAATAAACGGATTCGAACCAAGCTGATCGCGGGGTTGGTGGCTACCGCTGCCTTGTTGACCCAACCGAGCGCCTGGTCGGAACAATATGCGGCCAACTTCAAAGGCACTGATATTCAGGAATTTATCAATATCGTAGGTAAAAACCTGAATAAGACCATCATTGTTGATCCCACGGTGCGCGGCAAGATTAACGTGCGCAGCTACGACATGCTCAACGATCAGCAATATTACCAATTCTTCCTTAACGTGCTGCAAGTTTATGGCTATGCCGTAGTGGAGATGGAAAACAACGTCATCAAGGTGGTGAAGGATAAAGACGCCAAAGTCTCCTCTATTCGCCTCGCCGATGACAAAACACCGGGATTGGGTGATGAAATGGTCACCCGCATTGTTGCCCTGTATAACACCGAAGCCAAACAGCTGGCGCCTTTATTACGGCAGTTGAACGATAACGCTGGCGGCGGCAACGTGGTTAACTATGATCCATCAAACGTGCTGATGATCACCGGCCGCGCCGCAGTAGTGAACAAGCTGGTGGATATAGTCAAGCAGGTGGACAAACAAGGGGATGTTGACACCCAGGTGGTGCAGCTGAAATTTGCCTCTGCCGGTGAGATTGTGCGGATTATTGACAACCTGTACCGTACCAGCGCCAATCAGGCACAGATGCCAGGGCAGGCTCCTAAAGTGGTGGCTGATGAGCGCACTAACGCTGTGGTGGTCAGTGGCGATCAACGTAGCCGTGAACGGGCGGTGGAACTTATCTCTCGTTTGGATGCTGAGCAAGCCACGACGGGCAACACCAAAGTCCGTTATCTGAAATATGCTAAAGCGAAAGATTTGGTGGAAGTCTTAGATGGCTTTGCCAAGAAGCTAGAAAATAAAGATGGTACAGCAACCGCCGCTGCGGTGGCGGGTGGCACGGGTAAGCGTAATAACAACATCACCATCATGGCGCATGAAGAGACTAACTCGTTAGTGATCAGCGCCGAACCCGATCAGATGCGCACGCTGGAAAATGTTATCAATCAATTGGATATCCGCCGGGCGCAGGTGCTGGTTGAAGCCATCATCGTCGAAATTTCCGAAGGCGATAACATTGGCCTCGGGGTGCAGATGGGGTCGCTGTCTGGCGGCTTGACCCAGTTCAATAATATTGGGCCATCTCTGGCCGAAGTTGGTGCCGGGGTCTGGAGCGCGCGGACTAAAGACGGCAATACAATCACCACATATGACAGCAATAATCAGCCGATAGTGACCAAAAATCCAGACACCGACGGTGACGTAACCGCACTGGCCAGCGCCCTGAGTAAAGTCAACGGTGTGGCGTGGGGGATTGTTTCCGGCGATTTTGGTGCTTTGATCCAAGCCGTGGCATCCGATACCAATTCAAATGTACTGGCAACACCATCCATCACCACCTTGGATAACCAAGAAGCGTCTTTCATTGTCGGTGATGAAGTGCCCGTTATTACCGGTTCACAGAGTTCGCAAAACGGCAATAGCAACCCTTTTACTACGGTTGAACGTAAGGAAGTCGGCGTTAAGTTGAAAGTGGTTCCACAGATCAACGAAGGTAACGCGGTCAAGCTCGCCATTGAGCAGGAAGTTTCTGGTGTTAATGGTAACACCAGCGTTGACGTCACGTTTGCCACTCGTAAGTTATCCACCACTGTGATGGCCGACTCTGGGCAGATTGTGGTGCTCGGCGGGCTGATCAACGAAGAAACCCAGGAAAGTGTGCAGAAAGTACCATTGCTGGGTGATATCCCGTTCCTCGGGCAGTTGTTCCGCTCCAGCAGCAGTAAAAAGACCAAGCGTAACCTGATGGTATTTATCAAACCGACCATCGTCCGTGATGGCGTGACCATGGAAGGCATTGCGGGTCGTAAGTACAACTATTTCCGGGCGCTACAGCTAGAACAGCAACAGCGCGGTATCAACCTGATGCCAGATGCTAAAGTGCCGGTGATGGACGAGCTGAAAAGCGATGAGCAATTACCGCCAGACGTGAATGAAATCCTGCAGCGTTACAAAAACGGTCAGGGGCTGGCAATGCCTAAACGCGAGTCAGAACCGGCGTTAAAAGCGATTAACGGCGACAATAAACAAGACGGCAGTGACCATGAGTGAGATAGAAACTCAAACAGAGGACTTGACTCAGGTTTCCAGTGAATTGGGCTTGGCTGCTGAGTCAGAAGGTGATGAGCTGTTTAGTTCTGCGAGCAGTGAGCGTTTGCCTTTTGCGTTTGCCCATCGTCATGGCCTGGTGTTAAGTAAAGACGGTGAGCGCTTGGTGTTGTATTACACTGCCCGAGCGCCAATGTCTGCGTTGCTAGAAGCGCGCCGCTATGCCGGGTGTGAGTTGACCTTGGAAAAGGTCAACGAGGAAACATTTGAATATCGGCTGACACAGACCTATCAGAGTAATTCCTCTGAGGCGCAGCAGTTGATGGAAGACATCGGCAATGAGATGGATCTGTTTACCCTCGCAGAAGAACTGCCACAAACAGAAGATCTGCTGGAAGGGGATGACGATGCGCCAATTATCCGCCTGATCAATGCCTTATTGTCCGAAGCTATCAAAGAAGAAGCTTCAGATATCCATATTGAAACCTATGAAAAACAGCTGGTGATCCGTTTCCGCATCGATGGCGTGTTGCGGGAAGTATTGCGCCCCAATCGTAAACTGTCGTCGCTGTTGGTATCCCGTATTAAGGTTATGGCGCGGTTAGATATTGCCGAGAAACGCGTGCCACAGGATGGCCGTATCTCATTGCGTATCGGTGGCCGCGCGGTAGATGTGCGTGTTTCTACCATGCCATCCAGCCACGGTGAGCGCGTAGTATTGCGTTTGCTGGATAAAAATGCCGGCAATCTTGATTTGGTGCAGCTCGGGATGACGGAAGCCATCCGGGTGCAGTTTGAAGATCTGCTGCGTAAACCCCACGGTATTATTTTGGTGACCGGGCCAACAGGTTCCGGGAAAAGTACCACGCTGTACGCCGGGCTGACAGATATTAATCATAAAGATATCAATATCCTGACAGTAGAAGACCCTATCGAGTATGAAATCGAGGGGATCGGTCAAACACAGGTGAACACCAAAGTGGATATGACGTTCGCCCGTGGTTTGCGTGCCATTTTGCGTCAAGACCCTGATGTGGTCATGATTGGGGAAATCCGCGATCTGGAAACGGCGCAGATTGCTGTACAGGCTTCATTGACAGGCCATCTGGTGTTATCCACCCTGCATACCAATACCGCCTCTGGCGCCATTACCCGCTTGCAAGATATGGGGGTCGAACCCTTCTTGGTATCGTCCAGTTTATTAGGCGTACTGGCACAGCGACTGGTGCGTACACTGTGTGATGATTGCAAAGAGCCCCACCTGCCGAACAAACAGGAACGGGAGTTATTGGGGTTGTCCAAGAAGGAGGAAACGCCAATATACCGCGCCAAGGGATGTAAAGCCTGTGGCTTTAATGGCTATAAAGGGCGTACTGGTATCCATGAGTTGTTACTGGTAGACGATAAAATCCGTGAATTGATCCACGGTGGCCGCGGCGAACTGGCGATTGAGAAATATATCCGTGAATTCATTCCCAGCATCCGCCACGACGGTATGCAAAAAGTACTGGCCGGGGTCACCACCTTGGAAGAAGTGCTGCGCGTAACCCGCGAGGAGTAAGTAATGGCGGCGTTTGACTATAAAGCCCTTAACAGCGCGGGCAAGCAGGTCAAAGGGGTGATTGAAGCCGATACCCCAAGGCATGCTCGCAGTCAGTTGAGAGAGCAAAAGCTGATGCCGCTGGAGCTGACCCAGGTCACCGAAAAGGAGTCTCGGGTAGCGAAGACGGGTTGGCTAAATCGTCGACAACGGATTTCCGTGGCAGAACTGGCGTTGATCACCCGCCAACAGGCAACACTGATTGCTGCCGGATTGCCCGTTGAAGAAGCCTTAAAAGCGGTAGCACAGCAGTGCGACAAAGATCGCTTGGGGTCTATGGTGATGGCGGTGCGTTCACGTGTAGTCGAAGGTTATTCATTGGCCGATTCCATGGCTGAATTCCCGCATGTCTTTGACGATCTTTATCGTGCCATGGTGGCCTCAGGTGAAAAATCCGGGCATCTGGAAGTGGTACTTAACCGCTTGGCGGATTACACCGAACGGCGGCAACAACTGAAAAACAAACTAACGCAAGCAATGATCTATCCCGCCGTGCTGACACTGGTTGCGATAGCCGTGATTTCAATCTTGCTGACCGCGGTCGTTCCTAAGGTGGTGGTGCAGTTCCAGCATATGGGGCAGGAATTACCGGCCACCACTCGGGCATTGATCGCGTCTTCTGATTTTCTCAAAGATTATGGCTTGATTGTGCTAGGCGTGATCGTGCTGTTGTTCATTCTGTTTAAACGCATGTTGGCAAAAGCGGATTTCCGCATGAAGTACCACAGCTTTTTGCTGCGTATGCCGATTGTGGGAAAAGTCAGTAAAGGGCTGAATACCGCTCGCTTTGCGCGCACGCTCAGTATTCTCAGCGCCAGTTCTGTGCCACTGCTGGAAGGAATGCGTATCGCCAGTGAAGTCATGCAGAACATGCGTGTGCGAGAGGCCGTTACAGAAGCCACCGCCAGGGTGCGTGAAGGTACCAGCCTTGGAGCGGCGCTGACTAACACCAAACTGTTTCCGCCGATGATGTTATATATGATTGCTTCGGGTGAAAAAAGCGGTGAGCTAGAGCAGATGCTGGAGCGTGCGGCGGATAACCAAGATCGGGAATTTGAATCGAACGTCAACATTGCGCTGGGTGTTTTTGAACCAGCGTTGGTGGTCAGTATGGCGGTAATTGTGCTGTTTATCGTGATGGCCATTCTGCAGCCGATCCTGGCACTCAATAACATGGTCAGTGGCTAAGGCGGCTGGCTATTTTTAGGAGGAAGTAACGCAATGCAACGCAAAAACAGACAACGCGGTTTTACCCTGCTGGAAGTGATGGTGGTAATTGTGATCTTAGGGATTCTCGCTTCCATGGTGATGCCTAATATCATGGGCAACAAAGAGAAGGCCGATCAACAGAAAGCCGTGTCTGATATTGTCACGCTGGAGAACCAACTGGATATGTACAAGCTGGATAACAGCGTATATCCATCTACCGAACAGGGGTTGGAAGCTTTAGTGCAGAAACCTACCATTTCTCCAGAACCACGTAACTACCGTGAAGATGGCTACGTCAAACGTTTGCCACAGGATCCATGGGGTAACCCCTATATGCTGCTGAGTCCTGGTGAACACGGCAAAGTTGACGTTTTCAGTGCTGGTCCAGATGGACAGACAGGCACCGAGGACGATATTGGTAACTGGAATCTGCAGAAATATCAGTAATATGTCGCGTTTACGGGTGCAGGGTTTCACCCTGCTGGAAGTGATGCTGGTGGTGCTGCTGATGGGGCTAATGGCGGCTGCCGTTACCTTATCCATCGGTGGTGGTAATCAGCAACAACAGTTAACCCGGGAAGCGCAGCGTTTTATTGCGGTGACCGAAGCCGTGACAGATGAAGCCGTGCTCAGTGGCCAGTTTGTTGGGATCGTCATCGATAAAGATGCTTACCATTATGTGGTGTATGTGAACGATAAATGGCAGCCGTTACAGCGCGATAATTTACTGGCGGAACATACGCTGCCACAAGGGATCAGCACCGATTTACAGGTAGAAGGCTTGCCGCTGGATCAGGAAGAAGAACAGGATTCGTTGTTTGATGATGACAAACCATTTAATGACGACAAGAAAAAAGATGATAAAAATCCTGAGCCCCAGATCATGTTGTTGCCCAGCGGTGAAATGACCGGTTTTGAACTGACCTTTATCGCCAGCGGCGGTGACAAGCCATATGAACAGTTAGTCAGTGGCGATAACCTTGGCCGCTTGGTGATGGGGAGCTTTGATGATGCAGCGCAGTAAAGGGATGACGCTGCTGGAAGTGATGGTGGCGCTAGCCGTATTTGCGGTGGCTGCGGTCGCCATTACCAAAAGTATTGGCGACCAAGTGACTAATCTGCCAATGCTTGAAGA
Source organism: Shewanella dokdonensis (assembly GCF_018394335.1). Taxonomy (NCBI): domain Bacteria; kingdom Pseudomonadati; phylum Pseudomonadota; class Gammaproteobacteria; order Alteromonadales; family Shewanellaceae; genus Shewanella; species Shewanella dokdonensis. The sequence goes on along the minus strand of NZ_CP074572.1, from coordinate 1,660,282 downwards.
GAAAACGTTGGCGCAATGGGTGGCAGACAACCAGATGGTCGATGCCCGATTACAGGAGAAATTTCCGGCGCTCGGCACCAAAGATGGTCATGTAGAGATGGCTGGCAAGACTTGGTACTGGCGGCAGGAAGTCGTTAAAACCACCGACGAAAAATTTCGGATGATCCGCATCAGCATCAGTGACAACGATAAATATCAGCGGATCATCACCAAGGTAAGCAGCTATGTATTCAATCAAGAATAGCGGCTTTACCCTGCTGGAGATGTTAGTTGCTATCGGCATTTTTGCGATGCTCGGATTAGCCACTAACTCAGTGCTGCAAACTGTGATTAAAGATGATGAGGTGACCCGCGACTTCTCCAGCCAACTGCGTTATCTGCAACAGGGATTTGGCAGTATTGAACGGGATATGGGGCAGATGGTGGCACGCTCTTTTCGCAGCGCGACAGGCGTCCACACTGAGTTAGTGATACAGGCGGGTAATAACCTGTTGGACTCAGAATCACAGGCGTTGGTGTTTTACCGTATCGGTTGGCTTAACCCAGGCGGATTGCTGCCCAGAGGCAGTATTCAGTCGCTGGCTTATGTTGTGCAGGACGGCAAACTGCAACGCTGGTATTTCCCTTATCCGGATCCAGAAATTGGCGCTGAACCAATTAAAACCGTGCTGATGGATAAAGTGGTTGCCGTCAAGTACGCCTTTTATATTGATGGTAAATGGCAACAGGCCGAGCAGCAGAGTTTTAACCGTTTACCCGCAGCGATTGCCATAGAAGTAGAGCTAGAAGATCGCGGCACTATCATGCGTAAGTTTTTGTTACCTGAGGGCGCAGCCACATCGCAAGGTCAGGACGGTGAGCAATCGCAGGACGGTGCTGGCGACAATAAACCAGAAGATGGCACAGATGCTAACGCTGAGGAAAACAGTCCCGGCGGTAACAGCAGTGGCAACAACCGGGGCGAAGAGGAGTAATCATGCAGCGTAAACAGCGAGGCGTGGCCCTAATCGTTGTATTGCTGGTGGTTGCCATCATCGCCGTGCTGGCGGTCAGTATCAGTGGTCGTAATCAAGTATCGGTGCGGCGCACTATCAATCTGGTGGAATATGATCAGGCATACTGGTATGCCATCTCCGCCGAAGAATTGGCTCGTAAGGTACTGAAGCAAGATCTGGATGACTCGGAAGGCCGGGTGCATCTGCAACAATATTGGGCCTTGGCGAACGTTGTGTTTCCGGCTGAGGTGGGTCAGATAGGCGGTACTATCACGGATCTGCGCAGCTGTTTTAATCTGAACTCACTGAGTCAAACGGTTAGCAACCCTGGACAGACGGAAACCTTACCGTTGGCCGCTCGGCAATACACCGCATTGTTAGTTGCCTTGGGCTTGGACGAATTTAATGCGGAACGGCTGACATATACGCTGAAAGACTACTTGGATGCCGACAGTGCTGTTAGCCCTTATGGTGCCGAGGATGCTGAGTACGAGTCGCGTAAAGTACCTTACCGGGCGGCAAACACGTTGATGAGCGATCGTAGCGAACTGCGGGCGGTGTTGGGGTATAGCCAAGAGATTTACCGTAAACTGTTGCCTTATATCTGTGTGATCCCTGGCAATAATACTCAGATACTGAACGTCAACACGGTAAAAGTCGCGCAGGCGCCGTTATTAGCGGCAATGCTGGAAAACAAAATTTCAGTTGGCGAAGCAGAAAGCATTATTAATCAAAGAGCTGCCAGTGGTTTTGATAAAATAGATGATTTTTGGCAGCAAGGTTCATTAACCACAATTGCTAGCCAGGATGACAAATTGAAATCCAGTTTTACTGTCTCCAGTCGGTTTTTCCTGCTGGATGGCCGGGCAAAAGTGGATGATGCCATCTTTCATATGCAGAGCGTACTGCATGTGACGGGTGGCAATAAACTGGAAGTTCTGACTCGCCAATACGGCGGACAGTAATAACGGCCTTTACCCTTAGGGAATGGTGGAGAATAACAGTGAGTGAACGCTTATTTATCCGTTTAGGCAGTAACATCGACGAGCCTTGCGCCTGGTTGGTGTGGTCTGAACAGGAACAGGAGATCATCGCCTCCGGTGAGTTGGCGGATGCCCGCGCACTCTCGACACTGAGTGAACGTGCCGGCAATCGACCTGTGGATGTGCTGGTAGCGGGCGATGCCCTTAGCCTGACAACCGTTACCCTACCGGAAAAAGGTCAGCGCCAGGCGTTGAAAGCGTTACCCTTTATGTTGGAAGACTCGTTAGCACAGAATGTCGATGAGTTGCATTTTGTGCCGGGGCCTCGTGATGGTGATACTTTGCACGTTGCTGTGGTGGCCCATGCATTAGTACAGGAATGGCTGTCCTGGTTGCAGGATGCTGGCCTGAAACCGCGCAAGCTGGTGCCAGATTGTCTGGCATTGCCGCTGCTGGAGATGGATTGGGCCTTAATGGAATTTAATGGGCAGATGCTGCTGCGCCGCGGAATTGCGGATGGTATCAGTGTCAGTCGTGATTGGTTTGACATGTTATTTCCCTCCTTGCTTGAGCAACGTGAAACGCCGCCTTCCATAGCGTGCTATAGCCCATTTGTTGCCGATAAGGCCGATTGCCAGCAACAGCCGCTGGAACTGCCATTGCTGGTGCTGGCAAAAGGTTATCTGGACGCCCCTTTTAATCTGCTGTGTGGGCGTTACACACCTAAACGTGAATACAGCAAACAGTTGCTGCCTTGGAAGAAAGTCGCCGTAATTGCGGTGCTAGCCTTAGTGTTAGGACTGGTCAATAAAGGGCTGAATATCTATCGGTTAAACAGTCAGACGGCTGAGTTACAGGTGCAGACAGAAACCATCTACCGTACTGTGGCGGGTAATAGTCGCATTGTGAATGTGCGCTCGCAGATGGACTCGCTACTGCGTTCATTGCAGGGACAGGGCGCGGGTGGCGAGCTGTTTACCATGCTCGGCAGTTTGCAACAAGCATTTAAACAAGTACCTGATCTCAAACCTAATAATCTACGGTTTGATGGCAGTCGCAATGAAATCAGGATGCAGGTAACGGCGAAGGATTACGCCCAGATTGAAAAATTCAAAGGACTCGCCGGCGATCGTTTCCAGTTGGACGCGGGCGCGATGAACAGCATTGAAGGTGCCGTCACCAGCACTTTGACCCTGAGGAGCAAATAGAGATGGAAAATTTGCAGAAATGGTGGGCATCGCTGGCGCAACGGGAACGGCAACTCGTGCTTGTTATGGCGGGAATTGTGCTGATGGCAATTTTTTACTGGGGACTCTGGACGCCACTAAGCAATGCCGAAGCTCAGGCGCAGGTAAAACTGAATGCACAGCAGCAGACGCTGTTATTTGTAAAGCAAAGTGCCGCGAAAATCACCGCACTTAAAAAAGCGGGAACCCGTCCGACTCAGCATGGCAGCTTGAGCACGCTGGTGACCCAAAGTGCTGCGGCTTATGGTTTATCCATTACCCGGATGCAGCCACAGGGCAAGCAGATCCAGCTATGGATGGATGATGTGCCGTTTGATGCACTGTTGTCATATCTGGGGGAACTGGTGCAAAAACAAGGCCTGTCACTGGACAGCTTGGATGTGGCCGAAGGTGAGCAACCTGGTATGGTAAAAGTCAGACGTATTCAGCTATCTCAGTCATAAGGTGTTGTTTTGAAACTGTTTAGTAAAATCGCAATCGGCTTCCTGATCTATCTGATCTTTATGGTGGTGCTGTTTCCAGCACGTATCGCCGTGGCATTAGCACCTTTACCCGCCGGGGTACAGCTCAGCGGTGTCAGCGGTAGTTTGTGGCAAGGGCAGGCCGAACTGGCGCAGTTGGGTGCCCGGCAATTGCAGCAATTGAGTTGGCAACTGAGTCCGTGGGCGCTATTAACCGGTTCAGTGCAGGCGCAGCTGCAATTGGGTGATCGCAGTACCGCGGTCAATGGCAAAGGCCTGGTAACTTGGTCTACAGCCGGTGTGAGTGCCCGCAACCTGCGGCTGGATGCACCGTTAAGCTTTCTGGTGGGAAATCGTCAACTGCCACTGAAAACAGTACTCAGCGGTGATGTGTCGCTACTGCTGGACAATGCCGTACAGGGACAGCCTTGGTGTACCGCACTTAACGGCAAATTGTTCCTGAATCAAATCGGCTTAGATAACCAATTTGGCAATTATCCGTTAGGGAATATTGAATTTACACTGCAATGTATTCAGGGACAGCTACAACTGGCCACCGATGATCAAAAAAATGCCATCGGTGTCGCGGGCACTATTTTGCTGAAAGGTAACTCGCAGATGGAAGTTAACGGCCGGATGCGGCGCACTGACGCGCAGTCCAAAGATTTGCAGGATTCGCTGGGATTATTAGGCAAACCGGATGCCAGCGGTAATTATCCTTTGAAATACAAGGGCCGTATTCTGGGCATGTAAAACCTGCCCAGCTTATCGTCCGCTTGGTGCCAGATTCGCCAATATTCAGCAACGGGGCAGACGTTGCTGAATATCAAGCGCGGGTGTGGCGCCGGAGCGTTACCTCACGGCACATGCCCGCCGAGCTAACCGCAACAACTCCTGGCGCGGTGATCAATTTATCGCGTTGGGGACACCGCCATCGCTATTTCTTAGCAACCTCTTTTAGTCATCTCCGCTTTGGCATTGGTATATCGCTGCAACTTCCATTCCCGCAAATCACAGTGGGTCACTGATTGGTTTGATGGCGGACATTGCTTCTCTGCGCGGGATGCAACGCTCATAATTGTGAGCAAGCGTTGTCAAAACGCACAGCGATAGCATGTTATTGCGATCCAGAAACATCGTCTTAATTCACCCACAGCCGAACCGCTAGCCGCTGTTAATTCCTGCTAATTGGTATAACATTGCAACCTAAGTCACATTTTTTCAGTTGGCAATCGAGGCCTGAATGAGCAAACGGCAGCAAAAGCCGGAAATTCTTGCTACAGAAACTGTCGCACAGAGCCGCCTGTTTCATATAGAGCAGGTGCACTTACGTTTTTCCAATCAGCAGGAACGCTACTACGAAAGAATGAAAGGTGGCACCCGCGGTGCGGTGATGATAGTGCCGGTGTTACAGCAACAATGGCTGTTGCTTGGCCGGGAATATGCGGCAGGAACCGACAGTTATGAATTGGGATTCCCAAAAGGTCTGATTGACCCCGGTGAGACTCCGGAGCAGGCTGCTAACCGGGAATTACAGGAAGAGATTGGTTACGGCAGCCGTAAACTGGTGCACCTGAAAGAACTGAGTTTGGCGCCGGGCTATTTTGCCAGCAAAATGCAGATTTTTCTGGCAGAAGATCTCTACGAAAGCCGCCTGGAAGGTGACGAACCGGAGCCGATTGAAATGGTCAGTTGGGCATTACCGGAATGGCGCGGGCTGTTGGATTTAAGCGATTTTTCTGAGTCCCGCAGTGTCAGTGCCTTGTTTTTGGCGCTGGAGCGTCTAAAACTGAAAGTGTAACGGGTTGATCCCACAAAGAGATAGTGCCGCGAAACCGGCCGCTGACTTTAATTACCTCGTTGTGAGGTTGGAGTGGTTATGAAGCCAGAAGAGTTGCTGGAACAGGTCATAGAGATAGCTACCGAAGCGGGCAAGATGATCCGCAATATCTATCAACAGGGGATTTTCAGCGAGATATAAAAGATGATCTCACCCCGGTTACCTCGGCAGACATCGCTGCCCATGAACTGATCAGCAAACGCCTTACGCAACTGACACCGGATATCCCGGTACTCTCCGAAGAAGCGTCCGATATTCCGCTAGCGGCGCGTAGCCATTGGTCCAGCTACTGGCTGGTGGATCCTCTTGATGGCACGGGTGAATTCATTGCTGGAAGCGGCGATTTTTCGGTGATTATCGCATTTATTCAACAACATCGCCCGGTGCTAGGTGTGGTGTACGTGCCTATGTCGGAAGAGTGCTATTACGCCGTGGCGGGCCACGGTGCATTTAAACGTCATCAGGGACAAGTACAGCAGCTTCATAGTCGCCGGTTGCCATCGTCGGCTCACAATTTAAGGTTGGCGATCAGCCGACGTCAGGATCCGGCAAAGGTTCTACGGCTATTCAGAGAGCCTGAATTGTGTGAATTATTGCCTTTGGGCGGGGCGGCGTTAAAGAGTTGCATGGTGGCAGAAGGACGTGCCGATTGTTATGTTCGCGTTGGGCCTACTGGTGAGTGGGACACAGGGGCGGCACAGATTATTATCGAAGAAGCTGGCGGACGGCTGCTAGACACCTCGCTACAACCCTTAACCTATAACGAACGAGATACGCTGGAAAACCCCAACTTTATCGTGATGGGAACACCGGAATTAGCCTGGGAACAGATTCTGAAAGCCGTTTAGTTTTGGCGTGCATCCAACCATTGGTTGAGCGCTTGCTGATCGCCACGAAATAAGATCTGCTCGGCTTTGCGTTGTAAGTGGTATTCATACATAGGATCGTAATAGCGTGTGAGCAATAGTGCGATCCATTCCAGATGCAGCGCGGTATTGTTACGTTGTTGCTGTTCTGCCAGCGCTTGTGTCATCAAGGCTTGCAGCTCTCTGGCTTGTTGCAGCCCTAAACGCTTGCTGATGCTGTTGATGCTTTGATACAGATATTGGCTAAAAGCTGCAAATCCTGCCTCGTCACCATCCCGCTGACAAAAGCCACGGCACATCTTGTGAACGTATTGCTCCAGCAGCCGCTGCAATCTTTGCTGCCAGGGCGCTTCCAACACCACCATTGCTGCCGCTTGCATGTTGTCAAAAAATGGCGTTGGAATAAAACTGTGGCCAATCAGATGACTTTCATCTTCCAGCAGCAGACAACTGGCTTGGCGTTGCTGATGTTTGAGAATGGCAATCGCCAATTGGTTTTCAAAATTGATCTGGGTCGGCTGCGGGGTTAATTCTTTACCGAAACTGGAACCACGATGATTGGCAATCCCTTCCAGATCAACGGCTTCTTTTGGTCGCTGCTGGATGACTTCAGTTTTCCCAGAACCGGTAATGCCACTGAGTATCAGCATCTGTGGGGCTAATTGTGGGGCTTCCAAGGTTTGCAACAAAAACTGGCGCATGCCTTTGTAACCACCCGCAATGTAAGGGCACTCCACACCTGCTTCACTAAGCCACCCCTGAGAAATCTGTGAGCGCATACCGCCCCGAAAACAATAAAGGTACACGTCTGGGTGTTGCTGATAAAACTGGCACCAGGCATCTACCCGCGCCGCTTTGGTCGCGCCGTTCACCAGTTGATGCCCTAGGGCGAGCGCTGCGCTTGGCCCATGCTGCTGGTAACAAGTACCGACTTGCTGCCGCTCATTGTCGGTCATTAATGGCAAGTTATGGCTGGTAGGAAAGGCCCCTTTGCTAAATTCTACGGGGGCCCGTAAATCGATAAGCGGCCTATCGTTCAGGAATATCTCCCGATAGGCCGCGGCTGGAACCACAGATTGACTCATTATTGCAGTTGGATCCATTCGGTATGAGGCTGATGTTCTGCCAGCGCCCCAATCTTATAACCGCTGACACCGTGGGTGGCCAACACATCCAGCAGTGCCGCTTCCTGAGCTGGTGCTACTGTGATCAGCAAGCCTCCACTGGTTTGTGGATCGCACAGCAGTGCTTTTTGTTGCTCATCCAAGGGCGGCAGATGCTCCCCGTAGCTGTCAAAGTTGCGATGGGTTCCGCCAGGAATACAGCCCTTTACCAAATATTCGCGGGCTTTAGGCAGCAGCGGCAACGCGGCCACATTGACGGTGGCGGATAGCTTGGCCCCTTGGCAGACTTCCAGTAAATGCCCGGCCAGTCCAAAGCCGGTAACATCAGTCATGGCATTGACACCCGCTAAACGCGCCACTTCCGCGCCAATCTTGTTGAGTTGGCACATGGCGTCTGGGGCGATGTGACTATCTTCATCGGCCAGTTTTTTCTGCTTCTGGGCGGTGGTTAAGATGCCAATCCCTAGCGGTTTGGTCAGATACAACAGGTCGCCCGACTTGGCAGTGTCATTCTGCTTCAGATGCGCCAAATCGACTTTACCTGTGACGGCCAGGCCGAAAATAGGTTCCGGCGCATCAATACTGTGACCTCCGGCCAACATGATCCCGGCATCGGCACAGGCTTGGCGACCACCATCTACCACTTGTTGGGCAACTTCTGCTGGCAGTTTGCTCACCGGCCAGCCCAGAATAGCAATAGCCATCAGTGGCGTACCGCCCATGGCATAGACATCACTGATGGCATTGGTTGCGGCAATGCGGCCAAAGGTAAACGGGTCGTCTACAATCGGCATGAAAAAGTCAGTGGTACTGATGATGCCGGTATGGTCATCCAGCTTATATACCGCAGCATCATCACGAGTCTGGTTACCTACTAGCAGGTTGGGGTCGGTAAAGCCTGGCAGTTGTGAAGCAAGGATGGTTGTCAGCACTTTAGGCGAAATTTTGCAGCCACAGCCAGCTCCGTGACTGTATTCGGTCAGTTTAATCGGATCGTCGGACATCTGAAACTCCATGTGCGTTAGATGCGAAGTCCCGATCTTAACCTTAAACGGCCAGGTTACAAGCTGGCCGTGTCGCGATTAACAATAAATTGCAGATTAACTTCCCAGCCTAGCGGTCAGTTGCTGCCAGTTTCGCTGTTGCTGGCGAAAACGCCGTTTTAACTCCGCAACTTGTGGCAATAGTTGCTCATGTGCCAGTTGTTGCCGCTTGGCCTCTAGTAGCTGTTTTTTCGCTTCATAATAAGCCAGCAAGTGCTGCTTCAACTCTTCATATTCGCGCTGTAACCGCTCCAGTAATTCATCGGCATTACTCAAGTGTGTTAAGCGCTTCTGAGTCTGTTTTAACTGCATCTGTAACTTGGCCGCAGCAATTTTTTCTTGTGGCACTTGCCGTAGTCCATCCGCTAAACCACACCAGGCTAAGGTACGGATCAACCACTTGGTAGGATCGTAATGCCACCACTTGATGCCGTTACGGTAGTCATGTTCAAAGATGTGGTGAAAGTTATGATAACCTTCGCCATAGGTCAGCAGCGCTAAAATACCGTTATCTCTCGCGGTATTACGATCTGTGTATGGTTGACGCCCCCACACATGCGCCAGCGAATTAATAAAGAAAGTGCAGTGATGTACCACCACTAACCGCAGTAATCCGGCGAGCAGTAGCATGGATAGCACATCACCATGCAGCCAGCCGAGCAACAGGGGTAAGCCTATATTCATCAATGCTGCTAACCATAGGTAATATTTATGTTGCCACATCACCACGGCATCTTGTTGTAGATCGCGGGCGTTGCTGTAATCGGCATAGCGCTCAGGCTGGTATTCTCGTAACATCCAGCCGATATGGCTGAACCAGAAACCTCTGTTCGCTGAATATGGGTCTTTATCGTTGTTGTCCACATGTTTGTGATGCACCCGATGATCCGAGGCCCAGTGCAGCGCACTGTTCTGAAAGGCCAAGGCACCACCAAGGGCATATAACACCCGAACCAGTGGCTGTGCTTTATAGGCTTTGTGAGACCATAATCGATGATATCCCGCGGTGATGGACAGCCCGGCGGCAAAGGCCAGTACGACAAACCAGCTCCATTCGGTAGCATCAAAACCGTGGCTGAATCCGCGCCAGGGCACCAGTATGCAGGCACCGGCAAAGGTGCTGATAAAAAAGATAACGTTAATCCAGATGAGGGGTGGCTGCTTCATATATGTCATCCCGAAGAGTTTTGGCTTACAAGTGTAAGCCAAAATGCAAGGCTTAGCCAATCACACCTTTGGTCTAAGAGTCTTTGCTTATCTGTCAAAGCAGGTATTATTTGGCTCACAGCTTCAGAATTAGGGCAGAAATATGGGTGTAAGAGCGCAACAGAAAGAGAAAACCCGCAGAGCATTAGTTGACGCTGCATTTAATCAACTAAGTGCCGAACGTAGTTTTTCCAGCCTGAGTCTGCGTGAAGTGGCCCGTGAGGCCAATATTGCACCTACTTCATTTTATCGCCATTTCAAGGACATGAATGAACTTGGCCTGACCATGGTGGACGAAGGCGGTCTGGCCTTGCGACAGATGATGCGCAAAGGCCGCCAGCGAGCCGAAGCCGGTGGCAGCGTGATCCGTATTTCGGTCGAAACCTTTATGGAAGTGTTGGAATCCAACCCTAACGTATTCCGTATTCTGCTACATGAACGCTCTGGCACATCAGCCGCCTTCCGGGCCGCCGTTGAACGCGAAATCGAGCATTTCATTTCTGAGTTGTCACATTATGTTGAAGACTCTGCCGGGCGCAGCCTGACCTTGCCCGTGAACAGGCCGAAGCGCTGGTAATCCTAGTGTTTAATGCCGGAGCGGCAGCGCTGGATATGAAACGCTCAGACCGGAAACTGTTGGCCGATCGTTTAGTGACGCAATTGCGTATGGTAGTGAAAGGTGCCGAAGCATTGCAGCAGAAACGGGATAATCCAGAACTGCGCTCCCGTCTGTCCCGCTAGTTTTGACTTAGTCAGCAGTTGTGCTGTACCGCCGTTAGACCATGAGCCTAACGGCAGTTTTTTGTGTGGCGCTGGTGAGGCAATCATTGCTTCTGCAAGCTTGTTATTGCTGTTAGCACTGATGTGCTAATTCACTTTCATTTACATTACCTGCGGTGGGCATGGATCGCTGCGAGCATTATTCCCCCGATACCGCAACTCTTCCAAAAACAACGAAAACGCTTGCGAGCGATGATGCCGACTTGGGTAATACAGATAAAATCCTGGGAATGGCTGACACCAGTCTTCGAGGATTCGCACCAAGCGGCCATCATTCAGATAAGGTACGATTTTTTCTTCCATGGTGTAAAAAATGCCCATGCCATCAAGCGCGGCTTGAATACCGGCATGAGAAGTATTGAGGATCAGGCTGTTGTTGGGGCGGATATTGATCTTCTCGCTACCGCGTTCAAACTCCCATGGCAGTAAACCGCCAGCAGTTGGTAGTCGCCAGTTGATGCAACGATGCTGCATCAACTCTTTGGGGTGAGAGGGGGTGCCGTGTTTGGCTAAGTACGCTGCTGAGGCGGTGACGGCGATGCGTAACTCGGGAGTGATCGGCATGGCCACCATATCCTTGGCGAGCATTTCGCCGAGGCGCACGCCCGCATCAAAACGTTCGCCAACGATATCCACTAAGCGGTTATCGGCGTTGAGTTCGACGGTGACATCAGGATATTTGTCCATAAAGCGCTTCACTACTGGCCACAACACTTGATCGATAGCGTGTTCTGGTGTGGTGATGCGAATTATGCCTCTCGGGCAATCACGCAGTTCACCTATGTCTTGTAGCTCTTGCGTGACATCTTCAAACAGCGGTGCCAGTTTAATGAATAGCCGTTCGCCAGCATGAGTGGTCGCCACGCTGCGGGTGGTGCGCGATAACAGCCGAATGCCCATGCGCTGTTCAAGATTGCGCACGGTTTGGCTCAGCGCCGACTGTGATATGTTCAAGCGTGCGGCGGCTTTGGTAAAACTGCCTTCCTGCGCCACACAAACAAACGCATACAGATCATTGAAGTTCTCTTGGCTCATGATTAATTAGATATGCTTATAAGTTCAAGAAGATTACTGCATCTAATCAAAAAATCAGAAATGAGTAAACTATCTCCATCGATTAATCCCCTTAAGTTTGTTCGATTCGGGCGAAACTGCGAGGCAGCAAATGATGCGAAATATTTTAATTCTTGGTGCTGCAGGTCAGATTGCTCAGCAAGCCATTTACCTTTTTTGGAAGAACTTGGCGTCAAGCTCACCTTAGTGCTGCGTAACGCGAAACGTTATAGCTACTTTGCCAATAATCCGCGCATTCGATTGGTTGAAGCCGATGTTTGTAATAACGGCGTGTTGCCACAACTGATGCAGCATCAAGATGTGGTGTATGCCAACTTGTCGGGTGATATGGCAAACCATGCCCGCAATGTGGTGGCGGCAATGCAGGTCAGTGGGCTAAAGCGACTGATATTTATCACTTCTATGGGTGTGTATGACGAAGTACCGGGCGAATATTTTGGCAGTGTTTTGCAGCCTTATCGCGATGCCACCAACATCGTCGAAGCCTCCGAACTGGATTACACCATCATTCGTCCGGCATGGCTCAATAACCGCGATGACATCAATTATGACATCACCCAAAAAGGCGAAACCTTTATTCACCCTGATGCCACTGTGTCGCGCCGGAGTGTGGCAGATTTAGTGGTGAAAGTTGCCCTGAATAACAGTCATATCGGTGCCAGCCTCGGTGTACACCAGCGCTAACCGCTGATCTAACCCTCAGTTACTTAACTCTTAATGTCTCTGCTGTTAATCAACAGCAGCGGGAATTTTGTCTTCATCTCAGGAGAAACAAACAGATGAACGCGACAACTATTGTCAAACGCCATCGTTTATTGGCGCTAACAACCGCAGGGTTGCTGGGCTACGGCATCACAGCCACGCTGCCAAGTGAGCCCGCGCTGGCAGAAACCCAAGCACTGCCTGCGGCGGTGCCAGTCACGGCCGTGCAAGTGCATCAACAACGCTTTATGCCGTGGCATGAATACTCTGGCAGTGTTGAAGCGATTGACCAAGTCAACGTGCGCGCTCGTGTCGCTGGCATGTTGCAAAGTGTGCATTTTGAAGAGGGCAGCTATGTGAAAAAAGGCCAGCTGTTGCTGACCATCGACCCGGCACCATTCCAAGCAGAACAGCAAAAAGCCGAAGCGACGGTGGCGGCGGCCGCGGCGCAAAGTGCGCAAGCGCAGTTGGAATACCAGCGGGCTAAACGCTTGTGGGAAAGAAAACTGATTGCTGAAAACGATATGGAGCAACTGCAAAATACCGCCAATGCTGCCAAGGCCAATCTACAAGCGGCCAAAGCGGATTTAGCGTTGGCGCAGTTGAACCTGTCATACACCCAAGTGACCGCGCCGGTGGCGGGGCGCATCGGCAAACTAGCGTTTACGCCCGGTAACTTGATTGCCGCAGGCAACAGCGCTGCGCCCATCACCAGCATTGTTTCTATGTCGCCTATTTACGTCAATTTTGATGTGGAAAGTGCTATCGCCACTGGCGTGTTAGCGCAACTCGGCAACGGCCGCGAGCAGTTAGCGCGGCTTGATCAAGTGCCAGTAAAAGCACAAAGCAGTGGTGGCACCATCACCGAGCAGGGCACGCTGAAACTGGTCAACAACATGGTGGATGCGGGCAGTGGCACGCTCAATATGCGCGCGGTGTTCGACAACAGCGATGGTCAGTTGCTGCCGGGGCAGTTTGTGCGGGTCAGCCTCGGCCAAGCACAGCCAAGCGAGGGTGTACTGCTGACGGAAAGTGCCATCGGCACCGACCAAGATAAAAAATATGTGCTGGTGGTGGATCAGCAAAACCAAGTGGAATATCGCAGTGTCACGCTCGGCAGTATTGTGGCGGGCAAACGGGTGATCAGCGCTGGCCTCCATGATGGTGAGCGCGTGATTGTTAGCGGCCTGCAACGGGTGCGTCCCGGCAGCAGCGTCACTGTGACCATTGCGGATGATAACACCGCTGCAATGGCAAATAAGGGTGCGTAATTGATGAATATCTCCCGCTTTTTTATCGACCGCCCGATTTTTGCGGGTGTGCTGTCGGTAATGATTTTTCTGGCTGGCTTAGTATCGCTACCGCTACTGCCGATCTCTGAGTATCCCGAAGTGGTACCGCCGACAGTGGTGGTGAAAGCCAGCTACCCTGGGGCAAACCCGAAAGTGATTGCCGAAACCGTGGCGGCGCCGCTGGAAGAGCAGATCAACGGCGTCGAAGGCATGTTGTACATGAACAGCCAAGCCACCACCGACGGGGCGATGACGCTGAACGTGATTTTTGCCTTGGGCACCGATCCCGATAAAGCGCAGCAACTGGTACAAAACCGCGTGGCGCAAGCCGAAGCTCGCTTGCCGGAACAAGTGCAGCGCCTAGGTGTGTCTACCACCAAAGCCTCGCCGGATCTAACCATGGTGGTGCACCTGCAATCACCGAATGAACGTTATGGCATGGATTACCTACGTAACTACGCGTTGTTGCATCTGCGTGATAACTTGGCGCGCATCAAAGGCGTGGGCAATGTGGCGATTTTTGGTGGCGGCGAGTACGCCATGCGGGTGTGGCTCGACCCAGACAAACTGGCGCAGCAACATATCTCCGCCAGCGATGTGGTGGCCGCGATTAACGCGCAAAATATTCAAGTGGCGGCCGGTACTGTGGGTGCCAGCCCAAGCTTGCAAGGCGTACAGTTACAGCTGTCGGTCAACGCCAAGGGGCGTTTATCGACTGCTGAAGAGTTTGGCGAAATCATTGTGCAAACCTCTAGCACGGGGGCGGTCACGCGTTTGAAAGACTTAGCGCGTATCGAACTGGGGGCGGCGGATTATTCGCTGCGGTCACTGCTGAATAACAAGCCAGCGGTGGGGATTGGGATTAACCAAGCGCCGGGTTCCAACGCGTTGGAGATCTCTGATCAAGTGCGCGCGGTGATGGCGCAAGCCGAAAAACAGATGCCAGAAGGTGTCGGTTATCGCATCGCGTATGATCCCACCCAGTTTGTGCGAGCGTCGATTAAGTCGGTGATCAACACTTTGCTGGAAGCGATTCTGCTGGTGGTGTTAGTGGTGGTGGTGTTCCTGCAAACATGGCGCGCGTCGATCATTCCCTTGCTGGCGGTGCCGATTTCGATTGTCGGTACTTTTGCAGTACTCAACCTGATGGGCTTGTCGATCAACGCGCTGAGCTTGTTCGGCCTGGTGTTAGCCATCGGTATTGTGGTGGATGATGCCATCGTGGTGGTGGAGAACGTCGAGCGCAATATCGAAGCGGGGTTGTCAGCACGCGAAGCAACTTACAAAGCGATGCGCGAAGTGTCGGGCCCGATTGTGGCGATTGCCTTGGTGCTGGTGGCAGTGTTTGTGCCGTTGGCATTTTTCAGTGGTTTGACGGGGCAGTTCTATCGTCAGTTTGCGGTGACGATTGCCATTTCAACGGTGATCTCGGCGTTTAACTCGTTGACCTTATCACCGGCACTAGCGGCGATTTTACTGCGCGGGCACGATGCGCCCAAAGACGGCTTAACCCGGGTGATGGACAGACTGTTCGGTCGCTTCTTCCAGCTGTTTAACCGCCTATTCCACAGTGGTAGCGAGCGTTATCAAGGTGGCGTTAACCGCGTGTTGTCGCACAAAGGCTTGATGTTGCTGTTGTTTGTTGGGTTAGGTGCCGTCACTGGCGGCTTATTGAAAAGCGTGCCGACCGGTTATGTGCCCGCGCAAGACAAGCAATATCTGGTGGGCTTTGCCCAGTTGCCCGATGGCGCCACTCTAGACCGTACCGAAGAGGTGATCCGCCGTATGGGTGAACTCGCTGCCAAGAACCCCAATGTGCAAGACACCTTGGCGTTCCCCGGCTTGTCGATCAGTGGCTTCACTAATAGTTCGAGTTCCGGCATTGTGTTTGTGGTGCTCAAACCGTTTGATGAACGTCGGCGAGCCGATCAATCCGGTGCGGCGGTGGCGGCGCAGCTGAACCAGGCCTTTGGTGGCATTCAGGATGCGTTTATTGCTATGTTCCCGCCACCGCCTGTGCTGGGCTTAGGCACCACTGGCGGCTTTAAATTGCAGCTGGAAGATCGCACCTCGCTTGGCTTTGATGCCATGGATAAAGCGGTCAATGACTTTGTTGCCAAAGCGGCGCAAGCGCCAGAATTGCAAGGTGTATACAGCAACTGGAAGCTCAACGTACCGCAACTGTTTGCTGATGTAGACCGAACTAAAGCGCAGCAATTGGGGGTGCCGCTGACCGATATTTTTAACACCTTGTCGATCTATCTTGGCTCGGTTTATGTCAACGATTTCAATGCTTTTGGTCGAACTTATACCGTGCGAGTGCAAGCCGATGCGCAGTATCGTGCCCATGCGGAAGATATTGGCAAACTGAAAGTGCGTAATCTCAACGGCGACATGGTGCCATTGGCGGCCGTCATGAAGGTGGATAACAGCTACGGCCCAGAGCGAGTGATGCGTTACAACGGCTTTTTGACCGCCGATATCAATGGCACGCCGGCGCCGGGCTATTCCTCCGGCCAAGCGCAAGCCGCGATTGAACGTGTCGCCGCCGCCACCCTGCCGCCGGGCATGGCGTTCGAATGGACTGAGTTGACCTATCAGCAGATTTTGGCGGGTAACTCGGCGGTATGGTTGTTCCCATTGACCATTCTGTTGGTGTTCCTGGTGCTGGCCGCGCAGTACGAAAGTTTGACCTTGCCGTTGGCGATTGTGTTGATTGTGCCGATGAGCGTGCTGGCGGCGATGGTGGGCATCTGGCTCACTAACGGTGACAACAACATCTTTACCCAAATCGGTTTGATGGTGCTGGTGGGGCTGTCGGCCAAAAACGCTATCTTGATTGTCGAGTTTGCCCGCGAGTTGGAGTTGAGCGGTAAGACGCCAGTCCAAGCCGCCATTGAAGCCTGTAAGCTACGTTTGCGACCAATTTTGATGACCTCGATTGCCTTCATCATGGGCGTAGTGCCGCTGGTGTTGTCATCGGGTGCCGGTGCCGAGATGCGCCAAGCCATGGGCATTGCAGTATTTAGCGGCATGATTGGTGTGACCTGCTTCGGCTTGTTCCTCACGCCAGTGTTCTACGTGGTGTTGCGTAAGCTGACCGGTAATAAACCGCTGCATTTTCACGGTGAAAAACCGCCACTCGCTTAATCTCATCTTGCCATGGTTCAGCCCGTGAATGTACGGGCTGAACTGTCACTTTTACCTATCGCTAACTGCTCTAACAGGCTAACGATTGATCAGTCTTGCTCATCAGTAAATGACGCCCAAAGGAGGTACTGCCACACGAAAAAACAGCTAACGTCACCGAACAGATTATTTACCCAATGCTTCCCGACATTGCCAAATAATGGCTCGACGTTTTATTTAGGCTGGTGTGATGTTGTCTTGGCGACACCGCTCGTACAGATAACCTCGCACCTGCCTTCCTCATCACTTAATGTGGTTTACATGAATGATGTTATTTCCCCACCTCAAATCGATTTTGATAAAAGCCACCCAAAATTTTTGGGTGAATGCTTGGCTGAACACTACACCATTGAAAATACTGCTGAGCTTAGCTGCCGCTGAGAGTGAGATGAAGTGAGATGAAGTGAGATGAGTAGTGGCGCCATTGTTACCAACGAAGCCACCCAATAGAAGTTTATCTTTACCTTGCCACAAGACTCGGTAGTTAACCTGAACTGATAAGAGTTGTCCCACGTGCTTAACTTAGTGTTTCGCAGCAGAGATCATCGCGTATTTTATGGAGGTGATGCCACTCTCATTGGCTGGAAAGCAACAGATATCCCTATTTAATACGCTCTAGCAGCACACCTGTTTCTATGTGATCTGTGTACGGGAACTGATCAAACAGTGCAAAGCGGCTGATGCGGTGGCTCTGACACAGTGGTTCCAGATTATTTTTCAAGGTTTCCGGGTTGCAGGAGATATATAGAATATTGTCGTACCCTTGCACCATACCCACGGTTTGCTGATCCAGTCCTGCTCGTGGTGGGTCAACAAAGATGGTGTTGCAGTGGTAGCTGCTAAGGTCGATACCTGCTAACCGCCGAAACTGACGGTCAGTGGTCACGGCTTGTGAAAACTCTTCTGCCGACATACGGATGATTTGCAGGTTAGGTATTTTATTGATGGCGATATTGTACTGCGCCGACTCCACTGAGGGTTTGGCTAGCTCGGTCGCCAGGACTTTGTCAAAATTCTGTGCCAGTGCGATAGAAAAATTACCGTTGCCACAATAAAGCTCCAGCAAATCCCCCTTGCTGTTACGGGTACAATCCTGGGCCCATTGCAACATCTTGCAGGCAACACCGGCATTGGGCTGGGTAAAGCTATTTTCCACTTGTTTGTACAGGTAACGCTGGCCGTTTACCTCGAGTTGTTCGGTGACAAAATCCCGTTCCAGAACGATTTTCTGCTTACGGGCCCGGCCAATAATATCCACATGGAACTGTGCTGACAGCCGCTGCTTCATCGCCAGTGCTTGTGTCTGCCAGTTGCTGTCTAACTGACGATGGTACAGCAGTGATACCAAAATCTCGCCAGACATGGTTGACAGAAAATCTACCTGAAACAACTTATGGCGTAATGTGGGGTTAGGTTTTAGCTCGGTCACCAGCGCTAACATCATCTCATTGATCAAGCGACTGGCTGGAACAAACTGGTCACAGCGTACAGGTTGCTTGTTTTGCGGATCATAGACACAGAAATATAGATCATCGCCATCATGCCAAACTCGGAATTCCGCCCGCATCCGATAATGTTCCGGGGTGGACGCGAAAACCTCGAGTGGCGGTGGTGCAAACTCGGCAAAGGACTGCTGCAGCAACTGGCGCTTAACCTCAAGTTGTTCGTTGTAGCGTTCTGGCACCATTGCTTCAATATCCATTACAGTCTCTCTTGCATAAAATTAGGGCGCAAATAGTAAACATAGTGGCGCTATAGCTCAAGTTTCACCGGCAATTACAGTGTGGCTTTGCAGTTTATCTAAGGCTGTGGAACAATACTGAGCCTGCCTGCAGCCCGGCAACAGTTATTAGTAATAGGTTTTATCCTCAGAGGCACATCTTGTCACACACAATCCTGGTTTTTGACTCCGGCGTTGGCGGTCTGTCAGTTTTGCAGGAAATCCGCAAACTTCTCCCGGGGCAGCACTACCACTATCTATTTGATAATGCCCGCTTACCATATGGCGAACTGGGCGAAGCGGAACTCATCCGTGGCTGTGTAGCGCTCATTGAGCCAATGGTAAAGCAGTTAAATGCAGACATTGTGGTGATTGCCTGTAATACCGCCAGTACCTTAGTGTTGCCAACATTAAGGCAGAGTCTCGGCATCCCCGTTGTTGGTGTCGTGCCAGCGATTAAACCGGCTGCGCAATTATCAAAACTACACCACATAGGGTTACTCGCCACTCCTGGCACGATAAAACGTGAATATACCCATGAACTTATCCGCAGGTTTGCAGAGGATTGCCGGGTGGAACTGTTCGGTTCTTCTGAACTGGTCATGTTAGCCGAGCAGAAAATTGCCGGAATGCCTATTGCACCGCAGCAACTGCAAAAATTACTTGCCCCTATTACCCAATCAACACTGGATGTGCTGGTGTTAGGCTGCACACATTTTCCGATGTTGAAAGCTGAAATTGCACAAGCATTAGGTGCTGGAGTTACATTATTGGATTCTGGCGAGGCCATCGCTAGGAGAGTAAAAGAACTATTACCAGCAGACGCTACCACCGCAGCAACAGAAACTGCCGCGGCCTATTATACTGCCGCAGCAACAGAAACTGCCGCGGCCTATTATACTGCCGCGACAATCAGTGACGGGTTAAAACATAGCTTACAACAGCTTGGATTTAGCCATATCAATCATGTGAGCTGAGCTTTACTCAGCATCATCTCTGTCGGTATCTTGAGACTTGGCTTCGCGGACTTTTAGTGTCCGTTCTTGAAAGATAAAGTCGTTCAGTTTAGCGAGTGCCTGTTGTCCGCCTTTCTCGGAAATTTCGACAAAACCAAAACCTTTACGACGCCCGGTCTTGCGATCGCGTACCAGCCGAACAGAGTTTACCGGGCCATATTTTTCAAACAGTGTTTTGACTTCGGTTTCATTCACTCGGTAAGGCAGATTCCCCACATAAAGCGTCATGATTGGGCCTTTATATGGCGTTATCTCAGCAGTGCTTGTTGACGCAGTCATATAATTGATAGCAGCAGCAATGATAGCTCCTAGCGCAAAACTGAAATACGCGGGGAGTTGCAGGTTGAAAAAATAGATCGCCAGGGCTCCAAAAACAGCGACGAGTAGAACAATGAGCAATGACTTTTGCATAAAAATAAGATCTCGATGAAACGGAAATGATAAAATAGTGTTAATAACGTGGCTATGGTAATGAATTATTTAGTGTTAAACCAGACTTTTGCCGGAAAAGTGAGCATTGCTCGCAAATTTGTGGGTTAACTAGCTTTTTAGAGGGAATCAAGTATCCAAAGTTGTGTTCGAGTCGTTATGCACAAAAGATCAGCGACCGAATCAAAAGTCCCCAAAAAGATCTTGCGCCGTTAATCGTCCTGCCTATAATGCACCGCACACCGACAGACAGCAGTGAATGCATAATTCAATTTGCGATGTTGAGTGATAAAGTCCTCAATTAAATCAAAATTTGCTTGACGACTTAGGTGGATTGCGTAAAATACGCAACCCCAAATGTGCAGAAATGTACATTACGCTCTTTAACAAAATATCAAGCAATCTGTGTGGGCACTCGCAGTGAATGAAATCGCAAAACGATTTAAAACTCACTGAAGAGTGTTCGAAATAGAACAGTCATTCATTAGAGTCAAAACTTTTAATTGAAGAGTTTGATCATGGCTCAGATTGAACGCTGGCGGCAGGCCTAACACATGCAAGTCGAGCGGTAACATGAACTAGCTTGCTAGTTTGATGACGAGCGGCGGACGGGTGAGTAATGCCTGGGAATTTGCCCATTCGAGGGGATAACAGTTGGAAACGACTGCTAATACCGCATACGCCCTAAGGGGAAAGCAGGGGAACTTAGGTCCTTGCGCGAATGGATAAGCCCAGGTGGGATTAGCTAGTTGGTGAGGTAAGGGCTCACCAAGGCGACGATCTCTAGCTGGTCTGAGAGGATGATCAGCCACACTGGAACTGAGACACGGTCCAGACTCCTACGGGAGGCAGCAGTGGGGAATATTGCACAATGGGGGAAACCCTGATGCAGCCATGCCGCGTGTGTGAAGAAGGCCTTCGGGTTGTAAAGCACTTTCAGTCAGGAGGAAGGGTGTTGAGTTAATACCTCAGCACATTGACGTTACTGACAGAAGAAGCACCGGCTAACTCCGTGCCAGCAGCCGCGGTAATACGGAGGGTGCGAGCGTTAATCGGAATTACTGGGCGTAAAGCGTGCGCAGGCGGTTTGTTAAGCGAGATGTGAAAGCCCCGGGCTCAACCTGGGAATCGCATTTCGAACTGGCAAGCTAGAGTCTCGTAGAGGGGGTAGAATTCCAGGTGTAGCGGTGAAATGCGTAGAGATCTGGAGGAATACCGGTGGCGAAGGCGGCCCCCTGGACGAAGACTGACGCTCAGGCACGAAAGCGTGGGGAGCAAACAGGATTAGATACCCTGGTAGTCCACGCCGTAAACGATGTCTACTCGGAGTTTGGCGTCTAGAACGCTGGGCTCTCAAGCTAACGCATTAAGTAGACCGCCTGGGGAGTACGGCCGCAAGGTTAAAACTCAAATGAATTGACGGGGGCCCGCACAAGCGGTGGAGCATGTGGTTTAATTCGATGCAACGCGAAGAACCTTACCTACTCTTGACATCCAGAGAACTTTCCAGAGATGGATTGGTGCCTTCGGGAACTCTGAGACAGGTGCTGCATGGCTGTCGTCAGCTCGTGTTGTGAAATGTTGGGTTAAGTCCCGCAACGAGCGCAACCCTTATCCTTACTTGCCAGCGGGTAATGCCGGGAACTGTAGGGAGACTGCCGGTGATAAACCGGAGGAAGGTGGGGACGACGTCAAGTCATCATGGCCCTTACG
The DNA here is from genome assembly GCF_018394335.1 of Shewanella dokdonensis. Taxonomy (NCBI): domain Bacteria; kingdom Pseudomonadati; phylum Pseudomonadota; class Gammaproteobacteria; order Alteromonadales; family Shewanellaceae; genus Shewanella; species Shewanella dokdonensis. The sequence goes on along the minus strand of NZ_CP074572.1, from coordinate 1,638,602 downwards.
AGTAGGGCTACACACGTGCTACAATGGACAGTACAGAGGGAAGCAAAGCGGCGACGTGGAGCGGAACCCAAAAAGCTGTTCGTAGTCCGGATTGGAGTCTGCAACTCGACTCCATGAAGTCGGAATCGCTAGTAATCGTGGATCAGAATGCCACGGTGAATACGTTCCCGGGCCTTGTACACACCGCCCGTCACACCATGGGAGTGGTTTGCAAAAGAAGTAGCTAGCTTAACCTTAGGGGGGCGGTTACCACTTTGTGGATCATGACTGGGGTGAAGTCGTAACAAGGTAGCCCTAGGGGAACCTGGGGCTGGATCACCTCCTTACCTAAACGATGAAGTTTGTTGTGAGTGTTCACACAGATTGCTTGATAGACGAAGAGCGAAAACAGTAAGTTGTGGGTCTGTAGCTCAGGTGGTTAGAGCGTACGCCTGATAAGCGTAAGGTCGGTGGTTCGAGTCCACTCAGACCCACCAATCTTGTTGATGCTGCGTTGTATTGGTCGTCGTTTACGAGCAGTAAACGTCCTCCCAATACGCCTTGCCTGAACGAGATTACCCTTACAAGATAACGCAGAGATTTTTGCTTAAATCAAGGCGTGCAACTGACGAGCGAGGGCACATACATCAGTATGTAACCGAACGAGGATAGGCCGCACAACGACGAGTTAAGGGAAAATAGCAAGTTAGAAATGGGGCTATAGCTCAGCTGGGAGAGCACCTGCTTTGCACGCAGGGGGTCTGCGGTTCGATCCCGCATAGCTCCACCATTTTCTAGTGAGACTGTTTTCGTTTTATGGTCATGGAAATGCCAAAGATAAGTGAACAATTTATCTTTGGCTTTTTTAAGCCCGTTCTTTAACAATTTGGAAAGCTGATAGTAGAGATTAAATAGCGATATTTAATCGAAATGAGTTCTCAAAATACTTCAATCAAGTGTTTTGTGATTCTAGTGTTTCAGCGATGAAACACATCAAGGCGAAAGAAAAACCAATATGGGTCGTTGATACGATTCGGTAGAGGAAACTCATCCGGGTTGTATGGTTAAGCGACTAAGCGTATACGGTGGATGCCTTGGCAGTCAGAGGCGATGAAGGACGTGTTAATCTGCGAAAAGCTGTGGTGAGGTGATAAAACCCGTTGAGCCACAGATATCCGAATGGGGCAACCCAGTTGCATAAGCAACTATCTGTATGTGAATACATAGCATGCAGAGGCGAACCGGGAGAACTGAAACATCTAAGTACCCCGAGGAAAAGAAATCAACCGAGATTCCCCTAGTAGCGGCGAGCGAACGGGGAGTAGCCCTTAAGTCATTGGGGTGTTAGTGGAAGGTGTTGGAAAGCACCACGGTACAGGGTGATAGTCCCGTACACGACAGCTAACCGATGATGAAAACGAGTAAGGCGACACACGTGGTATGTTGTCTGAAGATGGGGGGACCATCCTCCAAGGCTAAATACTCCTGACTGACCGATAGCGAACCAGTACCGTGAGGGAAAGGCGAAAAGAACCCCAGTGAGGGGAGTGAAATAGAACCTGAAACCGTATACGTACAAGCAGTGGGAGCGGTTCTTGAGACCGTGACTGCGTACCTTTTGTATAATGGGTCAGCGACTTACATTTAGTAGCGAGGTTAAGCGAATAGCGGAGCCGTAGGGAAACCGAGTGTTAACTGCGCGAATAGTTGCTAGGTGTAGACCCGAACCCCGGTGATCTAGCCATGGGCAGGTTGAAGATTGAGTAACATCAATTGGAGGACCGAACACACGTCTGTTGAAAAAGACGGTGATGACCTGTGGCTGGGGGTGAAAGGCCAATCAAACCGGGAGATATCTGGTTCTCCTCGAAAGCTATTTAGGTAGCGCCTCGAGCGAATACCATTGGGGGTAGAGCACTGTTAAGACTAGGGGTCATCCCGACTTACCAACTCTTTGCAAACTCCGAATACCAATGAGTACTACTCGGGAGACAGACGGCGGGTGCTAACGTCCGTCGTCAAAAGGGAAACAACCCAGACCGTCAGCTAAGGTCCCAAAGTAATTGCTAAGTGGGAAACGATGTGGGAAGGCTTAGACAGCTAGGATGTTGGCTTAGAAGCAGCCATCATTTAAAGAAAGCGTAATAGCTCACTAGTCGAGTCGGCCTGCGCGGAAGATGTAACGGGGCTAAGCAATTCACCGAAGCTACGGGTTCATCCTATGGATGAGCGGTAGAGGAGCGTTCTGTAAGCGGATGAAGGTGAAGGGGTAACCCACACTGGACGTATCAGAAGTGCGAATGCTGACATGAGTAACGATAATGGGGGTGAAAAACCTCCACGCCGAAAGACCAAGGGTTCCTGTCCAACGTTAATCGGGGCAGGGTGAGTCGACCCCTAAGGCGAGGCCGAAAGGCGTAGTCGATGGGAAACGGGTTAATATTCCCGTACTGCTGCTAACTGCGATGGAGAGACGGAGAAGGCTAGGCCAGCGCGGCGTCGGTCGTCCGCGTTTAAGGCTGTAGGTAGTGTGCTTAGGCAAATCCGGGCACATAATACTGAGGGCTGATGACGAGTCACTAAGGTGATGAAGTGGTTAATGCCAAGCTTCCAGGAAAATCTTCTAAGCTTCAGGTTAGCAGGAATCGTACCCCAAACCGACACAGGTGGTCGGGTAGAGAATACCAAGGCGCTTGAGAGAACTCGGCTGAAGGAACTAGGCAAAATGGTACCGTAACTTCGGGAGAAGGTACGCTGCTGTTGGTGGAGGGACTTGCTCCCCGAGCTGACGGCAGTCGCAGATACCAGCTGGCTGCAACTGTTTATCAAAAACACAGCACTGTGCGAACTCGCAAGAGGAAGTATACGGTGTGACGCCCGCCCGGTGCCGGAAGGTTAATTGATTGGGTCATCTTAGGAGAAGCTCATGATCGAAGCCCCGGTAAACGGCGGCCGTAACTATAACGGTCCTAAGGTAGCGAAATTCCTTGTCGGGTAAGTTCCGACCTGCACGAATGGCGTAATGATGGCCAGGCTGTCTCCAGCCGAGACTCAGTGAAGTTGAAATTGCGGTGAAGATGCCGTATACCCGCGGCTAGACGGAAAGACCCCGTGAACCTTTACTATAGCTTGGCACTGAACATTGACCCTGCATGTGTAGGATAGGTGGGAGACTATGAAATTGGGACGCCAGTCCTGATGGAGTCGACCTTGAAATACCACCCTTGCAGTGTTGATGTTCTAACCTGGGTCCCTGAACGGGATTAGGGACAGTGCCTGGTGGGTAGTTTGACTGGGGCGGTCTCCTCCTAAAGCGTAACGGAGGAGCACGAAGGTTGGCTAAGTACGGTCGGACATCGTACGGTTAGTGTAATGGCACAAGCCAGCTTAACTGCGAGACAGACACGTCGAGCAGGTGCGAAAGCAGGTCATAGTGATCCGGTGGTTCTGAATGGAAGGGCCATCGCTCAACGGATAAAAGGTACTCCGGGGATAACAGGCTGATACCGCCCAAGAGTTCATATCGACGGCGGTGTTTGGCACCTCGATGTCGGCTCATCACATCCTGGGGCTGAAGTCGGTCCCAAGGGTATGGCTGTTCGCCATTTAAAGTGGTACGCGAGCTGGGTTCAGAACGTCGTGAGACAGTTCGGTCCCTATCTGCCGTGGGCGTTGGAAGATTGAGGGGGTTGCTCCTAGTACGAGAGGACCGGAGTGAACGAACCGCTGGTGTTCGGGTTGTCATGCCAATGGCATTGCCCGGTAGCTATGTTCGGAATTGATAAACGCTGAAAGCATCTAAGCGTGAAGCGAGCCCCGAGATGAGTCTTCCCTTGGACATAAGTCCACTAAAGAGCCGTTCGAGACCAGGACGTAGATAGGCAGGGTGTGTAAGCGTTGTGAGGCGTTTAGCTAACCTGTACTAATGACTCGAGAGGCTTAACCATACAACCCAGATGGGTTTCGAAGGACCTTGAATGAATGGCAAGGCTTGATTGAAGTAAGAGAACCACTACTGAAACATGTAACGAGGCTTGGTGTCAGGCTAACAAGCGTGACAGCAGACAAGATAAGGTCGCTTAGCTCAGCTGGGAGAGCACCTGCCTTACAAGCAGGGGGTCACTGGTTCGAACCCAGTAGCGACCACCAATATCGAAGCAACAGCTTTCCAAATGAATGTGTTAATGACGCAGGGAATTGTTTGGCTGACAAAGCCGTGACGAGTGAAGGACGGAGTGTACAGATGTACATGAGTACTGGAGCGAGGAAACAATACCGTAAGACGAACAATTAACCAGTAAGAATTTGCTTGGTGACAATAGCATTGTGGTCCCACCTGACTCCATCCCGAACTCAGAAGTGAAACACAATCGCGCCGATGGTAGTGTGGGGTCTCCCCATGTGAGAGTAGGTCATCGCCAAGCGCCTATTTAAAGCGAAGGCCTCAGTGAATACTGAGGCCTTTTTGCTTTTGTGGTTAGCCCCACGTTGATGCAAAGCTTGCTGGCTGAGGTTACAATGCGTGCTTCTGTTTTCAGCCATTAGCTCTCATGTCATTAAATCTGTTTTCTTTAAAGCGCTACAACACTTTTGGACTGGATGTATCTTGTCATGCCTTTATCGAGGTGACATCTGTTCCGGAACTTATTGAGTGTTGTCAGTTATTGCAGCAACAACGCGAGCATTTCCTCATTCTGGGAGGTGGAAGCAATTTGTTGCTGCTAGAAGATTATCTTGGCAGCATTATCCATCTCGCCATTAAAGGAATAGAGGTTACCGAAGATACTGAGTTTTACTACCTATCTGTCGCTGCCGGAGAGAACTGGCATGGATTGGTAAAATTCTGCTTATCGCGTGATATTGCCGGGCTGGAAAATATGGCGCTGATCCCAGGAACAGTGGGCGCTGCGCCCATCCAAAATATTGGTGCCTATGGTTTGGAATTTGCGGCAGTCTGTGACTGGGTCGAGTATCTTGAGTTAGCCGAGTGTAACATCAAAAAATTGCATGCCGATGCCTGTGAGTTTGGCTATCGTGAATCGATATTTAAGCAACAATTGCGCAATAGTGCAGTGATCACGCGTGTTGGTATAAAGTTACCGAAATCTTGGCGGCCAATATTGAGTTATGGGCCGCTGCGGCATTTACCCGTGGACAGCGTTACACCCCAGCAGATATATGACACTGTGTGTCAGGTGCGGCAGCAGAAATTGCCGGATCCAAGCCTACTCGGCAATGTTGGTAGTTGCTTTAAGAACCCGGTAATAGATGCTAATACATATCAACGATTAGTCGCTCTATACCCTGATATCGTTGCTTATGAGCTACCTGACGGGATGCTGAAAATTGCCGCTGCTTGGCTGATAGATAAGGCAGGCTTAAAAGGGCAAAGGTTTGGTGAGGTCATGGTGCATGAAGAACAGCCCTTGGTGTTGGTAAATTTGGGGCGAGCCTCAGGTGCTGAGGTAGTGCAAGCATTGACAACTATTCGTGCACGAGTTCAGCAGTTATTTGGCATATTAATGGAACCTGAGCCAAGAACCTATGGGGCTCATGGAGAAAGAGGAATCTGACAATGTCAGGGGCATGGCAACGTAAACGCGATATTCTGGCAAGCTTAAATCATGGCAACTTTGTTTCTGGCGAAGCCTTGGCCGAGGTGCTGGGGATATCCCGCGCTGCTGTCAGCAAGCATATCAATGCCCTTGCTGACTACGGTATTGATGTGTGCAGTGTTAAGGGTAAAGGCTACAAGTTGTTTGACCCTGTATTTCTAATTGATGAGCCGCAATTACTAAAAGAGTGCCCTAATCGTTGCTTTTATTTTGATGAACTTCCCAGCACCAACGCGTTCTTGCTACAGCATACGGAAGAGTTACAACGTGGCGACATCTGTATTGCAGAGTTTCAATCGGCAGGTCGTGGCCGACGTGGGCGCAAGTGGGTTTCGCCATACGGCAGCCATCTGTACTTTTCTATGTTCTGGCACTTACCCCAAGGGATGTCACAGGCGATGGGATTGAGTTTAGTGGTCGCCTGCTCATTAGTCAGCGCAATGCGGCAGCTCGGGGCTGATAACGTTGGCGTCAAATGGCCCAATGATATCTATTTTGAAAACCGTAAGCTTGCTGGCGTGTTGATTGAGATGACTGGAACTGCTGACAGTGGCTGCGATCTGGTCATCGGCATCGGCGTGAATATCGCTATGCCCCAGCAGCAAGGAGAGCTGATTGAGCAACCTTGGAGTGATTTACGGCAGATCATCAATTATCCTGACAAAACAGTGCTGGCATTGGCTTTACAACAACAGTTACGTAAAGATCTCAAGCTGTTCGAACTCAATGGATTAACTGCTTTTGCTGAGCGTTGGCACGCCGCTGATATTTACTTGGGATGTGATGTGCGCTTATTACTGGGTAACGACAGCATCAGTGGTCGTTACCAAGGGATCGACAGCCAAGGTGGCGTGATCCTAGAAACCGCGGATGGCTTACAGCATTTTGTAGGGGAGAAATCAGTCTGCGGCAAGCCTGATTATTTGCGCAGTAACACTTGCTCCATCGCGTGGTTTTCGCCCTTTTTGAGGATCAAATTGGCACGCTCGCGGGTGGGTTTGATGTTACTCCGCAGATTAGGGCCGTTAATGGTGTCCCAAACATGAGACGCCATTTTTGTTGCCTCGTCATCTGCCAAACTAGCAAAGTGATGAAAATAAGCCTTGGGATCCGCAAAGGCGCTACTGCGAAATTGTAAAAAACGATCCACGTACCATTGTTTTAACCACTTTTCTTCAGCATCAACATAAATAGAGAAATCCACAAAGTCAGAAACAAAGGGACGTTTGATACTGACCGGGGAGTCCAATTCTGTCTGCAATACATTCAGTCCTTCAAGGATCAGAATATCTGGCTGACGCACACTGATGGTTTGTTGCAAACGATCATAGGTAATGTGTGAATATAACGGCGCAGGTACGTCCTCGATGCCAGACTTGATAGCCGATACAAATTCAACCAGTAATTTCATATCGTAGCTTTCTGGAAAGCCTTTGCGCTGTAATAGTCCTCGGCGCTTTAACTCATCTAATGGATACAGAAAGCCATCAGTGGTGATCAGATCGACCTTAGGATGTTCCGGCCAGTGGCTCAATAAGGCTTGCAGAATACGCGCTGTGGTACTTTTACCCACGGCCACGCTCCCGGCAATACTGATAATATAAGTACTTTTGGCCGCCTGTTGCCCAAGAAACTGATTTAGCACCACACCGCGCTGCTGTTTGGCTTTCACAATCAGGTTCAATAAGCGGCTAAGAGGCAAATAGATGTCGGTCACTTCTGATAGCGATATTTTTTCATTTATACCGCGTAATTCGCTTAAATCGGCTTCTGTCAGGGTCAATGGTACTGCATTACGCAGTTGTGACCACGAATCGCGATTAAAAGGCATATAAAGTGCCTGCTGAATGGTATTTGACAGTGACATCTGAACCTCTCATCCAAGGAAAGGCACAGTACACCATGCTAAATTGTTCAACAATAAAAATATTGTATAGCCGCGGTTTAGCGGACACTTAAACTGACTATTGCCGAGTAACTTTCGGATAGGTAAATTGTGATTGCGAGTCTTAGGCCAAAAAAACGGCGTTTGAGTGTTTTTTTCTGGATTTTTCTAATTTTATGTTGCACTCGAAGCGACATTTACCTAATATCCGCTACCGAAATGAATGCCGGCATAGCTCAGTTGGTAGAGCAACTGACTTGTAATCAGTAGGTCCCGAGTTCGACTCTTGGTGCCGGCACCATTCATCGGAGGGGTTCCCGAGTGGCCAAAGGGATCAGACTGTAAATCTGACGGCTCCGCCTTCGAAGGTTCGAATCCTTCCCCTCCACCATTTTTTAAAGGTAAATAGATAGCCTAGGTTAGGTGCGCGGGTATCGTATAATGGTAATACTCCAGCCTTCCAAGCTGATAACGCGGGTTCGATTCCCGCTACCCGCTCCAATATCATGCTGATATGGCTCAGTCGGTAGAGCGCATCCTTGGTAAGGATGAGGTCCCCAGTTCGATTCTGGGTATCAGCACCAGCCTTCCTGGAAAGCCAATCTGTTGCCGTGTAAGATAGACGTTCGACGCGTGTTTGCGTCGGACTTTTTCATTATGTAATGGTTTCACCCCCAAACAATCTTAGATTGAGGCAATACCATGTCTAAAGCTAAATTTGAACGTAATAAACCCCACGTAAACGTGGGTACCATTGGCCACGTTGACCATGGTAAAACCACTCTGACTGCAGCTATCACAACTGTACTGTCCAAGACTTACGGCGGTGAAGCAAAAGATTTCGCATCAATCGATAATGCACCAGAAGAGCGTGAACGTGGTATTACCATCAACACCTCTCACGTAGAGTACGACACACCAACTCGTCACTACGCTCACGTAGACTGCCCAGGGCACGCTGACTATGTTAAAAACATGATCACCGGTGCAGCGCAGATGGACGGCGCCATCCTGGTAGTAGCAGCGACTGACGGCCCAATGCCGCAGACTCGTGAACACATCCTGTTGTCACGTCAGGTAGGCGTACCTTACATCATCGTATTCATGAACAAATGTGACATGGTAGATGATGAAGAGTTGCTGGAACTGGTTGAAATGGAAGTGCGTGAACTGCTGTCAGAATACGACTTCCCAGGTGACGACCTGCCAGTGATCCAGGGTTCAGCCCTGAAAGCACTGGAAGGCGAACCAGAATGGGAAGCGAAGATCGTCGAACTGGCAGAAGCGCTGGATACTTACATCCCAGAACCCGTCCGTGACATCGACCACCCATTCCTGCTGCCAATCGAAGACGTATTCTCAATCTCCGGTCGTGGTACAGTAGTAACAGGTCGTGTAGAACGCGGTATCATCCGTGTAGGTGACGAAGTAGAAATCGTGGGTATCCACGACACCACTCGTACCACCTGTACAGGTGTAGAAATGTTCCGTAAATTGCTGGACGAAGGTCGTGCCGGTGAAAACGTGGGTGTACTGCTGCGTGGTACTAAACGTGATGAAGTGGAACGTGGTCAAGTGCTGGCAAAACCAGGCACAATCACTCCACACACCAAGTTCGAATCAGAAGTTTACGTACTGAGCAAAGAAGAAGGTGGACGTCATACACCATTCTTCAAAGGCTATCGTCCACAGTTCTACTTCCGTACAACTGACGTGACCGGTACCATCGAACTGCCAGAAGGCGTAGAAATGGTAATGCCAGGCGACAACATCAAGATGGTAGTGACATTGATCTGCCCAATCGCAATGGATGAAGGTTTGCGTTTTGCGATCCGTGAAGGTGGCCGTACAGTAGGCGCCGGCGTGGTAGCGAAGATCATCGCCTAATCAGGTCGAGATTGATGGAAAAGGAAGCTTCGGCTTCCTTTTTGTTTCAAAATCGCCTGTGGATTTTGCGATATCAAGCAACCTGTGTCCTTGATCGTGCAGGGGATTAAGCATACAATCTATGGCCGATTTTTTGAGCCTGAAATAGGCAATACCTCAACTATTTGGTGAGGGATATTACTAGGCTTACAGAATTCTGACAGGCCCTTATGCTCGGGTCGCAATGAGTAACGGAATTAACCGATGACAACAAATACCGAAAACCAGGGCCATTCTCTGGATATTCTTAAGTGGGTGATCACTATTGTGCTGCTGGCTGTTGCGATTGTCGGCAACCATTATTACAGCGATGCCAGCGTAGTGGTAAGAGCCCTCGGCGTGATTGTACTGTTTGCCATTGCAGGCTTTGTTGCACTGCAGACAGTAAAAGGCAAACAAGCACTGGCCTTTGCTAAAGAATCTCAGATTGAAGTCCGCAAAGTGGTGTGGCCGACCCGTCAAGAAGCATTGAATACAACCTTTATTGTATTGATTGCTACCGGGGTGCTGGCCGTCATCCTGTGGGGCCTGGATGCCGCCCTACTGAAAATTGTTAACCTTATTACTGGCGTATAGGCTTTCTCATGACAGAAGCGAATGAAGCTAAAAAAGGTGGTATGTCGTTCAGGCTTTTTCTGGTTATGAAGGCCGGGTATGCAAGTCGCTGATCGAACATATCAAAATGCATGGTATGGAAAAGTACTTCGGTGAAGTACTGGTGCCTACTGAAGAAGTCGTGGAAATGCGTGGCGGTCAGCGTCGCAAGAGTGAACGCAAATTTTTCCCAGGTTATGTGCTGGTTCAGATGGAAATGAACGATGAATCTTGGCACTTGGTGAAAAGCATTCCACGGGTAATGGGCTTTATTGGCGGTACTTCTGACCGTCCAGCCCCTATTTCCGATAAAGAAGCCGATGCAATCCTGCGTCGCTTGCAGGAAACTACAGATTCTCCGACCCATCGCGTCATGTACGAACCTGGTGAAGTGGTTCGGGTGACTGATGGGCCGTTTGCTGACTTCAACGGTACCGTTGAAGAAGTGGATTATGACAAGAGCCGCGTAAAAGTGTCTGTCATGATCTTCGGCCGTTCTACTCCGGTAGAGCTGGACTTTAATCAGGTTGAGAAAAGCTGATTAAATTAACGACAAAATCCGTTTGGCAACGGGTGTGGATTTCTATATAATCCGCACCCGTTGTTTTCGGGAGCCTCGTGTATGTTGCACAGGCGTTTGAACCCAAACTGAGGAAAATCAGATGGCTAAGAAAATTGAAGCTTATATTAAGCTGCAAGTAAAATCAGGCTCTGCCAACCCTTCACCACCAGTTGGTCCTGCTCTGGGTCAGAAAGGTGTGAACATCATGGAATTCTGTAAAGCGTTTAACGCCCGTACAGAAAAAATGGAAAAGGGCATGCCTATTCCTGTAGTGATCACTGTATACAGCGATCGCTCATTCACTTTCGAAACCAAGACTCCGCCAGCTTCATTCTTGTTGAAGCAGGCTGCTGGCCTGAAATCAGGTTCAAGCCGTCCTAATACTCAGAAAGTGGGTACTATCAAGCGCGCTAAAGTTCAGGAAATCGCTGAACTGAAAGCTGTTGACATGACTGGTGCTGACGTTGAAGCGATGACTCGCTCAATCGAAGGTACTGCTCGTTCCATGGGTTTGGTAGTAGAGGACTAATACAATGGCAAAGTTGACTAAACGCATGCGCGTTATCCGCGAAAAAGTGGAAGCTACCAAAGCATACGACATCAATGAAGCACTGGCGCTGTTGAAAGAACTGGCGACTGCTAAATTCGTTGAAAGTGTGGACGTTGCCGTTAACCTGGGTGTTGACCCTCGTAAATCAGATCAGAACGTGCGTGGTGCTATCGTACTGCCTCACGGTACTGGTCGTGACGTTCGCGTTGCTGTATTTACCCAAGGTGCTAACGTTGACGCCGCCAAGGCAGCTGGTGCTGAACTGGTAGGTATGGACGAACTGGCTGCTCAGGTAAAAGCGGGCGAAATGAACTTCGACGTAGTTATCGCCTCTCCAGATGCGATGCGCGTTGTTGGTCAGTTAGGTCAGATCCTCGGCCCACGTGGTTTAATGCCTAACCCTAAGACTGGTACTGTGACTCCTAACGTTGCTGAAGCCGTTAAGAACGCCAAGGCTGGTCAGGTTCGTTATCGTACTGATAAGAACGGTATTATCCATACCACTATCGGTAAAGCTGACTTCGAACCAGTGAAACTGAAAGAAAATCTTGAAGCACTGATGATCGCACTGAAGAAGGCTAAGCCTGCTGCTGCGAAAGGCCAGTACATCAAGAAAGTCACCGTATCCACTACCATGGGTGCCGGTGTTGCTGTTGACCAGAATACTCTGGATACAACTGCTGCTTAATTTTACAAAATGCGTGTATTAGCCTATAATGCGCGCACTTTGTGGGTTGGAGCCCGATATTTCGGGCTTCCGTCCAAGACCGCAGGTGTCTCTTTTAGATACTTAATTTCCTGCGTAGACGGTGTCAGGCCCCAGATAGATTTGTTCTGCTGGATTATCTGCACCGTAAGTAACTGAACAGATTCCTGTTCAGTAAGGTAAACGCTAGGGGAAACCCTAGGTAGAATCCAGGAGTAAAGCCCAATGGCATTAAGACTCGAAGACAAACAAGCGATTGTTGCTGAAGTCAACGAAGCTGCCAAAGGTGCGCTGTCTGCAGTTGTCGCGGATTCTCGCGGCGTGACTGTAGGCGCCATGACCACACTGCGTAAAGCCGCTCGTGCTAATGGTGTATATGTACGCGTAGTACGTAACACGCTAGCTCGTCGCGCTGTTGAAGGCACTGCTTTTGAGTGTCTTGGCGAAGTGTTCTCTGGCCCAACTTTGATTGCTTTCTCTAACGAGCACCCAGGTGCTGCCGCACGTCTGTTAAAAGACTTTGCGAAAGAGCAGGCTAATTTCGAAGTTAAGGGTGCAGCTTTTGAAGGGGAATTCATCCCTGCAGCTGACATTGATCGTTTGGCAAAACTGCCAACATACGAAGAAGCACTGGCACGGTTGATGATGGCTATGAAAGAAGCCGCCGCTGGCAAGTTTGTTCGTACATTGGCCGCACTGCGCGATCAAAAACAAGAAGCAGCCTAATTATTGGCTTGCTGCTTAACCGAATTGAATTCAGTACAATAGGAACTATTTCTTATGTCTATCACTAAAGACCAAATCCTTGAAGCCTTTGCAGCAATGTCTGTAATGGAAGTTGTTGAACTTGTTGAAGCAATGGAAGAGAAATTCGGCGTTTCTGCCGCTGCTGCCGTTGTTGCCGGTGGTGCTGGTGAAGCTGCTGCTGCCGTTGAAGAAAAAACCGAGTTTGACGTAGTTATGACTTCTCACGGCGAAAACAAAGTAGCTGTAATTAAAGCCGTACGTGGCGCAACTGGTCTGGGTCTGAAAGAAGCCAAAGCAATGGCTGAATCTGCCCCTGTAGCAGTTAAAGAAGGTGTCTCTAAAGACGAAGCTGAAGCTCTGAAGAAAGAGCTGGAAGAAGCTGGCGCTACTGTAGAGATCAAGTAAGTTAGATACTGACTTACTCCCATCCGGCCGTTAAATCCGGGTGTAGGCTGGCGGTTTTTTGACCGTCGGCCTTTTTTGCGCTGTAGGCGCCGATGATTTTTTCACCGTGAAATCATTCGTAAAAAGTGCAGTTCCTAGCAGTGATTATTGGTTAGGTTCTTGCCAGCAATCGGTGATGGGCAAACGTGCTGAACTAACTTTGTGTTGGTCCAGTCTTGGTCACATCTCGCAAGCAGAGGAAACCCATGGTTTACTCCTATTCTGAAAAGAAGCGTATTCGCAAAAACTTCGGTAAGCGTCCACAGGTGCTGGATATTCCTTACCTGTTGGCGATTCAGTTAGATTCATTCAAGAAGTTCACCGATCAAGATCCCACCGGTGAGCGTGGCTTAGAAGCCGCTTTCCGCAGCGTTTTCCCTATTAAGAGTTTTTCGGGTAATTCTGAACTGCAATATGTTAGTTACAGATTAGGCAGCCCAGAATTTGATGTGAAGGAATGTCAAATTCGTGGCATTACCTACGCATCACCATTGCGTGTAAAACTGCGTCTGGTGTTGTTTGATCGTGAAGCTGCGCCTGGCACAGTTAAAGATATTAAAGAACAAGAAGTTTATATGGGTGATATCCCATTGATGACAGAGAACGGTACGTTCGTTATCAATGGTACTGAGCGTGTGATCGTCTCCCAGCTGCATCGTTCTCCTGGTGTGTTCTTTGACCACGACCGTGGTAAGACTCACTCATCAGGCAAGGTGTTGTATAACGCTCGTATTATTCCTTACCGCGGTTCTTGGCTGGACTTTGAATTCGATCCAAAAGATGCGTTGTTTGTCCGTATCGACCGCCGCCGTAAGCTGCCAGCAACTATTTTGTTGCGCGCACTGGATATGTCGACTCAAGATGTGCTGGACACCTTCTTTGACCGTGTAGATTTCGGCATCAAGCAAGATTCACTGGTCATGAAGTTGGTGCCTGAGCGTCTGCGTGGCGAAACTGCCAGCTATGACATCAAAGATTCCGGTGGCAACCTGCTGGTAGAAAAAGGCCGCCGTATTACTGCGCGCCATATCAAGCAGTTGGAAAAAACCAACACCACTGAACTGGAAGTGCCAGTAGATTACATTGTTGGCAAGTTAGCCGCTCAGGACTATATCGATCCTGATACTGGTGAAGTATTGCTGACCGCCAATGATGAATTGACACTGGAAGTGCTGGCTAACCTGTCACAGGCAGGCATCAAAGATATCAGCACTCTGTATGTCAACGAGTTGGACCACGGTGCTTACATGTCTGATACCCTGCGTATCGACTCCACCACTAACCGGATGGAAGCACTGGTAGAAATCTACCGCATGATGCGCCCTGGTGAGCCACCAACCAAAGACGCTGCTGAAGCCTTGTTCCAGAACCTGTTCTTCACTGAAGAACGTTACGACCTGTCTAAAGTCGGTCGTATGAAGTTCAACCGTCGTCTCGATATCGCTGAGAACGAAGGCACTGGCGTACTGAGCAAAGATGATATCGTTGCTGTAATGAAGAAGATCATCGAAATCCGTAACGGCTTCGATGACGTGGACGATATTGACCACTTGGGTAACCGTCGTATCCGTTCAGTCGGTGAAATGGCAGAAAACCAGTTCCGCGTTGGCTTGGTACGTGTTGAACGTGCCGTGCGTGAACGTCTGTCATTGGGCGACTTGAATGAACTGATGCCGCAGGATCTGATCAACGCTAAACCGATCTCTGCCGCAGTGAAAGAATTCTTCGGTTCTTCACAGCTGTCACAGTTTATGGATCAGAACAACCCGCTGTCAGAAGTGACTCACAAGCGTCGTATTTCTGCGCTTGGCCCCGGTGGTTTGACCCGTGAACGCGCTGGCTTCGAAGTGCGTGACGTACATCCAACACACTATGGTCGTTTGTGCCCAATTGAGACCCCTGAAGGTCCAAACATTGGTCTTATCAACTCACTGTCTACTTTTGCACGCACTAACGCCTACGGCTTCTTGGAAACCCCATACCGTAAAGTGGTTGATGGTGTAGTAACCGATGAAGTGGAATATCTGTCTGCCATTGAAGAAGGTCGTTATGTGGTTGCTCAGGCAAACATCGACCTGGATGAAAATGGCCGCATTCTGGATGAACAGGTCGCCTGTCGTCATAAAGGTGAATCTACCTTTATGCGCGTGTCTGATATCCAGTATATGGACGTATCACCACAGCAGATCATCTCGGTAGCGGCTTCGTTGATCCCATTCTTGGAACACGATGACGCCAACCGTGCCTTGATGGGTGCCAACATGCAACGTCAGGCGGTACCAACACTGTTATCTGAAAAACCATTGGTGGGTACTGGTATTGAACGTACTCTGGCGGTGGACTCAGGCGTCTGTGTGGCTGCTAAACGTGGCGGTGTGATTGATTACGTTGATGCCAGCCGTATCGTGGTTAAAGTAAATGAAGATGAGCTGAGCCCAGGCGAAGCCGGTATCGATATTTACAACCTGACCAAATACACCCGTTCTAACCAGAACACCTGTATCAACCAGCGTCCTTGCTGCCATGTTGGTGAGCCTGTGACCCGTGGTGATGTACTGGCTGATGGCCCATCTACTGATATGGGTGAATTGGCACTGGGTCAAAATATGCGTATCGCATTCATGACCTGGAATGGTTACAACTATGAAGACTCCATCCTGATCTCTGAACGTGTAGCTCAGCAAGATCGCTTCACCACCATCCACATTCAGGAACTGTCCTGTATCGCTCGTGATACCAAGCTTGGTAGCGAAGAGATCACTGCGGACATCCCGAACGTAGGTGAATCTGCACTCTCCAAACTGGATGAGTCCGGTATCGTGTATATCGGCGCAGAAGTGAAGGGTGGTGACATTCTGGTGGGTAAAGTGACACCAAAAGGTGAAACACAGCTGACCCCAGAAGAAAAACTGCTGCGGGCGATTTTCGGTGAAAAAGCCTCTGATGTTAAGGACAGCTCACTGCGCGTTCCTAACTCAGTGAAAGGTACCGTTATCGACGTACAGGTGTTCACCCGTGATGGTGTCGAAAAAGACAAACGTGCTATCGAAATCGAAGAGATGCACATCGCTCAGGCACGCAAGGACTTGACTGAAGAGTTCAAGATCCTCGAAGAAGGTGTACTCGATCGTGCCCGTAACCTGTTACTCAGCGCTGGCTACAGCGAAGCCAAGCTGGCAGATATGCCACGCAAGGAATATCTGGTGCAGGTGATTGATGATGAAGGCAAGCAGACCGAACTGGAACAGCTGGCCGAGCAGCACGAAGAGCTAAAAGCTGACTTCGACAAGAAATTTGA
This sequence comes from Shewanella dokdonensis, assembly GCF_018394335.1. Lineage (NCBI taxonomy): Bacteria > Pseudomonadati > Pseudomonadota > Gammaproteobacteria > Alteromonadales > Shewanellaceae > Shewanella > Shewanella dokdonensis. Next base: position 1,622,296 of record NZ_CP074572.1, on the reverse strand, counting down.
AATTAAACGCCGCAAGATCACCCAGGGTGATGACTTGGCACCAGGCGTACTGAAGATCGTTAAAGTTTACTTGGCGGTTAAACGTACCATCCAACCTGGTGACAAGATGGCGGGGCGTCACGGTAACAAGGGTGTGGTCTCCAAGATCTGTCCTATCGAAGATATGCCTTATGATGAATACGGCGTACCTATGGACATCGTATTGAACCCACTCGGTGTACCTTCACGTATGAACATCGGTCAGGTACTGGAAGTGCACTTGGGTGCTGCGGCCAAGGGGATTGGTAACCGTATCAACGCCATGCTGGAAGAACAGCGTGAAGTGGCGGAACTGCGTGACTACATCAAAAAGGTTTACGCCTTGGGTGATGGCATTCAGCAGAAAGTGGATATCGACTCCTTTACCGATGACGAAGTGATACGTCTGGCCAGCCACCTGAAACTGGGTCTGCCAACAGCCACACCAGCGTTTGACGGTGCCGAAGAGAAAGAGATCAAAGATATGCTGGAACTGGCAGGTCTGCCAACCTCCGGCCAGATGACTCTTTACGATGGTCTTACCGGCAATGCCTTCGAACGTCAGGTGACTGTAGGTTATATGTACATGCTGAAACTGAACCACTTGGTGGACGACAAGATGCACGCGCGTTCTACCGGTTCTTACAGCTTGGTTACCCAGCAGCCACTCGGTGGTAAAGCACAGTTTGGTGGTCAGCGTTTCGGTGAAATGGAAGTGTGGGCCCTGGAAGCGTATGGCGCTGCTTATACACTGCAGGAAATGCTCACAGTGAAATCCGATGACGTTAACGGTCGTACCCAGATGTACAAGAACATCGTTGACGGCAATCACCAGATGCAACCCGGTATGCCTGAATCCTTCAACGTATTGCTGAAGGAAATTCGTTCACTCGGTATCAATATCGAACTGGACCAAGAGTAAGGCGCAACACGACTGTGTTTGGCTAGAAATTGGTGCCTCGCTGTTTGGCGGGGCACCCGGTTTAACTCCTTCAGGAGAGAAACGTGAAAGACTTATTAAAGTTTCTGAAACAGCAAAGTAAGACCGAAGAGTTTGAAGGCATCAAGATCGGCCTCGCGTCGCCTGACTTGATCCGATCCTGGTCGTATGGCGAAGTCAAGAAGCCGGAAACCATCAACTACCGTACCTTTAAGCCTGAGCGTGAAGGTCTGTTCTGTGCGCGTATCTTTGGCCCCGTCAAAGATTACGAATGTTTGTGCGGTAAGTACAAACGCCTGAAGCATCGCGGTGTTATCTGTGAAAAATGTGGTGTTGAAGTTACTCAGACCAAAGTGCGTCGTGAACGTATGGGTCATATTGAGTTGGCTTCACCCGTTGCGCATATCTGGTTCCTCAAGTCCCTGCCAAGCCGTATTGGCCTGATGCTGGACATGACCCTGCGTGACATCGAACGAGTACTGTATTTTGAATCTTATGTAGTGATCGAGCCTGGCATGACCAGCTTGGAACGCGGGCAGATGCTGACCGAAGAAAACTACCTGGATTCATTGGAAGAATACGGTGACGAATTCGAAGCCAAGATGGGCGCCGAAGCGGTACTGGAACTGTTGCGTGCCATCGATCTTGAAAAAGAGATCGGTGAAATGCGTGAAGAACTGCCATCAATTAATTCAGAAACTCGTCGCAAGAAAGTGACCAAACGTCTGAAACTGATGGAAGCCTTCTACACTTCTGGCAATAAACCAGAGTGGATGATCCTGAAAGTATTGCCCGTGCTGCCACCGGATCTGCGTCCGTTGGTGCCATTGGATGGTGGCCGTTTTGCCACTTCCGATTTGAACGATCTGTATCGCCGCGTGATCAACCGTAACAACCGTTTGAAGCGTCTGCTGGATCTGGCTGCACCAGATATCATCGTGCGCAACGAAAAACGTATGTTACAGGAATCTGTGGATGCGCTGCTGGATAACGGTCGTCGTGGCCGTGCGATTACTGGTTCTAACAAGCGTCCGCTGAAATCGCTGGCTGACATGATCAAAGGTAAGCAGGGGCGTTTCCGTCAGAACCTGCTGGGTAAACGTGTGGATTACTCTGGCCGTTCGGTTATTACCGTTGGCCCAACGCTGCGTCTGCACCAGTGCGGTCTGCCGAAGAAAATGGCATTGGAACTGTTCAAGCCATTTATTTACGGCAAACTGGAAGCCCGTGGTTTAGCCACTACCATCAAAGCTGCCAAGAAGATGGTTGAGCGCGAAGTACCGGAAGTATGGGACGTATTGGATGAAGTCATTCGTGAACATCCAGTTATGCTGAACCGTGCGCCAACACTGCACCGTCTGGGTATTCAGGCGTTTGAACCAGTGTTGATTGAAGGTAAAGCCATTCGTCTGCATCCGCTGGTGTGTACCGCGTTTAACGCCGACTTCGACGGTGACCAGATGGCGGTACACGTACCGCTGACACTGGAAGCCCAGTTAGAAGCCCGTGCGCTGATGATGTCTACCAACAACATCCTGTCACCTGCTAACGGTGAACCTATCATCGTGCCATCGCAGGACGTGGTGTTGGGGATTTACTACATGAGCCGCGAACGCGTGAACGGTAAAGGCGAAGGGATGGCATTTGCCGATGTCGCTGAAGCTGAAAAAGCTTACCGTACCGGCGTTGCTGAACTGCACGCTCGTGTAAAAGTACGTATCACTGAAACTCAGATTGAAGCAAACGGCGAGAGGAAACAGGTTCGCCGGATTGTGGACACCACAGTAGGTCGTGCGTTGTTGTCGCAGATTCTGCCTGCTGGTTTGCCATTTGAAGTGGTGAACCAGAACATGGGTAAGAAGCAGATCGCTAAACTGTTGAACATCTGTTATCGCCGTCTGGGTCTGAAAGACACCGTTATCTTCGCCGACCAGCTGATGTACACCGGTTATCGTTATGCAACTATTTCTGGTTCCTCTGTGGGCATCAATGATATGCAAATCCCACAGGAAAAAGCCAAACTGGTTGCTGAAGCCGAAGCTGAAGTGCTGGAAATCCAAGAACAGTTCCAGTCTGGTCTGGTAACTGCCGGTGAACGCTATAACAAAGTCATCGACATCTGGGCCAGCTGTAACGAAAAAGTATCCAAGGCGATGATGAAGAACCTGTCTACCGAAACCGTTATCAACCGTAACGGTGAAGAGGAAGAACAGGCATCTTTCAACAGCATCTATATGATGGCCGACTCCGGTGCGCGTGGTAGTGCCGCCCAGATCCGTCAGTTGGCGGGTATGCGTGGTCTGATGGCTAAGCCTGATGGCTCCATCATCGAAACGCCCATCGTAGCGAACTTCCGTGAAGGTTTGAACGTACTGCAGTACTTCATCTCCACTCACGGTGCGCGTAAAGGTCTGGCGGATACTGCACTGAAAACTGCGAACTCCGGTTATCTGACTCGTCGTTTGGTTGACGTAGCTCAGGACTTGGTAGTGATTGAAGACGACTGTGGTACCCACGAAGGTCTGATCATGAAACCGCTGATTGAAGGTGGTGACGTGGTTGAACCATTGCGTGAACGAGTGCTGGGTCGTGTGGTTGCCGAAGATGTTTACTACCCAGGCACTGAAAACGTATTGGCACCGCGTAACACACTGCTGGACGAAGCCTGGTGTAAAAAACTGGAAGACGCCAGTGTTGATGAAGTGAAAGTACGTTCTGTTATCACTTGTGATACCGATTTCGGTGTGTGTGCTCACTGTTATGGCCGTGATTTGGCGCGTGGTCACATCATCAACCAAGGTGAAGCTATCGGTGTGGTTGCTGCGCAGTCTATCGGTGAACCTGGTACACAGCTGACAATGCGTACGTTCCACATTGGTGGTGCGGCATCGAGAGCATCAGCAGAAAACAACGTTCAGACCAAGAATGCGGGTACCTTGAAACTGCACAACGCGAAACACGTTGTGAATACTGAAGGTAAACTGGTTATCGTGTCTCGTTCTTCTGAACTGGCGATTGTCGATGACTTGGGCCGTGAGAAAGAACGTTACAAAGTGCCTTACGGTACCATCCTGGAAAAACAGGAAGGCGCTGCCATCGAACCCGGTCAGATCATCGCTAACTGGGATCCACATACTCACCCTATCATCACTGAAGTGGAAGGTAGCGTGCAGTTTGTGGACATGATCGACGGTGTGACTATCCAACGCCAGACTGATGAACTGACAGGTTTGTCATCCATTGTGGTGATGGATGTAGCACAGCGTCCATCCGCTGGTAAGGACATGCGTCCAGCCGTACGCTTGGTGGATGATAAAGGTCATGACCTGACCATTCCGGGTACCGAAGTGCCAGCACAGTACTTCCTGCCTGGCCACGCGATTGTAAGCTTGGATGACAACACTAAGATCAACGTGGGTGATGCGCTGGCGCGTATTCCACAAGAATCTTCTAAGACCCGTGATATTACCGGTGGTCTGCCACGAGTTGCTGACCTGTTCGAAGCACGTAAGCCTAAAGAACCTGCAATCCTGGCCGAAATCACCGGTACTATCTCCTTCGGTAAAGAAACCAAGGGCAAACGTCGTTTGGTGATCACACCAGCCGATGGCGGTAATGCTTACGAAGAGATGATCCCTAAGTGGCGTAACCTGAACGTGTTTGAAGGTGAAAAGGTGGAACGTGGCGAAGTTATTGCTGACGGTCCAGAATCTGCTCACGACATTCTGCGTTTGCGCGGCATCCACAATGTGGCCAATTACATCGTCAACGAAGTGCAGGATGTTTACCGTCTGCAAGGGGTGAAGATCAACGATAAACATATCGAAGTCATCATCCGTCAGATGCTGCGTAAGTGTATTATTACGGAAGCAGGTGATTCTGATTTGCTGGTTGGCGAACAGGCAGAAGTCTCTCGCGTTAAACTGGTTAACCGTGAGCTGGAAGCTGAAGGTAAGCGCCCTGCTAAGTTCGAGCGTGAACTGCTGGGTATTACCAAAGCCTCTTTGGCAACAGAATCCTTTATCTCTGCTGCATCGTTCCAGGAAACTACCCGTGTGCTGACAGAAGCTGCTGTGGGTGGTAAGAAGGACGATCTGCGCGGTTTGAAGGAAAACGTCATTGTGGGCCGTCTGATCCCAGCCGGTACCGGTTATGCTTACCATAAGAACCGAGTTCACACTAAAGGTGACGTGGCTCAGGAAGCACCTGGTATCACGGCCAGCGAAGCTGAACAGAACTTGGCAGACCTGTTGAACCTAGCAGGCAGTCAGGAATAATCGAAAAACCGAGACAAAAAGGCGCCTTCGGGCGCCTTTTTTGATGAAAAGTCGTACATGACTGGCTATTTCTTGACAGTCGACCTCGACCTTTCTAAAATTTCGCGTCCCACTTTTTGTGGGATATAGATTTTTCACACCCAAACGTTGAGTAAATCAACTAAATCGGAGCTATACATGGCAACTGTAAACCAGTTGGTACGTAAGCCTCGCGCCCCCAAAGTCGAAAAGACTGCGGTACCGGCGTTGAATGCGTGCCCACAAAAACGTGGTGTTTGTACCCGTGTGTACACCACTACACCTAAAAAACCAAACTCTGCACTACGTAAAGTAGCGCGTGTGCGTTTAACCAACGGTTTTGAAGTTACTTCATACATCGGCGGTGAAGGCCACAACCTGCAGGAACACAGTGTAATTTTGATCCGTGGTGGTCGTGTTAAGGACCTGCCTGGTGTTCGTTACCACACTGTACGTGGCGCTCTGGACTGTGCTGGTATCAGCGCTCGTCGTCAGGGTCGTTCTAAGTACGGAGCCAAGCGTCCTAAGTCTTAATGGTATCCCGTTAAGTAAGGCCAAGCTTTTTAATCATTTTATGGTTTTGGAAAAACCTGAAGTATACGGAGACATATCATGCCAAGACGTCGTGTAGTCGGTCAGCGCAAAATCCTGCCCGATCCAAAATTTAATAGTGAGTTGCTGGCGAAGTTCATCAACGTCATTATGCAAGACGGCAAAAAATCAACTGCCGAAAAAATTATCTACAAAGCATTAGATGTTATCGCTGAGAAAAAAGGCGAAGATCATCTGGTACTTTTGGAAGCAGCCCTGGATAACGTCCGCCCAGCCGTCGAAGTTAAATCTCGTCGTGTCGGTGGTTCTACTTACCAGGTACCATGTGAAGTTCGTCCAGTACGTCGTAACGCTCTGGCGATGCGCTGGTTGGTTGAAGCTGCACGTAAACGTGGTGAAAAATCTATGGCTCTGCGTCTAGCTGGCGAAATGCTGGATGCATCCGAAAACAAAGGTGCTGCCGTTAAGAAGCGCGAAGACGTGCATCGTATGGCAGAAGCCAACAAAGCCTTTGCTCATTACCGTTGGTAATATCTTGCGCGGAATTTTTTCCGCGCATTCTCTGGCAATACCAGAACTTCGGTTCTGGTTGAGAGGGTATAAATCGTGGCTCGTACAACTCCTATTGAGCGTTATCGCAACATCGGTATTTGTGCTCACGTTGATGCAGGCAAAACAACGACAACTGAACGTATTCTGTTCTACACCGGTTTGTCACATAAGATCGGCGAAGTACATGATGGCGCAGCGACTACTGACTGGATGGTCCAGGAGCAGGAGCGCGGCATCACTATTACTTCTGCGGCTGTGACGACATTCTGGCGTGGTATGGATGCCCAGTTCGAGCAGCATCGCATCAATATCATTGATACCCCAGGTCACGTTGATTTTACCATTGAAGTAGAGCGTTCGTTGCGCGTGCTGGATGGTGCGGTCGTGGTATTTTGTGGGGCATCTGGTGTGGAGCCTCAGTCTGAAACCGTATGGCGTCAGGCAGACAAATATCACGTTCCCCGTCTGGTATTTGTCAACAAGATGGACCGTGCGGGAGCGGACTTTGATCGGGTGGTCAAACAGATCCGCAACCGTCTCGGCGCTACCTGTGTTCCAATTCAACTGAATATCGGAGCTGAAGAACACTTCACCGGCGTGATTGACCTGATAAAAATGAAGGCAATCAACTGGAATGAAGCAGATCAGGGGATGACCTTCACCCATGAAGAGATCCCGGCAGAACTGCTGGCTAAAGCTACTGAGATGCGTGAGTATCTGGTAGAAAGTGCGGCAGAAGCCTCCGAAGAGTTGATGGATAAATATCTCGAAGAGGGTGACCTTTCCGAAGAAGAGATCAAGCAAGCGCTGCGTCAACGTACAATCAATAATGAGATTGTGTTGGCAACCTGTGGTAGTGCCTTTAAAAACAAAGGTGTACAGGCAGTTCTTGATGCTGTTGTTGAATATTTGCCAGCACCTAATGATGTACCACCGATTAAAGGTCTTGACGAATATGACAAAGAAGTCGAACGCGTTTCTGATGACAAGGCACCTTTTGCGGCCTTGGCATTTAAAATCGCGACCGATCCATTTGTCGGAACGCTGACTTTCATCCGGGTATACTCTGGAGTACTGGCATCCGGCGATGCCGTATACAACAGTGTTAAAGATAAGCGTGAGCGCATTGGCCGTATCGTACAGATGCATGCCAATGACCGTAACGAGATCAAAGAGGTTCGTGCCGGTGATATCGCAGCGGCTATCGGCCTGAAAGAAGTAACAACTGGTGACACTCTGTGTGATCCTGATCATAAAGTGATCTTGGAACGCATGGATTTCCCTGATCCGGTAATTACTATCGCTGTCGAACCCCGTTCGAAAGCTGACCAGGAAAAGATGGGCATTGCTTTGCAAAAGCTGGCAATGGAAGACCCTTCCTTCCGGGTTGAAACTGATGAAGAGTCGGGTCAGACTCTGATCTCAGGGATGGGTGAATTGCACCTGGACATTATCATTGATCGTATGCGCCGTGAGTTCAGCGTTGAATGTAACGTTGGTAAACCTCAGGTAGCTTACCGTGAAACTATCCGCGGTAGCGTGGAAGCCGAAGGTAAGTTTGTACGGCAATCGGGTGGCCGTGGACAGTTTGGTCATGTCTGGTTGAAACTGGAGCCTCTCGAAGAGGGCGCCGGTTATCAGTTTGTCAACGGTATTGTGGGTGGTGTGGTTCCTAAAGAATACATTCCCGCTGTTGACAAAGGTATCCAAGAACAGATGAAAAATGGTGTTCTGGCCGGATTCCCTGTCTTGGATGTGAAAGTCACGCTGTTCGATGGTTCGTACCATGAAGTGGACTCGAACGAAATGGCGTTCAAGGTTGCAGGTTCTATGGGCTTCAAGAAGGGCGCGCTGCTGGCAAACCCGGTGTTGCTCGAGCCTTGCATGAAGGTCGAAGTCACTACACCCGAAGATTATATGGGTGATGTTGTCGGTGACCTTAACCGCCGTCGTGGTCTCATTGAAGGGATGGACGATGGCGTAGCCGGCATCAAGATTATCCGTGCCGTAGTGCCTCTGGCTGAAATGTTTGGTTATGCAACAGATTTGCGTTCCGCCACTCAAGGCCGTGCCTCATACTCCATGGAATTCCTGAAGTATGCAGAAGCACCGCAAAATGTTGCTAAGGCAGTTATCGAAGCTCGTACCTGATTTAGGAACGGCATAACTGTTATTTTGATTGATTGTGCCTGGCAATGTCAGGCACATCTGAAACAAAGGAATATATCGTGTCTAAAGCTAAATTTGAACGTAATAAACCCCACGTAAACGTGGGTACCATTGGCCACGTTGACCATGGTAAAACCACTCTGACTGCAGCTATCACAACTGTACTGTCCAAGACTTACGGCGGTGAAGCAAAAGATTTCGCATCAATCGATAATGCACCAGAAGAGCGTGAACGTGGTATTACCATCAACACCTCTCACGTAGAGTACGACACACCAACTCGTCACTACGCTCACGTAGACTGCCCAGGGCACGCTGACTATGTTAAAAACATGATTACCGGTGCAGCGCAGATGGACGGCGCCATCCTGGTAGTAGCAGCGACTGACGGCCCAATGCCACAGACTCGTGAACACATCCTGTTGTCACGTCAGGTAGGCGTACCTTACATCATCGTATTCATGAACAAATGTGACATGGTAGATGATGAAGAGTTGCTGGAACTGGTTGAAATGGAAGTGCGTGAACTGCTGTCAGAATACGACTTCCCAGGTGACGACCTGCCAGTGATCCAGGGTTCAGCCCTGAAAGCACTGGAAGGCGAACCAGAATGGGAAGCGAAGATCGTCGAACTGGCAGAAGCGCTGGATACTTACATCCCAGAACCCGTCCGTGACATCGACCACCCATTCCTGCTGCCAATCGAAGACGTATTCTCAATCTCCGGTCGTGGTACAGTAGTAACAGGTCGTGTAGAACGCGGTATCATCCGTGTAGGTGACGAAGTAGAAATCGTGGGTATCCACGACACCACTCGTACCACCTGTACAGGTGTAGAAATGTTCCGTAAATTGCTGGACGAAGGTCGTGCCGGTGAAAACGTGGGTGTACTGCTGCGTGGTACTAAACGTGATGAAGTGGAACGTGGTCAAGTGCTGGCAAAACCAGGCACAATCACTCCACACACCAAGTTCGAATCAGAAGTTTACGTACTGAGCAAAGAAGAAGGTGGACGTCATACACCATTCTTCAAAGGCTATCGTCCACAGTTCTACTTCCGTACAACTGACGTGACCGGTACCATCGAACTGCCAGAAGGCGTAGAAATGGTAATGCCAGGCGACAACATCAAGATGGTAGTGACATTGATCTGCCCAATCGCGATGGATGAAGGTCTGCGTTTTGCGATCCGTGAAGGTGGCCGTACAGTAGGCGCCGGCGTGGTAGCGAAGATCATCGCCTAATCAGGTCGAGATTGATGGAAAAGGAAGCTTCGGCTTCCTTTTCTTTTTTGCGCGTTGGAAATTAGCAAGAAAACGCAATGAGAATGTGGCGTAATAAATGCTGGTGATTAACAGAAATCTCTGTATAATACCGCTCAAATTTTGACAGCAATAATGTCTGTCGATTACATCGCCAGCGGCCTTGAAATCCTTAACCGGATCGGTATAATAGCCGCTCGCTTAATTGCTTAGGCGTTAGGTAGTTTGGTCGATTGACTCAAATTACTTGAAAACGACTCCGATTGGGAGTCGAACGGTTAAATCATCTCACTCTGACTTTCTCCAAAGAGAAATGGCCAGAGGGTGATTTTTTATGTGTCCATTTTAGGAGCTCTGGTCAATGCAGAACCAAAGAATCCGTATCCGCTTAAAAGGGTTTGATCATCGTTTGATCGATCAATCCACTGCGGAAATCGTTGAAACTGCTAAACGCACTGGCGCCCAGGTACGTGGTCCTATTCCACTGCCGACGCGCAAAGAGCGTTATACCGTTTTGATCTCTCCGCACGTTAATAAAGATGCTCGTGACCAATACGAAATCCGTACTCACAAGCGTTTGGTTGATATCGTTGAGCCTACTGATAAGACCGTTGACGCACTTATGCGTCTGGATCTGGCCGCCGGTGTCGACGTTCAGATTAGCTTGGGTTAATTGAGATCCTTAGAAGAGGTTTGAGAGATGGCTATCGGTCTTATTGGTCGTAAAGTGGGTATGACCCGCATCTTCACTGAAGATGGCGCGTCAATCCCTGTTACTGTAATCGAAGTAGAAGCCAACCGCGTGACCCAGGTAAAAACGCTGGAAAACGATGGTTACCGCGCGCTTCAAGTTACAACTGGTACCAAGAAAGCCAATCGCGTCACTAAACCAGAAGCTGGCCACTTTGCCAAGGCCAGGCGTTGAAGCCGGCCGTGGTTTGTGGGAAATGCGTCTGGCAGATGGTGAAGGCGAAGGCATTGAAGTTGGTGCTGAGCTGAAAGTAGAAATCTTCGCTGACGTAGCGAAAGTAGATGTTACTGGTCAGTCAAAAGGTAAAGGTTTCCAGGGGGTGTTAAACGCTGGAATTTCCGTACTCAGGACATGACACACGGTAACTCTTTGTCACACCGTGCTAACGGTTCTATCGGTCAGAACCAGACTCCCGGTCGTGTATTCAAAGGCAAGAAAATGTCAGGCCACATGGGCGACGAGCGCGTGACCACTCAGAATCTGGACGTTGTACGTGTAGATGCTGAGCGTAATCTGCTGCTGGTGAAAGGTGCTGTTCCAGGCGCCGCCAACGGTGATCTGATCATCAAGCCTGCTGTTAAAGCTTAAGGTCTGAGGAGATAGTAATGGAATTGGTATTGAAAGACGCGCAGAGCGCTCTTGAAGTTTCCGAAACTACCTTCGGCCGTGACTTTAATGAAGCACTGGTTCATCAGGTAGTTGTAGCATATGCCGCTAACGCACGTCAGGGCACTCGTGGTCAGAAGACCCGCGCTGAAGTTCACGGCACAGCTAAGAAACCATGGCGTCAGAAAGGCACTGGTCGTGCCCGTTCAGGCGACGTGAAAAGCCCGATTTGGCGTGGCGGTGGCGTTACCTTCGCTGCTAAAACTCAAGATCATGGTCAGAAAGTTAACAAGAAGATGTACCGTGGTGCTCTGAAGAGCATCCTGTCTGAACTGGTACGTCAGGAACGTCTGATTGTGGTTGAGAAGTTCGGTGTTGAAGCTCCAAAAACTAAAGAGCTGAAAGCCAAACTGAAAGAAATGCAACTGGAAGATGTGTTGATCGTGACTCCAGAAGTTGACGAAAACCTGTTCCTGGCTGCTCGCAACCTGTACAAGGTTGACGTTCGTGATGTAGCCGGTATTGATCCAGTAAGCCTGATCGCATTCGACAAAGTGCTTGTCACCGCTGATGCTGTGAAGCAAATCGAGGAGATGCTGGCATGATCCGCGAAGAACGTATTCTGAAAGTTATTCTGGCACCGCACGTTTCTGAAAAGAGCACTGTTGTTGCCGAGAAGAGCAACACCGTAGTTTTCCGTGTAGCGCTGACTGCTACTAAAGCAGAAATCAAAGCTGCCGTAGAAAAACTGTTTGAAGTGAAAGTTGATGGTGTTCGCACTCTGATCAACAAAGGTAAAACCAAGCGTCACGGTGCCCGTACTGGCCGCCGCAGCGACTGGAAAAAGCCTATGTGACTCTGGCTGAGGGCGCTGATATCGATTTCCTCGGCGGCGCTGAGTAAGCAAAGGAGAATTTAAATGGCAATTGTTAAGTGTAAGCCAACCTCTCCAGGCCGTCGTGGCGTTGTTAAGGTTGTTAACAGTGACCTGCACAAAGGCAAACCTTTTGCTGGTCTGCTGACTAAGAAATCTAAAACTGGTGGTCGTAACAACACTGGTCGCATCACTACCCGTCATATCGGTGGTGGTCATAAACAGCACTATCGTCTGATCGACTTTAAACGCGACAAAGACGGTATCGTTGGGAAAGTTGAACGTCTGGAATACGATCCTAACCGTACCGCGCACATCGCGCTGGTGCTGTATGCTGACGGTGAACGTCGTTACATCCTGGCTGCTAAAGGTATGCAGGCTGGTGACAAAGTTGTCTCTGGTGCCGCTGCTGATATCAAACCAGGTAATGCTCTGCCGCTGGTTAACATTCCAGTTGGTAGCGTGGTTCACGCTGTTGAAATGAAACCTGGTAAAGGTGCTCAGTTGGCGCGTTCTGCTGGTGCTTATGCTCAGGTTGTTGCCCGTGATGGTGCTTATGCAACCTTGCGTCTGCGTTCAGGCGAAATGCGTAAAGTGCCTGTAGAGTGCCGTGCCACTCTGGGTGAAGTCGGCAACGCAGAACACATGCTGCGTCAGCTGGGTAAAGCTGGTGCTAAGCGCTGGCTGGGCGTGCGTCCTACTGTACGTGGTGTTGCCATGAACCCTGTCGACCACCCACACGGTGGTGGTGAAGGTCGTTCTTCTGGTGGTCGTCATCCTGTATCACCATGGGGCGTACCAACTAAGGGCTACAAGACTCGTAGCAACAAGCGCACTGACAAGTACATCGTACGTCGTCGTAACAAGTAATTAAGAGGATTCGCCATGCCACGTTCTCTCAAGAAAGGTCCATTTATCGACCTGCACTTGCTGAAGAAGGTAGAGAAAGCGGTGGAAGCGGGTGACAAAAAGCCTATCAAGACTTGGTCTCGCCGCTCAATGATCATCCCACAAATGATAGGGTTGACCATCGCTGTCCATAATGGTCGTCAGCACGTACCAGTGTTCGTAACTGACGAAATGATCGGCCACAAACTTGGTGAGTTCTCACCAACTCGCACTTATCGCGGCCATGCTGCAGATAAGAAAGCGAAGAAGCGTTAATACGGGAGGAATAAGATGGAAGTTTTAGCTAAACATCGCTTTGCCCGTACGTCGCCTCAGAAAGCTCGTCTGGTTGCAGATCAGATCCGCGGTTTGCCAGTGGCAAAAGCGCTGGAAGTTCTGACCTTCAGTCCAAAGAAAGCTGCCGTACTGGTCAAGAAAGTTTTGGATTCTGCCATTGCTAACGCCGAGCACAACGAAGGTGCCGATATCGACGAATTGAAAGTCGGTAAGGTATTTGTTGATGAAGGTCCAACAATGAAACGTATCATGCCACGTGCTAAAGGCCGTGCTGATCGTATCATGAAGCGTACCAGCCACATTACTGTGGTTGTATCAGACCGCTAGGAGAGAGCAATGGGACAGAAAGTACATCCTAATGGTATCCGTCTGGGTATCACTAAGCCTTGGATCTCTACCTGGTATGCTGATAAGGCTGATTATGCAGCCAATCTGCAAGGCGACTGGGAAGTGCGTAAGTTTCTCGAAGAGAAACTGAAAGCTGCATCAGTATCCAAGATTGTTATTGAACGCCCAGCGAAAAGCATCCGCGTTACTATTCACACTGCCCGTCCAGGCGTAGTGATTGGTAAAAAGGGTGAAGACGTTGAAGTGTTGCGTGCCGAAGTTGCCAAGATTGCCGGTGCACCAGCGCAGATTAACATCGCTGAGATCCGTAAGCCTGAACTAGACGCCAAACTGGTTGCTGACTCTATTGCACAGCAGCTGGAACGCCGTGTTATGTTCCGTCGCGCCATGAAGCGTGCGGTACAGAACGCTATGCGTCTGGGCGCTAAAGGTATCAAAGTTGAAGTTAGCGGCCGTCTGGGCGGCGCTGAGATTGCGCGTTCCGAGTGGTATCGTGAAGGTCGCGTACCTTTGCATACACTGCGTGCTGATATCGATTACGCTACTTCTGAAAGTCACACCACTTACGGTGTGATCGGTGTGAAAGTCTGGGTCTTCAAAGGTGAAGTTCTGGATGGCATCGTACCTCAGACAGTAGAAGAACCGAAGCAGCAACCTAAGCGCAAACCTCGTGGTAAATAGGAGAGCCGGTAATGCTGCAACCTAAACGTACTAAGTTTCGCAAAATGTTTAAAGGCCGTAACCGCGGCCTAGCGAACGGCACCGACGTTAGCTTCGGTTCTTTCGGTTTGAAAGCTGTGGGCCGTGGTCGTTTGACTGCCCGTCAGATTGAAGCCGCTCGTCGTGCTATGACACGTGCTGTTAAGCGTCAAGGACAAATCTGGATCCGGGTTTTCCCTGACAAACCTATTACCTCTAAGCCTCTTGAAGTGCGTATGGGTAAAGGTAAGGGTAACGTTGAATACTGGGTATGCCAGATTCAGCCAGGTAAGGTTCTCTATGAGATCGGTGGCGTTCCGGAAGAGCTGGCACGCGAAGCTTTCGCGCTGGCTGCTGCCAAGTTGCCTATCAAGACAACCTTTGTAACTAAAACGGTGATGTAATGAAAGCGAGCGAACTGAGAGAAAAAAGCGTTGAAGAACTGAACGCTGAACTACTTGGTCTGCTGCGTGAGCAGTTTAACCTGCGTATGCAACACGCCACTGGTCAGCTGGCTCAAACACACCAGCTGAAGCAGGTGCGCCGTAACATCGCGCGCGTTAAGACCATTATTACTTCTAAGGCAGGTGCATAATGTCTGAGAAAATCCGTACTTTACAGGGTAAAGTGACCAGCAACAAAATGGACAAGTCCATCACTGTTGCCGTTGAGCGTCAGGTAAAACACCCAATCTACGGTAAGTACGTAAAACGTACTACTAAGATCCATGCACATGACGAAACCAACCAGTGCAATGAAGGCGATATCGTCACTATTCGTGAATGTCGCCCGCTGTCTAAGACTAAGTCTTGGACGCTGGTTGAAGTAGTGAGCAAAGCCTAAGTTTTTCTTAGGTAAACGTAAACGGCCCCATCCGGGGCCGTTTGTATTTTAGCACTATCCATCTCTAATCAATGGTGTTATACTTGCGCGCCCTTTTTGAGCGATTCTCGTTGCCAAAAATGGTGAAAAATGCCCCATGGTGGGGATGTGATGTAACGATAGCGGAGCACTTAAAATGATCCAAATGCAATCAACTCTGGATGTCGCATGTAATAGCGGCGCTCGCAGAGTTCAGTGTATTAAGGTCTTGGGTGGCTCTCATCGTCGTTATGCCGGTATCGGCGACATCATCAAAGTTTCTGTAAAGGAAGCGATTCCTCGCGCTAAAGCGAAGAAAGGTGATGTGTATAACGCGGTGGTAGTCCGTACTAAGAAAGGCGTACGTCGTCCAGACGGTTCTGTCATTCGCTTCGATCGGAATGCAGCTGTTCTTTTGAACAACAACCTGCAGCCGATTGGTACTCGTATCTTTGGACCTGTGACACGTGAACTGCGCTCCGAGCAATTCATGAAGATTGTGTCGCTGGCACCAGAAGTACTGTAAGGAGCTTCAAAATGGCAGCAAAAATCCGTCGTGAAGACGAAGTAGTCGTACTGGCCGGTAAAGACAAGGGTAAGCGCGGTAAAGTTACCCAGGTTCTGCCTACTGGCAAGTTGATTGTTGAAGGCGTTAACGTCATCAAGAAACACCAGAAACCTAACCCACAGTTAGGCGTTACCGGTGGTATTGTTGAAAAAGAAGCGCCGATTCAAGCATCTAATGTTGCGATCTTTAACCCTGCTACAGGCAAGGCAGATCGTGTTGGTTTCCGATTTGAAGATGGCAAAAAAGTCCGTTTCTTTAAATCGAACAGTGAACTCGTTAAGTAATCGGAGTAAACGATGGCGAAACTGCATGATAAGTACAAAGAGACTGTTATCGCTGAACTGACCAAGAAGTTCGGTTATTCCAGTGTCATGCAAGTCCCTCGGATTGAGAAAATCACCCTGAACATGGGTGTAGGCGAAGCAGTTGCTGATAAAAAAGTCATGGAAAGTGCTGTCCGTGACATGACTGCTATTGCCGGTCAGAAACCCGTTGTAACTGTTGCTCGTAAATCAGTTGCCGGTTTCAAAATCCGTGAAGGCTACCCTATTGGTTGTAAAGTGACCCTGCGCGGCGAACGTATGTGGGAATTCCTTGAGCGATTGATTGATATCGCTATTCCCCGTATTCGTGACTTCCGTGGTCTGAGTTCAAAGTCATTTGACGGTCGCGGCAACTACGCTATGGGCGTACGTGAGCAGATCATCTTCCCAGAAATCGATTATGATAAAATCGATAAAATTCGCGGTATGGATATTGTTATCACTACCACAGCGAACACTGACGAAGAAGGTCGTGCTTTGTTGAACGCTTTTAACTTCCCATTCAAAAGATAAGGGGTAGCGTAATGGCAAAACAATCAATGAAAGCACGTGAAGTAAAGCGTGCCAAACTCGTGGCCAAGTACGCTGAAAAGCGTGCAGCGCTGAAGGTTATGATCGCAAGCCCAGCTACTTCTGATGAAGAGCGTTGGGATGCTGTCCTGAAGCTGCAAGCTTTACCACGTGATTCCAGCGCATCGCGTCAACGCAATCGCTGTAATCAAACTGGTCGCCCACATGGTTACCTGCGCAAGTTCGGCCTGAGCCGTATCAAGTTGCGTGAAGCCACCATGCGCGGTGAAGTTCCTGGTCTGCGTAAGGCCAGCTGGTAAGCCCTTGTCACGGAGTAAGCTAATATGAGCATGCAAGATCCTATTGCGGATATGTTAACCCGTATCCGTAACGGCCAAGCTGCTAACAAAGTATCTGTGAAGATGCCTTCCGCTAAGCTCAAAGTTGCGATTGCAAAAGTGCTGAAGGAAGAAGGTTATATCACTGACTACGCCGTAGCAGACGAAGGCAATAAGCCTGAACTGGAAGTTACTTTGAAGTATTTCCAGGGAAAACCCGTTGTTGAGACTATCCAGCGCGTAAGCCGTCCTGGTCTTCGTATTTACAAAGGTAAAGACGAATTGCCAAAAGTGATGGGCGGACTGGGTGTCGCAATTGTGTCCACTTCTAAAGGCCTGATGACTGATCGTGCCGCCCGCCTCGCAGCATGGGTGGTGAGGTTATCTGCTACGTAGCATAAGGAGCTAGGAATGTCTCGTGTAGCAAAAGCACCAGTCTCTATTCCTGCCGGCGTAGAGGTGACTTTAAAAGATCACAGCATTACCGTGAAAGGCGGTAAGGGCAGTCTGAC
The DNA here is from genome assembly GCF_018394335.1 of Shewanella dokdonensis. Lineage (NCBI taxonomy): Bacteria > Pseudomonadati > Pseudomonadota > Gammaproteobacteria > Alteromonadales > Shewanellaceae > Shewanella > Shewanella dokdonensis. Next base: position 1,604,933 of record NZ_CP074572.1, on the reverse strand, counting down.
TCGAGTAATCAACAGCGCTGTTAAAGTAGCCGTAGACAATGGCCATGTGACTTTTGGTCCTGTTGAAGGTTACGAAAACGCTTGGGCCCAGGCTGGTACAGCCCGTGCCTTGGTCAACAACATGGTTGTTGGTGTAACTCAAGGTTTTGAAAAGAAACTGAAACTTGTCGGTGTAGGTTATCGTGCCAAAGTAACTGGTAGCGACCTGGACCTGACTTTAGGTTTCTCTCATCCACTGGTTCACAAATTGCCAGCAGGCGTTACAGCTGAATGCCCAAGCCAGACTGACATCGTACTGAAAAGTATCGACAAAGAACTGGTAGGTCAGGTTGCGGCTGAAATTCGTGGTTATCGTCCACCAGAGCCTTATAAGGGCAAGGGTGTTCGCTACGATGACGAAAACGTACGCCGTAAAGAGGCTAAGAAGAAGTAAGGTAACGCGATATGGATAAGAAAACTTCTCGCTTGCGTCGTGCCACTCGCACCCGCAAGAAGATCCAAGAGCTGGGCGTTAACCGTCTGGTTGTACATCGTACACCGCGTCACATTTACGCTCAGGTAATCAACCCTGAAGCTCAGGTGGTTGCTGCTGCGTCTACCGTTGAAAATGCGGTAAAAGAGCAGCTGAAATATACCGGCAACGTAGATGCGGCAAAGGCAGTAGGCAAAGCTATTGCTGAACGCGCGATCGAGAAAGGTGTCACTGTGGTGGCTTTCGATCGTTCTGGTTTCAAGTATCACGGTCGTGTTGCTGCTCTGGCAGAAGCCGCTCGTGAAGCTGGCCTCCAGTTCTAAGGGGTTTACACAATGGCTAAAGTAGAAACTCAGCAGAAAGACGATCTGCAAGAAAAGCTGATTGCAGTCAATCGTGTTTCTAAAGTAGTTAAAGGTGGTCGTATCTTCAGTTTTACTGCACTGACAGTTGTGGGTGACGGTAACGGTAAGATCGGCTTCGGCTACGGTAAAGCGCGCGAAGTTCCAGCTGCTATTCAAAAAGCAATGGAAAAAGCCCGTCGCAGCATGGTTAACGTTGAACTACATGAAGGTACCTTGCACCATCCAGTGAAAGGCCGTCATTCAGGTTCTCGCGTATATATGCAACCTGCTTCTGAGGGTACCGGTATTATCGCCGGTGGCGCTATGCGTGCCGTATTGGAAGTAGCAGGCGTTCATAACGTTCTGTCAAAAGCATACGGCTCTACTAACCCGATCAACATCGTTCGTGCAACTGTAGATGCGCTGGTGAACATGAAGTCACCTGCACAGATCGCAGCTAAGCGTGGCCTGAATGTTGACGAAATTCGGGGGTAATGCACCATGGCTACTAAAACAATCAAAGTAACTCAGACTAAAAGTGCTATTGGTCGTTTGCCAAAGCACAGAGCAACCTTAACAGGTCTCGGTCTGCGTCGTATTGGTCACACAGTGGAACTGGAAGATACTCCAGCTATCCGCGGTATGATCAATAAGGTCTACTACATGGTAAAGGTGGAGGACTAATCAATGCGTCTGAATACTTTATCTCCAGCAGCGGGCTCTAAAGCCGCTGGCAAACGCGTAGGCCGTGGTATCGGTTCTGGTTTAGGTAAAACTGCTGGTCGCGGCCATAAAGGTCTTAAATCACGCAGTGGCGGCAAAGTCCGCATCGGTTTTGAAGGCGGTCAGATGCCGTTGAAAATCCGTTTGCCTAAATTTGGCTTTACCTCGCGTATCGCTATGGTAACTGCTGAAGTTCGCATCGGCGAACTGGCAAAAGTTAACGGTGATGTTGTCGACCTGAACGCACTGAAAGATGCGAATCTCATTACTCGCAACATCCAGTTTGCGAAAATTGTTCTTTCAGGTACCATTGAGCGCCCAGTGACCGTACGCGGTCTGAAGGTTACCAAAGGTGCACGTGCAGCTATTGAAGCTGCCGGTGGAAAGATCGAGGAATAATACGTCGATGGCAAAACCAGGACTTGATTTAAAAAGCGCGAAAGGTGGACTTTCTGAATTGAAAGCTCGCCTCCTGTTCGTGATTGGCGCAATTATTGTGTTCCGTGCCGGTTCCTTTGTGCCAATTCCTGGTATTGATGCCGCCGTATTGGCTGAGCTGTTTAATCAGCAGAAAGGCACCATCCTGGGCATGTTTAACATGTTCTCGGGTGGGGCCTTGTCCCGTGCGTCCATTTTTGCATTAGGGATCATGCCTTACATTTCGGCATCGATCATTATGCAGTTGTTGACAGTGGTGCATCCTGCACTTGCTGAACTGAAAAAGGAAGGCGAGTCAGGACGTAAAAAAATCAGTCAATATACCCGATGGGGCACATTGATTTTAGCTACGTTCCAATCTATTGGTATCGCAACAGGGTTGCCAAACCTGGTCTCCGGCCTGGTCGTTAACCCAGGTTTTGGTTTTTACTTTGTTGCGGTTATCAGTTTAGTCACTGGCACCATGTTCCTGATGTGGCTTGGTGAACAGATTACTGAACGTGGTATTGGCAACGGTATCTCAATCCTGATTTTTGCGGGGATTGTGGCCGGCTTGCCAAAAGCTATTGGACAAACTGCTGAACAGGCTCGTCAAGGCGACTTGAACGTATTGGTATTGCTGTTAATTGGTGTGATTGTCTTTGCCGTCACTTATTTTGTGGTGTTTGTAGAACGTGGTCAGCGCCGTATTGTCGTTAACTACGCTAAGCGCCAGCAAGGCCGTAAGGTGTTTGCTGCACAATCTACTCACTTACCGCTGAAAGTGAACATGGCTGGGGTTATCCCACCAATTTTTGCGTCCAGCATAATTTTGTTCCCGGGTACACTGGCTCAGTGGTTCGGACAAAATCCAGCATTGTCATGGTTGAGTGATTTCTCTCTGGCCGTGTCTCCTGGACAGCCGCTGTACTCATTATTGTATGCGGCAGCAATTATTTTCTTCTGTTTCTTCTATACCGCGTTGGTGTTTAATCCACGCGAAACAGCGGATAACCTGAAGAAAAGCGGTGCGTTCATTCCAGGGATCCGTCCCGGCGAACAAACTTCGCGTTACATTGATAAAGTGATGACCCGCCTGACTTTGGCCGGTGCGTTGTATATCACCTTTATCTGTTTAATTCCGGAGTTCATGCTAATCACTTGGAAGGTACAGTTCTATTTTGGCGGTACCTCACTACTGATTATGGTAGTGGTGATCATGGACTTCATGGCTCAGGTTCAGACCCATATGATGTCTCATCAATATGAGTCTGTGATGAAGAAAGCTAACCTAGTGACTAAAGCGAATTTCGATCGCTTCGGTCGTTAAGATAGCTTTACGGAGTGATGAAATGAAAGTTCGAACTTCCGTGAAGAAGATCTGCCGTAATTGCAAGATCGTCAAGCGTAACGGCGTTGTTCGCGTCATTTGTGTTGAACCAAAACACAAACAGCGTCAAGGCTAATGAAACCCGGCCAGTCCATTTGCGACTGGCCATTAAAATTTGTTTGCAAATTAGTCATCTGTTGAGTATCCTATCGGGCTTTTCACAGATGGCCTTTAACTTAAGGAGTGCATAGTGGCCCGTATCGCTGGCATTAACATTCCTGATCAGAAGCACGCAGTCATCGCTTTGACTGCCATCTACGGTATCGGTCGTACCCGCGCTAAAGCTATTTGCGCGGCTACTTCAATTGCCGAAGACGCAAAGATCAAGGAATTGAGCGACGCTCAAATCGATACCCTACGCGAAGAAGTTGCCAAATACACTGTAGAAGGTGACTTGCGACGCGAAGTTTCTATGAACATCAAGCGTCTAATGGACCTTGGTTGTTATCGTGGTCTTCGCCATCGTCGTAGCCTGCCTGTTCGTGGGCAACGTACTAAGACCAATGCGCGTACCCGCAAAGGTCCACGTAAACCAATTAAGAAGTAACGGGAAGGTAGACAATGGCTAAAGTTCCGTCACGTTCTCCGCGCAAGCGCGTACGTAAACAGGTTGCGGATGGCATGGCTCATATCCATGCTTCTTTTAACAACACAATCGTAACTATCACAGACCGTCAAGGTAATGCTTTGGCTTGGGCAACTGCCGGTGGTTCAGGTTTCCGTGGTTCACGTAAATCTACTCCATTCGCAGCTCAGGTTGCTGCTGAGCGCGCAGGTACTGCTGCTCAGGATTACGGTGTTAAGCACCTTGAAGTTTTCGTGAAGGGTCCAGGTCCAGGTCGTGAATCAGCCATTCGTGCGCTGAACGCTGTTGGTTATAAAATTACCAACATCACTGATGTGACGCCTATCCCTCATAACGGTTGTCGTCCTCCTAAAAAACGCCGCGTGTAATGGCGATTCATTAGGAAAGTTGGAGAAAGATCATGGCAAGATACTTGGGTCCCAAGCTCAAGCTCAGCCGTAGGGAAGGTACAGACCTGTTCCTGAAAAGCGGTGTGAGAGCAATCGATTCGAAGTGTAAGCTGGAAACAGCACCTGGACAGCATGGCGCACGTAAGCCACGTCTGTCTGATTATGGTTTGCAGCTGCGTGAGAAACAAAAAGTTCGTCGTATTTACGGTGTGTTGGAAAAGCAATTCCGTAACTATTACAAAGAAGCTGCACGTCTGAAAGGCAACACTGGTGAAAACCTGTTGCAACTTCTGGAAGCCCGTCTGGATAACGTTGTTTATCGTATGGGTTTCGGCGCGACTCGTGCAGAAGCACGTCAGCTGGTTAGCCATAAGTCAATTATGGTAAACGGTCGTGTTGTTAACATTCCGTCATTCAAAGTGTCTGCGAATGATGTGGTAAGCGTGCGTGAAAAGTCTCAGAAGCAAGCTCGTATTAAGGCTGCTCTGGAAGTGGCTGGTCAACGCGAAAAGCCTACCTGGATTGAAGTCGACAGCGCAAAAATGGAAGGTGCATTCAAGCGCCTGCCAGAACGTAGCGATTTGTCTGCGGAAATTAACGAACAGCTGATCGTCGAGCTTTACTCTAAGTAAGGCTAACTAACAAGAGAGGACACAATGCAGGGTTCTGTTACAGAATTTCTTAAACCGCGTCTCGTAGATATCGAGCAGGTTAACCCAACTCGTGCCAAGGTAACACTAGAGCCGCTGGAACGTGGTTTTGGTCACACTTTAGGTAACGCGTTGCGTCGCATCCTATTGTCGTCTATGCCCGGCTGCGCGGTTACCGAAGTCGAGATCGACGGTGTACTGCACGAATACAGCAGTAAGGAAGGCGTACAAGAAGATATCCTCGAGATATTGCTAAACCTTAAAGGGTTGGCGGTTATCATTGAGGGTAAAGACGAGGCTTTGCTCACCCTGAGCAAAACCGGCGCAGGCCCTGTTACCGCTGCAGACATCACCCATGATGGTGATGTGACAATCGTAAATCCTGATCACGTTATCTGTCATCTGACAGGTAATCACGGCATCAGCATGCGTATTCGTGTTGAACGTGGTCGTGGTTATGTGCCGGCTTCTGCCCGCGCTCAGACCGAGGAAGACGATCGTCCTATCGGCCGTTTGCTGGTCGATGCTTCTTTCTCACCTGTTGAACGCATCGCCTACAATGTAGAAGCGGCCCGTGTTGAACAGCGTACAGACCTGGATAAACTGGTTATCGATATGACCACTAACGGTACTATCGATCCTGAAGAAGCGATTCGTCGTTCTGCGACCATTCTGGCTGAACAGCTGGATGCGTTTGTAGAATTGCGTGATGTTTCTGAACCAGAGAAGAAAGAAGAAAAACCGGAATTCGATCCGATTTTGTTGCGTCCTGTCGACGATTTAGAGCTCACTGTACGTTCGGCTAACTGTCTGAAAGCCGAAGCGATTCATTACATCGGTGATCTAGTACAACGTACAGAAGTTGAGTTGCTGAAAACGCCTAACCTGGGTAAGAAATCACTTACCGAGATCAAAGACGTATTGGCTTCTCGCGGACTTTCTTTGGGTATGCGTCTGGAAAACTGGCCTCCAGCTAGTTTAGCAGATGACCTGTAAGTCTATGACTTGTACAGATTTAGGTTATAAGGATTAAGTCATGCGCCATCGTAAGAGTGGTCGTCAACTTAACCGCAACAGCAGCCACCGCCAGGCCATGTTCCGTAACATGGCTAGCTCACTGGTTCGTCACGAAATCATCGTGACGACTCTGGTGAAGGCAAAAGAACTGCGTCGCGTAGTTGAACCTTTGATTACACTTGCTAAGAGTGACAGCGTTGCAAATCGTCGTCTGGCGTTTGCCCGCACCCGCGACGAAGACGTCGTTGGTAAATTGTTTAACGAACTGGGTCCTCGTTACCTGGAACGTCAGGGTGGTTACACCCGTATCCTGAAATGTGGTCTGCGTACTGGTGATAAAGCCCCTATGGCTTATATCGAGCTGGTAGGTCGTCCAGAAACTGCTGAAGTTGTAGAAGCCGAAGCAGCTGCTGAATAAGCGGTATCAGGTTGAGAAAGCCGGGCAATTGCCCGGCTTTTTGTTGCCTACTTGTCCCGTCCTGGAATATGTTGACATAAAGAGGACTTCTTTATGGCGACATCAACTAACTCAAGCCGTAAGCGCACGCAACGTGATTACACCTTAGCCTTTAAATTAGGTGTCGTAGAGCGTGTCGAAAAAGGCGAAATGACGTACAAACAAGCCCAGCAGCGCTTTGGCATTCAGGGCAAGACAACCGTACTCGTTTGGCTCAGAAAGCATGGTAGACTCGATTGGTCGAAACCTTTTCAGCATCCCCTTATGCCTAATTCAAAAGAAACCCCAGCACAAACTATCAAGCGCCTTGAGCGTGAGCTAGCCGAAGAGAAACTGCGTAACCAAATCCTCAATGGTATGGTCGATATCATGGATAATGAATACGGAGCTGGTTTAAGAAAAAGTACTTATCCGGTATGTCTGGCAAGCCAAAACCCAAAGAGAAATAAACTTAGCCGCAGCATGTCGTGCAGCCAGTATTTCAAGGCAAAGTGTCTATCAAGCAGTAGCTCGAATGGAAAGCCGAAGAGCTGAACTATCGGTCATCAAAGACTGGGTTCTGTACTGGCGTAAATATATGCCGAGGTTAGGGACGCGTAAGCTCTATTCGTTGATAAAGCCCAAGTTGGTTGAACATGATATTAAACTGGGGAGAGACGGTTTTTTTACCTATTTGAGGCGTGAAGGTTTACTGGTTAAACCCAAGAAAAGCTACACAAAAACCACATTTAGCAAGCACTGGATGAAAAAGCATCCTAACTTACTGAAAGTGGAAGGGCTGCATGATGCAGAGCATGTGTTGGTCAGCGATATCACCTATCTTGAGTCAGACCAAGGCGTGCACTATTTGTCACTGGTTACCGATGCCGTATCACGCAAAATAGTCGGTCATCACTTGAGTACAGACATGAAAGCAGACGGTGTGGTGAAAGCGCTGAAAATGGCGGTTAGGGATAAGCGCTATATCGCTAATGCAGTGTATCACTCAGACCGGGGAGTGCAATATTGCTCAGCCGTTTATCAGGATGAACTGATAGCGAACCATATTCAGCCGTCAATGACAGACGGTTATGATTGCTATCAAAATGCACTAGCGGAAAGAGTCAATGGCATACTGAAGCAAGAGTTTTTCCTGTATCGATGTAAAACGCTGGAAGAGCTGAAGATAGTTGTTCGAGAATCGATAGCGATATATAACGAAATGAGACCGCACCTGAGTTTAGATATGGCAACCCCCAACCAGGTGCACAATAGAAAAGGCCAGCTACGGGAGCTGGCCTAAAAACTGTCAACCTATCTTAGGACGGGACAACTTGCCGCTGTTTTTCTGTTATTCAACATTCTGGATCTGCTCGCGCATCTGTTCGATTAATACTTTTAATTCAACGGCGGCTGCGGTGGTTTCGGTGCTGATTGATTTGGAGGCAAGCGTGTTAGATTCACGGTTGAATTCTTGCATCATAAAGTCGAGGCGGCGGCCTTCGGCTCCACCTTTTTCAGAATGCGGCGTGCTTCTTTCACGTGCGCCTCTAAGCGATCCATTTCTTCTGCTACATCTAGTTTCTGGGCGGTTAGCACCATCTCTTGTTCGATGCGCATAGGATCAAGCTCGCCTTTGACTTCTGCTAGGCGGCTGGTGAGTTTTTCTCTTTGCCATTCAATGACCTTGGGCATTTGCTCGCGGACGATAGCGATCTGTTGTTCTACGCCTTCCAGACGGCTAAGAAGCATGGCGTTAATTGCTTCGCCTTCACGGGCTCTGGCTTCGATAAATTGATCAATCGCACCGTCAAACGCTGCTAACAGTTCGGTGCCAATGGCATCCATATCTTGCTCTTGTGCTGCGATAACGCCTGGCCAACGTAAAATATCCAGTAACTCAAGGCGACCCTCGCTGGCCTCGTCTTTTACCCATTGTGCCGCTTTTAGCAGTTGTCGGGCTAAGTCTTCATTGAGTGTCAGCTGATTGTCTTGCTCGCCTTTAAGTTCATAACGCAAGTTGACTTCTACTTTGCCACGGTTAAGCCGCTGCCGCAGTTTGTCCCGTAGAATCGGCTCTAGGCTACGCAACTGTTCCGGTAGGCGCAGGTAGGTTTCCAGATAACGCTGGTTGACGGAACGAATTTCCCAGGACGCATTGCCCCAGGCTGCTTTATGCTCAACGCGGGCATAGGCGGTCATACTGTGGATCATGAAAGTATCCCGTAAGTCAGTTGTGACGATAAAGCCTTGATTATAGACATCTGCAACCAGGGGTTAAAGGAAACTCCGTCATAATCACAAGCTGGTACCAGATCCAGCGTAGCACTCCTAGGTATCAGGTCCTATAATAGGCGCCACATTTATTAGATTCAGGAAGTTGTTATGCGCCCCAGCACCAGAACACCGGCTCAAATCCGTCCGGTAACTATTACCCGTCAATATACTGCTCATGCTGAAGGCTCAGTGTTGGTTGAGTTTGGCAATACCAAAGTATTGTGTACTGCGAGTTTTGAAGAAGGCGTGCCGCGTTTTCTGAAGGGGCAAGGGCAGGGCTGGGTGACTGCTGAATATGGTATGTTGCCGCGTTCAACCCATAGCCGTATGGATCGTGAAGCCGCCCGGGGCAAACAGTCTGGTAGAACTCAAGAGATCCAGCGACTGATTGGTCGTTCGCTGCGGGCTGCGGTTGATATGAAACTGCTGGGCGAAAACACTATTGTTATCGACTGTGATGTGATCCAGGCCGATGGTGGCACCAGAACAGCGGCAATTACCGGTGGTTGTGTGGCGTTGGTTGATGCGCTGAATTGGGCGCGCGCTAAAGGTGTCATTAAGACGAATCCGCTTAAGTTCCTGATCGCTGCCGTGAGCGTGGGTATCTTTGATGGTGAACCTGTGTGCGATCTGGAATACGTGGAAGACAGCGCTGCCGAGACCGATATGAATGTGGTCATGACCGAAACCGGTAAGATTGTGGAAGTACAGGGCACCGCAGAAGGTGAACCTTTTAGTCATGAAGAATTAGCGAGCTTGCTGGAATTAGCCAAACATGGCATTCGCGAAATTGTTGACGTGCAGAAAGCCGCATTAAGTTAAAAACAATACGGATAACCAAGTACCCTACCAACCTTACATAACAGGAACTGACGTGAAAGCCTATCAGCGAGAGTTTATTGAATTTGCCTTACAACGTAATGTGCTGCGTTTTGGTGAGTTCACTTTGAAATCTGGTCGTAACAGCCCCTATTTTTTCAATGCTGGATTATTTAATACCGGTGGCGATCTCGCGCGTTTAGGGCGTTTTTATGCGGCGGCTTTAGTTGATGCAGGCATTGAATACGATCTGTTGTTTGGCCCGGCATATAAAGGTATCCCCATCGCTACAACCACGGCGGTGGCATTAGCTGAACATCATGGTATCGATATCCCCTACTGTTTTAATCGTAAAGAAAAGAAAGATCACGGTGAGGGTGGCAACCTAGTCGGTAGTGACCTTAAAGGTAAGGTGATGCTGGTTGATGATGTGATTACGGCGGGTACCGCAATCCGTGAATCCATGGAGATTATTCAGGCCAATGGTGCATCGCTGGCAGGGGTGTTAATTGCTTTGGATCGCCAGGAAAAAGGCCGCAGTGAATTATCGGCAATTCAGGAAGTCGAGCGTGATTTTGGCTGTCATATTGTGGCGATAATTAAGTTGGCGGATCTAATCGCTTACCTTAGCGAGCAACCGGGCATGGAAAGCGAACTGGCGGCCGTTCAAGCTTACCGTCAGCAATATGGGATATAAGTGTTACTAAAAGCCTAGGCAAGTCCTAGGTGTTGCTGTCATAACCTTATTACAAGGTCTGAGTCGCAAGCCGTAAGCGTCGATGATACAGAAGCGGCCATAAACCGTTATTAGGTGGATGGTCGCTCCACCGACTCAATAAAAAACTAAAGGCCCGATTAACGGGCCTTTGGCAACCAACCTCTACCTGGGATAGCTATTTCATTTTCCCCAGAACGTTAACTTCAGGGATGTAAAAACTCAGCCCTTGTCGCTGGATTGGACTTGAACACCCCCTAAGGCGGTGGTGGTGGTTGAGCTGGTGGAATCCATAACGCCCCTGGCTTTAACACAGTAATGCACGGCATCAATTTTTACCGCGACATCTTTGGTTTCTAGCAATGCTTGCAGCGCGACTAACACCTGTTGTGTCAGGCGTTCCTGTACTTGTGGTCGCTGGGAAAAGAAACGCACGATTCGGTTGATTTTGGATAATCCGATAATTTTTTTACGTGGCAGGTAGGCGATGGTGGCTGTGCCATCAATGGTCACCAAGTGGTGCTCACAGGTACTGGTCAGGCTGATATCCTGTACGCGTACCATTTCATCGAACCCCATTTTGTTATCGATAACCGTGATTTTTGGAAAATTCGCGTAATCCAGTCCAGAGAAAATTTCATCGACATACATTTTAGCAATACGTTTGGGGGTATCGGCCAGACTGTCATCGGTCAGATCCAACGACATCAGTTGCAGAATATCTCGAATGTGCCCTTCAATTTTGCTCTTACGTTCGTCATTACTCAAATGGCAAGGCACCATGGGGGTTTCCAGTCCTTTCTCCAGTAATGCTGCCTGCACGGTTTTTGCTGCTTCTGATAACGCCATTTAAAGTTCTCCTGTGCAGATATCAGTGGAACATTTGCTGCACATCACGGCGGTTGTGATATGTCTCACATTATATCGGGATGCAGAGGATACCGCCATTGGCGGCAATTTCATACAACAGCGGTTATTCCGTCTGTGTTATCTGCTGAAGTTATGGCATGAGTCACGGGACCGTTAAACAACTTGCCAGCACTTCAGCCGCTAGCATTATGGTTTAAGGTTATCGTTCAGAAAGCCCAGTAATCGCTGGTAAAATGCCGCGCGGTCACTGTCCCGATAAAAACCATGACCTTCATCATCAATGACCATTTTCTCATAGGGATAATGCTGTTGTTTCAGCGCATTCTCCAGTGCTTCAAATTGCTCTATGGGAGCACGTTCGTCATTGCCGCCGTGAACGAGCAGTAGTTTCGCTTTAAGCTTATTCACATGACGTGCTGGTGACATCGCTTGCAAGGTTTGGGGATCGTCCCCCAACACTTGTTTTAAATAACTGACCCCAGAGTCAGATTTTTGCACATCACCTTCAGTGAACATCATCGGTAAATCATAGACTCCGGCTTCACCAACGGCACATTTGAACAGATCGGGTGCTAGTTCCGCACTCTGTAGCGCGCTATAGCCGCCAAAACTGGCGCCGACAATACAGACACGGTTCTTATCGGCAATACCTTGGTCGATGAGATAATGCGTGGCATCGATGATGTCGTGCTGAATCGCATTTCCCCATTGTTGATAGCCCGCAATCTGGAATGCATCACCATAACCACCAGAACCGCGGTAGTTGACCTGTAGCACAGCGTAGCCATGGGCGGCTAGAAATTGATTTTGTGGAATAAATTCCCAGTAATCACGAACATAATGAGGACCACCATGTGGATTGACGATTAATGGCAGTGATTTTGGTGGCTTATTAAATGGTAAGGTCAGAAACGCTTGGATCTCTAATCCATCTCTTGCCTTAATATTCAGTGGCTGTACTTCTGCCATTTTTGCAGGATCGATGCCTTCCATGACTTTAAGCAGCGGACGCAACTGCCGTTGTTGTGGGGTGTACAGATAGTAGGTTCCAGGATCCCGGTCATTGAAGGCCAAAATCACCAGTTTTTCCCCATGGCGATCTTCACTGACAATACGAACCTGATAACCAGGCAGGCTTTGTAGCAGTTGTTTTAGGTATTGGCTGCGAGGATCCTCTGGACTAACAAAGGAATAGGCGGGATAACCATTCTCAAACTCTACCGCATACAATTGACGACTTTGGGAATTGATCCAGAAATGACTCGGATCAACTTTAGGATCACTGACAATTTTTTGCTTTTCACCTGTAGCTAAATTGACTCGAAATACGCTGTCGGGTTCTCCTTGTTCGTTAGCGATGGCATAGATACTGTTGTTATCGGTGGCAAATGAAACCGGCTGGAAATGGTTCAGATGTAATTGCTTACTACTGACCCAATCGCCATCGTGACGATAAAATACCTGGGTGTCATTGTTGCTGTCTTCACCAACGGCGATACGAACATCGCCACTAGTGTCAGTGAGAAATCGGGCATTGCCTATGGGCGCTGTGGTAAGCCGTTGTCTGATGCCTCGGTAAACATCGACCCGGTAAACATCTTTTAGAATATCGGCGGTTAGCCGGGCATGGTTGCCCCAAGGGATGGCACTGACCAGCATATAACGCTCATCATCGGGCAACGGATCTAAGATGTAGGCCGTAGCGTTAATAGCGGTATTTTTTGGATATGGGAGCCAGCCTGTTGCTCTGCTGAAGCATAACCAAACAGGTAAGTGGCTTTTTTACCGTCAGCATTAACGGCCATCAATTCGCCATAATACTGTGGTTGTGCATCCCAGCCTTTAAGATATTCTTTAGCGAGGACTAGACGCTCATCATTGACCCACGCATAGTCTCCTACTTGAGCATTCCCCGCAAAAAATACCGAATGCAGCAGTTTCATGTTTTCGGTATTAAAAATCAGCAGACGTTTCTTGCCTTCGTGTTTCATTTTGACGGCCAGATAATCGCCCCCTGGAGAGATTCTTACCTCAGAGAATGTGGCGCCTTTGCTGAATAGTACTGCTGAGTCTGAGATTTCAGTCGCATCAACCATTGGCACGATAGCTAACAGTCCGACGATAAATAACCGATACCATTTCTTCATAGAACTTCCTTGTGAGGATATTGCTCAGAAGGCAAACTTTTGCCTTTATTACTCATTAACTTTGCAGCAATTGTTTCTGAATGAACTGCCACTGCTCGTCAAAGTATTGGGTGGGCTTTTGCTGAAACTCGCTGCGGACAAATTGCGCAATATGACCTTCCGCAACTGCCAGTAGCATATTGGCTAGAACCCCTTCGTCAATATGGAATTTCTGACCTTCCCGTAGCGATTTTTCACGCAAGATCTGCTTCAGATGCGTTTCGAATTTAGCAAAAATTTGGTTCACTCGTTCCCGTAACCGCTCGTGCTCACCCAGTAGTGCATCACCATTGAGTAAGCGTGAAATACCGGGATTACGTTCAGCAAATACCAGTAACAACTGCAACATCAACTGGCAGCGACGCATGGTATCTTTTTCTTCGGTCATGATCAGGTTGGCGCGCGACAATAAGGACTCTTCGATAAATTCGATAAGTCCTTCAAACATGCGGGCTTTACTGGGAAAATGGCGGTAAAGTGCCGCTTCAGAAACGCCCACTTCAGACGCTAGTTTGGCGGTGGTAATCCGTTGTCCAGGATTGGTTTCCAACATCTGCGCCAAACATTGCAGGATATGATCCCGGCGGTTAATTTTTTCTTTGGTCATTATTACTCCGGAGTTTACTTGGTACCGGAGTGCCCAAAACCGCCTTCGCCACGGTCAGACGCGGCAAATTCGTCTACCACAGTAAATTGCGCTTGCACCACAGGCACAAATACCAGTTGTGCCAGACGGTCACCGATCTCGATCTGGAAGGGTTTATCACTACGGTTCCAACAGGACACCATTAGCGGCCCTTGATAGTCGGAATCAATCAGCCCCACTAGATTACCTAACACGATACCGTGTTTATGGCCGAGGCCGGAGCGGGGCAGAATAACCGCTGCTAATGCAGGGTCTGCCACATGCACCGCAATACCGGTTGGGATTAGCACGGTTTGCCCGGGGGCAATTGTTAGCGGTGCTTCAAGCATGGCGCGTAGATCCATGCCGGCACTACCGCTGGTGGCGTAAGCCGGCAAGGGAATTCATTGCCAATGCGGCCATCAAGAATTTTCAGTTCGATCGGTGTTTTCATGGTTAGTTTTTGTAGTTAGCAATTAGCGTCAATAATTGGTTGGCAAGGCTCAGTTTATCGGTGGCTGGCAGTTCGTGACAGCTATCTTTTGTAAATACTTTTAGCGCATTGTTGTTGGCGTTAAAGCCTTGTCCGATGATAGAAACATCATTGGCTGCGATCATATCCAAATGTTTTCGCTGGAGTTTATCCAGTGCATATTGCTCTAGGTTATGAGTCTCCGCCGCAAACCCTACGGTAAATGGTCTGGTGGTCTGTGCTGCCACGGTTGCCAGAATATCGGGATTCCTAACGAGCTGCAGTTGCATGGTGTCTTGGGTTTTCTTAATTTTATTCTCAGCCGGATTGACCGCGCGATAGTCTGCTACCGCCGCACAGCCTATAAATATCTGCTGTCCTGGCAGTTGTGCCATCACGGCATCAAACATCTGTTGCGCTGATTCCACATCAATACGCCGCACGCCAGCGGGGTAGGCAGATTTACCGGCCCGGCAATCAGCGTTACCTCTGCGCCCATGGACGCCGCCGCGGATGCCAGAGCAAAGCCCATCTTGCCGGAGCTGTGGTTAGAAATATAACGCACCGGATCGATGGCTTCTCGGGTCGGACCTGCCGTCAGCAGGAGCTTTTGCCCTTGTAACAGCGGCGTGGCGAAAAAGTGTTCGGCAAGCGTAGCGATCTCTAACGGTTCTAACATGCGACCGGGGCCAACTTCACCACAAGCCTGACTCCCAACACCCGGCCCCCAAAGGGTAACGCCTCTACTGGCTAATGTGTTGAGATTGTCTTGTGTCGCGGGATGTTGATACATCTGCTGGTTCATCGCCGGACACACAGCCAACGGCGCAGCGGTGGCAAGTGCAATCGTAGTGATGAGTTCATCTGCCATCCCGGCCCGGAAACGCGCCAGCAGGTTAGCGGTGGCTGGGGCAACGATATAAAGATCTGCCCAACGCGCCAGCTCAATGTGGCCCATTCCCGCTTCAGCTGTCGGATCCAGTAAATCAGTTGCCACCGGATTGCCGGATACCGCTTGTAACGTTAGTGGCGTGATGAATTGGGTGGCACTGGCGCTCATGACCACTCTGACATCGGCTCCACGTTCTTTGAGACGGCGCACCAGATCAGCACTTTTATAAGCGGCGATACCACCACCAATACCCAACAGGATTTTTGTGCATCAGGCTCATAGCTAGATTCGACTTGGCGGAGATAAGTGGCGCTAAACATACCATAAAGCATACGGCGTGTCGTAGTCGCGGGTTGGAAAAGTTAGACCATACTTAACCGACAATGGATAGCGGTGATGTGTGGAAAGGAGCCCACAATGGCGATAAGAGACTGGCCGGAAGGTGAAGGCCCTCGTGAAAAAATGTTGCAACACGGTGCTGGTGGACTTAGTGACGCAGAGCTGCTGGCGGTATTGTTACGCAGTGGCTTGCCGGGACAGAATGCTGTGGATATGGCGCGGGAAATGCTGCTCGCTTTTGGGTCGTTGCGGCAATTATTGGCCGCGCCCGTAGAACAGGTTTGTCGTTTACCCGGTATCGGGCCGGTAAAATTTGCCCAGTTACAGGCTGCTGCTGAGATTTCCCGCAGAATTTCGCGAGAAAAGCTGCAAAGAGGGACGGTTTTGACAAATCCTGATTTAACTCGTGACTATTTAATGCGACAATTGGCAGACCGAGCCTACGAAGTGTTTGCCGTATTATTGCTGGACAGCCAGCACAGGGTGATCCAGTTCGTTGAACTGTTTCGGGGAACACTTGATGCCGCTTCTGTTTATCCGCGAGAAGTCGTGCGTCTGGTGTTGGAAAAGCAGGCTGCAGCGGTCATTGTTTGCCATAATCATCCGTCTGGCGTGGCTGAACCCAGCTTGGCGGATCGGCGAATTACCGAGCGATTAAAAAACGCGCTGACAACTATTGATGTTCCCTTATTGGATCATATGGTTGTGGGCGATTGTGAGATAGTTTCATTCGCAGAGCGGGGATGGTTGGAATGATCACTGGCTTGATCTTTATCCAATTATCTAGTATAACATGCGCCCTCTCATTGTGCCTCGGGCGACGGCCATACGGGGTACATGAATGCTCGAGCGTTAGAAATTGTTTTTGGAGAAGATTGACATGTCTAGAGTATGCCAAGTTACTGGCAAGCGTCCAATGGTTGGTAACAATCGTTCGCACGCGAAAAACGCAACGCGTCGTCGTTTCTTGCCTAACCTGCAGAACCATCGTTTCTGGTTAGAAGACGAAAAGCGTTTTGTTCAATTGCGCGTTTCTACTAAGGGTATGCGCATTATCGACAAGAAAGGTATCGAAGTCGTTGTCGCTGAACTTCGTGCCCGTGGCGAAAAGGTGTAATAGAAAATGGCTAAAAGTAAAGGCAACCGCGAAAAGATCAAACTGGTATCTAGCGCTAAGACTGGTCACTTCTACACTACTGACAAGAACAAGCGTAACATGCCAGAGAAAATGGAGATCAAGAAATTTGATCCCGTGATCCGTCAGCACGTTATCTACAAAGAAGCTAAAATCAAGTAATTGCTTTTATGCCGAATGCTGAAAAGCCCTTTGACAATTGTCGAAGGGCTTTTTTGTTATGGGACAGAAAACACGCAACAACTGCGTGAATATTGTAAGATCCCCTTGTTTGTCAGCCTGTTGTCATATCGTGTCGGTATAACTAAATACAGACTGTTTAGAATGAAAATAAATGCTTTTAAAGTGAATTAAAATGCATTAGCATGACGCGCAACACATGCCATCAGCATGTTTTTCTTTTTATCGCTACTGTAAGAGGCAAAACACAAGGTGCGTACCACTGAATTGGTTGACTCCTTTCGTCACTCGGCTCCCTACGTCAATGCCCATCGGGGTAAGACTTTTGTGGTGATGCTCGGTGGTGAAGCTGTTGCCCACGGAATGTTCCGTTCAATTATTAACGATGTAGCTTTGCTGCATAGTTTAGGGATAAAAGTGGTACTGGTTTATGGCGCCAGACCGCAAATTGATGCTGCATTAGCGCAGAATGATATTCAACCTGCCTATCATAATGGTGTGCGTATCACCGATGAAAGCACGCTTAAGATCATTAAGCAGGTAGCCGGTTCGCTACAGTTTGATATTACTGCCCGCTTGTCTATGAGCCTTTCCAACACCCCAATGCAGGGCGCGCAAATCAATGTGGTGAGTGGTAACTTTGTTATCGCTCAGCCGTTGGGGGTTGATAATGGCGTGGACTTTTGTCTGTCTGGTAAAGTCCGCCGTATCGATAGCCAAGGCTTAAAGCGTTTACTCGATACTGGTGGTATTGTCCTGATGGGGCCTATTGCAGCGTCAGTGACAGGTGAAAGCTTCAATTTAACCGCAGAAGAAGTTGCCACCCATGTTGCCATTAAGCTCAAGGCTGACAAAATCATTGGCTTTTCTTCCCGTCATGGCATTGAAGATGAATTTGGCGAAGTTATTGCTGAACTGATGCCGAACGATGCACAGAAAATGCTCACTCAATTGGCTGAACAGGAAGATGTGGATCGTGGCACATTGGCATTTCTGAAAGCCAGTATTGATGCTAGCCGCGCTGGGGTTCCGCGTTGCCACCTAGTCAGCTACGAAGAAGACGGGGCGTTATTGCAAGAGCTGTTTACCCGTGAAGGCATCGGGACTCAAATTGTTACTGAGAGTGCCGAGCGTTTACGCCGGGCTTCAATTGCCGATATCGGCGGTATCCTCAATCTTATCCGGCCGCTGGAAGAGCAAGGGGTATTGGTGCGCCGTTCCCGTGAACAACTGGAGCGGGAGATTGAGCAGTTCATGGTGATTGAGCGTGATGGCCTGATCATCGGCTGTGCGGCGTTATATCCGTTTGAAGAAGATAATGCTGGTGAATTTGCTTGCCTGGTGGTGCACCCAGATTATCGGGACGCTGACCGTGGCAGCCTGCTGTTGAAGAACATCATTAACCAAGCCAAAGTCCGCGGGTATGCCCATCTGTTTGCATTGACCACCCGCAGTATTCACTGGTTCTTGGAACATGGCTTTGAGATGGTAGACGTTGAAGCCTTACCGCAGAAGAAAAACAGCTGTATAACTATCAGCGACGTTCAAAAATTTTACGTTTGGAACTCTGATAGTGAAGCCCGGCAAACGCCGGGCTTTGTTTTGGGCGAAAGAAAATATTGACATATTATGTCGGTGTGGCTAAAAATAAGTCATTAATTCTTGCTCAAACGGATAACAGAATATGGCTAGTCAATGGTTTACGCTTGCCCCTTTAAGTAAGACCGCTCATATCAGTTTCATTATCTTGTTGTTCGGGCTAGTCGCGCTGTTGCTGTTTTTATTATTGCGGTCAATGCCTGTGAACGCTAAAGCCGTCTCTGCGGGTTTGTTATTGGCTACCATAGGTTTTTTCAGCTGGATTTACTGGCAGGCCAATACGGCGAGTATATCACTTTCTGCGAATTGCTTGGACATCAAGGTGCCCTTGTATAGCCAAAGCATCGCCTTATCACATCTACAGCTACAACATGCACGGCAAATAGATCTGACGGATAAAGACATGCCATCGTTATCTTGGCGTACCAATGGTGTTGGACTTCCAGGGTATAGTCTGGGCTGGTTTCGGCTAGCATCCGGCGGCAAAGCTTTCGCGGCTATTTCAGATAGTCACAACGTCATACTATTACCTACAGACTTGGATTACACGCTGCTGTTGAGTACCGCAGATGCCCCGGCCTTGTTAGCGGCCTTACAGGCAGACTCAACCACGATTACGCCTTAACAGCATGTTACTGGTGAAGATTGCCAGCGCTGCCCAAATAAAGCCAAAAGTGATGCTTTTCTCCATATCAAACTGTTCATGAAACCAGGTGATGGCCATGATGAACATGATGCTTGGGCCAACGTACTGAAAGAAACCAAGCGTGCTTAATGGAATACGCACCGCGGCGCCAGCGAAACACAATAATGGAATGGTGGTGATCACCCCAGCTGCAATCAGTAACAGATTTAACTGCCAGCCATTGGCTAACATATGGCTGGTGGTAGGGGCATCACCCAATATCACATACAGTATGGCAGGCGGCACAAGCACTGCGGTTTCGACTAACAGTCCGGTAGCGGCATCTACATTAACCTTCTTGCGAAATAGTGCATAGAAGCCAAAGGTTGCAGCTAAACCTAATGAAACCAGTGGAATAGAGCCAAATGAGAGCAACTGGATAACAACACCTAACGCGGCCAGAAATACCGCCAGCCACTGCCAACGGTTGAGTCTTTCTGAGAGAAAAATCAGCCCGAGCATAACGTTAAATAGCGGGTTAATAAAATAACCAAGGCTAGCATCCAGTAAGTGGTCGTTGTTTACTGCCCAGATGAATAGCAACCAGTTCCCCGCGATCAATATAGAAGTGACCAGTAACACTGATAATTGTTTGGGACGACGTAACAGTGCCCGAAGATGACCAAATCCTCCCATCAGACTCATCATTATCCCCATCAAAATGAAGGACCAAATGATGCGATGGATCAGGATCTCAATCGGCGAAACATCATGTAGCAGCTTGAAGTACAGTGGGGCGAATCCCCAGAAAATATAGGCACAGAGTGCCAAGATAATGCCTTTACGGTATTCAGATTCAGCCATGGTCAGTGCATAACAATCACAAAGGATCTGGATTGTAGGGGGCAAGCTGCTGAATTAGCAAGCACAGTTATATGACCGCAGCCATATCAGAAAACCGTGTTTATGGCTGGTACTCTGCTATTTGAGTCCGGTAGAATACCCCCAGTTCTTGCAATAACACTTGATGATGGAACACGCACTTTATTCTCCTTTGGCATCGCCGCCGCAAAAACCTGTTGAGCCGTTAGAGCAAACGCTACGGCAGGTCTTTGGTTACCAAAGTTTTCGTGCCGGTCAGCGTGATGTCATCGAGCAGGTGTTGGCAGGGAAAGATTGCCTGGTGGTTATGCCAACCGGTGGCGGCAAAAGCCTGTGCTATCAGTTGCCCGCGTTGGTGATGCCAGGGCTCACTGTGGTGGTATCACCGCTGATTTCGTTGATGAAAGATCAAGTGGATAGTTTGCTGCAATCTGGCGTGAATGCGGCCTATCTGAACTCGTCCTTGCCGCGTGAGCAACAGCTACAGATCCTAAGACAGTTACATCAAGGTGACATCCGGTTACTGTATATTTCACCTGAACGTCTATTACAGCCTGCATTCCTGGAACGCTTGCAATACCTGACTGTTGCTATGTTTGCCGTTGATGAAGCCCATTGTATCAGTCAATGGGGGCATGATTTTCGTCCAGAATATGCGCAGTTAGGTATTCTAAAACAGACCTTCTCTGACGTACCGATTATGGCATTGACCGCGACTGCCGATAACGCTACTCGCCTAGATATTTGCCAACGTTTAGGTATTCAGCCTTACACTTTATTGTCCAGTTTTGATCGGCCCAATATCCGCTATACCGTGGCGGAAAAACTGAATGCTGCAACCCAGTTACGCCAGTTTATCAGTGCGCAACATGGTGCATCTGGCATTGTCTATTGCTCTAGCCGCCGCCGGGTCGACGATGTGGCCGAGCGTCTGCGCCAGCAAGGTTTTGCCGCAGAGGCTTATCATGCCGGCATGTCCCAGGAAGAACGCAGTAGCGTACAGGAGCGTTTTCTTAAAGATCAGTTGGATATTGTGGTTGCTACTGTGGCCTTTGGCATGGGCATTAATAAATCCAATGTGCGTTATGTGGTGCACTATGATTTGCCTAAAAGTATCGAATCTTACTATCAGGAAACTGGTCGGGCGGGGCGCGATGGGCTTGAGGCTGAGGCACTGCTATTGTTTGAACCGGCGGATATCGGTCGGGTACGCCATCTTATTGATCAGGGGTCTCCCGGGCCACAGCAAGAGGTGGAACTTCACAAACTCAATACTATGGCGGCGTTTGCTGAAGCTCAAACCTGCCGACGACAGGTATTGCTGCATTATTTTGGTGAAGTAGCAGACCAACCTTGCGGTAACTGTGATATCTGCCTTGATCCGCCAAAGCGTTATAACGGCACCGAAGATGCGCAAAAAGTGCTGTCTTGTATCTATCGGTTGAAACAGCGTTTTGGCATCAACCATCTCATTGAAGTCTTACGCGGTTCTTCTGCCGCGACAGTGACTGAAAGAGGTCATGACAAGCTGTCAACGTGGGGCATTGGCAAAGACAAGCCTCATGAATATTGGCTAAGTGTGATTCGCCAGCTGATCCATCTGGGATTGATCAATCAAGACATTACCCGCGGTTCTTGCTTGACTTTGAATGATACGGCCCGACCCGTCTTACGCGGCAGTGTGGCGCTGATGTTAGCCGAACCACGACTGACGATAGCGGTTTCCCGGCGCCGACATGGGCATCAGGCACCACTGAACTATGATCGTAAGCTGTTCGCTCGGTTGAAAGTGTTACGCCGAGAAGTCGCCGAAGAGTTGGATGTGCCACCCTATCTGGTCTTTAACGATGCCACTCTCGCGGAAATGGCCGCATTGTTGCCTACCTGCGAGGCTGAACTGCTGGCCGTGAACGGCGTGGGAGAACGCAAACTGGCGCGATTTGGGCAGCAGTTTCTCGATGAGATTGTCACTTACCTCGCGGGTGAATGAAGCCCGTCATCATTTCGGCTACGGTTGAGTTGGTTCACACTGGCCCGTTTTAACAGGGTTTTGAGAGTATCAGGTTGCGTCAGTGATGCGACCCCCATATGTACCTTAGCAGTGTGCCACCGGTGCAGTACCGGCTCGAGTTGCGCCACAACCCGTTCAGACCCTTTGGACGACGTATAAGGCAGCAGAATGAGTAACTCTTCTGCGGAATGGTGCAATATCCTATCCTGTTCGCGCAGTTTCTTCTCAATATCGTCCTGTAATGACGGCAGCTCACTGAGTCTGACATGGCGAATATCCAGCAGTAATATGCTGAGTGGATATCCGGCATTTTTGGCATTGTTGAGCATATGTTCGGCTAACTGCTCGTCACTGCTTTGGCTTAGATTCATCACCATATTCCAGCCACGGCTTTTACCAAAAATCCAGATCACTAAAGCAGCGATTATGAGCAGCAGACAGATGACCAATGCATAAATTCTATTTAGCTGTTGCCGTTGCGTTGCGGATGCTTCATGTACTTGTTGCTGCGCTTTGCTCTTCTGTTGTTCCTGTAACTCTAGTTTGGCCTTGTATTGCAAAAACTGCGTATTGTTGAGCTGTTGTTGGGCTCTTGCAGCGGCATCAACATTTTTGAGCATGCTGTGATAGGCATTTTGATAGTCACCTTTATCCGCATATAGCTTGGCTTTTAGGGTATATGTTCGCGCCAGGTCGTCATACTGTGATAACCGTTGGGCAAGGGCCGCAGATGAATTTAAATAACGGAGGGCGGCGTCTGGCTGTTTTTGCGCAAGACGGATCTGCGCTAGGATGCGTTCAGCTCTTTGCTCCCATAATAGATTGTTATTACTGATAAATACTTTTGATGCCGCGTTAATGGCTGTGTCTGCCTCTTGCAGATTGCCGAGCATTAATTCAATAGACCCAATTTGAGCCTGGCTGAAGGCTCGCTCTAATGGCGAGCTGATTTCGGGCAAAAGTTCAACGGCCTGCTGCAACATCTGCAAGCTTCTGCTGCGGTCACCTGAATCCAGTGCGACCCTGGCCGCCATAACTGAAAGCGTCTGTTTTATTTTCCCAGAGGTTTCGGGTGATTGTAAGGCGAGTTTCAGGTAGTAATCTGCTTGCGATAGATCGCCGGTGGCGTGCATTACTCCGGCCATATCCCCGTACAAATAAGCGATGGGTGGCCAAGTCCAGTGGTCTTGTTGTTTATTTAAATCAGGATATACATCCAATGCTAAACGAAGGCTTTCAATCGCCGCGCTGAAGTTTCCCATGGCAAATTCATAGGTGCCTTTAAGCCTTAATGCTCCAACCATAGCTTGTGGCTGGTTATGATTGCGAGAGCCTTCAATGGCAATATCGAGTAGCGTAAAGGATTTTTGAAATCTTCCTCGTCGCCATATGCTTCGGCCTCACATGTCTGCAAATAGGCTACTGCTTGCTCAATCTGCTGTTGGCGCGCTTGTCGCTGGGTTGTCTGTACTAGGTTAATAACTGGCCGACGTTCACCCAGTTGGAGCAATGTCTGGCACCTCAGCACTTGCAGCCTTAACTGCTGTTGTTTCGAGAGCGGTTGTTGCTCAAGTGCTGCTAGCTCTTGTTTGGCTTTATCCGGGTATTGATAGATTAATGTGACTAAGTTATCCATGTCTCTATCGGTATTGGCAATGGCAGACCCGGTGAGAAACAACAGGCCCAATACCAAGATACGAAAATCCATTTACGCTCCGCTTCTTTGGGGTAACAGGTGGTGCAAAATCAGGCGGGGATTATAGCGTGTTTTTACGCAGATGTTGCATAGAAAAAAGCAATGATGTCGACTAATTGGGCAACGATAGCCAACCCAGAATCCGGCGATGATGTGGGTATTTTTCTGTCATGGATAAATTAAGGTTGACAGCACGGCTATGCCCGGTTAATTATTAAACCGCTTTAAATGTGAAATTACAGCATAGTTATTAATAACAACCGAATTCTAGTATCTGGTATGAATAGTTATAGTAGTTCTCTCTCTCTCCTCCTCCTTACTCTCGCAAGTGCTGCGCGGAGGAGTTAACGCTGTCTACCAGATAGTTAAACGAAAACTCAGAACCCCGCGCCGACTACGCGGGGTTTTTTGTTTTCTGCGTAATACATCGGTGTGATTAAGATCTACCCTATGGAGAAATCAGATGTCTGACAAAGTATTTATTTTTGATACCACATTGCGTGACGGTGAACAGGCGTTAGCTGCCAGTCTGTCCGTAAAAGACAAATTGCAGATCGCTCTGGCGCTTGAACGCTTGGGGGTCGACATTATGGAAGTGGGCTTCCCGGTTTCTTCTCCTGGTGACTTTGAATCGGTGCAGACCATTGCGCGTACCATCAAAAACAGCCGTGTTTGCGCCTTGTCTCGCGCACTGGAAAAAGATATTGATGCTGCGGCACAAGCGCTGGCGGTAGCCGAGCAGTTCCGTATTCATACCTTTATTTCCACCTCCAATATTCACGTTGAAAGCAAGCTGAAACGCTCTTTTGATCAGGTGTTGGAGATGGCGGTAGGCGCGGTTAAGTATGCCCGCCGTTTTACCGACGACGTTGAGTTTTCCTGTGAAGACGCGGGCCGTACGCCGATCGATAACCTGTGTCGTATGGTTGAAGCCGCTATCACTGCCGGGGCGCGCACTATTAATATTCCCGATACCGTGGGTTACACCATTCCCAACGAATTCGGTGGCATTATCCAGACCCTATTTAATCGCGTTCCCAATATTGATCAGGCGGTGATCTCTGTGCATTGTCATGACGATCTGGGGTTGTCCGTGGCGAACTCTATCGCCGCCGTGCAACAGGGCGCTCGTCAGATTGAATGTACCATCAATGGCATTGGTGAACGTGCCGGTAACTGTTCGCTGGAAGAGATAGCGATGATCCTGGCAACCCGTAAAGATTTTATGGGTGTGGCAACCAACATTAATGCCAAAGAAATTTACCGAACTTCGGCGTTAGTCAGCCAGATATGTAATATGCCAGTGCAGCCCAACAAAGCGATTGTCGGCTCCAATGCCTTTACTCATTCCTCTGGTATTCATCAAGACGGTATGTTGAAGGCGAAAAATACCTATGAAATCATGACGCCAGAAAGTATCGGACTGAATCGTAACAATCTGAACATGACTTCTCGCTCCGGCCGCCATGTGATTAAACATCGGATGCAGGAGATGGGTTATGGTGAGCAAGACTACTCTCTGGATCTACTGTACGACAAATTCCTGAAATTAGCCGACAAGAAAGGTCAAGTATTTGATTATGATCTGGAAGCGCTGGTATTCATGGAAGGTAAAACGGAAGGTGACGAGTATTATCAGATGGAGCAGTTGGCAATCGCCTCCGACTCTATCAAAGGCGAAGCCTCTGCCACAGTACAATTGAGTATTGGCGGCGAAATCGTCAATGCTACCGCCAGCGGTAACGGCCCGGTTGATGCCGCTTATCACGCTATCGCCAAGGCCAGCGGCACCGAAGTGAATCTCAACAGTTACAAGCTGAGTGCTAAAGGTGAAGGCCAAGATGCGCTGGGGCAGGTGGATATTACCGCGCGTTATCGGGAACAGAATTTCCACGGCGTTGGTTTAGCCACCGATGTGGTTGAAGCGTCGGCATCGGCGCTGGTATATGTGATGAATCTGATCCATCGCGCGGATCGGGTGGCCGATCAAAAACAGAAAATTATGGAAAAGAAGGAATTGGGTGGCGTATGAGTTACAAGGTAGCCGTATTGGCGGGCGACGGTATTGGCCCGGAAGTGATGGCCGAAGCTCGCAAAGTGCTGGTAGAAGTTGAAAAACGTTTCAGCCTAGACATTGAATACAGTGAATATGATGTTGGTGGTGCCGCGATTGACAACCATGGTTGCCCGTTGCCAGCTGTCACCCTGCAAGGCTGCGACCAAGCTGATGCCATACTGTTTGGTTCTGTGGGTGGGCCGAAATGGCAGCATTTGCCGCCAGACAGCCAACCAGAACGCGGGGCATTATTGCCACTGCGTGGCCATTTCGAACTGTTCTGTAACCTGCGTCCAGCAAAGTTACATGACGGTTTGGAAGCGTTATCGCCGCTGCGTGCCGATATTTCTTGCCAAGGCTTTGATGTGGTGTGTGTGCGTGAATTGACCGGCGGTATCTACTTTGGCAAACCCAAAGGTCGTCAGGGCGAAGGCGAAACAGAAGAAGCATTTGACACTATGCGCTACAGTCGCCGTGAAATCCGGCGCATCGCGAAGATTGCTTTTGAAACTGCCCGGCTGCGCAAGCAAAAAGTCACCTCAATCGACAAGGCCAACGTACTGGCCTGCTCCGTACTGTGGCGCGAAGTTGTGGAAGAAGTGGCCAAAGATTATCCCGATGTGACGCTGGAACATATGTACATCGATAATGCCACCATGCAATTGCTGCGGCGGCCGTTTGATTTTGATGTGGTGCTGTGTTCTAACCTGTTTGGCGACATTCTGTCTGATGAAATCGCCATGTTGACAGGTTCCATGGGGCTGCTGTCTTCGGCGTCTATCAACGGCAGCGGTTTCGGTTTATATGAGATGCGGGCGGCAGCGCCCCAGATATTGCCGGCAAAGGCATTGCTAACCCGGTAGCGCAGATCCTCTCTGCCGCACTGATGTTGCGTTATTCTCTGAAAAAGGAAGAAGCGGCTTGTGCTATTGAGCGGGCAGTCGGCAAAGCCTTGGCCGAGGGCTTCCTTACCGGTGAGCTGTTACCCGCCGCGCAACGTGACCAGGCAAAATCAACCAAACAGATGGGCGACTTTATCGCCAATGCGATCCGGGAAGGTGTGTGACATGGGAAAAACATTGTACGAAAAAGTGTGGGACACCCATGTGGTGGCCACACCGGAAGGCGAAGCGCCAATCATCTATGTTGATCGGCATCTGGTGCACGAAGTGACATCGCCGCAAGCCTTTAGTGGGTTAAAGATGGCGGGTCGGAAACTGCGCGCCCCCGAAAAAACTTTCGCCACTATGGATCACAATACTTCTACTCGCAGTGCCAGTCTGGATGCCTTGAGTCCGATGGCGCGGACTCAGGTGGAAACTCTGCAACAGAATTGTCAGGACTTCGGCGTTCGCCTGTATGACATTCACAGCCCCAGACAAGGGATTGTGCATGTAATGGGGCCGGAGCTGGGGATCACCTTGCCCGGCACCGTTATCGTCTGCGGCGATTCTCATACCGCGACTCATGGGGCTTTTGGCGCATTGGCGTTTGGTATTGGTACTTCAGAAGTGGAGCATGTGCTGGCAACCCAGACACTGCGACAACTGAAAGCCAAAACCATGAAAATCGAAGTCCGTGGGCAAGTGGGTGACGGCATTACGGCCAAAGATATCGTCCTGGCCATTATCGGCAAGATTGGCATGGATGGCGGTACCGGGCATGTGGTGGAATTCTGCGGTGATGCTATTCGGGCGTTGTCGATGGAAGGCCGCATGACACTGTGCAACATGGCTATTGAAATGGGCGCTAAAGCTGGCATGGTTGCGCCAGATCAAACCACTTTTGATTATCTGCAAGGCCGAGAATTTGCACCTAAAGGTGACGCTTGGGAACAGGCGGTAGCCGCTTGGAAACAGCTGCATAACGACGCAGATGCCAAATTTGATGTGACAGTCGTGCTGGAAGCCGCTGACATAGCACCGCAACTGACCTGGGGCACTAATCCTGGGCAAGTGACGGCCATTGATAAACCTGTGCCAAATCCAGCCGATGCGGTCGATCCTGTCGTACGCGGCAGCATGGAAAAAGCACTGCAATATATTGGACTGACGCCTGGCACCTTGATGACCGATGTGGCCGTGGACAAAGTCTTTATCGGTTCCTGCACTAATTCACGTATTGAAGATCTGCGCAGTGCCGCGGCACAAATCCGTGGTCGTAAAGTGGCCGCGAGTGTAAACGCCATTGTGGTACCAGGTTCAGGACAGGTAAAAGCGCAGGCAGAAGCCGAAGGTTTGGATAAGATTTTCACCGATGCCGGGTTTGAATGGCGTTTGCCAGGCTGCTCGATGTGCTTGGCGATGAATGATGATCGTCTGGCACCCGGTGAGCGTTGTGCTTCCACCAGTAACCGTAATTTTGAAGGGCGTCAGGGACGCGGCAGTCGCACCCATCTGGTGAGCCCTGCGATGGCAGCCGCAGCGGCTATTGCGGGTCATTTTGTTGATATTCGCCAGGGCGCAGAGGAGAAATAAGATGCAGGCTTTTACTGTTCATACTGGGATTGCTGTGCCTCTGGATAATGCTAACGTCGATACTGACCAGATCATTCCCAAGCAGTTTCTGTCTAAAGTCACTAAAGATGGCTTCGGAGTACATCTGTTTCATGATTGGCGTTATCTGGATGATGCCGGAACCCAAGCTAATCCTGAATTTGTGATGAATCAGGCGCGTTACCAAGGCGCTTCTATCCTATTAGCGAGGGAAAACTTCGGCTGTGGTTCTAGTCGCGAGCATGCCCCGTGGGCGTTGGCAGACTATGGGTTACGCGCGATTATTGCCCCAAGTTTTGCCGATATCTTTTATGGTAATGCGCTTAACAATGGCTTATTACCCGTTAAGCTGGCGACGGCTGAAGTCGATCAACTGTTTGCGGAAGTGGCCGCTACAACGGGCGCCAAGGTAACGGTTGACTTACAAGCATTAGCGGTGATTGCACCGAGTGGCAAACGTTTTGCGTTTACACTTGCGCCATCTGCGCGCCACAACTTGCTAAATGGTCTGGATGCTATCGGGTTGACGTTGGCTCATGCTTCCCAGATCGCGGATTATGAAGCGCAGCTTCCCGCCTGGCGTAGCTAAGATTTTTGTTGCAGCAACAAGAGCCTACGGGCTCTTTTTTATTCAGTGAACACTTGTGCTAAATGATGTTTGGATAACTTGTATCAATCATTTCGTGCTTGGCTCTTTATGTTCTTATTTCTATGGTGAATATAAATAACTTATTATTTTTCAATTAGTTAAATTTTTATATTGGATAATAATCAGTGATAATGACCATAAGCTAGTGATTTGTTCTGTATTAAATCCTGTAATACAACGAACAGGTGTTCATTTATTAAATATAAAATAACTGTTTGATATTTAATAAATTTATAATATTCATTAGTGAATTGCTTATTGCTTCTAGCGAGGTTTTTAGGTCATGTGTAGCCAATGCCAGCATTTTAAACGAGTGTTTGATAAAAATTTATTGCTTAAAATGCACTTAAATCAGTATAAAACTCTGATTTTTTTGTGATGCTTGCAAAGATATTCTGTAGCGGTAAACTGCGACGCCATACTAAAAAGAAGTATTTCAACAAGTGTACTCAACTAATAGATGAGAGAATAACAATGAAGAAACAACAGATTGCTTTAGCAATATCCGTGGCGATTTTGGGGATCGCTGCGCAAACTCAAGTTCAGGCTGCTGGTTTTCAACTAGCCGAATCTTCTGCAACCGGTTTGGGACGGGCATTTGCGGGTGAGGGTGCTTCGGCTGAAAACGCTTCAGTGCGGCTCGTAACCCAGCCATGCTGAGTTATCTTGAAGGGCGGCAGATGTCGGTTGGGGCGATTTATGTGATGCCCTCTGTGGATACTCCCGGAGATGTCACTATTGCTTCTCCACTGCTGCCGCAGGCGGTGACACTGAATGCTGACGTCAATGATGTCGCCAATAACGCCGCCGTGCCTAATTTCTATTACTCCAGCCAGTTAAATGACCGCTGGACTTGGGGGTTAGCTGTTAACTCGAATTACGGTTTGTCCACTGAGCTTGATACCTCTGCGGCTGCCGCGATTTTTGGCAATAAAACGTCAGTGACTACCATAGAGCTGAACCCCAACATTGCTTACCGCATCGATCAGCATTTCACTGTGGGCGGCGGTTTGCGTTTGGTCTATGGTGAAGGTGAAATTGGTGCTTCAGTTCCTGGCTGGATTGATGCTGTGCGCGCCGTTCCTGGGTTGCCAAGTAATGTGACTGCTGCGTTGCCACCTGCCGGTACTGAGCTGAAGTATTTGAAAGGTGACGACTATGGTTATGGTTGGCCAGGCTGGTGCCAGTTGGCAAATTACGCCAGCACACCGGCTCGCGCTGTCATACCACAGCAAAGTTGATTTGGATCTGGACGGCCACGCTAGCGGCTTAGTGTATACCGGCGGTGCTACTAAAGTAGAAGGCTACCTGCCACTGGAACTGCCTGCATTTGCTGAGCTGTCATCGTTCCATCAACTGACCGATAATTGGTCAATGCAGGCCAGTGTTAACTGGACTGACTGGAGCGTGTTTGATCAACTGGTGGCTTACTTCCCTGGCGAGCAGAAGCCAGTAGGCGATATTACCAGTGATCTGGTGAAGGACGAGCACTTCAAAGATAACTGGCGTTTTGCGCTGGGTACTATGTATCGTCTGAATGACACTTGGTTACTGCGTGCGGGTGTTGCACTGGATAAAACTGCCGTGAGCGATGAGCACCGGACGATCACCATTCCAGACAGCGATCGTCACTGGGTGAGTGTGGGGCTGGGTTACACACCGACCAAATCACTCAATATCGATTTAGGGATCAGTTACCTGCGTACACATGGTTCAGCCCCCATCAATGAAACAATGAACATGTTGAATCTGGCGCAAGTGACTTATAACGGTGAGTCAACTGGTCACGTATGGTTGGCAGGGTTACAGATTTCCTACAAGATCTGATAGCTAATAGTGAATAAAAAACCCCGGTTTTACGGGGTTTTTTTATTCCGCCATCGAGACTACACGTCAATATCAATATACGTCCCTTTGCCTTCTTCGACGGCTTTCGTTTCTTCAACGGTTTGATCGTCATCTCTACGGCTCATCTTGCGCCGTTCTCGAGCAAATGGACGCTGTTCTTTACGGCGTTCATTACGGACACGGCGCTCATTGCCCACGGCTTGCTGGAATTGGGGGTTATCCTTATCGTAGGCAGCTACGGCAGCACCGTTATTAACTTGCTGTACCCCGTGTTGAGGTTCATAGGCAGCCTTGGCAGGTTGCGCTACCATGGCATAGATACTATCTAATCCCATACCAATTCCTCATTTCCCTCATTAATGGTGTTGAAGTAAAGTCTCCCTATAACTTTTATCGACCACCTACGATCTCATTTTAGTTTTTTGCATATTTTTTGTGCAACACATGGTGATTTCTGCGCTATGTTGCTGCTGCGCAATGTTCGCCAATCGCCACGTATTGATGATGTTTTCCCACTATTACGCCTTAGGCCTGTTGCTTAGCAGTTGTTCTATCACGTTAATAAGCAAGAAATAGTTCTCTCAATCCACAAAAATCCACTTTATTACCTAGATCGCAATCTTGGAATAACTCGCTGCTAACCCGCTTGGAGACTGGCTTTAAACGGGATCCCATCCCTTGACAAGCTTTATTGACTATCCCTACACTTAGCATTCGTGGGAATTTGTGGATAATTGTGGATCAAAAAGGATCTGAGAGGACTGAAACTTGTTTTCTGGGGCCAGTGCACTGAATTTGGACGCCAAAGGACGGATCGCCATGCCAACGCGATACCGCGAAGAGCTGCGCGCCCAAGACCAGGGGCGGCTGGTGGTAACCGTTGATATTCAGTCCCCATGCTTGTTGATCTATCCGGCGCTGGAGTGGGCCAGCGTTCTAGAAAAATTGCTAAAGCTGTCTGACATCCAACCACAGGAACGGGCGATAAAACGTTTGCTGTTGGGCTATGCCCAAGATTGTGAGCTCGATAGCAATGGCCGTATTTTGCTGACACCACCGCTGCGTCAGTACGCTGCGCTCGACAAAAAAACGATGTTAGTTGGGCAGTTGAATAAATTTGAGCTGTGGGATGAACAGGCTTGGCAGCAACAGTTGGCCGATAGCCTGGATATGATTCGAAATGATGGACTGGAAGCCAGTGAGCGGTTGGCGGATTTTTCACTCTGAAGCAGCGGTATAACTAAAGAAGAGATTGATGAGTCAGAATTATGCGCACCAGTCGGTTTTGCTGCAGGAGGCAATCGACGGTTTAAATATCCGCCCTGATGGCATTTATGTCGATGGTACGTTCGGCCGTGGCGGCCATTCGCGGCAGATCCTCGCTCGTCTTGGTAATCATGGACGCCTGATTGCCATTGACCGCGATCCCCAAGCGATTGCTGCAGCGCAAGCGTTGGCAGAAGACCCGCGTTTTGCCATTATTCATGGTGGCTTTGGTGAACTGGCGCGTTATATCGACGAGTTGGGTTTGACCGCTAAGATCGACGGTGTGTTACTGGATCTGGGCGTATCGTCGCCACAACTGGACGATGCGGATCGCGGCTTTAGTTTCTTGCGTGATGGCCCATTAGACATGCGCATGGATAACAGCAAAGGACAAACCGCCGCTGAATGGCTGGCGCGTGCTGATATTGAAGACATGGCTTGGGTGTTTAAAACCTATGGTGAGGAGAAAAATGCCCGCCATATTGCCCGTTGTATCGCCGCAGATCGCGACACCACGCCATTTTTACGCACCAAGGATCTGGCATCCCTTATCGAACGTATCACTAAACACCGTGAGCGTAATAAACACCCGGCAACTCGGGTATTCCAAGCGATCCGCATTTATATCAACAGTGAACTAGAACAGATCCAGCAGGCACTCGATGGTGCGTTAACTGTGCTGGCTCCCGGTGGGCGCTTGTCGGTGATCAGTTTTCACTCGTTGGAAGACCGTTTGGTAAAACGATTTATGCGTCGTTACAGCCAGGTGGAAGAAGTGCCATATGGCTTACCTGTAACCGAAGCGCAGTTACAACAGGGACGCAAGTTAAAAACCCTAGGAAAGGCCATCAAACCGTCAGATGCCGAACTGGATGTGAACGCGCGTGCTCGTAGCTCGGTGTTACGGGTAGCGGAGCGCTTAGGTGACTGAGATGACAGCATCTAAGCAGCAGCCGAACTTAGCGCGGATTGTGATGCTGGATATCTGGCATCACAAATGGCTGTTGCTGATGTCATGCCTGGTGCTTGGGAATGCGGTGGCGGTGGTGTACACCAGCCACATCAGCCGACACCAAACCAGTCAGCTGAGTAAATTGCAGCAGGAACGGGATCGTCTGGATATTGAATGGCGCAATTTATTGTTGGAAGAGCAATCACTGGCAGAGCACAGCCGGGTTACTAGGATAGCAACCAAAGAATTAGAGATGGTGCGGCCGTTACCTAATGAAGAGGTCATAGTGAGACTTCCATGAAAAAACAGGCAAAAAGGATTTCCAAGCCTCAACCAATACACTGGCGACTCAAGGCGGTGGTAGCGGCGGTGTGCCTGATGTTTGTGTCACTGGTCGGGCGAGCTGCTTACATTCAGGTATTGCAGCCAGAAATGTTGCGCCACGAAAGTGATATGCGCACCCTGCGAACCACCTCTTCAGAAGTTCAGCGAGGGCTGATCACCGACCGCAATGGTGAGATGCTGGCCGTTAGCGTGCCAGTAAAAGCCGTTTATGCCGACCCGAAAGTGGTACATGATGAAAATGGCTTTGCCGATATGCGCCGTTGGCAGGCATTGGCCGATGTGCTGCATCAACCAGAAAATGAACTGGTAAACCGGGTAAAATCCAACCCCAATAAACGCTTTACCTATATTCAGCGACAGGTCACACCGGCCGTGGCCGATTATATCAAACAGCTGAAACTTCCTGGTATTTACCTTAAATCAGAATCCCGTCGTTACTATCCTACCGGCGAAATCACCGCCCAACTGGTGGGGATTACCAATATCGATGATGTCGGTATTGAAGGCTTAGAAAACACCTACGATAACTGGCTAACCGGTACGCCGTCCAAAGAGCAGGTACGGCAGTCGCGCGATGGTCAAGTAGTGGAACGCCTTGGCATTATCCAGCAAGGTGAACGTTCTAACGATCTGGTGTTGAGCGTGGATCAGCGGATTCAGCAACTCGCCTACCGCGAATTAAAACGGGCCACTGAAATGTATCAGGCGACCTCGGGGTCGCTGGTGATGATTGATGTGCATACCGGTGAAATCCTGGCAATGGCGAACACCCCATCTTACAACCCTAACGCCCGTGATGACTTGGAAAGTTACCGCATGCGCAATCGGGCGGTAACGGATGCCTATGAACCGGGTTCCACGGTGAAGCCATTCGTGATGGCGGCGGCGCTGGAAGCTGGCATCGTCAAACCTGGAGACTTAGTGGACACCTCACCAGGCTGGATGCGGATTGGCGGCCGACAAGTGCGCGATGGTCATAACTTGGGCGATATTTCACTGGCTACCATTTTGATCAAGTCCAGTAACGTTGGCATCAGTAAACTGGCGCTGGGTTTACCCATTCAACAGTTGTTGGGGACTTATCAGTCATTAGGACTAGGGAATTACACCGGGGTAAATCTGACCGGGGAAAGCACTGGGCTGATCCCAGAGCGCCATCGTTGGTCTGACTTTGAACGGGCAACCTTGGCGTTCGGCTACGGTCTGACCGTAACCCCATTACAGTTAGCGCGTATGTATGCCACCTTAGGTAGCGGCGGCATTTTACGCCCGGCCTCAGTATTAAAACTAAAACAAGCGCCAGAAGGCGTCCGTGTGCTGTCAGAAACGTCCGCCAAAGAAGTGCTGAAAATGCTGGTTGGGGTGACAGAAGCAGGCGGTACTGGCACCAAAGCTCACATCGATGGCTATCCAGTAGCCGGCAAATCTGGCACCAGCCGCAAAGCCGTTGCTGGCGGCTATGGTGATGATTATGTGGCGTTGTTTGCGGGTGTTGCACCGGCCAATAATCCACGCTTGGCAATGGTGGTGGTGGTGAATGAACCTAAGGGCGATCACTACTACGGTGGTGATGTTTCTGGTCCGGTATTTGGCAAGGTGATGTCTGGGGCGTTGCAGATGTTAAACGTCGAACCTGTCAGTGCCCGGGAACAGGTGCAATTGGCGGGAACTCCGGGGAGAAAAGAATGATGTTGCTGAAGGATCTGCTCGCCCCTTGGTTTCATTACGCGGGTAGTGAAACGGTTGCTGAACCAACACTTGATAGCCGCAAAGTTGTCCGTGGTGGCTTGTTTGTGGCGGTCCCTGGGTTTAAAACCGATGGCCGCGAATATATTGCCGCCGCCTTAAAAAATGGCGCCACCGCCGTGCTGAAACATACCGATAATCCTGATTTTCATGGAAAAGTCAGCCGTGATGAAGGGCTGGTAATTGAATTTTTCCGATTGAATCGGCAGGTATCGGCACTGGCTGCCCAGTATTATGGATTGCTCCCCGGTAAACCACGGATTGTGGGAGTGACGGGAACTAATGGTAAAACCTCAGTAACACAGCTGATTGCCCAATGGATTGAATTGTACGGTCAGCAAGCGGGTGTGATGGGAACCTTGGGCAATGGGCGCCCTGGTCATCTGCATGATACCGGCAACACTACCGCCGATGCCATTACGTTAATGTCACAGTTTAAGCAGATGGGCGAGTCTGGGGTTGATGTCTGTGCCATGGAAGTCTCCAGTCATGGTTTGGTACAAGGGCGGGTCGACGCTGTGCCATTCGAAGTCGCGGTTTTCACCAATCTCAGCCGCGACCATTTGGATTTTCACAAGAATATGGAAGCCTATGCCGCCGCTAAACAACGGCTGTTACGCTTCCCAACGGTAAAAAAGCCGCAGTTAATCTTGACGATAGCACCGGCTCCTCTTGGTTTGACAGCATGGATAAAACGCGGCTGTTGGGCTTTAGTCTGCAAAACGATCCGCGCGCCACACTGTTGGCATTCGATGCCGATTACCATCATGCCGGCATTCAAGCACGTATCCGCTGGCCGGAAGGTGAAGGTCAACTGCAAACCCCGCTGCTGGGCGAGTTTAACCTGTCAAATCTGTTGGCGGCGTTGACCGCCTTGTATGCCCTCGGTTATCCCCTTAAGGCATTACTGCAATTGGCGCCACAGCTGCAACCCGTCCCCGGGCGCATGGAATGTTTTGCATCAGCGCAAGGCTTTTCTCTGGTGGTGGATTACGCCCATACCCCTGATGGGCTGGAAAAAGCACTGCTGGCAGCGCGGGAACATTGTCAGGGCCAGCTGTGGTGTGTGTTTGGCTGTGGTGGCGATCGTGATAAAGGCAAACGGCCGCAAATGGGCGCAATCGCCGAGCGGTTGGCGGATCGGCTGATGATCACCAGTGACAATATTCGTAGCGAAGAGCCACAACAGATTATTAATGACATAGTCGCGGGGCTGGCTCACCCGCAACAGGCGCTGACCGAGGTGGATCGCGTGAAGGCCATCCGCTATGTCGTCAGTCAGGCCAAGGCCGGAGATCTTATCGTACTGGCAGGCAAAGGCCATGAAACTTATCAGGAAATTGCTGGCGTGAAACATCATTATGATGAGCGGGCTTTGGCTCGCGAAATTAGCGGAGGTCAACAATGATCCCGTTAACGTTAGGCGATATTGCCACCGCAGTAGCGGGACAGTTGCCATCTCAGACTTTAGCTGAGGTGCAGATAAACAGCGTCAGCACCGATAGCCGTAACATTACAACCGACTGTCTGTTCATCGCGTTGCCGGGGGAGCGGTTTGATGGTCACGACTATGCGCCGACCGCCGTCAGTGCTGGTGCTACGGCGTTATTAGTCAGCAAATTATTACCTTTGGATATACCGCAAGTTCTGGTCGCTGATACCCATAAAGCGCTGGGGCAGTTAGGTGCGTTAGTGCGTAACCGGGTCAATCCGCGTTGCGTGGCGCTGACCGGGTCTAATGGCAAAACCAGTGTCAAAGAGATGGTGGCGACCATCTTGTCACAGTTGGCCCCGGTACTTTATACCTCGGGTAATTTCAACAACGATATCGGCGTACCATTAACGGCACTAAGGCTGGAACCTCAGCATCAGTTCGCTGTGTTTGAACTGGGCGCCAACCACCCAGGTGAAATTGACTACACCTCGGCTATCGTGCGTCCCGAGGTTGCACTGGTGAATAATGTGGGAAGCGCGCATCTGGCTGGGTTTGGTTCCGAAGCTGGTGTGGCGGCGGCAAAATCAGAAATTTTTCGTCATCTGCAACCGCAAGGCATTGCCGTGATCAATGCCGATGACCATTATGCTCAGGTTATGCAGGAGGCGGCGGCTGGTCATCAGCAGTTAACGTTTGCGGTGGACACCAACGCGCAGCTAACTGCCGCAAACTTACAACATGATGCGAATGGCTGCTACCGCTTTGAACTGCACTGGCAAGCTCAGGTTCAGCCGGTGGTGTTACCCTTGGCGGGGCGGCATCAGGTACATAACGCCTTGGCTGCGGCAGGCTTGTGTCTGGGGTTAGGGCTGACGTTAACCGACATTGCTAATGGGCTGGCAGCAATGCAGCCAGTGAAGGGGCGTATGCAGCCTAAGCCGTTAGGGCGCTTCATGCTGGTGGACGATAGTTATAACGCCAACCCCAACTCGGTCACTGCGGCGATAAATTGGCTGCAGGAAATTGACGGAAATCGCATTTTGGTACTGGGCGATTTAGGCGAATTAGGCGACAATGCTGCGCCTTTACACCGAGAGCTGGGAGAGCGTGCCCGCAAAGCCGGGATCGATGCGCTATTTTGCTGCGGTGAACTGACTAAACACACCAGTGCCGCTTTTGCCACGGAGCATTATCAGGCCATTGAGTCATTGGTGGACGCATTAATAAAATATCTCAACCGGTTGCCAGGGAAAGTCACCGTGTTGGTTAAAGGGTCTCGTAGCTCGCGCATGGAGCGGGTGGTTGAGGCCCTTGTAGTAGCCTTTGGGCGCGGGGAGTTAGTGTAAATGCTGGTTTATCTGGCGGAGTATCTAACCCAGTTTTATACCGGGTTTAACGTGTTTTCTTA
Source organism: Shewanella dokdonensis (assembly GCF_018394335.1). Taxonomy (NCBI): domain Bacteria; kingdom Pseudomonadati; phylum Pseudomonadota; class Gammaproteobacteria; order Alteromonadales; family Shewanellaceae; genus Shewanella; species Shewanella dokdonensis. Next base: position 1,566,986 of record NZ_CP074572.1, on the reverse strand, counting down.
TGTGACCTTCCGGGCCATTCTGGGATTGCTGACGGCATTGAGTTTTTCACTGTGGTGGGGGCCAAGACTGATCCGCAAATTGCAATTATTGCAGATTGGTCAGGTGGTGCGTAACGATGGCCCTGAATCCCATTTCAGCAAACGTGGCACACCCACCATGGGTGGTTTATTGATCCTGGCAGGTATCTTTATCAGTGTGCTGCTGTGGGGCGACTTAGATAACCGCTATGTATGGGTAATGCTCTTTGTGCTGGCGGCCTATGGGCTCATCGGCTTTATGGATGATTACCGCAAGGTGATCCGTAAAGACCCGAAAGGCTTGGCGGCGCGTTGGAAGTACTTCTGGCAGTCAGTCGTGGCGCTGATAGTGGGGATTTACTTATATGTGTCTGCCGCTGTGCCGGGTGACACTCAGTTAGTCGTACCATTCTTTAAAGAAGTGATGCCGCAATTGGGCATTTTCTTCATTGTGTTGACCTATTTCACCATTGTCGGCTCCAGCAATGCGGTAAACCTGACCGATGGTCTGGATGGCTTAGCCATTACCCCTACCGTGATGGTCGCCGCTGCCTTTGCGCTGGTGGCTTATCTTTCTGGTCACGCGCAGTTTGCCGCTTATTTGAATATTCCACATCTCCCCGGTTCCAGTGAACTGGTGATTGTGTGTACGGCAATTGTGGGGGCGGGGCTTGGTTTTCTGTGGTTTAACACTTACCCGGCGCAGGTGTTTATGGGCGATGTTGGCTCATTATCGCTGGGGGCGGCACTGGGCGCCATGGCGGTCTTGGTACGGCAGGAGATCCTGCTGGTGATCATGGGCGGTGTGTTTGTGATGGAAACGGTTTCGGTAATTTTGCAGGTGGGTTCCTACAAGTTACGCGGCCAGCGAATTTTCCGTATGGCACCTATCCATCACCATTATGAATTGAAAGGCTGGCCGGAGCCGCGGGTGATTGTTCGCTTTTGGATCATTTCGCTGTTTCTGGTATTGCTGGGTCTGGCGACCTTGAAGCTGAGGTAAGGATATGAACGGGCGTTATTCACATATCGTACTGGGATTGGGGGCTACAGGTAAATCTGTGGTGCGTTATCTGATGTCACAAGGCATTTTGCCATTAGTGATGGACAGTCGTCGCAACCCTCCTGGTGGTGACGAAATCAAAGCTGAATATCCGCAGTTAGAATGTTATTTCGGCGGCTTTGATTGCCGTTCGCTAGTACAGGCAAAGCAGATCATTATCAGCCCCGGAATTCCGTTGGATACTCCGGAAGTCCGCGTCGCCTTGGATCTGGGGATTGAAGTTATCGGCGATGTAGAGCTGTTCGCTCGCGCGATTGCTGACCGCCCCCTGTGTGCTGGCGATTACCGGTTCCAATGGTAAGTCTACGGTCACCACGCTGGTGGGTGAGATGCTCAAGCGGCCAGGCATACAGGTCGCCGTGGGCGGCAATATCGGCGTGCCAGCACTGGAGCTGTTGCAACATCCGGCAACCCATTACGTGCTGGAATTGTCCAGCTTCCAGTTGGAAACCACCAACAGCCTCGATTGCTTGGCGGCCACCTGTCTTAACATCAGTGAAGATCACATGGACAGATACAGCGATCTGGAAGCCTATCGCCGCGCCAAACTGCGCTTATTTGAACAGAGCCGCCTGGCAATTTACAACCGCGATGACGAGCTGACCAAACCGCTGAATCCGATGAATAACAACAGCTTCGGTCTGGATAATCCCGATAGCGACGAGTGGGGCATTACCGACGGTAAAATTGTGCACGGTAGCAGTGAAATCATGAATGTGATGGATGTGGCGCTACTGGGTACGCACAACCAGGCCAATATGCTGGCGGCAATGGCTTTGGCGGATGCCGCCGGTGTCGATAAAGCCAGCATGGCAAAAGTGGCCGAGGAATTTAAAGGATTGCCACATCGTTGTGAACTGGTGGCCGTGAAAGATGGCGTGACTTGGGTTAACGATTCAAAAGCCACCAACGTGGGCGCCACCTTGGCAGCATTGCAGGGCTTTAGCGATTATCTTGGTGACATTATTTTGATTGCGGGTGGTGACGGCAAAGGCGCTGATTTCAGCACTATGCAGGCGGCTCTGAAAGGGGTTAGCAAGTTGATCACCTTAGGGCGCGATGGCGACAAGATCGCGGCGCAGAAGGAAGGCACCATTAAAGTGAAAACCATGGCTGAAGCGGTAGCTAAAGCCCATGAACTCGCCAATTCTGGTGACATCGTATTGCTATCGCCCGCTTGCGCCAGCTTGGATATGTACAGCAACTTTATGACCAGAGGTGATGATTTCCGCCAGTTGGTGGAGGCGCTGGATGAGCAGCAAGACTGACGAACGCCAGCTCAACCTGTTTGGCGGTGGCATTAAATGGCCATGGTCAAGCTGGTTTGCTGAACGCAGTGCGCCGGGCATGCAGTTGTATGACCGCAAACTGTTGTTAGCCGTATTGTCATTAATTGGTTTTGGCTTTGTGATGGTGATGTCTGCCTCCATGCCAGAAGCTCAGAGTCTTACCGGTAATCCGTTTTATTTTGTGGAACGGCATGCCGGTTATCTGGCCGGTTGTGTAGTGATTGCCGCCATCGTGTTGCAGGTCGATATGCAACGCTGGCAGCAATTAAGCCCGCTGATGTTGCTAGTGGTCGGGCTGATGTTGGTGGCGGTGCTGTTGGTGGGCACTTCAGTTAACGGCGCCACTCGCTGGTTGTCACTTGGGCCAATTCGTATCCAAGTGGCCGAAGTCGCTAAGTTTGCTTTCTCCGTCTATATGGCGGGTTATTTGGTGCGGCGACATCAAGAAGTGCGGGAAAATGCCAAAGGTTTTTATAAGCCGATTGCAGTGTTTGCTGTATATGCAGTGCTGATTTTGATGCAGCCAGACTTGGGAACCGTGGTGGTGCTGTTTGTTGTGACCGTTGGCTTACTGTTCCTTGCTGGCGCGCGGTTGCTGGACTTTTTGCCTTGATTTTGGCCGGCACCATGGCATTTGTGCTGTTGGTATTGCTAGAACCCTACCGTATGCGGCGGGTAACGTCTTTTCTGGATCCTTGGCAGGATCCGTTTGGCAGTGGTTATCAATTGACACAGTCACTGATGGCCTACGGTCGTGGTGACTGGCTGGGGCAAGGGCTGGGGAACAGTATCCAGAAACTGGAATACCTGCCTGAAGCGCATACCGATTTTATCTTCGCCATCATCGGTGAAGAGTTGGGATTTGTCGGCATTATCGCGGTATTAGCGGTACTGCTGTTTGTATCGTTACGGGCGTTGCGTTTGGGGCATCAATGTCTGGCGATGGAGCGACCATTTGAAGGATATCTGGCGTACGCCATTGGCATCTGGATCTGTTTTCAGACCGTGGTGAATGTCGGCGCCAGTATCGGTATGTTGCCCACCAAAGGGCTGACCTTGCCATTTATTAGTTACGGCGGCAGCAGCTTGTGGGTGATGACGGCGGCGGCAATGGTGCTGTTGCGGATTGATTATGAGCGGCGTTTGAGTCTGATCCAGGCAGTACAGGGGAGAATGAAATAATGGCTGTGGCGGCGGAAGGCAAACGCTTATTAGTGATGGCGGGTGGCACTGGTGGCCATGTATTCCCGGCACTGGCGGTGGCCCGGCGGTTGGCACAACAAGGCTGGCAGATCCGCTGGTTAGGCACCGCTGACCGTATGGAAGCCAGATTGGTGCCGCAGCATGGTTTTGATATCGACTTTATCGATATCAAAGGGGTGCGGGGTAACGGCATATTGCGTAAGTTAACCGCGCCGTTCAAAGTGCTGCGTTCGCTTATGCAGGCGTTAAAAGTGATCCGTGAATTTAAGCCTGATGTAGTGTTAGGCATGGGCGGTTATGCCAGTGGCCCCGGTGGTGTCGCTGCCAAATTGGCGGGGATCCCGCTGGTATTGCATGAACAAAATGCCGTGCCGGGACTGACCAACAAATTGCTGTCAAAAATTGCGAACAAGGTGTTGTGTGCTTTTGCTAATACCTTTACTCAGGTCAATGCCATGGTGGTGGGTAACCCGATCCGTGCCGAGCTGATTGCATTGGGCGAATGCCCTAAGACCTTGAGTGCGGATGCCGTCAAAGTCTTGGTTGTGGGCGGCAGTCTGGGGGCAAAAGTGTTCAACGAATTGCTACCAGAAACCGTGGCAAAGGTCAGTCAGTCGTTGTCCGTCACTGTTTGGCATCAGGCAGGGAAAGGCAATCAGGCCTCGGTGCAGGCACAGTACAAACACTGTGGGCAGGATGACCGAGTCAAAGTCGCCGACTTTATCGATGATATGGAAGCCGCCTATCGCTGGGCGGATTTGGTGATTTGCCGGGCGGGAGCTCTAACCGTATCAGAACTGGCCACTGTGGGGCTGCCAGCGATTTTTGTGCCTTTGCCGCATGCGGTGGACGATCATCAAACACGCAATGCACAGGTGCTGGTGGCTGCGGGTGCGGCCAAATTGTTGCCACAGTCACAACTGAATGTAGAAAGTCTGTCAGCGGCGCTGTTGGCGCTGGCAGAAGACAGAGAACAATTGCTCCAAATGGGCCGTAAGGCTAGGACTGTCGCAGTTCTGGATGCCACTGACCGAGTGGCCGCTGTGTGCAGTGCACTGGCAGACAAAGGATAAAAATGACAACTATTGCTGAAAAATACGCTCAGGTGAGAGCCACCATCCCGGAAATGCGCCGGGTGAGACGTATTCATTTCGTGGGTATTGGCGGTGCCGGTATGGGAGGCATTGCCGAAGTGTTATTGAATGAAGGTTACCAGATCAGTGGCTCGGATATTGCGCGTAATGCTGTAACCGATAGGCTATCCGCGCTTGGGGCGCGGGTGGTGATCGGCCACAGTGCTGAAGCCGTGATGAACGTCGATGTGGTGGTGGTTTCCAGTGCTATTCATCAGGACAACCCTGAGTTACTGGCAGCCAAGGCCAATCGGACGCCAGTTGTGCGCCGTGCGGAGATGCTGGCGGAGCTGATGCGTTACCGCCACGGTGTAGCCATTGCGGGAACACATGGCAAGACCACTACGACCAGCTTGATCGCCAGCATTTATGCCCAATCAGGCCGCGATCCAACCTTTGTCATCGGTGGGTTGCTTAATAGTGCCGGTACCAATGCGCGTTTGGGGCATAGCCGTTATTTGATTGCGGAAGCGGATGAGAGCGATGCGTCATTCCTGCATCTGCAACCTATGGTGTCAGTGGTCACCAATATTGAAGCCGATCATATGGATACCTATGGCGGTGATTTTGAAAAACTGAAAAGCACCTTTGTGGACTTTCTGCACAACCTGCCGTTTTACGGTGTGGCGGTGCTGTGTACCGATGACCCGACCATCCGCGATATTTTGCCGCGCATTGGGCGGCATATGGTGACTTATGGTTTTAACACGGAAGCGGATGTGCAAGCGCTGGACTTTAGCCAGCAAGGTGCGCAATGCCGCTTTACCGTGCGCCGCAAAGGTAAAGAAGATTTGCCGTTGCTGTTGAATCTGCCAGGTCGGCACAACGTGCTCAATGCGCTGGCCGCGATCTCGGTGGCGACAGAAGATGACATTGAAGATGACGCCATCATCAAGGCGTTAGCTGAGTTTCAGGGTATTGGCCGCCGCTTCCAGCATTTGGGAGATTACGAAACTCCCAACGGCAAAGTGATGCTGGTGGACGATTATGGGCACCATCCGAGCGAGGTTGCCGCAACGATTCGCGCGGCGCGGGCGGGCTGGCCAGACGAACGTTTGGTCATGGTGTTCCAGCCACACCGCTATACCCGCACCCGCGACCTTTATGAAGATTTTGTGGATGTGTTGTCGCAGGTCGATTGTTTGTTGATGCTGGAAGTCTACCCAGCTGGTGAAACTCCGATTGCCGGGGTCGATAGCCGGGCACTGTGCCGCAGTATTCGGTTGCGGGGGCAGGTCGACCCGATTTATGTGGCGACCCCAGAACAACTGCCAGAAATCTTGCAGTCGGTAGTGAAAGAAGGTGATTTGTTGCTGACACAAGGAGCCGGCAACATCGGGGCGCTTTCTAGAGAATTAGCGCGTACCTGTTTGGGTTTTGCAAAAGATGAGACCAGTAAAGGCGTTGCGTAAGTCGATAACTGTCAGTGCCGCAACGGTGTTTTTTGACCGTCAGCAACGGGTCTATATAATGGCCGCTTTTGTGTGGCGCTGACTCGGAATAGCCAATGACACTGAAGCAGAGATGGCACAACGGCAAAACGCAACTGGCACAGGTCAACTGGTACCTGTGCAGCGGTGTCGCCTTTTTACTGCTAGTGATTTTGGGCTTTGTGTTAGCGGGCTGGAAACTGAACCTGCTACTGAATGATGCGCAAGCGTTACCGATTGAAGCTGTCGCGATTAAAGGCGAACGGCAATATACCAGCGATAACGATATTCGGCTGGCATTGCAGGATTTGATGAAACGCAGTTTTTTCAGTGCTGATGTTACGCAAGTGCAGCAAGCACTGGAAAATCTGCCATGGGTGTATCGGGCATCGGTGCGCCGAGACTGGCCTGCAAAGTTAAAGGTCTATCTGCAAGAGCAGGTGCCGGTGGCGCATTGGAATCAGGATGCCTGGTTGAATGAACACGGTGAGGTATTCGCGGCACCAGTGAAACCCGGGTTGGAAAATCTGCCCTGGTTATCGGGGCCGGAGAAACGCGGGGCTGAGGTGCTGACCGTGTTTAAACAGATGGATGAACTGTTGCGTATCAATAGTTTCCGTCTGGAAAAATTAAGTCTGACGCCACGGTTGGCGTGGGAAGCCGTCCTCGGCAATGGCATAGTGCTGGCGTTGGGCCGAGAAGACAGAATGTCGCGGGTACAAAGGTTTATCAACGTGTACCCGGAATTGTTAAAGCAGGATAAAAGTGTCGCCAGAGTGGATTTGCGTTATGACACAGGATTGGCGGTGGGCTGGCAAGAGCCACAACAAGAGAGTCAGTGATTGATGACCAAGAACCAAGAAAGAAATTTGATTGTCGGATTGGATATCGGCACTTCCAAGGTCGCAGTGATCATTGGTGAAGTGTTACCTGATGGCGAAATCAGCATAGTGGGGCTCGGCAACCATCCTTCCCGCGGTATGGATAAGGGTGGCGTCAACGATCTGGATTCTATTGTCCGTAGCGTGCAGCGGGCGCTGGATCAGGCGGAGCTGATGGCTGACTGCCAAGTGTCGTCGGTATATCTGAGCATCTCCGGCAAGCACATCGCTTGTCAGAATGAAAACGGCATGGTGTCGATTAACGATGAAGAAGTGACCCAGGAAGATGTGGAAAATGTGATCCACACAGCCAGGTCAGTGAAGATCCCCACCGAGCGCCGCATTCTGCATGTGTTGCCACAGGAATACGCCATTGATGTGCAAGAAGGGATTAAAAGCCCTATCGGTATGTCAGGTATGCGTATGGAAGCCAAGGTGCATATTGTCACCTGTGCGAACGATATGGCGAAAAACATCACTAAGAGCGTCGAACGTTGCGGCCTCAAAGTGGATGATCTGGTGTTTTCTGGCATTGCCTCGGCAGATGCCGTGTTGACCGCCGACGAGAAAGATCTCGGCGTATGTCTGTTGGATATCGGTGGTGGTACCACAGATATCACTGTGTATACCAATGGTGCCTTGCGCCATTGCGCAGTGATCCCGGTCGCAGGCAATCAGGTGACCAGCGACATTGCCAAAATCTTTCGCACGCCGTTATCTCATGCGGAACAGATTAAAGTGCAGTACGCCAGTGCCCGTAGCGCCACCGTCAGCCGTGAAGACAGCATTGAGGTGCCGTCTGTCGGCGGGCGACCATCACGCACCATGTCACGGCATACGTTGGCTGAAGTAGTGGAACCGCGTTACCAGGAATTGTTTGAGCTGGTGTTCAAGCAGCTGAAAGACAGTGGCCTTGAAGATCAGATTGCTGCCGGGATTGTCATCACCGGTGGCACAGCGTCGATTGAAGGGGCAGTGGATATTGCCGAAGCAACCTTCGGTATGCCGGTGCGGGTAGCATCGCCGCTGCCAGTAAAAGGTTTGTATGAATATGTGGATCAGCCAGTTTACTCCACCGGAGTTGGGCTGCTTCACTACGGTGCTCGGCGGGTGATTGAACGACAGTTTGAACGCCCAGAGCGCCCAGGGGTAACCAGCTTGTGGAATCGGGTCCAGAGTTGGTTTAAAGGCGAGTTTTAACTCGTATAACGCAGGTAAATGGAGAATATGATCATGTTTGAGATCATGGATACTCAAAACGATGCGCTGAGCGATGCAGTGCTCAAAGTCATCGGTGTGGGCGGTGGTGGCGGTAATGCCATCGAACACATGGTAAAACACAATATTGAAGGTGTTGAGTTTATGGTGACCAACACCGATGCGCAGGCGCTGCGAAAATCAGCGGCTGGCACCACCATTCAGATTGGTCGCGATGTGACTAAAGGTCTGGGCGCGGGCGCTAATCCTGAAGTTGGTCGCGCTGCCGCCGAAGAAGATAAAGAAAGCATTCGTGCCGCCATCAAGGGTGCCGATATGATCTTTATCGCCGCCGGTATGGGCGGTGGCACCGGTACTGGTGCAGCGCCAGTTGTGGCGGAGATTGCTCGTCAGGAAGGTATCCTCACCGTTGCCGTGGTGACTAAACCGTTCCCGTTTGAAGGTAAAAGCGTATGGCTTACGCCGAACAGGGGATTTCCGAACTGGCGAAGCATGTGGATTCACTGATCACTATTCCTAACGAAAAGTTATTAAAAGTGTTGGGGCGTGGTACTTCACTCCTAGACGCTTTTGCGGCGGCTAACAACGTATTGCTGGGCGCAGTACAGGGGATTGCCGAACTGATCACTCGTCCCGGCCTGATCAACGTTGACTTTGCTGACGTGCGTACTGTGATGTCGGAAATGGGTAATGCCATGATGGGCACAGGTGTTGCTCGTGGTGAAGACCGTGCCGAAGAAGCGGCAGAAGCCGCGGTTGCCAGCCCATTGCTGGAAGATATCGACTTGGCCGGTGCGCGTGGGGTGTTGGTTAACATCACCGCGGGTATGGACATGAGTATCGAAGAGTTTGAAACTGTGGGTAACCACGTTAAAGCCTATGCTTCTGATACTGCCACCGTCGTTGTTGGGGCGGTAATCGACCCAGAAATGAGCGATGAGCTGCGGGTAACTGTGGTTGCTACCGGCATCGGCGCGGACAGAAAACCTGACATTCAGTTGGTTTCTAAACCCATGCGAACTGAACCCGTAGTTGAGCCACGTGTCGAAACTTATGTACAGCCAGAAGAAACCGCAACGGCACCTGCACCCAAGAGCAATGTCGTACCGGCTCCGCAACCTGCACCTAGTCATAAGAATGAACTGGATTATCTTGATATTCCGGCATTCTTGCGCAAGCAGCGGACTAACGGTTTGTATATTGGCGCTGATTAATCACTGGCAGATGCTGATGATTATGTGGTGACAGTATTTTTTGTGAAATGGCTTGATTATGCTAAGATATCCGACCAGCCGCGGGCATGAACCGATCCCTGGCGGTAAAATTTGGCGTTAATCGTTGTAATGTTTACGGGTAACTAAATGATTTTTCAAAGAACTCTTGAAAATACGGTAAAAGCAACCGGTGTCGGACTGCACTCTGGCAAAAAGGTGACTTTAACCCTGAGACCCGCACCAGTGAACACAGGTATTTTGCTTGTGCGCACGGATCTGCAGCCCCATGTCACTATTCCCGCTAAAGCAGAAATGGTGCGTGAAACCACCATGTGTACTGCAGTGGTGAATGACGAAGGCGTGCGCATTGCAACGATTGAGCATCTGTTTGCCGCATTGGCCGGACTAGGCATCGACAACGCTGTAATCGAAGTGAATGCACCAGAAATCCCCGTGATGGATGGTAGTGCCAGCCCCTTCGTATTCCTGCTGCAAAGTGCCGGGATCAAACAGCAGTCAGTGGCTAAAAAATATCTCAGAATCAAGCAAACAGTACGCGTGGAAGACGGCGATAAATGGGCAGAATTGCGACCTTACAAAGGTTTCAAAGTGGATTTTGAAATCGACTTTGCTCATCCCGAAATCGCCCGTAGCCAACAACACATGGTGATGGATTTTTCCTCCTCCGCCTTTATCAAAGATATCAGTCGCGCCAGAACTTTCGGGTTTATGCGTGATGTGGAATATCTGCGAGCCAATAACCTTGGCTTAGGTGCGAGCATGGAAAATGCCGTGGTGCTTGATGAATACCGAGTCCTCAACCCCGATGGCCTGCGTTATGAGGATGAATTCGTTAAGCACAAGATTCTCGATGCATTCGGTGATCTGTATGTAGCGGGTCATGCGATTGTTGGTGAATTCCGCGCCTTCAAAACCGGGCATGCTCTGAATAATCGCTTAGTGCGTGCCTTGCTTGCCAACCAGGAAGCTTGGGAAGTAGTGAGCTTTGACAAAGAAACCGACGCTCCGGTCAGCTTCAGTATGCCGACCGGCGTGGTGATGGCATAGTTTAGTTTTTCGAGCCTTGACGGCTGGCCAATGCAGCCAGCCGTTTTAGTTTTTGGCCCAGTGAACCTTCGGTATGCTCGGCCAAGGCATTGATGTGCTCCGCTGCGGTTGCACTCAATGTCCTGTGAGTCAGCTTGGGTTTTGTAGCGACAGACGCAAGTGCCGGGTTGACTTTCACCTCAATAGCGGTAAGCATTGGGAACGCCTCTGCTTGGAGTTGTTGTAACAGTTTCGCTTTTTGAAAGTTGATTCTGGCAGCCCAGGCCGATGTCGGTGTTTCAAGCACCAGTACATTCTGGCGTAAATTGGCAACTGTTAGCTGTGCGCTAACTGGACCTGTCAGTAGCTGTTTGACATATTTGTCCAGATATAACAAAAGCTCTGCTCTCTCGGCCAGACTCGGCAATGAGCCTGACTGGTGTACCAATTGACTGAGGTCTTGGGGGAGCTTTTTCATTACGATAATAAGATGGCTTACAGAGGCTATGAGTGTAACAGTTTTTATTCAGGGTCGAAATGGCGTGACGCGCTGGCAGCCGGGGAAATACTGGCTGTTGCTGCCTATGCTGCTGCTTGCAGCGGGGGCAGGACTCTATCAATACAATCATCAGCGCTTTGAATCCCAGCAAGCCAGTGTCGATCACGAGAGACAGGCTCGCGAACAGCAACAGAAACAAGTCAAACAACTCAAACAAGCCACTGAATCTCAGCTGGCAACCCTTGTCGCCCACGTTGCACGTATGCAGGCAAAACTGACCCGGCTTGAAGCGCTAGGTCAGCAATTGGCGCAGAATTACCAGCTTGATGACCAATTTGATTTCGATGCCGAGGTCGGTGTCGGTGGTGGGAGCGAGATAGGCTCCACGATAGAATTAGACCAACTGATTGCCGATATGGATCGGTTGGCCTCAGGAATTGATAAAAATAACGCAACGTTGTCACTCCTTGAAACGGTGGCATCCAACCTCAATATCAGTGAGGAGCGTTATATATCAGGGCGTCCAGTCGCTAAAGGCTGGTTATCCTCGCCCTACGGTTTACGCAATGATCCTTTTACGGGGCAGCGGGCAATGCACAAAGGTATTGATTTCGCTGGCACGGAAGGAACGGATGTTGTCGCCACAGCTGCTGGCGTGGTGACATGGGCCGGAAAGATGTTTGGTTATGGCAATCTGGTGGAGATTGATCACGGGAACGGATACCGCACCCGCTATGGCCATAACGAAGCTTTGTCAGTAACTGTAGGTGATGTGGTTGCCAAAGGCGATAAAATCGCCGTAATGGGAAGTACAGGGCGCTCTACCGGGCCCCATGTACATTACGAAGTACTGCGTAACGGACAACAGATAGATCCACAAAAATTTGTGTATCGTCGCGCAGGTTAATCGGAATTGGCCGCCAGACTCAGTTGAGCCCTGGCCTACAACTAAAAAGTGATTCAGATGTTAGGTAAATTACTGACAAAGATATTTGGTAGCCGTAACCAACGTACCCTCAAAGCGCTTGGCAAAATCGTTACAAAAATTAATGCGCTTGAAACGGAATATGAAAAGCTCAGTGATGAGCAACTGAAGGCCAAAACCGCAGAATTTCGTGAGCGTCTTGCCAACGGCGAAGCGCTGGAGCAGATCACTGCCGAAGCGTTTGCCACTGTGCGTGAAGCGTCCAAGCGCGTCTTTGAAATGCGCCATTTTGATGTGCAGTTGCTGGGGGCTTAGTGCTCGACAGTAATCGCATCGCTGAAATGCGGACCGGGGAAGGTAAAACCCTAACCGCAACCTTGCCGGCCTATCTGAATGCGCTTACTGGCAAAGGCGTACACGTCATTACCGTGAACGACTATCTGGCCCGGCGTGACGCTGAAACCAACCGTCCGTTGTTTGAATTCTTAGGCATGACCGTCGGCATCAACGTTGCTGGTTTGGGACATCAAGATAAAGTAGCGGCTTATAATGCTGACATCACTTACGGCACCAACAACGAATTTGGCTTTGACTACCTGCGTGACAACATGGCGTTTTCACCGCAGGAACGCGTACAACGGCCATTGCACTACGCCTTGATCGATGAAGTGGACTCCATTCTTATCGATGAAGCCCGTACTCCTTTGATTATTTCTGGTGCGGCTGAAGACAGCTCCGAGTTATATGTCAAAGTCGACAAGTTGATCCCAAATCTGGTCAAGCAGGACAAAGAAGACTCCGAAGAATACACCGGCACTGGCGATTTCTCCGTGGATGAGAAAGCCAAACAGGTAAACTTGACCGAACGTGGTCAGGAAAAGATTGAACAGTTGCTGATTAAAGCCGGATTACTGGATGAGGGCGATTCGCTCTATTCTGCGGCGAATATTTCGCTGTTGCACCATGTACACGCCGCATTGCGGGCACACAATCTGTTTGAAAAAGATGTCGATTACGTGGTGCAAGATGGTGAAGTGATCATCGTTGATGAACACACCGGTCGTACCATGCCAGGGCGGCGCTGGTCTGAAGGCTTGCACCAAGCGGTAGAAGCTAAAGAAGGTGCCAAGATCCAGAATGAAAACCAGACACTGGCATCTATCACCTTCCAGAACTATTTCCGTATTTACGAAAAACTGGCGGGGATGACAGGTACTGCAGATACCGAAGCATTTGAATTCCAGCATATCTACGGGCTAGATACCGTGGTGGTTCCCACCAACCGCCCCATGATCCGTAACGATATGGCGGATCTGGTATACCTCACAGCAAAAGAAAAATACGCCGCAATCATCAACGATATTAAAGGTTGCCGTGAACGTGGTCAGCCAGTGTTGGTGGGCACAGTGTCCATTGAACAGTCAGAGTTGTTATCACACCTGCTGAAACAGGAAAAAATTCCGCATCAGGTACTGAATGCCAAGTTCCATGAACATGAAGCCGAGATTGTGGCGCAGGCGGGGCGCTCCGGCACCGTTACTGTGGCGACTAACATGGCTGGTCGTGGTACCGATATCGTGCTGGGTGGCAACTGGAAATCCGAAGTTGAAGCGCTCGAAGCTGCGACAGATGAGCAAATCGCCCAGATCCGTGCTGACTGGCAGCAGCGGCATGATGAAGTTGTCGCCGCCGGTGGTCTACATATTCTGGGGACAGAACGCCATGAGTCTCGCCGTATCGACAACCAGTTGCGTGGTCGTTCTGGCCGTCAGGGGGACCCAGGTTCATCCCGTTTCTACCTGTCGCTAGAAGATACATTAATGCGTATCTTCGCTTCAGAACGCATGGCCAATATGATGAAGAAGCTTGGGATGGAAGAAGGCGAAGCCATCGAACATCCTTGGGTCTCACGCGCCATTGAAAATGCCCAGCGCAAAGTGGAAGCCCGTAACTTCGATATTCGTAAGCAACTGCTGGAATACGATGACGTGGCTAACGATCAGCGTCAGGTGGTTTATGCACAGCGCAACGCGTTGATGGATGCAGAAAGTATCCAAGAGTCCATTGAGGCCATTCGTGCCGATGTGGTGAATGGCGTGATCGATCAATACATTCCGCCACAATCCATTGAAGAACTGTGGGATGTTGCTGGTTTAGAGCAACGTCTGGAACAGGAATTTGCGCTGAAACTGCCAGTACAGCAATGGCTGGATCAGGAAGACGACCTGCACGAAGAAACGCTACGTGAACGCATTGTGACAAAATGGCAGGAAGCCTATGACGCCAAAGAACAGATGGTCGGTGCCGCCGTATTACGGCAGTTTGAAAAAGCCGTGATGTTGCAGACGCTAGATGGTCTCTGGAAAGAACACCTGTCTGCTATGGATTATCTGCGTCAAGGTATTCATCTGCGTGGCTACGCACAAAAGAATCCTAAGCAGGAATACAAACGAGAATCCTTCGAACTCTTCCAACAGATGTTGGAACAACTGAAACATGACGTGATCAGTATTCTGTCCAAAGTACAGGTACAGGCACAGGAAGATGTGGATGAGATGGAAGCTCGCCGCCGTGAAGAACAAGCACGCATCCGCCATGAATACCAACATGCACAGTCAGAAGCGTTAACCGCTGATGACCAGCCGCCAGCAGGTATGCCGCAAGTCCCAGTGATGCGTCAAGGTGACAAAGTCGGGCGTAACGATTTGTGCCCCTGTGGTTCAGGTAAAAAATACAAACATTGCCACGGCAAGCTGTCATAAGCGGCTTACCAATAAATAACGATAATCGAGGCAGCCATAGGGTTGCCTCTTTTTTAGCTTCCTATTCGTCATTGTGGATAACTCTGGGGATATGCAGTTAGCTTAATGTGGCTAATCAGTGAAGATCGAAAAAGATCAAAATTCCCTTCAAAAAGCGCTTGCGCTATCTATTTGTCTCCCTATAATGCGCCCTCGTTGTCTGGCAACTTAGTCGCCTAATCGCTACTTTATAGCTGGCCGAACAACTGGCAAAAGCCTTTAATTTCAACTGCTGAGCGTCAATTAAATAATTGCGACAACAAACTGAAAAAATGGCTTGACGCTAATATCCGGGTGTGTAGAATACGCAGCCCTGAGCCGATGAAGTCGGCGCCTTTGAAGTAAAGTTCAGAGGCATGCTCTTTAACAAAATATCAAGCAATCTGTGTGGGCACTCGCAGTGAATGAATCGCAAAACGATTTAAAACTCACTGAAGAGTGTTCGAATAGAACAGTCATTCATTAGAGTCAAAACTTTTAATTGAAGAGTTTGATCATGGCTCAGATTGAACGCTGGCGGCAGGCCTAACACATGCAAGTCGAGCGGTAACATGAACTAGCTTGCTAGTTTGATGACGAGCGGCGGACGGGTGAGTAATGCCTGGGAATTTGCCCATTCGAGGGGGATAACAGTTGGAAACGACTGCTAATACCGCATACGCCCTAAGGGGAAAGCAGGGGAACTTAGGTCCTTGCGCGAATGGATAAGCCCAGGTGGGATTAGCTAGTTGGTGAGGTAAGGGCTCACCAAGGCGACGATCTCTAGCTGGTCTGAGAGGATGATCAGCCACACTGGAACTGAGACACGGTCCAGACTCCTACGGGAGGCAGCAGTGGGGAATATTGCACAATGGGGGAAACCCTGATGCAGCCATGCCGCGTGTGTGAAGAAGGCCTTCGGGTTGTAAAGCACTTTCAGTCAGGAGGAAGGGTGTTGAGTTAATACCTCAGCACATTGACGTTACTGACAGAAGAAGCACCGGCTAACTCCGTGCCAGCAGCCGCGGTAATACGGAGGGTGCGAGCGTTAATCGGAATTACTGGGCGTAAAGCGTGCGCAGGCGGTTTGTTAAGCGAGATGTGAAAGCCCCGGGCTCAACCTGGGAATCGCATTTCGAACTGGCAAGCTAGAGTCTCGTAGAGGGGGTAGAATTCCAGGTGTAGCGGTGAAATGCGTAGAGATCTGGAGGAATACCGGTGGCGAAGGCGGCCCCTGGACGAAGACTGACGCTCAGGCACGAAAGCGTGGGGAGCAAACAGGATTAGATACCCTGGTAGTCCACGCCGTAAACGATGTCTACTCGGAGTTTGGCGTCTAGAACGCTGGGCTCTCAAGCTAACGCATTAAGTAGACCGCCTGGGGAGTACGGCCGCAAGGTTAAAACTCAAATGAATTGACGGGGGCCCGCACAAGCGGTGGAGCATGTGGTTTAATTCGATGCAACGCGAAGAACCTTACCTACTCTTGACATCCAGAGAACTTTCCAGAGATGGATTGGTGCCTTCGGGAACTCTGAGACAGGTGCTGCATGGCTGTCGTCAGCTCGTGTTGTGAAATGTTGGGTTAAGTCCCGCAACGAGCGCAACCCTTATCCTTACTTGCCAGCGGGTAATGCCGGGAACTGTAGGGAGACTGCCGGTGATAAACCGGAGGAAGGTGGGGACGACGTCAAGTCATCATGGCCCTTACGAGTAGGGCTACACACGTGCTACAATGGACAGTACAGAGGGAAGCAAAGCGGCGACGTGGAGCGGAACCCAAAAAGCTGTTCGTAGTCCGGATTGGAGTCTGCAACTCGACTCCATGAAGTCGGAATCGCTAGTAATCGTGGATCAGAATGCCACGGTGAATACGTTCCCGGGCCTTGTACACACCGCCCGTCACACCATGGGAGTGGTTTGCAAAAGAAGTAGCTAGCTTAACCTTAGGGGGCGGTTACCACTTTGTGGATCATGACTGGGGTGAAGTCGTAACAAGGTAGCCCTAGGGGAACCTGGGGCTGGATCACCTCCTTACCTAAACGATGAAGTTTGTTGTGAGTGTTCACACAGATTGCTTGATAGACGAAGAGCGAAAACAGTAAGTTGTGGGTCTGTAGCTCAGGTGGTTAGAGCGTACGCCTGATAAGCGTAAGGTCGGTGGTTCGAGTCCACTCAGACCCACCAATCTTGTTGATGCTGCGTTGTATTGGTCGTCGTTTACGAGCAGTAAACGTCCTCCCAATACGCCTTGCCTGAACGAGATTACCCTTACAAGATAACGCAGAGATTTTTGCTTAAATCAAGGCGTGCAACTGACGAGCGAGGGCACATACATCAGTATGTAACCGAACGAGGATAGGCCGCACAACGACGAGTTAAGGGAAAATAGCAAGTTAGAAATGGGGCTATAGCTCAGCTGGGAGAGCACCTGCTTTGCACGCAGGGGGTCTGCGGTTCGATCCCGCATAGCTCCACCATTTTCTAGTGAGACTGTTTTCGTTTTATGGTCATGGAAATGCCAAAGATAAGTGAACAATTTATCTTTGGCTTTTTTAAGCCCGTTCTTTAACAATTTGGAAAGCTGATAGTAGAGATTAAATAGCGATATTTAATCGAAATGAGTTCTCAAAATACTTCAATCAAGTGTTTTGTGATTCTAGTGTTTCAGCGATGAAACACATCAAGGCGAAAGAAAAACCAATATGGGTCGTTGATACGATTCGGTAGAGGAAACTCATCCGGGTTGTATGGTTAAGCGACTAAGCGTATACGGTGGATGCCTTGGCAGTCAGAGGCGATGAAGGACGTGTTAATCTGCGAAAAGCTGTGGTGAGGTGATAAAACCCGTTGAGCCACAGATATCCGAATGGGGCAACCCAGTTGCATAAGCAACTATCTGTATGTGAATACATAGCATGCAGAGGCGAACCGGGAGAACTGAAACATCTAAGTACCCCGAGGAAAAGAAATCAACCGAGATTCCCCTAGTAGCGGCGAGCGAACGGGGAGTAGCCCTTAAGTCATTGGGGTGTTAGTGGAAGGTGTTGGAAAGCACCACGGTACAGGGTGATAGTCCCGTACACGACAGCTAACCGATGATGAAAACGAGTAAGGCGACACACGTGGTATGTTGTCTGAAGATGGGGGGACCATCCTCCAAGGCTAAATACTCCTGACTGACCGATAGCGAACCAGTACCGTGAGGGAAAGGCGAAAAGAACCCCAGTGAGGGGAGTGAAATAGAACCTGAAACCGTATACGTACAAGCAGTGGGAGCGGTTCTTGAGACCGTGACTGCGTACCTTTTGTATAATGGGTCAGCGACTTACATTTAGTAGCGAGGTTAAGCGAATAGCGGAGCCGTAGGGAAACCGAGTGTTAACTGCGCGAATAGTTGCTAGGTGTAGACCCGAACCCCGGTGATCTAGCCATGGGCAGGTTGAAGATTGAGTAACATCAATTGGAGGACCGAACACACGTCTGTTGAAAAAGACGGTGATGACCTGTGGCTGGGGGTGAAAGGCCAATCAAACCGGGAGATATCTGGTTCTCCTCGAAAGCTATTTAGGTAGCGCCTCGAGCGAATACCATTGGGGGTAGAGCACTGTTAAGACTAGGGGTCATCCCGACTTACCAACTCTTTGCAAACTCCGAATACCAATGAGTACTACTCGGGAGACAGACGGCGGGTGCTAACGTCCGTCGTCAAAAGGGAAACAACCCAGACCGTCAGCTAAGGTCCCAAAGTAATTGCTAAGTGGGAAACGATGTGGGAAGGCTTAGACAGCTAGGATGTTGGCTTAGAAGCAGCCATCATTTAAAGAAAGCGTAATAGCTCACTAGTCGAGTCGGCCTGCGCGGAAGATGTAACGGGGCTAAGCAATTCACCGAAGCTACGGGTTCATCCTATGGATGAGCGGTAGAGGAGCGTTCTGTAAGCGGATGAAGGTGAAGGGGTAACCCACACTGGACGTATCAGAAGTGCGAATGCTGACATGAGTAACGATAATGGGGGTGAAAAACCTCCACGCCGAAAGACCAAGGGTTCCTGTCCAACGTTAATCGGGGCAGGGTGAGTCGACCCCTAAGGCGAGGCCGAAAGGCGTAGTCGATGGGAAACGGGTTAATATTCCCGTACTGCTGCTAACTGCGATGGAGAGACGGAGAAGGCTAGGCCAGCGCGGCGTCGGTCGTCCGCGTTTAAGGCTGTAGGTAGTGTGCTTAGGCAAATCCGGGCACATAATACTGAGGGCTGATGACGAGTCACTAAGGTGATGAAGTGGTTAATGCCAAGCTTCCAGGAAAATCTTCTAAGCTTCAGGTTAGCAGGAATCGTACCCCAAACCGACACAGGTGGTCGGGTAGAGAATACCAAGGCGCTTGAGAGAACTCGGCTGAAGGAACTAGGCAAAATGGTACCGTAACTTCGGGAGAAGGTACGCTGCTGTTGGTGGAGGGACTTGCTCCCCGAGCTGACGGCAGTCGCAGATACCAGCTGGCTGCAACTGTTTATCAAAAACACAGCACTGTGCGAACTCGCAAGAGGAAGTATACGGTGTGACGCCTGCCCGGTGCCGGAAGGTTAATTGATTGGGTCATCTTAGGAGAAGCTCATGATCGAAGCCCCGGTAAACGGCGGCCGTAACTATAACGGTCCTAAGGTAGCGAAATTCCTTGTCGGGTAAGTTCCGACCTGCACGAATGGCGTAATGATGGCCAGGCTGTCTCCAGCCGAGACTCAGTGAAGTTGAAATTGCGGTGAAGATGCCGTATACCCGCGGCTAGACGGAAAGACCCCGTGAACCTTTACTATAGCTTGGCACTGAACATTGACCCTGCATGTGTAGGATAGGTGGGAGACTATGAAATTGGGACGCCAGTCCTGATGGAGTCGACCTTGAAATACCACCCTTGCAGTGTTGATGTTCTAACCTGGGTCCCTGAACGGGATTAGGGACAGTGCCTGGTGGGTAGTTTGACTGGGGCGGTCTCCTCCTAAAGCGTAACGGAGGAGCACGAAGGTTGGCTAAGTACGGTCGGACATCGTACGGTTAGTGTAATGGCACAAGCCAGCTTAACTGCGAGACAGACACGTCGAGCAGGTGCGAAAGCAGGTCATAGTGATCCGGTGGTTCTGAATGGAAGGGCCATCGCTCAACGGATAAAAGGTACTCCGGGGATAACAGGCTGATACCGCCCAAGAGTTCATATCGACGGCGGTGTTTGGCACCTCGATGTCGGCTCATCACATCCTGGGGCTGAAGTCGGTCCCAAGGGTATGGCTGTTCGCCATTTAAAGTGGTACGCGAGCTGGGTTCAGAACGTCGTGAGACAGTTCGGTCCCTATCTGCCGTGGGCGTTGGAAGATTGAGGGGGTTGCTCCTAGTACGAGAGGACCGGAGTGAACGAACCGCTGGTGTTCGGGTTGTCATGCCAATGGCATTGCCCGGTAGCTATGTTCGGAATTGATAAACGCTGAAAGCATCTAAGCGTGAAGCGAGCCCCGAGATGAGTCTTCCCTTGGACTTGAGTCCACTAAAGAGCCGTTCGAGACCAGGACGTAGATAGGCAGGGTGTGTAAGCGTTGTGAGGCGTTTAGCTAACCTGTACTAATGACTCGAGAGGCTTAACCATACAACCCAGATGGGTTTTACTGAAAACATTCCAGATGTTTTCTAGCACTTCCTCCTTCCTTGGAGGTCGTGAATACCTTGAATGAATTGCAGGGCTTGATTGAAGTAAGAGAACCACTACTGAAACATGTAACGCAGGCTTGGTGTCAGGCTAACAAAGCGTGACAGCAGACAAGATAAGGTCGCTTAGCTCAGCTGGGAGAGCACCTGCCTTACAAGCAGGGGGTCACTGGTTCGAACCCAGTAGCGACCACCAATATCGAAGCAACAGCTTTCCAAATGAATGTGTTAATGACGCAGGGAATTGTTTGGCTGACAAAGCCGTGACGAGTGAAGGACGGAGTGTACAAAAGTACATGAGTACTGGAGCGAGGAAACAATACCGTAAGACGAACAATTAACCAGTAAGAATTTGCTTGGTGACAATAGCATTGTGGTCCCACCTGACTCCATCCCGAACTCAGAAGTGAAACACAATCGCGCCGATGGTAGTGTGGGGTCTCCCCATGTGAGAGTAGGTCATCTCCAAGCGCCTATTTAGCTTTTAGCATGATTGCAAAAGCTTAAGTAAAAAGTGTTTAGTCGCAGAAGAATGTAAGACGATTAAACATCTGGTTTTTTCGCTGATATGGCTCAGTCGGTAGAGCGCATCCTTGGTAAGGATGAGGTCCCCAGTTCGATTCTGGGTATCAGCACCAGATTGACTGGCAATGCCAGTAACCGAATTTGCCTGGTGACAATAGCATTGTGGTTCCACCTGATCCCATCCCGAACTCAGAAGTGAAACACAATCGCGCCGATGGTAGTGTGGGGTCTCCCCATGTGAGAGTAGGTCATCGCCAGGCGCTAAATAACACAAAAAGCCCTAGCTTATGCTGGGGCTTTTTGCTTTCTGAGCAGAAAATTTTCAATGCAAAATGGCACTAAGCCATTGTTGCTTCAACGTAACTCTTTGAGGATCTTTTCCAAGATTGGCATGTTGGCATCAGGGAATTGATATTGTGGCAGCGCTTCAATATCTACCCAAGCAATTTGCTGGCCTTCAACGCCTGTGGCTTCTCCTTCAAATCCGGTTACTGTCATGATATCCAGAAACACCTGCTTATCGGGATAATCGTATGAGAGTTGCATGAAGGGCACGCATTGCGTCACGGTTAACCCAACTTCTTCCTGCAACTCGCGATTAAGGGCAGTCGCGGTATCTTCACCTGCTTCCACTTTACCACCAGGAAACTCCCATTTCCCTCCTTGATGCAGGTGACCGTGACGTTTGGCCAGCAGGATCTGCTGCTCATGGATAATGACGCCTACAGCGACATGAACACGTTTATTGACTGTCATAACAATTAATTATCGGTTGGATCTTTGAAGAACTCGCCATCATCGTAGCCGAGCTCATCAAGTAATTGTGGATTCACTTCCGGCTTCACCGGAATGGTATATTTTTCTGATGCCCACTCACCGAGGTCGATGAGTTTACAGCGTTCACTGCAGAAGGGTCTGAATGCAGAAGCCGCAGACCATTCCACCGGTTTCTGGCAGGTGGGACATTTTACAACAGTTGGCATAAGTAGTGCGCCTTCGATAATGCTACTGTGCCATGGTAATGATTTCAGCTGCAGGTCGCCAGCAGGAATTTTACCGTTTGTTGCGAATGTTTTTGCTGTTCAAACTGTACAAAATGAATGGCGAAGCGGTTTCTATGACCGCTGATTGTTGGGTAGCAACCATCGGCGGCATTGAGCTTTACTCTAACTAACGACAAATTATTAGGGCTACTGTCATGATAAAAACCGGCATGGGCGATGGCCTGTTGGTAGTCGCTACTCATGCGGGTGAGTTGCAGCAGCAAGGTAATCGGGTGTAACAAACAGTGAAAATGTTCGACCCACTGCTGGTACTCCTGTTGGCGCTCCATCCACGGTTTTGCCAACCAGAAGTGCAGTTGCGGTAGATCAAAGTTACAGCAGGCACCGTTAAGGTTGAGTTTTTGCCGCACGGTGGCAATAAAACGATTCTGTTTAAGTTGTATACCTGGGCGATCGGGCTGTTGTAATTGCTCTCGCGCCAGTGATAGCTGTTCCAGAAAGAAAGCCTGCTGATGACTGCTCATGGGCTGCTGAACTGTGGTGTCATTGAACTGCCCGAGCAGTTTATCGACATCTTTAAGCAGTTCACCGCGAAAATCGCAGCGCTCTGCCAGTTCGCACAGGGAAAACAGCGGGAAGAAACAGCGTTGCTGATGATCTTCATGCAGATGTGTATCGAGTTGACGAGCAAGATGCTCCAGACGCAGATAATTGCGTACTTTCTCATTTAATGGTTGTTCAAATACAAGTTCATTCATGGGATTACTGGGCTTTTTCTGATAGCTTTAAATAATTATTATGCAGAGCCAGAATCTGAGACTTCAGCGAT
Organism: Shewanella dokdonensis; assembly: GCF_018394335.1. Lineage (NCBI taxonomy): Bacteria > Pseudomonadati > Pseudomonadota > Gammaproteobacteria > Alteromonadales > Shewanellaceae > Shewanella > Shewanella dokdonensis. The sequence continues at coordinate 1,544,232 of NZ_CP074572.1, read as the reverse complement.
TCAACATCTCCCTCGTTGTTAATCACATCATCGGCCTTGGCCAACCTTTGTTCACGGCTGATTTGGCTGTCAATGATGTTAATAACTTGCGCTTGTGACACATGATCTCGGTCAATAGTTCGCCGGATTTGCACAGCTTTACCAATATCTATCACTAAAGTGTGATTTACAAGACATTCGAGTCCATTTTCAAATAATAATGGTACTACCATCATAGCGTAAGGTGAGGCTGCGGCTTTGGCTTGTGCCAATAGGCGTTGGCGGATCATGGGGTGTAACAACTGGTTGAGCCATAGCCGTTGCGCTGTTTCCGCGAACACAATTTGCCGTAACTTGGCGCGGTTAAGCGTGCCATCGGCATTTAACATCTCACTGCCGAAATGCTCAACTAGCTGTTGCAGCCCCACGGAACCTGGCGCAACAACTTCCCGTGCAATAATATCAGCATCGATAATCGTCACGCCCAAGTCGGCAAACAGATTGGCCACTGTGGTTTTACCGCTACCTATGCCCCCGTAAGGCCCACAATATAATCAGACACTTATAAACTCCGCAGATACCAAGAGACAATGGATTGTCCCCAGAGTAACGCGACCCAGCCCGCTATCACAATATAGGGCCCAAAGGGGATGGGGTTATTGCGCTGCATGCCTTTAAATAACAGTAAGGATAGGCCTATCACTGCACCTAGCAGCGATGACAATAAGATGATCAGCGGTAGCATTTGCCAGCCAAGCCAGGCACCAAACAATGCCAACAGCTTAAAATCACCATAGCCCATACCTTCTTTGCCTGTCAGCAGTTTAAATAGCCAGAATACTGACCAAAGACTGAGATATCCGGCAATTGCACCTATGAGCGCATCGGTTAGCGGCACAAACAGGCCAAAGCCATTGGCGGCTAAGCCCAGCCATAAGAAAGGTAAGGTGAGCTGATCTGGCAGCAGCATTTCATCAATATCGATGCCCGCTAACGCTATCAAGGCAAATGTGAGTAGGGCCGATAAGGCGAATTGCCAGGTGGGGCCAAAGTTCCACGCCAGCGTAGCAACCAGTAGCGCCGCCAGCAATTCAAATAATGGATAACGTCCGGAAATTGGCTGTTGGCAAGCCGCGCATTTACCTCTTAGTAGCAGCCAGCCAATAATAGGCAGGTTATGCCAGGGTTTGATGGCACTATGGCATTTCGGGCAGGCAGAGCCTGGAACAATCAGGTTGAATCTGGCGGGTAATTTATCTATCGGCTGCAATAGCTGTTTATCGGTGAGTAACTTAAATGCCGCCGGTTGATATTCTTCAAGGTAGCTTTCGCATTCTTGCTGCCACTCTCGTTTTAGCATTACCGGTAAACGGTAGATCACCACATTGATAAAACTGCCAATAACGGCAGCAAACACAAACGCCAAACTAGTAAACAGCCAGGGATGCTGGCTCATTATGGTAAGAAAATCAGACATGATGACAGAATCTTTCTAGTTTTTATGTAATGGCCAGTTGCCAACAGTCTATAAAGAATATTGGCTAACTTGCAATGTAACTTATTGGCCTACAATGTTGCCCATCTGGAATATGGGTAGGTACATAGCAATAATCAAACTACCAACAAGGGTTCCAATCACTACCATCATAATCGGCTCAATCAGGCTGGATAAGCCGTCCACCGCATCATCTACCTGCATTTCATAGATGTTGGCAATCTTGTTCAGCATCTCATCTAGCGAACCGGATTCTTCACCTATCATTACCATCTGGATCAGCATGTCGGGGAATAGCTTGGTGGTACGCATGGCCACATTCATCTGCATCCCGGCCATGACTTCGGTACGGACATTCATCAGTGCCTTGCGATACACCGCATTGCCAGAAGCCCCTGAGGCCGACTCCAAACCCTCAATCAAAGGTACCCCGGCGGTAAAGGTGGTTGCCAGTGTGCGGGCAAAACGCGCCATAGCGCCTTTATGTAGAATTGGCCCGATAAGCGGAATTTTCAGTACGGTCTCATCGATTTTATCGCGGAATTTTTGCGAGTTACGGTGGGCTCTGACAAATGACCAGGTAGCCACAATAATCCCCACCAGGAAAAAGTACCAAGAGCTTTGTAAACCACGGGAGATATTGATGATTAATTGGGTAAAAGCAGGTAGTTCAGCGCCAAAATTGGCGAAAATAGTTTCAAACTGTGGCACCACAAATAACAGCAGTAAAACAGTCACGGCAATTGCTACCACCACTACTGCTGCGGGGTAAAACATGGCTTTTTTGATTTTGGATTTCAGCGCTTCCGATTTTTCTTTGTAAGTGGCGATACGGTCAAACACTATGTCGAGCGCGCCTGAATGTTCACCAGCGGCCACCAAATCGACATAGAGATCATCAAAATAGAGCCGATGTGGCCTTAATGCTTCAGATAAGGGGATCCCTGATTGCACATCGGTCAAAATGGTACCTAACAGCGTACGCATTCTTGGCTTTTCATGGCCTCGGCCAACGAGGTCGAGCGTGGTGACGAGTGGCACGCCAGCAGCTAGCATGGTGGCGATCTGACGGGTGACCACCGCGATATCCATCGGTTTGATTTTAACGTTTTCTTTGCTGAACAGACCGTTGGATTTTTTACTGACGGACTTAGGGATAATCCCCTGATTTTTTAATTGATTTCTGATCTCAATGGCGGTGGCACCGCGCAGTTCGCCACTGGTTTTCTTGCCGTCTCGGTTTACCCCTTTCCATTCAAAGGTATAAATGGTGGGCGCTTTGACTTCTTTGGTTTTTTTAACAGCTTTTCGGGAAGCGGTTGCTGTAGCCATAACGTGTTCCTTGGCGCCTTTGGGAAGTGTAATGTTTAGTCTAGCTTAGCATGTCGCCGTGAGTTGCTTAGTAGCTGGTCACACGGTTAATTTCGGCAATACTGGTCACACCTTCAACTACTTTCAGTAAACCGGATTGGCGTAGATCGCGCATCCCCTGTTCCTTGGCCATGCGGGCAATCTGTAATGAATTGCCACCTTCCATGATGATCCGGGCAATTTCGTCGGACATCTTCATCACTTCATAGATCCCCACCCGCCCTTTGTAACCGCCAGAGCAGTGTTCACAACCACAGGGTTTATACACGGTAAAGCCTGTGGCTATCTGTTCCTGACTGAAACCTAACTTTAACAGCTCATGCTCAGGAATATCTTCTGCTTGGCGACACTCGACACATAAACGCCGCGCCAGCCGCTGCGCAATGATCAGATTCACCGAACTGGCGATGTTATAACCAGGCACACCCATGTTGAGCAAACGGGTGAGGGTCTCCGCAGAAGAGTTAGTATGCAGGGTCGATAAGACTAAGTGGCCGGTCTGGGCGGCCTTGATAGCAATTTCAGCGGTTTCCAGGTCACGGATTTCCCCTACCATCACCACATCAGGGTCTTGACGCAGAAACGAGCGCAACGCCGAGGCAAAGGTCAGCCCGGCTTTAATATTGATATGGACTTGGTTGACCCCTTCGAGGTTAATTTCTACCGGGTCTTCGGCGGTGGAGATGTTGCGCTCTTCGGTATTGAGGATATTCAACCCGGTATAAAGCGACACGGTTTTACCAGAACCTGTGGGGCCGGTGACCAGGATCATCCCCTGTGGCCGTGATAACATCTCCAGATAGGCCTGTTTTTGATCCTCTTCGTAGCCGAGCTTTTCAATCCCTAACTGGGCGGAAGAGGAATCGAGGATACGCATTACTATCTTTTCGCCCCAAAGCGTGGGCAGGGTGCTGACACGAAAATCGATGCTCTTATTGCGCGACAGCTTCATCTTGATGCGGCCATCCTGCGGCACCCGCCGCTCGGCAATATCCAGTTTCGACATTACCTTCAAGCGGGCCGAGATCCGGGATGCTAGGTTGATGGGCGGTTCAGAGACTTCGTGCAATATGCCGTCAATGCGAAACCGGATGCGGTAGCGTTTTTCGTAAGGTTCAAAATGTAAGTCCGATGCGCCTTTGCGGATGGCATCGGTAAGAATTTTGTTGATATAGATAACTATCGGCGCATCATCAGCGCTTTCTGCTGCATCGTCCTGGCGTTTATCGGTGTCGGTAACTTCAATCCCCGCGAGGGCATTTTCATCAATGCCACTGAGATCCAGCGCGCTGATATCCTCTTCCAGTATCTTGTCGAGCGCTTTGGCGAGTTTGTCTTCCTCCACCAAAATCGCTTCGGCATGTAAGCCGGCGCTAAATTGGAACTCTTCCAAAGCGGCAATATTGGTGGGGTCTGAGGTGGCAATATACAAACGGTTGCCGCGTTTAAACAGCGGTAAGCAGCGGTGTTTATCAATCAGTTTACGGTTTAAAAATTCTTCCGGAATGCTGCTAACGTCAAACTCGGCTAAATCCAGCAGCGGCGTGCCGTATTCTTCGTAACACAGCTCGGCAATGGTACGCGCCGATAACAGTTTACTGGCCACCAAGGTGGTGACCAGTGACTGTTTGTGCTTGCGGGATTGAGCGATGGCCTCCGCGAGTCGGCTTTCATCCAGCAGACCTTTACGGATAAACAGCGTTGATAATCCGAGGTGGAGACCAGTTGTTGGCATCAAACTATCTTCTAGTTACAACCAGCAGGATTCATATTTGTATTAGTGAAATCCGTTGTACAGGTCCACTTGAAAGCTCCGTTGGCAACAGAAGGGCTTAGCGTCACTGTTTTGCCCTGCAAATCTTTCGAAACACCAGTAGCATTCATTTTTACAGAAATTTTACCGTCACCATCGCCGACTGTTAGAGCGCTATATTTACCTGTTGCAGCCAAAGCATCATTTGTTGGTGTAGTAGCCGCTCCTGGATATGTTCCATTCTGTGTATAATAATCGGCAATCGATACTTTTGCTGAGTCTGCTAAAACCAAAGATTCTGCCGCTTGTGAACGACCGACATAGTCTTGATATGCTGGCAGTGCAATAGCCGCCAAAATTGCGATGATGGCCACCACGATCATCAATTCGATGAGGGTGAAGCCTTTAGTGTTGCGTTTAATACTTTTCATAGCTCTCTCCGTTAATACTGTTGCGGCATCACTGATGTTTGTGCCACAGCGTTCCATCGGGTTCAGAGTGTTCTCTGCTTGACACGAAACACTGTGTTCAAACCTGTTGCTTAACGATCGCTTACTTGACTACCTGACGATGGCATTGCCCGTTGTTACGGTGGCTGAGTACGGTTTCCCACAACATGTACTGAGCCTGGTATGCATGAGTCATGCGGAGCACTCATCCCTGATTATCGCTAATATTAGCGATTTCTCCTGTAGCCAAGTTGTTACCGTTAAACACAGTGACTGCTTGCAGCAGCAAAAATTGTGTTGTTGAGTGTCACTTTGGCCGTTAATTTAGCACTGTTACATCAGTGCCGTTATGGGGCTAACTCACTGCCCAAAAACTTTAAAAACTCCCCGGAAAATTGTTTGATTAATGTTAAGCAGATAAACATTAGACATACTGCTGCCAATTTACCAAGATGCTTCTCGTCCGTGGGCAGCCGGCCATAATGGCCATCTCGCCACAGCTAAAAGTTAGTACATTGTGAAACGAATGAAAATGGCCTAAGCAGATTTTTTAGGTTTTTTTATGAATTTTCTGTTGCTTGTGAGCCATGTTACAGCAGGGTTACTGTCGTTAAATTGGCGATTAATGGCTGAGCGTCAAGGGGTATGCTAGTGTCAAAAAATTAATGTTTATAAAATGTTAAATTTTCTAGGCGGGATAATGAGGCTTGAGCCCGATGGCTGTTGCTGGCTCAAGCCTTGGCGAATTATGGTTGCGCCTTAAAGCGCATGGACAGATCCAACGCGCGGACATGCTTGGTCAGCGCCCCTACCGAAATATAATCCACACCAGTGTTGGCAATAGTGGCAATGGTTTCTAGGGTGACGTTGCCAGAAACCTCCAATTTGGCGGCTTTGGCGTGCTGGGCAAACTGTTGGCGATTGAGGCTAACGGCCATTAGCATGTCGCTGATATTGAAGTTATCCAGCATGATGATATCGGCTTGTGCAGTCAGTGCCTGTTGCAGCTCATCGAGATTTTCCACTTCGACTTCTACAGCTTTATCGGGCTGTAAGGATCTGGCGCGATTGATGGCTTTGGCAATGCTACCGCAGGCCATGATGTGGTTTTCTTTAATCAGGAATGCATCAAACAACCCGATGCGATGATTCTTACCGCCACCGCAAGTGACCGCATATTTTTGCGCGGTGCGTAATCCCGGCAGGGTTTTACGGGTATCGAGCAATTGGCAGTGCGTGCCAGCCAGTTTGTCGCTGTAGATTTTGGTCAGCGAGGCGACACCGGAGAGCGTTTGGATAAAATTCATGGCAGTACGCTCGCCGGTTAGCAAGGTTCTGGCGGGGCCAGATAGATCGCAAAGCTTCTGGTTGGGCAGCAGCAGATCGCCATCGTCCACATGCCAGTGCAGCACCACATCCCCTCCGAGTTGTTTGAACACCTGTTCGGCCCAAGCTTTACCGCAGAACACCCCTTCTTCGCGGGTGATGAGCACGGCTTCGCCATACTGTTCTGCGGGGATTAGCTGGGCGGTGATGTCGCCTTCACTGGCGCTGAGATGGCCGAGGTCTTCATCAAGTGCGGCTTTAACACTGACGCGAATATCGTTTTCCAACATGGGAAAATCCTGCAAGTAACTCATGGATGATGGCTGCAAGCGTAGCATATTCAAGTGCTGATTTTCAGCTGCTAACCGTGGACAAATGTGGGGTTTGGCGGCTAGTGAGCGGTTGCTCGCCGTGGGCCTTAGGCTGTTATATACTGCTTGCGCGTTATATTTGCTAACTTATTGATACAGGACAGGTACAGAACAAGCATGGTGGATAAAGATTGGTTTGATGGCTGGTATCGTCCCGCCAGAAAAAGTCCATCGCCTCACTTTAATGCGCGGCCGCAGTCGGAAGTGAGCCTGTTGGTTATCCACAATATCAGCTTACCGGCCGGATGTTTTGGGTGGCCTTATATTGAACAGTTATTTCTTGGCACGCTTGACTGCCAGGCGGATGCCAGTTTTGCTGATTTGCACGGGTTAGAAGTGTCAGCACATTTTCTGATCCGCCGAGATGGCGAACTGGTGCAGTTTGTGTCTTGTGATGAGCGAGCCTGGCATGCTGGCGTTTCCAGCTTTGAAGGCCGCACTGGCTGCAATGATTTTGCGGTAGGAATAGAGCTAGAAGGCACTGATACTTCTGGTTTTTCTGACGCACAGTATCAGCAGTTGCAGCAGCTTAGTCGCAGCCTGATGAACTGTTATCCTAAGATTGTCAAGGCGCGGATTGTGGGCCATAGCGATATTGCGCCCGGACGCAAGACCGATCCGGGTAGCGGGTTTGACTGGCAACGATATTTAACGGCACTCTAGCAACATCAGCGTTTCATTGGCGGCAGGGCGGTTCTGGTTGTGGCAAATTTTCACACGATGAAAACCCCGCTATACAGTTAAAGTGCTTCTAAAGTGCTTCGAAAACGGATCTGGAGAGACACATGGCACTGTTTTCCCTGTTGGTTGCGATCATCATCGAACGGCTTAAGTTGTTGCCTGATGTGCTACAACTGGACAACGGACTGCGCTGGTATCAGCGGCATTTTTTTACTCACAACCTGCTGCAATCCATGGCCGGGATGTGGCTGGCGTTGCTGTTCCCAACCGTGGCCTTGGCCGTGCTGTTATGGGTGATCCGCGATCAGCTGTTTGGGTTGCCAACGCTGGTCATTTGGGTAATTTTTGCAACTGTCTGTTTTTCTCATCAGCACCAGCGCGCGGTGTTTAAGCGCTATATGCAGGCGGCCTGTCGCGGCGATGTTGAAGCCTGTTATCTGTATGCAGGAGAGCTGGATTGTACTGATTGCTTGGATGCTGTCAGTGACAAGGAACTTGGGGCGCGAGTTGGGCAGATGGCTGCCTGGATCAATTACCGTTATTACGCTGCGGTGGCACTGTTTTTGGTGGTGTTTGGGCCGGTTGGTGTGGTGTTTTACTGTACCGTGCGTTTTTTCGCAGAGGAGCGAAAGCGGCAGGGGATGCAATGGCCTTTGTTACCCAACCTGTTATATGTACTGGATTGGCTACCCGTAAGACTGGTAGCGCTGGGCTATGTGTTTAGTGGCCAGTTCTCTGCGGGTTTTAGTCGTTGGCGCGAACTGGCGCTGGACTGGCGTAGTCGGCCTCGCAGGATCATCACCGATGTGGCGGTGGCGGCAGAAGTGATGCCCGAGGAAAGTACCGCGCCAGTATGCGTACGCTCCACTATTGCTTTGCTGGCGTTGAGTAAACGTAATTTTGTGCTGCTGTTGACAATATTGTCGCTGCTGACCATTTTTGGCTTTGTCAGGTAATGTTGGCCCTTAACCCTTATAAAGAAGCCATGTCAGTTGACACGTTTTATGAACCGGGCCGATGAGATATTGCGGTAAAAGCAAAAATAATCTGGTAGCGACTATTAGACTTTCGGCTAATGGCTGCTGTCCAAACCCTTGTTATTTAGGGTATGCTCACATATTGTGGGTTTAGTTGACACAGATCACTGTCTAGACATTGAAAATGTGATTTGTTAAAGTGCGCTCACCCGGAATAATTGGTAAGACCAATTTACAATATGGAGCTGAGTGCCCATCATGGCTTATAGCAAAATCAGTCAGCCAAAAATATCTGACGTTATCATGAATCAACTGGAGCAGATGATTCTTGAAGGCAGCTTAAAGCCTGGTCAAAAACTCCCTCCTGAACGTGAATTGGCATTGCAGTTCGAAGTTTCCCGTCCCTCCCTCAGAGAAGCCATTCAAAAGCTTGAAGCCAAAGGCTTGTTGTTACGTCGTCAAGGCGGTGGCACTTATGTCAAACAGCAGTTGTGGCAAAGCATGGCTGACCCCATTGTGGAGCTGATGCAGAATGACCGCGAAAGCCAATATGACTTGTTGGAGTTTCGTCATGCTACTGAAGGGATGATGGCCTACTTTGCCGCCTTGCGCGGTACCGATACAGATATGCAGAATTTGCAGGACTGTATCTTACGGGTAGAGAAATCCACAGGGATAACCGAACAGGCTAATGCCATTGTTGATTTTTACCGGACGGTAGCGGAAGCCTCGCACAATATGGCGATGCTGCATCTGGTACTGAGTTTAACTTCTGTGCTGCACAAAAATGTAGCCGAAAACCTGGAGCTTCTGAGCCGACGCGAAGAAGCCACCCCTAAGGCTAACGAGCACCGGCGGGCTTTGCTTGCCGCTATCGTTCGTCGTGATCCTGAAGCCGCGCGTGAAGCATCCAATGACCACTTAAGCTATATAGAGGAAGTCATGCTGTCGGTAAGGGAAGAAGACAGTCGGTTGCAGCGCAGCCTACGCCGTATGAAGAGCGGTGTGTAATCCGGGCGTTTTGGGCGCCGTGGACACCGTAATCATTACTTTTTTATCATGTATAGATAAGGACAGTGTCATGTCTGAAAATATGCTACAAGACTTGGATCCAATTGAGACTCAGGAGTGGCTTGACGCCCTGCAAGCGGTGTTAGAGCAGGAAGGTCCAGAGCGGGCGCATTTCCTGCTGGAAAAACTGATTGATAAGGCACGCCGTAACGGTACTTATTTGCCGTACACAGCCACTACCGCCTATGTAAACACCATTCCTGCGGGTCAGGAACCGCAGATGCCGGGCGATCAGGGCCTGGAACGCCGTATCCGTGCGATTATCCGCTGGAACGCGTTAGCTATGGTGATACATGGTTCAAAGAAGGATCTGGAACTTGGGGGCATATTTCCAGCTTTGCTTCCAGTGCCACTATCTATGATGTGTGCTTTAACCATTTCTTCCGCGCCCCTAATGACAAAGACGGCGGCGACCTGGTGTATTTTCAGGGGCACATTGCGCCAGGGATTTACTCCCGTTCTTTCCTTGAAGGCCGCTTGAGCGAAGAGCAACTGGCCAACTTCCGCCAGGAAGTGGATGGCAAGGGCTTGTCTTCCTATCCTCATCCTAAATTGATGCCTAACTACTGGCAGTTCCCCACTGTTTCTATGGGGCTGGGGCCAATCCAGGCGATTTATCAGGCGCGCTTCCTCAAGTATCTGACCGACCGTGGCATTAAAGATTGTTCTGAACAAACCGTTTACTGTTTCCTCGGTGATGGTGAAGTGGACGAGCCAGAAGCACTGGGTGCTATCGGTCTGGCGGCCCGTGAAGAACTGGATAATCTGGTGTTTATTATCAACTGTAACCTGCAACGTCTGGACGGGCCGGTGCGTGGTAACGGCAAGATCATTCAGGAACTGGAAGGTGAATTCCGCGGCGCTGGCTGGGAAGTGGTCAAGGTGATTTGGGGTCGCTACTGGGATCCGCTGTTAGCCCGCGATACCAGCGGTAAGCTGTTGCAGTTGATGGAAGAAACCGTGGATGGTGAATACCAAAACTGTAAAGCCAAAGGCGGTGCCTGGACCCGTGAACACTTCTTCGGCAAATATCCAGAGACTGCCGAAATGGTTGCGAACATGTCAGACGATGACATCTGGCGTTTGAACCGTGGTGGTCACGATCCGGTGAAAATTTATGCGGCATTGCAGCACGCTAAAAACACCAAAGGTCGCCCAACGGTAATCCTCGCTAAAACCGTGAAAGGTTATGGTTTAGGGGATGCCGGTGAAGGTAAGAATATTGCCCACAACGTGAAGAAGATGGATGTTGAGTCCATCCGTTACTTCCGCGACCGTTTCAATATTCCAATCCCTGACGACAAACTGGATGAAGTGCCTTTCTATCACCCAGGCCCAGATTCCGAAGAAGTGAAATATCTCAAGGCTCGCCGCGAAGCTCTGGGTGGCTATCTGCCATCTCGTCGCCAGAAATTTACCCAGGCGCAGGATATTCCATCACTGAAGATTTTTGATTCAGTGCTGAGCGGCTCTAATGGCCGTGAAATCTCTACCACTATGGCCTTTGTGCGGGTGTTGACCGCATTGCTGAAAGACAAAGGCATAGGTAAGAGCATAGTGCCTATCATTCCAGACGAAGCCCGTACCTTTGGTATGGAAGGTCTGTTCCGTCAGGTGGGGATTTATGCTCACGAAGGGCAGAAATACGTGCCGCAGGATAAAGACCAGGTGGCTTACTACCGTGAAGATAAGTCTGGTCAGGTATTGCAGGAAGGGATTAATGAACTGGGCGCCATGGCGTCATGGGTATCGGCGGCGACCAGCTATTCTGTCAACGACACCCCGATGATCCCGTTCTATATCTACTACTCTATGTTCGGCTTCCAGCGTATCGGTGATTTGGCCTGGGCTGCTGGCGACCTACGTGCCCGTGGTTTCCTGGTGGGCGGTACTTCTGGCCGCACCACTCTTAATGGTGAAGGCTTGCAGCATCAGGATGGTCACAGCCATGTGTTGGCTAACACCATACCAAGCTGTATCAGTTATGACCCGACATACGGTTACGAAATCGCGGTTATCGTACAGGATGGTATCCGCCGTATGTACGGTGAAAATCAGGAAGATATCTTCTACTACCTGACCACCATGAACGAAAACTACGTACAGCCGGAAATGCCTGCTGGCGTGGAAGAAGGGATTGTTAAAGGTATCTACAAGCTGGAAAGCGTAGCGGGTTCTGGTAAAGGCAAAGTACAGCTAATGGGCTGTGGCACTATTCTGGAACAGGTACGCAAAGCCGCACAGGCACTGGCCAAAGATTATGGCGTTAGCGCCGATGTATTCAGTGTGACCAGCTTTAACGAACTAGCACGTGATGGTCAGGATTGTGAACGCTGGAATATGCTGCATCCGACTGCAACCCCGAAAGTGCCATATGTTGCTAAAGTGCTTGGCAAAGATGCGCCAGCCATCGCCGCCAGTGATTACATGAAACTTTATGGTGAACAGTTACGCGGCTATGTGCCAACTGACTACAAGGTATTGGGTACCGATGGCTTCGGCCGTAGCGACAGCCGCGCTAACCTGCGTCATCACTTTGAAGTGGATGCCACTTACATTGTGATTGCGGCGCTGAAATCCTTGGTAGATCGTGGTGAATTGCCCGTTGATGTATTGACTAAAGCAATCGCTGAGTACGGTATTGATACCGATAAGATCAACCCACTGTTCGCGTAAGAGGGAAACAGAATGGCAGATTTAAAAGAAGTACTGGTGCCCGATATTGGCGGTGGTGAGGTGCAGGTGATTGAGATCTGCGCCCATGTAGGCGATAGTCTCGCTGCCGAAGATGCCATCATTACGGTAGAAAGCGACAAGGCCACCATGGATATTCCGGCTCCGTTTGCCGGGGTACTGAAAGAACTGAAAGTGGCGCTTGGTGACAAGGTGTCTGAAGGCACACTGATTGCGTTGCTGTCAGCGGAAGCTGCGGCAGCGGCTCCTCAGCCACCAGCCGATAAAGCAGCAGCCAAAGCTGAAGCGCCCAAGGCTGCACCGGTACCAGCCGAAGCACCTAAAGCGGCCGCGCCGGTGGCCACTGGCACAAGTCAGGTGATTGAAGTGACCGTGCCCGATATTGGCGATGCCAAAGATGTCGATGTGATTGAAGTGCTGGTGCACGAAGGCGATAGCATCGACGCCGATGCTGGCCTGATCACCTTGGAAACCGACAAAGCCACTATGGATGTGCCCGCGCCGCAAGCTGGCGTGGTGAAGTCACTTAAAATCAAAGTAGGTGATAAGGTTTCTGAAGGTTCATTGATCCTGTTACTGGAAGTTGCCGGTGGTACTACAGCCGCACCCGCTGCGGTAGCTGCTGCCCCAGCAGCACCTGTAGCTGCCCCAGTGGCCGCCGCGCCAGCCGTTGCTGCCGTACAGGAAATTAAAGTACCGGATATCGGTGGTTCTAGCGATGTTGATGTGATTGAACTGCTGGTAAACGTGGGTGATGAAATCAGTGTTGACCAGGGCTTGATTACCCTGGAAAGCGATAAAGCCACCATGGAAGTGCCTGCGCCAGTTGCCGGTAAGGTGACTGAACTTATCGTTAAAGTTGGCGATAAAGTCTCTGAAGGCAGCGTTATTGCCAAGGTAGAAGTGCAAGGCGTAGCCGCAGTTGCAGCTCCAGCACCACAGGTTGAAGCTCCTGCTGCCACAGCGGCTCCCGTGGCTGCTGCACAACCGAGCCGCCCGCCTGTGCCATATCATCCAAGTGCTGGTGTGCAGCCAACCACTGGCGTGGTGTTCGCATCGCCTTCAGTACGCCGCTTGGCGCGCGAATTTGGCGTGGATCTATCACAGGTGAAAGGCTCAGGTCGTAAAGGCCGGATCCAGAAAGAAGATGTGCAGGCTTATGTCCGCTATGAATTGTCACGACCCAAAGCCTCGGCGGCAACCGCCGTTGGTGGTGGTAATGGCTTGCAGGTGATTGATGCGCCTAAAGTGGATTTCAGTAAGTTTGGTGAAGTGGTGGAAGTGCCACTGACACGCATTCAGAAGATCTCTGGCCCTAATCTGCATCGTAACTGGGTGACAATTCCCCATGTGACACAATTCGACGAAGCCGATATCACCGAGCTGGAAACCTTCCGGAAACAGCAGAATGAACTGGCTGCCAAGAAAAAGCAGAATATCAAGTTCACACCGCTGGTGTTTATGATGAAAGCGGTGGCGAAAACCTTGCAGGATTTCCCAACGTTCAACTCCAGTCTGAGTCCTGATGGCGAATCGCTGATCCAGAAAAAGTACTACCACATTGGGGTGGCGGTTGATACGCCCAATGGCCTAGTGGTGCCGGTGTTCCGTGATGTAGACAAAAAAGGCATTGTGGAGTTAAGTCAGGAACTGGCAGAGATCTCAGTTAAGGCTCGAGAAGGTAAACTGAAAGCCGCAGATATGCAGGGCAGCTGTTTTACCATTTCTAGTTTGGGCGGCATTGGCGGTACTGCGTTTACGCCAATCGTTAACTATCCAGATGTGGCAATTCTTGGCGTTTCTAAATCTGAGTTCAAACCTAAGTGGAACGGTAAGGAATTTATTCCACGCCTGATGTGTCCGCTGTCACTGTCGTATGACCACCGAGTGATTGATGGTGCGCTGGCCGCACGCTTTAGCGTGACCCTGTCCAGTTACCTGTCTGACATTCGGACCTTAATTATGTAATCACTGAGGCTGACCGACCGGGTCAGCCTTATGTTTTATTGTGATCACGGTCATCTAAAGGTTAAAATGCAGCCACTTTCAAGATGCGACAGTGGCTGAAGGCTCCAAGGTTGGGCTGGCCGTCCCGACGGACTGAAACAAATCAGAGGAAAAAATGAGTAACGAAATCAAAACACAGGTTGTGGTATTAGGTGCCGGCCCCGCAGGCTATTCAGCCGCTTTCCGTGCAGCGGATCTGGGTCTGGAAACAGTGATGGTTGAACGTTACAGCACTCTTGGCGGTGTTTGCCTCAATGTGGGTTGTATCCCTTCTAAGGCACTGTTGCATGTGGCAAAAGTGATTGAAGAAGCCAAACATATGGCCGCTAACGGTGTCACTTTTGGTGAACCGCAGCTCGATCTTGATAAGCTGCGTGCTTTTAAAGAGAAAGTGATTGGTCAGCTGACTGGCGGCCTGGGCGGCATGTCTAAAATGCGCAAAGTGAAGGTCGTGAATGGTTTAGGTAAATTCACTGGCCCGAACAGTATTGAAGTCACCGCCGAAGACGGTAGCAAAACCACAGTAAATTTTGACAATGCCATCATTGCTGCGGGTAGCCGTCCAATCCAACTGCCATTTATTCCCCATGAAGACCCGCGGATTTGGGACTCTACCGATGCGCTGGAGTTGAAAGAAGTTCCCGGCAAACTGCTGGTGATGGGCGGCGGTATCATTGGGCTGGAAATGGGCACGGTTTATTCTGCGCTGGGCAGTGATATTGAAGTGGTGGAAATGTTCGATCAGGTGATCCCTGCCGCCGACAAAGATATCGTCAAGAACTTCACTAAGCAGATCAGTAAGAAATTTAAGCTGATGCTGGAAACCAAGGTGACTGCTGTTGAAGCCAAGAAAGATGGCATTTACGTCACCATGGAAGGCAAATCCGCACCAGCCGAACCCGTGCGTTATGATGCCGTGCTGGTGGCTATCGGCCGTACTCCTAACGGTAAATTGATCGATGCCGACAAAGCCGGTGTGAAGATTGATGAACGTGGCTTTATCAATGTTGACAAGCAGATGCGTACCAATGTGCCACATATTTTTGCTGTGGGTGACATTGTTGGTCAGCCAATGCTGGCACACAAAGGCGTGCATGAAGGCCATGTGGCGGCGGAAGTGATCTCAGGTCTGAAACACTTCTTCGACCCGAAAGTGATCCCCTCCATCGCCTACACAGATCCAGAAGTGGCTTGGGTTGGTCTGACCGAGAAACAGGCGAAAGAACAAGGGATTGCTTACGAAACTGCGGTATTCCCTTGGGCCGCCAGTGGCCGTGCGATTGCTTCAGAAGCTAGCGAAGGTATGACCAAGCTGATTTTCGATAAAGACACTCACCGTATCATCGGCGGGGCTCTGGTTGGGGTAAATGCGGGTGAATTGCTCGGCGAAATTGGCCTGGCGGTTGAAATGGGTTGTGATGCAGAAGATATTGCGTTGACGATTCATGCTCACCCAACCTTGCACGAATCAGTAGGATTGGCGGCGGAAATCTATGAAGGTTCTATTACTGACCTGCCCAATCCCAAAGCGAAGAAGAAAAATAACAACGACGGAAATTACCGTTGTTGATACACAGCCCGGCGTTTATGCTGGGCTTTTATTTATTAGAGATTTGCGATAAAACTAGCAGCCGAATTTGTAAATAAATTGTGTTTATATGCTATCGTTCCAGTCTGAGTCTGGTGTTGAACTCCATGTGGTCGCAGTAGTCAGGAATGAACAGACAAACTTTTGTAATTGCAATATGCCTTTTTAGCTTATGGTGGGGAAGTGCCAGCGCCTTCGGTGGAGAGCTGGTGCAACGGGTGTTCTCTGCCCGGGATGGCCTGGGGAATTCGGCTATCCATGATATGGTCACAGATGACTATGGTTTTGTCTGGCTGGCAACTGAACAGGGGCTGTATCGAGTCAGCAACAATGTGGTACGCCGGGTCGATAAGTACGAAACCAATTCTCGTCTGGATGAAGAGTTCTTTTTGTTGGTGACCAAGTTGAATCACCAGCATCTGTTGGCGGTAACTGAACGCAATACCTACCTATACGATATTCATGAAAACGCCTTTCATCGCTTTGGCAGTCAGCAGTTATTTCCTGAGTTTGACAGCGGTTCGCTGACAGCGACGGCCGCATTTCCCAATGGCGATCTGTTATTACTCTCGGCTGAGGGCAAACTCTGGCGCCTGTCCCGTGATGCTGCCCATCTGCAACTCTTATTTACACTACCCGCCAGTAACGATGGCAGTTGGAATCGTCTGCAATTGTTAAAAGATGGCCGCTTATTGCTGGGGAGTAATCGGCATCTGCAACTGTATGACCAACAGGGGCAATTAATACAGGGACAATTGTGGAACAGCAGTTCTGGCAGTTACTACAGTCTGTATCAGGACAGCCGGCAACGGGTATGGATTTCTGGTCGGGATGGTTTATATCGGCTCAATCTCGATACCCTTCGCACCTCGGTAGTGCCGCAACTCCCGTTTCTGTGCCGCATGGTGTCGGAAGATAGCAGTGGTAACTTGTGGGTAGTGATCCGTGGCGGTTTACTGAAATATTACCCACAGGAACAACGCGTTGTTTCCTATAAAGAGCAACTGAAACAACGGGCGGGTATCGATAGTCCCAACATAGCGCTGATCGATAAACATGGCTTGCTCTGGGTGGCCGGCACTGGCAATCCGCTGGCAATTCTGGCTGAAAAACCTGACTTTTTATTGGATAGCATCAGCAACGCTCCCCCATATCAACTGGATACTGACACCGTTTGGTCGGTGGCCACCGATCAACAGTATTTATGGCTTGGCAGTAACGGTGCCTTATTCCGGGTCAATCTGGTGAGCAAGGTGACCGACCGCTTTGTACCGGAAGGTCTCGACCCCAGCGATAGTATCTACCGTATCGATGCGATTAACCCTGAACAATGGCTACTGTCCACCACCAATGGCCTGTTTGTGTTTGATAAAAATTCAGCACAAGGCCATCGCCTGCTTATGCCCGATAGCAGCGATGGGGCGATAGAGCATAGAAGTATTTATAATGTCCTCCATGAAGGCAAGGAGTGGTGGTTTGCCAGCAATAATGGCCTATATCACTGGGTTGAAGGTGGCAGTGTTGTACAGGTACCGTTGCCGGGAGTGGCGACGACTCAGAATCGGCTGATTGTGTTTGGCCTTTATCGCGATAAACAACAGCGGTTGTGGGTTGGTGGTAATAAATTCCTTGGCTATTTCGATGCCTCTGGTCATTTTCAGCAGGTGCACGGGCGCGATAATGACGTGCTCACCACCACCATGGTGAACCAGATCCTACAGATAGATGATGACCACTTTTGGCTGGGTACCCGCAGCCAAGGAATGCTGGAGTTCAACAGTAAAACTGCCGAAATACACAGTCTTACCCAGGCTTGGCAAGTGGATTGTGACGGGGTTTATTTTGTCACCGATACCAAAGATTTCCGCGTGGTGGGGTGCCCGAAAAAATCATTCGGCAGCATAAACAGACTGGCGAACTGTTAGTTATCGGCCCCAAGGATGGCTGGATAGCGCAAGAACTCAATGAAGGTGCGGTATCTTATGATCCGGCCAGAGGACTCTATGTCGGCACGCCAGAAGGGGTGATGTTACTGGATGTGCCCGCCATGAAAAACCGTATTACCGATGTCGGTGTGGTGATGGAATCGGTGTCGGTATATTACGATAACAACACGGTCGTAAGCATAGTGCCTCATGCTGGCGCGCAGATTGCGCCAGGGGCAAAACTCATCAGTTTTCAGCTATCTAACAGCAACTTTTTAGATGATGCGGCAACCAGTATCAAGTATCGGTTACGAGAGCCCGGACTTAAGCAGCAGGACAATTATGTACTGCTGGAAAATCAGTCACAAATCAACCTAACCGGGCTTGAGGGCGGCGTCTACAGCTTGGAAGTGCTCGGGCAGATAAATGGTGTTTGGGATAACCGGCCGCTAGTGTTCCCGTTTGAGGTGCAGATCCATTGGTGGGAAACCAGTTGGTTCAGAGCCTTATGGATGTTGTCGTTACTGGCGGCATTGATCGGCATCATCATCTATCGGCATCGGCAAGTGTTGCGTTTCCGCCAGGTAAACCAAGCCCTGACCGATAGTGATGAGCGGTTACGGCAGTCATTACGCGGCAGTGATTCCGATCTGTGGGAATGGCATCGGCAAGACAACTGTTTCTATCTCGATAATCACGGGAACGTGCTGGGGATGGATAGCGAACAATTGACCGTCCGTTTTGGTGGCTTTCCTATGCACCCAGACGATCGGGCTCGGGTGGAGCAGCAGTGGCAGCAATTACTGGAAGGCAAGATAGACAGCTTTGATGCTGAATATCGTTATCAACGTCAAAGTGGTCGTTGGGGCTGGATTAAAGTCCGCGGGCGCCCGGTGAGTTGGGATCTTGAAAGCGGAACTGTGCTGAAAGTTGCCGGGATTTATAGTGAGGTTTCAACCGCCAAACGGCTAGAAAGTGAAGTCAGTTTGCTGGCCCGCGCCTTTGAAAACACCTCCGAAGGGGTGTTGATCCTCGATGCTGACGAGTTCATTGAAGTTGCCAACCGCGCCGCAGAAAAGTTGGTGGGGATCAGCCGCCAAGAGATGACCGGCAAAAAGATTGGTGAAGTGATGAGTTCTGGCGATGCTCGCCCGGCCACGGTTGCGCCGCTGTTGGCCGGCGGCAGTTCTTGGACGGGTGAACGCGAATTGATGAGCCGCAATCGTAGCAGCTTTCCGGTCTGGCTGAATGTTTCTGCCATGAAGGATAGTTTTCAACGACTTAGACACTATGTCATTGTGTTTTCAGATATTACTGACAGAAAACAATCAGAGGCCGATCTCCGTAAACTGGCGAATTATGATGTGCTGACTGGGCTGCCCAATCGTAGCCTGTTTGCCAATCGCTTAGAACAGGCGATTGCACAGGCCAGTAAAGACAATAGTAAGCTGGCATTGTTGTTTCTCGACCTTGATCGTTTTAAGCAGGTTAATGATTATTACGGGCACAGCATGGGCGATGCGCTGTTGGTCGAAGCCGCCAACCGTTTGCAATCTGTGCTGGACTCCGGGCAAGTGATCTGCCGCTTTGGGGGGATGAGTTTGTCATTCTGGTCAATACCGGCGATGTGGATGTCATTAATCGCCTGTGTGATGCGCTGTTGTCGCAAATTGCTAAACCATTTAGCTTCTATGGCCGAGAGTTTTTTGTCTCCACCAGTATCGGTATCAGTATTTGGCCAGACGATACCGAGCAACCGGAAAACCTGATTAAAAACGCCGATCAGGCAATGTACCACGCGAAAGATCAGGGGCGAGGAAACTTCCAGTATTACTCCCGCGAACGTAACGTCGAGGCGCTATACCACATGCGGCTTGAGGGCGACTTGCGGCGGGCGATTGAACATAACGAATTTGAACTCTGGTATCAGGGGCAGTTTGATGTGTTGCAAGGCGACAAATGTATTGGTGCCGAGGCGTTATTACGTTGGCGTCATCCTCAGGATGGTTTTATTCCTCCCGATGTCTTTATCAAAGTGGCCGAAAGCTGTGGCTTGATTGTAGATATTGACCGCTGGGTGATGCAGCGGGCGTGTACGGATGGGGCACGGCTGTGTCAGCAACTGCAAGAGCAGAACTTCAGTATTTCTGTGAACGTCAGTGCGGTACACTTCCGGCAACCCGATTTTATCGATTTTGTGTTGCAGACATTAAGACAGACCGGGATGCCGCCACAGCGTTTGACGCTGGAAATCACCGAGGGCGTATTGATGAAAGAGCTGCACATTGCGCGGCAGCATTTGCAGCAGTTACGGCAACACCAGATTGATGTGGCTATTGACGATTTTGGTACGGGCTACTCCTCTTTGGCTTACCTGCGAAATTTCCAGGTTAACTCCTTGAAAATCGATCGCTCGTTTTTGACCGACATAGCCACTAACAATGCCGACCAAGCCATTGTGAGCAGTATTATCGAACTGGCCCGGAACCTGAAACTCAGCGTAGTGGCCGAAGGCGTCGAATCCAAAGAGCAACTGGAGCAAGTGTTTAGTCGTGGCTGTTATGTGATCCAAGGTTATTACTTTGCCAAACCGGCACCCTTAGCGATCTTGGAGCAACAATTACCGCTGTTATCCGCCGACAACCCTTAGCTTTGTTGATTCTTTGCCACGCTTCTCTGCTAAGATATGCCGGACATTTGCTAAACAGTATTCTTGCCAACATGCCATCACTCTTTTTGCGCCTGGCTTTCTTTATGTCTTCTCGGCAGCATTTTTGCCGCTACTGCCGCCGATCGCCCTAAAATTGGCTTAGTGCTGAGTGGTGGTGGCGCTAAAGGTGCCGCGCATGTTGGGGTGTTGAAAGTCCTCGAAGCGCACCATATCCCCGTGGATTATGTGGCCGGTACTAGCATCGGGGCTTATGTCGGTGGCATGTACGCCTTGGGCTATAGTGCTAACGAGATTGAAGCCTTGATGATGAAGCAAAACTGGTCCAGCGGCTATTCAGATCTTATTCCGCGAGAACAGTTGGCTTACCGCGAGAAACAGACCCGCGATCAGTACAATATCCCGCTGAACCTGGGAATACGCGATGGCGAAGTGCAGGCTCCCAGCGGGGTACTTCTGGGGCAAAGCATGTCACGGCTGTATCGCAACACCACCGGACTGGTGCCGGAATACAGCAGCTTTAATGATCTGGCAATACCGTTTCGCGCCGTAGCTACCGATCTGGAAACCAGCCGCCCGGTGATCCTCAACCGTGGCAGTCTGGTGCAGGCTATGCAAGCTTCAGCCACTGTTCCCGGAGCCCTGCAACCGGCGGTAATCGATGGGAAAATTCTGGTCGATGGTGGTATCGCCAACAATATGCCGGTAGACGTGGTGAAAGCCATGGGTGCCGATATTGTGATTGCGGTGGATATTGGTTCGGAACTGGTAAAAAAGAACCAGCTGAACGGCGCGGTGGCCGTGTTAAACCAGCTCTCTACCATGTTGACGCAAGCCAGCACGGAACGGCAAAAAATGCTGCTTACTGACCGCGATATTTTGATCCGGCCCGATATTGATTCTCTGAGTACCACAGATTTTTCCGACATGCCCAAAGCCCTCAAAGCCGGTGAAGTTGCGGCGAACAAGCTGCTGCCTGAATTGCAGCATTTAGCCATGTCGACAACTGAATATCAGGCTTACGTGAAGCATAAAAAGGCTATTTCTGGCAAGTGGCTGGAGGATGTGCAGCGGCCGGTAACTCAAATTGTTTACCACAATGATGCCAAAGTCAGTCATTCAATGTTGACCGAAGTGCTGGGTATTAAGGTTGGCGATGTGGTGGATAAGCAACAGTTGGATGATGCTATCAACCGGCTGTATTCGTTAGATAAATTTGAACGGGTAAATGCTGAATTTGAAGATACCGATGACGGGCGGGTACTGACAGTTACCACCAAGGCTAAGTCCTGGGGGCCAAATTATTTGCAGTTTGGCTTTAACTGGGAAGATGACTTCTCCATGGATTCGGCAGTGACACTGGATTTTGCGCTCACACTAAAAGATTTGACCGAAAATGGTGGGGAATGGCGCAACGAGGCCAAGCTCGGCTTCGAGAAGATGCTGGCGACAGAATTCTATCAACCACTGGATGCAAACCAGAAATTCTATGGCCGAGCGCGTTATCAATATGAAGAAAAAACTGGGATATTTTCAATTCCAACATACTCTACTATCAGTTGGATCGCAGCAGTCATCAGGTAGACTTCGGTATCGGTTATAACTACTTGCCCGAGGGCCTTATCGAATTGGGCTTAACGGCTAACTCGGGTCAACTGTCAAACCGGGCATTGATTGGCGATATCGATTTCACCACGTATGGTGCTTACTTCAAGTTGGGGTATGACTCACTAGATAACATCAGTTTCCCGACCTCAGGTAACCGGGTAACGGTTAATGTCTTCCTGCGTAACGAGAAATACAACGGCGCGTTAGTGTCTGGCCCAGATCGCTCATTGCAGATCCAAGCTGACTGGAAAGGCGTTGTGAGCGTACGCAGCCATTCATTTGTGGGTAAAGCCTCTTATGCTTCGGTTGATAAAGAAGGGGATGAGGACTTTACTATTTATGTGTCTGATCTCGGTGGCTTTCTCAACCTTTCCGGTTATCACAAAGATTCATTAGCTGGCGCGCAGAAGCTGTTTGGTGCCTTTATCTACCAATATGATTTGGGGCGTGATGCTTTAGGGATGAAGGATTACCCACTGTACCTCGGTGCCAGTATCGAAGCCGGTAATGTCTGGGGCGGTGCTGAGCATGTAACACTGAACGATCTGATTTATGCTGGCAGCATCTATTTGGGCACCAACACGCCGTTGGGGCCTGCGGCATTGGGGATTGGTGTTAGTGACGATGGCGAACAGGCGATGTATCTGTTCATTGGCAAAAACTTCTGATCCCAGTTTCATAGATCCTTACAAAAATCGGCTACAGACGGGATAGCGGCGATGCTAAGGTGTCAGGCTGCTATCCTTGTTACACCTTTTTATCTGGAGAACGGGAATATAATGAATAAGATAAGCACTTTGGCAGTCGGGATTGCCTTAAGCCTAGGGTTGGCCTCCTGTGCCAGCGAGCCGAACAAACCTGTGGCTCAGACACAGGTAGAAGTGAACAAAGTCTCCGGCATTGAAACGGAAAACTTTGATCCACAAGTACGCTTTCAGGATGACCTATATTACAGCGTCAACGGTAAATGGCTGCAACGCACGCAGATCCCGGCTGATAAATCCAACTACGGTGCTTTCAGCGTGCTCTATGAGAAAAGTCAGGCAGCCTTAAAAACCATTGTAGAGGAAGCCGCCGCCAAACCTAACAAGGCCAAAGGCAGTACCGAGCAGAAAATTGGTGACTTCTATGCGGCCTATATGGATACCGCTAAAGTTGAACAACTGGGCATTTCACCACTGAAGGCCCAATTAGCCGAGGTGGCTGCAATTTCCAGCTATGCAGATATTGCTGGCGCCATGGGCAAATTACTCACCTCTGGTAGCAGTATTCCCTTTGGTTTCTACGTTAATAACGATGCTAAAAATTCCAGCCAATACGGGGTTTATCTGTACCAGGCCGGGCTAACGCTACCCGATCGTGATTATTACCTGAAAGACGATGCCAAATTTAGCGCTAACCGTGATGCCATGCGTCAATATGTGCGCAATCTGCTGCATGCCGCAGGCTATGCCCATGCCGATAATGCGGCGGCAAACGTGGCTAATATCGAACTCGCCATTGCGAAAAACCAATGGAGCCGGGTTGAGTCCCGTGATGCCAACAAAGCCTACAATAAAATGACCGTGGCACAGATCCAGAAGTTAACCGGTAAATTTGATTTTGCGGCTTTTGTACTGGGCAGTGGTTTGGCGGGTAAGACCAATGACATTATCGTGCGCCAACCCTCTTACTTTGAAAAATTTGGTGCCGAGTTTGAAAAATTCCCAGTATCGGCATGGAAAGACTATTTGGCGTTCCATTTGGTTGACAGCTATGCCGAACTGCTGAGTAAACGATTTGCCGATCTGCACTTTGATTTTCACAGCAAAACCTTGATGGGAATCGAGCAGCAGGAACCGCGTTGGAAACAAGCGGTTGATGGTGCTGATAATGTGATTGGGGAACTGGTGGGTAAAGAATATGTTGCCCGTAATTTCAAACCAGAAGCCAAAGTTCGTATGGAAAGCATGATCAAAAACCTGATCAAGGGCTTTGAAGTCAGTATCAACGAACTGGAATGGATGACCCCGGCAACCAAGAAAGCTGCCCAGGAAAAGCTGTCTAAGTTTACCTACAAGATTGGTTATCCCGATAAGTGGAAAGACTACAGTAAGCTGGAGATCAAAGCGGGTGAACTGGTGGGTAACTACCAGCGTGCCGCTCACTTTGAGTATCAGGACATGCTGGATAAAATTGGCAAACCTGTAGACCGTAGCGAATGGCATATGACACCACAGACAGTCAATGCCTACTACAGCCCAGTAGGCAATGAGATTGTGTTCCCGGCTGCGATTCTGCAACCGCCGTTTTTCAACATGGAAGCGGATGATGCCGTGAACTACGGTGGTATTGGTGCCGTTATCGGTCACGAAATCAGTCATGGCTTTGATGATCAGGGGGCCAAATATGATGGTAACGGCAACCTGCGTAACTGGTGGACTGATAAAGACCGCGAAGAGTTCCAGAAACGGGGTCAGGCACTGGCCGCTCAGTACAGCGCCTTTGCGCCTCTGCCGGGCAAAAATGTCAATGGTGAACTGACATTGGGCGAAAACATTGGTGACCTCGGTGGTTTGACTGTGGCTTTGCGCTCCTATCATCTGAGCCTTAACGGCCAGCCAGCACCCGTGATGGATGGTCTTACTGGTGACCAACGTTTCTTTATTGGTTGGTCGCAGGTATGGCGGCGTAAATATCGCGATGAAGAGCTGGTGCGTCGGTTGTTGACCGATCCTCACTCTCCTAGCCATTACCGGGCGATGGGCACTCCGCGCAACGTAGAAGGTTTTTACAAGGCATTTGATCTGAAACCAACGGACAAAGAATATTTGCCAGAAGATCAGCGTGTGAAAATCTGGTAATACGTTTGAACGCTATATAAACAAGCCAGGCCTGAGTGCCTGGCTTGTTTTTTGTCGTCTCTACTAAACCGCAGTCGTGATGATGATGCTAGCGGGGGCTGCATAAGCGTTGCAGCAATGCTGGCAGCGCGCGTAAATCTACGGCCTGATGATGCGCTACCGCCCAACGCGGATCCTGCTGCTGTGATACCGATGGGATGATCAGTGTTTGCATTCTGGCCGCTCGGGCGGCAATCAAACCATTCAACGAGTCTTCCACCGCTAGGCATTTCCCGGGGCAATGCCTAGCGCCGCCGCACAGCGTAAATAAACTTCGGGATGAGGCTTGCCATACGGCAGATGCTCGGCGCTCTGGATCACATCGAAAAATTCGCGTATCTGTAATTTTTCCAGCACCGCATCAATGATGTCGCTTGAGGAAGAGGTGGCCAACCCCAGTTTTAGACCCTGCTGGCGACAGGCTCGCAGGGCATCATACACCCCAGTCATCGCCGTGCCATCCTGACGGATATAGTGGATCACTTGCTCAATGATATAGTCCGCCATCGCCGCTGTATCAAAATCATCTGACGGAAAGAGTCGATACCAGTATTGTGCAACTTCATCAATCCGCAGACCGGTAGTTTGTGCAATTTCATTGCGGGTAATGGGCAGCCCTTTGCCTGTCAGTACGTCGAATTCTGCCTGCTGCCACACTGGCTCCGAGTCAATCAATACTCCATCCATATCAAAAATGACTGCTTGCAGTTGCGAAGTTTCCATGAAGGTTCCCGTATAAGCTGTTGCTTGCCGTTGTTGTAGCTGACTGATAGCGAACAGTGAAAAATACTGTAATGCGCCAACCATGTTACAGTAATTCACTGTATTGTATGTAAATGATTAATTTTCAAACTATTGTCTAATATCATTCTGAGGGTTCACACCTTAGTTTATTCTGCGCCCACAAATTTGCCCTCACAAATGATGTGGCTCTTGTGTGATCTGATTCATACTTTTGCAAAGCTGTAGTATACTTCTGCGCGGAAAATAAGGGTCGAATCTGTGGGACTGCCTGCGCTCGCCAATGGGCAGTCGTTAGAGCGCCAAACAAAGAGGAACGTTGCCGTGCTAGAAGCATATCGTAAACACGTCGCAGAGCGTGCTGCCGAGGGTGTTGTCCCAAAACCGCTGGATGCCCATCAGGTAGCCGAACTGGTTGAACTGGTAAAAAATCCACCAGCAGGTGAAGAACAATTTATCCTGGATCTGCTGGAAAACCGTATTCCCCCTGGTGTAGATGAAGCCGCTTATGTGAAAGCCGGTTTCCTCGACGCTGTTGCCAATGGCTCGGTTACTTCGCCAATCCTGAGTGCCGAGCATGCCGTAGAGCTGCTGGGTACCATGCAGGGTGGCTACAATATCGAGCCGTTAGTGAAGTTTCTCGACCATCCTAAATTGGCGCCTTTGGCCACTAAGGCACTGTCCCATACGCTGCTGATGTTTGACTCTTTCCACGATGTGGTGGAAAAAATGCAGGCGGGTAACAACTATGCCAAACAGGTGGTTGAATCTTGGGCCGCCGCAGAATGGTTCCTCAGTCGTCCAAAACTGGCCGACAAGATCACCCTGACCGTATTTAAAGTAACAGGCGAAACCAATACCGATGACTTGTCACCGGCTCCTGATGCCTGGTCTCGCCCAGATATTCCGCTGCACGCACTGGCAATGCTGAAAAACGCCCGTGATGGCATTGTGCCAGATCAGCCAGGTGTTGTTGGCCCTATCAGTAAAGTTGCTGAGCTGAAAACCAAAGGTTTCCCACTGGTTTATGTGGGTGACGTTGTTGGTACTGGTTCTTCCCGTAAGTCGGCCACCAACTCAGTATTGTGGCTGATGGGCGATGATATTCCGTTTGTGCCTAACAAACGTGCTGGCGGTTTCTGCTTTGGTGGCAAGATTGCACCTATTTTCTTCAACACCATGGAAGACGCTGGGGCTCTGCCGGTTGAACTGGATGTCAGCAATATGGAGATGGGTGACATCATTGATGTATACCCATACGAAGGCGTGGTAAAACGCCACGGCACCGATGAAGTGCTCTCTACTTTTGCGCTGAAAACCGAGGTGTTGCTGGATGAAGTGCGTGCTGGTGGTCGTATCCCGCTGATCATTGGTCGCGGTCTGACCGATAAAGCCCGCGAAACTTTAGGATTGGTTGCCTCTGATGTCTTTGTCCGTCCAGCAGTAGTGGCCGATTCCGGTAAAGGCTTCACGCTGGCACAGAAGATGGTGGGTAAAGCCTGTGGCGTTACCGGTATCCGTCCTGGTCAGTATTGCGAACCTAAGATGACCTCTGTGGGGTCGCAGGATACCACTGGCCCAATGACCCGTGACGAGCTGAAAGACTTGGCATGTTTGGGCTTTAGCGCTGACTTGGTGATGCAGTCATTCTGTCACACTGCCGCCTATCCAAAACCAGTGGATGTAAACACTCACCACACGCTGCCAGATTTCATCATGAATCGCGGTGGCGTATCGCTGCGTCCTGGCGATGGTGTTATCCATTCTTGGCTGAACCGCATGCTGTTGCCAGACACTGTCGGTACTGGTGGTGATTCACATACCCGTTTCCCTATCGGTATTTCATTCCCAGCCGGTTCTGGACTGGTGGCCTTTGCTGCGGCTACCGGGGTAATGCCTTTGGATATGCCTGAATCAGTGCTGGTACGTTTCTCCGGTAAAATGCAGCCAGGGATCACGTTACGTGACTTGGTACATGCGATTCCGCATAAAGCGATTGAGATGGGCTTACTGACCGTTGAGAAGAAAGGTAAGAAGAATATTTTCTCTGGCCGTATTCTGGAAATTGAAGGCCTGCAACATCTGAAAGTAGAACAGGCATTCGAACTGTCAGATGCTTCTGCTGAACGCAGCGCTGCGGGTTGTACTATCAAGCTCGATAAAGCACCGATTATTGAATACCTCAACTCCAACATCGTGATGCTGAAATGGATGATTGCCGAAGGTTATGGTGATCGCCGCACGCTGGAACGCCGTATCAAGGGCATGGAAGAGTGGTTGGCTAATCCACAACTGATGGAAGCTGATGCCGATGCTGAATATGCTGCGGTAATTGAAATCGACTTGGAGCAGATTAAAGAACCGATCCTGTGTGCACCAAACGATCCAGATGATGCACGTCTGCTGTCTGAAGTGGCAAATACCAAGATTGATGAAGTGTTCGTTGGTTCTTGTATGACCAACATCGGCCACTTCCGCGCTACGGGTAAGGTGTTGGATAAGTTTGCTAAGACCTTACCAACCCGGTTGTGGATTGCGCCGCCAACCAAGATGGATAAGGAACAACTCACCGAAGAAGGTTACTACGGTATTTTCGGTCGTGCCGGTGCGCGTATCGAAATCCCTGGCTGTTCTCTGTGTATGGGGAACCAGGCGCGCGTCGCCGATGGGGCAACCGTGGTTTCGACATCGACTCGTAACTTCCCGAACCGTTTAGGTACTGGTGCTAATGTGTTCTTGGCATCTGCTGAACTGGCTGCTGTTGCCGCACTGCTTGGCCGTCTGCCAACTGCTGCGGAATACCAGGAATATGCCAAGGAAATTGATGCGACAGCCGCAGATACCTACCGTTATCTGAACTTCGATAAGTTAGGCTCTTATACCGAAAAAGCTGGGAAAGTAATTTTCCAAACCGCAGTATAAGTCAAACCCTATGTCGCCAAAGGCCAGCATTCACGCTGGCCTTTTTGTGTGTATTGGTGAAGGATTATACCGCTGGCTGCATGGGTTCGTGACGTTGCAGCCAGTGGGTGTACAACACCTGTAACAGCCGATCTTCCAGTTGTAGCCGGGTTTCTAGGGTATTAACGAGTTCAGCCAGATCATGGTCCAGCTCATATAACATGTCGTCATTTTCCACTTCGGCATATTTATCAATAAAGTCCAGCATAGTTGCGGTCGTTTCCAGCAATTTGGGCAGGAGCTGATCTGTGAGCTTTTGCCCTTCAGGAAAAGAGTGCATGATCTGGTTGATAACACGGAAGTGGCATTCAGAAATGTAATCGACGAGGTGATCGCAGAACAGATGCACCTGAGCCACGCTCGGCAGGCTTTTATCATGTTTGCTTGGTGGAATGCCCGCGAGCTTAAAGTACTGACTCAATAGTTCGCGCCGGTTGGATAACCAGCGATCGATTAGTCGGCTGGCTCCGCCCCATTTTTGTTCTGCCAGTTCAAGCTTTGTCAGCATAATGACACTCCTTCCCCGCCTAGAATAATGTAAATTTAGGCGATTCTAGACATGCTTGGCAACTGAAACCGTTCAGAGCAGCGACTAAAGTCTATCTATCAAGTGGTTAGTTGTTATTCATCCGGCAATAAAAAGCCCAGCGGTAGAGGTCTACAGCTGGGCGAGGAAAATTTGAAGGGCTCGATGTGACGAGCTTCTTGATTGTTCTTGCTAGCGCAGGCTTTTATACCAAAGGGGGGAACTGGTGCAACTGTTTTCAGTCCAACAACAGATACCCTTTGCTTTTTTCTAGCGGTTTATCGTGAGTCCGTGATCTGCGGCAGATTATCCCCATCAGACACAGTTTTTCTCGGTGGAAATATCCATGTTTGGGGTCACAGAAATATGGTCGGAGAGGTTACATTATTGTGGCAAATGCTAAACTACCGCCCCAGCAAATCCCAAATTAACCTGTAGGAACAGCTAAATGGCAGAATTGAAGAACGATCGATATTTGCGTGCCTTGTTGAGACAGCCTGTTGATGTGACGCCCGTATGGATGATGCGTCAGGCCGGGCGTTACTTGCCTGAATATCGTGCTACCCGTGCCCAAGCCGGGGATTTTATGGCGTTGTGCCGTGATGCCGATCTGGCCTGTGAGGTGACGCTGCAACCACTGCGTCGTTTCAAACTGGACGCCGCGATTCTGTTTTCCGACATTCTCACCGTACCGGATGCCATGGGGCTAGGGTTATATTTTGAAGCCGGTGAAGGCCCACGTTTTGAACGAAAAGCCGACACTATGGCTGCAATCAAGGCCTTGCCGGTTCCTGATCCAGAACAGGAATTAGGGTATGTGATGAAAGCCGTCAGCACTATCCGCCGTGAGCTTAAGGGCGAGGTGCCTTTGATTGGTTTCTCTGGTTCACCGTGGACTTTGGCAACCTATATGGTTGAAGGCGGTTCCAGCAAGACCTTTGAACAGATCAAGCGGATGATGTACGCCGAACCTGCTGCGTTACATCTGTTGCTGGATAAGCTGGCGGATGCCGTGACCTTGTACCTCAATGCTCAGATTGCCAATGGCGCCCAAGCCGTGATGATTTTTGATTCTTGGGGTGGCGCGTTATCTCATACCGCTTATCGCGAATTTTCACTACGTTACATGCAGAAGATTGTGGATGGTTTGACCCGTGAAGCCGAAGGCCGTCGGGTGCCGGTGACACTGTTCACTAAAGGCGGTGGCTTGTGGCTGGAAGCTATGGCTGAAAGCGGTTGTGATGCTTTGGGCCTCGACTGGACCATTGACATTGCCGAAGCGCGGCAGCGCGTGGGTAATAAAGTGGCCTTGCAGGGCAATATGGATCCTTCCATGCTGTATGCGCCTATTCCGCGGATAGAAGAAGAAGTTGCCAGCATTCTTGCGGGCTTTGGTGAAGGTACTGGCCATGTGTTCAACTTGGGCCATGGTATTTCTCAGCATGCTGATCCTGACCACGCGGCAGCGTTTGTGAATGCGGTACACGAGATGTCTCGCAAGTACCACAAATAAACTCAACGTGCTGTTTGAGTGTTAAGGCCCGCTTGCGGGCCTTTGTTGTTTTGGCACTACGCTATATTAGAGTTCACAATTTATCGATTTTTGCAAAAGTGCGGTTGATTCCAATGCGCTAAATCAAGAAAAAGTCTCTCCTAATCAGGCATTATGCGCAGGTTTTTCATTGGTCGGTGTTACCTGTACTAGCTTAGCGCCTGGCCTTCCCATTGGTTGTAATGACTATGTATATAGGCAATCGGATCCGGCTTTTTATTGGCGCCTTCTGCATTCCTGCATTGCTGATAGCGACCTATTGCCTGAATCTATGGTTTCAGCATGGGATGCAGCAGCATCAACAGCAGTTGTTGCAGCAAGATGTCACCCGCATCCAACAAAGAATTACGGCGGATCTTTTACGGTTGCAGCAACTGCTGACCTTGTATGCGCCGATGCTAGAGCAGCAAGAAGTGAAACGTGCCTGGGAACCGTTACTGGGCGGGCATGATATCAGCCTGTTTATTTTCCGTCAGCAGCAATTGCAACTGCTGCTTGGGGGCAATTTCCAACGGCTAGGCAGCTCGCAAATCGGCTGCAAGTCCCGTCTTGGTTGGATACCCAAGGTGGGGGCATTCTGTTTATCAATGAGCGGCCGGTGATGTTGGGTTACCTGCGGCTGCCAGATGGGCAGCTACTACTGGCCAGTCACTGGTTAAATCCGCAGTATCTAGCAGGCTTAGAATCGGAAAATATTGTCGAATTCAGGCAATTACAACCTTTTAGTGCCTTACCTCAAACGCATCCGGCAACCTTCTCTCAGCAATTGTCTTTGCCCTCATTGGGGAATGATTCTGTCATGTTGGAAGTGCGTATGTCACCAAAACCGACATTGCTGATGCAGCGGCACAATCTCTCCATACTGCTCATTCTGTTCGGTGCCGCACTACTGATTGTGGCCTTGGGTTATGCTTGGCTGCGGCTTAAATTGTTGGCGCCATTCTCACGCTTGATGACTGAGCTGGCGCAGGTTGACCCTAGCGTTCGCAATCCTGCGAGGCTGAGCGGTAAAGGCGGCGGCGAGTTTGCGGTATTGGCTGACCGTATCAATGAGTTACTCCTGCGAATTTATCGCCACAAAGAGCGCTCACGGATCACCTTGGAGTCTATTGCCGAAGCGGTGATACTGACCGACCGCCACGCTCGTATCATCTATCTCAATCCGCAAGCGGAAAAACTGCTTGGTGTCAGTCGCCGACAGGCGCTAAAAGCCACTCTCGGAGAGTTGTTTGACAGCGCTAATAGCCTGGATGCTGAAATAAAGCAGTTTATGTCATCAGGTTGTCGGCAAGCCGAACATTGTAAGATGACACTGGTATTGTTGCAGCCACGGATATTGGATCGCGCCTTGAGTAATCTATGTGATGCCGATGGAGAAATTGTGGGCTCTGCTATCGTGTTGCGTGATATCACCGATGAGGAGCGGCTGAAACAGCAACTGCAACATAAAGCCGACTACGACACCACGACCGGTTTGCTTAACCGTGGCGCCTTTGAAGGGCAATTGCCCAACTTTGTGGTGCATGCTCATACCCTGGCGGTG
Organism: Shewanella dokdonensis; assembly: GCF_018394335.1. Lineage (NCBI taxonomy): Bacteria > Pseudomonadati > Pseudomonadota > Gammaproteobacteria > Alteromonadales > Shewanellaceae > Shewanella > Shewanella dokdonensis. Next base: position 1,512,064 of record NZ_CP074572.1, on the reverse strand, counting down.
TGTTATCTAGACCTTGAACAGTTCAAATTGATCAACGATAACTGTGGTCATGAGGCGGGGGATCGGATGCTGGCGCTAGTAGCAAACGCGATTGCTACAGAAGTCACTGAGCAGGAGCTGTTTGCCCGGTTGGGCGGTGATGAGTTCGGTTTAGTGATCCGTGATCGCACGGCGTTGGAGGTGACCCGGCTGTTGAAGCGGATAGTGCAGCAGGTGCATCTACAGACCATACATCATCAAGGGATCCATTATCGGGTGGGCGTAAGTATTGGCGTGGCATTTTGTCAGGATGAGCTGCGCAGCACTGATGAGTTACTGAAAGATGCTGACATCGCCTGTATTGCGGCCAAACGCAAGGGCAGTAACCAGATCCATATCTTTGACGGGCGGAATCAGGAACTGGCCTATGAGCGTAATGCTCCCCAGTGGGCGCTGCGTATTACTCGTGCCATTGAAGCGCATGAGCTGCTGTTGTATTTCCAACCGATTCGTAACCTTAATGGGCGTTGCCAACGGCAACGGCTAGAGATTTTGTTGCGCATCAAAGGCGATAACGGCCGGATTTTACCGCCAGCACAATTTATTGCAGCGGCTGAGCGCTTCAAACTGATGCCAGATGTAGATCGGGAAGTGATCCGCATGGCGTTTGACTGGTTGGCGATGCATAGGTCACTAAGTCAAGAGATCTCGATGTCGATCAATCTGTCGGCCAACAGCTTGGGTGCCGATGGGATGATCGAATACATTACCGAGCAGCAAGAGTTGTACGCCATTCCCAGCAGCTGCATCTGCTTTGAAATTACCGAAACCAGTGCGATCCAGAATCGGCAGCGGGCGATGGATATGCTCAAGGCGATGCGTAAACTCGGATTTTCGCTGGCGCTGGATGATTTTGGCAGTGGTTTTGCGTCATATGGTTATTTGCGGGAATTGCCAGTCGATTACGTAAAAATCGATGGTTGTTTCGTGCAACAGCTAGCCGGAAATAGCCGCGACTACGCCATTGTGAAATCCATTCATGATGTGTGCCGTACCATGGGCATTGAGACGGTGGCGGAATTTGTCGAAACGCAGGCGATTATCGATAAGCTTAATGAGATCGGCATCGATTATGCGCAGGGATATGCCATTGGGCGCCCGAGACCCCTAGCGCAATATGCCTTGCCCAATGCGGGATTACGGTTGGTAAAGGACGAGACGCTTGCGCTTAAGACGACTCGTTAGGTGATAAAAAACCGAAGCAATTGCTTCGGTTTTTTTATGACGTTATTGGATTACTGCTGTTTTTCTCTGGCAATCGCCCGGTAGCCAATGTCGGTGCGGAAATACACATCATCCCAGTGGATTTCATCTACCAGCGCATAAGCGGCTGCTTGGGCGGCGGTAACCGTATCGCCAAGCGCCGTGGCACACAGCACCCGGCCACCGTTGGTCACAACATGACCATCCTGCATTTTGGTGCCCGCGTGGAACACTTTTGCATCTGTATTGCCAAGGCTTAGCCCTTCTATCACGTCACCTTTGCGATAGTTGTCTGGATAGCCACCAGCCGCCAGCACTACGCCAACCGCGGCACGGGCATCGTATTCCGCGGTCAGTTGATCCAGTTCGCCACGACAGGCGGCTAAACACAAACCCACCAGATCAGACTTTAAGCGCATCATGATGGGTTGGGTTTCTGGGTCGCCAAAGCGGCAGTTGTATTCCAGCACTTTTGCGGTGCCATCGGCCGCAATCATCAGCCCTGCGTACAGAAAACCAGTGTAGACATTGCCTTCAGCGGCCATGCCATCAACGGTCGGGCGGATAACATGGTTCATGACCCAGTCATGGATTGCTGGGGTAACCACTGGCGCTGGCGAGTAAGCCCCCATGCCGCCGGTATTGGGTCCATGATCGGCATTATCGCGGGCTTTATGATCTTGGCTGGTGGCCATTGGCAGAATATGCTCGCCATCCACCATCACGATAAAGCTGGCTTCTTCACCTTTGAGGAACTCTTCAATGACGACGCGTGAACCCGCTTCACCGAATTTGTTGCCAGCCAGCATATCATCAATGGCTGCATCGGCTTCGGCCTGATCTTGGGCAATGATGACGCCTTTCCCGGCGGCCAAACCATCGGCTTTAATCACCACCGGAAAACCCGTGCGCGCCGCCAGCGTAGCCGCAAAGGCCTTAGCCGGGGCAATTTCAGTAAAATTCTGATAGTCAGCGGTAGGAATGTGGTGCCGAGCCAGAAAATCCTTAGTGAAAGCCTTGGAGCCTTCCAGCTGCGCGGCCGCCTTGGTTGGGCCAAAGATGGTCTGGCCCGCAGCGCGAAACGCATCAACCACACCGATAACCAGCGGTGCTTCGGGGCCAACAATGGTCAGCGCTATCTGTTCCGCTTTGGCAAATGCCAACAGTTTTTCAATGTCTGTCGCAGCAATCGCAATATTTTCTAGCTTAGGTTCCAGTGCGGTGCCCGCGTTACCCGGCGCCACAAACACTTTTTCCACTTCAGCCGCTTGGGCCGCTTTCCAGGCCAGCGCGTGCTCACGACCACCATTACCAATCACGAGTACTTTCATCTGTTAATTCCTTAATGCTGTCAACGGGGAGCTTTGCTCCCTGGCAAATCATCAATGGTGGAAATGACGCATGCCGGTAAAGACCATCGCCATACCGTGTTCGTCGGCCGCCGCAATCACTTCTTCATCGCGGATAGAGCCACCGGGTTGGATGATACAACTGATGCCCGCTGCGGCGGCGGCATCAATACCATCGCGGAACGGGAAAAAGGCATCAGACGCCATCACCGAACCTTCCACGACTAAGCCTTCATCGGCGGCTTTAATGCCAGCAATTTTGGCACTGTATACGCGGCTCATCTGGCCAGCGCCTACACCGATAGTCATGCCTGGCTTTGGCGTATACGATAGCATTGGACTTCACGAATTTAGCGACTTTCCAGCAGAACAACAGATCTTGCAGCTCTGCCGCTGTTGGCTGGCGTTTGCTCACCACTTTCAGGTCTGCTTCGGTGGTTTTGCCCTGATCGCGATCCTGCACCAGTAAGCCACCATTAACGCGCTTGTAGTCGTAGCCTTTAGTAGGTTGCTGCCACTGACCACATTCTAACAAACGCACATTGGCTTTCTTGGCCACGATATCACGAGCCGCTTGGCTGACCACTGGGGCGATAATCACTTCTACAAACTGACGTTCGACGATTGCGGCAGCAGTGGCGCCATCCAGTTCGCGGTTGAAGGCGATGATGCCACCAAAGGCTGAGGTTGGGTCGGTTTGAAAGGCGCGGTTGTAGGCTTCCAACAAATCGCTACCCAGCGCCACCCCGCAAGGGTTGGCATGTTTGACGATAACGCAGGCGGGTTCATCGAACTCTTTAACACATTCGAGAGCCGCATCGGTATCGGCAATATTGTTGTATGACAGTGCCTTGCCTTGTAGCTGTACGGCGGTGGCAACTGAGGCTTCATCAATATTGAGGTCAGTGTAGAAGGCCGCGCTCTGGTGACTGTTTTCGCCGTAACGCAGGTCCTGTTTTTTCAGCAACTGAGTGTTGAAGGTGCGCGGGAACTTGGAGTCGGCTTCGCAGTGGTCTTTGCTATGTGCTGGCACCATGGTGCCAAAGTAGTTGGCGATCATGCCATCGTAGGCCGCTGTGTGTTCAAAGGCAGCAATGGCCAGATCAAAGCGAGTGGCAAGGGTTGTGGCACCATTATTTGCGGCCATTTCCGCCAGTACACGTCCGTAATCGGCCGCATTTACCACTATGGTGACATCTTTATGGTTTTTCGCGGCAGCGCGCACCATCGTCGGGCCACCAATATCGATGTTTTCCACGGCGTCTGCCAGTGTGCAGCCAGCTTTGGCAACGGTGGCGGCAAAAGGGTAGAGGTTGACGACCACCAGGTCAATTGGGCTGATATGATGCTCGAGCATGACTTGTTCATCGACACCGCGACGACCAAGAATACCGCCATGAACTTTCGGATGCAGGGTTTTCACGCGGCCGTCCATGATCTCTGGGTGACCGGTATAATCTGAAACTTCAATAACCGGAACACCATGCTCGGCCAACAGCCGAGCCGTGCCCCGGTAGATAATAATTCTACCCCTTGTGCATGCAGGGCTTGGGCAAATTCGAGGATTCCGGTTTTATCTGAGACGCTGAGCAGCGCACGGCGAATAGGTCTGGCAGTAGTCATTTGGGTACAGTTTCCACTTTAATATATTGCAAAGAACTTTAGCAAAATTATAAAGATCATGGAGTTATGATTATAACTTTGCCAAGGTCCTTCCTGTCGCCGCATTGGGGCTGAACGCCGGAGGCGGTATTCTAACGCAAATCCCCTAGTGGCGTTGTTTTTTATGCCGAACAACACATACGTATCTGGCGAACGAAGTCTGATAATCTCTGCTGGTAAATGAGAGTGATTTGCAGTTAAAATTACTTGACCTTGGATTAAACTCCAAGGTTTATACTGAGCAGGTTCTGACGGGAGGGGTTATGTACCGGATTGGTGAACTGGCGAAAACCTGTGGCATAAATACCGATACGCTGCGATTTTACGAAAAACATGGGTTGCTGGCGCCGTCAATGCGGACGGATGCGGGTTATCGGGTTTATAGCGCTGATGATGCCGCACGGTTGCAGTTCATTCTAAGGGCCAAAGCGGTTGGTTTTAGTCTGAGTGAAATTGCTGATCTGTTATCCATTGAACTGGATAAGGCCAATTGGGCTTGTAGTGACGTCAAGACGATGGTCGATGACAAACTGCAGCAGGTTCAACAGCGGATTGCAGAGCTGGCACAGTTTCAGCGTTCCCTACAAATCCTTTCCGATACCTGTTGCGGTGGCCCCGCCAGTGCAGAACACTGTTCAATTTTACAGGCGCTGGAGTCCTGTGATGTGTCGCGTAGTGAGCAACTGCCCGATAGGGAGACACATGGTCATCGTCACGCTCCGGTTCAGGGTGATTGCAAATGTTAATGAATAATTTTATTGCACTATTTATGGAGTCGGCTCCCTGGCTGTTACTGGGATTATTGCTGGCCGGGATACTGAAAATGTTTGTGCCAATGAGCTGGATGCAGCGACAGTTGGGCGGGCATGGACTTGGTAGTACGGTTAAGGCGGCATTATTGGGGGCACCATTGCCGCTCTGTTCCTGCGGGGTGATCCCTGCCGCGGTGGCGCTACGGCGCAGCGGTGCTTCAAAAGCTGCCACCACTTCATTTTTGGTGTCGACTCCGGAAACCGGGGTTGATTCAGTCACTGTTTCTTATGTGTTGCTTGGCCCATTTATGGCCGTTGTGCGGCCCATCGCCGCTGTGTGTAGTGCCATTGTCGCCGGGTTGCTGGTAGGGCGGGATGAGGCGACCGTTCAAGCAACCGCGGCAGAAAAACCGGTTACCTATAAGCCAGTTGCGGCAACAAAGTTTACCCCTTGGCTGCTGCCACTCCTAGTTGCTGTGGCACAGCAAATTCGTCCTGCTGCGCAACTGTCAATACACCTGAGAGCAGTGACAGTGAAACCCACTATGAATCGCTCTTACAGGATGACTGCGGTTGCGGCAGTGGTAGCAGTTGCTGCTCTGATAATAAAACCCATTATGAAGCTCTCTTAACGGATGACTGTGGCTGCGGTAGTGGCAGCAGTTGTTGTAGCGAGCCGACCGCAAATGCTGGGCAATTATCATTTTTTGCTAAGCTTTGGCACGGTATCAAATATGCGGCGACCGATCTGGTGGCTGATACCGCGTTATGGTTGCTGGTCGGATTGTTTTTTGCTGCGCTGGTAACAACCTATGTTCCGGCAGATTTTCTGGCGCGTTGGGGCGATGGTGTTTTGGCCATGCTGGTGATGGTACTGGTGTCTATTCCCATGTATATCTGTGCCACCGCATCAACTCCCATTGCTGCTGGTTTATTGTTGGCTGGCGTGTCTCCAGGCGCTGTATTGGTGTTCATGCTGGCAGGGCCTGCGACCAATATTGCGACTTTAGGGATCGTGACCAAAGAACTCGGCAAACGGGCGTTGTATGGCTATCTTGGCGGCGTGCTAGGGGTGGCGTTACTCAGCGGCTTTATTGTTAACTATCTGGTGGCAACTTTCGGGTTTGAAGTGATGCCACAAATTGGCGTTGAACATGAAGTATTACCTCACGCGTTGGTGAACTACTCGGCGTTACTGTTGGCGGTGCTGATGGCTAAGGCTGTGTACGATAAGGTGCCGCGGCGCTGGTTGCGGCGCGATTGCTGCTCATAAAGAGTGGTGTTTCACGCTAAGAGAAAGGCACTCATTGAGTGCCTTTCGTGATCCTGTCGCCGACAAGCGGCTGCAAAATTATCAGTTTCATTGACAGAAGTATCAGCTGTTATCTACCGGATTATTTCTGGCCTGCCGTTTGGCGGCTTTGGCTGCCCTTTTTTCTTTCATGCTCATCTGGGGCTTTTTCTTCTGTTCTTTGCTGTTGTTGTGTTCTTTACTCATGGTTTTCCTTCCGTATTTACTTTAGGAGAAACCGGGGGATATTGCTGGCGTTGCCGCCAAATCCCGGCGATCTCAAGACTCACCTGACAGCTGGTGACACCGCTTATTGACGGTATCAACGAAACCAGTTGCATCGACAGCCATCTGCCGATGAACTTCATTCTACGCTGGCGTTTAGAGAGTGGCGCGTTACCACCATAGAATAATTTTTAATAAAAGGATTAATTTTGATAATAATAAGAACTTAAAAACCGTGGCTGGAACAGATTTTTGCGAGCGATTGTCGCACTGAGTGTAACAGTGGGTAAGTTACTGACCGTCTAATCAATTTCATGTAACAAATGTAGAATAGCTGACGTTCTATGTTGGTTATTTAAAAACACCCCGAGTCGGCCATTGCCATCGTTATCTGCGGCAACTGGCTAAAGCGGCCCTGATAGCCGCGATCAGTTTTGGCTCCGGATGATACCCAGCATCACGCTGGTTATCTGCCGATGCAGGTTTTTTCGATGCGCTTCCCGGCCGCCTATACAGGTTCTATCGGTAACTGCATCAGCATCCGGAGCCAATTTATTTTCTGTGTCAGTTGCTGTTTGCTGCCGGTTATCTGTGTTGTAATCGTATTTTTAAGCCTTCGGAAGCTACGCCATGCAATGGTCGTTGTGTGCTTTTGTACAGTTAGATAACCAGACGCTTTATGAAATGCTCAAATTACGGGTTGATGTTTTTGTTGTTGAACAGCATTGCCCTTATCCAGAACTGGATGGCAAAGACACAGTAACTAATGCCAAACATCTGTTGGGGCGGGCGGCTTCTGGCATACAAGCTTATGCCAGGTTATTGCCGCCTGGGTGCAGTTATACTGAGTGCAGTATTGGCCGGGTGTTAGTGGTCAGCGATGCTCGAGGCCAAGGATTAGCACGGGAACTGATGCAGCGCGCGGTGGCGAATTGTCGGGAGTTGTGGCCAGATAGTGCTATCCGTATTGGGGCACAGGAGCATCTGCGGCAATTTTATGAATCGCTGGGGTTTGTGGCAGTATCAGCCGTCTATCTGGAAGATGGCATTTCCCATCTGGAGATGTTGTTAGCTTGATGATGAGTGTGGTGGCGCGGCAATAAAAAAGGAGTGGCAGGCACTCCTTCGTCTATTTGAGTCGCAGTTTAAGCGCGCAGTTTAACATCCGGCTGCAAGTCAACATCGCCTTGCCAGCTAATGGTTGCTAATTGTGCATGTTGCGCCACGACTGCTAAAGGACCGGAATACATCTGTCTGACGAACAGCAAACGATAGCCATACCCCTGAAGTCGGTAATAAGCCATTTTCTGTTCTGGTGTCATTGCATCCCAAAAGGTGTCGCATGCAATGGCGGTCCGTCGCCGTTCTTGATATTGTTCTTGAGTTTGGACCATGATGTCGATTCTTTGACCGTGGGTTTGACCACATCACTGCTGTGGCACTAATACAGCCTAAAAGATAACCACTCATCGTGGTTATTTTTTGACGCAAGACAATTTTATGCCACCTTTTGCGGTTTTCTTAACCCATAGTTTGCGACAGATCACACCAAGATGCTGTATCAGTCAGTGCTCTGATTGTGCATATATAGTTGTCGTATCGGATTGGGAATCTTGATCCCGGCATTGACCAACGCCTGCCACAGCTGCAAATTAATCTGGTATTTGTCCTGAAAATAGCGGTTAGTTGGGATCCAGTAGCGAACCCCAATATCCAAGCCGGTACTATTAAAACCGTTAATGCCAACTTGCAGCGGACATTTTTTATCTACTTGCGGATGCTGCGCCAATATCTCATTTATCAGACGGATCACTGTGGTTGGGTCTGTTTGATAATCAATATTAAAGTGCAGCTCTACCAGTTTGTTAGCAAAAGAGTTGTGTAATACCTCGCCGAGAATGTGTTTATTGGGAATGCTGATCAGCTCACCCTCTTCATTGGTCAGGTAGGTCATCCCAAGCTTGATATCTTTCACTTGCCCAGTGATATTGTTGATGCTGATAGTGTTGCCCACCACAAAAGGGCGAGTGACTATGATAGTAATTCCGGCAGCATAATTGGACAGCATTCCTTGTACTGCTAAACCGGCCCCCAGCGACACGGCACCAACGGCAGCCACCACCGGCGTGACACTGATCCCCAGTTTACCGAGGGCGATTATGGCCACCATGATGATCACCAGCAAACGTACCAGATGGGTGACAAAGGTGCTGAGGGTGATATCAATATTATGTTTCTGTAGCTGTTTCTCCACCACGGTTGACGCTTTCCCTGCCAGCCATAGGCCAAGCAGGAAAATAATCAGCGCTCAAGGATCTGAAAGCTGTAATTCACCAGAAATTCGGTAATAACATCATAGATCTGCTGTATCTGAGCCAGCTCTGTACCCAAGGTGCTATCGGCCATCGGTTTCTCCTTAAATCATCATGTTATGGCGCGCAGTTGTGGTATTGTAAGCGCTGGCAGTAGTTGGATAACTGAATCTTTGCGGGGCTGCCAGCAGTTCCCGCCAACTATACAACGAATCAAAAAAGGACGAACATGAAAATTCCCGCAACCTTGTTGATGATAGGCTTGGCGCTATTTACTGCGAGGCCAGCGCTGGCATCAGAATATGCCGTTGGGGACGTTTTACGGCCTCTCGAGTTACAGAACCAGTTTGAGACCAAGCAGACGTTAGATAGCAACAACAAACTGCTGATTTTTACCCGTTCAATGGCGGGTAGCAAGATTGCCAGAACTGCGCTAGACGGCGTCAATGCCGAGGCCATGCAGGGGATTGGGCTGATTTATATCGCCGATATCAGTGGTATGCCTTCGTTGATCGCCAGGCTGGTTGCTATTCCTAAGATGAAAGACTTTAGTTTCCCGGTAGCACTGGATCGCGAAGGTCAACCGACCAAGTTGTTCCCGGTGGCGGAAGATACGGCTGCGTTGATCAACTTGCAGCAGCTTAAAATTACCCAAATCCGCTATTTTGACGATGCCGATTCATTAAAACAGGCACTGCAAAACAGCGGACTTTCGCTACCAGCCAGCAAATGATTAGCCAATCTGCAAACTGAGCATGGCGATGGCGCGCAGGTCAATACTGTTATTGAACAGTTGCCGGGGCTCGTCGTCATAGCTGGTGCCAAGCAGATAAAACAGTGGTTGCAGGTGATCATCTGTTGGGTGACACATCTGCGCCACTTGTGGTGATACCAGATTCTTATAATCCAACACCGCTGCATCATCATGGCTTTGCAGCTTGCTTGCCACTGCATCGGTAAACTCTTGCGCCCAAGGATAAGCTGGGCCGTCAAACCGCAGAACTCTCAGGTTATGTACCACATTGCCCGAGCCTACAAGCAGGATCCCTTGTTCCCGCAGCGGCCGTAACTGACGCCCCAAGGCATACTGCTGTTGCGGTGTCATGCGGGGGTCAATACTGAGCTGTAGCACCGGAATATTCGCTTGTGGATACATGTGCATCAATACGGACCAAACACCGTGATCCAAGCCGCGAGTGTCATCGACAATAATATTCGCCCCGACCGTTTTAGCTAACTGTTGTGCCAGTTGTGGGTCACCGGGAGCTGAGTATTGTTGGGCATATAACTTAGCCGGAAAACCACCAAAATCGTGAATGGTTTCAGGCTGTTCTGAACCAGTAACCGCTGTGCCATAAGTCAGCCAATGAGCCGAGATCACCAGAATAGCTTTGGGTACTGGTAACTGTTGGCCCCATTGCTGCCATTGGCGGGTATAAGCGGTTTCTTCAATCGCATTCATTGGGCTGCCGTGACCGACAAAAATGGCAGGCATCCGCGAACCGGTATTGCTCTGACGTTCTAACATAGTGACTCCAAAATGGTTTTCATGGGATATCGCAGTTGTAACAACCACTTGCGTCCCTCATCGACTGTGATAAAGCCTACACTCTATTTTTATCGAAAATAATCGCAGAAAAATAAGGGTTATTTTCTAATAAATAGAATGAAATGAGTGCTAGAAATGCTGCTGAAGTATTGCTTGTAATATATTGAATATAAAAGATAAAAATCATTTTTAATAGGATGAAAACATCATGGAATAAAAATTTGCTTCTAGAGCATAAAAATTCGTTGCATCTAACAGAAAAATGTCGTCTACTTCGCACGATTTTCAACCTGTACCGGCAATGTTGCCGACAGCCAGATTAGGAGACCCGGGGCCAATGAGCCAGTTCCATGCTATTAACGTTGCTGATTACTACGACAGTGAAACCTTTAGCAAGATAAAAGCATTTGCGGACACCAAGCCGACGCCATTTGTGGTAATTGATACCAATATCATTGCCAAACAATATAACGACATGGTGGAAAGTTTCCCCTATGCCGATGTGTTTTATGCAGTTAAAGCCAATCCGGCGAAAGAGATTCTGTCTCTGCTGCGTGATAAGGGCGCCAACTTTGACATTGCCTCAATCTATGAGCTGAACATGGTGATGGAACTCGGTGTTACACCGGATCGCATCAGCTATGGCAACACCATTAAAAAACGTCAAGATGTACGGGAGTTCTACCAACGTGGTGTGCGTATGTTCGCCTCCGACTCTGAGCCAGATCTGCGGATGATCGCCGAAGAAGCCCCTGGTTCCCGAGTATATGTACGGATCTTGACCGAAGGCACAGAAACCGCTGATTGGCCGCTGTCACGTAAGTTTGGTTGCCAGAATGAAATGGCTTATGAGCTGCTGGTACTGGCACGCGATCTGGGATTGCAACCCTATGGTATTTCGTTCCACGTTGGTTCACAGCAGCGTGACATCGGCGCCTGGGATGCCGCCATTGGCAAAGTGAGCGTGCTGTTTCAACGCTTGAAGGAAGATCACGGCATTGAACTGCAGATGGTAAACATGGGCGGCGGCTTCCCGGCCAATTACATCGATAAAACCAATACGCTGGGCATGTACGCGGAGCAGATCACTTACTTCCTCAAAGAAGATTTTGGTGACAACTTCCCGCGCATCATTCTGGAGCCCGGTCGGTCATTGATCTCAAATGCTGGCGTGTTAGTTTCGGAAGTGGTGTTAATCAGCCGTAAATCCCATACCGCGCTCGAACGTTGGGTATTCACTGACGTCGGCAAGTTTTCTGGGCTGATTGAAACCATGGATGAAGCCATCAAGTTTCCGATTTATACCGAAGCCAAAGGGCCGCTAGAACGTTGCGTGATTGCCGGGCCTACCTGTGATAGTGCCGACATCATGTACGAGCAGTATGCATATGGCTTACCGGGTGATTTGGCCATTGGTGACCGTATGTACTGGTTAACCACCGGGGCTTATACCACAACCTATTCCGCCGTGTGTTTTAACGGGTTCCCACCGTTACAGGCTTATTACCTGTAATTGGTCAAAAATAGCAACAAGGGCGCCAATAGGCGCCCTTGTGTTGTCTATAGTGTTATTGTCAGTGTTTGAAGCCAGCTTGGCACTTGAGCATGTCAAACAGCTGTTCTTTGAGTTCTAGTTTGCGCTTTTTCAGCGCTTTCACATCTTGGGTGAATTCACTGGAAGGGTAACGTTCGATTTTTTTATCTCTTTATCTAGTTGGTCATGTTCTTCGAAGAGTTTTTGAAACTGAAAGTTAGAATTTTTGAGTTCTGCTACCAGCGCACCGTATTCCGTAAACATAGGCTTACTCCTTAACATTTGGACTGAAAAGAGATAGTTGCCAAAGCATAACCGTTGACCTTCATGGTCTTGTCATCTCGGCAAGTTTTAATAGTAGCGCTAATCGTGCTGTTTTTCAGGTCAGCTGTTTGGATTATGAACAGTGTTTAATTGATGCGTTGCGTGGCTTGTACACTTCGGGGTAACCTTGGCGGTTTCCTTCAAAAATGGCTTTCACAGCCATTGGCTTAAGCGGATATTAGAGGTACATATGGCCGATGTTTTCCATTTGGGATTGAGTAAATCCATGTTGCGTGGCGCCACACTGGCAATTGTGCCGGGCGACCCAGAACGGGTGAAGCGCATTGCGGCATTATTGGATGACGCTGAGTTTCTGGCGAGTCATCGTGAATTTACTTCCTATGTTGCTAACATTGATGGCAAGCCGATTGTCATCTGTTCCACCGGTATCGGTGGCCCATCGACATCAATTGCGGTGGAGGAGTTAGCACAGTTGGGTATCCGTACCTTTTTGCGCATAGGAACCACCGGCGCTATTCAGCCGCATGTGCAAGTTGGTGATATTATCGTGCCCCAAGCGTCAGTGCGCTTGGATGGGGCTAGTCTGCATTTCGCGCCAATGGAGTATCCCGCCGTGGCTGATTTTGGCTGTACTGCCGCGATGGTGGCAGCATGTCGTGCAATCGGGATTGAACCGCATGTGGGCATCACTGCCTCTTCTGATACCTTCTATCCGGGGCAGGAGCGTTATGACACAGTGTCTGGTCGCGTCACACAGCGTTTTGCTGGCTCCATGAAACACTGGCAGGAGCTGGGTGTGCTCAATTACGAGATGGAGTCCGCGACTTTATTTACCATGTGTGCCAGTCAGGGGTGGCGTGCCGCCTGCGTTGCCGGGGTTATTGTGAACCGGACTCAGCAGGAGATCCCGGATGAAACCGTGATAAAAGCTACTGAGCAACAGGCCATTGCCATCGTGGTAAATGCTGCCCGTAAGCTGTTGAGTGAATAATAATGTAGGGCACAGTTTTCACTGTGCCCGCAATCCCGCCAAAAGCCGATCCATTGCGCGATAACCTAATGCTTGAGCGATATGACGCCGTTCAACTCCGGCCGATTGCTGCAAATCGGCAATGGTGCGTGCCACTCGCTGTAATCGATGAAAACTGCGTACCGATAACCCAAGCTTAGTGACACTTTGCTCCAAAAACACCAGATCTGCTGCCTGAAAACCGGCTTGTTTCAATGCCTTACTGCCTAGCTGACTGTTTAACACGCCAGCACGGCTAAGTTGTCGTTCGCGAGCGGCCGTGACCCTGGCCGCAATCTCAGCACTGGTTTCTCCGGTGTTTGCCTGTGCGGTCAAGGTGCCGGGTGGCAGTTTGGGCACTTCAATCGTCAGATCAAAACGATCGATAAATGGCCCGGAAAGACGTGACAGATAACGGCGGATTTGATCTGGGGTGGTGCGGCTGTCACTACCCACATCACCACAAGGGCTGGGATTCATCGCCGCGATCAACTGAAAACGAGCGGCAAAGGTAAGTTTGGCGGCGGCACGAGAAATCACCACGGCTCCCGTTTCCATGGGTTCGCGCAAACAATCCAGTACCCGCCGTGGAAATTCGGCCACTTCATCGAGAAATAACACGCCTAAATGTGCCAATGAAATCTCTCCTGGCCGAGGCACACTGCCGCCACCAACCAAGGAAATGGCTGAACTTGTGTGATGAGGGGTACGGAATGGTCGTTGGTGAAATTGGCTGGGTTCCATGGCCATGCCCGCCACCGAATGAATTGCTGCGACTTCTAATGCCTCTTCATAATTGAGCGGCGGCAACAGCGAGATAATCCGGCTGGCAAGCATGGTTTTCCCGGTGCCGGGTGGGCCTAGCATCAGTAAATTGTGGCCGCCAGCCGCGGCTATCTCTAAGGCTTGTTTGGCCTGGTATTGACCAATAACATCACTCAGGCAAGCGTGTTCATTGGGCGCCTGTGGTTGCTGCCACTGGGTGCCACCATCGATGCCGGGCAAATTTTCCTGGCCATGCAGGTAAGCCGCAACATGTTGCAGATGCTGCGCTAGTTTGACGCCATCATAGCTCACCAGCTCGGCTTCGCTGCGGTTGCCTTGGGGCATTACCAACTGCATGCCCTGTTTGCGTGCCGCCACAATCACCGGGAGTACTCCGGGACATTCCCGAATCTCTCCCGAGAGCGCTAATTCGCCGATAAATTCATGCTGTGCCAACGGCGGCAGTGGTAACTGGCCTGAAGCTGCCAGAATACCTATGGCAATGGGAAGGTCATAACGTCCGCCCTGCTTGGGCAGATCCGCAGGCGCTAAATTGATGGTAATCCGCCGTTGTGGAAACTCAAACCCAGCATTGATGAGTGCGCTGCGCACACGTTCGCGGGCTTCTTTTACCGAGGCTTCTGGAAGTCCCACCAGATTAAATGCGGGTAATCCGTTAGAAAGGTGGGCCTCAACCCATACCTGTGGGGCGTTAACCCCAATGGCTGCTCGTGTGGCGACTCTGGCAATGGCAATGGCCATGGCAAATCCTTTTGTCTCTGGTCGTAAAAAATCCAGTCAGCTTTTGAGTTTAGCAGTAAATCAACGGTAATAGCCGAGTGAATCGTCGGTGATGATTTGGATAAATTCAGTCACGGCAACGGCAAAAATAATTCATTATCAAAGCGTAAGGCTTGGTGCTAGATTGTGCGCGATTTTAAGGTGTCGGTGTTATTGCCGAGACGATCATAAGCTTGCAAGGAGAGTAAAAATGAAAGCGTTGGCGCTGCTAGCGGCAATGTTGGTTACCTTTGTGGTTATGGCAGACGATGAGCCATTGCCGCAGGCATCAGTAGCGGATATTAAGGAATTGGTTCAGGTTTGCCGACAAATGGCAACGGAAGATGAAGTCAGCAAAGCTGAGCTGCAGGATTATCTGCTGGACTGCGTCAATGACCAGCTCAATGAAATGGGCTATCAACAGGTTAAATCCTTGCAAAAATATCAATAAATTACCACTGCCCGTCATCAACACTCATCATGGTGACGGGCAGGCCCCAGGTTTTTCCCGCATAAATAAGTTCACATCGGCTTCATTAAACACGGTTACCCTAGTGAGGTTTATTGGATGACTGCCCAAATAGTTAAAAAGCGGTTATAATATAGGCGGTTATCTTCCCGGAGTGTCCTCCATTACCGTTGGCTGGCTGGTTCATCAACGGCGCTGCTGTGGCAGCATTCCAATTTCTATCTGTCAGCGATTGCACTGTGTTTGGTGAATGGTGCCGTGTCGTGAGTGCCTTAGGTGTGTTATGAGTGTATTTGAAAATATGGTTATCGTATTGTGCCTGATCGCCATCAGCTGTTTCTTTTCTATGTCGGAGATTGCGCTGGCCGCCTCTCGAAAAATTCGCCTGCGGCAAATGATCGACGAAGGTGACCTGCGGGCAGAAAAAGTGCTGACATTGCAAACCACCCCCGGCAGCTTTTTTACCGTCGTGCAGATAGGGCTTAACGCTGTGGCAATCATGGGCGGTATTGTGGGTGAATCGGCGTTTACTCCTTATTTCACCTCGGTGTTGTCATCCTTATTACCTGAACCCTGGTTGAGTAAAGTGAGTTTTGTGCTGTCATTTGTGATGGTCACCAGCATGTTTATTCTGTTAGCTGACTTGATGCCCAAACGGGTTGCAATGGCAGTGCCGGAAAAAGTCGCGGTAGTGCTGGTGGGGCCTATGGTGATATGCATCAAGCTGTTAAGGCCTTTTGTATGGTTGTTCAATGGCTTGGCTAACTTTGTCTTCCGTGGTTTGCGTATTCCTACCACCCGCAACGATGAAATCACCTCCGATGACATTTACGCCATCATGGATGCCGGGGCAGAAGCTGGCGTGTTGGATAAAGACGAACAACAGATGATTGAAAATGTGTTTGAAATGCAGTCGGTCAGCGTGACCTCGGCAATGACCGCACGTGAAAGTCTGGTGTATTTCCTCCTGCAAGATACCGAAGATGAGATCAAAGCTAAAATTGGCAATGATCCTTATAGTAAATTTTTGGTGTGTGATGGGCAGCTAGACAGCATTAAGGGTTATGTCGATGCCAAAGAGCTACTGGTGCGGGTGATCAATGGGCGCAAGATAGATCTGCACGATGCGTCACTGGTGCGTAACTGTGTGATAGTGCCTGATACCTTGAGTCTGTCTGAGGCGATGGAATACTTCCGGCAGCAACGGGCAGATTTTGCCGTGGTGATGAACGAGTATGCCTTGGTGGTGGGGATGGTCACGTCCAACGACCTACAAAGTGCGGTCATGGGCGCCTGGTCGTTGCATGAAAGTGAAGAGCAAATAGTCGCTCGTGATGCCAATTCCTGGCTGGTGGACGGTGTCACGCCAATTAACGACATCATGCGAGCCTTTGAAATTGAAGAATTTCCTCAAAGTCAGAATTATGAAACCGTGGCCGGATTCATGATGTACATGTTGCGGAAGATCCCTAAACGCACGGATTTCGTCAATTTTGCCGGCTACAAATTTGAAGTGGTAGATATCGATGCCTATAAAGTCGACCAACTCTTGGTAACCCGCTTAGCTCCGATTGACACCGAGGCACTAGCAAAAGACAAGAGTGAACCGACCGCTTAAATGACGGCTAAAAACGCATTGATCAACGGATCTTGCAGGCGTTTTTGCAAACAACAGCAGCCTAATTCAAATGGCAATATCGGCTGCGGTGATTGCAATACTTGGATCCGGTCCATCATCGGGCTGTTATTGACCACCACATTCGGGGTGATGCTGACACCACAGCCTAATGCCACCATAGGCACTATCGCCTCGTGTCCACGCACCTGAGCATAGATATTGGCGTGAATATTCATCGCCTTAAACCAACGTTCCATCCGTAAACGGCCGGGGCCATGATCCGGCACAATATAAGGTAGTTTGTCCCAAGGGATTGGCGTCTGGTTAATCAGTGAATGAACCTGACTGTGAACGGCTGGCGCGATGACCGAGAGCGCTACCTTACCGATAGGCGCAAAGTGTAGTTTGTCGGTAAAGTCATCTTGCAGTGCAGCAATGGCAATATCGGTTTGCTGACTCTGTACTTTTTTCATGGCATCGGCCGCGTCCCCAGTGGTCAGGCTGATATCGACCAGTGGCTGTACTCGCCGAAAGCGATCTAATAACGCCGGTAGGTGGCTGTAAGCCGCAGTTACCGAGCAATAAAGCTGCAAGGTGCCCCGCAGCAGGTGCTGCTCAGTGTCTAACTCGCGTTTTAATGTTTGCCACTGACCAAGCGTTTCTTCAGCAAAGCGACGAAATGCTTTGCCCGCATGTGTCAGCTTGACACTACGGTTATCTCGCTCCAGCAGTTTGCTGCCAACGTCTTGTTCTAACCGTTGTAACATCCGGCTGAGGGCTGATGGACTGATGTGTGTATTGGCGGCCGTGCGACCAAAATGCAGGGTGTCACACAAATCAAGGTAGACTTTTAATACCCGAATATCCAAGGGAAAACTCCGGCGTTTTTTTATTCAAAATATTGCAATATATGCAACGTAGTATGCCGAATATATCATTTCAAGCAATCATTATCCTGAGCTATAGTGAACACCATAGTTGCTTCCTTGGGGGACGCAACATGGCAGATATTTGTGAATACAGGTGACCAAAATGGCAAATTATTTCAATACACTGAGTCTGCGTGAGCAGTTGGCACAACTGGGCCAGTGTCGTTTTATGGACCGCAGTGAATTTGTTAACGGCTGTGAATATATTAAGGACTGGAATATTGTCATTCTTGGTTGCGGTGCTCAAGGGCTCAACCAAGGGCTTAACATGCGTGATTCAGGCCTGAAGATCGCTTATGCCTTGCGTCCAGAAGCCATTGCCGAAAAACGTGCATCCTTTAAACGCGCCAGTGACAACGGCTTTAAAGTTGGCACTTTTGAAGAGCTGATCCCTAGTGCCGATATGGTGCTGAACCTGACGCCAGACAAACAGCACAGCAAAGTGGTAAACACCATTATGCCGCTGATGAAACAAGGCGCGGTGTTGTCTTATTCCCACGGTTTCAACATTGTGGAAGAGGGCATGAAAGTTCGCCCAGATATCACCGTGGTGATGGTGGCGCCTAAGTGTCCAGGCACTGAAGTGCGTGAAGAATACAAGCGCGGGTTTGGGGTGCCAACCCTGATTGCCGTGCACCCTGAAAATGATCCCAACGGCGATGGTTTGGAAATCGCGAAAGCCTATGCCAGCGCCACTGGTGGCGACCGTGCCGGGGTGTTGCAGTCATCTTTCATCGCAGAAGTGAAATCCGATCTGATGGGCGAGCAAACTATCCTGTGCGGTATGTTGCAGACAGGCGCCATTCTGGGCTATGAAAAAATGCTGGATGACGGTATTGAACCAGGATATGCCGCCAAACTGATCCAGAAGGGTTATGAAGTGATCACCGAAGCACTGAAACACGGCGGTATCACCAACATGATGGATCGTCTGTCTAATCCGGCCAAGATCAAAGCTTATGAAATTTCGGAAGAGCTGAAAACCATGCTGACGCCGCTGTTCCAGAAACATATGGATGACATCATCAGTGGTGAGTTCTCGCGGGTGATGATGGAAGACTGGGCCAATGGCGATGCTAATTTGCTGAAATGGCGTGAAGAAACCAATTCGACAGGCTTTGAACAGGCACCGGAATGCGACGAGTTTATCGAAGAGCAGACCTATTTCGACAAAGGCATCTTCTTGATTGCGATGATCAAAGCCGGGGTTGAATTGGCCTTCGATACCATGGTTTCCTCAGGCATCATCGATGAATCTGCCTATTATGAATCACTGCACGAAACCCCGCTGATCGCTAACACCATCGCTCGTAAGCGTCTGTATGAAATGAACGTGGTGATCTCCGATACTGCTGAGTACGGCTGCTATCTGTTTAACCATGCAGCGTTGCCACTGTTACGTCGCTATGTTAATAGCCTCGATCCACAATGGGTGGGTGGTGGTTTGAAAGCCGATGACAATGCCGTTGACAATATGCGCCTGATCGAAGTGAATTACGCCATCCGCAATACTGATGTGGAATATATCGGTGAAGAGTTGCGTGGTTATATGACTGAAATGAAACGGATTAATCTGGCATCTTAACGCACAGGTCAAAGGGTTTCCGCGTACGGAAACCCTTTTTTGTTCACGGGCTGGGGCCTGGTTGTTAACCACAATAAATCAAATATTGAGAAATTATTTGTTGTGTTTCGCAAAGTCTTTGTGGTATTGCTTAATAACTGTTCGCCGCCTGTCAATGAAATGTAAAACTGCGACGAACAACCGAATTTGATAGCAATAGGAAACTGTCACCAAAGATGACTAACATTAGCGCCAAGCTCCTCCTCGTGATTATTACCGTAGTGATTATTATTGGATCACAGCGGGGGTGGCGCTCGGCACGAAGTTAGACCAACTGGTCGCAGTCGAACCCCGCTCCGTAAGGATCGGGGGTTTTTTCGTTTTGGGGCATGTTCAAGCCAACAACAGGTAACAACAGCGATGGAACAAGGGCAAACAATCAGCGGTAGTCAGGCGGTTATCAAGGTACTGGCAGCTCACGGTGTAACGACAGTATTCGGCTACCCAGGTGGCGCCATTATGCCGATATACGATGCACTCTATGGCAGTTCGGTAGAGCATCTGCTTTGTCGGCATGAGCAAGGGGCGGGCTTTGCTGCTGTGGGTTATGCCCGCTCCAGCGGTAAAACCGGCGTTTGCTTTGCAACATCTGGCCCCGGTGCCACTAACCTGATTACGGCGTTAGCTGATGCCATGATGGATTCTATCCCCTTGGTAGCGATTACCGGGCAAGTGGCCACTCCGGTGATTGGTACCGATGCGTTTCAGGAGATGGATGTGCTTGGCATGAGTCTGTCCTGTACCAAACACAGTTTTATGGTGGCTACTGCCGATGAATTAGTGCCTACGTTGTATCATGCTTTCGAAATTGCCGCTTCCGGTCGCCCCGGCCCAGTATTGGTGGATATTCCGAAAGATATCCAATTAGCCCAATTAGAATATAAAACCCCATTGCAAGCGGTACCGGACGAACCAGCGCTAGACATTGCTGCAATTTCAGCCGCTAATGCCCTGTTGGCTCAGGCCAAACAACCCGTGTTATACGTTGGTGGTGGTGTTGGTATGGCGGGGGCGGTCGAACCGCTGCGGGAGTTGAGCCAGCGCACAGGCATCCCCTCAGTTGCCACCTTAAAAGGGTTAGGGGCGGTGGCGTATGCTGCTCCCGGTTATCTTGGTATGTTAGGAATGCACGGTAATCAGGCGGCTAACCATGCTGTGCAACAAGCGGATTTGTTGCTGGTGGTTGGGGCCCGTTTTGATGACCGGGTGACTGGCAAACTCGACACTTTCGCCCCGCACGCCAAGGTGATCCATCTGGATATTGATGCTGCTGAACAAGGCAAATTACGGCAACCCGATGTGGCGATTAGTGATGATCTTTGTGATGTGCTGCCAGCGTTAACCTTGACTCAGGATATCTCTTCTTGGCAACAACAGGTCGCTGCTTTGAAATTACAGTACGCTTGGCGTTACGACCGTCCAGGCGCGCAGATTTATGCGCCAGCATTGTTAAAGCAGTTAGCTGATAGCTTGCCGGAGGACAGTGTTGTGAGTTGCGATGTTGGTCAACATCAGATGTGGGTGGCGCAGCATATGTGGTTTCGTCGCCCGGAAGATCATCTGTCCAGTGCCGGCTTTGGCACTATGGGGTTCGGCTTGCCGGCGGCGGTGGGCGCACAGGTAGCACGGCCGGGGGCGACCGTGGTAGCTGTTAGCGGTGATGGTTCCTTTATGATGAACGTGCAGGAACTGACCACCATTAAACGCCGCCGGCTGCCACTGAAAATCCTGTTGTTGGATAACCAGAAGCTGGGCATGGTAAAACAATGGCAGCAGTTGTTTTTTGAAGAGCGTTACAGCGAGACCGACCTTTCCGATAACCCCGATTTTATTACCCTAGCATCCGCTTTTGATATTCCTGGCCGCAGTATTAGCAAAGCCGCAGAAGTTAGCGCTGCACTTGAAGAGATGCTGACCAGCAAAGGCCCATTCCTGTTACATGTGCAGATAGACGATAAGTTCAACGTATGGCCGTTGGTACCACCGGGTGCCTCCAACAGTGACATGATTGAAGAAGTGGAGATACAGCAATGATCCATCATCTGGTATTGACCCTAGAGCAACGTCCCGAAGTGTTGGAACGGGTGTTGCGGGTAACGCGCCATCGTGGTTTTCGGGTGTGTGACATGCGCTTGTCGGAGCAGGAAGACAAGCGGCTGCTGCTAGATATGGCAGTCGATAGTGACAAGGCCATCGAATTACTCAGCCGTCAGCTTGATAAGCTGATGGACGTTAGCACTTGTGTGGTGCAAGGCCAGCAGTCGATGGCCTGCACCATCAACGGTTAAAACAGAACAACAGCAATATTTACAGAATTGAAGAAAGGAATTGAGCAATGCCAAAACTAAGATCCGCCACCAGTACTGAAGGCCGTAATATGGCGGGAGCCCGCGCTTTGTGGCGCGCTACCGGCGTCAAAGAGGGAGATTTTGGCAAGCCGATTATTGCCATTGCCAACTCCTTCACCCAGTTTGTACCAGGCCATGTGCACCTGAAAGATATGGGGGCGCTGGTGGCCTCCGCGGTGGAAGCGGCTGGCGGGATCGCCAAAGAATTCAATACCATTGCGGTCGATGACGGTATTGCGATGGGGCATGGTGGCATGTTGTATTCCTTGCCGTCGCGTGAACTGATTGCCGACAGTGTCGAATATATGGTGAATGCTCACTGCGCCGATGCCTTGGTGTGCATCTCCAACTGCGACAAAATCACCCCGGGATGCTGATGGCGGCATTGCGCTTGAACATTCCTGTGGTGTTTGTTTCCGGTGGGCCAATGGAAGCCGGTAAAACCAAATTATCGGACAAAATCATCAAGCTGGATTTGGTTGATGCTATGGTCGCTGCGGCGGACAAACGTGTGTCAGATGCCGACAGTGAACAGATTGAACGTAGTGCTTGCCCAACTTGTGGTTCCTGCTCTGGGATGTTTACGGCTAACTCAATGAACTGTCTGACCGAAGCCTTAGGACTGTCGCTGCCCGGCAATGGTTCGTTGGTGGCAACCCATGCTGACCGCCGCGAACTGTTTCTGGAAGCCGGCCGGCGGGTGATGGCGCTGGCAAAACGTTATTACTATGACAACGATGACAGTGTGCTGCCACGTAATATCGCGTCTTTCAAAGCCTTTGAAAACGCCATGACATTGGATATCGCCATGGGCGGTTCCTCCAACACTGTGCTGCACTTGCTGGCCGCAGCGCAGGAGGCGGGCGTTGATTTCACCATGGAAGATATCGATCGCTTAAGCCGTAAAGTGCCACATTTATGTAAAGTGGCACCATCGACTCCGCTGTATCACATGGAAGATGTGCACCGTGCTGGTGGCGTGATGGGCATTCTCGGTGAGCTGGCGCGTGCTGGTCTGCTGCATACGGATGTACACCATGTAGCAGCCGAAGACGGTACGCTGGCAGCAGTGTTGGCACATTACGATGTGATGGCAACCCGCAGCGACAAGGTTAAGGAATTTTATCGTGCTGGCCCTGCCGGGATCCCTACCACAGTTGCATTCAGCCAGGATTGTCGCTGGCCGGAGCTGGATACCAACCGTCAATCCGGTTGTATTCGAGATCGCGAGCATGCCTTTAGTCAGGAAGGTGGTCTGGCGGTGCTGTTCGGGAATGTCGCAGAAAATGGCTGCATTGTGAAAACTGCGGGTGTTGACGCATCGAATCTGACATTCAGTGGCAAGGCCCGCGTATTTGAAAGTCAGGAAGCCGCGGTCGATGGCATCCTCGGTGGTGCGGTGGTTGCCGGTGATGTGGTAGTGATCCGTTATGAAGGCCCCAAAGGTGGCCCAGGCATGCAGGAGATGCTGTATCCCACTAGCTATCTGAAATCTATGGGGCTGGGAACCCAATGTGCGTTAATCACTGATGGCCGTTTCTCCGGCGGCACGTCTGGCTTGTCAATCGGGCATGTCTCTCCAGAAGCTGCCGCCGGTGGCACTATCGCGTTAATCGAAGATGGCGACACTATCGCGATTGATATTCCTTCGCGCGGCATCTCTTTGCGGGTCAGTGATGAGGTACTGGCAGCTCGCCGGGCGGCGATGGAGGCCAAGGGGCCTTTAGCTTGGAAACCATTGGCACGGGTGCGCCCTGTATCTATGGCGCTGAAAGCCTATGCGTTGATGGCGACCAGTGCCGATAAAGGTGCGGTACGTAACCGCGCCATGCTGGAGGATTGAGATGTTAGCGCTCGCGTCCCAATCCCAGCTATCACTGGCCAACTATTATCTACAACGGATACTACTTTCTAGCGTCTATGATGTCGCCAAGGTGACACCCTTGCCGCTGCTGAAAAAACTGTCCGCCCGACTGGATTGCCAGGTGTATCTCAAGCGGGAAGATCTGCAACCTGTGCATTCATTTAAGTTGCGCGGTGCCTATAACCGCATTGCCGAACTGACGGCGGAAGAAGCCAAAAGTGGTGTGGTTTGCGCTTCGGCCGGTAATCATGCGCAAGGGGTGGCACTGTCGGCGGCTAGCCGTGGTATTGATGCCGTAATTGTCATGCCAGGAACCACGCCAGACATTAAGGTCGATGCGGTGCGTCGCCTCGGCGGCAATGTGGTGCTATATGGTCAGTCATTTGATCAGGCCAATGATTATGCTATGTCGCTGGCACGTAATCAGGGGCGGGTGTTTATTCCGCCGTTTGACGATGAATCGGTTATCGCCGGGCAAGGCACAATTGCACAGGAGATGCTGCAACAGCAGCGGGATCTGGAAGCGATATTTGTGCCTGTCGGTGGCGGTGGTTTGATTGCCGGCATTGCGGCGTATTACAAAGCGGTGTTTCCAGAAGTCAAAATCATTGGCGTGGAGCCAGAAGACGCCATGCCTGAAAGCCGCTATGGAAGCGGGCGAGCCCGTCACCTTAGCTCAAGTGGGCTTATTTGCCGATGGTGTGGCGGTGCGGCGCATCGGTAATGAACCATTCCGTCTGGCTAAAGACTTTGTCGATGAAGTCGTGACAGTAACGTCTGACGAGATCTGCGCCGCTGTGAAAGATATCTTTGAAGATACCCGGGCGATTGCCGAACCCGCTGGCGCATTATCGTTGGCCGGGCTGAAAAAGTACGTGGCTAAACATCCTGGGGAAGATAGCAAAGTGGCGGCAATACTCAGCGGTGCCAACGTGAATTTCCACAGCTTGCGGTATGTGTCCGAACGTTGCGAACTCGGTGAGCATAAAGAAGCGGTGTTAGCGGTCACTATTCCGGAAAAACCCGGTTCATTCCTGCATTTTTGTGAAGTGTTAGCCGGGCGTACTATGACCGAATTTAACTATCGCTTCAGTGACCGCGACCAGGCAGTGGTATTTGCTGGCATTCGCGTTAACCGTGGACAAGAAGAGTTAGCGGAAATTACCTCGGCGTTGCAAGCCGTCGGATTCGTGGTGCAGGATCTCTCTGCCGATGAAACCGCCAAACTGCATGTGCGTTATATGGTGGGCGGCATGCCACCACAACCGTTGAAGGAGCGCTTGTTTAGCTTTGAGTTCCCAGAATATCCCGGGGCGCTATTGCAGTTCCTCACAACGCTCAGGAGTAAGTGGAATATCAGTTTGTTCCATTACCGTAACCATGGCGCTGCATTTGGGCAGGTGCTGGCTGGTTTTGAAGTACCGCCAGAAGATAACGAGGCTTTTGCGCATTTTCTGGATGAATTGGGTTTCGTCTGGCAGGAAGAAACCAACAGCCCCGCATACCAGTTGTTTTTGGCAAGAGCGGCAAAGGATTAGCCGAAAGCAGGACGGAGACGGCGAGATATTTATGGTAAGGTCATGCCACTGGGTTACACCTCAATCAGTTGTAAGGAGACATCTATGTTAAGTGCACCAGTTGTCAGCGCGTTTAATCCACCTCGCCGTATCTTGATGGGCCCTGGGCCATCAGACGTTTATCCAGAAGTGCTGGCAGCGCAGTCACGCCCGACTGTGGGCCATCTGGATCCGTTATTCATTGCAATGATGGATGAGTTGAAAAGCCTGATCCAGTATGCCTTTCAGACTCAAAATCAGATGACCATTGCGGTATCGGCACCGGGCAGTGCTGGTATGGAAACCTGTTTTGTGAACCTGTTGGAACCAGGTGAAAAAGTCATTGTTTGTCGCAATGGGGTTTTTGGTGACCGGATGCGGCAGAATGTGGAGCGCATTGGCGGTGTCACCATCATGGTTGATAGCCCTTGGGGCGAACCGGTAGACCCTGATGCGGTAAGAGCCGCTCTGCATGCTAATCCTGATGCAAAATTTCTGGCATTTGTTCATGCCGAAACCTCTACCGGGGCATTGTCTGATGCCAAAACACTGTGTGCATTAGCTAGAGAATTCGGTTGTTTGTCTATTGTCGATGCAGTGACTTCTCTCGGTGGCGTTGAGCTGAAAGTGGACGAATGGGGCATTGATGCTATCTATTCTGGTAGCCAGAAGTGCCTCTCCTGTGTGCCCGGGTTGTCACCGGTTTCATTCTCTGATGCCGCAGTTGAAAAGCTCAAAGCACGCAAAACGCCAGTACAGAGCTGGTTCCTCGATCAGTCGTTGGTGATGGGCTATTGGAGCGGTGGCAACAAGCGCAGTTATCACCATACCGCGCCGGTCAACGCTTTATACGCATTACATGAATCCTTGCGCAAGCTGGCAACCGAAGGACTGGAACACGCTTGGCAGCGCCATCATGAAATGCACCTGTTACTCAAGGCTGGACTGGAAAAGCTTGGTATCAACTTTGTGGTAGCAGAAGCTTCACGCCTGCCACAGTTGAACGCCGTGTATATTCCTGAAGGTGTGGACGATGCGGCGGTGCGTAGCCAATTGCTGCAAAACTATAATCTGGAGATCGGCGCTGGACTCGGTGCCTTGGCGGCAAAGCCTGGCGCATTGGTCTGATGGGTTACGGTGCCCGTCGCGAGAATGTTGCATTATGCTTGCGGGCCTTAGAGGAAGTGCTGAAGTAACCCGTCTTTAGCTAACGCAAAGGCAGCTATGAGCTGCCTTTTTCATGCTTGACCGAGCCATCGAAGCGTTACGATATAACTCACCAAGACTAACACTGCGGCGAGCACTGCCGATGCCAACACATCCTGCGACCAGTGCATCCCCAACAGTAATCGACTGAACCCTACCAGCCAGGCCCAGAGCAATAGCAATAACGGTAGCCATTTGACGCGTGGTAGCAAACAGAGGCTGCAACTCAGGCTCAAGGTACTCGAAAACAGCGTGTGTCCAGAGGGAAATGCATAAGCGGTTTCAGCTTGCCAGTGACGTAGAATCTCCGGGGCTAATTGCAACGGCAATGCTGCCGGTTGCAACTGTTGCAATATCGCTGCCCGGCTTTGGCTATCCAGTGCATAGAATTGTTGCAGATCCAATAGTCCGGCATGCGCCAAGTACTCTACATAAGGGCGCGGTTCAGCAAATATCGCTTTCAGCAGATGACTGAGTACAACATTGAGCACAACGGCGATAAGCACGCAAGACAGCAGCTTGCTACGCTTGGCTGCGGGTAACAGGCTGCAAGCAAGTGTTAGTACCACCGCAGTCGTGAGTAAGCCCCATGGGCGTGTGCCAGTCATGGTGACGGCAAAAGCAACCTGAGCCACCATGCCGTTAAGATCAATCAAGGGAAATAACGAGGCAGAACTTAACCAGATAAACAGTGGTGGTAGCAGTAATGCTAACCAATAACCGATAAACACTCTGGCAGGGGTGTTTAGCATCTGCATATTTCCTTGGCAGGCAGATAAAAAAGCAAGACCGCCGTAGCGGTCTTGTGGGTAATTGCGCTTATGCTTGGTCGCGCAATTTGCTTTCCAGCGCGTCTACCTGAGCCTGTAAGGCTTCCAGTTTTTCTCTGGTTTTTAGTAATACATGTTGCTGCACTTCAAACTCTTCACGGGAAACCATGTCCAGTTTCAGCAACTGTTGTTGCAGAATATGTTTACTCCGTTCTTCGAATTCTCCGGCGAACTGTTTAACTCCAGCGGGCAAGTTGTCACTCAGTTGCCGCGCCAGATCTTCGATTTTCTTGGCATTGATCATCTTGGCTTTCCCATTAAAGACGCTGATGGGCGAATTGTAACCCAGTCGCCGCTAATTCCCCAATATAACGCAAGGGTTAGCTATGATTCATCGATCCGCTCATTTGGTCGGACGAAAAAATTGGCGGCCTAAGGGTAAAGTCAGATGGTGGTCACACCTTGATGCCGGCTTCTGCTATTATCTGACCCTCTGCATTAGTTGTTGATTGGAGCACAATGAAACTCAATCCTGCCCAAAATGACGCCGTTCGCTATATTTCCGGCCCTTGCCTGGTTTTGGCTGGTGCTGGTAGCGGTAAAACGCGCGTAATCGTCAATAAGATTGCCTATTTGGTGCAGGAATGTGGTTATCAACCACGACATATCGCCGCCGTGACTTTTACCAACAAGGCCGCGCGTGAAATGAAGGAGCGTATTGCCCATTCTATTGGCCGTAAAGAAACTCGTGGTTTATGGATTTCTACCTTCCATACGTTGGGCTTGGAAATCATCAAACGTGAGCACAAAGCGCTGGGATTGAAAGCGGGATTTTCACTGTTTGATGATCAGGATACGTTGGCGCTATTGAAAGAGCTGACAGAGCACGAACTACAGGAAGATAAAGATCTGCTGCGGTTACTGGCATCTGCTATTTCTAATTGGAAAGGCGGATTGGTGATCCCAGATCATGCCCGTAGAATGGCGAAAAATGAGCGTGAACAGTTATTTGCTTTATTATATCAACGCTATGCCCAACATATGAAAGCCTATAACGCGTTGGATTTTGACGATCTAATTCTGTTGCCCACGCTGTTACTTCGGCATAACGAAGACGTCCGGCGGCGCTGGCAAAAACGCATTCAATACCTGCTGGTGGATGAATACCAAGACACCAATACCAGCCAGTATGAACTGGTGAAGTTGCTGGTGGGCGAACGTGCCCGTTTTACTGTGGTGGGTGACGACGATCAGTCTATCTATTCTTGGCGCGGTGCCAAACCACAGAATTTGGTGCTGCTGGGTAAGGATTTTCCAGAGCTGAAGTTGATTAAGCTGGAACAGAATTATCGCTCCAGCCAGCGCATTCTGCATGCCGCCAATATCCTGATTGCCAATAATCCGCATGTGTATGACAAAGCCCTGTTCAGCGAATTACCGCACGGTGAACCGCTGCGGGTATTGCTCGCCGCCAATGAAGAACAAGAGGCCGAACGGGTGGTGGCGGAGATCATTCGCCATAAATTTATGAACCGCACTAACTATGGTGAATACGCGGTACTTTACCGGGGTAATCATCAATCAAGGTTACTGGAACGGGCATTGATGACCAACCGTATTCCGTATCGGCTCAGTGGCGGAACGTCGTTTTTCGCCCGCGCCGAGATTAAGGACATCATGGCGTACCTGCGACTGGTGGTGAATCCTGATGATGATAATGCGCTGTTACGCATCATTAATCTGCCCAAACGAGGTATTGGCCCGGCAACGCTGGAAAAACTTGGCAATTTCGCCAACAGCAAACATATCTCACTGTTTGCCGCTATTTTTGAGGCAGAACTGCAACATCATCTCGGACACGCGGCGATTGAGAGTTTATTTCAATTTGGCCGTTTTATTGTGGATACCGGGGAAATTGCACAGCGAGGTGAGGGCGTTGATGCGATTAAACAGCTGATCCATAACATTCATTATGAAGACTATCTGTACGAAACCAGCCCCAGCGCCAAAGCGGCTGAGATGCGTATGAAAAATATCTCAGAACTATACCGCTGGGTCACTGAGATGCTTGCGGGGATGAACTGGATGCGCCTATGACGCTGCCAGAGGTCGTCACGCGCCTGACCTTGCGCGATATGATGGAGCGCAATAATGAAGATGAAGCGGGTGACCAAGTGCAATTGATGACCCTGCATGCCTCTAAAGGCTTGGAGTTTCCCTACGTGTTTATGGTGGGAATGGAAGAGGGCTTATTGCCGCACCAGACCAGCATTGATGAAGACAATATTGAAGAAGAACGGCGGCTTGCCTACGTGGGGATCACCCGCGCCCAACGGGAATTATGGTTTGTGATGTGCCGTGAACGGCGCCAGTTTGGGGAAACCATTCGTAGCGAACCCAGCCGTTTTCTCAAAGAGTTACCGGAAGATGATGTGCAGTGGGAAAATCGTAAACCGCTGCAAAGCGAGGAACAACGGATGCAATCTGGCAAAAGCAATATTGCGGGTTTACGGGCGATGCTCAACAAGTAATCAGGCACAGACAATGCTGTCTTGAGACTGCGGCATTATCGTTTCAGCCGTGCCCTGCACTGTACAAATTCCCAACTGCTGCAATTTTTGCCGCTGCTCCGGTGAATTCACCCCATCGGCAATGAGGTGCAGTTGCAACGATTCAGCGCTGTGGCGGATGGCCGTTAATAATCTGCGATGCCTTGAACTTTGAATACCATTGGCGAGCTCGGCCTCAAGTTTTAGGCAACTAATAGGTAAAAATGACAGTGTCAACATGGAGCTGTAGCCGCTGCCGTAATCTGCAATTCCTAGGTTAACGCCCAGTTCTCTGAGTGATTCAAAACCGTCGGCATGGTTATTGTGATCCCGTGCCAGCGAAATCTCGTTAAAAAATAGGCACAACTTGTCCATGGCAAAACGGCAACTGCCCAAACAGTTTTGTAGATTACGTAAGGCATGCTTATAAGCCAAATGCTGACTGGATAAGCATAAATGGATTAAGGTGTCGGCTTCCAAAGGCAGAGTGTCAAATTCGTCATTTAGTAATTCAATCACATAACGATCAAGCTCAAGTTGTAAACTGGCCTGTTCTGCCAATTGCGCTAACTGCTGATAGTTGAGTACGCCATGTCGTGGATGTTGCCAGTAGGGCTTAGCATCGAGCGCTACTAGTTTATTTGTATTCAGATCTTGTACCGGAATATATTGCAGGCGCAGTTGATGACTCTCGAACGCTTGCCGTAAGTCATTTTCGAGTGTCAGATCATGCATCATTTGCTGATGTGACTTTTCGTCAAAGACAACATAACAACCTTTACCACGGGTTTTTGCCATATACATGGCGGTATCGGCATCGCGTAACAGCGACTCGCTACTGGTCTGTTGTGGATCGTCACAAAGTGAAATACCGATACTGGCCCCCGAGTTGAACAGTTGGCCTGATAGTTCAAATGGCCGCGATAGCTCACACAGGATCCGCTCAGCCACTTCTTTGGCATCTTCTGTGTCATATAAGTTATCTAACAGTATGACAAACTCATCGCCACCGAGCCGAGCGAGCAGGTCTTGATCCCGAATGCAGAAATTCAGCCGTTTAGCCGTTTCAATGAGGAAATGATCGCCTTCTAGGTGCCCAAGGGTATCGTTGATGATTTTAAAACGATCCAAGTCGATAAACAGCAACGCAAACTTGTAGAAACGTCGACTCTCAAAGGTGTCTGTCAGCCGTTCCATAAACATCTGCCGATTGGGTAAGCCGGTAAGACTGTCATGCTTGGCATCGTGGATCAGCTTTTGTTCTATACGACGGCGCTGCGAGATCTCCTTCTCTAGTTCATGGTTGGTCTGTGCTAGTTCAGCTGTTCGTGCCTGTACCATCTCTTCCAACTGTTCATTTGAGCGTTTGAGCGTCTCGGTTGCCAGCTTGCGTTCAATGGCTGTCGCAATGTGTTGTGATACGAAGGTCAGCAGTTCCAAGTCTTTGAACTGGTATTTCTGATCCATGCTAAAGCTGTAGACTGCCAGCGCGCCTACCACTTCACCTTGGATCAACAGCGGTACACCAATCCATTGCTGCATGGTTTCAGTATGGTTCAGATCGGGCGCTTTACTGTAAATCTCGCCTTGTTTAATCAGATGACGGATATCTTTTTGTGCCAGCAATACCGGCTTACGGTTGCGAAGCAAATACTCCACTAAGCCATCTTTTAATGGTCGAGGCTCTGGCGGGGTAATGCTGAGTTGCGATACATAAAACGGAAACGCAAGTATCGTTGACGACTGATCTAGCAGCGCGATGTAACAGTTATTGGCGGGCAGCAGGTGGCTAATAATATGGTGCAGTTCCACATAAAAATCATGCATGTCTAGGTTAGAGGTCGCGAGATCGGCAATCTCAAATAGTGAACGTTGCAACCGTTCGGCGCGGCGTCTTTCATAGACTTCTTGCTTGAGTTTATCGTAAGCCTGACTGAGTTCCTGGGTACGTTGCTGGATAGCCAATTCCAGTTGTTCATGGTGGCGCAGACGTTCCAATACTCCGGCGATGTGATGACAGATGAACACCATCAGTTCTACTTCGGTATCGCCGTATGACACTTCAGGGTTGTAGCTTTGTACCACCAATGCACCCACAGCCATGCCATTGTGCATAATGGGCACCCCGAGCCATTGGTGGCAGGGAGAGCCGAGATCTTCAATTTCTCCGGCTGCCGTGAGTTGCTCCGCAGTGGCTTCGCCACACAGTAGCGGCTTTTGGGTGCGTAATACATAGCCTGTCAAACCACGTTTCAGCATGTCTGACAGATTTTTATCCGGGTATAGCTCAGTGGGATGTGCATCTTTTTCGTCTAAGAAAAAGGGCAGTTCTAATTGATCCTGATTTTTTAGCGCGATATAGAAATTATCCGCAGGGATAAGTTTTTTAAGATGTGAATGGATACCTTGGTAGAAATCTTCCATGCTGTCAGCCGCGTTAGCAATATTGGAGATTTCCAGCAGCGCATTTTGCGCCGATTCCGCCCGTTTAAATTTGGTCGCCAGACGTCTGAGCCTGGATACACGTTTTTCAAGAGATGACACATCAGGAGTCATAAAACGTCGAGTGTCCTTCAACATGATTTTTTACCGGGAGGAAATGTAAACATATTGTTTAATCTTCTTGTTAACTGTTTATAAATAACACGA
This sequence comes from Shewanella dokdonensis, assembly GCF_018394335.1. NCBI lineage: Bacteria > Pseudomonadati > Pseudomonadota > Gammaproteobacteria > Alteromonadales > Shewanellaceae > Shewanella > Shewanella dokdonensis. The sequence continues at coordinate 1,479,727 of NZ_CP074572.1, read as the reverse complement.
ATTGACTATGACGCCAAGTCAATTTTTTGGCATGCGTCAGAGGATGTGAGGTTATGGTGATGGTTTATAAAGCTAAAAGTTGAACACTCAGAAGAAAAAGCAAAACAATGGTGGACTCGTTCCTTAATAACCCCTACTATATGCGGCGCTGACACGATGGGCGCCCATAGCTCAGCTGGATAGAGCGCACCCCTCCGGAGGGTGAGGCCGAGGGTTCAAATCCTTCTGGGCGCACCAGCTTCATGAGCACATCAGTTAGCGTGAAAACAGTGGTGGCTGTAGCTCAGTTGGTAGAGTCCCGGATTGTGATTCCGGTTGTCGTGGGTTCGAGCCCCATCAGCCACCCCATTTCCTTCCTAGTGTTGAGTTCCCGGGACAAAATCAGGATTCAGCAACGTCTGGAGCTGGTTTCTCTGACGCTAGCAGGGTGGAAATACGTATTTCGGTGATTAGCGCAGTCCGGTAGCGCATCTGGTTTGGGACCAGAGGGTCAGAGGTTCGAATCCTCTATCACCGACCAATTTATAAATTGCTTGCACCTTGTTTGATAGGTGAAAGTAATCCCATTTTACGGTGATTAGCGCAGTCCGGTAGCGCATCTGGTTTGGGACCAGAGGGTCAGAGGTTCGAATCCTCTATCACCGACCAATCAAAAGAAAAAGCTCCTGTATTCAGGGGCTTTTTCTTTTTTATCTCCATAAACACTGGTTTGTATCATCGGCACAGCTTTACCTGACAAACACAGAAACAGCGGTGCCATTGACATCGAAAGACGCAAACATCCATCGGCAATAGGCGCTGAGAATAGGCAATTGCGAGGGCGCGCATAAACAAAAGGCCCGTTGTGGGCCTTTTGCAATGTTACCGTCCGTAGAAGGTGTGTTCTTTACTGATAGATATTACTCAATATTTTGCGGTGGTGCGATATATCCTTGATATCCTTGGATCTTCAGCATTTCAAAGCGCTGCAGTTGCGTTTCTTGTTGGATCCCTGTCGCTATCACATCAATATCCAGCCCTCGGGCAACGTTTACTAGTGCCCGACACAGCTCAGCGTTGTGCTGGTTGTCTTCAAATTGGGCAAATGACAGATCGAGTTTGACATAACTGGGCCGCAGAGTTTGCAGATATGTCATTGAGCCAAACTGCCGGCCAAAATGGTCGATGCCAAAAGTTGCACCATTATCTCTGATCACATTACACAGCGCTTCGCTGGCCTTGGCGTCACTGTAGATACTGGCTTCCTGAATTTCAAATGCCAACCGCCCATGATGCTCAGCCTCGCGGAGGTACTGATTTAACCATTGATGGAATTTGTAGTCGCCAACACTTTGATGTGTCAGGTTGACAGCGATAATGTGTGGACTCTTCTCCAGTAGTTTTTGCTCGATAACTTTTTCGATAAGACAACGGTCGAGCAAACTTCCTAGGGATAACAGTTCCACATAGGGCATAAATTGACCAGCATGGATCAACGTGTCGCCTACCTGTAACTGACAGAACAATTCGTGATGAATGATGCCATCACGTCCATAATTTTGTATGGGCTGCCAGCGGAATAAAAACTGCTTCTGGCTGATGGCGTGGGACAGTTTTTCGCGCCATTGTTCACGGGTGAACAACTGTTGCTCGCTGGATTCAAACCAGTGGTAAACCTTACCGGCTTGTAGCGCTTTTTGCAGTGCGTTATCAGCCTGGCTCAGTATGTCTGACGTTGTACATTGTCCCAAGCGTTCAGCAATACCGATAGCGTAATCTTCATTAGGTTTGCAGTCGGCTTTGATCATCTCTTGGTTGATGGTGCGCACTAATGTCTGCAGGTATTTGCTCAGTTGTTCCCGCTCTGCATTGGTGATTAAAAAGGCAAATTCATAAGCGGCAATCCTGGCGATTACTGAGTCAAACTCCGCCAGTGATTCCTGCAACTTTGAGGCTAACAATTTGATTGTAGCGTCTCGTACCTGATAGCCATATTTGCTATGAACCTGCTCCAACCAATCCAACCGTACCAACATCATAGCGCCACTGCCAGGTTCGCTAAGCCAACTGTTGAGCCTGGCCGTCATGTATTGCCTGTTTGGCAGCTCGGAAACCTGATCCACCAGGTTTTTCTTGCGTAGTGCGGTTACTTCTTCATCCAGCGAATTGAAAATCTGCTTCAATTGAGCCGACATACTGTTGAAGGCCGTCACTACATCACGTAATTCCAGTGTTTTGGGTAACGGCATATCAGGCCCAAATTCACGTTTGGCTATGTTCTTCGCGTGCTCGGCAATCGCGTGCAGTGGCTTGAGGATCCAGGTGAGTCCCAATCTTGCGGAGAAAATAGCGACCAAAAATAGGATAGAGAACACTATGATGGTGTTGCTCATGATACGCCACAGTTCATGGTAGCCAAATCCTGGGTGAGCAGTGATTTTCAGCTTGGCCAACTGGATCCAGCCACTGGTGATGGTGGTTTCTTTTTCAATGGTAGGAAATAGGTTCAGATTGATAAACCATTGGGGGACATCATCAATCCGAATATCGTTGTTCCAACTTTGCTGTTTACCATCTACCAGCCAAGTCAGCGTGACTTTGCGGTAGTATCCCCTTCGAAAATGACATTCACCATGGTTTCTACCGTGGCCATATCACCGGCTTCCAGAGCAGGCACTAGCATCAACCCTAGAGAGTGGCTGACATTGTTCAGATCCGACTCCATTTGGGATGCAAGAAAATTTCGGGTTTCATTAAACTGTACATATCCGAGGCTGGCTACTACTAAAAGGAACAGCCCAAACAGTAATGAATAAATCTGTCTAAACAAGGTCATTGCCGCGGTTACTCCATCACCAATTTGGGCTTGCGCATACGGTCAGCCCCTAATCTGTGTTTTAAATCGTTCCATTTTTCTAGACGTGTGGCTGGTCCTGCCAAGACCCCTCGACCTTTTTCTTTGTTGAGCCATAACTGTTTACCGTTAAAGCTGTAGACTGGGATCAGGTCTGTACGTTGGGTGGCAGGTTTGATAACTGGGTCCAGATTATCAAGGATCAACGGGATGGCTCCTGGTGTTTCATAGTAAGCCAGTACCATGTGGTATTGATTGACACTGGTTGCCTTAACCATAGTGATGCGCATCTTGTCGTCTGGAACCCCTAATTGCAGCAAAGTAAAGTACTTAGCTATAGAGAAGTCTTCACAGTCGCCACCATTGGCGCCGATAAACTCCAGCGGCGTAGCCCAGTAATTACTTACACCCCATAGTTTTATATCATCCACAAAACGGAACAAATTAAAGAAGTTATTGACTGTTGTGATCTTTTCTATGGTGCTTTGGTTCTGAGCATCTCGCAGAATGTTAAACCATGCTTTTGCTCGTAATCCGGCACGTTCACCATAGGTGTGTTCTAGGGAAGAGACAACAGTGGATTCATTAAGGCCAACATCGGCATGCAACAGTGAAACAGCAAGTACCGATGCCAGCAAGGTGTAGTGGCAGACGTGTTTGAAACATCTGGATGTCAATTGCCTGCCACACACCATAATGAGGGATGATTTTCCTATTTAACTTCTTGATCGACAGAATAAATCGTCCACTTCATGTCAGCCATAGTATCTTCACCTTTGACTTCCGCAATAACGCGTCGATTGCGTTTCTGGGCCAAGGCAGTACCGCTGGTGTCAACTGGACGATCATAACTGTAACCGATTGCGGTTAACCGGTCATCAGCAATTCCAAATTGTTCATGCAATACTTTAACTACCGCATTCGCCCGATTCTGTGACAATTCCAGATTATGCTCATACGTTCCGGTTTTACTGCAGTGGCCTTCAATGGTCACTTTAGTATTGGGATACTGTTTCATGAAATCAGAAATGGTCTGGATTTGGCCATAATATTGCGGATCGATGTAAGCTGAGTCGTTAGCAAACAGCACCTTCAGCTCTGAACGTTCATTGATCGGACGTACCTGACCGCAGCCATAGTTGTCGACATTTGCGCCTTCAACGGTGCCAGCACATTTTTCCCGGGCTTCAATAACGCCATCACGATCATTATCATTCAGATCATAGGCTTGGGTTGTTGGGGTATCCATGGAGACTGTATCCCGCATGGCGCATCCTGACAGTAGTAACAGAATGCTCATGGATGTCAGTAACAGTTTCATTATTTTACCCCCTTCATATTCGCGTTCGCCTTTCCAGACATCCGGTCTGGTGACTCTTAATGAGTCGAGCAACTGTCCGGTTGCATTCAATATGCGGTATTTAGCGACAATCTCGTCAAACTCAGTACCGAGATAATCTTTGCGGGCTTCGAACAGCTCGTTTTCAGTATCCAATAAGTCCAACAATGTGCGTTGGCCAAGATTGAACTGCTGTTGATACGCGACCTGGGTTTGCTTGGCGGCAATCACATGTTCGCGGATGTACAGTTTCTGTGGTTCCAGAAACTCATAAGCATTCCATGCAAGGTTGACACCTTCCACGACTTCCCGGTGGGCGCGTTCTAAAATCTCTTTCGCTTCACCTAGCTTATAAGCGGTTTGTTTCTCGCGCGCTAAGTCTTTGCCACCGGCGAACAGGTTGTATCTCAAACGTACCATTGCTTGGACATTGTTGTCGTATCCTCCAACATTCTGGCTGGCAATGATGCTGGAACCGTCTTCACCGTTGATGTCATTGTTCCAGTTACCTGAAACTTCCAATGACAATCGGGGGTAATAAGAGGACTGGGCGGTGGAACGTTCATATTCTGCGGCATGAATATCATGACTGGCAGATTTAAGTACCGGATGTTTGGCCTCTGCCACTTTCACACCATCAGTTGCATCCTTCGGCAACATATCGGCATCTGGCACTGGCACAATCAGGTTTTCCGGTTCCTGCATGGTTATACGGTAAAACTGGCTTTTAGCGTCCAGGAAGTTGTTACGCGCAGACATGACGTTGGCGTTGGCGCGAGCCAAACGACCAGAGATCTGAGACAGATCTGCTGTTGATCCAAGGCCAGAATCTGTCCGTTGTTTAATCTGGTCGTAGATATCCTGGTGACTCTTCAGATTCTTCTCTGAAAGCGTCAGGATCTCCTGGGTTTTGATGTAGTTGAGATAAACCTTGGCAACTTCAAGTGCCTTATCTTCAGCGGTGGCCAGCAAATTCCATTGTTCGGCACTGGCTTCATAACGGGTACGACCCACTTCGCTACTGGTATAAAAGCCATCAAACAACATCTGCTGGATGCTGACGCCAAATTCGCCGCGCTTGAGTTCTACTTCATCGTCTGTGGTACCTGCCAGTCGGCGGCGAGTAGAAGGCGAATCAGTGTTTTCATAGCCATAGCCAGCGGTTACATCCACAGATGGCATATAACCTGAGTAAGCTTGGCTGACTTGTTCTTCTTTCGCTTTGAATCTGTTAAAAATGATTCTGATATCCGGATTGCTGTCCAGTGTCCTGGCGACTGCTTGTTCCAGGGTCTGACCGAACCCGGCACTCGGAAGCATCAGCGCGGTAACAGCGAGTGCCAACGCACTGCGCCGAACCTGCCGATTCAATTTCATGTTCATGTTAAACCCTCCAAGGTTTCAATAGCTTTGAGCCTAGCGTTCCCTTAACGCAGTTTCTTTGGCTCGCAGTATGGGATTAAGTATGTACTCAAGGACTGTCCTTTTCCCGGTAATCACATCAACAGAAGTCAGCATTCCGGGGATTATTGGCATCTTTGTGCCATCTTCTTTAGTCAAGCTCGACTGCTCAGTTCGAACCTTGACTAAATAAAAACTGTTACCTTCTTCATCTTGCGAAGTATCGGCACTAATCTGTTCCACTGTGCCTTTCAGGCCACCATAGCGGGTAAAGTCATAAGCGGTGACTTTCACCATCGCGGGCAAACCAGGGTGAAGAAACGCAATATCTTTAGGTAAGATCTTGGTCTCTATCAGCAGTTGATCCTCTGATGGCACAATCTCCATGATATTGACGCCAGGTTGTACAACACCACCTAATGTATTGATATCAATAGCCTTTACGGTTCCATTTACCGGGGATGCTAGCACCGCTTTATTAACCTTATCCTGAGCTCCCACTTGGGCCTCGGTCATCCGTGCCCACTTGGCTTGGGTGTCATTCAATTGGGCTCTGGCATCAGCGGCGTATTGCAAGACGGCCTCACGCCGTTTCAGAATGGCTTCGTCCATGGCGGCTTTCACCTTAGGTCTATTGACCCGTGAGCTAGAGAGCTCGCCTTTAATATCATTAACGTTGCGTTCTAGCTTCAGCAATTCCACTTCGGGCACCACGCCTTTGGCCGCTAGTGGTTTGGTTAGTTCTAGCTCTCGGGTAACCAGTTGGAAGCTGGTGTTCAATGTATTGATTTTAGACGCTAGTTCTTCATTTTCCTGCTGCCGTTGCTGAATTTGACGTGCAAGGATTTCCACTTGGTTATTCAGGTTATCCAATCGACCGTTGTATTCATCTAACTGGCGTTTTACCAGTTCGCTGTCTTTACTGACGAGGTTGTCCGAAAAGACAGGGGCTTTTTGATGATCTTCACCTGTTCTCGCCAATCTTGAGCGACATCGGAGATAAAAATACTGTTTAGCTCTGCGGTTAAACGCACTATATCGGCACGAAGCGCATACACTTCTTGTTGCTGCTGCGCGGCATCTGCACGGAAACGAGTATCGTCAATACGTACCAAGGGTTGGCCTTTTTTCACCAACATACCTTCCTGCACATACAGCTCTTGCAAAATACCGCCATCAAGACTTTGAATAACCTGCACTTGTGATGATGGGATAACTTTCCCAGTGCCACGCGTAACCCGATCGAGTGTTGCCAAACTGGACCATACCAAAAAACATAACATCATGGCGGCAATAGCCCAGATGATCAGTTTGTGGCTTGATGGCGCTTCGGTGAGCATGGCCCCGTAGACATCATCAACCATCTCCAGATCCTGAGTGGTAAGAAACTTACTCATTATTGCCTCCTGCCATCAGGCCGCGATTGAGTAGTTCCAACACTTTATCTTTTGGACCATCAGCGAGAATATGACCGCGATCCAAGACGATAATCCGATCGACCAGTTTCAATAATTCCATCTTATGGGTAATGATGATGAGTGCTCGTTCCTTGCTGACGTGTGCCATTGAGCGCATAAACTGTTTTTCTGCTCTGGCATCAAGACTGGCGGTGGGTTCATCCATCAGCAGAATGGGAGGGTCATTAAGTATGGCTCGTGCCAGCGCAACGGTTTGACGTTGACCCCTGGAAAGATTTTCGCCTTTTTCTCCCACTTGAGTATCAAGACCTTCAGATTCCATTGCGGTAAACAAGGCAACCCCGGAAAGTTGTACGGCGCGCATTAACTGGTGCTCTGATACCTGACGGGTACCAAACAAAATGTTGTCGCGGATAGTGCCGTGAAACAGGGTCACATCTTGGGGAGGTAACCAAAGTTACGCCGTAAGTCACTGGGGTGAATTTGTCCCGCATCAACACCGTCATAGCGTAGGCTGCCAGCGGTTGGCTGAAATAAGCCGACCAATAGTTTCGCCAAAGTGCTTTTCCCACTGCCATTTCTGCCAATAATGGCAATTTTTTCTCCGGGCTGAATTCTGAACGAAAGAGGGCTCAGAATTTGTTTTTCTGAGGTCGGATAGTTGAAGGTGATATGGTCAGCTTCAATCTTGCCTATCAATCTCTGTTTACTGACCAGATGACCTTTATTTTCAAATTCGTCTTCTTGCAGCATGATGCCGTCAAGCTGCCTGAGCGCACTGATCATCTGATTCGCCCGTGTCATTAGCCCTGCCAGTTGTGCCATCGGGGCGACCGCGCGGCTGGATAGCATCACGGCAGCGATGATCCCGCCCATAGAGATAACATTATCGGCTACGCGATAAACGCCAAGGATCACCACAAAAATAGTGGTCAGTTGTACGGTTAATGATGCTACATGTGATACAGCATTAGAGAGTTTCTTGGTTTTTAACTGCCAGTTTGCGGTATGCCCAATCATCTGTTGCCAGGATTTTTGTACCAGACCTTCAGCGCCATAGGCTTTGATGGATTCCAGTGCAGCTAAACTTTCGATCAAGTGACCATGTTTGAGGCTGGAAAACTTATTACTTTCTTCTATCGCGGTTTTTAACCGAGGTTGGATGATCAGCGTAAAAGAAATAATAATGACACTTGCGATCACCGGAATAATCGCGAGATCTCCGGCAACCAAGAAAATAATCAACATGAACAGTAGGGCAAATGGCAAGTCAACCAAGGTGGTGATGGTGGCTGATGTCAGAAAATCCCTGATACTATCGAATTCCCCCAACTGCCTTGCCATACCACCAACACTGGCGGAGCGTTTTTCCAGTGGTAATCCAATAGCTTTATAAAACAGTCTTGAAGAAACAATGATATCGACTTTCTTACCTGCAATATCAATTAAATAACTTCTTAATTGGCGCATGACAAAGTCAAAGATATAAGCAATGCCCGCTCCGGCTGCCAGTACCCATAACGATTCAAATGCGAGGTTAGGAACCACCTTGTCGTACACGTTCATAACAAACAGTGGTGATACCAAGGCAAATATATTGACCAGTAATGATGCGACTAAGGCATCCCTATATATAGGCGCGGCATCTTTTACTGTTTGCAACAACCAATGTGTTTTGCTGTCATGACGGTAAACATCGAATCCTAAGTCGCCGCGATACTGCTGTTTAATTAAAAACAGGTAACCAACATACAGCGCTTCTAGCTCCTCAATCGTGAGTATCTGCTCACCTCCCGTTTCTGGGAGCTGAATAACAGCTTGTTGTTGCTCAGTTTTTAATTCTCTAAGAATACAAGCCTTTTTATTTTTTAATAACAAAATACAGGGTAGTTGTATTGCACTGACTTGGTCTAAACCCTTGCGGCTAAGTTTTGCTGTTAGCCCTGCGCGAGCCGCTGCTTGTGGCAGCAGTTCGGGCGGAAGTTCGGCCGATGACAAAGGCAAACCTGCCACTAAAGATTCAATGGAGCAAGGGCTGCCATAGTACTCCGTCATCAGTACTAGACAGTCTAACAGTGGGTCAACGGTGACTCGTAAAGACGCCGGGATCGTCCATTGCTCAGTTTTTTGGGATGCAGCAGTGCTCACGAAACGACATGTCCCTTAAGTAGTTGTGAGAGTTGGTATAATTATCGGTTAAAGTCCCATCTTTCGAAAGGCGAAAGATGGGACTGGTAGATAATATTACGACTCGTGTGAAACAGTTTCGGTGTGTTTTAGCGTTTCGCTTACCGTTGATGACACTGGCTGTGCGGCATCTTCTGCGGCACCACTGCTTACAATCAACGGACTGTTGCCACTGGCTACCGCTCCCTGGATCATGGCACTGCTGGAGTATGCAGATAAATCCGCCCCATCTAATACAATGCTCTGATTAGGTGTCGCGGCATCACCATCAGCATCAATGGTAATGGTGGTATTACCAGCACCATCAACACTAATACTCAGGTAAGTGTCCAACGTATCAGCATCGCCGTTCCAGTTTGTCAGCAAGTCACTGATGTCCAACTTGTCATCTGTTGCTGAAAAATCGGTGATAGTGTCTGTGCCTGTTTCTCCAGCCAACCAGACGAATGTATCTTGGCCATTACCACCGGTTAGGGTGTCATCGCCTAAGCCACCATAGATAACGTCATTACCATTACCACCATCTATGGTGTCATTACCAGTTCCGCCAAAGAGGATATCGTTACCACTACCGCCACTGATAATATCATCACCGCCTTGGCCATAGATGATGTCGTTACCATCGCCGCCGTAGAGTGTATCGGCCAGGCCATTACTATCTGACTGGTCAAACTGCTCAGGATGTTCACTGATATATTTGTGCACCTCTGCATCGCTGACTTCACTTTGTTGCAGTTGTTCTGCTACGTAATGTTGAATTGCGCTATAGCCTTGCTCAGAAATACCATCAAATTTGACCGTATCACCAAAGATAATGTCGTTACCTTGCCCACCATAAATAGTATCTGAACCCGGTAATTGCTGGCTGTGAGTACCTTGGATAGCATCAGCTAAGTTAGAGGCGTCCACATTGGTCTGCACTGTACCATCACTATCAAAATGTTTGAGAAGATCACTGGTAACCCCATTTCCCAAACCTATAGCTTCAACAGTCACGCCATGGGCAACGAGCAAGTTAAATCCATCTCTGGCATTATTTTCAGTAGCGGTGCTGCTTTGGTAACCATAGCCATCAAGAGTGGTATAAGTGTAACTTCCATTACCATCTGGACGCATATAACCGATGATACTGCCATTCCAGCTATGGACTGTACCATCACTATCTACAATCTGGTGAGTTGAATTATAGCGGTTGGTTGCAGAGTAGGTTTGACCAAAGGTGTAACCATTTCTAAGAACGTCATTCAGATAGATGTCATTCTGTTGGCCATTAGTGTTATAGATCTGAGGATTACCACCTTCACCAGCATTATAGAATGTTGGCTCCCCATCCGTGATGAAGTAAGCGAGGTTGGTCGCTCCATCGCCTTGGGCGCTAAACCAGTTAGCGGTAGTTGTAAAGACGTCTTCATAGTTGGTTCCGCCAGTGCTTACCATTGCTGCCAACGCTGTTTGCAGTGTTTGTAACGCATTGGCATCACTGAGATTTACACTGACACTGCCTTTGGCATGGTCACTAAAGCCAACCAAGAAAATATTGAGCTGGCCACTATTGTCCGTACCGACAGATGTTTTTAACTGGCTAAATACTGTTTGGAGCTGTGTACTTATATTCGCCATGTTAGTTGCCCCAATACTGCCAGAGGTGTCTACCATAAAGGCAATATTGTAGTTCTGCCCAGGGTGTACCACAGTACCGTCAAGGTCACCAACGGCAATATTCTGCTCATTACCTAGTACGTGAGTTTGGTCTCCTGGTTCGCCATCGGTGACATGGTATGCGAGTTTCGGTACAACAGAGAAACTACCATTGTACGCGTCACCATCGCCATCAGTGACTTTTACATTAAAGTCAATGTCGCCATCACTTGGGCTGGTCATGGCTTGGTACTGGAAGAAATCCCAGTCCCCGGTAGAGGGGGTAAATTCTAGCTTAAATACTAGATCACCATCGGCGGTACCTATCAGGGTATTGCCACTTTGTGTAACGTCTACTGATTCACCGTCAAGAGTATAAAGAGCCCCATCACCAATACCCGTTAAGGTCATGGCTCCTGCACCATCAGCCCCCATTCTGGTGTGATGGTACCAGTGGCATAAGCAATTGGCGATTCGCTTGGCGTACCCGTAAACTCAATTGAGCTAATGGTAAAGTCACTGTTATCTGAGTAACCAGTATTACCATTGTCAGTGGCCATAATGACAACTTTATCAAAACCACCATCCTGTACGTGGAAATCTGTTCCGTAGTCACCACTGCTGGCATCAGAGCTAAAGGTTTGAGACGAGATAAGGTGCCCGTCGCGATAAAATTCAGCAACACCGCGCTCAAGTTCGCCGCCAAAGAAATTGGCAAAGTTAATTTTCATGCCGAACGCTAGTGTATTAGCGTCCAAAGTGATCACTAACTGCTCTGATGCGCTGTCTTCGTTAGGGCCAAAATGCCGATAATCAATTTCATCTCTAATGGCATGATAGGGCTCTCCATCACTATCAACGCCAATGCCATGTGTGCCCTGGTACACATCTGCCGCTGTTAATGTGGAATTGGTTGCAGAAGTGAACCCCAATGCCGTGATAGTAAAACCACCGGCTTGGTTCTGGAAGTGCAAGTCATCATGTCCACCTGTCGACGACCAACCAGTAGTCAGGTTGAAACTGCCAGTTAACGTGTCCGGAATATTACCGTTACTATCACTAACAACCACTGCTGGTGTGTCTGGCAATATTGGAGAGTCGTCTTCAACGTTTACTGTGAAACTGCTATTTACTGGTGGTGCTATGCCATCAGAAACTTGAACACCAAACGTTAACCCTAAGTTGTCTTCAATATTTGTGTTTGGGTGATCCAGTGGCATTTTCAAATCAACATCATAGTGCCAATCACCACTGCCATGTGTACTCGGTGGAGTCACTAAGATGGTCATGACCGTAGTCATAGCATTGGCGGTTCCCACTGTGCCGGTAAGCGTCATGGTGTTAGCATCCCAGTGCCAGCTAACGGGTTCGCCACCAGAAGTGATACCTTGTGGCCCACTTAACGCCATTGTTAAGGTATCGCTATCTACATCCTGTACCTTGATGACTCCAGTTGCATGAGTCTCATTGGTAGTATCCAAATCAGTAGGACTATTATCTGCAATACCACCGGCCAGACCTTCTTCTGAAACTGCGCTGTCGGCAGTTGAGAGGATAACTGGTGCATCATTAACGGCATTAACCTTAATGGTCAATGTTGCTGAATCACCATTGTTAGTCGTGTAAGTGATAACTGGCACTATGCCATTCCAGTCTGCTGCTGGTTGGAATGTGTAGCTACCATCGAGATTAATCACCAACGTACCACCTTCGACAGTGACCTGTTCTCCAGCATGGTGAGTCTGACTATCACCATTTACTGTGTAGTCTTTTAACTCAAGGTCACGATGATCGTTAAATTCGCCAGTGTCGTTGGCAAAAATATTGCCTGATGCCTGTTGGTCTTCATTTATTTCATTGTAGTCATCGACAGCCGCCGTATATTTCTCGACGGTAACATCCAATGTAGATGTTGCTGTATGACCGTTGCTGTCTACACCCACGACTTGGATACCTGAAATCACCAGAGAATCCACATCTATGTTGTGGGGTAAGTTTCCTATTAATTCTGCAGTAACTTGTACGTTACCTTCGTTACCTGCTGCGATTGCTGACCAATTAAGATTTATTCTCAATACATCTTTATCAGCACCATTGCCTGGCAGAGAAGCAATGAGATAGTCTCCGTCCAGTCTCCAAGTTAATGGGAAGTGTTCCCTAATACCTTCAACGGTAATACCAGCAAAGTTATGACCGAAGGCAAAGTCTGAAAGCTGGCTATCTCCGGCTTTGAAACGTAACGACTGATGATCTGTGTCTAGGTTATCGTCCTGTAAACCAAATTCATCCAGCGTTGCCATTGCGTAAGAGGTAATAGCTGTGGGTGTTTCTCCCCTGGGGCATCTAGATGAATGTTCAGCTCAGCATTAGTTTTATCGCCATCGCCATCGGTGACTACTACATCAAAGTTCATGTCTACCGGTTCTGTAGCGCTGACAATTTCTTTGGCGGAAGTCCCTGTTAATTGGAATCTAGCATTAGGGTTTGCATCTGATGTCACAGCCGTCAGTTCAATATAAGCGATGGCCCCCATATCACCGATGATCCCATTAGGCGCGATGTCGTCTTCTCCGAGAAGCTGACCATTGGCATCATAGGCTTTAAAATGTATTACATCAGGGCCGTTTTGAACGTCGAAATTAAAACTAGCACTAGCAACTGTTGCCGTGTAGTCAATAATCAGTGTTTCGCCACCATCAACCCATGGGTTAGCCACACCAAAGCCATTGTTGGTACCATTGACATCAACTAACTGTCCGTCGCTATTACGCCCATATAGAGTAAAGGCAACGTCGGCATCGGAAGGAAGATCATTTGGATCGTTATAAACATCATAACTACCCTGGCTGCTGTCAAACGTTACATAAACCTCACCGCTAATGCCTCCTTGCCCACCATTCAAATTAGCGATGGTGATTTCATCAAGCTTATCTATGCTATGTTGTATGTTTAACTGATAGCTATCGGTGTTTGGATCTGTGTTTAAGGTAAAGATCAGGGTCTGATTTGGGTTAGTTTGATCATATGCGGTAACTGTATTTTCATTGCTGGTATAAGCAAGCAGTTGTTGCGAATTATCTGGATCCACAAAGAAGAAGACAGTTTTGCCTCCAGCAGTGATATCTGAAGCCCCAAAGTAAGTTTGGGTGCTAGCATCCCAACCGTTAACATTACCACTCAAGTCAGCACTATAGTGATTATCTGCACCAAGAGTGTTCATGATGCCATCATAAATGCCAACGCTGTTTGTTGCATCAGCAAGTGGACTGACATCAACGGTTGGTGCATCATCCTCAACTGCTACTTGGAAGGAACTTGAGTCAGAGGCACCAGATCCATCAGCAACGTTAATACCGAAGTTTAGGTTCAAGACATCTTCTATATTAGCGACAGGATGATCGAGCGGCGCTTCCAATGTAACTGTATAGTCCCAAGTCCCACTACTGTTACCTGTCGGTGCTGTAAGTGATATGGTCATTACTACTACAGAGCCAGCAGAGCCAGTCAGAGTCTGAGTATCGGAATCCCATTGCCAAGTAACCGCAACACCACCAGAAGTCATGCCATCAGGGCCACTGAGTGTTACTTGTAACTCATCATTGTTAGGATCCTGTAGTTCAATAGAACCATTAGCGATCACCGCATTTGTTGTATCGGGAGCACCAATTGTATCAGGTACACCATCAGGCAACCCTTCTTCTGAAACCGATACATTGGTGATATTGCCAATGCTTGGCGGGAGTTGCGCATCAATGATGGTGGTATCGGCGCTGTTATCCGCACCGATTTCCAACTGCTCGAGAGTATTATCAACGTCAGTCACTCCGCTTATGGCAACGGATAAGTTCTCACTATTTTCATAGATACCATCATTGAGAGTATTAACGGTAAAGCTTTGCTGGCTATCACCAGAAATAGTCACACTTGTTGGTAAATGATCAACATCTGCGGCAGATGCTGTACCTCCCCAACTAAGGGCGACAGTTACTGATGCACCATCAGGTATGGTTACTGGGTTATTATTGGCATCCACTAAGGTCACTGTGTAAGTGATTGCTTCACCTTCGGTAACACTGGACTGATCAACACTAATTTGGGCAAAAACGGTATCAATGGTGTCGTTCACCTGGGTGTCAACGCTGTTGCCCAGGTCGAGGTTTTCATAGTTACCGCCGGTGCTGCCAGTGACATTGACGGTCAAGGTTTCACCGTCCTGATAAACATCATCGCTCGGTGCATCCACGGTGACGGTGCCAGTGCTCTGGCCGGCCGCGATAGTGATGGTGGCCCCGTTAGACAGGGTCAGCACCAAGTCAGACTGCGGCACGTTGTTAACGCTGGCGCTGTAAGTGATCTGACCGCCTTCATCGACCTGCGCGGGCGCGGTCAGGGTGACGGTGGTGGTATCAATGGTGTCGTTCACCTGGGTGTCAACGCTGTTGCCCAGGTCGAGGTTCTCATAGTTACCGCCGGTGCTGCCAGTGACATTGACGGTCAAGGTTTCACCGTCCTGATAAACATCATCGCTCGGTGCATCCACGGTGACGGTGCCAGTGCTCTGGCCGGCCGCGATAGTGATGGTGGCCCCGTTAGACAGGGTCAGCACCAAGTCAGACTGCGGCACGTTGTTAACGCTGGCGCTGTAAGTGATCTGACCGCCTTCATCGACCTGCGCGGGCGCGGTCAGGGTGACGGTGGTGGTATCAATGGTGTCGTTCACCTGGGTGTCAACGCTGTTGCCCAGGTCGAGGTTCTCATAGTTACCGCCGGTGCTGCCAGTGACATTGACGGTCAAGGTTTCACCGTCCTGATAAACATCATCGCTCGGTGCATCCACGGTGACGGTGCCAGTGCTCTGGCCGGCCGCGATAGTGATGGTGGCCCCGTTAGACAGGGTCAGCACCAAGTCAGACTGCGGCACGTTGTTAACGCTGGCGCTGTAAGTGATCTGACCGCCTTCATTGACCTGCGCGGGCGCGGTCAGGGTGACGGTGGTGGTATCAATGGTGTCGTTCACCTGGGTGTCAACGCTGTTGCCCAGGTCGAGGTTTTCATAGTTACCGCCGGTGCTGCCAGTGACATTGACGGTCAAGGTTTCACCGTCCTGATAAACATCATCGCTCGGTGCATCCACGGTGACGGTGCCAGTGCTCTGGCCGGCCGCGATAGTGATGGTGGCCCCGTTAGACAGGGTCAGCACCAAGTCAGACTGCGGCACGTTGTTAACGCTGGCGCTGTAAGTGATCTGACCGCCTTCATTGACCTGCTCAGGCGCGGTCAGGGTGACGGTGGTGGTATCAATGGTGTCGTTCACCTGGGTGTCAACGCTGTTGCCCAGGTCGAGGTTTTCATAGTTACCGCCGGTGCTGCCAGTGACATTGACGGTCAAGGTTTCACCGTCCTGATAAACATCATCGCTCGGTGCATCCACGGTGACGGTGCCAGTGCTCTGGCCAGCCGCGATGGTGATGGTGGCCCCGTTAGACAGGGTCAGCACCAAGTCAGACTGCGGCACGTTGTTAACGCTGGCGCTGTAAGTGATCTGACCGCCTTCATCGACCTGCGCGGGGGCGGTCAGGGTGACGGTGGTGGTATCAATGGTGTCGTTCACCTGGGTGTCAACGCTGTTGCCCAGGTCGAGGTTTTCATAGTTACCGCCGGTGCTGCCAGTGACATTGACGGTCAAGGTTTCGCCGTCCTGATAAACATCATCGCTCGGTGCATCCACGGTGACGGTGCCAGTGCTCTGGCCAGCCGCGATGGTGATGGTGGCCCCGTTAGACAGGGTCAGTACCAAGTCAGACTGCGGCACGTTGTTAACGCTGGCGCTGTAAGTGATCTGGCCGCCTTCATCGACCTGCGCGGGGGCGGTCAGGGTGACGGTGGTGGTATCAATGGTGTCGTTCACCTGGGTGTCAACGCTGTTGCCCAGGTCGAGGTTTTCATAGTTACCGCCGGTGCTGCCAGTGACATTGACGGTCAAGGTTTCACCGTCCTGATAAACATCATCGCTCGGTGCATCCACGGTGACGGTGCCAGTGCTCTGGCCAGCCGCGATGGTGATGGTGGCCCCGTTAGACAGGGTCAGTACCAAGTCAGACTGCGGCACGTTGTTAACGCTGGCGCTGTAAGTGATCTGACCGCCTTCATTGACCTGCTCAGGCGCGGTCAGGGTGACGGTGGTGGTATCAATGGTGTCGTTCACCTGGGTGTCAACGCTGTTGCCCAGGTCGAGGTTTTCATAGTTACCGCCGGTGCTGCCAGTGACATTGACGGTCAAGGTTTCACCGTCCTGATAAACATCATCGCTCGGTGCATCCACGGTGACGGTGCCAGTGCTCTGGCCGGCCGCGATGGTGATGGTGGCCCCGTTAGACAGGGTCAGCACCAAGTCAGACTGCGGCACGTTGTTAACGCTGGCGCTGTAAGTGATCTGACCGCCTTCATCGACCTGCGCGGGCGCGGTCAGGGTGACGGTGGTGGTATCAATGGTGTCGTTCACCTGGGTGTCAACGCTGTTGCCCAGGTCGAGGTTTTCATAGTTGCCGCCGGTGCTGCCAGTGACATTGACGGTCAAGGTTTCGCCGTCCTGATAAACATCATCGCTCGGTGCATCCACGGTGACGGTGCCAGTGCTCTGGCCGGCCGCGATGGTGATGGTGGCCCCGTTAGACAGGGTCAGTACCAAGTCAGACTGCGGCACGTTGTTAACGCTGGCGCTGTAAGTGATCTGGCCGCCTTCATCGACCTGCGCGGGGGCGGTCAGGGTGACGGTGGTGGTATCAATGGTGTCGTTCACCTGGGTGTCAACGCTGTTGCCCAGGTCGAGGTTTTCATAGTTACCGCCGGTGCTGCCAGTGACATTGACGGTCAAGGTTTCACCGTCCTGATAAACATCATCGCTCGGTGCATCCACGGTGACGGTGCCAGTGCTCTGGCCGGCCGCGATGGTGATGGTGGCCCCGTTAGACAGGGTCAGCACCAAGTCAGACTGCGGCACGTTGTTAACGCTGGCGCTGTAAGTGATCTGACCGCCTTCATTGACCTGCTCAGGCGCGGTCAGGGTGACGGTGGTGGTATCAATGGTGTCGTTCACCTGGGTGTCAACGCTGTTGCCCAGGTCGAGGTTTTCATAGTTACCGCCGGTGCTGCCAGTGACATTGACGGTCAAGGTTTCGCCGTCCTGATAAACATCATCGCTCGGTGCATCCACGGTGACGGTGCCAGTGCTCTGGCCAGCCGCGATGGTGATGGTGGCCCCGTTAGACAGGGTCAGCACCAAGTCAGACTGCGGCACGTTGTTAACGCTGGCGCTGTAAGTGATCTGACCGCCTTCATTGACCTGCTCAGGCGCGGTCAGGGTGACGGTGGTGGTATCAATGGTGTCGTTCACCTGGGTGTCAACGCTGTTGCCCAGGTCGAGGTTTTCATAGTTACCGCCGGTGCTGCCAGTGACATTGACGGTCAAGGTTTCGCCGTCCTGATAAACATCATCGCTCGGTGCATCCACGGTGACGGTGCCAGTGCTCTGGCCGGCCGCGATGGTGATGGTGGCCCCGTTAGACAGGGTCAGCACCAAGTCAGACTGCGGCACGTTGTTAACGCTGGCGCTGTAAGTGATCTGACCGCCTTCATCGACCTGCGCGGGGGCGGTCAGGGTGACGGTGGTGGTATCAATGGTGTCGTTCACCTGGGTGTCAACGCTGTTGCCCAGGTCGAGGTTTTCATAGTTACCGCCGGTGCTGCCAGTGACATTGACGGTCAAGGTTTCACCGTCCTGATAAACATCATCGCTCGGTGCATCCACGGTGACGGTGCCAGTGCTCTGGCCGGCCGCGATGGTGATGGTGGCCCCGTTAGACAGGGTCAGTACCAAGTCAGACTGCGGCACGTTGTTAACGCTGGCGCTGTAAGTGATCTGACCGCCTTCATCGACCTGCGCGGGGGCGGTCAGGGTGACGGTGGTGGTATCAATGGTGTCGTTCACCTGGGTGTCAACGCTGTTGCCCAGGTCGAGGTTTTCATAGTTACCGCCGGTGCTGCCAGTGACATTGACGGTCAAGGTTTCACCGTCCTGATAAACATCATCGCTCGGTGCATCCACGGTGACGGTGCCAGTGCTCTGGCCGGCCGCGATGGTGATGGTGGCCCCGTTAGACAGGGTCAGCACCAAGTCAGACTGCGGCACGTTGTTAACGCTGGCGCTGTAAGTGATCTGACCGCCTTCATTGACCTGCTCAGGCGCGGTCAGGGTGACGGTGGTGGTATCAATGGTGTCGTTCACCTGGGTGTCAACGCTGTTGCCCAGGTCGAGGTTTTCATAGTTACCGCCGGTGCTGCCAGTGACATTGACGGTCAAGGTTTCGCCGTCCTGATAAACATCATCGCTCGGTGCATCCACGGTGACGGTGCCAGTGCTCTGGCCAGCCGCGATGGTGATGGTGGCCCCGTTAGACAGGGTCAGCACCAAGTCAGACTGCGGCACGTTGTTAACGCTGGCGCTGTAAGTGATCTGACCGCCTTCATTGACCTGCTCAGGCGCGGTCAGGGTGACGGTGGTGGTATCAATGGTGTCGTTCACCTGGGTGTCAACGCTGTTGCCCAGGTCGAGGTTTTCATAGTTACCGCCGGTGCTGCCAGTGACATTGACGGTCAAGGTTTCGCCGTCCTGATAAACATCATCGCTCGGTGCATCCACGGTGACGGTGCCAGTGCTCTGGCCGGCCGCGATGGTGATGGTGGCCCCGTTAGACAGGGTCAGCACCAAGTCAGACTGCGGCACGTTGTTAACGCTGGCGCTGTAAGTGATCTGGCCGCCTTCATCGACCTGCGCGGGGGCGGTCAGGGTGACGGTGGTGGTATCAATGGTGTCGTTCACCTGGGTGTCAACGCTGTTGCCCAGGTCGAGGTTTTCATAGTTACCGCCGGTGCTGCCAGTGACATTGACGGTCAAGGTTTCACCGTCCTGATAAACATCATCGCTCGGTGCATCCACGGTGACGGTGCCAGTGCTCTGGTCAGCCGCGATGGTGATGGTGGCCCCGTTAGACAGGGTCAGTACCAAGTCAGACTGCGGCACGTTGTTAACGCTGGCGCTGTAAGTGATCTGACCGCCTTCATCGACCTGCGCCGGGGCGGTCAGGGTGACGGTGGTGGTATCAATGGTGTCGTTCACCTGGGTGTCAACGCTGTTGCCCAGGTCGAGGTTTTCATAGTTGCCACCGGTGCTGCCAGTGACATTGACGGTCAAGGTTTCGCCGTCCTGATAAACATCATCGCTCGGTGCATCCACGGTGACGGTGCCAGTGCTCTGGCCAGCCGCGATGGTGATGGTGGCCCCGTTAGACAGGGTCAGTACCAAGTCAGACTGCGGCACGTTGTTAACGCTGGCGCTGTAAGTGATCTGACCGCCTTCATTGACCTGCTCAGGCGCGGTCAGGGTGACGGTGGTGGTATCAATGGTGTCGTTCACCTGGGTGTCAACGCTGTTGCCCAGGTCGAGGTTTTCATAGTTACCGCCGGTGCTGCCAGTGACATTGACGGTCAAGGTTTCACCGTCCTGATAAACATCATCGCTCGGTGCATCCACGGTGACGGTGCCAGTGCTCTGGCCGGCCGCGATGGTGATGGTGGCCCCGTTAGACAGGGTCAGCACCAAGTCAGACTGCGGCACGTTGTTAACGCTGGCGCTGTAAGTGATCTGACCGCCTTCATCGACCTGCGCGGGCGCGGTCAGGGTGACGGTGGTGGTATCAATGGTGTCGTTCACCTGGGTGTCAACGCTGTTGCCCAGGTCGAGGTTTTCATAGTTACCGCCGGTGCTGCCAGTGACATTGACGGTCAAGGTTTCACCGTCCTGATAAACATCATCGCTCGGTGCATCCACGGTGACGGTGCCAGTGCTCTGGCCGGCCGCGATGGTGATGGTGGCCCCGTTAGACAGGGTCAGCACCAAGTCAGACTGCGGCACGTTGTTAACGCTGGCGCTGTAAGTGATCTGGCCGCCTTCATCGACCTGCGCGGGGGCGCTCAGGGTGACGGTGGTGGTATCAATGGTGTCGTTCACCTGGGTGTCAACGCTGTTGCCCAGGTCGAGGTTTTCATAGTTACCGCCGGTGCTGCCAGTGACATTGACGGTCAAGGTTTCACCGTCCTGATAAACATCATCGCTCGGTGCATCCACGGTGACGGTGCCAGTGCTCTGGCCAGCCGCGATGGTGATGGTGGCCCCGTTAGACAGGGTCAGCACCAAGTCAGACTGCGGCACGTTGTTAACGCTGGCGCTGTAAGTGATCTGACCGCCTTCATCGACCTGCGCGGGGGCGGTCAGGGTGACGGTGGTGGTATCAATGGTGTCGTTCACCTGGGTGTCAACGCTGTTGCCCAGGTCGAGGTTTTCATAGTTACCGCCGGTGCTGCCAGTGACATTGACGGTCAAGGTTTCACCGTCCTGATAAACATCATCGCTCGGTGCATCCACGGTGACGGTGCCAGTGCTCTGGCCGGCCGCGATGGTGATGGTGGCCCCGTTAGACAGGGTCAGCACCAAGTCAGACTGCGGCACGTTGTTAACGCTGGCGCTGTAAGTGATCTGGCCGCCTTCATCGACCTGCGCGGGGGCGCTCAGGGTGACGGTGGTGGTATCAATGGTGTCGTTCACCTGGGTGTCAACGCTGTTGCCCAGGTCGAGGTTTTCATAGTTACCGCCGGTGCTGCCAGTGACATTGACGGTCAAGGTTTCACCGTCCTGATAAACATCATCGCTCGGTGCATCCACGGTGACGGTGCCAGTGCTCTGGCCAGCCGCGATGGTGATGGTGGCCCCGTTAGACAGGGTCAGCACCAAGTCAGACTGCGGCACGTTGTTAACGCTGGCGCTGTAAGTGATCTGACCGCCTTCATCGACCTGCGCGGGGGCGGTCAGGGTGACGGTGGTGGTATCAATGGTGTCGTTCACCTGGGTGTCAACGCTGTTGCCCAGGTCGAGGTTTTCATAGTTACCGCCGGTGCTGCCAGTGACATTGACGGTCAAGGTTTCACCGTCCTGATAAACATCATCGCTCGGTGCATCCACGGTGACGGTGCCAGTGCTCTGGCCGGCCGCGATGGTGATGGTGGCCCCGTTAGACAGGGTCAGTACCAAGTCAGACTGCGGCACGTTGTTAACGCTGGCGCTGTAAGTGATCTGACCGCCTTCATCGACCTGCGCGGGGGCGCTTAAAGAAACTACGCTTGGTGGAAGCACTTGGATGAGAGTAGGTTGAACGTCGTCTGGTGGATTTGTATTATCCAATGTAAACGTTGCGGTATCGTAGCCAGAACTTGCGAGTACTTCGCTGCCATCACGAGTAACCGCTACATAGCCGGAGTCACCACCTCCAGAGATTTCATTACCGGCAGCGGTTTCTGGCAGGTTAGCTGTAGGATCCTCTCCCGCAGCAATCAAATCTTGTAGTTGCTGGATTTCTGCATCAGTGGCGGCAGTTTCTCCTTGCTCTCCCTGCTGTGCAGTACCATCAACCATGACGCTGTTACCATCAGCCTGAACGAGGTTGACACTGGCATTATCACTTAAGATCAATTCAGCTCCTTTGGGAATGAATTCACCTTCTTTAACCAAATGTCGTTCGCCATTGATAACAACCGCGATTTGTCCATTCAAGTTTTTGATTTGACTGTCTTGTTGGGTAATTAAGGTATTCATACTGTCCACTGCCCCACTATAGGCCGTCCATAGTGGCCTACTGAATTGATAATAAATTGTTAGAGATGCCTATAAATTTTAGTGCGTCTTTCACAGCTTTGTGGAAATGTTAGGTTATTAATTGATTAATGTCAATTTATTGACACACAATAAAATCTTTATAAAACAGTGTGATAAAATGGCTATTGTGTATTTTTTATGAATATTTCCATGCCTAACTTTAGTGTGATAAAGATCATTAAAATTAGATAGTTAAGTAAACATGCATTTACTCTATCCGTTATTGGGTGGTGAAAACGGAAGGTTGATCTTTTTGCCAAAAAAAGCCGCTAACAAATTAGCGGCCTGATAAATAACAAATCATGCACTTTTAATCGGCTTTTTTGGCTGCTTGTTTGTAACTTACTAATGCCGCGCCATTGTCACCTAATTGCTCTTGTAATGCTCCGAGTGCATACCAGTAGTGAGGTGCTGGAGATAGCTTACACAGTAATTGCCAAGCTTCTTTTGCCGCAGCGAAATCACGGGCTTTTTCATATATTGTTGCCATACAGTGTTGGTAGTCTGCATGGTTTTCTAGCTTAGGCTGTAATTTTTGTAGTAATGCCAGTAGTTCTGTATCTTCGGTTTGCCAAATTTCGGCTGTGGTATCAAAGATGGCGGCGGATGTGTCTTTTTTCAGTTGTTTGCTCAGCAACTTGATGGCTGTGCCATGTTTGCCGTGTTGATTCAAGCCGCTGGCATAAGCCGCGAGGTTGGCATCTTCATTTCGTTCTGCCCGACTAAGCCATTGCCAGCATTTTTCTAACTCTGGTTCACTGACATTGGCGGCTTGGCGCAATAGTTTGGTATTTACCGTTACGCTAAGTTGATGCCATTCGTCATCGCTAAGCACTTTACGTTTGAGCAGTGCAGGAAGCAGTAATTTCAGTGATTGCCAGTCTTGTTGAGCGCGGTATAGTTCAGTAGCCAGTTTGAGTACTGGAATTTTACTCTTGCTGCTAGGTTGTAGTTTATCCAGCAATTCTCTGGCAGCACTGACTTCGCCTTGGCGCAGTAAATAGCGGATGCGGGTGGTTGTTACCGCCGTGGTTGCCATAGGTAAGGTGGCTGCTTTATCTAGGTAGGCGTCTCTGGCTTCTGTCTTTAACTGATATTGGGCAGCCCTAGCGGCGGCCAGATAATTAAGTGCTGGAATTTCTCCTTGTTCGGCACCTTTACGCATCGCGCGTTCAGCGGCTGGCCAATCTTCTTCTGCCAATGCCAACGCACCCACTAACGTATGCTTGCGGGCAGCATTACGGCGCCAGCGTTGCGGAAGATAGCGGCTGCTGAGAATAAGATGGAATACCCCGACTAACACCCATTCCAGTAACTGCAATAGTCCATAAAACACCACCATGGCGATGACTGCAAAGGCAACCGTGGTTTCTAGTTGCCAGTCGAGAAATGCAACATATACATAGCCACTTTTCCCAACTATAAAAGGACTGAGGCAAAGACCTACCAGAATAATCAGTAGGTAAACCAGTGCTCTGATCATTGTTCAGCCTCCGTTGCCGGTATAAGCCGACCATAGGTGACTAACTGTTTAAGCTGGGCACTGGCTTGGAATTGCTGCACGTTGATTGGGTCAAGTGTTAGGTTCGCTAAGGCATCTAATGCCTGTAACACTTCCTGAGTGTGCTCATCTTCTAAATCATAATATTGCTGGATCCATTTCCGTGCCATGGTAATGGATTGCCGATAATTCAACGCATTGTATTGGTACAGTGCTAATTGTGCCTGTAGCAATTTATTGCGGATATTCTCTTCCAGATACCATTCCTGCTTAGGTGATAACAGCGGGGTGATATCTGTATTAATCTTGCGGATGGTAAAGAAGTCCTCAGTCAAAGCTTTCCAAGTTTTGGCGAGATTGCTCTTCCAATCAGCCACCGAGGCCGACATTTGTTTATCATCTGTAGGTGTCTGCTCGGCTTCGCCTAATTGATGTAACGGCATTTTATCCAGTTTGCCAATAATGCCGTCTAGGGTGAACACTGTGCCCGCGATGTCGACATTCTTGATCTCTTGCACCTTGGCGATATCTTGTGCCAATGCTTTGCGCAGCGGTGTTAGCGAGGGTTCTTGCATTGCGGCGATACGTTCATCGGCGGCCTGCAACAATCCCGCTGCTGTTTGCGGATCTTTTTCCAGCCATAGCTTACGTCCTGCGATGCGTACTAGATATTCTGCTTCTGCTGCTAGCCAATGGTTGGGATGGCGCTGCGCCAGCGTTGCTATCTTGTCTTGTAGCTGTAGCTGGTTTTGCTGTAGCTGCTCAATGGTGGTTTGCTGCGTGCTGTCTTTTTGTTCAGCCTGCCGTAACTGTGCGTCCAGTTGTTTGATCCCTTGCGCCGGAGTTTGCAGTGCTTGTTGCATGGCGGCGGTCGAGGTCGTCAATTGTTGCGACTGTTGCAGTAGTTGCCAGTATAGATAGCCACTTGCTGAACAGGCCAACAGTGCTAATACCAAGGCAAATAGCAGTACCAAACGTAGCGTTAGTGAACTTCCTGTTTGTCGTTGCCCACTCGCTTTAGGCGCTGGCGGCACCTTGGTGGTTGCTGTCTCGGGCTGTGGTACATCTGAGGTGGCGGGCAAACTCATCCCGTCCTGTGGCTTTTCGTTGTCCATAAAAACAGTCCTTGAACAATAATAGGGCGGCCAGGCTGCGTTACAGCGCCAGCGCGTTGAGCATCGCCTGACTGTTAGCAGCGCAAGCATTGGTGACGTGGGATAACCCTGCCGCCAGCGCCTGACGTTCTACCCGGGTACTGGGAACTATGATATGACATGCCCGCAACCAAGGAAAATACTCTTTTGGCAGCAGTTTCAACAGATTTTTTAGGATGTCGCCGCTGGTAATGAGAATGGTGTCGATACCAAACGCTTGCCAGCTTTGCAGTAGTTGCTGGGCATTGTAAGCAGGACAGACGCGCCGATAAACTTCCCAGTAATCCAGTTGCGCGCCGCGTTGGCGAAGAACATCACCTAAGTCCTCGCGTCCTCCTTGCCCCCGGATAATCAGAATATGGCGCTGTGTTACTTGGTCAGGCTGCAATAATGCTAATGTCAGTAAGCCTTCTGTCTGTTGTGATTCAGTGGGGGCTGACTGTACCTCAATGCCTAGGTCTTTAACTGCTTGGCAAGTGGCTTCACCGACCGCCAGATAATGTTTATCCGCAGGCCAATGGTTGCCAACAAGTTGATTGGCAAATTCGACCGCATTGGTACTGATAAAGATCACTATGTCGGCGTCATGGAGTTGCGCCAGCCCTTGTTGATCATTTAGGGGTTCCACTGCTAATAACGGTGTGGTCATGAAGGCGATACCCTGCTGATGCAGGGCATCTTCCATCGACTGGTTACGTCCTTGTGGGCGAGTGAGTAGCACTTTCATGTGCGATCTCAATTATTGCCATATACCGCATCAAGGATGGTTTTGGCACCTTTACTGAGCAGTTCTTCTGCCAAGCTATTCCCCAAGGCTACGGCGTCCAGTTTATGGCCTTTTACTTCGCCACGGATCACCTCTGAACCATCAGGATTGCCTACCAAACCACGCAGCAGCATGTCATCGCCATCGATTTCAGCATAAGCACCAATAGGCACTTGGCAACCCCTTCTAGGCGGGTATTCATGGCGCGTTCTGCCAACACCCGATAACGGGTTTCTTTATGTTCCAACGGTGCCAGTAAGGCTTTGACTCGTTCGTCATCCGTGCGGCATTCAATACCTACCGCGCCTTGACCATTGGCAGGTAAAGACATTTCTGCCGCGATAAAGCTGGCAATACGGTCTTTCAGTTCCAAACGGATAAGGCCGGCGGCGGCCAGAATGATGGCATCATAGTCACCCGCGTCCAACTTGCTAAGACGGGTGCCAACGTTACCGCGCAGATCTTTGATAATTAGGTCAGGACGGCGTTCGCGCAATTGGCATTGACGCCGCAGACTAGAAGTCCCGACGACGGCACCATGTGGCAGCTCTTCCAAGTGTTGATATTTGTTCGACACAAATGCATCGCGGGGATCTTCGCGTTTGCAGATAACTTCCAGTCCGAGCCCTTCTGGAAACTCTACCGGTACATCTTTCATGGAATGTACGGCGATATCTGCCTGTCCTTCCAGCATGGCAACTTCCAGTTCTTTAACGAACAGTCCTTTACCGCCGACTTTAGCCAGTGGCGTATCAAGAATGACATCACCCTTGGTGCTCATAGGTAACAGTTCAACTACCAGTCCAGGGTGGATCTTTTCCAGCTCAGCTTTTACAAACTCAGCCTGCCACATGGCCAGCGGACTTTTGCGTGTTGCAATGCGAATACAATTTTCAGACATGCCCGAATATTTCCGTCACAGAGGTTAAATGCGGCAATGCTAACATTGCCAAAAAAATAATGGCACGCGTCATTGCTCAATCTTTGAAATTAAGCGGGTTATTTATCGACAAAATTTGTGATCTCTGTCTCATTTGTTGCGCATTGTGTGAAAAGTGCTAGCATATTTCACCATTACGCCTAGGGATAAATAATGGTCCGGATGATCAATACCACCCAGCAAAAAGCTGAGATCGCCGAGCGTCTTAATCAGGTACGGTTGGCGCGGGCGCACGCGCTATTTACTCCGCTGCAAAAGCACTTATTTACGCTGATCCCCTATCTCGTGCATCACCATCATCAGTCCTTGCCAGGATATAACGGTGAGGCAACGCCGTGCGGTGTCACTAATTTTGAACTGACTGCTGGCCAGATTCAGGCATTGGATGTGTTTAAGTTGGAACCCGTAAGAGTTGAGGCTCAGGAGGAGCCAGCACTGGAAGGGGTTTATGCCATGGGCAGTACCGCCAGCTTCGGTCAACATCCTAAAAGTGATGTGGACGTGTGGCTGGTGTATAACTGTGAACTGGCGTCGAAAGCGGTTGAACGCCTGCAACAGAAGAGCCGCATGCTGACAAACTGGTTTGCCGGTTTTGACTTTGAAGTGAACTTCTATTTGGTTCATCCCACCCAATTTAGCCGCGATTACCAAGAACGTATCCAGAATGAATGGGAAGTGTTGGGACACGAGCACTGTGGTACGGCACAACACTGGTTGTTACTGGAAGAGTTTTACCGTAGTCATATTCGCTTAGCGGGTAAGATAGTTGCTTGGTGGCCTGGGGCTCAGGCCGCAGCGGAATATCTGTTTTTCGGCGATGTGCATCGGTTACCGGCGAATGAATATTTCGGTGCTTCCTTATGGCAACTGTATAAGGGCTTGGAAAAACCGCATAAAGCACTGCTGAAAGTCTTGTTGCTGGAAGCCTATGCTGAGGGGTATCCGGCAAGTCGGTTGATCACCGATGCTATCTGGGATAAAGCGCTGGCGGGTGATTTCGCCATTGATAATGACCCTTATCTGTTGCTCTACCAGTTTATTGAGCAATATCTTGAGCGCGTTGGCGATAGTCGACGGTTGGAGATTGCTAGGCGCTGTCTGTATCTGAAATGTGGTATCCGGCTCAGCGATCAGCAGCAACCTCAAGACTGGCGTTATCAGCAACTGCGTAAAATGGTGTTGGATTGGGAGTGGCCTTATAGCCTGGTCGCCACCCTGGATAATTGTCACAACTGGCATAGCGGTGAACTGCAATGGTTCAATGCGCAACTGAACGAGCTAATGCTGGTGAGTTATCAGACATTGCTGCGGTTTGCTTCTTCCAATAGCTTGAGTGAACACTTCAAGATTGAAGACCTTGGGCTGCTGACCCGCAAATTACACACCTATTTCAGTGATAATGAACAGCAGATCTTGCGGCTCAATCCCTTGTGGAGCCAGAGCTTAGCGGAGAAACATCTGACAGTCGTGCGTAGCACTCAGGTGCAAAAAAGAGCTATCTATATCGTTTACCGCCGGAACCTCGGCAGTTTCTGGGTGAAGTTGCCATCTATAAAGCCGCCAATACCGCGTCACTTATTGCATGGGCATGTTTGAATGGCGTGTGTGACTCACATACTCGCTGGCATGAGTATGGGCGCAGTAACGCCCGTGGTCGACGGTTACGCAGGTTGGCCCGGCGTTTATTACCGCATATTGCCAATCGGCATTGGCGGGTTTCTAAAATGGATCTATGCCAACCTTGGCATTACCGTAAGTTGCTCTTGCTGCTGAACCTCGACTACGACCCAACGGCAGAGTGGTCAGGGCAGGGCATTATGCTGGATCTGCTTGGCAGTAATCTGTTATCTGTGGGGCAGCAGCAGTTATGTCTATTAGGCAGTATTCACCTTATTAGCCTGAATTCTTGGGGCGAATGGCACTGTCACAATTTCCAAGGTGAGCAGGCGTTATTACAGCTGATAAGCTATATTGCACCCGCACTAAAACGTGGAAACAATAAAGTAGAGCTTGATGTGGTCAGTGCTTCCAAAAAGTGCAGCCCCAGTTGGAACACTGTGTGTGCCGTTTGCTGAAGCAGACTTATCGCTTGATCCGGGATGCTCAGGCAACCCGTACCTTGGTGCAACCATTGCAGTTACGCAATAAGCGTTATGGGCTGTTTTTTGATACTAAAGGCATGAGTTACCGCGATCTTTCGGATGTGAAATCACTGTACGAACAGATGGCCCGCGGCGCTTTGCAGCAACCACCCGATAAGATGATTAACGGCAAAACCAGTTTACACGCGCCACAGGTGATCCGTGATTTTGCCGTGAAAGGTATGCTGCAGTATTTTTTGCAGCAAAGTGATGAGGCGGTGGATGTCTATGTGCTGGATGAACGTAACCAGCTGAGTCATTATGTGCAGGCGAACGCCAATGTCAGTGAACTGGTGGCACAGTTAACTCGCCATTATGCTTTTGGTGATACGCAAAACATGCGCGATCGGTTTAATTTCCCACAGTTTTTCATGTTGGTGCTTGAAGAACACAAAATGACTGCCGTTCCTTTCGGGGTCGCATCTGGGAGCGGGCAGTCAGAGTTCTGACCACCCTGCACACCATTAAAATTGCAGTTGCAGACCACCTTGTTTGGCAATTGCTTGCTGCACGAATGGCAAAAACTCTCCACCATTGCGGCCATCCAGCCACTTGCCGTCAACATAACCAAAATGGTAACCGCCAAAACGGGTAGCCACCCAGAGCTCATGCAAGGGCTCCTGCTTGTTGATGACTATCTTTGAACCATCGGAAAATTCCAGTTGCAGCACATTACCACTGTTATCCACATCCACATCCGCATCGTCATTATCAATGGCATGCTCTACCGCCGTTTCAATTAAATCGAACATGTTGTCGGCAAGCTGATGATATTCACTATCTGTCATGGCCATGCAATTTCTGTCCTTTGCTTTCATTAAGATGAATGCGATTATAAGACCATTGTAAACCGCCTGCACAGATGTTGATTGAAATGAGACTGCTTATCGCGTTAACCATTGTTGGCCTGTTATTGACGGGCTGCGGCCAGAAAGGCCCGCTATACAAGAGCCCGGCACAAGAAACCAACCAGACTCAGCCGGTTCAGCCTACAACCCCGCAACAGTCAAAGTGAGGAATCATGGATTACTTTAATTTTCGCGAAAAACATCTGTTTGCTGAAGATTGTAGTGTGGCGGAGTTGGCTAAGCAGTATGGCACGCCATTGTATATCTACTCTCGTGCCACGCTGGAACGGCATTGGCACGCCTTTGATTCTGCGGTGGCTGAATACCCGCACCTGATTTGCTACGCCGTCAAGGCCAACGCAAATTTGGCGGTTCTTAACTTACTGGCACGCATGGGCAGTGGCTTTGATATTGTTTCTGGTGGTGAACTTGCGCGGGTAGTTGCCGCCGGTGGGGATCCTGCCAAAGTAGTGTTCTCCGGTGTTGGTAAGACTGCCGCTGAAATGAAAATGGCGTTGGAACTGGGGATCTATTGTTTCAATGTCGAATCATTGGCCGAACTGGAACAATTGAACGATGTGGCCGCCGGACTCAATACCGTAGCACCTGTGTCGCTACGGATTAATCCCGATGTTGACGCGGGCACCCATCCTTACATCTCTACCGGATTGAAAGAAAACAAGTTTGGCATCGCCATGAATGACGCTGAAGCGGCATTTACACGGGCGATGGAACTGCCTTATCTGCAAGTCAAAGGCGTAGACTGCCACATCGGCTCACAGTTAACAGAACTGCGACCATTTCTGGATGCCATGGACAGGGTGCTGGCGCTGATCGATCGTTTGAGTGATAAAGGCATTGAAATTCATCACCTCGATGTCGGTGGTGGTTTAGGTGTGACCTATGACGAAGAAACGCCCCCAATGCCGAATGTCTATGCCAGTGCGTTGATGGCAAAACTCCAGGGGCGCGATTTACAACTGATTTTTGAACCGGGCCGAGCGATTGCGGCCAATGCCGGCATTTTTGTGACACAAGTGCTGTATCTCAAGGAAAACGCAGGGAAAAACTTTGCCATCGTCGATGGCGCTATGAACGATTTGATCCGCCCTGCGCTATATGGTGCCTGGCAAAAAATTATTCCGGTGCGACAGTATCGCAGCGCTCCCAAGGTCTATGACATTGTGGGGCCAGTGTGTGAAACCGGAGATTTTTTAGGTAAGTCACGGGAACTGTCCATCCGTAAGGGTGACTTGTTGGCGGTGCGTTCCAGCGGCGCGTATGGTTTTGTGATGTCTTCCAACTATAACACCCGGCCGCGTGCAGCCGAGGTGATGGTTGATGCCGAGCGCCATTATGTGGTGCGTGAACGTGAAAATCTGCAGCAACTCTGGCAAGGTGAACACCTGCTGCCGTAAACTACCCCCAGTGACCTTTTTGCGCCAGTGGCGACAAAGGAGCAAGATTGATTCAGTTCACCAAAATGCACGGTTTGGGTAATGACTTTATGGTCGTTGATGGCGTCACTCAGAACGTGTTCTTTTCGCCGGAGCAGATCCGCCGCTTGGCCGATCGTAACTTTGGTGTGGGGTTTGACCAGCTATTGTTGGTTGAGCCGCCTTATGATCCCGACCTAGATTTTCATTACCGTATTTTTAACGCTGATGGCACTGAAGTGGAACAATGTGGCAATGGTGCCCGCTGTTTCGCCCGTTTTGTGCGCAATAAGGGACTGACTGTAAAACAGAAGATCCGAGTCAGTACCTCGGCTGGCAAGATGACGCTGAGATTGGAACGGGATGGCACTGTTACCGTGAATATGGGCGTACCCATTACCGACCCGGGTAAGATCCCGTTTAAGGCCAAAAAAGCAGAAAAAACCTATTTGTTGCAGACAGATGCCCAGACCTTCTTGTGCGGCGCTATCTCCATGGGGAATCCCCATTGTGTGATTGAAGTGGCGGATGTGGCGACAACCGATGTGGCGCAAATTGGTGCGATGCTGACCAACCATGAACGCTTCCCCAAAGGCGTCAATGTTGGTTTCATGCAGATAGTTAACGAAGGCCATATCAAATTGCGCGTTTATGAGCGCGGCGCCGCTGAAACGCTGGCCTGCGGTAGTGGCGCTTGTGCCGCGGCAGCCGTTGGGCAATTACAAGGTAAATTAGCTAAGATAGTGCGGGTTGACCTTCCCGGTGGCAGTCTCACCATTAACTGGGAGGGCGAAGGCAAACCATTATGGATGACGGGCCCGGCGGAACACGTGTACGACGGACAAATACAATTATGACCGAAACAGTGGCAACCGAAACCGAAGTAAAAGCGCGTATGGATGCGCCATTTGACGAACAGATTATTCGTGAATATCTGCTCGATAATCCCGATTTTTTCAGCCGGTATCCCGAGCTGCTGCTGGCGATGGTATTGCCACACGGCGAACGGGGAACCGTGTCTCTGGTAGAAAAACGCCAGGAACTGTTGCGCAGTCGTGTCAATCAGCTTGAAGAAGAGATCACCACGCTGATGTCGATGGCAACTCGTAATGAACGGATTTATCGGTTCAATACCCAGTTGTGTCGTAAGCTGCTGGATTGTGAAGATATTGGCGAATTACGCCAGGTGCTGACGGCCGAATTAAAAGGCGAATTCCAATTTAGTCATGTGCGGTTGATTACCGTGCACGATATCGATTCTGAATTATCAACCATCTGGCATAAACGGTTGAAACAAGGCTATTATTTTGGTCGACTTACCCGTCAGGAATCCCACCGGTTATTTGGCACTGAAGTTGGCTCAGTGTCACTAGCGCGTTTATCCGAAGACAACGGGCAAGTGATATTTGCCATTGCCAGCGAAGACGTGACCCATTTTCACCCTGAGATGGACAGTATGTTGCTGGAACAGGTGCGACAGTTACTGGATCATCTGCTGCCTAAGCTGTAATGATGACAGCGCTTGCCGAGTCCCATTGGATAGCGCAATTTGAGCGATTCCTGCGCACAGAACGTCAGTTATCTCCTTATACTGTGCGCAATTATGTGAATGAGTTACTGCGGGTTGCGGCCTCGTTGCCAGAGGCTAGTTGCTGGGAACAGGTCACCTATCAGCAATTGCAAGCGGTGCTGGCAAAACTGCATCGGCAAGGCTTGAGTCCCCGCAGTTTGGCGTTGAGTCTTTCTGCCCAAAAACAGTTTTTTACCTTTTTACTGCGCGAAGGTGTGATCCACAGTAATCCCGCTAAACAGCTGTCAGCCCCCAAACAAGCAAAACCGCTACCTAAGAATATGGACACTGACAGTGTCAGCCACTTGCTGGATATTGAGGTCACCGATCCGCTCTCTGCCCGCGATAAGGCAATCATGGAGCTGTTTTATTCCAGTGGGTTGCGACTGGCGGAATTGGCGGGGCTGGATGTTGATGATGTGGACTTAGTACAGGCACAGGTACGGGTACTCGGGAAAGGCAGTAAAGAGCGGTTGTTACCCGTGGGCTCTATTGCGGTGGCGGCGATTAAGGTGTGGCTCGGTTATCGGCAACTGCTGCCTTGTGCTGACCGGGCGCTGTTTGTTACCAGTAAAGGGCAAAGGTTAGCCCACCGCAGTATCCAGGCGCGGTTAGCTTATTGGGGGCAACAGCAGGTAATCGCTGGACGCGTGCATCCGCATAAACTGCGGCACTCATTTGCTACCCATATGCTGGAGGCAAGTGGCGATCTGCGAGCGGTGCAGGAGCTGCTGGGGCATGCCAATCTGGCAACGACCCAGATCTATACCAGTCTGGATTTTCAACATTTGGCCAAGGTGTATGACAATGCTCATCCCCACGCCAAAAAGAGCAAGTGAGTCGTGGCATGATCCAGAGTTTCCTCCGTCTCGCGCCATTTCGAGCGCTCAGTTTCGATCTGGACGATACCCTTTATAACAATAAACCGATAATTGCAGCGGCCGAGACCGACTTGTTGCAATGGTTGGCGCAGCGCTTCCCGGCAACCACGCAATATTGCCAAGATGATTGGCGACAGCTGAAAATTAGCATTTTGGCGGCGCAACCCTTGTTGGTGCACGATACCTCGGCAACCCGTAGGGCAGTGTTACATCGTGGACTGAAGACGCTCGGTTATAACGATGTCATCGCCACAAACGGCGCTGATGCGGGGCTGGATTATTTTTACCAGCGGCGCAGTAATTTTCGGGTGTCTACCGCAGTGCTGACACTGTTAACACAATTGTCGCAACGCTGGCCGTTGGTTGGTATTACCAATGGTAACGTGAATGAACAAGCCATTGGCCTCGGTGATGTGCTGTCTTTTGTGCTGCATCCTGGCAATGGTGTACGGATGAAGCCATTTGCTGATATGTTCATCAATGCTGCCGAACGGTTGGCATTGTCGCCAGCTCAGTTAGTGCATATTGGTGATCATCCGCTAACCGATGTTGCGGGTGCTCGCCGTGCCGGCTGTCAGGCCATTTGGTTAAATCCGGGGTTTGACCAAACAGTAGCAAAACCCGCCGGCCCACTATTGCCGCAGTTACAATTGTCTGAATTAGCACAATTAAAACAGTTGCTTTAACCCAGATAAATCGTGTCTTCAGAAACAATTACTGACGTTTAATTTTTCTCAGATTGTCACGCTTTTGTTATTATCATTTATGTAACATATGCTTTATTGCTGTGTTACATATGTCGTGATGTGATTATTGCTGAGGTCAAGATTGTCTCTCTTATCGTACCGTTTGGCCCCGCTTGTGCTGCTGAGTATCAGTCTTCCGGTAGCAGCTCAGGTGGGAGTAGTTAACAACGGTTTTATCTACGGTCTATTGCATCCTTTTGAGGCGATGGACCATATCCTTGTGGCACTCAGTGTGGGAATGCTCTGCACCATGCTGGAGCGCGGCATTGTCTGTCTTATCCCGGTCGCTTTTCTGTTTTTCATGAGCCTCGGCAGTATCGCTGGCATACTGCATGTGCCAATCCCTGTTGGAGATCCGTTTTTGGCACTCGGTGTTGTAGCTCTTGGCGGTATTATTGCGCTAAACCGCAGTATGCCGGTGTCGTTTGCCATGGCATTTGTGGGCATTTTTGCCGTGTTTCATGGTTACGAACATGGCGCATCAATGCCCGCAGGAACCGCACCACTGGCCTATTTGTCAGGCTTGCTGGCCGGCACTGTGCTGTTGCAGTTACTGGGGATCATCGGCGGTAAAATGTTGATCCATCTGGATGATAACAGCCGACTGTTGCGCATCACCGGCGGCGCGATTGCCATTGCCGGTGTTTATTCTGTGCTGGCTGTGTTATGGCAGACGCCATAGGCGCTCATGTCATTGTGGCATCATGCCAGGTGCAATGTCTTGGGAAATAACAGGTTGTTTTCCAAATGGATATGGGCAAACAAGTCCTGCTCAAATGCTGCTAATGTCGCGTAACAGACTTTCCAGGTGGTGCCAGGCGTAAGCCGGTGGCTGGTAATTCTGTGTCAGTTGCCGCAGTTGCTGTAAAATCTGCCCAGCTTCCTCGTGTTCATATTCCATTGCATGTATCGGGTTGTCGATAGTGCCGAAGCAACTGTTGCTGTGGTCACCTTGGCTTAATGCTCGAATGGCGGGAAATAACACCTGTTCCTCTTTTTGCAGGTGCGGCAACAGATCGGTAATCAGGGCGCGGATCCAGCCAGCTATAGGTTTGATTTCTTCATATTTATCCCCATGAGCCCGCACCATTTTTTCAGCATATTCCAGCAAAAGCGGTGCTGTTTGTCGCACATACTGGTGATGTGTTTGTTCTATGTGATCGATTAAATCGGGCAGTGACAACTGCGCCAGTTGGTTCTGTGTTTCACCACTGCGTTTTAATTGCTGTAGTGCCTCAATCACGGCCGTCGCTTCTGCATTGGCGCGTTGACAAGCTGCTAACAGTGTTCTTCCTCCCCCACAACAAAAATCAATGCCAAAGTGACTGAAGACATGGGCATTACGAAAATCTTCTGCAACCAAATCACCAACGCGACGATTAAGCTCAACTGTATTAGACATAACTAACTCCTGCTTGAAATATAAATTGCATTATAAATACATCTTTTATGTTTTCATTATAAAGTTGACTAATTTGCTAGGTTAAGCACATTTATTCATTCTAACCAGATAGCAAAGTGAGGTTTATTTTTAATGTAACATGATGAAAAATATTATAATTTTATGCTGTGTATGGAACATGTGTTGATGATGCGTGTTGTGCCGACAGCTGTGCCGTCGTGAGGAACCGTGCATGGTTGGCACAGTAAAATGTGACTGTTTATTCAGCTTGTACTTATCTTTAAAATGGTATACGTTATTTTTTATTCTATATTGTTGAGCATCATCAGCTCATCAATATTGGTGATATCTCCGTGCAGCTCTCGTTAGTTTTGAGTAAATAGTCGGCAGACTTACCGATTGGGGAATCGGTTGTTGGGGTACTCAGATGAGCGTGTGGGGAGCATCGGTTATGTGCATTGACCGTCTAGCCAAGCAAGCGCCAAAAGCGCTTGCGTTACACAAACTATTTATAACAACAGTCCAGTAAGACTGGGCATTTTTATTCCCTTGCCGAATGGCAAAGTAAAAGCCTTAGGACAACCAACATGACTCCGCAGCATCCTTCCCGTTTACCCACTGTTCCACAAATATTATTACTGGCGCTGATGATCATCGGTGTCATTTTTATGTTCGTTCATGTCCTTGGTCTGGCAATCCAGCTAGCGCTACTGGTGAGCTGGTTTCTGGTGATGGGGCTGGGAAAGTTCCTCAAGCTTGATTATCACAGCATGCAACAGGGGTTGACGCACGGTATCAGTCAAGGGATGGACGCCATTCTGGTACTGGTTGCTGTGGGCGCGCTGATCGGTAGCTGGATGGCGGGTGGCGTGGTGCCCAATATTATTTATCTCGGTTTATCAGTGATGAGTCCGCATATATTTTTGCTGGCAGCATTTTTTGTCTGCATGGTGACCTCACTGGCAACGGGCACTTCCTTTGGTACCGCTGGCACTGCGGGCATCGCCATGATGGGTATCGGTGCAGGCTTTGATCTGCCGGCCCCCTTGGTGGCTGGCGCGGTGATTTCTGGTGCTTATGTCGGTGATAAACTGTCACCGCTATCGGACACTACAGTGATGACCGCTTCACTGTGCAAGGTCAACATTATCGACCATATCAAGTCCATGCTGTATGTCAGCATTCCGGCGATCACGATTGCCGGGCTGATGTTTCTGTTAGTGGGGCTGAGTTACGGTCAACATGGAAATGTTGGCCGGGCGCAGGAAGTAATGCACGCCCTGTCGCAGCACTATGTGATTGCCTGGTACATGCTGCTGCCTGCCGCAGCGGTCATTGCGCTGCTGGTCCTGCGTTTGCCTTCTGTTCCGGTGATCTGTTTTGGGGCCTTACTCGGTGTGGTCTGGGCTTGTGTGTTTGAACAGATGTCACCAGTGGCGGCATTTTCGACCCTGTATCAGGGCAATCACGTACAATCTGATTTGAATTTTTTGAACATTTTGCTTAATCGCGGTGGTATTGCTTCCATGTTGGAAGTGATCTTATTGGTGATGTTGGCCCTTGGTTTGGGCGGACTAATGGAAGTTACCGGCGTATTGACGACTATCTCTAACGGTTTGCAGCGCTGGGCTCACTCATTAGGCCGTTTGGGGTTATCCACCCTATTTGCGGGTTTCTTAGGGAATTTTCTCGGTGGGGCGGCTTATGTATCGTTGATTACCGCCAGCACTATTACCGCCAAAAATTATGATGAGTTGGGGGTTGATAGACGCGTCTTGTCACGCAATACCGAGGCCGGCGGCACCATCACCACGCCGATGACCCCTTGGACTGACGGTGGCGTGTTTATGGCTACAACCTTGGGGGTATCAACTGCCGCTTATTTGCCGTTTCTCTGGTATCACATGTTAGTGCTGCTGATTTCAGCCTTGTACTGTTACACCGGTTGGTGTTGTTTTCAGGGTTCGGGTTCACAAGCAAAAGCGGTGGAGTCGTCGCAGAAAAACTCGACATCATCTATCGTCTTAGATGCTGATTAACCACAATACCCTTATTAGTAGCGATGCCTGCCAACGATGTTGTCAGGCATTTTTTGGCATATTGATGCTAAAAAGGGGGGCCTAAGCCCCGTGATAGGTCGGATCGGTATACAGATGCGCGGGAATATACAAATGGTCACGATGAAAGTAGGCATTCTGCAACATAAATAGTATAATGTTTGCCTATATCAGTCTTTTCCCACCACTTACACCGGTCACCTTTGTTCAGCAGGATAGCTTGTTCAGTTGAATGGAATTCCGGGCTTTGGAGCCAATTTATGTCGATTGTGGTCAAGACCCTGTCAGAACAGGCATACGAAATTATCAGGGATCGTATCCTGGCCAATGACATGCTTCCTTCAAAACCGCTCAGGCAGGATGCCTTATCCAAAGGATTAGGCGTCAGCAAGATCCCCCTGCGTGAAGCATTGACTCGTTTGGAACACGATGGGTTACTCATCTCTCACCCGAACCGCGGTTTTTGGTGCGGCCACTAACGGTTGCTGAAGCGGAAGATGTGTTCCGTCTGCGTATTCTGATTGAACCCGATGCTGCAGCGGAAGCCTGTAAAGACGCAGATGATGAACACCGAGCATTGGTGGAAGCCACTTTCCGCAAGTTTGACGGCATGGGCGGCGGCACCGCGACCGGAGTCTCGGTGAACCGCGATTTCCATCTGGCGCTTACCGCTTCACCACAGCGCGGTGTTACCCAGGATATTCTGGAAAAATTGCATCTGTTGTCGGAACGCTATGTGCGCAAACATCTGGAACCACCCCATCGGGAAGTGAGCGCGCTCAGTGAACATCAACATATTTTTGATGCTTGGATGGCACGGGATGCCAAAATGGTGAAAAAACTGATTAAAGAACATACTAAAGGCGTGTTGGACGATCTGAGACAACAGCTGCAAGCATAGTTTTCATGGAGCCCGGGCAATATCCCGGGCTTTTTGTTTATGTCATCTCTACTGCCTTTCAATCCATCCTCGTTTGTGCGTAAAACATACTGATACAAAGTTTTATTTGCCTGATATCCCAGCCCCAGTCATTAGTTGTTACTGACAACAACAAAAAATTAACAGTGGATGATTGTTAGTTTTGTATTTGTTATATAGTATACGAATTATTCCTAAAATATCTGATGTTGGTTGTTGCTATGAGTGCTGATGGAACAGTTGCGGTAATCGGTGGTGGTATTGTCGGACGTTGTTGCGCATTGATGTTACAACAGCAGGGAATTGCTACCTGCATCTTAGAGCGGGAAGATGTTTTGACTGCGCCATCATGGAATAACGCCGGCCATATCGCAGTAGAACAGGTCACACCATTGGCATCGTTAGCGGCTATGGCGACGGCTCCGCAACGACTGTTTATGGTGGGCGGTGCGCTGGATTTTGCATTGACAGCGCCCGGCGTAATGAGCTGGGTTTGGCGTTATCTGCAAGCCTCTATGCCAGGTCGTTTCCGCCATGGGAAACAAGCGCTCAAAACTCTTGTCAATGGTGCTGAAACCGCCTGGCAACAGTTGTTACAGCAGTTGGATGCGGCAGATCTTTACCGAGATCAAGGGCACTGGTTGCTATGGGAGTCAGACAGTGCTGTCCGCAAAGGTATGGCTAACTGGCAGCATACGGATACTGGCAGCGTTTCTTTGGCTGAGTTGCCTAAAACGCTGTTGGCAACATTGCCAGCACTTAACGTGCCCCTCTGTGGGGGGATTAGTTTTACTGGCTCCGGCCAAATCTATGATATGCCCGCCTTGGCTTCTTTGCTGAAAGCGCAATTTTTAGCGGCGGGTGGCGAATGGCTAAATGCCGATGTGGCGTCACTGCAATTGCAAAATGGCCGTGCCGAAGTGGTGTTGGCAAATGGCGAACAGTGCCAGTTTGACCAAGTGTTAGTGTGTGCCGGGGCCGCGTCTGGCAAGTTGCTGACCACCATTCACCCTCATGTGCCATTGATTGCCGAACGTGGCTATCACCTTGAAGTGAAGTGTGATGACAGCACCTGGCCCGCAAATCTGCCACCGCTGGTATTTGAAGATCGCTCGATGATAGTGACCCGTTTTGCCAATACCTTACGGGCGTGCAGCTTTGTCGAATTTAACGCCTTGGATGCCAAAGCCGATCCCCGTAAATGGCAGCAACTACAGCGCCATTGTGATGAGCTAGGACTACCATTTTCTGATGATGTGAGTCAGTGGATGGGCGCGCGGCCAACGTTGCCGGATTATCTGCCGGCGATTGGCAAAAGTGACCGGGCTGACAATCTGTATTATGCCTTTGGCCATCAACACCTGGGGCTGACCCTTGCAGCCAAGACGGCAATGCTGGTGGCGGAGATGGTGAAAAATCAGCGTCCTACTGCGGCATTACAAGCATTTTCTCTTGCTAGATTTCAAAGATAAGTTTTAAAAATTAATGTGTTATGACTATAACTTAAGAGCAAATAAGTTAATGCTTGCCGTTATTTAGTATACGATATAACATATACGTAAAGTTGATGTCAGAAACAGGATTACAGACAGATGAGTACAAGTACGATGAAATGGTCCGGGGTATTTCCAGCGGCTACCACCCAGTTTGATGAACAGTTAGCGGTGGACTTGGCTGCCACTCAGCAAGGTTTTGCCAAATTGCTGGAAGATGGTGTTGACGGTTTAGTGGTGATTGGTACCTGTGGTGAAAATAACTCACTGGAACCAGAAGAGAAGCGGCAGATTATTGCAGCGGCGGCCGAGGTAAAAGGCAGTCATCCTATCATCGCCGGGGTAAGTGAACTGACCACCGAACGTGCCATCAAGTATGCCCAGGATGCTGAAGCACTTGGTGCTGATGCGCTGATGCTACTTCCCGCTATGGTATATGTGCCCACAGAAGATGAGCTGATTGCCCACTTTAAAGCGGTAGCGGCAGCCACCTCATTACCCATCATGCTGTATAACAATCCCACGGCTTATCGCGTTAACGTCAGCTTAGAATCACTGGCAAAGCTGGTGGACGTAAAAAATATTGTCGCTATCAAAGAAAGCTCAGCCGACACGCGCCGTTACACCGATCTGTATAACGCTTACGGCGACCGGTTCCATATCCTGGCCGGGCTGGATGATGTCGCTCTGGAAGGCTTGACCTTGGGCGCTTGTGCTTGGATCTCTGGCCTGACCTCTGCTTTCCCACAAGAATCGGTGGAACTGGTGCGCGCATTTAAAGCCGGTGATATGGCGCGAGCGCTGGAAATCTATCGCTGGTTTATGCCATTGCTGCATTTGGACGCCGGGCACGATCTGGTGCAGTCCATCAAGTTAGCGGAACAGATTATGGGCCGAGGTACTGAACGGGTGCGTATGCCGCGCTTGCCGTTGAGTGGTGCCCGTCGTGACGAAGTGACAGCGATGGTTGAAAAAGCCGCTGCCACCAGACTTACTCAGGCTTAACGGTACGAGAGGCCGCCATGAGACATACATTTTTCTGCATTGATGGGCACACCGCGGGCAACCCGGTGCGGTTAGTGGTTGGGGGTCATCCGCAGCTTGCTGGCAACAGTCTAAGTGATATGCGGGTGTGTTTTATGGAGCAGTTTGACTGGATCCGCAAAGGATTGATGTTTGAACCGCGCGGGCATGACATGATGTCTGGCGGCTTTATCTATCCGCCCAAAGATCCGCGAGCAGATTTTGGCGTGGTATTTATTGAAACCAGCGGTTGCCTGCCTATGTGCGGCCATGGCTCCATTGGCATTATCACCTTTGGGCTGGAACATGGTCTGATCCAGCCAAAAACACCGGGTAAACTGGTGATGGAAGCGCCAGCGGGGCTGATAGAAGTCAGCTACCAGCAACAAGGGCAGAAGGTTGAATGGGTCAAGTTGACCAACGTGCCTTCCTATTTGGCGGCAGAAGATATTCATATCGATATTCCCGGTTGCGGGCCGTTAACCGTCGATGTGTCCTATGGCGGTAACTATTACGCGATTGTGGAACCTCAGGCCGGTTACGCCGGATTGGACAGCCTCAGTGCCGCCGACGTTCTGCGTTTGAGTCCATTGGTACGTGCCGCCGTACGCGAACAGTTCCAGCCGGTACATCCGCTAAACCCCGCCATTAAAGGCGTGAGTCATGTGCTGTGGGCCGACAAACCAGCATCAGCCGACGCTCATGGGCGTAATGCGGTGTTTTATGGCGATAAAGCTATCGATCGCAGCCCTTGTGGTACCGGCACCTCCGCGCGTATGGCGCATCTGGTGGCGAAAGGTCGACTCGCGGTAGGCGACACCTTTGTTCATGAAAGTTATATCAAAAGCCGTTTTATCGGCAGGGTCGAAGCCGCCACTGAGCTGGCGGGCCATCCTGCTATCATTCCGTCCATTCAGGGCACAGCTTACACCACAGGTTTCAATCAGATCTGGATTGATGATGACGAACCTTTTGCGGAGGGTTTTCAGGTTGTTTGACAACCGGTGACAGGAGAAAACACTAGATGCAGATTATTCATCTGAGCCATCACATAGGTGGCACCGACGTCAGCGGCGCGGCCGTATTACAGCAGCAGAATCCTGCCAAGGCTGACGATTTACAAATTACGATTCCGGCGGCAGATGCCCATGTTGTCGAGCAAGCCGTGACTGCGGCCAAAGCGGCATTTGCAGTATTTCGCGATCAAGGCATTGAAAAGCGTGCAGATGCCTTAGCAAAAGTGCAGCAGTTGATTATGCAGCATAGCGATGAGTTATCACAGCTGATCGCCCGTGAAACCGGCAAGACCTTTGCCGACTCCAAAGGCGAAGTGGGCCGCGCTGCCCGTATTTTCGGCTTTTTTGCCGGTGAAGCCCTGCGTATTGTCGGCGAGCGACTGGAATCCACCCGCAACGGTGCCATGGTGGAAGTGGAATATGCGCCTGTCGGTGTTATCGGGCAGATCACTCCATGGAATTTCCCCATTGCCATCCCCGCCTGGAAGATTGCCCCAGCTTTGGCGTTTGGTAATACCGTGGTGTGGAAACCCTCTGAAATCTCTTCGGCCACTGCGGCGCGCTTGATGGCACTCATTCACGAAGCTGGCGTGCTGCCAGGTGCCGTTAACATGGTACTTGGCGGTGGCGAAACCGGCGCGGCTATCTGCGCTAATGCAGGCATCGATGCGCTGAGTTTCACTGGCTCTCAAGCTACCGGCAAGAAAGTGCGGTTGGCTGCCATGGAACGTGCGATCCCGGTACAAACCGAAATGGGTGGCGTTAATGCGCTGTTAGTACTGGCCGATGCCGATGTGGATGCTGCTGTAGAAAATGCCTTGAATGGCGCGTTTTTCGCGGCGGGTGAACGTTGTACGGCCACTTCCCGTATTGTGGTAGAACAGGCGATTGCCGATGAATTTGTCAGCAAGCTGGCGGCGCGGATCACGCAACTTAAACTCGGTGATCCGTTGGATGCCGCGACCCAAATCGGCCCCTTGGCATCCCCTAATCAAAAAGCACTGATCAGCGGCCAGACTGCCAAGATGGAACAACATCCTGGCGCGCAACTTGTCTGCGGTGGCACTGCTGCCGAGCTGCCAGCATGTTTCTTTGCACCAACCCTGTTTGATCATGCCAAAGCCAATGATCCGATCGCGTTGGAAGAGATCTTCGGCCCAGTTGCTGCGGTATTTCGAGTCAAGGATTATGCAGAAGGGCTAGCAATGGTGAATAACAGCCGCTTTGGCTTGTCGGCGGGTTTATGCACTAACTCGTTGAAATATGCCGAGCATTTCAAACGTTACGCTAAGTCAGGCATGATAATGATCAACTTGCCTACCGCGGGGATTGATTACCATGTGCCATTTGGTGGCGTGGGTGCCTCCAGTTATGGTGCCCGTGAGCAGGGCCGTGCGGCGAAGGCTTTTTATACGGTGGCTAAAACCACTTATCTGAAAGCTTAGGTGTTATCCAAGGCTGCACAGTTACTCTGTCCTGTGTAGCCTTTTTTATCTGGGAGGAAGTGCTTATGTTGCGACAGGCAAGGGAAAAAATGGCAAACATAAGCTGGTTGGCACTGGCGCTGTGGTTATTGGTTGCCTGCCAGCAAAACCCCGCCAGCAGCCATCACGACTGGGAAGATCCGGCAGTCTTTGATATTAATAAATTGCCAGATCGTGCTTATTTTATCTCTTATCCCTCAGCGCCACTGGCGTTGGCACAACAGCCGCAAACATCTAGCCAATATTACTCCCTCAATGGTCAATGGCATTTCCATTTTGCTAAACGGCCAGCTGAGCGCCCAGAAGCTTTTTATAAAAA
The DNA here is from genome assembly GCF_018394335.1 of Shewanella dokdonensis. Taxonomy (NCBI): domain Bacteria; kingdom Pseudomonadati; phylum Pseudomonadota; class Gammaproteobacteria; order Alteromonadales; family Shewanellaceae; genus Shewanella; species Shewanella dokdonensis. Next base: position 1,435,451 of record NZ_CP074572.1, on the reverse strand, counting down.
CGATTTTGATGTTTCAAGCTGGCCGTTAATCACTGTGCCGTCTAACTGGCAGATGCAGGGCTATGACTATCCGATCTACACCTCTGCTGGCTATCCGTTCCCGATGAATAAGCCGTACATAGATCCCTCATACAATCCGGTGGGCTCTTATCGGCGGGATTTTACGGTGCCAACAGACTGGTTACAGCAGCGTTTGGTGTTGCATTTTGGCGCGGTCAAATCGGCTTTTTATGTGTGGATCAATGGTAAAAAGCTAGGCTACAGCCAGGACAGCAAACTGCCGGCAGAATTTGATATCACTGACTATGTTAAGCCTGGCAACAATAGTTTGGCGGTAGAAGTTTATCGCTGGAGCGATGGCAGTTATCTGGAAGACCAGGATTTCTGGCGCATGAGCGGCATTCAGCGGGATGTGTTTATCCAAGTATCACCCAAAGCGCAGTTGTGGGATTTCAGCGCCAAAGCCGTACTGCAAAATGCTTATCAAGATGGTCAATTAACCTTGGCGTTGCAGTTGCAGAACAGCAGCAAGCAAGCCGCGCAGCTCAGCGTTGATACTGCTGTGTATGACGGTGATAAGCCCTTGTGGCAGCAGCAAAACTCGCTTGAGGTGGCCGCCGGTAAAACCGTGCCGCTAACGTTGCAACATCGTTTTCCAAAGATCCAGCCGTGGTCGGCGGAAGTGCCGAAACTCTATCGGTTACTGCTCACAGTGAAACAACCGGGCGCGGAAGATCAGGTGATCTATCAGCCTATCGGTTTTCGTAGTGTCGAGTTGCAACATGGGCAACTGCTGGTAAACGGCCAGCCGATTATCATTAAAGGCGTTAATCGGCATGAGCATGATCCTGTGACGGGTCAGACCATCTCTCAGGCCAGCATGCTCAACGATATCCGTTTGATGAAACTGAATAATATCAATACGGTACGGACGTCACATTACCCCAATGATCCCTACTGGTATCAACTGTGCGATCAATACGGCTTATACGTGATTGATGAAGCCAATGTGGAATCTCACGGTTATGGCTTTGATGAACACGGTATAGGTAACGATCCGCAGTTCAAAGCCGCCATTTGGGATCGGATGCACGGCATGATCGAGCGCGATAAAAACCATCCGTCGATTATTTCTTGGTCGTTGGGCAATGAAACTGGCCCGGGGCCGAATCTGTCTGCTTCTTACCAGTTGGCCAAAGCCATGGATGACAGCCGGGTGGTGCAATTTGAAAGCCGTACTACCTGGTTCAAAGAGAAGATGACTGATGTGATTGGCTGGATGTATGCCAATCGTGAGGAAATTACTGACAAGTACCTGGGGAAATATCCAGAGCAGCCATTTATCTGGGTGGAGTATGCCCATGCAATGGGTAACAGTAGCGGCAATCTCAAGGAGTTATGGGATTTTGTGTATGCCCATCCGCAAGTGCAGGGCGGCAGTATCTGGGATTGGGTCGATCAGGGGTTACTGAAACATACTACGGATGGTCGCAGTTACTTCGCCTATGGCGGCGATTTTGAGCCGCAAGGTATGGCTAACGATGGTAACTTTTGTGCTAATGGCTTGCTGGCGGCAGATCGCTCGCCGCATCCAGCCTTGCACGAAGTGAAAAAGATCTACCAGCCGTTGGCAGTCACTCGCCTAAGTAACAGTCAATACCGCATAACTAACCGTAATTTCTTCAAAAATCTGAGCGATCTTAACGGAGCGTGGCAGTTGCTAGCAGATGGCAAACTGCTTGCGCAAGGCGAACTCCCGCGACTAACCACGGCGCCGCAACAGACATCCGATATTACGATTGCCGCATTGCAGCATTTCCCGTTTGCCACCGATAAAGAATACGCACTCAACTTCCGTTTTGTTAGCCGTGAAGCGGAGGATTTGCCTGCCGGGCACGAGGTTGCCAGTGAGCAGTTCCTGCTACAACCGCTGGCAGCTAAAGTGTTTAAACTGGCAGCGGCTAAAGATCTACAGGTTGCAGAGGATAACGATAACGTCACTGTTGGTGCCGGACGCAGTCAGCTACGGTTTGATAAGCACAGCGCTCGTTTAGTGAGTTATCGCGTCGCTGGGGTGGAATTGGTAAAACAAGGTTTGTTCCCCAATTTCTGGCGAGCACTGACCGATAACGATTATGGCAACAAATTCGCTAAGGAGACGGCGGAATTCTACAAACAGGCTGACACTGCGGCGCAGGTAACTGGGGTACAACTGCGTCAGCAAGCAGGGTTTGCACAGGTACAGTTCACCTTACATTTCCCAACACTGCACAGCGATGGCAGCATTGTTTACCGCATCGGCCGAGATGGTGCGGTAGCGGTGGATTATCAAGCCAATCTGGCAAAAGACTTACCGGAAATGCCACGATTCGGGCTGAAAATGCAGCTACCGGAGGGTTTTGATAGCGTTGCCTGGTATGGCCGTGGCCCGTGGGAAAACTATCAAGATCGGAAAGAGAGCGCTTATCTTGGGCTCTACCATGCGGATGTCAGCGAACTCTACACACCCTATATTCGACCACAGGAAAATGGTAATCGCAGTGATACCCGTTGGTTAGAGATCCGTAATCAGCAGGGCATTGGACTGCGCATCAGCGGCGCGCCGCAGTTTGATTTTACCGCGCACCACAACACCATTGCTGATTTTGATTACCCGAAAGATGGCCCGAACCGTCACACCACTGATATTGTGCCTAGAGCTATGACAGAACTGTGTCTGGATCTACGGCAGCGTGGTGTTGGGGGCGATACCAGCTGGGGCGCATTGCCTTATGACGCCTACCGTCTATTACCGGCTAAGCAGCAAACGTATCGGTTGCAGTTACTGCTGCAACCACTGACAGTCCAATAGTCCCCGGGGATATTGCCAGTTGACTAATTGCCAATATCCCCCAAATCCCCATATTGTTACTTTATCACTGAGCATTGGATTGTGATTCAGCGGTTGCTATTTGTGGTTCGCTTCGATAGTTTATCTGGGTTATTGCTGTAGATGTAGGCAAATTGGCTTATTAATTATAAGGTTATAAGAAAGAAGCGGGTCAATTTGTCGCTCTTTGGAATGTGTGCTTTTATTATGGGGAAAGTGAATGTTAGGACGTATCAAAAATCAGCTACAGGGGAAAGTATGGCTGCTACTTGTCTCGATATTTTGTAGTCAAGCTTTGGCCGTAACGCAAAATGATTGGGAAAACCCAAGTGTTTTCGATATTAATAAATTGCCAGATCGCGCTTACTTTATCTCTTATCCTTCCATTAAATTAGCACAAGCTGCGCAACCGCAGCAGTCCAGCCAATATTACTCACTCAATGGTGAATGGCATTTCAACTTTTCTACACAGCCAGAAAAAAGACCTAAAGACTTTTACAAAGCAGATTATGATGTTTCATCATGGAAGTTAATTAAAGTACCCTCAACATGGCAATTACAAGGGTATGATTATCCTATCTATTCGAATATCAATTATCCATTTCCTAAGAATAAACCCTTTATAGACCACAAATATAATCCCGTAGGTTCATATAAACGTGATTTTATGGTTGCCGATGATTGGCGCGGCAAACGGATTATTTTACATTTTGGAGCCGTATCTTCCGCATTTTATGTCTGGGTAAATGGTCAGAAACTAGGTTATAGCCAAGATGGTAAATTGCCCGCAGAGTTTGATATTACTGATTATATCAAATCTGGAAAAAATCAATTAGCAGTAGAAGTCTATCGCTGGAGTGATGGCAGTTATTTAGAAGACCAAGATTTTTGGCGTATGAGTGGTATAGAACGCAATGTCTTTTTACAGATTGTACCTAAAGTACAATTGTGGGATTTCCGTGTTCAAACCTCTTTAAAAAACCATTATCAAGATGGCAAATTAAATTTATCAGTAAAAATTGCTAACAACGAAAAAGCGGCAAAGAAAGTCAAGGTAGTCGCCACTGTTTATGATGGGCAAAAGCAATTGTGGACGCAACAGCAAGAAACAGTAGCTACCGATGCCACATCATTACTCACCTTCACACATGACTTTACTGATATACAGGCGTGGTCTGCTGAAATACCCAAACGTTATGAGCTGTTGTTAACGTTACAACAGTCAGGACAAGAAGATCAGGTTGTGCGCCAATTCTTTGGTTTCCGAGAAGTAAAAATTGCCCATGGGCAGCTGTTAGTGAATGGACAGCCTATTATTATTAAAGGCGTTAATCGTCATGAACACGATCCAGTCACTGGGCATACTATTAGCCACGAAAGTATGCTTACTGATATTACACTAATGAAGCAGTTTAATATCAACACAGTTCGTTCTTCTCATTATCCAAATGATCCTTACTGGTATGAATTGTGTGATAAGTATGGCCTCTACGTAATAGATGAGGCTAATATTGAAGCTCATGCCTATCAATTTGCTGAAGATGGTCTAGGTAATGATCCAAGTTTTAAGGCTGCAATCCTTGACCGCGTCCATGGCATGATAGAAAGGGATAAAAATCATCCATCCATTATTTCTTGGTCTCTGGGAAATGAAATTAGTCCAGGAGTGAATATTGCTGCGGCCTATAACATGGCAAAGTCCATGGATGATAATCGGATTGTACAATTTGAAACCAGAGAAACCTGGTTCAAAGAAAGAATGACAGATGTGATTGGCTGGATGTATGCCGATCGCAAAGAGCTGGAAGACAAGTATTTAAATAAATATCCAGAACAGCCATTTATCTGGATAGAATATGCTCATGCCATGGGAAATAGTACCGGCAACTTAAAAGAACTATGGGATTTTGTTGATAAACATCCGCAGGTTCAAGGCGGCAGTATTTGGGATTGGGTTGATCAAGGCTTACAGAAAAAAGATGCTAATAATAATATCTATTATGGCTATGGTGGCGATTTTGAGCCGAAAGGCGTGGCGAATGATGGTAATTTCAATGCCAATGGTTTAGTCGGTTCAGATCGTAAACCTCATCCCGCCTTGTATGAAGTGAAGAAAATATATCAGAACATTGCCGTTCAGCGTTTAGGCGATGATAAATATCTGATTAAAAACAATAACTTTTTTAAAGATCTTCAAGACGTTCGCGGGCATTGGGCACTGTTGGAAAATGGCCAGATTGTGGCTCAGGCCGATATAGCAAAACTAGCAACGCCACCGCAGCACTCTGAAGAACTCACTATTGATGCTTTGCGTCATTACCCGTTTATCTCTGGGCGCGAATATGCGGTCAACTTCCGTTTCTTCACCAATCAAGCTGAAGGGCTCATTCCCCAACAGCATGAAGTTGCCAATGCTCAAATCATCCTGCATAGCGGCTCGCAAACAGTAAATGTGCCGGCCTCTAACGATATTAAACTCCAGCAAGTTGGTGATAGTGTCAACATCAGTGCCGGAGATGCGGCTATGGTTTTTGATAGCAAATCTGGACGACTCGTGAGTTATCAAGTGTCAGGCAAAGAGTTGATTAAGTCACCGTTGGTGCCCAATTTCTGGCGGGCTTTCACTGATAACGACTACGGTAACGGCTTTGATAAGGTCATCCCTTATTATAAAGAGGCGGGTGACAAGGCAGAAGTGATCTCTGCCAATGTGGAAAAAACCGCGAATGGCACCGCTATGCTTAAGTTTGCGTTGCGCTTCCCCACGTTAAACAGCAACGGCAGCTTAAGTTACACTATCGGCAAGGATGGCGCGGTAGCGGTGGATTATCAGGCTCATCTGGCAAAGGACTTACCGGAAATGCCAAGGTTTGGCCTGAAACTGCAACTGCCAGAAGGTTTTGATCATGTTAAATGGTACGGTCGCGGCCCTTGGGCGAATTATCAGGATCGGAAAGAGAGTGCCTATCTCGGGATTTATGATGCGGATGTCAGCGAACTGTACACCCCGTATATTCGACCACAGGAAAACGGTAATCGCAGTGATGTCCGCTGGTTGGAAATCCGTGATCAACAAGGGCTAGGGCTGCGTATTAGTGGCGCGCCACAGTTTGATTTTACTGCGCACCACAACACCATTGCTGATTTTGATTATCCGAAAGATGGCCCCAATCGCCATACGACAGACATTGTGCCTCGGCCGCTGACTGAGCTGTGTCTCGATCTGCGGCAGCGCGGTGTGGGTGGCGATAACAGTTGGGGCGCTGCACCCTATAAGGCTTATCAGATGTTGCCTGCTGAACAGCAAGATTACCGTTTGCAGTTAACACTTACGCCGTTGCATGCGCGCTAAGTCTGCAATGGCTAGATGACGCTGTGGTTTGCAAACGTGCGACACTCAGCGTCTGACGTCAGCTAGCGTTGTATCCGTCGCGGTTATCTGTTGCTATGTTGCGTGATAGCCGCGGCAATTACAGCGCTGTCCTGCTGTTAATAGCTTTTCCCCATATATCACGCGGTTATCTGTCTGCTGTCGCGGGTTTAGCTAAACAGTGGAAAATTACCGTTCACCGATGCTGATATCTGTGTGGTGTTGAAACCGCTGCTGATATAATAACGCTATTCAAAACAGCTAATTAAAGCTTACACTGGACAGTATTATCAGCATTTGGGTAAGGCGGCTATGTATCTCAATCTGACACACCAGACGGCTCACGATAGATGGTGGGTCTGCTTGTGGTTGGTATTGCTGGTGCCGCTAGCAACTTGGGCAATGCCTGTTATGGCATTAACGCCAACCGTGTTTTATTACCAAGGCGCCGAAGACGAGTCAGATGGCCGGAACGCCTACGTCAAAGCCGTATTGCAGCTGGCGCTGGAAAAAACTGAGGATGAATATGGCCCGTTTACCATGTTGGAAGCGGGTGGCTACCTGAATAAAGCCCGGCTGCTGCGTGAATTGCAGCAAGGTCACTTCAACAATCTGTTTGTGCGAGCCTCTGTCACCAATGAAATGTTAGCGAACTTTGCCGTGGTGGAATTTCCGCTGGCGCGTGGTATGGCAGGATATCGGGTGGCCTTTATCCGTGCCGAAGGCGCAGAGCTCCAACGTTTCTGCCAGTTGGATAAAAGCGCACTGCAACAGCTGAGTATTGTGCAAGGGATTGGTTGGCTGGATAGCCAGATCTTGCAGGCCAATGGATTCAAGGTGCAGCAAGTTAGCCATTACCAGAATATGTTTAGCATGCTGCGAGCAAAACGTGCGGATCTGTTTTTTCGGGCAATCAATGAGATTGATATCGAGCAACAACAAGTCGCTCACGATTACGGCATGTTACAGGTAGAACCTTGCTTGGCCTTGTATTATCCGTTGCCGCGATTTTTCATCACAGACAAAAACAATACCAAAAATGCCGAGCGCGTATACCGTGGTTTGGTGCGAGCATATGCGGATGGCAGCTTTATTCGCTTATGGCAGCATTACTTTGACGCGTCTATCAAGCGTTTGCAGCAACGGCGCATTATTCCGCTAAACAATCCGTTCATTGACCAGTTGGACCCACAGTATCAGCGCTACAATGTCAATATTGAGCTGCCGCAGTCATCGGCTAAATAGACGACAAAGCCCCGCAATGCGGGGCTTTAGCTGTGAGGCTGTAAGACTATTCAGCAGTTTTGGCAGCTTGAGGCTGAGCTTCAGTTGCTGGGGCTTTTTTAACTGATTTTTTTGCCTGTTTTTTAACTACTTTCTTTTCAGCTTTCTTGTGGTGCTGTTTTTTTACCTGTTTAACCTGTGGTTTATTGCTCTGTTGTGCGGCAGCTTGTGGTGCAGCCTGGCTGCTGCTAGTGGGTTCAGCCGCCATTACAGTGGCAGTATTCAGGGCAAAAACGGCCGCAATGGCCAGTGGCAGCATTTTGTTCATGATTCAGACCTCAAATAAACGGAGCCCAATGCTCCTTTGCTAGTGATATTAGGCGGCTGGCGCTTGTGGGTCTGTGTTGTGCTGGTAACGGTTTGTATCCAAATGTACAGGCAACTGTAAGCAAAAAAGTGCGCCTTGGTCACTGGGTTGTAGGCTGATTTCGCCACCGTGCAAGTGCGCGATACTGCGGACGATTGCCAGCCCGAGCCCAATACCACCAGTGCGTCGGTCACGGCTTTCATCAAGTCTGACAAACGGCTCAAAGATACGTTGGGCTTCTTGGTTTGCGACTCCGGGACCATCGTCTTGTACCGACAAACAGATCCCTTGTTTGCTCTGTGTCAGACGGATCTGCACCACACTGTTGCCGTGGCGCACGGCATTACCGACCAGATTGTCCATCGCCCGCGCTAACAGCCTTAAATCGCCACGCCAATATAGCGGAACGGCTGGGCAATGCAGTGTAATCCGGTGGGCCGCGCCTTGCGCTTGCCAGTCCGGCAGGTGTTCTCTGGCCCATTGCCCCAGTTCCACATCGCTTAGTTGTAGCGGTAATTCCGGTTGATTGAGGCGGCTATAGGTCAACATCTCTTCAATCAGGAACTCCAGCGCTTCGATATCCTGTTCCAGTGCGGCGCTGTCGGCAGCTCTAGGGGCCGGTTCCAGTAACGCCAATCGATAACGTAAGCGCACCAGTGGTGTGCGCAGCTCATGGGCTATGGCATCGGTCAGTTGTTTGCGCCCACTGATAAGTTCCTGTAATCGCTGTGCCATCTGGTCAAAGGTCGCGCCCAAGGTTGCCAGGCTGCTGCTGTTGTCGAGGGCGGCTCTGGCATCGAGTTCGCCATTGCCCAGGCTTTTGGCCGCTGCTTCTAACTGCTGCATATCGCGCCAGTGTGGCCGCATCCACAACAGAATGGGCACCGCCAGCGATAACCCCAGCAAGACAATAAAACCCAACACCAGCCAGTGCTGTTCATGCCGGAAAGATAGATAAGGCACTGGGCCGATGATCAATACCCTATTACTGTCGGGGATGCGTTGCCGAAAGGTGGCGTCATCTTCGACAATCACAATATTGCCGGCTTGTAGAAAGGCAATATCTTCCCGCGCTAGCGGCTGGGTATCTAAGGGCGCTGTGTGTAATGCCAAATGTAGCCGTTGGCTGAAATCGTTAATTTTGGCGGGCCACTGTGGCTGTGGCATGGTGGCTAATTCCTGAGTAAAACGGTCAAGAAAGTCCTGAACCAATCCTTCCAAATAACGGTTCTCGGTACGTTCGGCAGTGAATTGATAAATTCCTCCCATCAACAGTGCCGCTATCAGGAAACAGCCAAACACTAACAGATAGAACTGGGTGAACAGATGACGCATGTTTATGACCACTCATCAGCGACTAACAGGTAGCCCTTGTTGCGAATGGTTTTGATGCGGGTGGGCAGTTCTGCGTTGTCTCCTAACTTCTGCCGCAGTCTGGAGATTGCCACATCCATGCTGCGATCCATGCCATCGTACGCTCGTCCTTTGAGTTGCTTGAACAGTGTTTCACGACTGAGAATTTGGCCGCTGTGACTTGCCAATTGCCATAACAGTTCAAAATCGCTGGTGGATAACGCTACCGCTTGCTCCTGTAATCGGACAGTACGACTGTTGTAGTCAATGAACAAGGTGCCTAATTGCAGCCGTTGTGCAGTTTTTGGCCGGGGCGGTGTAGCACTCGCGAGCTGCCGCAGTTGCACTCGCAAGCGCGCAACCAGCACGTTAGGTGGGGTGGTCTTGAGAATGTAATCGTTGGCACCAAGTTCCAGTGCCAACACCTGATTCATGTCACTGTCGAGCGAGGTCAGCATCACGATTGGCCCATGGAAGCTTTGGCGAAGTTCGCGGCACAGCGACAGGCCGTCCATGCCAGGCAACATAATATCCAGCAACACCAGATCGGGTTTTTCTATGTCGACTCGTTGCAACGCCATATCACCGCGAGGTTCTAACAGTACTTGCATATCATGCCGAGCCAACCAGCCACTGATTAACTGGCCAATGTCCGGCTCATCCTCTACCAATAAAATGCGATACATATCATCTCCCGCTTGGTGCTGCACCAGCATAGCTCAGCCGTAGCGGAAGAGAATGGGGCACCATAAATATTTCTAATCACACCAGCTAAATAAATGCGAATATATTAATTAACTATTTATATTAGAAGAGATTTATAGTAGGTTTTAATCGCGATAATCGGGAGGCAAGGCTGCCTTTCTTTTAAGTTTCTCGGGCATAGCCAAGGAGTTTTTATGAAATCAGTTTTAATATTGTGTGCATTCGTGTTTGCTATTAGCGGTTGTCAATCTACCTCATCTAAACCCAAAGTCAGTACCACTCAGTATGTTGACTTGACACAAGCATCATCTCAGGAGATGGTGCACTATTGGGTGCCTTCACACCGCGAAGAACCGCAATATCCGATTGATAAGGCGAAAGAGTTTGAGGCGGGATGTGTGAAGCTGCTGGTGGCAATTAATGCTGATGGAAAAGCCGAAAACTACAAAATATTGAAATCTTATCCTCAGGGCATATTTGATCTTGCCTCAGTCGCAGCAATCGCCAAGTGGCGTTGGACTGCTGCCAGTAGCAATCCGCAGCACCAGGCAGTGTTGACGACAATTGAACTATCTTATAAGACAACGGATTCCCGCAATCTTGAACAATGGCAGCAACAGTGTGGTACCGTTGGATAATGGAGCCTGGGCAGGCGATGACTGCCCGATTTAACCACTTTTATTACCATTTTAGTTTTTCCTCTTTCCTCATCATTGATCATTAGTTGCAAATTTAAGCAATTGCTTAACTGCACTTCATGCCGCTAATTTGCATTTCATTCCGGCCTGCGGGCGACTCATTTTATCTTTGGCTGCGGTTATTGTGGTGGCGGAGGAGAAGGCGTTTATTGAACTCATCAACAGTAAATTTCAGCGGATAACGTCCGGTTGCGAGGTGCATGTTATGAGCGTCAATCAAACCATTACCCTGGAAAACTATGCTGGTCAGCAGCAACAACTGGTGTCAGCCAACCGTATTAGAGTGCTGACATTAATTGGTACTATCATCGCCCAGTTTGCGCTGGGTTCGGTATATACCTGGAGCCTGTTTAATGCGGGGCTGGCAGATAAGCTCAATGTGCCGGTAGACAATGTTGCTTTCTCCTTTGGTATTCTCAGTTTGTCACTGGCGCTGGCATCATCCATTTCCGGAAAGATGCAGGAGCGTTTTGGCGTTACCAAGGTGACCATAGCTGCCGGTCTGATGATGGGTGCTGGCCTGCTGCTTACCGCATATAGCAGTAGTGTCGCCATGCTATATCTGTGTGCCGGCTTGTTGCTGGGTTTTGCTGACGGTACTGGATATTTACTGACGCTCTCAAATTGTGTGCGTTGGTTCCCAGAGCGTAAAGGCACCATCTCCGCCTTATCTATCGGGGCTTATGGCTTGGGGAGTCTCGGCTTCAAATACATCAATTTATCGTTACTGGAACACGCGGGACTGAATCACACTTTCCTGTACTGGGGGCGATAGCCACTGTGATGGTTGTGTTTGGTGGCTTGTTAATGACGGATGCGCCCAAACAGGCGGTGGGTAGTCAGCGGCAGGCAAATGATTTTACTTTGGCAGAAGCCATGGCGCGGCCACAGTTTTGGATGTTGGCGCTGATTTTCTTCACTGTCTGTATGAGTGGTTTATATGTCATTGGGGTTGCCAAAGATATTGGCGAACAATACGCCGCATTAAGTTTCTCGATTGCCGCTAATGCGGTGGCGGTGATTGCCATGGCCAATCTCGGCGGGCGCTTGGTACTAGGTGTGCTGTCAGACCGGATGCCACGTGTACGGGTCGTCTCCTTGGCACTGTTAGCGAGTATTGTCGGCATGGCAATTTTGCTGTTCACCCAAATGACGATGCTGAATTTCTATCTGGCGCTGGGGTGTATCGCCTTCAGTTTCGGCGGCACTATCACTGTTTATCCATCTTTGGTCAGTGATTTCTTCGGCTTGAATAATCTCACTAAAAATTACGGGGTTATCTATTTGGGTTTTGGTATTGGCAGTTTGTGTGGCTCTATGGTGGCCGCTTTGTTAGGCAGTTTTAGTGCCACCTTCGGGGTTATTTTCGGCCTGTTGGCGTTATCGCTGTTGCTGTCACTGCTGGTTAAGGCACCAACCCGTGGCGTTCAGTTGGCATAAGCGTGCTTTTTATGAAAGGCACCACTCTTGGCCCCATATTGGATGGGGCTTTTTTTGCATCTTATAGTTGCATCAGTTCGCGAAATTCCCGGAGCCGACTACGGCTGACGGGCAGTTGCTGTTCGCTCCCCTGCAGTTTGACCAGATAAGTACTGTTATACCAAGGAGTGATTTCCTGTACTTTGGTTAGGTTGAGGCAGTAAGAGCGGTGGCAACGAAAAAACTGCGTGGGTGGTAATTTTTCAATAAACTCACTGATGGTCATCGGCACCATGAATTCATCGTCAGTGGTGAATACTTTGGTTTGTTTCTCTGCGGCTTCCACGTACAAGATGGCACTGACATCGGTAACACAGATGCGCTCGCCTTTGTACAGGTTTACCGTATTGCTGCGGTTTGCTGGGGGCGACACCGGCGGCGCGGTTGCTGCTTCGGTGCTGGCTTCCAGTTTTTGCAGTACCCCTTGAATGCGGCTTTCGTTGAACGGCTTAAGAATATAATCAAACGCTTCAATCTCGAACGCTTCCGCCGCAAAGTCTTTATGTGCCGTGGTAAACACAATGAAGGGTTTCTTGGCAAACTGGTGAATATTACGAGCCAGCAGCATGCCGTCAATCGACGGGACATTGATATCGAGAAAGGCGACATCCACCTGTTGCTGTTGCAGATATTTAAAGGCGTCCAACCCATCTTCAAAGGTTGCTACCACGTCTAACCGACTGTGTTTTTGGATGATATACAGCAGTTCTTCCATGGCCAGCGGTTCGTCTTCTACAATAATTGCTTTCATGTTGATGTCACTGTTGTGCGTTGATACTAAAAGAAACTTCGGTGCCGGGTTCGCAGCGGCGGATGCTCAGTCCCTGGCCGTACAGCAGCTTAACCCGCTCATGCACATTCATCAGGCCAATATGGTCGCTCGGCACTTTATCGTGATACAGCCCATCGATAATGGCTTCATCAATGCCGCTGCCGGTATCGCGTACACTGACCATAACCTGATTGCCGTGCTGTTTGACGGCAATGGTCACTTCGCCATTACCGCGCACGGGCTGAATACCGTGCAAAATGGCATTTTCCACCAGTGGTTGTAGTAACAGTCCTGGAATTTTCAGGTGCACATCGTCTACATCAAAAATCACGGTCAGTTTCTTGCCAAAGCGGGCTTTTTCAATGGCGACATAATCACGAACCTGCTCCAGCTCTTCCTGAATATCGATCAGTGCTTCGTTACGTTTGAGGTTATAACGCAGAAAATCTGCCAGATTAGAGATCAATTGCCGGGCCTCATCGGGACGCAGACGGATTAACGAAGAAATGGCATTGAGACTGTTGAACAGAAAGTGTGGATTAATCTTGTTTTGCAAGGCAGAAAACTCGGCCTTAGCCGCCATCTGCTTGAGTTGATCACTGCGGGCGGCTTCTATTTGTGTCGAAATCACATGCGACAAGCCAATCGCCATCTCTTTCAGTGAGTCGGTGATGCGTCCTTCGTGGCAGTAATAGATTTTAAGCGTGCCAGTAACCTTATTGTTTTCGATTAATGGCACAATCATCAGTGAGTGAAAATCGGCATAATCAATGCCGTTATTGATGATGAGCTTCCCTGAATCTACCGCCTTGCGGGTGACGCTGCTCATGCCGTGATAATGTTGCCAGTAATCGGCTTCGGCATGGCCCACGTAAGCGAGTACATTGTCGGTATCGGTAATGGCCACCGCATCGGCGTTGATGTGTTCACGAATGATGTTGCAGACGTTGCGCAGGCCACTGCGGTTGTTTTCACGAAAATAGGGCAGGGTGCGGTTGGCAATATCGAGCGCCAGTTTGGCATGCTGCCCGGCGATGCGTTCTTTCTCATCATCCAGATTCTGCACTAACTGCACGATAAGTCCGATGCAGATGGTGCCGAAGATCATCGGGAAGGCGATGACACTGACAATGTTCCAACCCAGTTGTGCTTGGGGGCTAGGGTGACAATCAGCAGCATGGTTAAGCCTTCACACAACATGCCACCAATAATGCCCCACAACCATAGCCGCTCCCGTTTACAGCGAAAATACATCCAGGTGGACAGCACGCCCGCCGTGATGCTAGTGATCAGGCAGGGAATCGAGGTTGGGCCGTTGATATCAATCAGATAACGATGAATGCCAGAGATAATTCCGGCTGGGATCCCCACCGCTGGCCCAAACAGTAAGCCACCCGACATGATCGCAATAATGCGCACGTTAACTAGCGAGCCTTCAACATGGATGCCCGTGTAGGTACTGAATACCGCAAAACAGATGAATAACAGCGATATCAGTGCCAGTTCTCCGGGATGGCGATCTTTTTTCTGGAAAATTTGCTGAAAACGCTGGCTTCTGGTGAGCAGAAATAGCGCCATTAGCATGAGCGCCGCTCGTTCCAGTACCGCCAGTAGCATCATAAACTGCTCGGAATACACCTTGTTCTCCCTCGCACCGATACCGACTATTTCGGATGGTAATTAAGCGCTAGGTTAACATGCACCGACATACAAAAACATGGTTGTTATCCAGGCGTTCTGGTGCGGTGGCGGGCGCTATTGGGAAAAGCTCAGAAGAAGTGACTGATGTCTGGTTTTTCTGGTGACAACTGCTGAAAAGCCGTTGACGGCTTGCTACCATAACGGTTCCGACCGCTATGGATACAAGCCACTGATGGAAGCGTTATTTTTGCATTTTGCTACGGCATTTATGGCCTTTTTCGCCATTATGAATCCCATTGCCAATACTCCGGTGTTTCTCGGTCTCACCGAAGGCATGAGCTCGCAGCATCGGGTCGATATTGCGCGGCGGGCGGTGATCCAAGCGTTTATCATAGTGTTGGCATTTGCCGTGGCTGGCAAAATGATTTTCGGGTTGTTCGGCCTGAATATGGATGCTTTTAGAATTACTGGCGGTTGCCTGGTATTCCTGATTGGTATCAACATGTTGCAGGGTAAACATTCACGTATGCACCATCCCCACAGTTTGGATGCCTCACTGGCCAGTGATAACAGTGACGATGATCCGGCAACATTCCCGCTGGCAATGCCGATGTTGGCCGGGCCTGGCACTATCACCACCGCGATGAACTTGTCTGCAGACGGCGGTTTGGGCAACATTAGTTTTATTATCCTCGCCTTTGCGCTGTTGTGTGTGATCACTTACTTAGTGTTTATTTTTGGCGAGCGCTTCATCCGCTACATTGGCCGCTCAGCCATGGGGGTGATTACCCGGCTGATGGGGTTAATTGTGGCGGTGATTGGTACTGGTATGGTGATTGCTGGCATCAAAAATGCCTTCGCTCTGGGCGGCAGTTAATCGGGATCGCTGCGGCCGTGAAAGGTATCCATGGTGTGGTAAATCCCCAGCCATTCCCCAACTACTTTGTCAAACCAGCGTTGCGGTAATAGCCCTTGCAACAGGGGTAACAGATACAGCAAACGAGGCATTTTCAGCGTGCTTTTGTCCTGTTTCACTGCGGCGACAATGCGTTTGGCAACCTTATCGGGTTTGAGTATCGGGAGTATCCGCGATTGTACTCCAGCAAACATGCCGGTGTTGATGTAATAAGGCATCACGGTGGTGACCTTTACTCCCGTAGATTGCTGCGCCATTTCCAGCCTGAGCGAATCAGACCAACCCACGGCAGCCCATTTACTGGCGCAATAGACAGACATGTTTGGATTTGCCACCAATCCTGCGGCGGACGCGATATTAACGATATGACCTAAGCCATTGGCACACATATCAGGAAGTAACGCCAGACATAGTCGCATGGGGGCAATGGTGTTGACGGCCATGGTGCGGTCAATATCTGCGATGGAATGTTCACTGAACGTTTTACCCACAATAATGCCTGCATTATTGACCAGAATATCAACCCCGATCCCGGCAACACGCATCTGCTGTAGCGCTTCGTGCATCTGTGCGGACTGACAAATATCTACCTGCCAGCCGCAGATCCGTTCTTGCCCAAAATGGTGTTGTAGCGAACTGATGGCTTGTTGCAACAAAGCGGCATTAATATCCCATAAGACCACCTTGGCTACGCCTTCTTTGGCAAAATATTGGGCCATTAACAGCCCGATTCCTGAGGCTCCGCCGGTGATCAGCACTGTCCGTTGTCTGAGATCGGTCATCGTTTGCTCCATCCATTCCTAGAAATTGAGATTAATGCTAGCTGAGACAAATGGTTAACGCTAATACATTGCAACTTGGCAAGTTGTATTGCCATATTTTTTTAAGTGTATTTGCTGTGAAATTAAGCTGTAGTTAATTTATCGGAGTATGATGTGTGTCACAAAATTAAGGGACGCAATTTACTAGAGAGTTTTGGAGGAGTTATGACAATTACACCACGCACAGTAACCTCACCTAAAAAATTTATCATAGGTAAAGGCTTGCTGGGGCAGATGCAGGACTATGTGAAGGATTTCGGTGATAACGCATTTATCATCAGCGATGAATTCATTCTGGATCGAGTGCAAGATGAAGCGGTCAGCAGCTTGAGCAGTGCTGGCATCAAATCCGCAGTAGAAAAATTCAATTACGAATGCAGCGACGCAGAGATTAAACGTCTGGGGGCTTTAGCCGAACAGCAACACGCTAATGTGATTGTGGGTGTCGGTGGTGGTAAAACGCTCGACTCTGCTAAATCCGTTGCTTACTACCATAAATTGCCTGTAGTGCTGTATCCAACAATCGCTTCTACCGATGCCCCTTGTACCGCCTTGGCGGTGATCTACACAGAATCTGGCGAGTTTGAACGTTACCTGTTCCTGCCGCAAAACCCAGATGCGGTGATCGCAGATACCTCAATCCTGTGTGCCGCCCCAGCGCGCTTCTTCGCCGCGGGTATTGGTGATGCTTTAGCCACTTACTTTGAAGCGCGTACATGTTATGCCGCTGACGGCGTTAACTTGGTTCTGAAAAAGCCTTCCCGTACTGGTTTGGGCTTAGCTGAACTGTGTTACAAGTTGCTGCGTGAAAACGTTGCCGCAGCCATGGATGCCGTTAAAAACAAGATAGTGACCCCAGCGCTGGAACAGACCATAGAAGCCACCATCTATCTGAGTGGTGTTGGTGCCGAAGCCGGTGGCTTGGCATGTGCACATGCCGTCAATAACGGTATGTCCGCAGTACCTGACCTGCATCGTGCGCAGCATGGTGAAAAAGTGGTGTTCGGGTTGCTGACACAGTTGGTTCTGGAAAATGCCCCCAAGGCTGAAGTTGATGAAGTTATCCGTATCATCAAGACTGCCGGTTTGCCATTGACTTTGGCTGATATGGGCTTAAAGAACTTTGTTGAAGCTGAGTGGCGCAATGTTGCCAAAATCGCCTGTGCTGAAGGTGACACCATGGGCAATATGACCATGGAACTGACCGAAGACGATGTCTATCAAGCGATGATTGCCGCTAACGCTATGGCAGAACGTTACAAAGCACAAGCCTAATATTGGCTGTTATTGTTACCCTAAAAATCCCCGTTTTATACGGGGATTTTTATTGCTATAGCGTTCCAATGGTTGGCGCAACAGCGAGGCTAGCATAGAGTTAGACATATCTATAATGAAAATGGGATGTCGTTATGGCTCATCACAAACTTCAACTAGGCGCAGATGTTTCCCAGCGCGAAGAAAGTGACAGTATGGGGGCCGTACAGGTGCCCGCAGACTGTTACTGGGGCGCCCAAACTCAGCGCAGTAGCGAAAATTTCCGCATCGGTGGCAGTCAGCGGTTTAGTTTTACCCCAACGTTTATCCGGGCTTATGCCATTCTGAAAAAGAGTGCCGCGCTTGCCAATTTACAGCTAGGGCTTCTGGATAAGCGTGTGGCGCAGGCGATTGTGACGGCTGCCGATGACGTGATTGCCGGACAACTCCAAGATAATTTTCCATTAGTTGTGTGGCAAACGGGCAGCGGCACTCAGACCAATATGAATCTCAACGAGGTGCTGGCGGGACGTGCCAATGAACTGCTGACAGGCAAACGCGGTGGTAAAACGCCCGTGCATCCCAACGATCATGTTAATAAAGGCCAGAGCAGTAACGATACTTTCCCTACCGCGATGCATCTGGCCGCGAGTGAGGCGCTGGTACAGCAATTGCTGCCTACACTCGATCACATCATTACTGAGTTGCAGCACAAGGCGGTTGAGTGGCAGGCGCTGATTAAAATTGGTCGGACGCATCTGCAAGATGCAACCCCTTTGACCTTAGGGCAGGAATTCAGTGCCTTTGCGGCGCAGTTTCAGTGTGCTAGGAGCGGCTTGAAACAGGCTCTGAACGGGGTTTTAGCCTTGCCGATTGGCGGCACTGCGGTGGGCACCGGACTTAACAGTCACAAAGCTTTTCCGACATTAGTCGTGCAATATGTCTCCGATGAATTGGCACAGCCATTTCGCGAAATGGATAACAAGTTTTTGGGTTAGCCGCTCATGAGCCGCTGTTGCAGTTATCGGGAGCCTTGAAAACCACTGCCGTTGCTGCGATTAAGTTAGCCAATGACATTCGGTTACTGGGCAGTGGCCCGCGCTGTGGCTTAAATGAGTTGTTGCTGCCTTCCAATGAACCCGGTTCCAGTATTATGCCGGGCAAGGTCAACCCGACCCAATGTGAGGCGCTGTCGATGGTGGGCTGTCAGGTCATCGGCAATGATGCCGCGATAACGGCTGGAGCCATGCAGGGACATTTACAGTTAAACGTGTTTAAACCACTGATCATTCACAATATCTTGCAAAGTATTCAATTGCTTAGTGATGCACTTGCGAGTTTTAACGAGCATTGTTTACAGGGGCTGGCAGTTAATCATGCACAACTGCAACATAACCTCGAACATAGCCTGATGCTGGTTACTGCGTTGAATCCGGTGATTGGTTACGATAAGGCCGCTCAGGTAGCGAAGAAAGCGCTGCATGACAATATCAGCTTGCAATTGGCCGCAGAACAGCTGGGATTTTTAAGCAAAGAAGCGTTTAATCAGGCGGTTAGACCGGAGCAGATGCTGGCACCTAAAGACTGAACGCCCATTAAAAAAGCCCCTTTGCAGGGGCTTGGCTTACAGGGAGGGCAAGGGAGTAACCCTGTAAAACTCGAAATCGATCAGAATTTAGCGGTCAGACCGATGAACAGCTGGCGGCCAAGTGGATCATAGATGCCAGGGAAGGTGTTGCCGTTGCCAAAGGCACTCAACACGTTAGAGACAATCACTGGTGGATCCTTGTCTAACAGGTTATTGATACCTGCCCGCAACTGAATGTTGTCAGTCAAGGTCATGCTACCGGACAGGTCAAAGTAGTTGTATGCACCAATATGGTCGTTAACGAAGTAATGATCATTTCCTGCCAGGAATTCATTATCTGTGTTGGATGAAAGATCCACGCTTCCCAGATAACGCCACAGCAGTGATACCTGGGCATCGTACCAAGGTGTTGCCCACGTCATGCGGGCATTATGGCGCCAAGTCGGGGCGGGCTGACCACATGTCGGGCCAAACAGGCCTTTACAGTCGTAGGTGCCAAGACCGGGTTGTGGTTCAGTCACCATCTCTTTTAACCAAGTTCCCACTAACTGGAAGTTCAGTGCACCCCATTCGCCCAGTTCATAATTGTAAGTGGCATTGATATCGATACCTGAAGTTTGCAAATAACCGGTGTTGAGCGTAGTGGAAACCACATAACCTTCAGTACCAAACAGTGAACCTGCATCGCTGCGATGGAACAGGTCACAGTAGTAACTGTTACCTGTGCTGAGGCACTGGTTGATGATCAACGTAGGATCTATGGTGCTGATATAGTCCTTTACCTTGATGGTGTAATAATCCAGTGATACTGAAAGATCTGGCAGCGCTGTGGGGGTGAGCACGATTCCGTAAGTGTAAGTATCGGCTTGTTCTGGTTTCAGAGAAGGGTTACCACCGAACTGATAGACGCACTGATCTGCCGGGCATTCCACAATATGGCCATATTGCGCTTCAGTGACACCAGTACGAGCACATTTTTCCTTATCGGCTGAGGGCGAGGTACCAGCACAGGGATCGCTGCCGGAATAGTTGGACAGTCCCTGCGAAGAGAACAGTTCACTGACATTCGGCGCGCGGATAGCGTGGTTGTAGCTGCCGCGAAAGCGCAGATCATCGTTAGGGGCGTAGGTCAGTTCCACCTTGTAGGTGTTAGCGCTGTAACTGGTAGCATTACCTTGGTCGTCATTATTATCGTATTTGGAGTAACGATAACCACCTGTAACACCAAGATATTTTGCGCCTGGCGCATTTTCAATTATGGGCAGATCCAGCTCGCTATAGCCTTCGCTCACTTTAATCTCGCCGTAAGCATCATCCAAACCATTGGCTTTGGCGATGGCATCTGCATTGAATTCATACACTTCGCGGCGGTGTTCGCCACCAATCACCAGGGCCGGCCCCATATCTGCCCAAGGCAGCTTGATGCCGTAATAATCCAGATCAATCTGGCTGAAACCGCTGAGAACATCCAATGTCTGGGTGCTATCGGTAGAGCTAGGAGTAAGAATATAATCTAGCCCTGCATCCGAGATGCCGCTGTAGGCAAACACATCAATCGGCACACAGTCACTATCAGTACCGCTTACCACCGACTGACAGACGATATTTCCAGTATCATCCGTGACCGCCAGGAGCGCATTGGCCGCTTTGAACTGATCAACATCGTTCATATAACGTTCTTGGTACAGTGCCACAGTACGCAGGTAACTCACGTCATAACTGATACCATCGGTAATGTCGCCTTTCAGACCAAAGTTAAAGCGGTAGTCGGTGTGGCGCAGATCATCACGGCGCGGGCGGGCATTGGTCCCATCAAGCCGATAGCCCACATAAGTGTTAATCACCTCGCTGGTCCCGGCCGCAGTACCGCACAATGCTGAACGCTGCTGTTCGCTCATCAGCGGGTTGTCGCAGTTGATGCCAAAATCACTGCCAAACCATAACGCCGAGGGGGCAACCTGGGAGACGCTGTGATCATCCATAAACATAAAGCTGCCATACACCTGTGTGGTGTCGGAAACGTTATAGTGGGTCATCATCCCGGCGGTGTAGCGACGATCCATACGTTGGGTATAGTTTAGCGGCCCAAAGTTATAGAGGTAATCATCACTGTACTGATCCCAGACCTTCTGACCATCTTTGGTGTTGTTATATGAGCCCCCGGTATTGGGGCCACTCAGCACAGTGAAACGCCCCCAGGGGTTGTTGCCTGAACCGCCACAAACATAGCCGTTGAGCGCACTATTGGCACTGATGGAACAAGCCGAATAATCGCGTTCGCTTTGGATGACTGGTTCGGTGCGGCGGAAACCTGCATAAAAGGTGATGTTGCCTTTGTCATCGGCAAAGTCAGTACCTGCGGCAAGGTTAAAGTCATACTTTTCACCGTCGGTGACTGAACTGGGTGCCGTGTCATAGCCATAGCTACTCACCAGGTCTCGTAAACCATCATCGTTATTGTTGTGCTGGTAGGTACTGGCTTGAGTGTCAAAGATGATGCCGTTAAGGTCATCTTGCAGAATAAAGTTAACCACCCCGGAGATGGCATCGGAGCCATAAACCGCAGAAGCACCACCTGTGACCACATCAATGCGTTTTACCAGTGCCGAGGGGATGAAGTTCATGTCCATGGCCATGGTTGGCAATATGCGCTGTCCATTGACCAGTGTCAGCACGCGGTTTGAACCCAGATTACGCAAGTTTATCTGCGCAGTACCATCAGAACCATTGGAAACGTTCTCGTTAGCATCAGCCGTAAACTGCGGCATCTTGTTGAGAACGCCTTCCACTGTGGTGGCACCTTGGAATTTGATGTCCTTTTCATCCACGGTAGAGATCGGGCTGTTAGTGACAAATTCCGCCCGTTGAATACGGGTGCCAGTAACGGTGACGGTTTCCATTTTCTTGTTTTTCTGAGCATCGTCAGTTTCATCGGCATAGCTCAGGAATGGCGGCGTGGTGCCAAGCAGTAAACATACTGCCAGTGCCCTCCGTCCGATTGCTGTATTGCGCTTCATGGCTTTCCTCTTCACTTCATATGTATGGGTCTTGTTATTTTGTGGCGTTAGTTAATTCACGTTTCACTAACATGTATAATAAACACACAATACAAATAGTATGTCAAATATATTATACGATATTCTATATATGATTTTATGAACTAGAGATAAACAATACAGTGATGATGCTGAATGTGATAACTATAACTACATTAAAAACATGTAGTTATATAACATCCGATAGAGGCAGTATTACAGCTGAGGCTGGCAATGACTAAGAAGCATAGAAATAGTGTGGGTATTTATGCGGTATGCACATATGAAGAACCGCCGAGCGTTTTGGGTAACACTCCCGATAGGTGGTTGCTCATGTGCTCATGAGTGATGCTGGTAAACACGATTTAGCGCCACCGGGAGGCGAGCTGTTGTTGCACGGCGACCGATAAAAATCACAATGCCGCTGTTGCCGCTAGAACTCGCATCCAGTTCACTTGGGGCTGACTGCCGTTCTAGGTGGGGCGTCTCTAGCGAGAACCACAAATATATCTAGCCTAAAGCCGATGTGAACGGCTAACGGTATGGCTAAATACTGTCAATAATGTATAAAAACTATTAAATTTCAATTTATTATGTGTTATGTGTAAAAGGTCGCATTCAGTCGAGTGCGGCCTTTGGTTTTGCACCATGGCTAGAAAGAATAGGTCGCTGACAGATAATAAGCGCGTCCTGGTTCGTTGTAGGTATTGGCTCCCGCTGCTGAGTTAGTGGCTTCACGGAACAGACGACGATCCGTCAGGTTGGTTACACCTAAACTAAAGCGCAGAGCATCATTGAAGTGATAGTTGGCACCTAAGCTCAGCAGACTATAGGGTTCACGTTCACGCAGTTCATCACCAGCGGCATCGGCGCCTGTTAAGGTCAGGGTTTGTGGCCGTTGAGTACCGTAGCGTGTCCAGGTAAAGGACAGCGACAGATCGTCAATCACTTGCCAATCCAACATGGAGTTGATGGTGTAACGAGGGATGACTGATAACGGTTGGTTGGTGGTCTCGTTGCGGTTTTTGTCCATGTAGGTGATATTGGTGTTCCAATTGAGCACCTCACCATATTCACCAATCAAGGGTACTTTCAGGTTACCTTCAAACCCTTCCACAATGGCTTTGTCGGCATTGACCCATTGCAGCAGATACGCACCATTGTCGTTTTCACCGTAAGGTACTAAGCCTGATACAATTTTACCGTCATAGTCGTTACGGAAGTAGGTCAAACTGGCATTCCAACCCGTGTGTTGATATTGCAGGCCAACCTCTTTATTAACACTGGTCTCTGGGTCGAGATCATCATTACCTAAAATATAGCAGCCAGCACCTTGGCTTGGGAATTGGTTTGGACAACCGTTACCGCGGGTGTAGTACAGGTAATCTGGGTTGGCCTGATATAAGTTGGGTGCCTTAAACGCTTTGGCAATACCGACACGTAAGGTCAAGTCTTGGGTGAGTTCGTAAGAGCTGCTGACGTAGGGGCTAAAGTTATTGCCGAACTTGTCGTAATGATCCATACGCACGCCAGCAGTCAGCATCCATGCTCGAGTCAGTTCAATGTTGTCTTCGGCGTATAGTGCTTGGTATTTACTGTCAGATTTTCCGTTGCGGACGTCACTCAAACCATCAATAGCGCCACCCATAGTGCCTTGAGAAACTGAGTGTGGGTCGTCCAGCTTATCTTGACCGACTTCAAAACCGAGAGTGCCGTTGTGGGCTAACCCTAGTAGTTTAAATGGTACGCTGGCGCTACCTGCCAGTTCGTAGGTCTCATAGGTCGAGGTTGACCATTCACTGTCGGAGGTAATGCTGCCTTCGCCACCACCTGCCAAGCCTTCGTTGAGACGATGGTTACGGGTATTTTCATAAGAGAATGACAGGTTGGTGTCTCCCCAGTCCCAGCTCCCTCGGTGGGCAATGGAAGCACTTTGGCGGTACATAATGTTGGTTTCCACACCATTATTGGCTAATTCGTCCATTAAATCTGAACCATTGCTATTTACCGCGCGATCGCCGGCATAGATATTACCTTGGCGGCTGAAACCCGCTTCAAATTCAAATACCTGATGTTTAGAGGCATCCCAACGGACTAACCCGTTGACATCTTTATTGCGTACCCCTTCGCGGTATGCGGGGGCCATGGCGGTATCACTCGTGGCAAAGTTAGCGTTAAGGCGTGGGTCGTCGGCATCCGTTTTGTTGAGGTTGCCATACAGGCGGAATGACAGCTCATCCGTTAAACCGCCAGAGAGGTTAAATCCGGCACGTTCACTGGAGCCTTCTAAGCTATCTTCTGGCTGATTCGTAAATAGGGTAACGCTGCCATGTAATTTTTGGATGGCGCTTTGGTGATGATGTTGACCACCCCACCGGAAGCCCCAGAACCATAACGTGCGGCGGCTGGGCCTCGCAGAATTTCAATTCTTTCTACCGCATCAGCGGGTACCCAGTTGCTATCACCACGGCTATTACGTTCACCGGAGCGCCCCATGCGCACTGAGTTGCGTGATGATACAGGTTTGCCATCAACCAAAATCAGAGTGTTTTCCGGCCCCATGCCACGCAGGTCAATCTGGCGGTTGTTACCATATTGGCCAGAAGCACTATTTCCCGTGAGGTTAACGCCAGGCATCTTACGGATCAGTTCAGCGAGATCATTCGCCGGCGGACGGCGTTCTAAATCTTCGGAGGTGATGACAGAAACCCCAAGAGATTGCTTGATCTGCTGCTCCGCAGTACCAATCACGATAACCTTTTCAATCTTTTCTTTGGCTTTTTTATGGTGCCGGTTACCGGTTTGGCCCCGCAGTGATTGGTCATCGGTGGCCGCCTTATTATCTAAGGTCGCTTGCGATTGTTCGGTAACATCTTGATGGTCGGTGGTTGGTTCAGCAGCACTGGCGGTTGCCGCAGATAAGGCTAGGGTGAGCGCACTTACCACTGAAATCGTGGCCGGGACTATACGTGTCATCAATTACTCCGTAATACCAATGAGAATTATTATCGTTTGGAATAATATTGATATTTTTATTTAGTGCAACCTAAATTTAAAAAAATGAGATTTAGTTCTAGTTTATTTATCTCGGCAATCGCTGGATGAGTCATGTAATAGTTTGGTTTTACAGGTGTTTTCTTCAGTTTTGCTACTAAAGCCTCATGCTTGTTAACAACATCGCCATCAGCGTGACGAAACAATGCTGATAGCACATGTAGCTGTTACCAACTGGTATGACAGGCATATTTGTGGTGCTGTCACCCATTATTCAGCGGATTAAACCTGTTACAATGCGGCAGTTTTTGTGCCTGGCTGGTGGCGTGACCAGACCAGAGTTGTCCGGTGCGGGAAGGTCTATGTCAGCGCTGTCGTCTCATTTATCCCATAGTCAATTGGCCGGGTGGTTAGTACTGGCTACCTGGGGCTTGTATCTATTGGTGTTAGCCTTGGGCTGGCCGCCATATCTGCCAGCATTGGCTTCTTGGCTGGCCATAGGCTATTGCTGGAAGGCGCTTGGCCGCTCTGCCAGAAAACAGTCGGCGATACTATTCGGCGCCGGAGTGCTGATGTTGCTATGGGGCATGTTGCATGGCGTTGGGCTGGATTTCGAGAGTGCTACCACCCGTAATTTGCCACTGTTATCTATGTTCGTAGCGGTATCATTTCTGGCGTTGACCAATCCAGAACAGGAAGACCAATCACAACCCACTGGCCGTAAGGGCTTTTGGTCAACTATCCTTTCATGTCACCTGTTAGGAGCGGCCATCAACTTGTCGATTATCTTCGTGGTAGGTGATCGACTAATGCGTAAAAATCCCCTAACCGATGAGCAGATCCGAGTACTGATGCGTGGCTTCTGTGCGGGCGCTTACTGGTCACCTTTCTTTGTGGCTTTTGGGGTGGCAATGACCTATGCCCCAGGTGCGCAGTGGACTTCCACATTCTTGCCTGGCGTAATCATGGCGGGATTGATGTTTGCGCTTACTTACTTCGAAGCCAGCCGTGGTAATTTGCAGGCGTTTCGTGGTTACCCCTTGAAACGCGACAGTCTGTTTATTCCTGGGTTGCTGGCGATCGTGGTGCTGACGCTGCACAGCATATATGAAAAGACCAATATTTTAACCATCATCAGTATCATTGCGCCCCTGGGAGCATTGCTATTTTTACGCGGCAGACCCCGGCGTAAAGTGCTGGTGAACTATGTTGAGCAGCGCCTTGCCGGCGTCGCCAGTCAGTTTTCGTTATTTTTAGCGGCCGGGGTGTTTTCAACCGGGGTGGCGGCCATGATTGCCTGTTATCCATCCCTATTCAGTTTCTCGGCAACGCATCTGACACCAACACTATTTTGGGGGATCAGTGCCATTATGATCCTCGCGGGACTCATAGGTGTGCACCCGGTTGTCAGTGTATCGCTGGTGGCGCCTTTACTGATGCCGCTAGTGAGCAACATGAATCAGTTGGCATTTTTGTATCTCTCCGTATGGGGTACCGCCACCGCGGTGAGTCCACTGTCTGGTGTTGGTTTATCGATGGTGAGCCGTTACAACGCCAGTAGCCGTACTATTTTGCGGCAAAACTGGCGCTACATGCTGGCGATGTGGTTAGCGGCGGGCGGTGTGAACGCGTTGCTATTTGGCTAAGACAGTTGTGAAATCATCACCTAAAATCGCGGCATGCCAGCGCCAATACTGTGCTTGCACCTTAAGTAACTGCTGTGGTCGGTGCCAATACACATGGGGCGTCGGGATGGAAAACGACATAAGCGTATCGACTCATGCAGGACTGTATGCACCTCATATATTTTTCTGGTAACTGCGCTGCGCGCTACAAGCGTCAGCCTCAGTTTTATGCGTTATTCGCAATATTCAGATAGATACAGCTTAATCCCAAGTTTACCCATAATCGACATAGCTTCTGGTGATAAAATAGCCCCACCGCCACATGCTTGTTCTCGGATACTGAAGCCAATATCCGCAATATAGTGGGAGGCAACTAAATCTTCTGAGTTTTCAATTAACCACCGTTCGAGCTCTTGGATTTGGTAAGACAGTTCCCATTTACCTTTTGCAAGTAAAGCAACATATTCATTGGAACGTTCTAACTTTATATAAATAGGCACTTAACTTCCTTGTCGATATTATTGCCCTTGCAAGACACCTTTTTATAATGATGCAAGCAAAAGATGCTATTTTGCCCTTATGTATTGCACCTTAAATATTGCACCTTAAATATTTATTAATGGCTAACATAACTAGCGCTTTTAATTAATTTTTTTGTTTAAATACTCTACGAATACATTTAATGCTAAGCATAAAAAACCAACAAAAAAGCTGATGCCACCAAAATCAAGATATCTAAAATTGCCATGTATTTCGTATTGTTGGTTAAAATCTGCACCTTTCAGTGTTGGTATCAGAATATCAACAATCCAGAGGCCAAAGAAAAGACTTGATAAAGCAAAGGTAAACAGCCATGTATATTTACAGATAAAATGAAAGGTGACATTTTCTAATTTTTGAGATAGTTGTAACTCATCGGGGGATACGGCAAAGACTGACGCCAGCGCTTTGGTGGTTTCTATCGATGCGGTACCACTTTTTCCACACGCTGAATAGTTCTTACGCTCAGTCCACTCGCAACCGCCAATTCTTCCTGGCTCCAACATTTAATTGCACGAAGTTTTTGAATGATATTCTTATCTAATTTCACATCTCTACTCATCATCTGACCTTACTTGTTGCTAAAAGATAAGGTCATAATAGTGATATTAACCTGCAATCGCCCTGACACCACCAAGACAGATACCTGACACTATAGCCACAGATTTACGACACTTGCGTGCCAGCTATGCTGTAGCGGTCACTAGCGATGTGCCATCGCCCTATTTTGTTACGTAAAGGTAACATGGTTTGTTGGTGTTTGAGTACATCAAAACTTACGGTTGGCGATGTTTTTTATCAAAGGTCGAACGTGCTAACTCAAGTTCAGCTTTGTGTTCTTTGCTCCATGTGACCAGCAGGGCTACTTGGCTTGAAAATGAACGTCCAAGTGCTGACAGTTCATAGGTGACGCTTGGCGGAATCGTGGGGTCAATATGGCGTAAAACATAGCCATCACGCTCTAATCTGCGCAACGTCAAGGTCATCATCCTCTGCGATATTCCCACTAATGCTTTTTCAATCTCCCGATAACGCTTCGGGCCGTTTGACAGCTCCGCCAGTGTCATTACCGTCCAGCGTTCACCTAACCGCTCAAGGAGCAGCCGTAATCCGCAGTCCTCATGCTCCTCAGCACCGCAAGGCGCGATAGCTGACGCCGTACGAACATCAATGTGTGTAGCCGACAAAATTGTGCCTCCTTATGAAGCGGCTAGGGTTTCTTTAAGATAGAGGAAACCATGCAACAAAGGAAACGTTATGATTCTTATCACCGGGGCTTCGGGCCACCTAGCATCACTTGTGACACAAAAGGCTCAAGCGCGCGGCTTACCCATTATCACCGCCAGCCGCTCGCAGGGATTCGATCGCCAGATGGATTTCGATAATCCTGCCACTCTTGATTTCACGGATGTTGATATCTTGTTTCTCACCTCTGCCGGGTATGCTGAAGATGATGTTGTCATGCAACGGCACGGTAATGTTATCGCGGCGGCTCGCTCACAAGGCGTCCGGCATATCGTCTATACCAGTCTGTCAGGCAGCAGCGATCATTTAGGATTTGCCTTAGCGCATCGTTGGACGGAGCGGCAGCTTCAAGCAAGCGGTATGACCTGGACTATCTTGCGTAATGGCCTTTACGCGGAGTTAATTGGCGCACTAGCAACACCACATGATGGCCACATAACCGCCCCTTTGGGCGCTACGGGTATATCCGCCGTGGCTCGCGACGATCTCGCAACTGCCGCTGTGACGGTTCTGGCAGATGCGGCGATACACGCTAATACCTGCTACGAGTTGTCTGGGACAACATCTTTTTCATTAGCCGAGCTGGCATACTGTATTGGGGCTGACTACCAACCAACGCGTCTGGCGGTCGAGCGCGCGAGGCTTGGTAAGTTGCCGTTACTCCCATTTCAACCCTCAATGCTTATGTCAATCTATGCATCGGCAATCGGGGGATTTTTAGAAACAAGCACAAGCGATTTAAGCGCGCTGGTGCCGCAGCCCAAGAACGCCCTGACCATTGCTTGTGCGGTGGCTCAAGGCAATTAGCCTCTTGTATTTAGGCCAAAATACGGCGCGATAATGGCAAAGTCGCGGCGTATTTTTATTGGACCTCAAGTCGGTAATCTTTCGCTAACGCCCTCGGTTTGGGCTTGAATCTGGTGTCTTGCCCACCACCAATCGGTTGATAACGAAAAATACGCTGCAAAACAATGCCAGAGATAACAGCATGGGCATGAGAACCGCCGTCCCCAAATTGCCCAACAGCGAGAAAAAGCAAATATGGCAAGGTATATAAAGCCAGCATTAACCGTGGTCCTCATATCAGCTCGGAGAGTTGGCGCTGATGCGAAATACCAGCTAAATACACTGTAGATAAATGTGCTAATGGCAGTTAAATTGGCGATAAAAAATAGCGGGTTAGACACGTCGTTATAAAGACCAATACATGACACTGTTGCCGTTAGCAAAAATAGCGTAGCTGCCACCCAATTACTGCGTCTAGTGGTGTTTATAACATGAGGTTTTACTTCCAAATCTGCCAAATCCACATTAAACGTGGCAGCTAAACATAGCTTGGTTTCTCTTGATGATTTTCCTGCTGTTTCGACGCGTTGAATGGTGCGCAAGCTGATGCCTGCTGCTTGGGCAAGTTGCTCTTGCGACCAACCGGCATTTTTCTCAAGTTTTTGACTACTTCAGAATTGATCATTTGGTCATTTTCCATTTCCGCTTCCTCTCTGTCAGTCGAGGAATTAAATAGCCATAAACTGTTTTAGCATACAACGCCAGTCTGCCGCCACTTTGCGCCAACTGCCCGCCACATTAGCCGCCATAGTGCGTTCAGCTGTCCCTCAGAATTAGGCAGCCATAATCACCATAATAGTTTTAATTAATATGATAAAAACACTGTAACCAAGCAGCATCATTGCGCGTCTTCGGCGCCGTGGTAAAAGTTCTTGCACTACCACCTCTTCACCACTTGTGACTTTCGCACTCCACAATAAAAAATAGCGAATCTTTAAATTAAAACTATTTGAATTAATTGTAAATTTTGCATTATGTACTGGCCAAAAACAAAGCATCTTAGAATATTTTTTACATCCTTCCGCTGCTATCGTGAATCTGGTGGTAAAGCGATCATAGGATACTTGTACAGGTATTCCTGCAATAACGTGTTGTTCCCTTTGTATCCGTTCATATTTGATTATTTTGCTGCTCACCTAAATGTCCTAGTTCAGTGAAAGTGGCTAAGCGTAATGCTGTTTGGGTCAATGCAGAAATGGGATAGTGGCGACCTGGAATGACAAGAAGCAGGCAGGGCCACTGTGGACATCCATGTCCATCTTGAGGGGGCCTGCCTGTGATATGGCAAGTGTTGCTTAGTCTTGATACGGTGACGGGCCGCCATCCTTGATGAATTGCTCGATACGCGCATCCAGCACTTTCATTGGCACTGAACCGAGTTGCAGCACAGTGTCGTGGAAATTGCGGATATCAAACTTGCTGCCCAGCGCCTTTGCGGCTTTGGCGCGATTCTTCTCAATATCCATTTCACCCAGATAGTAGGACAGTGCCTGACCCGGCCAAGCGATATAGCGGTCGACTTCTGTGGTTACTTCATGCACCGACAGTGCGGTGTTATCCAGCATAAAGTCTTGCGCCTGTTTGCGGCTCCAGCCTTTGGCGTGGATGCCAGTGTCTACTACCAACCTTGCCGCGCGCCACATCTGGTAGCTCAACATGCCGAAGATTTCGTATGGGGTGTGGTAGATGCCCATCTCTTCGCCAAGTTTTTCACAGTAAAGTGCCCAGCCTTCGCCATAAGCCGAGATGTAATAGTTACGGCGAAATTCTGGCAGCTCTTTGTTCTCGGCGGCCAATGGCATCTGGAAGGCATGACCTGGTGCAGATTCATGCAGTGTCAGCGCTGGCAGTGAGTACAACGGCCGTGAAGGCAGATTGTAGGTATTGACCAGATAGATGCCTGGGCCACCGCGGCCACCAGTATAGAAGGGGGCTAAGTCATCGGGAACTGGCACAATGGCAAAACGGCGACGTGGCAGGCGACCAAACCAGTCACCAGCCACGGCATCAAACTCTTTGGCGATCCAGGCGGCACGATCCAGCAGTGCCTGTGGGGTTTTCACGTAGAACTGCGGATCGGTGCGCAGGAAATCCAGAAAAGCTTTTAAGTCACCTTTAAAGCCCACTTGCTGCATGATCTGATGCATCCGCTCACGGATTTTAGCGACTTCGTCGAGCCCAATCTGGTGGATTTGCTCGGCGCTCAGATCCAGCGTGGTGTACTTCTCAATCTGTGACTTATAAAAGGCTTTGCCGTTAGGTAAGTCATAGGCGGCGAGCGATTTTACGGCGCCGGGAATGTATTCTTGCCGCAGGAAGGTCAGCACCTGCTGATGCGCCGGGATCACGTAGTCGCTCATGGCCTTGAGGCCCGCGGCTTTCAACTCAGCCTGGACCGGTGCCGGAATGGTGTCTGGCATTTTAGTAAAAGGCCGGAAAAATATATTATCTGCTGCTGTCGCATTGGCAACTGACGCCGCAGTAGCATCTCGCCCTTGCAAGGTGATCTGCGGCAAAGTAAAACCGCGTTTCAAGCCAGCGCGCATATTGTCGATATTCTGTTGAAAATAGCGTGGCATATCGGCTAGCCACTGTAAGTAATGGCGATAATCTTGCTCGGTATGGAAAGCTTGATCTGACATATAGCTCAGATCCCCCAGAACGAAGTATCGCCAGATAATGGCCGTTCATAGACTTTGTTGAGCACATCCGACATCAAGGAGCCAATCTGTTCCTTATACACTGCCAGATTGATTTTATTGGCGGCTGATAGTTGGCTGCTATCCAGTTTATCCAGCTGTTGCTCAACATTTTGCCAGTACTTGAGGTGCGCCTGCTGTGTTTTGAGGCTGACATCTGGCAAAGAAGAGGGGACGGCAGCCAGATCACTGTCTTCATCAACACTGCTCTGGTTTTGGCGCCATTGCCATTCGCTGGAATAAATTTTTTCAAATTGTTGATTGGCATCGGCGGCCACGGCGGTGTATACCGGCTGCAACAATGCGCAGGCTGCCAGCAGCACTGCACGGGAGCCCACTGCAAATTTCGCCACGTTCCTTCTCCTTGGGTTGATTAAAAAATATATATATCGTATACATTATAAAAAAGAAAATTAAAAGCCTTTGTTCATTTGGGCGACCTTGTTATCTAGGAGACCAACATGTGCCACCTCTGTTTACAAGCCAGCAGACGCCGGGTTTTACAAGGAATGTCGGCGCTGGCCGCACTCTCTGCCATTCCGCTAACTGGCTGTGCTAGTTCGCAAAAAACCACTATGCCAGCTCGCCCATTACCCTTGACCGCACAGCCATTGCCGTTACCTGCGGTGCGCTTGCTGCCTTCTGATTTCAAACGTGCGCTAGAGGCCAATACCCGCTATCTGATGTTATTGGAGCCTGATCGCCTGCTGCATAACTTCCGTTTGTTTGCCGGCCTCAAACCCAAAGGCGAAATTTACGGCGGCTGGGAAGGCGACACTATTGCAGGCCATACTTTAGGGCATTACATGTCGGCGTTGGCATTGTTGTACGGGCAAACGGGCAATGCTGAAGCCAAGCAGCGGCTGCAATACATTGTGGCCGAGTTGACCGAAGTGCAGAATGCTGAAGGCGATGGCTATGTTGCGGGGTTTTCCCGTAAACGCAAAGACAAGACCATTGTTGATGGTAAAGAGATTTTTGCCGAAATCAAAGCGGGTGATATCCGTTCTGCCGGGTTTGATTTAAACGGTTGTTGGGTGCCTTTTTATAACTGGCACAAGCTGTACGCGGGATTGTTTGATGCGCAGCAATATTGTGGCATTGAGGCGGCGTTGCCGATCGCCGTGAAGCTGGGCGGTTACATTGAGGATGTCTTTGCAGCGCTGGATGAGCAGCAAGTGCAGCAAGTGCTGGATTGTGAACACGGCGGCATTAACGAGAGTTTTGCTGAGTTATATGCTCGCACCCAGGACCCGCGCTGGCTGAAACTGGCCGAACGTTTATATCACAAAAAGGTGTTGGCACCGCTGAGTCAACGCCAGGACGATCTGCCAAACATCCATGCCAATACCCAAATTCCCAAACTGATTGGATTGGCACGACTGCATGAACTGACTGGCAGCACTAGCGATGGGACTGCCGCGAGCTTTTTCTGGGAAACCGTCACCCAGCATCACTCCTATGTGATTGGGGGCAATGCCGACCGTGAATATTTTTTCGATGCCGATGCCATCGCCAACCATATTACCGAGCAAACCTGCGAAGCCTGTAATACCTACAATATGCTGAAATTGACCCGTCATTTATACAGTTGGGGCGTCAATGCGGCGTATTTTGACTATTACGAACGGGCGCATTTGAACCATATTCTGGCACAGCTTGATCCAGAATCTGGCATGGTAACTTACATGACGCCCTTGATGTCCGGCGCGGCGCGGGAACACTCCAGCCCTTATGACAGCTTCTGGTGCTGTAACGGTACTGGTATGGAAAGCCATGCCAAACATGGCGATTCTATCTGGTGGCACAGTGAAGACACCTTGTTTGTTAACCTTTATATTCCATCAACGGCCAACTGGCAGCAACAGCAGGCGGCTTTGACGTTGGAGACTCAGTATCCCTATGACGGTGCCATTAGCATCAACATCGACCGGGCCGAAAGTGCGTTTACTCTGGCGCTGCGTATTCCTGGTTGGGCCGGGGATGATTGGCAACTCCTGCTCAATGGCAAATCGGTTAGCGCCGAGCAGGACAAGGGCTATGCCTACCTATCACGCCGTTGGCAAGCGGGCGATAAATTACAGCTGCTGTTGCCAATGACTTTGCGACTGGAACCTACGCCCGGTAATGAACAAATGGTGGCGGTATTACGCGGCCCTATGGTGCTAGCGGCCGACATGGGTGCCAGTGAAGAACCATTTGTTGGCAGTGCCCCGGCATTGGCGGGTAATGATCTGCTGGCAGGGTTTGTGCCGCTCACCGGTGCGCCTGCAACCTATAAAACCCAAGGCATTGGCCGCCCGGCAGATATGAATTTCTCCGCTTTTTATGCTAATCATCATCGTCGCAGCGCCGTGTACTTCAAGCGTTTTACCGATGCGCAATGGGCTGCTGAAGAAGTGGCTTATGCCGCCGAGCAAGCGCGTCTCAAAGACTTGGCCGAGCGTTCCGTGGATGTCATGCATCTTGGTGAAATGCAGGCGGAGCGTGATCATCAGTTAGACTCAGAGATCAGTTATCCAGTGGTCTATCGTGGTCGCAATGGCCGTGATGCGCGTACCGGCGGTTTTTTCTCATTCCAGATGCAAACGGCCAAAGGCCCACTGAAACTACAGGCCAGTTATTGGGGCGAAGAGCGAAAACGCTTGTTTTATATTCTGGTAGACGGCGAACGCATTGCGAGTCAACGGCTGAATTTCGATAAGCCCGGCGCATTTTTTGAGGTGGAATATGCTATTCCGCTACGACTGACGCAGGGGAAAAAACAGATTACTGTACGTTTTGAACCAGAACCGGGGAATACCGTTGGCCCGGTGTTTGGTGTACTGTTATTTAAACCCAAATCCAGCGTAATTTAATTCGGCTGTCGCCATATTAAGACGATAGCCCTGATGGCGGTTGCCCGGTATTTCCGGCGGCCGCCTTTGCTATTAAGGCCTGTATTCAGGCAAGGAGAATTCATGTCAGACAATGGCATTGGCGGTAAGACCCGCGAACAGGCATTGGCAGCGCTCAGCGATATGACCACAGCAGCTGTGGCCGTCAGCCGTGATGAATATCAGGCGCGGATGTACCAAGCGCAGCAGTATATGCAGCAACATGGAATTGACGCTTTATACCTGAATGCGGGTACTAACCTGCGTTATTTTACCGCACTAGAGTGGGGCACCAGTGAACGGCTGATGGGAGCAATTCTGCCTGCAAATGGCCACTTAACCTATCTGGCTCCCGCCTTTGAAATCGATACCATCCGCGAACGTCAGGTCTTTGCAGGGGACATTTATGGCTGGGAAGAGCATGAAAGTCCTTATGAATTGCTGGTGCGCGTGTTGGCAAAACAGGGGATTGTTTCCGGTAAACTGGCCTTGGATGAGTCCACCGCGTTCTTTATGGTGGATGGCATCGCCAAAGTGGCGGGGGGATCAGTCTAATCAACGGTGGCGTGGTGACTGCGCACTGCCGTATGCACAAATCTGCGGCAGAGATTGCCTTGATCAAACAGGCAATGGCGATGACGCTGGCTGTGCATAAAGCGGCCGCCAGTATTTTGCATGAAGGCATCAGCACTACCGAGGTGGAACAGTTTATTGAAGCCGCACATCGCAAAGTAGGTGCTTCCGGTTCCTATTTTTGCATCGTGCTGTTTGGCAAAGCTACGTCATTCCCGCATGGGGTGAAAGACCCGCAGATCCTCAAAAATGGCGATATGGTGTTGATCGATACCGGGTGTCGTTTACAGGGTTACCATTCCGATATCACCCGCAGTTATGTGTTCGGTGAAGCAACTGCGCGGCAACGGCAGATTTGGCAGGCAGAGCAGAATGCACAGTTGGCCGCATTTGCCGCCGCCAAGCTGGGATTGCCTTGTGGTGCCGTAGATGATGCGGCGCGCGCGTCGCTGCAACAGGATGGTTTAGGGCCGGATTATTGTCTGCCAGGGCTGCCACATCGTACTGGTCATGGCCTGGGGCTGGATATCCATGAACAACCTTATCTGGTGCGCGGTAATCCAATCCCGCTGGAAGCTGGTATGGTGTTTTCTAACGAACCCATGATAGTGGTGCCTGGGGAATTTGGTGTACGTCTGGAAGATCACTTTTATATGAGCGAGCAAGGCCCTGAGTGGTTCACTCTGCCAAGTACTAGCATCGACGATCCGTTCGGTATCTGTTAAGTCAACGAGTGACAGGCTGGCTGGACGCTGGCCTGTTATTTTCCCTTGTTCGTTATTGGCGCGACAATGGTTGTTGCCAGTTCATTGGCAAAATCCGGCAGCTTTGCCGCCATACCGCAAATTTTATGGCATTGCGCACATTGACTGCGCTTGCCACAACTCCACAGACATAACTGCCACAGAGCTTGTTTCGATTGTCGATCCAGACACTGTAACTCGGCGGCACACAGATGCCCGGCTAGTATCAGCTCAGCCAGCTTGGCCTCACTGATGGCAACATTGACAGTTTTAGGCATACTTGTTCCTCATATTACAAATGATAACTATTATCAATTATGCAATAACTTTTGACTTTTTGCGCTGCCAATTTCGTTGGTTTTGTGATGTGAAACCTTTTTCTCTGACGCGGCACACCAGTACCTTAACGCGATTAATATCTCGCCATCGGTCATGCAGATTGCCAGCAAACTTGTGACGACAGCATGCTAACAGTTGCTTGATGGTGCGGTTTACTGCTGTCGCCACTATGGATGCAGTAAACCGCTGCACTCGTTACTTCAATAACGCTAAAACCCTATGACAGCAAAGGTTAGCGGCAGGTTACGCCTTGGAATAAGTGCCGTAGTAATCTCTATTGTAAGTGCTATAGCGTGCTCTTAAGTGCTCTAAAATGCGGGTGTAGCATAATTATTGACCAATTTATTGAATCGGAGGCGCACCTGATTGATATGCAGACTGCGGCTCGGCAGAATCATCTAGGTGATATTTGCGTCCCAAACTATTGGGCGGTTGATGTGTGACATTGCTGCGGCAGCGAAGCTTCAACTGATGTAAGCGCCAAGGGAACAAACTCAAAAATATGACTTACCCGAAAGTCCGGTGTTGCTGCCAAGCTGTGGGCAATTGCTGCCCCGCTTGCTGAAACGGCGCACGCCATCGCTGCAAGCTAAATCTGTTAGCGTTAGTATGTGGCGCAAGAGCTAAGCGGGAACCACCCAAGCGATTCAAGAATCGCCAAGAGATAACGATGACAGACAAAACACATAGCGCCGGTATTTTGCTGCTAGCCGCAGGTAATGGGCTGCGATTTACTGCTGCCGGAGGTAAGGGCAATAAACTGCTGGCTCCCTATGCTGATGCCAGTGGGCAACTGCGACCATTACTGGCTCTGACGCTGGCACAGGCGGCCGCGACGGGTTTGCCGCTGCATCTGGTTACCCGGCCTCAAACTGAGGAGATTATGGCGCTTGCGCGGCAGTTTGCGGCTACGGTGAGTGTATTGGCAAGCGGTGGCAGTGGCGATTCTATCGCGGCTGGGGTACAGGCTACCGCTAACTGGCGCGGTTGGTTAATTGTGCCGGGTGATATGGCATGGCTGACAACTGCCGACTATTTGCAAGTCGCGGCGGCGCTGGTGGATGAGACCTCGCAGGCCCGTTTGATGTGGCAGGATATTCCTGGCCATCCGGTAGGATTCGGAAGTGCTTACTTCGCAGCATTGTCAGCATTACAGGGCGACCAAGGCGCGCGGCAATTACTGTCGCCGCAACGCTTGCAGCGCTTACCTGGGCATGCCGGGGTGATTAAGGACGCGGATTTACCACGTCCTTAAATGGGGGAAATTAAATCGCGCAACTGGCAGCGTCTTCACGGATGCTTTCCTGCATATCGAGGGTGCCCTGAACCACAGATATCGGCGCCTGCGCACCAAGATTTTTGACTCGCACTATGTCAGCCATGATCGCCAAGGCGATTTCCGCCGGAGTTTTACTGCCAAGCGCTAGCCCGATGGGTGCGTGGATGCGTGCCAGTTCTGCTTCACTCAGTTCGCCGATACGAGTTAACCGCTCACGCCGTTTGCCGGAATTGCGCGCAGAACCCATAGCACCGATATAGAACGCTGGCGTATTCACCGCTTCCATCATGGTCAGATCATCTAGGCGTGGATCATGGGTGAGCGCCACAATGGCGGTGTTGGCATGACAGCCATTTTGTTCCAGATATTTGGCTGGAAATGTCGGCAACAGCCGGGTGCCTTGGGGCAATTCGGTTTCGAGCTTCTGTAGTTGTTCGCTACGCGGTTCGCACAACAGCACTTCAAAGCCCAGCGCATAACCAAATTCGGCGCAGTAATGGGCCACCGGTGAGTAGCCGGCTAGCAATAAGCAGGGCGCGGCCGCCATGCGGATATCAATGGCCGGATACTGGCAATGGATAACGGTATTGCCGGAATAGTCGCTGGGTTCAATGCTGTGGCAGGCATGGGGTAAGGTGAGCTTTTTGGCCAGCGCCTGATAGCCTTGCACCGCTCGCAGTTGTTGTTGCAGATAGTCGACAGTTGCTGTCCCGGCAGGCAGATATTCCACCAAGACGTCCAGAATACCACCACAGGGCAAACGCACTTCTGGGGCTAACTCACCATCGCCGTAACGTACCACCTGACTCGCTTCGGTCCAACGCCCCGTGGCGATTTGCCGCAGAAAATGGTCTTCCACACAGCCACCAGAAAGTGAGCCACAATATTGACCATCGTGGCGCGCGACCAGTAGTGAACCGGGAGAGCGTGGTGATGAGCCCCAAGTGTGCAATACCGTACATAACCAGATAGCGTCATTGCTGGCCCAAGCGCTGGCCTGTTGCAGCACTTTGGCATCAAGGGGTTGCGAAGTTTGCGACATACATCAGTTCCTGTCAGCAGCTAAGCGTCGTAATGGATAACTGCTTATGTTAGCGATTGATGAAATA
This sequence comes from Shewanella dokdonensis, assembly GCF_018394335.1. Lineage (NCBI taxonomy): Bacteria > Pseudomonadati > Pseudomonadota > Gammaproteobacteria > Alteromonadales > Shewanellaceae > Shewanella > Shewanella dokdonensis. Next base: position 1,396,491 of record NZ_CP074572.1, on the reverse strand, counting down.
AGGCCCGATGTCATCATCGGGCCTTATTGCCTGAGGCTTATGCCTTCAATGCGTTTTTGACATCATCCGGTGTCATTGGGATTTTTCTGAGTCGTATCCCAACCGCATTATAGATGGCATTGGCAATGGCCGGGGCAACTGGCGTTACCGCGGGTTCCCCTAAGCCAGAAGGTGCCATCTTGCTGGGCATAAACTCAATTTTGACTTCCGGTGTTTGGCCAATACGCAGTGGTGTATAAGTATCGAAGTTACTGTCTTTGAACTTGCCATTAACCAGTTCAGTCCCTTCATATAACGCCATAGACAAGCCCCACAAGGCGGCGCCCTGACATTGAGCTTCGGCACCATCTGGGTCAACAATAATGCCAGCATCTACAGCCACATACAGTTTCTGCACATCTACTAGCCCGGTCGCTTTATCAACATGCACCTGCACTGCAACCGCTACCCAAGTTGGCATGTCGCGTTCCTGACCAAAGGTAGACGCAATCCCTAGCCCTGTGCCTTCTGGCTGTGGTGAACCCCAACCAATCATGGCCGCAGCTTTTCTCAAAACTGCTGCCTGACGACTAGCACCACCAGCGGCAATCGGGCCGCTCCCTGCGTTACGGCCCTCGGCAGTCAGCAATCCGAGCCGAAACTCCAGCGGATCTTTGCCCGCATGGTGCGCCGCTTCATCCATAAAGCTTTCTACTGCCCAACCTACCCAACCTGGGCTTACTGAACGTAACCAACCGGGACGGAAAGAATCGTTCGCCAAGTCGTTAGATACGGCGCGCACTTTTTGTGCTCCGACGGTATACCAGTGATCGGCACCGGCAATGGAGAAGGGGTCAAATGGCTGACCATTAATGCCTTTGGGCATAAATACTGGGAGCATCACCTCTGTTGGCCAGCCGGCAGTGGCATGGTGTTCCATGGCAATCACGCCTTTGTTTTCATCAAAGGCCATTTTCAACTGCTGTACTGAGGCAGAACGTGGGCTGTCAAACGCCAGATCCTGTGGTCGCATCATCAGCATCTTCACGGGCTTACCGCCTAACGCCTTAGAGGCTAATGCGGCGGGAACTGTGTAGTCACCGTTCAGACGACGACCAAAACCACCACCGAGCAGGTAAGCCTTGATAGTCACTTCATCTTCAGTGACCCCAAGTGCCTTGGCAACAACGGGTGTCGTCAAGGATTGCCACTGACAACCGGAGTGGATTTCCCACAGACCGTCCTGATTGCGAAATACCAGTGCGTTCAACGGCTCCATCTGGGCGTGTAGCACGGTTGCGGTCAGATATTCATGTTCAATCGTATCGCCAGCTTTGGCAAATACCGCTTCGGTATTGGTATCTCCGGTATCAAGAATAGAGCCTTTACTGCTGTCTTTCAGCAGCTCACGACCATGATTGATAATATCGGCTTCAGATACTTTGGCGGCGGCTCCTGCCTGCCAACTGACTTTTACCTTCGCCGCGGCTTTCTGTGCGGCCATAAAGCTGTCGGCAATCACTAGGACCCAACCGGGCACTGTGCCACTGGGATCGTCCAGTACCAGCGTCTGCTGATAACCTTTGACTGTTTTGGCTTCGCTGTCATCCATTTGGGTGACTTTGGAACCATAACGGGTGGGCGGCAGCAACGGAGCGGCATACACCATACCGTCGACTTTGGCATCGATACCGAAAACCGCTTTACCTGTGGTTTTGTTGGCAATATCCAGCGAAGTCACCGCTTTACCCACCAACTTCAGGTCGTCATTGGGTTTCAGCGGCAATGCTTTCAGTTCCTCTTCAGTGAACTGGCGGGTCAGCCCCATAGCGACTAATTCGCCATAGCTGATCTCACGGTTGCCGGATACCACTTTACCGTTATGGGCTTCACATGCATGAGGGGAAACTCCCCATTTTTTGGCGGCGGCTTCAATCAAGGCTGTTCGACCAGCCGCACCCGCCTGACGGTATACCGGCCAACTCTGTGAGACAGACCAACTGCCACCAGTGACCATCAGCCCCCATTTCTTGGCACTGTCAACATGCACAATTTCAACGTCTGACCAAGGTACTTCCAGTTCATCTGCCAGAATTCGGGCGATGGATGTCCCCACATGCTGGCCCATTTCGGCGCGGATAATATTGACTTTGACTTTGCCGGCTTGGTCGATGGAATACCACAGTGATGGTTCGTAGAGAGAACCTGCATCTGGCAAAACTTTGCCATCGGTGGTTGCTGGATCCATCGCCGCCAAGACACTGCGCGGGAAGCCGAAGCTGACGCCAACAGCGGTCATGGCCACCAGGAAGCCACGACGGGTCATGCCCGCCGCTTCACGTTTGTTAGACAGCCTGATCATCTTTAGCCCCCTGTTTCATCGCATCTGCGGCTTCATGGATCGCTTCACGGATACGCACATAGGTCATACAACGACACAGGTTTCCACCCATCACTGCATCAATTTCAGCATCGGAAGGATCTGGAATATCTTTCAACAGGGCGGCGGCTTGCATGATCTGGCCCGATTGGCAATAACCGCATTGCGGTACCTGATGTTTCTGCCATGCCTGTTGTAACGGATGGTCACCGTGTTCAGACAGACCTTCGATAGTGGTGATGTTGGCACCTTCTACGGCAGATACCGGGGTGATACAGGAACGGGTAGCGCGGCCACCCACATGGACGGTACAAGCACCGCAAGTACCAATACCACAACCAAACTTGGTGCCAGTCATGTCCAGTTCGTCACGGATGACCCATAGCAATGGGGTATCACCATCGACGTCAGCCACCACAGGCTTACCATTTAAAATAAATTTAGCCATTTTGCTCACTTCTCCCGTGAATTAATGCTCAAACCGGGGTTGATGACGGATCTCACCCACTTTCTGTTGCAGATTCGGCCAAGGTTGTTTACCTGCGCTATGACGCAGATATTCAGCAATAGCGGCGATTTCATCATCGCTCAGTGCATTGCGGAATGCTGGCATGACGACGCCAGAGATCCCTTGGTCACTGCTGACACCGTCCAGCATCACATTCACCAGATTGGTTGGATCGTTAAGATGGGTGGCACTGCTTAAGGTTAGCAACGGTCTGCCTTTGCGCAGTTTGCTACCGCTAAAGTGGCAAGAGGCACAAGCGGTGGCATAGAGGCGAGCCCCTTGATTGATACGGGCATCCGGCATTGGCTGCTGGGCGGCAATCGCGGCTTGCAGTTTCGGATTGGCGGCAGGATCTTCACTGTTGTTACCTGCTAAATCGACAAAGTATACGCTCAGGGCTTTGATATCATCGTTAGATAGCGCGGCCAGACCATGATGAACTACCGGTGCCATTGGCCCGGCAGCACTGCCGTGGAAAGTCGCATTACCGGTACGCAGATATTCATAAAAATCCTGTTGCCGCCAAGGGAGCGGCGAAGTGCTAGATGCGGTCAGCGACGGTGCAATCCAACCATCAATCGCGGCGCCTTGATACATCTGGCTATATTTTTCACCACCTAATGCGTTACGCGGGGTATGACAGGCACCACAGTGCGCAATCCCTTCTGCCAGATAGGCACCACGATTCCATTCGGCAGATTTATCACTATGTTCTTCAAAGGCGGAGGTGTCGGCAAACAACATTTTCCAGCCAGCTTGCAGGAAACGGAGGTTCAACGGGAATGGGATACCGTTGGCTTTTTCTGCTGCTTAACGGCTGGCACTGATGACATGATGTAGGCGTAGATCGCCTTGATGTCAGCGTCAGTCAGCTTATTGAAATGTTCAAACGGGAAAGCCGGTAATAGATGATGGCCATCACGGCTGACGCCAGTGCGCATGGCGCGGATAAAGGCGGTTTCAGACCAGTTACCAATACCGGTTTCTGGATCGGGGGTAATGTTGCTGGAATAGATGGTACCGAAATCGGTATTCATCTGGTAGTTCCCCGCATATTCCTGACCACCTGGTGTAGTATGACAGGTGCTGCAGTAACCAGCGGCGGCCAGTATCTTACCGTGAGCCACAGTTGCTGCCGGGAATTGATCCTTGGCGGGCGGCGTTACGGGTGCAATTTCTGGGTGCCAGGCGTAGATACCGAACAACACTAGTCCGGCAACCACCACACCACAAATGCTATAAATGATGCGCTTACGCATATCACATTGCCTCACAATTAGTGGATGATCAAAGGGCGGGGTGAAACACCTCAAAATCCCTTTTAAATTAATACATTATATTTATTAACTTACTTATCCTTGCCACTACATTAAGATGTGCTTAATGTAGCGTTTTCTGCTATTCATGTGATCTGGATAACAAATCGGATCTAGTGTAATACAAAACCCTTTTTGCTGGTAAGTCTTTATGTTAACGCGGCCGCAACTGGCGGAGATTTATCCGGCAATCGGTGCATGCGACTTTATAGTTGACTAGAACACTTGGTTAAGGTCGACTAATATACTGCCCTTGGTGAGCATCAACGTCTTGGTGACTGTGGTGTTCTCCTCTTAATTATTGGGCTGGTGGTTATTTAGTGTAGTGGTCATTTCAATCGCAAGATAATGTGCGGCCTAAGCTTGCCTCTGCTTTGGCGGCTCCCGTTTTTCTTTTCCGTAAGGCTTGATGTATAGGAGCACTAATGAACTCAGGAAGTATACATATCGCATCCGGCAAGCAGCTGCTGTTGATCCTGTTTGCCTTGGCTGTAGGGACATTCACGCTGGGACTTACTGAGTTTTCAGTGATGCCGATGTTGCCGCTGGTGGCGGATAGTTTTGCGGTTTCAACGGCACAATCAGGGCATATTATCAGTGCTTACGCCGCTGGAGTGGTGGTGGGCGCGCCGTTACTGATGCTGCTGACACCCAAACTGAATCGTCGTACGGCGTTAATTCTGTTCGCCTTTATGATTTTCATCTTCAACGGCCTCAGCGCCGTTGCCGGTTCATTTGAGCAAGTCGTGTTATTTCGTTTTTTAAGTGGCATTCCTCACGGCGCTTATTTTGGTACCGCGCTGTTATTTGGGGCCAAACTGGCCCCAGAAGGCCGCAGCACCTTATATATGTCGCGGGTATTTGCCGGGCTAACAGTGGCAACGATTATCGGTGTGCCGATGGCGACCTTGTTAGCACAACATTTCAGTTGGCGTTGGTCGCTGCTGTTAGTGTCGTCATTGGCACTGCTGGCTTGTGTGTTACTGTGGCGGTTTTTGCCGGCGCTGGAAGCTGACAGTCAAGGGCTGCGTAGTGATTTAGCCGTGTTGAAAAACCCATTGATCTGGCCAATTGTCGGCATTGGCGTTATTGGTTTCGGCGGGGTGTTTTGTCTTTATACTTATCTTGCCGACACCATGCTGGATGTGACCAAAGTGCCGGATTACTACATCTCTATTGCCATGGTGATTTTTGGTGTTGGTTCTACCGTGGGCAACTGGCTGTTTGGTCAGGTCAGAGATCGTGTCGTCGCCCGCGTTACGGGCATGGCGTTGATCTACTGTTTGGTACTGGCGCTGATATATGTACAGGCGGCCAGTAATCTATGGTTCTTGTATGGTGTGGTGTTTCTGCTCGGTGCCAGTTTGGGCCTTACCACTGTGATCCAGGCGATGTTGATGCGCGTTGCCAAGGGCGGTCATGCGGTTATTGGGGCATTGTTGCAGTGTGCGTTTAACAGCGCTAATGCCATCGGCCCCCTCGCTGGTAGTCTGGTGCTGGCCAATGGTTATGCTGCTAACACCACAGGATATGTGGCAGCGGCTTTGTTTGGTGGCGGATTTCTGATGTGGTTTGTCAGCCGGATGCAGTTGCGGTCTCAGGCACCACTCCCCGGAGATCCCGCATCCTAATCAGCAGACACAATGCATTAAAATAACGATTGCTGCTGTTGCTCAAGTTGCAGCAGCTTCTGTTTTATGGCAATGCCACCGCCGAACCCTACCAGCTTACCAGTGTGGCCTATTACCCGATGGCAGGGGATCACGATAGGTAAGGGGTTTTGATTGTTTGCCATTCCTACCGCTCTGGCCGCCCTTGGATTACCTAATGCTTTGGCAATATCGCCATAGCTACAGGTGCTGCCATATGGGATGCGTTGTAACTGTTGCCAAACTTGTTGTTGAAACGCCGTGCCCTCAAAGCGTAATGGCAGCGAGAATTGTTGGCGGCTACCGTCAAAGTATTGCTGTAATTGCTGGATAGCCTCTAGCAGTATCGGTGCATCGGTTTCGTTAGCGGCAACAGTGGCTTGATGGGGCAAAAAATATACCGCGAGCAGCGATGTGTCATCTGCCTCTAACCCAATCGCCCCGATTGGCGAGTGTTCAAGTTGTGCCCGATATCGCATGCGCTATCCTTTAGGCTATCTGTTAGGCTAATTGCGGCGAGTGTCAGCACTTTGCACGCTGGGTCAGCGGAATCACTCATATCTACCCGTTATACAGGCTGACGCTAATACCAATATATCGATAGCCTACGCCATAACTCGCTTCAATCAACTCTTGCTCAGTTAACAACTTGAGTTTCTTGCGTAATTTCTTGATATGACTATCTACGGTGCGCTCGGAAACAATACGCTGATCAAGATACATGGCGCTCATCAGTTGCCCACGGGAGTAGATACGTCCAGGTTGTGCGGCGAGCATTTGTAACAGTGAAAACTCAATTTTGGTTAAACTCGCCGCTTGCTGCTGTAGGCGTACCTCGTAGCGGGTGGCGTCTAGGGTTAGATATGCTGTTGATAGCTCAGTTATTGCAGGTAAGCCGTTACCACGACTTAAGCGGGTTTGAATTTTGCCAATCACTTCGCGAGGGCTGAATGGTTTGCCAATATAATCATCGGCTTCCAGTCCTTGCAACGGCGCCGATTCAGCACTCAGCGCACTCAGAATGATAACGGGAACGGTAGACAGGCGTTTGATGGCATGACATATCTCAATACCTGAGATATGCGGCAAGGTGATGTCTATCAATACCAGATCGAAGGCTTGAGCAGTAAACACCGCCATGGCATTTTTGCTGTCAGCAACATGAGTAAACTGCATCCCACTGTGCAGGAAATAGTCCCGTAATAGTGCGGCAATTTGGTACTCATCTTCTATCAATAAAATGTGATAACTAGCCGCCATATGTACTCATTAGCGGAAAATTAATCGCAACGGTTAACCCACCCAAGCCATTGTGTTGAAAACTGATATTGCCATTGACTTGATTGACCAGTGTGGTGACCTGGGTCAGCCCGGTTCCTGCCGCCATAACGGTTTCATGTTGTGGCGTTTGCCGTTCTTCATTGCCTAATTGTGCTAATTCGCTGGCTGCGGGAGCTGGCGCTGAATCTTGCCAAAGTAGCAGCACCTGCTGTTGTTGCTGCGTCAACGACACATGTAAGCAACCAGGATGATAAGTGTATTGCACGCTATTACTGCTGAGATGATGAAGAATACGCTTGAAAGCCCATGATGGCATGCTGCTGCTCAGCCCTGGACTAACATGTTGGGTAATATTAAGCGTTGTTTTCACACTGAGTTGTTGTAGATGCTCCATCAGCAAGCTAGAAATCTCTGTGGGCGTGTCAGTGGCTGGCGTAGCCTGCTGCTCAGGGAAATGGCTTCCAGCATACTTTTTATCTGTTCTAACTCTGACAATAACGTCCGGGTGGTCTCTGGCGTCCAGGCTCGCACACCGTCTTCAATCGCTTCTAGTTCTCCGTTCACCAATGTCAGTGGCAGCTTTAAATCATGTATCAGTTTACGCATCTCGAGATATATACCTTTGGTCGCGGAACTGTTTTTTGGCGCAACGGTTGGCTGCAACAACGGCATGGACATTTCCGCTAATGGGAAACCCGTTTGTTGCAAAAATAATTTGGTTGTTGGTCGTTGCATTTAACACATCACACTAGCGTCTTATGACAGTAATAGTTGTAACAGCTGGCATTCACGGGAATGTTCAGTTTAAAGGACTATTTAATGATAAGAATGCAGCTCATTGCCCGATTACAACTGGTAAAATTGTATATTTTTTAGATGTATACGATTACTTTAAATGGCATAAGCAAATCACGTACCACTTCAAAACCAACGGTTCATGTGTCCATCGCAAGATACCGTTGCGGTGACGGTATCAATGCGGTGCAATTCTTTGCCGCATAACGGCAAAAAGTTGCCGGTGGTGCCATGACTGTGTGATGACCATTCCCATCTATGCTCACATCATTACAACGCAATGGCCCCCGCTAAGGAGGAAATATTTCAGGTACGGAGATTGTTCGGCAGTAGGTGTGGCGATTACGATAAACCACTGGAGGCAACACGGTTGCCTCCAAGACGATAGCGCCGTGTTTTACGGCTATCAGATCTTAAACTTATGCACCATGCCACTTAGCCGCTGAGCAAGCTGGGCTAACTGCTCGCTGGAGTTTTTGGTCTCTTTGGCGCTTTCTGCTGTTTGTTCCGACAGATCTTTGATGTTGAGCAGATTTTTGTCGACCTCTCTGGCTACCGTGGCTTGCTCCTCCGCGGCATTGGCAATCGTGAGGTTTTGATCGCTGATTTTTCCAATCGCATCGGTTATCTGCTCAATCGCTGCGCCAGAGTGTTTGGCTAGTTCCAGGGTCTCGGTAGCGCGTTTGCTGCTTTGTCCCATCACACTGACCGTTTGTGCGGTTTCTGCTTCAACGGCCTTGATAGTATCTTCAATCTGTTTGGTGGATTCTTGGGTGCGATGCGCCAGCGCCCGGACTTCATCCGCAACGACCGCAAACCCACGACCGGATTCCCCAGCTCTGGCCGCTTCAATCGCCGCGTTTAGCGCTAACAGGTTGGTCTGTTCCGCTATGCCCCTGATAACATCCATCACTGAGCCAATATTGCTGATCTGCCTTGACAAACTGAGAATACAGTCTTTAGAGCCCTGAAGTTCTCGTTCCAAAGACTGGATAGCATCAACGGTACTGTTAACCTGTTGCTGCCCATCATTTGCTGTTGTATCAACATGTGTGGAATTGGCCGAAGTGGCCGCGGCACTTTTAGCCACTTCTTCAACGGCGGCAGTCAGCTCAGTTACTGCGGTGACCGCCATGTCCAGTTCGGCATTCTGCTGCTGAATGGTGCGGGCAGACGCCTCGGTGATGGCATGCAAATCCTGTGAGGTGGTGGTGAGTTGTGAGGCCGACTGCGAAATAGCTTCTATTGTGTTATGCAGTTGTTGCCGCATTTGTGCCATTGCCCGGATTAATTCGCCAGCTTCATCTGGTTCATGGTCATCGAACTGATAACTGAGATCACCCGCTGCAATTTTCTGGCTTGCGGCTACCGCAATACGCATGGGTCGAACCAGGCTGTTACTAAATAACACTGCCAGCAAGATACCGGCAATCGTTGCGAAAGCAATGGAACTTACCACGGTAACTTCGGCGATCTTGAGGCTGTCTGCCGCCATGGCAGCTTGCTTTTTGCCGGTGTGACGTTGGTACTCAGCTAAGTCAGACAACGCTTCAGTAATCTGTTCTGACACCTGATTGAATTGGCTACTCTGGAGTGCATGCGCCGCTTGTAGATCGCCAGCATTGATCTGATCCAACAGTAGCTGTTGGATTTTGTCGTAAGCGGATTTTGCATTCAGCACTTTTTCAAAAGCCGCGCGTCCCGCCTTTGTTTTGTGAAAAACTTCTGCTTTTTTAGATGCTTCCTGATATTTACCACTGGTAATATCGAGACTTTGTTGCAGTTTCGATTTCTCATCAGCAGTGGCTGCGTTCATCAGTTTCAATGTCGCCACCCGAAGTAGTAGCAGGTTGCGGTTCATTTCACCGACTAACAACGCCGCAGGCAGTCTCCTTTCTGAGATGTTATTGAGGTTTGCTTTGATTTCGAACATTCGGTACAAGGCTGACGCCCCAACAACCACGCTCAGCAACACTAAGATACCGAAGCCTAAAATTAATCGTTTGCCAATTTTTATACGTCTTAGCATCATTAACTCCTACAAAACAGGAACAAAATGATTTCGTATGGCAAAAGTAATTTATTGAATTTCCGAGCTATTCCATTATTACCACAAGTTCTTCCGGTTACTTAGCCGACTCGAAGTCTTCACTTGGATATAACTGAACACTGCCTCGATAGCATTGAATACATTAAAAAATTCTAATCCCATTACAGAATGGGTGAACTTAGCAAATGGTCTACTTTTAGTCTTGCTACATTAACGTCCACTTAAGGTGGTAATTTTTTACCTTTTCTGCTGCGGTCACTGCTGCTTGTGGGTGATACAGACGTGCATGTCTTTAGATAAGTATAAGAGTAAAAGCGATTTTCTGATGGGAGAAAGCCGTTTTTTATCTTGAACCTCATGGGGGCGATAAATTTTGCCTGAGCGCTTGGCATCGCCGTTTGGAGCAGTGGTTTACCGTTAGCTAATATGTGTAATGTATTTTTATAGCATACTGAAATTACATCATTTTTATGGATTGTTTAGGCAATATGGGATATTGCAGTGCAATCTCTTAGCCACCACGGGATATTGCCGTATTCACTGGGAGTGGAAAAACGGGTGAATATCCTTGGCCTATATACAGGAACACGTTTCCTTACTTATTGATAACCTTCAGTATCACGGTAACTGTGCAGGTTGACACTCGTGAGCGCGGTAGGCCGGAAGTGGCGTGCAACAAGGTGCAGAACTGGTAACCATCAAGTGTACTTTGCCGAAGCCCAACCTCCTCTCAAGATTTTGCCAAATCATGCTGTTCTTTGTTTTTATCTTACTGTTTTAATAGCAATTTATTCATATTTTTAGTTTTGATCGCGGTTACGTTGAGATCTCAGAATGTTGTGCAATACTCAATAGACGCACAGTTTTTTCTGATTTATTAACTCATTACGGCAGATCATGTTACTGAAAAGGATGACCTTAACAGCTTTGTTGCCCGTGGTTGTGATGGTGCTGATATTGGCCTTTGACAATATCGCTATGACGACGCTCATGTTGGTTTCCTGTGCGGGGGCGTTGACTGCCGTGGTGGCCGCTTGGTGGGCACAACGGGGGCTCGCTCAGCCACAGGTGCTGGCGCAACCACATCTGGAACCTAGTCTTTCTCACTCGACAATACCGGCAAATGAAGGGCGCTTGCAGCAGTTGCTACAAAAGTCAGTCCCTATCTGGCTCGGACATATCGGTTATGCCGACTCCCATCTGACCGATGCCGTGACGGGATTATCAGGGCTGTTTGAACAACTTGCCGATAGGCTCAATCATGCAGCATCGCTGACATCTGCCCAACAAGGTGATAGTGGCCGTCAAGTTGTTGAGGTGATCAAACATAGTGGTGAGGAGTTATCGGCGGCAGTGGAAGCGTTGCGTGATACTCAACAGGGCCGCAAAGAGATGTTAGTGCAGATACATAATCTGGAAACCTACACATCAGAGTTGAACAAGATGGCATCTGATGTGGTGTCTATCGCCAACAAAACTAACTTACTGGCACTGAATGCCGCCATTGAGGCAGCTCGTGCCGGGGATTCCGGCCGAGGCTTTGCGGTAGTGGCCGATGAAGTACGTAGTCTGTCGATACGTTCCCAGGAGATTGCCACCAGCATGACCGATAAAGTGCAAACGGTGAATAGTGCTATCGGCACCGCACTCTCGGTGGCTCAGGAAGCCGCACAGCGGGAAGAAAGCCAGATAGCCAGCACTGAGCGCTGTATTGATGAAGTGATTAACCAGTTCACTGATATCGTTGGTCAGTTAGAGCAACAGTCACAACAGTTACGGGAAGATACCTCAGCCGTTGGTGATGCCATCACGGGTGTCATTGTTGAACTACAGTTTCAAGATCGGGTCAGTCAGGTGTTGCTGAACATCCGCAGCAATCTGGAAGAACTGCTGTCCATGACCGATAACTTTAGCGAATCCCAGTTCGCTTCCTTAGATGTCAATCAATGGCTGGAACAGATGAAACAGCGCTACACCATGATTGAACAGCACCATATTCATGGCGGTAGTTCGCAACGGCAGCAACAGTCCAGCGATATCACATTTTTCTAAGCAAAACAGCAAATAACAAAGGGATGGGTTATGGGAAAGACAGTCTTGATCGTTGATGATTCCGCTTCTATCCGACAAGTGGTCAGCATGACCCTCAGTGGTGCCGGTTACGACACTATTCAGGCTTGCGACGGCAAAGATGCGCTCAGCAAGCTCGGCGGCAGCCGTATCCACCTGGTTATCAGCGATGTCAACATGCCTAACATGGATGGTTTAACGCTGCTTAAAGAACTCAAGGCTCGCCCTGATACCCGATTTACCCCGGTGATCATGTTAACCACTGAATCCGAGGCGGCCAAAAAGAGGAAGGGCGCGCGGCTGGCGCCAAAGCGTGGGTGGTCAAGCCCTTTGTGCCACAGCAATTACTGGCGGCGGTTGGTAAGTTGATTGCACCCTGAGGCGACCTATTATGCAGGAACATGTGTCAGACACCAGCATCGAATTTGTCAGCCCGCAGGGGGAAATGACGATTTATCACATCGCTGAATTAGCGCAGGAATTTTTGCCCTTACTGACGACCTCGGCGCAGTTGGTGGTCGATCTGAAAGATGTGACGGAAATTGACAGCAGTGGCGCGCAATTGCTGATGCTGGCGCGGCGGGAACGGTTACAGGCGGGGAAACAACTAGCACTCGTCAATCATAGCGAGGCGGTGGTATCGCTGTTCAGCCTGCTGGGATTGCTGGACTGGTTTGACGATCCGGTATTACTGGCTGGCGATGCTTAAATTTAGTCCGTAAGGAGCAGATATCGATGAACATGGATGTTGCACTGCAGACTTTTTTCTGAAAGCCGTGAACTGCTGGAACAGATGGAATCACTGTTGTTACAGCTGGAAACGCTGGATGACGCCTCTTTGCAGGAGAATCTGCACGGTATTTTTCGTGCTGCCCATACCATCAAAGGTTCTGCGGGCATGTTCAGCCTGGAAGACGTGGTCAGCTTTACCCATGTAGTAGAAAGTGTGCTGGATCGCATGCGTAACCATCAGTTAGCGATTTCGGATGCGTTAGTCTCGCTGTTGTTGCAATGTCGAGATCATATCGCACAACTGGTCGATAGTGCCGAAGCCGGAAACAACGATAGCGCTATCGCCAAAGCCGGTGAGCCATTACTGGCAGCCTTGCAATCCTACATGGTTGCAGGCGCCGCAGCGGTGCAACAGCCCGAACTTTCCTTGCCTGTCTCTGGGCAGCCTCCCTTTGAACGGCTGGACAGCGATGATATTGCTAGCAGTGATTGTTGGCATATCTCTATTCGTTTTGGCCATAACAGCTTTCGGGATGGCATGGATCCCCTCTCTTTTATCTCTTACCTGAAACATCTGGGCGATGTGGTCAGCATTATCCCTTTGGCAGAGTTTTTACCCCCCATTACCGCGTTTGACAGTGAAAACTGTTATCTGGCTTTTGGCATTCAACTGGCCTCGTCAGCATCGAAGCAAGAAATTGAAGATGTGTTTGAATTTGTTAGGGAAGAAAGCATTCTGCACATTATTCCACCTCACAGCCGATTGCAGGAGTTTGTGCAACTGATAGAGAGCATGCCGCAGGTTGACCAACTGCTGGGGCAGATGCTGGTGCAATCGGGAGCGCTGACAGCCAACGAATTGCAACGGGCACTGCAATTACAGCAACAGCTCAGTAGTAGCCCTCAACCCTTAGGCGAGATTATTTCGAGTACCAATGCGGCATCCAACCGGTATTGCAAGCGGCTCTCGATAAGCAGGGAAAAGTCCGCGATACCCTGGTGAAAGAGCAAAAAGTCTGCGCGTGGATGCCGAAAAGCTGGATAAGCTGATCAATCTGGTGGGCGAGCTGGTGACCGCGGGAGCCGGGACATCGCTGTTGGCCGATAATCTGGGCGATTCGGCGTTAAACGAATCAGTGTCAGTACTGAATTCGTTGCTGGAAGCCGTGCGGGATGCAGCCTTGGAACTGCGAATGGTTGCGATTGGGGCCACGTTCAGCCGCTTCCAACGAGTCGTGCGGGATATTGCCCACGAGCTGGATAAAGAGATTGAACTGGTGATCAACGGCGCCGAAACCGAGCTGGATAAATCCGTGATTGAGAAAATCGGCGATCCATTGACCCACTTGGTGCGCAACGCCATTGATCACGGTATTGAATCGCCTGCAATTCGTGTCGCTGCCGGGAAACCAGAAAAAGGCACGATTACGCTCAATGCCTATCATGATTCCGGCAATATCGTGATTGAAGTCAGTGATGATGGCAAAGGGCTGGATCCCGAGATCATTAGAGCGAAAGCGATTGAAAAACAGTTGCTGGATGAAAATGCCGTATTGTCGCGGGATGAACTGCTGAACCTGATTTTCGAACCGGGTTTTTCTACTGCCTCACAAGTTTCCAACCTTTCCGGTCGCGGTGTGGGAATGGACGTGGTCAAACGCAATATCTCAGAACTGCGAGGCCGCGTGGAGATCCTCAGCCAGATAGGCCAAGGCAGCACCATGCGCATCATCCTGCCGCTAACGCTGGCGATTATTGACGGCTTTATTATTGGGGTTGCGGATGAGCAGTTCGTGGTGCCTTTGGATGCGGTGCAGGAATGTCTTGAACTCAAAAAACTGCCCGACAATCCCGTCGATGCTCCTTACTTTAACCTGCGAGGGCAGGTGTTGCCCTTGATCTATCTGCGCCATTGTTTGGGTATCGAAGGCCGTTATCCGGCGCGTCAGAATGTGGTGGTAGTGCAGTCTGGTGGCACCAGTGCCGGACTGGTCGTTGACTGCCTGTTAGGTGAGTTTCAGACCGTCATCAAACCACTGGGCAAACTGTTTTCCGAAGTGGGCTGCATCAGTGGTTCAACCATTTTAGGGAATGGTTCAGTGGCTTTGATTCTGGATATTCATGGTCTTATCGACACCATGATGGGAGAAGAACAGTTGTTATTACAGTAGCTTGGCAACGGTGTTTAGCAGTGGCCGTTACACATACACAAGAACATGACAAGGAAAGGGTAGATAGCTATGTTCAGGAATATGAAGCTTGGCCTTAAGTTAGGAATGGGGTTTGGCATAGTGTTATTACTGCTATGTCTGGCGGCCATCATCTCCTTCCGTGGGTTGTTCACTGCCAGTAGCGGTTTTGCCGAGTATCGTGCTTATGCCCGCAATACGGTGGAAGCCGGTAATATCCAAAGCAGTATGTTGGCACTGCGGTTAGAGACGTTGTACTACTACATGCATGCCGATGAAACCACACTAAAACGCAAAGGTGAACGCTGGCAGGCGCTGATGGATCTGCTTCCCCAAGCCAAGGCCATGGTGGTTGATCCGCCACAACTGAAAATCTATGAACAGTTAGAGAAACAGCTCAATAACTATGATGCGGTGTTTACCCAGATCACTGAGCTGATTGCCCGCCGTGATGCCTTGATGTCCGGGCAGCTAGATCGTCTTGGCCCTGAGGTGGAAAACGTCATGACGGAATTGCTCAAGACCGCCAGGCAGAATAATAAAGCCGAAGATGCCTATGTCACATCGCTGGCATTACGCCACCTGCTGTTGATGCGCTTGTATGTGGTGAAATTTCTTGACAACAACCTAGATACCTATGTTCAGCGCGTTGATAGTGAATACCTGACGCTGAAAGACCAACTGGCAACACTAGATAAGCAAGTCAACGATAGCAACGAACGGACGCTGGTAAATCAAGTCAAGATTTCCAGCGAGCATTACGCAAGCGCCTTTAATGAACTGACGAGCGTGATTAAGAAACGCAACCAGCTAATGGACGGAGAGCTTTCGGTGATCGGGCGTAATGTGGCCAAACTGCTAGAAGATCTGATGGCTAACATCAAGTCACAGCAGGATGCACTTGGCCCTAAAGTACAGGCGTCCAATGAGCAAGCCAAATTGATGATGTTGAGTGTCTGTGTCATTGCCATTGCTATCGGCTTGCTGGTGGGCTTCTGGATTACCCGTTCGGTATTGCAACAGATTGGGGGCGAACCGGATTATGCGGCCGCGGTGGTGAAGGAAATTTCGGAAGGGGATTTAACCGTCAAGTTCAATCTCAAACCCAATGACAGCACCAGCCTAGTCGCTAATATCCAAAACATGGTACGCAAGTTGTCGCAAATTGTGGGCGAGGTCAACAGTGCCAGCGATGCGCTGGCTTCGGCATCGGAACAGGTGTCTGCCACATCGCAATCGTTAAGCCAGGGCGCCAGCGAACAGGCGGCCAGCGTAGAGGAAACCACCTCATCAGTTGAGCAGATGTCAGCTTCTATCGAGCAGAATACCGACAATGCCAAGGTCACTGATTCCATGGCGGCTAAAGCGGCCAAAGAAGCCAAGCAAGGGGGCGAAGCGGTTACTAAAACGGTGGCGGCGATGAAGTCAATTGCCGAAAAAATCAGCATTATTGACGATATTGCTTACCAGACCAATCTGTTAGCGTTAAACGCTGCAATTGAAGCCGCACGAGCGGGCGAACATGGCAAGGGGTTTGCCGTGGTTGCCGCAGAAGTACGTAAACTGGCAGAGCGCAGTCAGATAGCTTCTCAAGAGATTGGTGAAGTCGCCAAAAACAGTGTTGGACTGGCAGAAGAAGCGGGCAATCTACTGCGAGAAATGGTGCCTTCTATTGAGAAAACCTCGGATTTGGTACAGGAGATCAGCGCGGCATCGATGGAGCAATCTACCGGAGCCAGCCAGATCAACCAGGCGATGGAGCAGTTGAACAGCATTACTCAGCAAAGCGCTTCGGCGTCCGAGGAACTTGCCTCTACCGCAGAAGAGATGAGTAGTCAGGCACAGCAGTTACAGCAGTTGATGACGTTCTTCAAAACGGGCAATGGCACAGCCCCCGTGGAGGGCTCAAACGTACGGCCCCCAAGGCTGCACCTGTGGCGATGAGTCATAAGCCCGTAGCATCTGACGACGATGACAGTGAATTTGTACGCTTTTAGGAGGCCCCATGGCAGAAGCTAAACAATCACTGGCAGTAACTAATGGGACGGATAACGAGGACAACTATCAGGAAGAATCTCAGTACCTGACGTTTCTGTTGCAAGGTGAGCTATATGCTTTTGGCATTCTCCATGTGAAGGAAATTTTGGAGTATGGACGCGTTACCAAAGTCCCGCGCATGCCTGATTTTATTGAAGGCGTGATCAACCTGCGGGGAGAAGTGATCCCCGTGGTGAATCTGGCTAGCCGTTTCGGTATGGCGGCATCGCAGATCAGTCGCCGTACCTGTATTGTCATTGTGGAAGTGGGGCAAGAGACCGATTCCCAAGTGATAGGCGTGCTGGTGGACAGTGTCTCGGAGGTGCTGGAAATTGCCACCGACAACTTGCGTGGCGCGCCCAGCTTTGGCGCCAGTATCCGCACCGATTTTATCCGAGCCATGGGCAAACTGGGCGAAGCCTTTGTGATTATTTTGGATGAAAACAAAGTGCTGTCGGTGGAGGAAATGACCTTGGTTGGTCAGGTTCGGGATGCTGCGCTGGAGAATAAATCGCCGTGAAATGCAATGAAGCGGAATTTCTTTGGCCCGACTCATTCCAGCAGATACCGCTGCATGATGCCGAGTTTCAACTGATCTGCCAGTGGCTGTATCAGGCCGCCGGGATCCGGCTTGCCGCCAATAAAAAAGCTTTGGTGACGAGTCGCCTTAATGGCCGACTGCGGGAGCTACAACTCCCCAGTTTTCGCCGTTATTATGAGTTAATCAGCAACGCTCAAGACACACTAGCAGCATCGGAACGGCAGCGGGCGATTGACTTGCTCACCACCAATGAAACCTTCTTTTTCGGGAAGACAGTCACTTCAGTTTTATTCGGGAAGCGGTATTACCGCGGTTTCGTGGACAACACCTCAAATGCTGGAGTGCTGCCAGCTCCACCGGTGAGGAAGCTTATACCTTAGCCATGGTACTGGCGAGCCACCATCAGGGCAGTTGGCAGATTTTGGGGACAGATATCAATGCTGAAGTCATTGAAAAAGCAAAAAAGGTATTTATCCCATACAAAGGGCAGAGAATATTCCCAAACATTATCTGCATCAGTATTGCCTGAAGGGAACGGGCGATAAATCCTTACAATTCAAGGTCTGTCGTGAACTTCGCAGCCAAGTGGAATTTCGTCATGCCAATTTGCAGCAATTGCCGGAGCGGCTCGGTAGTTTTGATCTGGTGCTGCTGCGCAATGTGATGATCTATTTTGATCAACCCTCAAAACAGCGGGTAGTCGCCAATATTATTCGGCACATGAATGCGGGTGGTTTCCTGCTGATAGGCCATGCCGAAAGCCTCACTGGCGTTACGGACAAAGTTAACCTGTTGCAGCCATCTGTGTATCGGCTAGGAGCAAAACTATGACAATTGCGCTCTCACTGCCGCAGACCCGTAAATTTGTGCTCAATCCTGGTGAGTTGCTGTTCAGTCAGGAACCTGTGCAGGTGCAGACATTGCTCGGCTCCTGTGTGGCCATCACCTTGTGGCATCCGCAGCATAAACTGGGCGGCATGTGCCATTACTTGTTGCCAGATCGGCAGCGCTTTCATCGGCCAGAACGGCATCCACACGGGTATTTCGGCAGTGATGTATTCCATTCCTTTCTCGAACATATTGCTAAAGCGCGCCTGTCTCCCAGCGAATTTGAAGCCAAAATTTTTGGTGGCGGCAATGTGATCCTGTGGCCCGATCGCCACAGGTTTAACATCAACGTTGCCGAAGCCAATATTCGCTTTGGTCAACAACGGCTGCGTGAAGCTGGCTTTGCGGTTAAAGCCGAAGACGTGGGCGGGGAACGTTATCGACAAGTGGTCTTTGAGATGAATAGTGGCAGTGTTTGGGTCAAATATGGTCGTTGTGGTTGAAAGATTGATCTGCGCAAGGAAGCGTTGTGCCGTATGTGGGGAGCAACATGAGTTCAATGATGGGCAAAGGGATTAATGTGCTGATTGTGGATGACTCAGCCGTGGTGCGCCAGGTGATGAGCGATCTGCTGCTGGAGGACAATGCCATTGCCGAAGTGGCCGTGGCTGCCGACCCTATTTTTGCCATGCGGCGCATGGAAAAGTGCTGGCCTGACGTGGTGTTATTAGATGTGGAAATGCCGCGGATGGATGGCTTAACGTTCCTAAAGCAGATTATGGAGAAGCGGCCAACGCCAGTGATCATCTGCTCTAGCCTAGTGGAAAAGGGGGCGGAGGTCACGGTGCGGGCAATGTCCGCCGGAGCCTTTGGTTTTATTACCAAACCCAAAGCTGGCTTGAAAGGTTTTTTGCTCGACAGTGCTAATGATGTGGTCAGCGTGGTGAAAGCGGCGGCCAGTGCCAAGCTGGCCAATATTGTGCGTAAGCCACAGCTAGCAGCACCTAAACCTCAGCCGATAAACCGCGTAGCCCCCGCGCGATTACCACTGCGTAAGGTGGTGGCCATTGGCACCTCCACTGGCGGTACTCAGGCACTGGAGCGGATCTTGACCGCGTTGAGTGAACGCCCACCAGGCATCGTAATCGTGCAGCATATGCCTGAAAAATTTACTGAAATGTTTGCCCAACGGCTTAACAGCTTGTGCCGAATAGAAGTGAAGGAAGCCGCCGATCAGGATGCCGTATTGCCAGGCCGGGCATTAATCGCTCCCGGTGGCCGCCATATGCAGCTAGTTGCTCAAGGCAATGGTTATGTGGTGACCGTGAGTGATGGGCCGCTGGTGAATCGCCATAAACCCTCCGTGGATGTGCTATTTCGTTCAGTTGCCAAAGCCGCCGGGGCCGATGCCGCTGGCTTTATTCTGACGGGCATGGGCGATGATGGTGCCAGAGGTTTAAAGCTGATGCGGCAGGCGGGAGCCATCACCTTTGCCCAAGACGAACAGAGTTGCGTGGTGTTTGGTATGCCAAAAGAAGCTATTGAAATGGAGGCCGTTGAGCAGCAACTTTCACTGGATGAGGTTGCCCCCACCATTGAAAATCTGTGGCGGCACTAGCGATTAACGCTAGCAATAGGCTCTCACCAGTGAATTATCCTTGGCGTATTTGGCATAAAATCATGCTTCTAAGCGGCTGACATCTACAGTTATCCGCAGCTTTGTATGAATAACACCCATATTGAACGCTGCTAACGAGAGTTGCCGGCGCGCCGCCCAGCGTTTTTGCTATGTGGCTCACCACTCCCTGTGCCGCTGCATGTTATTTATGATTGTCAGTGTTCAAACCTGAGGCTAAGGCCTGTGCAATCTGGCAAACGCCAGATACAGAAAGACAACGCCTTGGATTTTTGATACACCATAACGCATCACTGATGGATGAATAACATGGATAGTGAATGGCGAGGCAATTAGTCGAGGAACGGCTGGCATTTATCGAAATGTTGGCACTATGGCAAGGCGAAGTGCGTAACTGCGAGGTCGTCAAACAATTTACGATATCCCGCCAGCAGGTTTATAAGGATATTAGCCAATATCAGGCACGCTATCCTGCCGTGCTTACAAAACAAATGGATGGCCGTTATTGCTTCCAGGATACAGCGTTACCCATATTTTATGACGGCGATTTAGACACATACCTGCATTGGTTGCAAACCAATGAATTTTCCCCACCAGCAAATTACTTAGCCAATAATACTTGGACATCATATCCCCGTTCAAAAGATGATTAATTTTTGCACTTTCATATGAATTAGATTTATAGTCTCTCAGGTAAT